>CAVZYB010000032.1:0-161176 GCA_963779365.1 uncultured Acidobacteriota bacterium | reverse complement strand
CGAGTCGCGTCTTTTATCTGCGTGAAACTCAGCTGCAGAACGGCAGTGGCCTCCACGCGCAAGTGCGCTGAATGAGGGAACGATGGAGCCTGTGCTTCAAATCTCCGCAACCGATTTGCGCGGCATGAATGCCTTCTCGAATTGTTTCTCTCGCTTTTTGTGTATGCAGCTAATGGGTGCCGTGCGTGTAACCGACTTCGCTCAAGGGCGCGAGCTGCACGACAGCTGGCAACTTCGTCCTGAAAACCGCTACGCCGGGTAGTAGGAATTTTTCTTAGCGTCCTGTCTGTTGATTCGCTCCATTTTCTTGGAAGCGTTGCCCGATGTTCCACATCTCGTCATAAAGTGAGAGCTCCACGGTCGAATATGACCACGATGTTTGCGGGAAATCGCAGCATACAGATCCGGGTCAGGGATCGCGCGCGCTCATGCACCTGGAAAAGGCATGGTCCACCGAGGGCCTCCTGCGGGATGGCAGCAGCGATCTTGATGGTGGAGTTGGTGGGTCGCCGTATTGGGGCTGAAGAAAATAGCCGCACTTTGAAAGCGCGGCCGGAGGCGGCTCTGCTAAACGGAGTGTTTGGCGGAAAGAATCACGGAGAACGAAAACGCTTGCTCCCACGCTGCGGGGCGCCTGCGACGATCTGCCGGAAGATGTGGGACCGAAAAGCACGCGAGTACACGATCATCAAAGTCGCGGCCTCGACCACGCGCCCTTATGGCCGCTCAACGATCAGGGATATGGTCCGTGTCCCCGGTGTCCCGAGTTTCGCGAAAGCCGCCAACATCTCATGCAGGGAGTCGAAAATCCGCTTTGTCCGAGAGCCTCCGTCAGGTGATGCTGCTCTAAGTCGGGCATCAGATCCGACTGCACGTGTGCAAATACCAACTCCGTGCCTCGGCGGCTCAGCTCTTGCTGCATTTGCCGGACAATCCACGCGGCTGTATAGTCGACACTCGTGATCGCTCCGGCATCGACGACCAGCCATCGAACCGGCGAGGGTGCAGGCCCCACGAGGCCGAGAATCTCATCCGAAAACCGGCTGGCGTTCGCGTAAAAAAGATTTGCGCCAAAGCGGAAAATCACCAGCCCAGGCGCGGTCACCGCGCCCGGGACGGCGGGAATCAGCTGCCATATTCCGTCTTCGCCCTGAACCAGTACTGCCGTGTGGGATGATAGCTGTGTCGCACAACCCGGAGCAGCGACAGCACCATCGCCAGCACGATGCCCTCTTCGACTCCGGCCAGCACCACGACGGCCGCCGTTGTTACCGCCAGCAGAGACTCGCCGGGACTCTCGCGGCGAATGTTCCAGAGGCCACGCACATCGATGAGTTTGATTGCGATGATGAAGACGATGGCACCCAGCACGCACCGCGGAAGATACTGCAACGGCTTAGTTAGGAAAAGAAGTACCACCGCAACCACCGCCGCTGTCGCAACCTGCGCCAACTGGCTGCGCCCACCGGAGCTTTCGACCATGGCTGTCTGGGTGGGGCTTCCGTTGACCACGAATGTTCCACTGAATGCTGCCGCCGCATTGGCCGCCGACAGGCCGAGAAGGTCCGCATTCTCATCTAACCGCTGCTCGTGACGCGCCGCGTAGCTTCTGGCCGTAGCAGCGCTTTGGGCTATGATCACGACCACGCAGGATGCCGCCACGGAGAGCAGCGGCTCGACGTCTCTCCAATTCACCTCGGGCAGGCCCAGATGCGGCAGGCCGCCGGTGAGTGGCCCGATGGTAGCGATGCCGTGCCCTGCGAAATTCCAAGTCGCGCTGGCCGTTATCGCGCCCGCCACCGCGATGAGCGCGCCTGGCACTCTGGGCATAAGCCGTTGGAGGGAGTAGATACCTCCTAGGACAATCGCGGACAGAAGCGCGGTTGCCGGGGGTGCATGCGGTAACCCGCGCAGGACCTGAACGAGTTGTTCAACCGTTCTGCGGGAATGAACCTCGATGCCCAGCATTTCGCCAAGCACGGCAATTCCCACTTGAAATCCCATGCCTGTCAAGAAACCAACGAGAACTGTTCGAGAGAGAAAGTCGGCCAAAAAACCTAACTCGAGTACGCGGGCCAGGAGTAGAAACACTGCAGTTAGCAGTGCCACCATTCCCGCGAGCGCTACGTACCTTGCGCTGCCCGGTGAAGCCATACCAGAAATTCCACCGGCAAGGATAGCCGCAGTTGCGGAGTCGGCAGCAACCACCAGGTATCGAGACGATCCAAAGACTGCAAACGCCAGAAGCGGCAGCAACAGCGTGTAGAACCCAGTCACCACAGGCATGCCGGCAATCTTGGTGTACCCCAGCGCTTGCGGTATGTTCATCGCCGCCAGTTCAAATCCTGCCAAGGCATCGCGAATCGTCCCGGTGCGATTGAAAGGCCGTATGGCTTGGAAGAAGGTGAACCAACTCCGTCCTTGGCTGGTTCGCTCGCACTGTGTGCTCTGAGTTGTCCGGCGACATGTCTGTCTGATCATATAACCGTCAAGTTGGCAGAACACCGAACTATACGCATGGACGCGCTGAACACAACGCCCATGCGAGAGGAGCCTGAGATCAGCATGGAAGAAGTCTTTGGAGAAGTGATTTCCACATATTCCCGCGCCCAAGCTATAGCAGATGGCGTGCTCGTTAGCCTTAACGATCCATCCTTTACCTTTCGCCCCGGACTCAACATCTGCGCCGAAGCTTGGATCAAGTATTCTGGCGCCATGACTATCGCGGCGTTCGCCAAGACAGTTTCGGCAGCTGGATACGCCACTGCCGCCGTGCCAGGACATCTCCAGCAGGCTTTGGGACGTGCTCACCATGTTCAAGTTCGCGGCCAAGCGGGGAGGCGAGGAGATTGGCTTTCCCATCAACCGTTCCATTGTGATCAATCGCGTGGATGAGGTGAAGACCGCCTACTCGGGCAAGACTCTTCCTTTGCATCCGATGCTCGCGTCTGCTCTCTGCGAACAGCGCAATCGGTCGCTATGGACAGGGCCGGGCGATTGGATTTTCGCCAATCCCCAAAGCGGTGGGACGTATCAGCCCTGGAAGTACGCTGCTAAAAAAATGAAAGAGGCGGCCATCAAGGCGGGGCTGGGGGCATTGGCTGGCATACTTTCCGGCACAGCTACTCCTCGATGCTGCGCGATCTCCAGGTGGACGTGAAGGTACAGCAGGAACTTTTGCGGCACGCAGATATTCGCACGACGCTGAACGTGTATACGCAGGGCGTCCCGGAGAATCTGAGAACCGCGAATGATTTGGTGGTTTTGGAAGTGCTTACCGGGTCCATTCAGTAGGTTGGGACCCTTAATGGACCCTCGCGTAAGCTAAACGATTGAAACTAAAAGGTTCGTTGGGGTGGGTAGTGGGACTCGAACCCACACCATCCGGTGCCACAGACCGGCGTTCCACCATTGAACTATACCCACCATGGAACCGAGTTCGATTATAGCAGACGCATCGCGGCGCTCCCGCTTCGGCCTGGCCGCGTGTTGTGGAAATAGACGTCAGGAAGGCATGCTCGGACGCTGTCCAAAACAGGCCGGATTCATCGAGCCGTTCGCATTCAAGACCAGGCTTCGGGCGCCGCTATGCGCGGCCATGCGCCCGATTCCCATGTACTCAAAGCCCAGGCCGCGCAGCCGGTCGCAGTCGAGCAGATTTTTCGTATCCACAATCAAGGGGCGGCGCAGCAATGTCTTCATCCGCACAAAGTCCAGGCTGCGGAACTCCGGCCAGCCGGTGGCCAGAATCAGCGCGTCCACTCCTTCCGCGGCCATGTAAGCCGAATCGCAGAGCGACACCACCTGCTCCAACTCCCGTTCCGCGTGAGTCATCGCAAACGGATCATAGGCGCGCACCACCGCGCCGCTTCTCCACCAATTGCCGCGCCAACGCAACCGAGGCCGAGCCCGCCACCGAACTGGTATGCGGCTTCACGGCCAACCCCAGCAATCCCACTCGCTTATCGCGCAGGGTCGGCATCACTTCGGCGATCTTGCGCATGGTGCGCTCGGCGTGTTGCTGGCTCACCGCCTGCGCCGCCGCCAGCATCCGCAACTCCACTCCCTTGCGCTGCGCCAGTGCGGTCAGGCTGGCAATGTCGCTCTCCACAAAGCTGCCGCCCATCCCACCCCGGCCTGCAGGCAGCGCGGCGCAATTCGTTTGTCCAGCCCCAGCGCCAGCGAGAGATCCAGCGCATCGGCGTTCACGTGTTCGCAGAGCGCGGCCATTTCGTTGATGAATGAAATCTTGGTGGCGATGAAAGCGGTGGCTGCCTCGCGCACCAGTTCGGCTGTCTCCGGATTGGTCACAATCACCGGAGTGCCGCGCATCACCAGCGGACGGTAGATGATCTTCAGCGTCGCTATTGCCTGTGGGTTGCTGGTTCCGAATAGAAGCCGGTCCGGCCAGTTAAAGTCCTCCACCGCGCAGCCTTCGGTGAGCGAGAGCGGATGCGCCACCACGGTCAGGTCGTAGCCCAGCGCGCCCAGCTTCTGCGCAATGCGTGCCGCCGTTCCCACCGGCGTCGGAGTGCAGATCAGCAGCAGAGTTCCGGGCAGTGCGCTGGCGGCCAACCTTCAGCGCAATCGCTTCGGTCTCCTCGGGGTCATCCTGCGCCAGGTAGATCACCTGCGAGCGCGCGGCCTGCGACTCGATCTCGGTCGAGTAGGTCAGCCTTCCGGCCCGCACATTGCGCCGGATGATCTCTTCCAGATTCTTTTCGTAGAAGGCGATGCGTCCTTGCGTCAGATCCAGAATCTTCTCCTCTGCGGAATCGCAGCACACAATCGGCGTTCCAAAATCCGCAAGGCATGCGGAGAGAACGGTTCCCAGATATCCAGCGCCATACACGAATAATTTGCATCGTAACCTCATCGCGACGCCTCCCTATTCGCGCGCGCGCTGCACTTCGGTTGGGGAGGTTTCGGCGCAGTTCACCAGCAGCGCCGCGCTGACTCATTAGGCTTTGAACCGATTGGATTTGCAATGTGAAAGACGGTCATGTCCACTCGTGCTGAGGCGTCAGCGGAGGGCAGCTTGCGGCAATTACCGCAGGCGGAGGCCGAGAGGTCGATCTCGGCCAGGTCGGTCCAGGTGTGTTCGCTGTCCGCGCACAAAGGTCAGGCGTTCGACCGGAATGCGGTGCGAGCCGGGGTAATTCTCCCAGCGCGTCTTGCTGGTCTCGCAGCACTTCCTCGGCGCGCTCGTTGCTGTCCAATTTGGCAACCGTAACGTGCGGCATGTAGGGGAGGGTTTCGGTGAAGGCCAGTCCGTCGCGGTTCAGCAGGTCGTGCAACTCGCGCATCCTGTATCCCGCGTGGCTCACCCGGATGAACACCGTCGGAGTAATCGGCAGGAAGCTCTCCACCTCGCCCAGTTCCACCTGGAAGGGCGCAACCGTGCGCGCTCATCTGGCGCAGCATGGCCACCGCATCCTCTTCCGATCCCTGCAATGGACGTGGCGGCAACACCGTCAGATGAGTCGGCAGATGGGCATGCACCGGATGCAGTTCGCGGCGCAGCTCCTCCACAAACTCTCCCAGTTCGCTTCTTTACATAGGCAACCAGCGCGTATTGGACGGGACTACCAGTCGCAAGACATCGGAAACCCAGTCAATTATATGCGTCGGCACGTCAGAGTGCAAACCCAGCTGCTCCGTGACGCGTTCTGCTCGGTCCGGCGGATGCGCTCGCGCTAGCTAATTTGCGGCGTTCCGCTGCCGTTGGTCTGCTGCCGCGGTTTCCACGTAGCTCTTCACCTCGTCGCCACGGAAGTACTTTGCCTTGTCCTGGCGCATCTCCGGCATCGCCGAGTACGGCTTGCTGTAATCGTTGTTCGCGTTCCAGAACAGAAAGCCGTTGGCCGCCCTTGCTGCGCGAGACCGCAACCTGGATGCGTATGTACTCCGGCGAATAGCTCTTGGTCCTCCAGCCAAAGGCCTGCAGCCACGGACGCAGCACCACTCCGCTGTCGGCCGTCACCTTCTGGAAGCGCTCCATCGACTCGCCGATGAAGTGCTCCGGCGCGTCTCCCGGAGACGCTGTAGCCGTCCATGCCAAAGAAGTGCGAGGGATAGATCATCGGAGACATCACGTCGCAATACTTCGCCATCTGCGGAATATCCTGCCCGGTGTGCGACAAGATCGATCGGCCGCTGCCAGGCCATCACGCCGAAAACATCCAGCGAAAACAGTACGCCCGAGGGCTTCAGTTCCGCTTGCGCCTGCTTCAGGAAGTTCGTAATGGCGTCGGCGCGCTTCCAGTCCGGATGCTCGGCCTCAAAGCAGAAACTTCGCATCCTTCTGGTCGCCTTCGGCCGGAAAGCGCACGTAGTCAAACTGAATCTCGTCTGCTCCGTTGGCCGCCGCGAACTTTGCCAGGCCAATGTTGTACTCCCAAACCTTTGGGTTGGAGGAGTCGGTCCAGACCAGCTTTCCGTTCTCCCGCCATGCTCCGCCGCGGCGCGATTGCACCGCCAGCTCCGGATGCTTGGTCACCAGCGCTTCGTCGCGGAAGATCGCGATGCGTGCGATGGCGTGCAGTCCCTGGGAGTGGAGAAAGCCGGTAAACTTCGGCAAATTGCGGATCGGATAGCTTTTCTGCTCCGGCGCCAGAGGCAATCCGGTCGGAACGCTCACCGAGCCGTCGGAATCCTTGATGTCGAAGACCACGCTGTTGCCGCCTGCCTCGCGCCACGTGCGAATGATGTCGAGTCCCTTGGCGCTGCCCGCCATCGTACCCGTCAGGTAAACCGCGCGCACCTCGAAGTTCTTCGAGATCAGCACCGGCTTCTCCGCCCAGTTTTCCTTGTACGAGGGGATCACGATCTCCGAGCCCGGCTTGGGCCAGAGCCCCTTGATCTCCGGATTGGCCGCGCGTATTGCCTTCTCCAACTCGCTGCCCGTCAAGAAAGGTCGTCAGCGGCAGATAATGGTGCACGATGCCGGGCACGCTTTCTCCCTTGGCCACCGTGTGCAGTTTGGTCTCCGGCGGCGATATGCGCGCCGGGTTGCACCACTGCTGGTGCCGGTCTTGACTGTCCGGCGCAGGCCAGCGGCGGTGCCGGTTGCGTCGCCATCCGGGCGACGGCGCGCGCGCGTAGCGGAAGTTTTTCAATAACTGCAAATACCGCAAGTAGAACCAACGGCAAAGGTGAGAACCGACAGAGAAACCGACTTCCGAGACATGGTTGCGCAATCCAGAGTTGAATCTGAGCGGATACTAGCACGCATCTCTGGTCTGCAAGGAAGGTAGAATCACCTGAGTTCCTGAAATATTATTTTTTGAGGTAATTAAATGTGATTCGGGTCTGGTTGGCGTCCCGCGTGCGGCTAGCTGCGTCCTTTTTTCGCGCTTCTGCATCTAACCTTCATGAGGTGGGGATGAGCGTAAGCTGTCGGTGAGTGCATTCTCGGCTTTCGGCAGAGTCTCAAGTCAGCCGATACAACGCGGCACTCCCGTTCTCCATCTCAGGAACTATCCTCCGATGCATGGAGGCGGTTCCCGAAAGTTTAAGGGTCAGACATATGAAAACCGGATTGAATGCGACTCTTGACCCCTCCCGCCGCTCCAGCGACGCGCAGGATTTCGACAATGCCATTCGGCGCAAGATTGTCGGCCAGGACGATGCAGTCGAAAAAGTTACCGAGATTTACCAGATGTTTCTGGCGGGCCTGAACGCCCCCGGGCGTCCGGTCGGCAACCTCCTCTTTCTCGGGCCAACCGGCTCGGGCAAAACCCGCGTGGTGGAAGCCGTTGCCGAGGCGCTCTTCGGAGATTCTCGCGCCATCGTCAAGATCGACTGCGCTGAATTCCAGCATTCGCATGAGATCGCCAAGCTGATCGGCTCGCCCCCAGGCTATCTCGGACACCGCGAAACCCATCCCCTGCTCACCCAGGAGGCGCTGAACCAGTGGCACACCGACCGGCTCAAGCTCTCGTTGCTGCTCTTTGACGAGATCGAGAAGGCCAGCGACGCACTGTGGCAGCTCCTGCTCGGAATTCTGGACAAAGCCACGCTCACCCTCGGCGACAACCGCCGCGTCGATCTCTCCCAGTGCCTGATCGTTCTCACCTCGAACCTGGGCGCCGGAGAGATGAACGAACTGCTCAACGGCAACATGGGCTTTGCTCAGCCCAGCGGAGTGATCGACAACAAGATTGACGACAAGATGAACCGCACCGCCGTCGATGCCGCGCGCCGGAAGTTCTCTCCGGAGTTCATGAACCGCATCGATAAGATCGTGGTTTTCAAAACCTTGCGCCAGCGAGCATCTGGAGAAGATTCTGGAGATTGAACTCGGACTGGTGCAGCAGCGCATTCTGCAGGCCACCGGGAAACAACCAGTTCGTCTTCAGTTGCACGCCCCGCGTCAAGGCGCTGCTGCTGCAGGAGGGAACCGATCCCAAGTATGGCGCCCGCCACCTCAAGCGCGCCATCGAGAAGAACATCGTCTTCCCGCTGGCGAATCTGGTGGCCACCGCGCAGGTCAGGCTCGGAGACTTCATCCGCATCGACCTCAACGAGGAAGGCACCATGACCTTCGTCAAGGAAGCCGAAGGCGCGCTGGTTCCGGTGCTGCTGGAAAAATACGGCCCCGAGTTCACCTCGCAGCAGGCTGCCAAGGCAGGCCGTGCTGCCCGCCGTGATGCTGCCGCCTCCGGGGTCGCTGCTCGATCACAAGTAATGATCGGCTTGAAGCAAAAGGGAATGCCTCGCGGCTTCCGACTTCTGGTTATGCGCACGAGTTCTACTAAACCGGAATGCCCAGGTGCTGCCGCAGTTGTGCCAGCGCGGCCTCCGCGGTCAGGCCGTATTTCTTGCGCAGATCGTCCGGCTTGCCGTGTTCAATGAACTGGTCGGGCCAGCCGATGCGCAGCACCGGCGTGCTCAGCCCCAGGCGGTTCAGCTCTTCCAGCACCGCGCTGCCGAAGCCTCCCGCCAGCACATGGTCCTCCAGCGTCACCAGGATTTCAGCCGAGCGCGCAAATCGCGCGATCATCGCGGCATCGAGCGGCTTGGCAAAGCGCGCGTTGATCACCGCCGCAGCTACGCCCTCCAAGGCCAGCGCGCCGGCAATCTCGCGCGCCAGCGGCAGCATGGCTCCCAGCGAGAAGATAGCGACGCGGTCATTGCCGGTGTGCTCCAGCAATTCGGCCTCGCCGATCGGAATCGCCACGGGCTGCTCCTTCACCGGCGTGCCCGGGCCAACGCCGCGCGGATAGCGCACTGCGGACGGGCCATCGTGCTGCATGGCCGTGAACAGCATGTCGGCGAGTTCGTCTTCGTCCTTGGGGCTCATGTGGACGATGTTGGGAATGCCGCGCAGGTAGCTGATGTCGAAGAGGCCGTGATGCGTCGGGCCGTCGTCTCCGCTCAGGCCGCCGCGATCCATGCAGAAGACCACGGGCAGATTCTGCAGGCAGACGTCGTGCACAATCTGATCAAAGCCGCGCTGCAGGAAGGTGGAATAGATGGCGCAGAAGGGCCTGAATCCCTTGGTCGCCATTCCGGCGGCGAACAGAACCGCGTGTTCTTCGGCAATGCCCACGTCGTAATACTTGTCCGGATGCACGGCGCGGAAGCGGTCGAGCGCGGTGCCGTTGGGCATGGCCGCGGTAATCGCGATGACCCGGTTATTGCCGGTCGCAAGCTTGGTGAGCGAGTCGGCAAAGACCTCCGAGTAGGTGCGCTGGGCCAGCGGCTTGGTCTCGCCGGTCTCAGGATTGTAGGGTCCCAGTCCGTGGAACTTTCTTCTGCTTCTCCTCGGCGGGCTCAAAGCCCCGGCCCTTCTGGGTGATGACGTGCAACAGCACCGGGCGATCCAGGGTCTTGAGAAACTGGAACGTCCGGATCAGCGTTGCGATATCGTGCCCGTCGACCGGCCCGTAGTACTTCAGCCCGAACTCCTCGAAGATGACCGACGGCCACAGCATGCTCTTGGCGGCCTCTTCGGCCTTCCGCGCAACCTGCGCGGCGGATTTGCCGCCGACCTTTTCCACCAGCTTGGCCGCCCGTTCGTAGAGCCGGTGGTACTGCGGACTGGTGACAATCTTGTTGAAGTAGCTGGCGATGGCGCCGACGTTCTTGTCGATCGACCACTTGTTGTCATTCAGCACGATGATCAGGCGCTTGGTCTGCGAGGCGATATTGTTGAGCGCCTCGTGGGTGATGCCGCAGGTGAAGGCCGCGTCTCCCGCCAGCGCCACCACGTGCTCTTTGCCGCCCATCTTGTCGCGCGCCACGGCCATGCCCAGCGCCGCTGAAAGCGCCGTGCCGGCGTGTCCTGCGCCGTAGCAGTCATGTTCGCTCTCCGTGCGCAGCATAAAGCCGTTCAGCCCGCCCGGAGTGCGGATGGTCGCAAAGCGGTCGCGCCGTCCGGTAAGCAGCTTATGCACGTACGCCTGGTGGCTCACGTCGAAAAGAAAGTGATCGCTGGGCGTGTCGAAGACGTAGTGCATGGCGATGGTCAGCTCGACCACGCCGAGATTGGGGCCAAGATGCCCGCCGGTGCGGGCGAGCACCGTGATGAGTTCGCTGCGAATCTCTTCGGCGAGCTGGATGAGCTCGGGAAGCGACAAGCGCTTTACGTCCGCGGGAGAATGGATGGCGTCAAGAATGGGCGTCATGCTGATCGACTATGTTACTGCCTATTGCCGTTCTGCACGGCTGCTTTTCTGCTAATTGGCGAAAGCCCCGACCTGGCTGCGCCTGTCAAAATCAGTAGATAGAATTTTCCTAGGCGTGCTGCTTTGCCTTGGATGTATGCGCTTGGGCGTGGATCGAGCCGAATTTCATCTTCGGAAATACGCGCTTGAAAATTTTGTCCACATTCCGCAATTGGCGGTTCGAGGTCGAAGGCGCGGTCCAGCGTCTTCTTCTGCACCCGCGAGGTAATCTCCGGATCGGAGCAGACCAGCTCGCGAAAGTTCTTCTCCTCGCGCCACGCCTGCATGGCATTGCGCTGCACAATGCGGTAGGCGTCTTCGCGGAGCACGCCGGCCTCCACCAGATCGAGCAGAAGCTGGCCGCTGAAGACCAGGCCGCCGGTCGAGTGCAGATTGCGCAACATGCGCTCCGGATACACCAGCAGGGTGTCCACCAGATTGGTGGTTCTGGCCAGCAGATAGTCGAGCAGAATCGTCGAGTCGGGCAGGATGATGCGCTCCACCGAAGAGTGCGAAATGTCGCGCTCATGCCAGAGTGCGACGTCTTCAAATGCCGGCTGCACGTTGCCGCGAATCACCCGCGACAACCCGGAGATCTGCTCGCAGGTAACCGGATTCCGCTTGTGCGGCATGGCGGAAGAGCCCTTCTGTTTTTCGCTGAAGAACTCTTCGGCCTCGCGCACCTCGGTCTTCTGCAGGTGGCGGATTTCCGTGGCAATCTTGTCCAGCGTGCAGGCCACAATCGCCAGCGTGGCAACGTAGAAGGCATGGCGGTCGCGCTGTATCACCTGCGAGGAAACCGCCGCCGGAACCAATCCCAGTCGTTCGCAGATCAACTCCTCATATTTCGGATCGAGGTGCGCGCCATTGCCCACCGCGCCGCTGAGTTTGCCCACCCGCATCTGTTCGGTGGCAAAGTCAAAGCGCTCCAGGTTGCGCTGCATTTCGCTGAACCAGTTGGCAATCTTCAAGCCGAAGGTAATCGGTTCGGCATGAACCCCGTGGGTGCGCCCGATCTGCGGAGTGTGCTGGAACTCCAACGCGCGGCGCTCCAACACCACCAGAAATTTTTCGATGCCGGCACGCAGCAGGACCGAAGCCTGCTGTACGAGCAACGCCTGCGCGGTGTCCACCACATCGTTCGACGTTAGTCCGTAGTGCAGCCAGCGCGACTCGGGACCAACCTTTTCCGCCACTGCCGTGGTGAAGGCGATGACGTCATGCTTCACCTCGGCCTCCACCTGGTGAATCCGGGCAACTTCAAAGGCCGCGCCTTTCACGCGGATGGCGCGGGCAGCGGACTTGGGGACGATGCCCGCCTCGGCGAGGGTTTCGCTGGCGGCGACTTCCACCTGCAACCAGGTACGGAACTTGTTTTCGTCACTCCAAATCAGGCCCATCTCCGGGCGCGTATAACGAGCAATCAAGGCAATCTCCTTACGAACATTGAGTGAGGGCTGAACTTCTTATTGTAACAATGTCGGCGCGCAAGATTTGGAATTTGCGCCCGGCAAAAAACAAGGCCGGGTGTGTCCCGGCCTTAACAGGAGGTCCTCTTCTCTATGTCTCTTGCTCCGGCGGAAAAGGAAGCCGGTCGTGCCAACCGCAAAGCTTAACTTTCCGGGATGCCGAGTAGTTCGCTCATCTCTTCGTAGAGAAAACCCTCGCCAGCGCGATAGGGCTGCACCCATGTACCGTTGACCACAAACTGCGGAATGCCGCGCTTCCCTGTATTACGGATCACGTCATCGGCGGCACCGGGCGTGGTCTCAATATCGATCTCCTGGTAGGGGATTTCGTGCCGGTCGAGGAAGCGTTTTGCTTCGCAGCAGTCCGGGCACCACGGTGCCGAATAAACGAGCAATTCCATACCTAAATAGATGACGAACAATGGTAAAAGTTTCAGCAATCACCTAAGCAGGCAGCCATTCTCACAATAAAACAATGCGCCGTTGAGTTGAGTTGCCAGCAGCGCAACTCAACTCAACGCAATGCGGCACCAATAGAAACGCCGCCGGATGAACGGCGGCGTTTCCTCATTTCACCGGCGATGCGGGTTAGTGGTTGCAGAGCAGCGCGCCGTCGGTCTTCTCTTCGCCCACTTCGCGGTAGAAGAGTTGGTTGTTGTCGAGATAGACCTCGACAAACGCCGGACGGGTTTTGATGCTGCCCTGGATCAGCGCCTCTGACAGCGGGTCTTCGACGAACTTCTGCAGCGCGCGGCGCAACGGACGAGCCCCGTAGCTGCGGTCCGTGATGGTCTTGTCCAGAATCCACTTGCGGGCGTCTTCGGTCACCGTGATGGTGATCGCTCTCTGCGCCAGGTTGTGATTCAGTTGCGTCACCATCAGCTCCACAATCTGGTTCAGATCGTGTTCGCTGAGGGCGTTGAAGATCACGACTTCATCCACGCGGTTGAGGAACTCGGGGTTGAACGTCTTCTTGACCTCGCTCTTCACCATCTCTTCAACCTTGTCGCTGATGTTCTCTTCCTTGTTCGAAGAGAAGCCGAGACCCTCGCGCTTAATCATGTGACGCGCGCCGATGTTGGAGGTCATGATGAGAATGACATTCTTGAAGTCCACGGTGTTGCCGAGGCCATCCGTCAACTGTCCATCCTCAAAGACCTGCAACAGAATGTTGAACACATCCGGATGCGCCTTCTCGATTTCATCCAGCAGCACTACCGAATAAGGCGCGCGCTTCACCCGCTCGGTGAGCTGTCCGCCTTCTTCATAGCCCACATAGCCCGGAGGCGAGCCGATCAACTTGCTCACCGAATGCTTCTCCATGTACTCCGACATATCGAAGCGAATCAGGCTCTTCTCGCTGCCGAACATGAACTGCGCCAAGGTGCGCGCCGCCTCGGTTTTGCCGACGCCGGTGGGGCCGAGGAACAGGAACGAGCCAATCGGCCGTGATGGATTCTTCAGTCCGGCACGCGAGCGGCGGATCGCCCGGGCGAGGGCGCTGATCGCCTTCTCCTGCGAGATCACGCGCTTGTGCAGCTCCTCTTCGATGCGCAGCAACTTCTGCGACTCTTCTTCCTTGATCGCAGCCACCGGAACTCCGGTCCAGCGCGAGACCACTTCCTCAATATCCTCGCGCTGCACAATTCCCGTGGAGCTTTCATCCAGATGGAATTTCTCGCGCAACACCCGCAGATTTTCGCGCTCCTTGCGCTCCTCGTCCGAGTAGAAACGCGCCTTCTCGAATTCG
This sequence comes from uncultured Acidobacteriota bacterium, assembly GCA_963779365.1. Classification (GTDB taxonomy): domain Bacteria; phylum Acidobacteriota; class Terriglobia; order Terriglobales; family Acidobacteriaceae; genus TOLSYN. Next base: position 147,287 of record CAVZYB010000032.1, on the reverse strand, counting down.
TGATTCGCAATCGCGTTTTCCATGCGATGAACGATGAACTTGATCCGCTTCTGAACCTCGGTGATCTCCTCCGGCAGAGCCGACTGGCGCAGCTTCACGCGTGCCCCCGCCTCGTCGATCAGATCGATGGCCTTATCCGGCAGGAAGCGATCCGGAATGTAGCGGCTGGAATGCGAGACCGCGAAGTTGATCGACTCGTCGGTGTAGCTGACGGCGTGGAACTTCTCATACCGGTCCTTGATGCCCATCAGGATCTTCACCGAATCAGGCTCGTTCGGCGGCGGCACTTTGACCGACTGGAAGCGGCGCTCGAGCGAACGATCCTTCTCGATTGACTTGCGGTACTCGCCGGGCGTGGTGGCGCCGATGCATTGAATCTCGCCGCGCGACAACGCAGGCTTCAGGATATTGGCCGCATCGAGCGATCCTTCCGCCGAGCCTGCTCCCACCAAGGTGTGCAACTCATCGATGAAGATGATCGAGTTCTGATTTTCGATCAGCTCCTTCATGATGGTTTTGAGCCGCTCTTCAAACTGCCCGCGATACTTCGTGCCGGCAACGATCAACGAAAGATCCAGGGCCAGCACCCGCTTGTCCGCCAGGAACGAAGGCACTTCACCATCGGCGATGCGCTGCGCCAGACCTTCGACAATCGCGGTCTTGCCCACGCCGGGTTCGCCGATCAGCACCGGGTTGTTCTTGGTGCGGCGGCACAGAATCTGAATCGTACGGTCCACCTCGCCGTCGCGGCCCACCAGCGGATCGAGCTGGTTCTCCATGGCGGCCTGCGTCAGGTCGCGCGAGAACTCCGCCAGCAGGGAGGATTCACGATTGGCGGCGCGTTGCGGCTGCTGCTGCACCTTCTCCTGCGTGGTGCGCTGCAACTCCTCGCGAATGGCCGCGAGCTTCAACCCGCGCTCGGCGAGAATCTCGGCGGCAAAACATTTTTCTTCGCGCAGCAGTCCCAGCAGCAAATGCTCGGTGCCAATATGCTTGTGGCTGAGCCGCTCGGCTTCTTCCGAGGCATAGGCCAGCACCCGCTTGCACTCATTGCTGAGTGGCAGGTCCACGCTGGTCGAAACCTTTTCGCGAATTGTCGTGTGGGCTTCAATCTGCTTGCGAATCGAGTCCACCGACGAATGCTGGCGAAGGAAGCGGTTGGTCAGCGCTTTGTCTTCGCGCAGCAGACCGAGCAGAAGGTGCTCCGTTTCAATATACGGAGAGCCAAACTGACTGGCTTCATAACGTGCAAAGAAGATCACGCGCCTTGCTTTTTCGGTGTACCGTTCAAACATTGTGTGTCTCCAAGCCCCTCCGTCCCGGCCATTACCGGTGACGGGAAACTATCTCCCTGCGTCGCCCCTGGTTCCTCCGGAAGAACCGTTCTCCCGTGGACCACGATAGAATCCGAACCCGGACCCTGACCAGCTGGCTTTGACGCCAACTGGAGTTAAAAAGCCTACCCTGCCCTTTACCGCCGCCAAAATTGCGGCAAATGCTGCTCTCGGTGTTGTCTGCGTATCACGCCACTATGCCACTAAACCGCCGATGTAGCTAAGATAAATAAACCCTAAGAAGACGATAAAGACTCCGGTGATATCTCGCGCACCGCGCCTGACTCCAAAGAGAGAATACGACTGCAGCGCCGCGCAAAGGCAAGATTGTGAGTCACGATGATCGACGTTAGCCGGTAACTATCGTGAAGTCTGGAGATTAGCTCGAAGACCGACTCCGCCGTGCGGTTATCCAGATCGCCGGTCGGTTCGTCGGCCAGTAACACCCTGGGAGCCGTCACCAGCGCTCTTGCCAGCGAGACCCGCTGCTGCTCACCCCCGGAAAGCTCGCCCGAGCGATGATGCCCACGGTCGGCAAGTCCAACCTCGCCCAACCACTTGGCCGCCATAGCCTCAGCCTTGCTTCGGTTTTCGCCGCGTAAATACAGGGGCATCGCTACGTTCTCCAACGCCGTAAACTCAGGCAACAAATAGTGAAACTGCCACACGTACCCGATCTGGCGGTTGCGGAACTCGGCCGCCGCCTCCTCGGAAAGCGACGTTAAACGCGTGTCGGAAAAGTAAACCTCACCCGAGGTCGCCGTGTCCAATGCCGCCAGAATGTGGAGCAGGGAAGACTTTCCCGCGCCACTTTGGCCTACAATCGCCAGCATTTCACCTGCACGCACCTGAAAGGACAGGTTGTCAAAGAGCACAAGGTCCGTAGTGCCGGATCGATAGACCTTGCGGAGAGCCTCTACTCGGAGGATCTCGTCGTCCTTTATTGGATGCAACCCGTGTTCTCCCTGGTGCAAATTCACGCGCTTACGAGAGGATGTTCTCCGGCCGAGCGCGCTTTCGTGCGTAGACGGCAGTTTACACCCTCGATTAGATCACGTCGCGGCGGTCTGACGGCAGCGTTCGGCTGCTCTGTTCCGAAATGCATACCCAATTGAGGAGGTGAAGCCTACTCGTAGCGCAAGGCCTCGGCCGGCAACACGCGGGCCGCCGATTGCGATGGATACACCGTGGCAATCAAGCTGACCGCCAGCGAAACCACCGCCACCAGCGCCGCATCGATAGCACGCGGGGCGAACGGAACGTAGTCGATGGCGTACACCTCCGCCGAGAGCGAAATCCAGTGGTAGTGCCCGGCGAGAATGGCTACCGTGTAGCCCACAATCAGCCCGAGCGATGTGCCGATGATGCCGATCAGCAGCCCCTGCCAGATGAAGATCCGGCGTACCTGCTCGCGGCGCGCCCCCATCGAGACCAGCACCGCGATGTCACGCGTTTTTTCCATCACCATCATGATCAGCGAGATCAGGATGTTGAGCGCCGCGACGAAGACAATCAGCCCGATGGTGATGAACGTAACCACCCGCTCCAGGCGCAGTGCGCGAAACAGGGCGCGGTTCTGCTCCATCCAGTTCGTCGTCTGGAAGCCTTTGCCGGCGGCGGCTTCGATCTGGTTGCCAATGGCGGGAGCGTTGTAGATGTCGTCCACCTTGAATTCGAGCACGCTGGCAATGTCGCCGAGGCTGAACAGCTGCTGCGCATCGCCCAGCGAACAGAGCGCCCACGTCGAGTCGTAATCGTAGAATCCCGATTGAAAGATTCCGGCAACCTTGAATCGCATATAGCGCGGCACCATGCCGAAGGGCGTCAACTCACCTTGCGGACTGGTGACCAAAACCACCGAGCCCACGGTCGCTCCAAGGGCCTGTGCCAGATCCTTGCCGAGCACGATGGGCGGCATCGCCGCGATGCGGTCTGCCGCGCCTTGTAGCGAAGATGGATCGGAGTCCGGCGCGCTGGCTTGGCTTTCTGATAGCCCCGTCGATTGAACCGTGGATTGATTTGCCGCGCGCTGTTGCGCGTCCGTCAGGGCTTCGCGCGCTGCCTTCGTGAACCGTGTCTAACAAGGCGGTGACGCGGCGCTCATCGGCCGGAACGATGCCCTTCAGAACCGCGCCTCCGGCGCGCGCGCCCCGTGAAATCAGCACCTGCTCGTAGATGGCGGGCGCGGCAGCCTGCACATGAGGAAGCTTTTCCAGCCGTTGTTGCAGCGCCGGCCAGTCGTGAATGCCGTCGTTTTCCACGCGCATCAGGTTGACGTGCGAAGTGGTGCCGAGCAGACGTTCCTGCAGATCCTGGCGAAATCCATTGTTGATGGCGAGCGCAATGATCAGCGAGGCGACGCCGGCGGCAACTCCCAGCACGGAGATGGCGGTGATGACTCCGATGACCGCCTGGCGGCGCTTGGCGCGAAGATAGCGGGCGGCGATGAAAAGCTCAAAGCGCATGTGTGAATTATAGAAGCACCGCGCCGAAGCCTCGGAATCAAAGTTCTTCCGGTGAAAAGGCGGAAAACGAGTCTGCCTGTTCGCTGCCGCTGAGAGGCAGAGGATTGGTGCAACGATTGACTCGTCAGATAATTTTTGGCATCCGGTTGTTACCCTTTGGCAATGGTTGCAAAGGATTGCTCAACTGATCATTTCACCTGAGTCCGCCAGTGGCAGAAAAGGTAATGGTTGGCGGCTGTATGGATGGTGGGGAGTAAGCGCCAGCCCGGACGGAATCCGGGCTGGGTTCCTCATGAAACCGAGGATCGAGGTCAGTGGTAGCCGTCCTTGTAGCCGTCTTCGTAGCCGTGCCGATACTCGTGTTCGTACTCGTGCTTGTCGCCGAATTCCGGACGGTAGCCGCGATCGGGATGCTTCCAGCCAGGGCCAAAGTGAAATTTGCGACCGGCGTCGCGATCTCTGTGGCCATCGTCGGAGCCGTCGCGGAAGCCATGCCGGTATCCGGGGCTGCGTCCCTCGAAACGCTTGTCATGCTCCCAATCGTGGTGTTCCCAATCGTGATCCTGCGGGAGCGCTGCCGCGGACGGCAGTGCCGCGGAGCTTGCGGAGCGGGGATGGGCACTGGCTATGGTGGGCAGCAACGCCACGGCAAGAAGTGCGACCAACATCGAGCGAACTTTCATTGTTGCTCCTTACTGCGAACCGGGGGATTTCAGTGTTCACGGTCCACATACGATAGGATGCGTCGGGTTGGCAACGGAGATTGCCAGAGGGGCGCTGGCGAGAGGGCGCGGGAGTGCGGCGATTCTGCGGGCGTGTGCCGATTCCCGCAGTGGATCACTTGTGTGGATTTATCATTTCAGTTGTTTGTTCGACTTAATTTCGGGCAGGATGGGCGGCCGTGGCGGGTCGACTGAAATCACGAAATTGAAGAATATGCATCTATACTTACAAAGACTCTGCCGGAGTCTGCGGGGACATTATCGTCATGTCAGAACGAAGTGTTGCGTCCGGAGCCACACGCGGTAGCCTGATCCGATGGCTGACCCTGATTGCCTTTTGCCTGACCTTTGCGTCGCAAGGGTTGCTGGCGCAGACGGGGGCGTCGTCCACGCAGGACTCAAGCGGCCAACAGAGTGGGCAGAAGCAGGCGGCACCTCCCGAGGCCGGTGGTCCGGAGAGCGATAGTGGACCGTATGCGATCCCGAAGGTGAATCCTGACCGGCAACCGGGGCCGCCTGCCCCGCCGCCCGCGCCCAAGCCGACCGAGGGAATGCCGAGCTACTCGATCAATGTGGACGTTCCGCTGGTTTCAGTGGACGCATTGGTGCTGAGCAAGGATGGTCAGTTTATTCCGGGACTACAGAAGGAACAGTTCCGCATACTGGAGGACAATGTCGTGCAGCCGATCCAGACCTTTGGCCTGACCAAGGCAGGCTATACGGCAGTGCTGCTGGTGGAGTTCGCCTCCACTCCGGCCTTCCAGGTGAGCCGCCGGCAATTCCTTTATGACGCGCTGCGTGCGTCCTATGCGTTTACCGATCAGATGCAGAAGAACGATTATGTTTCGGTCATCAGTTACGATTTGAAGCCGAGCATTCTGGTGGACTTCACCTCGGACAAGCAGGCGATCTATGGCGCGCTGAACACGCTGCGCATCCCCGGCTTCAGCGACACCAACTTATTCGACGCACTCTACGATACCCTCGACCGGCTGGACCGGATTGATGGCCGCAAGGAAGTGATTCTGATCAGCAGCGGGCTGGATACGTTCAGCCGAATCACTTACGACAAGGTTCTGAAAAAAATCAAGGCCACGCCCAACGTGACGATCTACACGATCAGCACCGGCTTCCTGTGGCGGAATTACATGGAGTCGCGCGGGGGAATGTCGGCAGCCCTGCGCAATATGGACTATCTGCAGGCCGATAATGAGATGAGTACGTTCGCCAAGATGACTGGCGGACGCTGGTTCAGCCCGCGCTTCGAGGCCGAGTTGCCGGATGATTTCCGCGAGATTGGAGCCGCGGTGCGCAACCAGTACACCATTACCTATCGCCCCACCAACACCAAGCGGGACGGCACCTACCGCAAACTGAAAGTGCAGGTGGTGCAGCCGGGCACGGACAAGCCGCTGATCGTGAAAGATCAGAAGGGCAAAGAACTCAAGTACCAGGTGCTGACGCGCGATGGGTACACGGCCAAGCATGAGGTGGACTAGAATTTACGGCTGAAAATTCCTGGCCTCTCGCCGGTGTGCTTCGGAGCCGGTAAACCGGCGGGCACCTGCGAAAAGGCTTTGTTGTCTCGCGCGCCGGAGGCTGATTAGCAGTGGTGAATGGCCGAGTAGCTGGTGCTGGCGACCTTTCCGCCCTGCGTCAGTCCAGAGGTCAAGTCCTTGACCTCGTTGCTGGCTTCAGTTTCGGCCAACTCCATGGTTGGAGCGTGGCCCCAGGAGACTAATTCATCGGGATTGTTTTCCCAGCAGATCATCCAGTGGTAGCGCGTCTTCTTGCGGAAAGACTGCGCCTGTATCGAAACTACGTATCGCCGCGTTCCTGTTTCCATGGGTAGCGCTCGCTTCTTGATCCGTGCAGCTACCACGCGTTGGGGAGCGCGGTAGTGTTTGGTTCGATTGTTCGGTCTACGTCTATCATACGTCGTAATGGAATTTTCCACAGTGAGCGCGGTCACTGTCCCGTGAAAGGTACATTCAACGCGTTATTTTGCCCTGAAGCTGGCTTGCTGATTGATGCGAGAAGCCGGATAATTGGGGTGCTCTCCTCAATTTAGTTCACGGACACTGCATGAAGCGATCGTACTGGCTCGCCTTGGGACTGCCTTTGTTAACGGCGCTGCTGTTTGCGCAACCGGCTGAAGAAGCAGGTTCCCGCTCGTTCGCGCAGTTGGCGTCGGCGATTCAGACAGAGCTCGAAGGCCACGGCGACCGGGTACTCGGACAGGATGCGTATCACTGGAGTACGCGGTTGGAGAAGATGGAAGATTGCCGGGCTGAGTTTTCGGTTCGCGTGGTGAGTAATTTTGGAGACGCCACCACCCGCACGGAGACGCTTCTGTTCTCGCTGGGAGCGCTTGACCCCTACGGCATTGAACTGCAAAAGTCCTATCTAGTGTTGCCCTGTAAAGTGAATGAGAATTGCGTTTACTCCACTTCCAGATGCAGTACAAAAAACAAGGACGGAATCGTCACCGACTGCACGAGTGCGAGTCCGAAGCGACTCCCGTCCTTCCGGTTGGAATTCGATGGCGATGCCGCCTCGGCTTCGCGATTGGAACAGGCCGTCCGCGAGGCGGTCGATGTGTGCCGCGCGCCAAAGGCTGTAACCTTCTAGGCCACGCTAGGCACACACGGGCCAGGCGGTTACACGGGGCATCGCTGCCGAATCACTGATTCGCGTTCGGGTTGGCCCCGGCTGGAAACGGCGATTCACCGCCGATCCGATGGTGCTCCGTGAACGGAGCGGTTTCGGCGGGCGCGCCAACCGATGGGTTGTCAGCGACTGGAAACGTCGATTCAAAGTTTTTCTCGACATCGTAGCGCCATTCCTCATAACGCCAGCCTGCGAGAGAAGGCGATGCCGCCTCGTTGGCAGCCATCGATGACGGCGAATTGACCTGGGGCTGATAGATCACCACGGTCTCGCCGTTGGTGTTGGCCTCCGGCGATGGATTGGCGGCCATGGGGAATTGCGATTGCTGAGCTATCGCCAAGGTGGCGATGAACAGCAGCACTGCGAGCGCTCCTAGCGTACGCTTCATACGACAGACTCCTTCCTATTCCAAAGCATGTCCTACCAGCAGTCCTGGACCAATCAGGAACGGAGAATCCAGAACTGAATTGCCTCGGGCGAATACCCTGATATAAGGCCCTGCAGATCGATGGAGTGCGCTCGCGCGAAACAACGTTGCACGATCAGAGACGTTAGATGCCTGGAATGCAGTACAGATGGAAATAAAGTCAGAGTCCGTGTGCTGGTCAAAGTTCAGAGATTTCCCTTACCCATATTGATATTGGATCGGCGGCAAATTCGACGGCGAGCCTTAACAGTGGGACAAGCCCGCGCTATAGTAATAGAGAGGACGGGCGAGTGATTTTCGCACGGACTGAATTGAGGCTCAGGAGATTGTGAAGACGAATGGCCAAAGAGAAAAAGTCTTCGGACAAATCCACTGTCAAGAAAACGAAGAAGAGCGCCGCTCCGAAGAATGCTGCTGCGGATGTTTCGGCCGCGCAGGAGATGGTGACCGCAGCTCCGGTTTTTCCGCCCGACGTGCTTACGGCAAAGCCGGCAACCGCGGAACTGTATGAGGAAATCCGCCGTCGTGCGTATGAATTTTATTGTCAGCGCGGTGGGCAGCACGGCTCGCACGAGGCGGACTGGCATCGCGCCGAGTCGGAAGTACGTTCGAAATATAGATAAGTTCAAATAAATAAATTTTGGTACGAGATCGCCAGGCATACATGCTTGATGTACTAATGGTCGATGACGACCCCGTTCAGTTACGCATAAGGGAGATTATTTTGCGCAGCGCGGGGCTGGTCGTTCATCTTGCGACCAGCGTGGAAAGTGCTCTCACCCTTCTGCGCTCCACGGGAGATAAGGTTGGGGTGGTGGTTACGGACCACTACCTGGCCGGACACACAGGGGCCGAATTGGTCCGCCAAATGCGCTTGCTCTTGCCGGCAATGCCGGTGGTGGTGCTGAGTGGCATGCCTGGGATTGAAGAAGAATACGACGGGCTGAGCGTAAGCATCCGACTGAAGCCCTTTCCTCCCGATGAACTGATCCGCGTGGTCCAAAATTCGCTTGACGGAAAAGAATGAGTTCGCACTGGGCGAACTCATAATCTATCAGGAGGCCTCAAGGCCGGATTCCGCAAGAAATCCGGATTGATGACTCGTTGAGCTTACGGCTGTGCGCCTTAGTGCTAGCAGTTTCATTTACTTAGTACTGCCGGCTGGTTTCAAATCGGCACGTATAAATTATGCGGGAATGGGCACTTAAAGTTGCGGCGCTTCTGAGTTATCGTGCATAATCACTCCAGATTTGCAGTACCTGACTCCAATGCCACAAATCGGAAGCTTCACTCTACTGCTCGGGCTTGCTTTGAGCGTCTATGCGTTCGCCGCCGGACTATACGCGTTGGTCCGCCATGACGATCGATTGAGCGAAACGGCGCGTCGTGCCGGGATCGCGGTTTTTATCACGGTGACCGCCGCTTCGGCGGTACTGGTCTGGGCCGCGTTCCACAACGACTTCTCGGTCGCCTACATCCTGCACCACTCCAATCGCGCTTTGCCGGCACCTTATAAATTTGCCGCGCTCTGGTCGGGGCAAGAGGGCTCGCTGCTGTTCTGGTGCTGGCTGCTGGCTACCTACGGACTGGTGCTGCGTCTGCGGCACAAGGTGGATACGCGACTGGTGGCGCATGCGTCGGTGGTCATCAGCGCGGTGCAGATATTTTTCCTGGCGCTGGTGAATTTCGCGGCGCATCCGTTTGCGCTGGTGGCAGGAACGATTCCGGCCGACGGCAATGGGCTCAATCCGCTGCTGCAGTATCCGGAGATGGTGATCCACCCGCCGATGCTGTACCTGGGATACGTCGGCATGACCGTGCCGTTCTGCTTCGCCCTGGCCGCGCTGATCATGAAATATCCGGGCGAGAAGTGGATCCACATCACGCGTCGCTGGACCATGGTGGGCTGGCTGTTCCTGACCTGCGGCATCTTCCTGGGCTCCTACTGGGCATATCGCGTTCTGGGCTGGGGCGGATGGTGGGGCTGGGACCCGGTGGAGAATGCATCGCTGCTGCCGTGGCTGACCGGGACGGCCTTCCTGCACTCGGTGATGATGCAGGAAAAGCGCGGCATGATGAAGGTCTGGAACATGTGGCTGATCTTCTCCACGTTCCTGCTGGCGATTTTCGGCACGTTCCTGACCCGCTCCGGAGTGGTGAGTTCGGTGCACGCTTTTGCCGAGTCGGATATTGGTCCGTACTTCGTTGTTTTCATGGCGCTCACCTTTGCTACCTGCGTCTACTTTTTTGTGCGCAACCACTCGCACCTGGAGAGCGAGCACAAGTTGCAATCGCTGGTTTCGCGCGAATCGAGTTTCCTGTTCAATAACGTGCTGCTGCTGGTGGCGGCCTTCGCGGTGCTCTGGGGCACGCTGTTCCCGGTGCTGAGCGAGTGGGTTACCGGACACAAGGTGACGGTGGGACCGCCGTTCTTCAACAAGGTCAACATTCCGATTGCGCTCTGCCTGCTGCTGCTGACCGCGGTGGGGCCTCTGCTGGCCTGGGGAAGAACTTCGGCGGAGAGCATTCGCCGGAACTTCCTGATTCCGGCGCTGATCGCGCTCTCGACTGGCGTGGTGCTGATGGCGCGGGGAATGAAGCCATGGGTGGACATCAGCTACTTCTACGCGCTGATGACGATCATGCTTTCGGTGCTGGTCGCGTCCACCGTGGGCAGCGAGTTCATCCGCGGCGGGCTGGTGATTTCGCGCCACCATCAGAGCAACATCTTTCACGGAATGTATCTGCTGACGCGGCGCAACACACGGCGTTACGGCGGCTACATTGTGCACCTCGGGGTGATCGTAACGATGATCGGCTTTGCCGGGGTGGCCTTCTACCAGAACACCGAGCAGGAGCTGGGCTTCGGCGACAAGATGGCGATCGGTCCCTACACGCTGGTATGCCGTTCTTACACGCAGAACGACAAGCCGAATTATTCCAGCGAATGGGCGATTCTCGACATCTACAAGAATGGGAAGCAGATTACGACGATGTATCCGGAGCAGCGCTTTTACAAGGCGAGCGGGCAGCCGGCCACGATTGTCGCGAACCGCTCGACGGTGATGGAGGATTTGTACCTGGTGTACACGGGGAAGAATCCGGATAACGGCCATCCCATCATCAAGGCGCACTTGAATCCGCTGGTCTGGTGGATCTGGGCGGGCGCGCATCTGATCCTGGTGGGCACCATTGTGGCGCTGCTGCCGAACATGCAAGCCAAGCGCAAGAAGCCTTCGCCGCGCGAGCGAATCCGTTCGGCGCTGGCGGACGACGAGGCTCTCGCCGGTGGAGGCGAGAAACTGAATTGATGGGGATAGTCTTCAAGATGCATCGCCGCTGGGCGCTGGGGCTGCTGCTGGCCAGTGCCTTGCTGTTGATGGGAGCATCGGGAGACCGCACTGGGCCAGCGCTTTGACCGCCTGGGGCACAACCTGATGTGCGAGTGCGGCTGCGGCCAGGTGCTGATGGAGTGCAACCACGTGGGGTGCACGACCTCCGAGCAGATGCGCAAGGAACTGAAGCTCGCCATGGATCGGGGCGACTCGGACGACGTGATTCTGGCTGGGTTTGTTGCCAGGTACGGACCTGCCGTGCTCTCGGCGCCCACCACCACGGGGTTCAACCGGGTGGCATGGATTATGCCGGTCGTCATCTTCTTCGCCGCATTGACGGCGGTGGTTCTGGTGGTGCGGGCGTGGAAGCGCCGTACGCCAAATCCGCCGTCGAACCCGGGCGGTTCCGGAGCCGGCGAACTGGATGAATTCCGCCGCCGGGCCCGCGAGGAGACATCAACACTGTGATTGCGATATTGCAAATGCCAGCCAGTCAGCCGGACGGCACGGGAAACAGTTTTCTGCTCTTTGCCACGGTGCTGCTCACCGTCGCGGTGTTTTTCTACATCTTCAAACCGGCGCGCGCCGAACATGCGCTGGAGAAGACGCGGCTGGCGTTCCTCTACGAACGCAAGGAGCAGACCTTTGAAAATCTGCGCGATCTGAATTTCGAATACAAGGCGGGCAAGCTGAGCGATGCCGATTTCAGCACCATGCGCGACGCCATGGAGCAGGAGGCAGCGAACATTCTGGCCGAGATCGAAGAGATCGAGCGGGCCACCGGGAAGATCCGCGAGGGAATCGCCTGATGCGTAGAACTCATGTGGCCGCAATCTTGCTGCTCCTGCTGCTTTGCGCCGGTGCGGCTTTCGCCGACAACATCAGCGGTACCGTGACCAACGACACCACGGGCAAGCCTGCCGCAGGAGTGGCCGTTACCCTGGTCGATCCCATGGGGGGCATGGCGGAGATCGCGACGGCGAAGGCGGATGCGCAAGGGCGCTTCACGTTCGCAGCTCCGGCCGCACAAGGGCCTCGCCTGGTGCGGGCCGAGAAGAGCGGAGTCAACTACTTCAAGATGCTTACGCCGGGATCGACAAGTGTCGATCTAAGCGTGTATGACGCGGCTGCTTCGCTGGAAGGCATCAGCGGTTCGGCGGACGTAATTCGCATGCAGACGGAGGGTTCGGCGATTCAGGCGGTCGAGTTGTTTGCCATCAAGAACGACAGCAAACCGCCGCGCACGCTGGCTTCCGGGACGACGTTTGAATTCGTGCTGCCCGACGGTGCGCAGATCGAAGGCGCCGATGCGCAGGCTCCGAATGGGCAGCCGATCAGCGCCACGGCGAAGCCGGCGAAGGAGAAGAATCACTATACATTTTCGTTTGCGCTGAAGCCCGGCGAGACTCGCTTCCAGATTGCCTATCATTTTCCTTACAGCGGCAGCGCGTCGCTGTCTCCGCAACTGACGCGCAATTTCGAGCATTACGTGCTGGTGCTTCCGTCCACGATGAGCTTTGCGCCGAAGGATGCGAAGCTGTTCCAGGCGATGACGAATGAGCCGGGGAGCAATGTGCAGGTGAGCCTGCGGGCGCAGGCCGGACAGGATTTGAGCTACGCCATCTCCGGTACGGGCACGATTCGGGATGAGCAGGCGCAGGCAGCGCCGGGTGGTGGTGACGGCGGAGGCGCCATGGGCGGCCAGGCAACCGACGAAAGCAACCGTCCCGGCGGCGGACTCGGCAAACCGATTGATGCGCCGGATGGGCTGGCCAAATATCGTTGGTACATTCTGGGAGCGCTGCTGACGTGTCTGGTGGGCGGCGGCATTTGGACTCATGAGCGCACCAAGCAGGAAGAGGCGGAGAATGGGCCGGTGGCACCGCCTTCGTCGGCGGTTGCGCTGCAGCCTACGCCCCGAACTGCAACGCCCGCCCAAGCCGCGTCGCCAGCATACGACGGGGCTCCGGGTAATCTTTTGCTCGCCGCGCTGAAGGAAGAACTGTTTCAGTTGGAGATTGAACGGCAGCAGGGAAAGCTCACGCCGGAGGAGTATGATTCGGCGCGCGCTGCTTTGGAGCAGACCTTGAAGCGTGCGCTGGCGAGAAGTCGGGGGTAGTATTTTGACAATGGTGGGTCGTCTTCGGGCGGGCCACTGTTTTTTGCGAGAGAAACCGGGGCAGGACAAAAGAAGAATCGATTGGTGGCAGAAGAGCTTGATACCGCACGGGAAGTTAGAGCGGGGTAGGGATCCTTCACTTCGTTCAGGATGACAACTCTCAAAAACATACCGGCAAAAAACTAAAATCTCACCAGGCACCGACCGAAGCGGGCATGTCAACTCTGGATACTCACGAGGGTTGCCGCAACGTGGCGTCCGCTCCTTGCATCTTGAGTTGGAGAGGATATGTTTGCCATGGCCTTGCTGCAGAAGAGTGTGACCGCTTTTTCCAACCGTCTGCCGAAGGTGCTCGGCCCTGGGGCACATTGCATTATTGATTATTCGATTGCCGCACTCTTCTTTAGCGCGGGCGGGCTGTTCTGGAGGCGCCACAAGAGTGCCTCGGTGAGCGCGCTTTTATGTGGCGCAGGAGTGATGCTCAACACGCTGTTCACCGATTATCCGGGCGGAGTGGTTCGGGCAGTCAACTTTGAGACTCATGGCAAAATTGACGTGGGCCTGGCCGGAATCAGCGCTACGATTCCTCGACTGATGGGCTTTGGAGACGACCCGCAGGCACGCTTTTTTGAGGCTACCGCGGTGGCGGAAACCCTGGCCGCAGGGTTCACCGACTACGGTACCGAGACGAAAAAGGAAGAGCCGCGCTGGGCACGGGATCATGTTGCGTGAGATCGCCGCTTATCTTTGATCGTTAGTTGTTGGTTGTTCCTTTTGCGCCGCTCGCCAGGGCTGTAGGCCAAAGCTGATTGGCGCGACCAGCCGCCGTGGTTTAGCATCTACATAGTAGCCATGGGAAATAATCTGAAAACCGCATTCTTGTTGACGGCGATGACCGTCTTTCTGGTATTGGTGGGACAGGCGCTGGGCGGACGGAATGGTGCGGTGATGGCCTTTTTCATCGCCGGGGCGATGAATTTCTTCTCCTACTTCTTCAGCGACAAACTGGCGATCATGTCCAGCGGGGCGCAGCCGGTGACGCGCGAGGAACTGCCCCGGGTGTATCAGATTGTGGAGCGGCTGTGCGCCAAGACCGGCTTGCCGATGCCGAAAATTTACGTGATTCCTACCGGCTCGCCCAATGCGTTTGCCACCGGGAGAAATCCGGCTCATGCGTCGGTGGCGGTGACCGCGGGCATTCTCGATCTGCTGAATGACGACGAACTGGAAGGGGTACTGGCGCACGAGCTGGGACATGTCCGCAATCGCGACATTCTCATCAGCTCGATTGCCGCCACCTTTGCCGGAGCCGTCACCATCCTGGCGCGCATGGCGGGATGGGCGGCGATGTTCGGCGGCGGCGGCGGACGCGACCGGGATCGCGATGGCGGCGGCGGGGTGATTTCCGCGATTGCCATGATGATCCTGGCTCCGATTGCCGCGATGCTCATCCAGATGGCGGTTTCGCGCTCGCGCGAATATCAGGCGGACGCAACCGGCGCGCACTTTACCGGCAATCCCGGGGCGCTGGCCAGCGCGCTGCGCAAGATGGAGACGTACGCGGCGCGGGTTCCGATGCAGGCGTCACCGGCGACGGCGCACATGTACATTATTCAGCCGCTGCTTGGCGGCATCAGCTTCGGCAACCTGTTCTCTACCCATCCGCCGACGGCCGAGCGCATTGCGCGGCTTACCGGGATGCGTCCGGGCAGTTACTGAGGTGCGATCGCCAGCCGGGTTTTGAGCTTTGTCTTGCGGGGCGCAGCGGATACAATCAACCTAAATGTCGCAAGCACCTGGCTCGACCCTTCAACACGCTGCTGAACTGGAGCGCGCCCTGCGCTCGATCATCCGTGGCAAGGACGACGTGGTGCGGCTGGCCCTGGTCGCTATTCTTGCCCGCGGACACCTGCTCATTGAAGGCGTTCCGGGAGTTGGCAAAACCACGCTGGCGCATGCGCTGGCGCGGGCCATCGACTGCGACTTCCGGCGGGTGCAGTTTACCAGTGACATGCTGCCCAGCGACGTGCTCGGCATCTCCGTGTACTCTACGGTCGAGGAGCGCTTCGAGTTCAAGCGCGGGCCCATCTTCACCAATATTCTGCTGGCTGACGAGATCAACCGCACGACGCCGAAGACGCAGTCGGCGCTGCTGGAGGCGATGAACGAACGCCAGGTCACGGTCGACGGTCATCCGCATCCGCTGCCCAATCCATTTCTGGTGATCGCCACGCAAAATCCGGTGGAGCACCACGGCACCTATCCTTTGCCGGAGTCGCAACTCGACCGCTTTCTGATTCGCGCCCGCATGGGGTATCCGGAGCCGGGCAGCGAACGCGAGATTTTGCGCGGTCAGGCGGGTGCGGCAGTTCTGGAAGATATTCGCCCGGTGCTCAACGCCGAGGATGTCATCGCGCTGCAGAACGAGGTTTCCACCGTGCGGGTGGAGGATTCGCTGATCGACTACTCGCTGGCCATTGTGGAGCGCACGCGGCAGCATGAGCAACTCTCACTGGGAGTTTCGCCGCGGGGATCGTTGATGCTCTATCACGCGGCGCAGGCCATGGCATTCCTCGAAGGCCGGAACTACTGTATTCCCGATGACTTCAAGAAACTGACGGTGCCGACGTTTGCGCATCGGCTGGTGATCAGCGCGCGCTACACCTCCACGCTCAAGCGCGCCGAGCAGTCCG
Source organism: uncultured Acidobacteriota bacterium (assembly GCA_963779365.1). Lineage (GTDB taxonomy): Bacteria > Acidobacteriota > Terriglobia > Terriglobales > Acidobacteriaceae > TOLSYN. The sequence goes on along the minus strand of CAVZYB010000032.1, from coordinate 131,522 downwards.
AGCAGATTCTGCGGGAAGTTGTGGAGAGCGTGCCGGTACCTGTTTAGCGTTATCCTTCCGTTTTCAGGAGGTCCGATTTTGTCGATTCTGCGCTTCATCAAGATGCTTGCGCTCGCGCTGTGGATTGGTTCGATCTTTTATTTCGCAGCCGTGGTGGCCCCGACGGCGTTTGCCGTGCTGCCGTCGCGCACCCTTGCGGGAATGGTGGTCAGCCGTTCACTGGCTCAATTTGCACTGGATCGGCATTGTCTGCGGGCTGATTTTTCTACTGTGCTCGGTTCTGCTGGCGATGATCGAGGGAGGGCCATCGCCGTTTCATGGCCGCGATCTTCTGCTGGTGCTGATGATGGCCATCACGCTGGCCGCGCACTTTGGAATTGAACGCCGCATGAACAATCTGAAAACCGAGATGGGTGTGATCGACGTGATTCCGCCGCAGGATGCACGGCGGGTCGAGTTCAATCGTTTGCATGTCTGGTCCGAGCGGCTGGAGGGATCGGTGTTCTTCTGCGGACTGGTGCTGCTCTATCTGGTGGTGCGGGAGCAGGAGTCGAGCGAACGGAGATATTACCGGAGCTGAAGGCAATTGAGCGGCAGCGCGTGCGTAACGGTTCGTTCGCAAAAGCGAGGAAGAATCGACCGCTGGTGAAGAATTGAAGCCGCGCCGAGATTCGGCAGTGCTGGGGTCCTTCGCTTCGCCAGGATGACACTTCGAAGAAAGTTACGCTGCTAGGATGACGCTCTCGGGCTAGGGAGATGCTGACACTGTAGCATCCCGGAGTGAGGCGTTCCGGAACCGGTTTTGCCGGTCTGCGCTCCTCAATCGCTTCTCTCGTTTATCATGGATGAGGACATGTCGTAGTCGCGCGAGTCTATGCCGGGGATCGTCCGGCGCTGATGCGCGAAACAGAATCGATAAATATCAATATGAAGACTGGAATTATCGGCCTGCCGCAGGTGGGCAAAACTTCTCTGTTCAAGATTCTTACCCGAGCGGATATCTCTAACCGCAGCTCTAATCCGCGCGAGGCGCACATCGGTATCGCCACGGTTCCCGACGATCGTCTGGACCGGCTCGCCGCGCAGTGCAACCCGCGCAAGCTGGTGCACGCCCAGGTGGAGTACGCCGATGTGGGCGCGATTGGGCAGGAGGCGCTGAAGGAGACCGCATATCTGGCGAACCTGCGCGGCGTCGATGCGCTGGTGCACGTACTGCGCGTCTTTGAGGATGACTCCATCCCGCACGTTGGCGGCACGCTGGATGCGATCCGCGATATTTCCAACGTCGAGTTCGACCTGATGGTGAGCGATCTTGGGCAGGTGGAAGCGCGCCTGGAGCGCATGAAGAAGGATCTGCTCAAGAAGAAAACTCCTGAGCTGGAAAAGGAAAACGAACTCCTGCAGCGCACTAAGGTCTTCCTGGAAAGCGAACGCCCGCTGCGCGAGATGGAGATGACGAAGGAGGAGAAAAAAGTAATTCGCGGCTTCATGTTCCTCTCGGAGAAGCCGATCCTCTACGTTCTCAACATCAGCGAGAGCACGACGCTGGGAGTCGATCTGGATGCGGCGGTGGAAAAGTACGGGCTCACCGCCTACGCCAGCCAAGCCGAACACGGGCGTCAGCGCGATCTGCGGCAAGGTGGAAGCGGAGCTGGCGGACATGAGCGACGAAGAAGCCGCCGAATTTTTAGGCAGCTACGGACTGACCGAGAGCGGCCTCACGCGGCTCATCCGCAAGAGCTACGAACTGCTCGGACTGATCTCGTTTTTCACCGTCGGGCGAAGACGAGTGCCGCGCCTGGACCATTGAGAAGAACACCCGGGCGCAGGACGCTGCCGGAGCGATTCACACGGATTTGCAGAAGCACTTCATCCGCGCCGAGACGATTCGCTGGGATGCGTTGCTCGAACTCGGGCTCCGAGGCGGCCGCGCGGGCTGCCGGTAAGTTGCGGCTGGAGGGCAAGGAATACATCGTGCAGGACGGCGACATTCTCCACATCCGGCACAGCGGCTAAGCGATGACGTCCAATCACACTCAGCGTCCTTCTCGGCTTTACCGCCGGCGCCGCCAATATCGCCGGTGGCGCGCTGCTGGCGCGCCGCGAGTGGGAGCAGCGCTATCTCAAGTACTTCATGGCCCTGGGCGCGGGCTTTATGCTGGCCACGTCGATCACCGAGATGGTGCCCGCCAGCGTCACCATGGAAGGCGGAGAACACGCGGGCTTCCTGGTGCTGCTCGGTTATCTGATCATTCACTTCTGCGAGCACGTGGTCTCCGGGCATTTCCATTTTGGTGAGGAGACGCACCATGATGAGTTTGTGGATCATCACCGGAGCACGACCGTGCTGCTCGGATTGGTGATTCATGCGTTTTTTGATGGCATCGCGATCGCGTCCGGCTTCATGGTCTCAAACTGGCTGGGCTGGATCGTCTTCCTGGCGATCTTCCTGCATAAGATTCCCGAGGGCTTCACGGTTTCGTCGGTGATGCTGGCGGGCGGACGCAGCGCCGCAAAGGCCTTTGGCGCGTCGATCGTGCTCGGCTTCGGGACTCTGCTGGGAGTGCTCACGATGGTGGTGATTCGCCACGGCGTCGCCATCGGCCTGCCGGTCTCCGCCGGAGTCACGATCTATGTCGCCGCCTCCGACATTGTGCCGGAAGTCAATCGCGAACGCGGTATCCGCATGCCGCTGCTGCTCTTCGTCGGAGTTGCCATGCTGTTTGTGCTGGACCAATTGTTTCACGTGCAGGTCTAGCGGCCGCAGCGGTGAAGGATGAAACTTTACTGATTCGCGGGCCATCATAAGAGTTTGGCTGGGGCAAGGAGTGGAGATGCGCATTCTCGTGGTCGGTGCCGGAGCTATCGGCGGCTATTTCGGCGGCAGATTGCTGGAGGCGAAGCAGGATGTGACCTTTCTGGTGCGTCCCCGGCGCGCTGCGGAATTGGCGAGCTCGGGTCTGGAAGTGAGAGCCCCAACGGAGATGTGAAGATCCCGCAACCGCCCACGGTTCTGGCGGAAGATCTCCATACCAGCTTTGACCTCATCCTGCTCAGTTGCAAGGCCTACGACCTGGAGAGCGCGATCACTTCGTTTGCGCCCGCCGTGGGAGCTAACACGTGATCCTCCCGTTGCTGAACGGGATGAGGCATCTGGATGTTCTCGACCAGCGCTTTGGGGCGGCACAGGTGCTGGGCGGGCTGTGCATGATTTCGAGCGTGCTCGCACCAGGCGGGCGGGTGCTGCACCTCAACCGGCTCGACGGCCTTGTCTTCGGCGAGCGCGATGGTTCACGCAGCGCGCGGGCCGAGGCCATTGCGATCGGCGTTTGCAGGCGCCCGCTTTGAGTCGCGCCTGAGCGAAATAATTCTGCAGGAGATGTGGGAGAAGTGGGTGTTCATCGCCGCCTGCGCGGGAATCACCTGCCTGATGCGCGCCACCATCGGCGACATCGTAACGGCGGGCGCCGCCGATCTTGACCACAACCCTGCTGGACGAGTGCGCTGCGATCGCGGCCGGCGAGGGCTTTCCGCCCCGTGCGGCCTCGATCGGGCAGAGCCGCGCCGTGCTGACGGCGGCGAACTCGCCGCTGGTGGCATCGATGTTTCGTGACATTGAGCGCCACGCCCCGATTGAGGCCGAACACATGATCGGCGATCTGTTGCGCCGGGGTGAGGGGCAGGGGCTCGCCAGCCCTTTGCTGCGCGTGGTTTATGCGCACCTGAAGGCTTACGAAGCCCGCCGGACGAGAGAGTCCCAGAATTGAACATTGGAGACGCCGGTGACTGCGCCCAGGTAGTCGCTATCGTCGCCGGGAAAAACTCCCGGCTGCTTTGCCGGATAGACCTTCCTCGATTCCGGCCAGAATACGACGCTCCAGCCAACCTCGGCAGCTTTCTTCTGTGTAGCCTGATAACGTTCTTGAGGCTGCTCGTCTAACCAGCATGTTGGGCTTCTTAGGTTTCGTGCTCCTGATCATCGTTCTGCGCCCTCTGGCGGTTAGGCCCAAGGCTCCGGTGAAATCTCGGCGCGCCAAAAGCACCTCCAGGGTGAGGCAGGCGTTACGGGCGGTCCGGGTAGGTCACTGACCGGGAGCAGATCGGCTGCGCAGAAGGCGCACCCGCGAGACATGGACCCAGGAAGAATCGATCGCTGGCTGAAAGCCTGAAGCTGCGCAGGAAAAGTGGGCAGTACGGGGGCCTTCGCTGCGCTCAGGAAGACACTCTCAAAGAACAATCCTGCGTAGGCTGATGACCAGCTAAAGAACAGCAAAGGCTTCAAAACAGCGAAGGCTTTTGAGTGGGCCATTACACAGCTTTTTCGAGTGAATGGATCACGTCAGGTGGAGGCGCCGCGACCGTTACGGGCAGGAATACCGATATCGCAGTCCAACTTCGCCCTGGCTCGGCAACACTGCGGACACGGATGGTGCCGCCGGACTTCTCCGCGATCTGTTTGCATATCCAGAGTCCGAGCCCGGTTCCGACATCCTGCTTGGTGGTGAAGAATGCATCGAAGATGTGCGGCCGGTCGGTGGGTTTAATTCCCGAACCGTTGTCGGCCACCGTAACGCGCAATCCTTCGGCCGACCCCGAGGCGCCGACCGAGGCGCGCACCCGGATGAGACCTCCGCGTTCGCACGCGTCAATGCTGTTGCTGATCAGATTGGCGAACAGTTGCCGGAACTCGGAACAGTCCACTATGACCTCGGCATCGCCTACGATTTTGAGGTCGATGCGCAGTCCCTTGTTCTGCGCCCGCGAGGAGAACACCGCGACCAACTGACGCAGGAGGTCGCCGACATGCACCCGGGTCTTCTCCGACCGCTCACGATAAAAGCCGAGGGTTTGTTTGGCGAGGTGAGCGATGCGATTTAACTCTTCCTCGGCGGTGACGAGGTAGGTCTGAATCACGGGATCGGTTTCGGCGCTCTTGGCGAGATACACCAGGTTAATGACCGACTCCAGGGGATTGTTGATCTCATGCGCGACGGTGGCGGCAAGACGGCCGGCGGTGGCCAGTTTTTCGCTGGTGAGCAGCGCCTGCTCGGCGCGTTTACGGTCGCTGATGTCGTGGGCGATTTTGGAGGCACCGATAATTTTTCCCTTCGAATCCCTGACCGGCGAAATGGTGACGGACACTTGAAGCCGCTGGCCATCCTTCCGGAGCCGCTCGGTTTCGTAGTGGTCGATCCGCTCTCCGGCGCGCAGCCGCCGGAGAATCGATCTCCTCTTCGGCATACAGTTCGGGTGGAATCAAAACCAGGATGGAGCGGCCGATGACCTCCTCCGGGGCGTAGCCGAACATCCGGGTGGCGGCCGTGTTCCAGCTTTTGATGATGCCGCTGAGGTCTTTGGAAACAATGGCGTCGTCGGAGTATTCGACGATGGCGGCAAGGTGGGAAGTTGCTGCCTCGGCGTGCTTGCGCTCGGTGATGTCCTGCACCGTGCCGCGCAAACCGACGATGCAGCCCTGGTGGTCGCGCAAGGCTTCGGCGCGGGCGATGACCCAGCGGGTGCTGCCATCGGGGCGGAGCAATTCCAGGTCGAGTTCGAACGGGGCGCCGTCGGAGCGCGCCTGCTGGACCGCGGCATCCAGCCGCGACCAACTTTCGGGAGTGAATAGCCGCGGATACTCACGGTAGCGAGCGGGCGCGCGAATTCGCGACCCGCAATGCGGTAAAGCCCCTCGGACCAGACGACGGTATCCGTGTCGGGAAATCCACTGCCAACTCCCGATGCCCGCCAGGCGCTCTGCCTCGCGCAATTCCCGATCCCGATCCCGGAGCGCCTGTTCCATGTGCTGACGGCGGGCGGTATCACTATGAATCGCGACTGCTCCCGGAAGGTGCCGTCGCGGCAGGATCGGTGCGGTGGCAATCCTGCGCCCAGAGCGCGGAACCATCCTTGCGGCGATACCTGAGTTCAAATTCCTCGGCGACCCCGCTCCTTCGCCGGCTGATCGCATCGCGCTCCGCCGGAATATCCTCGGAAAGAGAAAATCGTATAGACAGCGGCCAAGCATCTCCTGCGGAGAGTAGCCGAGCATCTCAGCCATGCGGGTATTCACGAAGCTGGTGCGCAGTTCGGAGTCGATGGCCCAGATTCCATCGAAGCTGCTCTCCAACAGCCGACGGGCGTCTTCTTCGCGATTGATGGAGTGGGGAATATGCGGAGAGTGCCGATTGTTCATAGAATCGCGGTTGCCGGTTGAGAGGCGTGAATTAACTATGGCAAGTGAGATGCAGCCCTGCAATCGACCGGTTGTCCTGTGGGCACCCGGCCTGAGCTGCATTTAGGAGAAATCCGCGAAGCGAAGTTCGACATCCAAGTCTCCGGGGCCGAGCCCACCACCAGTAGACTTTTCTTTGCCAGCAAGTGGCAAATTGCGATCAAGGACAAAAATTGAAAGAGGTTGAAACGAGGCCGCGTCAGTTGCGGCGAATCGTTCGGAGGGAAGCATGAAGCGGCGCATATTGTTGGTCGATGACGAACTTAGAATCCTGCTCACGTTGAAGGCAATTCTCGAAATGCATGACTTTGAGGTCGACACTGCCGGGTCAGCCCGCGAGGGTATTGCGAAACTTGCGGATGGCCCGTATCACATGGTCATCACCGACATGAAGATGGAAACCGACAGGGCGGGATACGACGTTCTTCGGGCGGCGAGGCTTCAGGAATATGATCCGGCGACTGCCATATTGACCGCCTATCCGGCGCTGGGCAGCGACTGGCGCGCCGCCGGGGCTCAGTCACTGCTGGTGAAGCCCGTGGGGACGGAAAATCTACTGCGGCAGGTGGAAGCCTTGCTGATCGCGCACGAAGACCAAAAGCAGGATAAGAAAGCCCAGGCAGCTCGTCGCAAAGCAAGCTGAACCGATAGCGACTCAGCGATTGCCGGGATATTCCGCAGGAGTGAAGCCGAGCTGCTCCAGCGAAGCTCTTACCAACGGGTCCCTAGGAGTTCTGCGAAGCGCTGGACATGCGGCCGGGCGAGACGATTCTTCGGCACCACAAAGTCGTACTGTTCTGCCTGCACGGGAGGAATCCGAGACCGTACTGACGGGCCACGGTCACGATGGCCACACCCCAGTCGGCCCGTTCCTGCACGATGGCGGCGGCAACCGCGTTGTGGGTCTTCGCCTGGTTGGCATAGCCGGCGGGACGGTCTCCCTGCAGCAGGCGGTCGATCAGAATCCGGGTTCCGCTTCCGGCGTTGCGATTAATCATCAGGCAGGCGGGATCCTTTGGGAGCTCGGCGACCGCCTCTTCGGCGAGCGGCCCTCGAAACGTTTGTCCCCCGGACGGAAGAGGATTCCTTGCAAGCGGCCATAGCCGGGGATCAGGACAAGGTCCTCGGTCAAGAACGGCCGATTGTACTCGCCGCTGGAAGGCTCCATCAGATGAACTCCGGCGATGTCGCACTCGCCCCGTTTGGCGGCCACGAAGCCTCCGGTGCTGCCGACATTGAGCGCCTTTACGGAAATGCCTTCACGGGTGAGCCGCCGATCAGCATGTCCAAACCGGCGCAATGGCTGCCCACGAAGACCAGATCCGCGATCTTGTGCTTCGCGCCGATGATGGAAACATCCACGCCGCTTCCCGCAGGGACGGTTTCCGTTTGCGCTGCGATGGAGAAGAAGCCATCGGCGTGGCTGAATGCGGTCACCGAACCGGAGCCCTTGGGCGTGGGATAAGCGGTGAGTCCGCCTTCTGCGTTCTGCACCAGCGAAACCATGACGTATTCGGTTCGTCCACGGTCAGAGCCAATGCGCATCGGCAGAGTCGCCGGCACGGTCTCACGGCGCTCGGCGGGCAGTCCGGCAAAGGCACGGATCACCGGCGCGACGAATTCATGAAAGGTGAAGATGGCAGAGGTGGGAAAACCCGGCAGAATGACCACGGGCTTGCCGCCGGTGACTGCAAGGCAGATCGGCTTTCCGGGTTTGAGGGCGACTCCGTGCACCAGAATGCCGGGGTTGGAAAGCTGGCTTACCACCTGGTAAGCCAGATCTCCCGCGCCCTTGGAGGTCCCGCCGGAGAGCAATACCATGTCGCTTTCGAGCCCTTGGCGCAGGAGGGCCGACAGGGCTTCTTCGTCGTCGCGGCCGATACCGAGCGGAACCGGAACGCCGCCCAACTCCTCCACAGCGGCTGCCAGGATTGCTCCGTTGGAGTCGAAGACCGATCCAGCACGGGCAGGCTGACCGGGAGCGACCAGTTCGTCTCCGGTGGAGAAGATGGCGACGCGCGGCTTGCGCCAGACGGAAATCTCCGCGAGACCGATTGCCGCCAGCGACCCAATCTCCGCGAAGTCAGCACTTGCCCCACGCGCAGCACGGTTTCGCCGCGCGCGATGTCTCCGCCCGCGGCGGCTACGGCTTCCCCGGGCGCGACCGGACGATGCACTTCGATGAGAATTCGCCGCCCTCGTCGCGCACGTCGGTATATTCAATCATGAGGACGGCGTCGGCTCCGCGCGGCACCATTCCTCCGGTGGCAACGATGGTGGCAGTACCCTCGACGACGGCAACTTCCGGCTGCACCCCCGGGGTCAGGATTTCAGAATTGAGCCGGAGCAAGCGTGGCAGGTCGTCAGAGGCCCCAGCGGTATCGGCGGCGCGCACGGCGAATCCGTCAACGCTCGACCGGTCGAAGCCGGGGACGTCGACTTTGGCGAGAATGTCCTGGGCCAGGACGCGTCCGAGGGCCCGCGACAAGGGGATGGTTTCCTCACCGAGCGGCGCTAACTTGAGATGGCGACGGAAGCGTACTTCGGCTTCGTCGCGGTCGATGACCTCAAGGAACTGCCGCTGCTGTGCAGCCCTGAGCAGCGTTGCTTTTATCAACTCTTCGGTCGCCATCCTGAACTCCTCAACTCGACTCCGAGCCGTCGGCTCGCCGGGTTTAGTTTGTACCTGCGGTTCGGTAAATGTGTACGGGAATGCGGGCTCCGGGGGCATATCCCTCAAGAGGAGCCGGCACGATCACAAAGCCGTCAGCCCGGAGCGTGGACGCAAGGCCGCCGGATCCCGCCGACCCGATGGCTTCGGCGTGTCCGTTGACCAGATACACCCGGTAGAGGTCGACGATACCGATGGCAGACACGATCTTGCGTCCGACCTCGGCTTCCCTCACAGGATAAGGGAGCTCAGGGCTGCGGCCAGCCAGCCGCCTGACCAGCCGGCTGGCGAGCAACTCATAAGCGCAAAAACAGTCGAGCGGATCGCCCGGCAGGAGAAGCACCGGCGCGGTACCTACCACACCCATTCCGGCAGAGCCACCCGGCCGGAGGGCGATGCCATGAATTGCCAGCTCGCCGGATTCCGCAACGGCAAGGGAGCTTCGTCATCCCAGCCCGTTCCGGTGCGTCCAGCGAGGAGAATCAAATCCGCTCCGGGAGCGGCCAGTGCCTGGGCAATCGCCGCGCGCTGGCCCGTCCTTCAACTCCAGGATCAGCGACGCGACGATTCCACCGTCTCGGGCCACCAGCGCGCTCAGCATAGGGCTGTTGGCATCCCCCAGCGGGCTGAGTTTGCCTGAGGATTTAGGACGGCTGACGATCAGCCGGACGCGGGGACGGCGAATCACCTGCACACGCTCAATTCCGAGCGAGGCGATGAGGCCGATATCCTGCGGCAGAAGCGTTCTGGGACGATCGAGAAGCGCTGTTCCGGCCTGGATCTGCTGCCCTCGCGCTCCACTCCCCGGCCCTGGGCGACCGCGCTGAAAACTTCGAGGGTGGAACCAGTGGCGCGTGCCGATTCGAAGGGCAGATGGCGTCCGCTCCTCTGGGCAGAGCAGTTCCGGCCGCGATCGGTGCGGCGGCAGAGGGAGGTAACTCATTGTTGCAATCGCAAAGGGCGAGGGCGAGCGGATTGTAGTCCCCGGCACCACCGTGTCGTCGGAACGAACGGCATAGCCGTCGGAGGAGGCGCGGTCAGCGGGAGGAATCGGCCAGCCGCTGCGATGGGCTCGGCGAGAACGCGGCCGGCAGCTTCGGAGACGGCGATCTCTTCCGCCGGCAGCTTGGAGCCGTGGGCGTCTATCCAACTCGTAGCTTTATCGAAGGAGGCACGGTCAGAAAAACCACGCTCGCGAATGTCTGCCATCTGTTCTCGCTGAGTTCGTTCCTCGTTACCGGGCATGCAGATTGATCCTAATCGGGGCCGGGGAATTGATTTTAACGGACAGGTTTATGGAATTGATACAGGAAATCTCCGCGACGGGAAAGGAGGATCGCAGTTTCGCGCACAGGTTTCAGATTCTAAGGTTTCAAAGCAAGCCCACAGGTTTCAAAGCGAGCGCGGCAAAACCGCGACATTCGCCCCCCGTGCTCCACGAGTTTGGCGTCGCTTTTGTGCTTGCTTTTAACCTTGAAGCTTTGAAACCTGCGAAACCTTGAAACTTTGCCTTACTTTTTTGCAACCGCTTCGCCGTCGAATCCATAGCGGGCTAACACTTCAGAGCCGGTATGTGATTTGACGAAGTCGAGAACTGGCGAGCTGCCGCTTGGTCCTTTGCAGACTTCAGAACGACGGCGGCTTGCTCGATGGGCGGATAGGTGTCAGAGGGGATTACGTAGTACCGTCCGGCGTTGCTCATGGCCGGTCCCTTGGCAAGTGAAAGCGCGATGATGCCGATGTCGGCGTTTCCCTGATGGTACGAATTTGCAGCGGTCTGGCAGGTTTCTTATCACAAACTTTGACGACAATTGGTCATAAAGCTTAGCGGTATGCAACGCGGCTACTGCGGCGCGTCCGTAGGGCGCGTGCTGCGGATTTGCAATGGCGATCTTTTTGACCGAGGGATCGGTCAGAACCGCGAGCCCTTGCTTCAGGTTCAATTTCGACTCGTTCGGCACCCATAGGACAATCCTGCGGATGGCGTATTCGTAGAGGGTGCCTGGCACGGTCAGGCCTGCAGCCTCAAGCTTTCTCGGGTAGTCGATGTCGGCGGAAAAAAAGACATCATAGGGTGCGCCATTCTGAATTCCGGTGAAGAAGTTGCCCGAGGAGCCAAAGGTGATCTGCACCTTTTTCCCGGCTTGCGACTCAAACTTCTGAGCAATCTCCTTGAGTGCGTAGTTGAGGTCGGCAGCAGCGGCGACCGTGATCTCCTGGGCAGTGCAGGCGATAGAAGCGAACAGCAGGAATAGCCCGACGAAGCGGAATTTCACGTGAGCTCCTTTATTGTTACGAATACAGTTCAGTCCCGCAGGCTTTGAGTTAGAGGAGATGCGCGGAAACTGGTCCCGGTTGTCATTTATACAGGACCGTAGTTCATTGATACAATACAAGCACGAATTTGAGTGGGGCATACTGATATTGTATAGAAAGATTCGGCCATGGACTGGAATCCGCTCCTGCTGACATTGCGCCTGGCGGTGATCGTCGCCGGCGTGCTTTTGATCATTGGGATGCCGATCGCCTACTGGATCACCTACGGCGCTGGCGCTGGAAGTTCCTGGTTGAGGCGCTGGTTGCTCTGCCCCTGGTGCTACCGCCGACCGTACTTGGCTACTTCCTGCTGGTTGCGCTGGGTTCACGCAGTCCGGTTGGCCGCTGGTGGCAGTCGATTACCGGACACACTCTGGCCTTCACCTTCGAGGGTTGGTCATCGGGTCGATCCTCTTTAGCTTGCTGGTTTCCCCGCTACAGCCCTTCGCGGCGTCCTTCGCGGCGGTGGATACCAGGTTGATCTCCGCTTCGGTGACGCTTGGCGTCTCCCAATTCAAAACCTTCCTCGCACATTGTGCTGCCGCTTTCGCTGCCGGGGATTGTGACCGGTATGGTTCTGACCTTCGCCCACACCCTCGGCGAGTTCGGCGCGTGCTGATGATTGGCGGCAATATTCCGGGGGTGACCACCACGGTTTCCATCCAGATATACGATTTCACTCAGTCGGGCGATTACGCTTCGGCAAACCAGACGGCGCTGCTGCTGATGGCGATCTCATTCCTGACCCTGTCGACAGTATTTGCACTGAATCGTAAAGATTCGCTGATATCCCTGCTCAAATGAGCCGCGTTATTCCCATGGCAATCGTGACGACAAACTTTATGGAAAAGGATGCAGGCTCCGGTGCGTCACTCTCGGTTGCCATTCGAAAATCGTTGGGCAAGTTTACGCTCGACAGTGAATTTACCGCTCTTGCGGGGATCACAACCCTGTTTGGCGCATCCGGTTCGGGCAAGACGACGCTGCTCAATTGCCTCGCCGGATTATCCGCGCCGGATAGCGGCCGCATCGTCGTCGGCGATCGCGTGCTCTTCGACTCGGAACAGCGGATCGACATTCCCGCGGAGCAGCGTAACGCCGGATACGTGTTTCAGGATCTCGCCTTGTTTCCTCACCTCAGCGTTGGGGCCAACGTTGAATATGGACTTGTTTCGCTTACCCGCTCGCACCCGGCGCGAGCGTTCTCAGGCGATACTCGAAAGCTTTCGCATTGCGGATTTGCGCGATCGCAAGCCACGGGAGATTTCCGGTGGGCAGCGCCAGCGGGTGGCGCTGGCTCGCTCGTTGGTAATGAATCCGTCGATCCTGCTGCTGGATGAGCCGCTCTCAGGACTGGATGCGCCGACGCGCTCGCGGTTGATCGACGATCTCCGCGCCTGGAACGACGAGCACCGGATTCCCATGATGTACGTTACCCATGCGCGCGAGGAGGTCTTCGCACTCAGCGAACGGGTGATGGTCTTCGAAAGGCCGGCAAACTGCTGGCGCAGGGCACACCCTACGAGGTGCTGCAAGCGCCGCGGCAAGAGGCCGTTGCAGAGCTTACCGGGGTGGAGAATCTGTTGGATGGAGTTGTGCTCGCAGTGCACGAGGCCGAGGGGAACGATGACCTGCAACCTGGCGGGCGCGCTCTGCGACGGCCAGTTGCGTCTTGAGGTGCCGCTGGCATCGGTGAAGCCGGGAGCCCAGGTGCGGATCGGCATCCGGGCTGGCGATATCCTCCTGGCCACGTCGGCCCCGAAGGACATCAGCGCCCGGGAATGTGCTGAGCGGACGGTTGGTCGCGCTGACCCGTCGCGATGTCACGGTGGTCGCGCAAGTCGATTGCGGCGTACTCTTTGAAGTTCATCTGACGCCAGCGGCGGAAACCTCTTTGCAGTTGCATGCCGACCGTCAGGTCTGGGTCATCATCAAGACGTATTCCTGCCTGTTGCTGCGCAGCCGGTAAGGACGGGCCGCCGCCATCACTTTAAGGCGCAGATTTCAGATTCGATCAGCCGTTCGATTCCTGATCCATGGTCCAGTGCTTTGAGTAATTCATAGTACGCGCCGGAACCGGCTTCCGGGTCGGGTCCAAACGCCATCACCATAGCCGTGGCGAGACGGGCCTCGGAAAGTGGCTTCAGCCATTCTTGCCGCGGCGCGTCCTCCTCCTCCAACTGGAAAGATCGCTTATCGGCTTCGTCGGCGAAGGCGGCCGCTTTGGCCGCTTGCTCCGGCGACAGCTTTCCATACATCTGGATGGCGTTGAGGAGTTCGGATACTTCCGCCGCAACCCCGCCGAGACGTGAGGCGGTAAAGGCAAACGCTTTGGCTAAGATGGCGCGCTGAATCTCCGGGGCGAGCGCGCGTAATTGCCCGGCCACCCTTGGTGCATTCTGATCCATAATGACCTTTCCGGGCTCCGGGCCCAGTTTCAGTTCAAAGAGATGGACTTCAGAAACTTTCGTTCGCCACGAACCAGCTGTCTGACGGAATGTGTCCGCGTTTCGTCGCCGATTCGTAGAAACTCATAATCGAGCGAACCGCGTCCGACGTTGCCTTGGCTTGATCCTCGGCAAAGGGCTGGCTGGCCGAGTACGCCGTGTACTGCGCCGGCGTCTTAATGAAATGGCTCTGTTCGAAAATGAAGTCACGCTGCGCAATACGCCGCGAGATCCGGATACGGAGGGGGGTGGAGAGTTCTCCAACGCGGAACTTATACTCGGCTACGAGTTCCCGTGCATCGCGGATGTATTCATCAGCGAATGCGGAATCAATGGTCAGTGTTTCATTTGCGATTGTCATGTTTTCTCTCTTGGTAAAAGCGAAACTTTCCACAATTTGTTTTAGCAGCAGGAGCCGACACAGGCACTGGCGGCCTGAGTGCCGGTTGCCGGTTTGCAGTCGAACGGGCCGTAGTGCACGGATCTGTCGCCCGTGACTTTGAAATGCCTGGAGAGCCGGGTCTCGCTCACCATGGCAGCAGTATTGCCGCAAACCAGCATCGGCTTGCCGGTGAGGAATGTGTGATGGTCATCGAGCGCAAAGTGGAAAGGATGATCGGGAATGGTGCCGAGGTAATAAACAACCTGACCGTAATCTTCGCAGATGTCCTCAAGCCAGCCGAGTTGGAAGGCGCGGATCGTCATGGAATAGAAATCGACCATGCCTGCTTGCGCCTCGACCTGAGGGTTCCCAATCGCGATTCGCGTCTTGGAGACCACCCGGTAATCAGGGCATCCAACACCACGCAAGAGCCGCCGGAAATCCTCGATGTACATGGCACCGCCCATGCACTCTTCGAGCAGGAGCGGATCGTGCTGCAATGCAACCGGAAGGCGTCGTCCGGTGAAGACATCGGAGAAGTACAGTTCACCGCCGGGTTTCAGCACCCGGAAAATCTCGGCGAACACCCGCTCCTTTTGCGGCGACAGGTTGAGGACACAGTTGGAGATCACAACGTCAATGGAATGATCGGCGACGCCCACCGTCTGCAGGTCCTCGATATAGCCTTGGCGGAAATCGACGTTGGAGCGCGGGAATCCGAAGCGCTTGGCCTGGGATGCCAGGTGGCGCCGGCCTACAGCAAGTTGCTCCTCGGTCATGTCTACGCCGATCACAAAGCCATCCGGTCCTACCAGTCGTGACACAGTAATCCGTCCGGCGCCGCAGCCCAGTCGAGCACTGTGCATCCGGCGAGCGCCGGTTAAACCGCAGCCATAATTTCTCCAGTACCTCGCCGTCGATCTCCGCCAATATTTCGCGATGCGATTCGGGAATCGATTCGGCACAGCAGCACGCGTTGGTTTTCAGATCGCGCTTGCCTTGAAGAACTTTTGCATATTTTTCGCGGATCGCCGAAATGCTTTCGTTATTCTCAACCATTGGTTTCCTTATTAATCTTCTGGCTCTCTAGCGGCGATTGCTGCGGCCACTACCTTCATCAGTTTGACCAGGTAACCCGTACTGCCGCATTGAATCACGTTCAAGCATCCGTAATCCTGCGCGATTCTGAACAGGTTCGTGATCGGCATGCCGAGCATATGGCACAACAGCAACCGAATTCCCCCGGCATGGCCGACGATAACGAAATTGCCGGAGGAAACGCCAGGATATCCTCCAGGGCCGCAATCACGCGCTGGTGGCAATCGGCAAAACTTTCGCCTCCAGGCACGCGATAGGAGATGATATCGCTGCCACGGGCTTTGAACTCCTCCGGAAAGCGCTGCGCAATATCGCCGAACGCGCAGCCTTCCCACTCGCCCATGCTGACTTCGCGTAAATCCTTACGGATCACCACCGGTATTTTTGAGAGCCGGCGATAATCTTAGCGGTTTTAACCGAACGCGACAGATCACTGCAATAGATCGCGCCAATGTCGGAGCGCTCAAATCTCTTTTGCAAAGCCTGCGCCTGTTTGATTCCTTCCTCAGCCAGCGGCAGGTCGATTTGCCCAATGTAGCGGCGCTGGTCATCCTCCTGCTGAATTTTGCCGTGCCGGATGAGATAGACAACCCTGTTCTCCATTACGGTCCTGTTCTTCGATTATTCTTTTTTCCGCCCGAGGCTCTAACACGTCACCCCGTATCGAGTATCTATGTGGACGAAAGATTCCCAGAGCTTTGTGCCAAATATATCGCAGGAATGTTCTCCAATGCCTCAGAAATCGTTCGCTCCACGGGACGGGCTGGGTTATCGACCGACTGGGCGGCAATGGTCAGCGTGACACTGTCTCCACGGCGACGGATCGAGGCGTCGAAATCGATCAGTCCGGGCACCTTGAACAACGCTTCGTCGAGCATGGCCATGGTGAGAAGATCATCAGGATGGCCAGGCGATAGAACGATAGCGGCTCCTCTGGACTTAATGCGATCCAACCGGCGCAGCACCGAACCACAGGCGCACGGCTCGGCAAAAATTCTGGAGAGGTCGCCGGTACGATAACGGATCAGCGGCATTCCGCGGCGCGTCAGGGTGGTAAAGACAATTTCGCCGGGCTGGCCTTCGCGGACAACTTCGCCGCTTCGCGGATCGACGATCTCAAAGTACAAGTCCGCTTCACGCAAATGGTAGCCGGCATGAGCTTCGCAATCCACGCCTCCGCCCAGGCCCATCTCGGTGGCACCGTAGTGCTCGAAGACCGCGCAGTGCCACAATCGCTTGAGTTCGGCAACAATGCTGGAGGGCACGTGGTCGGAGACCAGCGCCACGCTCTTGATGCGCAGAGCGATTCCCTCGGCTTCCGCGTACCGGGCCAACGCCAACACCTGCACAGGGATACCAATTACCGTGCTGACGCCTTCGGCGATCACTTGGCGGAGGGTCTCGGCCAGGCTGCGAATCATTCCGTGGCGGACCGGCACGGCTCCGAAACGGCAGATCCCGGCAGCCAGCAGGTCGCCGACACTTCCCGGCGTCTCCCCCGGCAGCAGAACCAGCACTCGATCACCTTTCTCTGCAAGATTCGCGGTGCCGCACTGAAAGAAATCGACCGCCAGATCCTGGTCATCGGCGGTGAAGAAGACGCGCTTCGGAGTGCCTGTGGTCCCAGAGCTGCTCAGGGTAACCACCCGGCTGATTTCGTCCTGGGAGACGCAGAGAAAGCGCAGACCTTCATCCCGCAACTCCTCAGCAGTAGTAAAAGGAAAGCGTCCCATATCGGCCAAGGATGCCAGCTCGGTGTGAGCTTGCGGGCTTAGTTTGTGGCGATAAAACGGGCTGTGCAGAGATGCGTAAGCGATGGTCTCACGCAGCTTTAGCAACTGGTATGCTGCGAGTTCATGGCGGATATTCGCCACGCCGGAGCCAATCTTGCCGGCGATTGCCAACTCCATCGGAGTTCTCTTGATTGCCTTTTCTCCCATGATTACTTCCGGCGGTAGAGTGCGTTGCCGAGCACGTCAGTCAGGTTATAGGCGCAAAAAGGCACGATTCTTTCGTCTGCGCCCACGACGTGAATAAAGCAGTCCCGCAAGCGCTCCAAATCAATGTTCCAGGCATCCTGAAAGGCCATGCCGGAGACGCAGAATGATTGCTGCCGGGACTGCGCAAGGAACGCATCCAGGCTGTCCACCCGCATGGTCTCCGGGCACTCTGCCGCACTGGCCGCGGCGTCGCCGCCAGGGAGGGTCCAACGGAGAGCTACATACTGTTGCGCCTTCCTGGAGGCTGTCCCGGCGGCTTCGGATGCGCAGCCGCCCAGTTGCACCAGCGGCTTGGCTTCTTGCGCCCGGTCCACAGCATCCGGAGTCGCCCACGTTGGCCGCCGGTTTGAGCGTTCCATTGGAGGTGACGACGAAATTTCCGTGAAAAGAGCAATGGGCATTTTCGGCGGCCGGGGGACGAAACTCCGCGGCTCTGATTCGTCCTCCGGTTTGCTGCTCGATCTGGCGCATTACTTCGGGGATGGTGATGCGGTCGCCATCGCCCGGCGGTTTGGGGTATCTGCCGAAATAGCTGATGGGCTGAAAATGCACGCCGCGGACCGCCGGTCTCCGGGCCAGGGCATAGTCGATGATTGCGCCGATATCCCCTGTATTTACCCTGGGCACAAGGGTGGGCACCAGCACCACCCCGAGGCGTTCGGCGGCGCAATTCGAGATGGCTTTCGTCTTGGCGGCAAGCAGGGCTGCCCCGCGAATCGTGTGGTAGATTGCGTCGTTGGTGCCGTCAAATTGCAGGAACACGCAGCCGAGTCCAGCGGCTTTCAATCGCCGGACGTAGGCGGTGTCGGAGGCAAGCCGCAGGCCATTCGTATTCAGTTGAAAAAAGCTGAAACCCAAAGAACGTCCGAGCGTAATGATTTCCGGCAGGTCATCGCGCAGCGTGGGTTCGCCGCCGGAAAGCTGGATGTTGTATGGTCCGCCAGCCGAAAGCAGTCGCTTGAACCAACTCTCAATCGTGGCGATGTCCGGATCCGCGGCTTGCGCGCGAGACTCGGCAAAACACACAGGGCAGCTCAGATTGCAGCGCTTCGTAACTTCGAGCACCACGCAGCAGGTATGCTGACGGTGGTCCGGGCACAAGCCACAATCGAATGGGCACCCCTGGCTCACGGATGTGGAGGGATGCTCCGGCGGAGATGGCGGCTTCGCCGGACCAGTCCACGATTCATACGATGGAGGGCCGCGCCAGATGATGGTGCGGAAGGAGCCGTGCTCCGGGCAGCGTTTGTCCAGATACACGTCATCGCCATCCGCGATCCGCTCTGCCGGAATTCGTTGCAGGCATACCGGGCACACGCTTTCCGTATGGTGCGACGCAAACACTTCAGGGTGTGGGGACATTGACCCACCATTGTTCCCGGGACATCGCTTTGCGGCGAGATAATCCGCTGTACATCGGCGCCTAGAATGTGCTCGACCGCCGCTACCATGCGCTGGGCTGTCTCCCATCGTTTTTGGACGAATTGCAGGGTTCCGTTACCCCTGGCGGCGGCGAACTTGCGTTGAAAACGCACGGCAAGCGATACGATACGATCACCCTGGACAAATTTATCGGCCAGGAAGACGATTGCCCCCTCGTCCAGCGTCGCGTGCTTTTGAAAGTCACAATCCATGTGTACGCCGACCAGCCGTGCCACCTCAGGAAACCCAAGGTCTTCCAGAATTTTCGCTCCCGCCCGGGCGTGATCCGGCTTGCCTTTGGCCACGTCATGCAGAATCGCGGCGGCTTTCACCAGAGCAAGGTTGAGGTGCAAGCCGGCATCGTTCAACTGCACGGTGAGCTTTTCCGCGACCTCGGCTACCTTTCGGCCGTGGCGGACGATGTGCTCGAAGACCGCCAGCTCATCCAGAATGGCTTCGCACTCATGCAGAGTTGGAATCTCGAGTTGGCCGACGCGCTCCTGCGCCTTGACGTAATCGGCGGGGTGGTCGAGATCGATGAGTATTCCTTCGTCCAGAACCCGCTCCTCGTGCGCCTCGCTATCGTGTTCGGCCAACAGGGCGCGCAGGCCTCCCGCTCCGTCGCCGGAGAGAATCGCCGGGAACAAGCGGGACGAGATTAATGTGGGATGTCCGCGCCGTTTCTGGAAGACGGGATACACCACGCTCGCGCCGGTGCGGCGAAAGGCGCTGCAGACGCGCCTCACCGTACTGCTGCGCACCAGCGGCATGTCGGCGGGGATCAGCAGGCAGCCATCCACGCCCGCCTCCAGCGCGCGAATTCCCGCCACCACCGACGAATACATTCCCTCGGCGTACTGCGCATTGAATGCCACTCGTACGCCCAGGCTCTCCACCCCTTGCCGGAGGGTTTCGGCGTTGTGGCCTGCAACAATCGTGATGTCTTCGATCCCAGCCGTGCGGAAATTGGTTACGACATGCGCAATGACAGAGGAGCCGTCCAAGGGCAGTAACGGCTTAAAGCTCTGCATCCGGGATGAGTATCCTCCGGCTAGAACGACGGCGGTAATATTTTGCTTCATGCACTCACATGCGGGTCCCGGTAAAAATCGATGTTATTCGCCGCCAGAATTTCCTTCGCCTTGTTGAAAGTCTCGGCCACGATCATGGGGCACCGCGCAATCTGATTGCGGGCGTCACCCTGCAGAATCACCGCGCAGTCAATGCCGCCATACTGGCTCTTATATTCCCCTTCGAACCATTCGACAAGAGATTGAATCATCGGCGGCAAGCGGCTGTCCTCAGTTTCTTCCGGCGTACCTCTGCCGGCATAGAGGGCGAGCAGGCAGCAGCCACCCGCCAGAGCACCACAATTTTTTCCGGAAAAACCCAGCCCGCCATGCAATCCGGATATGGCCCTCACCAGATCCGGGTTGCTTTTTCCCTGGGCTTCCAGTCCCAGGATCAGCGTGATCTGGCTGCAGCCAAAGCCTTCCAGCGACAGCTCCATCATGCGCAAGGACTCGTCACTCATGCTTGTCTCCCTCTGCCAACTCTCTTGTTTTTTTGCCAATCAGCAAAAAATATCCTGGTCGAGCTTCCTTCACCGCGTCCTGGATCATTCGCGGATTGCCGTTCCCACACTCACATTGCCAGAATGGCTCAAGCGATCCATGCTCCATGATCATACGGATTACAAACTCGGTCAGCTTCGGCGTGTGATCTTCCCACAGTTCGGTGGTAAAACCGCTGTCCGTCCAGTACGCTGAACCAATCCTCCCGGGTCGCGATTCCGGCAAGGCATGAGGTTGGCCGCAGACCCATCGCGCTCGTCCCGGTGGCAGCGCGAGCGTACAAGTCGGTCACGATCAGCCTTCCCCCTGGAACCAGGATGCGATTGCACTCCGCCAGAGCTTTCTGCTTATCGGCCATCACGGACAGAGCGCATTCCACGACTACGCCATCCATGGTTCCGGCAGCCAATGGCAGTTGCTCTCCGCTGCCTTCGAGGAGCGGGAGGTCGGGGCTTCGCTGCCGCCCACGCTCCAGAATTGCCGCCGAAGGATCGATGCCGATGGCATTCAGGCCATAGGTATTACGCAGGAACTCAACTGTAATGCCCGTGCCGCATCCCACATCGACCAGGTCTGTTCCGGGTGCGAAGGCGCAGTAGTCGATGGCCCTTGCTGTCAGGGCGAGGCCGCCGGGACGCATCACGCCGCCCCCGGCCTTTTCCACCAAGCCGCTCTCGTAACTTGAGCGGCACTCACTGTTGATGACGGCGGTCATTTGTCTTCGAGCGATTGCTCCACTTGCTCCATTTTGCCGGTGGCCAACGACTCGGGGACATAGATTAATCCGCAGCTTGGACAGCGCAAGAGTTCGATGGGAAACTTGGCTCCAAGGTAGGAGACGACCACTTTGCCCATGGTCATTGGCTGCTGGCACTTCTTGCAGACGAGGCTGGGAGTACCCGGCGCTTTCTCTTTGTCGGTCATGGCTAGCTGACTTCCATACGGTGGCTGTACACGTTGTGGATCTCGAATCCGGTCTCCAGCACGGAATACTCCACCCAGTAGGTGACTGCAACCGGCCGGAAGGAGGCCAGCAAGCGGCCGGTGGCGGTGTCTTCCATCTTTTCGCCGGTGGCCTCGGCGTGGGCGATCACCTTGCGGATGTCCTCGGCCAGAACCATTCTCTTTTCCATCACCTGGGCAACTTCCGGAGAGATGATGAGTTGGATGGGATCAGCTTGATCAACCACGTTTTCCCCCCATAGTTCGCGCCGCACGCGGTTCTTCAGCCGGGCGCGGTTTTCATGACGCTGCGAGTAGCCGGGGCCTTTGCGCTGGGCCGCATCCCCGTTATTGCTGCCGCAGATCAGATCCAGCAGATGGAACGTCCGTTTGCCCTTTGGCCGCAAAGTTGTCGCGGCACATCGCGCAATAGGTCAGGTAGTCGGCTTCGCTATCGTGAATCCGGCGCTGGACGACCTTGCCGGCAACTTCCGGATTGGCGAACGCCATCAGGCCGCCGTAGCCGCAGCAGGTGGTGAGGCTGCGATTGTCTTTTAGTTCGGAAATCTCGACGCCGAGTTTGCCGAGCAGGTGGCGAACGCTGTCCTGGATCTCGGTCTCGTGCCGGGTGGTGCAGGCATCGTGAATGGCAACCAGAGTGGAACTGGCCGGGGCGGGCGAGGCTGGCAGCCCAACCCGGTCGAGCACCGTCCACAAGGATTCGACCGGCATGGCAGGAGCATGATCCTTGAACATCCGGTAACAGCTCGAACAGGCGGTAATCACCTGCGGTGAGCCCAGTTCCTCCCACTGCTTTTGGATCGCCGCGAGGGTTTCGCCGAACAGGTCCTTGCGTCCGGCCCAGTCGGCGGGAGCGCCGCAGCAGCCCAGCATCAATCCCACGCCGCCGGCGATACTTTGCTGCAGGTGTTGGTAAATATCAAAGACTTGTCCGGGCGAGGAAGCGCTTAACTGGCAGCCGGGGAAAAACAGGTAACGGCTGCTCTGGTGCCCGGGCTGATGGCGCGCCAAGGTGAACTGCTCGCTGGTGCTGAATGCCAAGTCGCGCAAGGCGAAGGCATGCACCGAGGGCGGCATCTTGCCGATCTCGACCATGGCCTGCCGGGTCTCGAGCACGAAGCCGCCCATGCTGAGATTCTCCGGACACACGGTGGTGCAGAGTTCGCACAAGGCGCAGGAGTTCATCAGCCGGTTGGACGGGTGCATGCCCAAGATGATGCAGTAGTTGTTGTAGAGCTCGCGGATGTAGCGCTTGGGATAGGACTTTGTAGTGGGCGAGGTATTCGCAGACCTTCACGCACTCCAGGCACTCGCAGTGCAGGCAGCGCTTGGCCTCCCCGACGGCCTCTTCCCGGCTGTACCCCTGCGACGGTTCGGTCATGGGGACGGTGGCCACAGGCTCGATATCCTTGGTGTTGGTGAAGAGCTTGGTTTTAAATGGGCCCTGCTGATCGCGATTGGCCGACAGCGACGCCTTCTGCAGAAAACGCTCAATCGACAGCACCGCATAGCGGCCGTCATGCACCGATGTAATCGGCGAGAATTCTGCGGCCACGCCGTCGCCTTTATCGCGAGAGTAGCGCTGGCTGCCGCCGGCAAACACCTTGGGGTGGCTGGTGGCAAAGGTCAGGGGTTCGATCGCAATGCGTTCGTCCGCCCTCAAACGTCAGCTCTTTTTCAAAATAGGTAGCACTGTCTGGTCCCACGCCGAGGTACACGGCGTCGAACTCCTCGATCACCGCGCTCAGGCTGGGTCCGGTTTGCGCATAGCCGCCGACCCGGGTATTGAGGCGCACCTCGACCGGCAGGCTCTGGAGGGCGGCAAGGTCCTCGTCGATCAACTGCTGCGGCAGACGCTCTTCGCCTAGTTCGCGCAGCCGCCCCGCGAGTCGGCCGGTGGCCTCAAACAGCACCACCTGGTATCCCTTGGTGATCAGGTCATAGGCGGCCGTCAGTCCGCTCAATCCGCCGCCGACCACGGCAATCCGCGTGCTCTTCTTGGCCGAGTAGGTGACGCACGCGGGCTTCTTCGTGGAATAATCCACGCACGCGCGCTCCAGCGCGTTGATCCGGATTGCGCCCCCAAGTTCTTGGCGCAAGCACTCGGGCTCACAGGGATGGTCACAGATCCGGCTGATGATGCGCGGGAATGGAACAAAGCGGTTGAAGATGGCGAATGCCGCCGAGAAATCCTGCTTGCCTACACATTCAATCATGCCGCGCGCGTCGACGTGGATTGGGCAGGCCGCCGTGCAGGTGGGCGGTTGCTCCTGAATGCACTGGTTCTCGCGCTCCCGTACTCGTTGACGGTCCATCGTTCTCTCTCACATCTCTGGTACTTGGGTCATTTTGAAGACGACAGAAGAATACCCGGAAACCAGGAGCAAGCGAAGTGACCTTCGTTCGCCCCTGGTCTCCGGTGTGACATGGCGCTAGCAGCCGGACTTAGGCCTTGGCAGTTTTCGCTTGTTCCAGAGCCGCCTTGATTCTTTCAGGAATCGCGGGAACCCGGAATACACGAGCGCCGACAGCGCTGTAAATGGCGTTGCAACACGCCGGGTGAAGCGCGGTCAGCGACACTTCGCCGGTACCAGCCTGTCCCAAAAGACCCAACGGACGCGGGGTCTCGAGGTACATGAGCTCGAAGTGATCCGGAACATCGTTCGGGTATGGGATGCCGCACTTGTTCAGGTTGACGTGCACCTTCAGGTCATCGAAGTCCTCGGTCAACCCGAGGCCCATGGCCTGCGTAATGCCGCCGTAGTTCTGACCATCGACGGTTACCTTGTTGATGATCGTGCCCACGTCCATCGCCGAGGTAATTCCGACGCACTTGGTATGGTAGGTCTTCAGGTCTACCACCACTTCGACCACGAAGGTCCCGTACATGTAGATCGGGAACGGGGCGCCCTGGGCGGTGGTTTCACTGCAAGCCGTCTGAGCCGCTGCGCACCACTTGCCGTCGTAACGCAGGGGAATGTTTTCCGCCTTCATTTCGTCGTAAGTGCGATAGGTTCCGTCGGCTTTCTTCATTGCGTTGACCAGCATTTGGCAGGACACATAAATTGCGTTGCCGCTGAACACGTTGGAACGGCTGCCGCCCGAAGGTCCGGAATTCGGGTTGCGCGTATCGTTCATGTCCAGTTGGATCTGACCCGGTTTGATGCCCATCGGGCGCAGGGCCTCGTGGGCAAAGGTCAGTGTACCGAGATCCGAACCCTGGCCGTGATCCTGCCAGGCGTTGTAGATCCTCACGTCACCGTTGGGGAGCAGTTCCGCCGCGGCTTCCGAGGCATCCGGACCGTCCAGACCGCTGCCGTAGATGCCCAGCGAGAGGCCGACACCATAGGCCTTGCCCGGAACATTGTAGGCGGCCTTGCGCTTCTTCGCCTCTTCCCACTTCGGCTGGATCATCTTGAGCAGCTTATCCATGACGAACACTTCCGGAACCTGCCCGGTCGGAGTGGTGTGGTCCTTACCCTCCTTGTAGCAGTTCCGTAAGCGCAACTCGAGCGGATCGATGCCCATCTTTTCGGCAGCCATATCCATGGCGATTTCGCCATTGAGGAATGCCTGCGGAGAGCCGTATCCACGGAACGCCGAACCCCAACCGTGGTTGGTGGCAACCGTGTAGCCCTTGGCGCGAATGTTCGGGACATTGTAGCCGGCGCCCATGAACTGGGCCTGACGAACCGTCACCAAGTCACCGAATTCGGAGTACGGACCGTGATCGAGCCACCAGTCATATTCCAGCGCGATGATCTTGCCGTCCTTGTCGAAGCCCCACTTGGCCTTGATTTCGGCCGGGGAGCGCTTACCGGTGTAGGTGATGTTCTGGATACTGGTCATAAACCAGGGAAACCGGTTTGCCATCGGTTGCCATGCAAGCCACGGCCAACAGAGCTTCCATGGTCGGGCTGAACTTGTAGCCGAAGGTGCCGCCGGTGGGGTTCTGGATGATGCGCAGCTTCTCGGGAGCAATACCGATGCCGGGGCAGATCATGGCATGGTGCAGGTGCAGGCCGATGCTCTTGGAGAGAATGGTCAGAGTGCCATCTTCTTCCATGTAGGCTTCGCCGCAATCCGGCTCGAGGTGAAGGTGGGGCTGACGGCTGCAGTAGGTGGTCAGCTCGACGGTGTGAGCTGCCTTCTCCATCAACGGCTTGGTTTCTTCGCCCTTGACGACGCCCTGCTCATAATAAGCATTCGGCACGCCGGGATGGATTTCCATGGCATCGGGAGCCAGGGCTTCATAACCGCTCATGTAAGCCGGCAGAACTTCCAGGTCCACCTTGACCAACTTGGCGGCAGCCTTGGCGTGTTCTTCGGTGTCCGCAGCTACGATCGCGATCGCATCGCCGTACTGGAAGACCTTCTCATGGCAGAGGATCGGGCGATCCCAGCCGTCACCCTTGTTGGTCGGGAAGGTGATCAGACCGGTAATTGCGTTCTTGCCTTTGACATCCTTCCAGGTGATGACCTTGGCGACGCCGGGCATCTTCTCGGCTTCCGAGGTGTCGATGCTCTTGATGTTGGCGTGCGACACTTCGGCCTGGGTCAGAGCCAGACGCAGGGTGCCTTCGGGCATACGCAGAGCAACATCGGCGCCGAAATCCCACGTGCCGGTAACCTTGGCGATGGCGGACGGACGAATGAAGTTGCTGCCGACCAGGGTCTTCGGATCTTCCGGTGCACACTTGGCGAGGAGGTCTTCGGCCTTGATTTCGCCGCGCATGATCTTGGCGGCATCCATCACGGCATCGACGAGGGGCTTGTAGCCGGTGCAGCGGCAGAGGTTGCGGTTCTTGTCGAACCAATTACGAACTTCTTCCCGCGTCGGATTGTTGTTCTTGTCGAGCATGGCTACGGCGGACATGATGAAGCCGGGGGTGCAAATGCCGCACTGCGCGCCGCCATGAACCATCCAGGCAACCTGGAGAGGATGCAGATGTCCGGGAGCGCCGATGCCTTCGATCGTGGTGATCGCAGCCCGTTCCGGAATCTTCTTCATCTTGACCATGCAAGCCTTGACCTGCTTGGCGTCGACGATAACGGTGCAAGTGCCGCAATGGCCTTCGTTGCAGCAGACCTTGCATCCGGTCAGCATCAGGTTATTTCTTAGCACGTCGGCTAAGGTGGTTTCGGGGTCGGCCACTAACCAGCGGTCGACACCATTGATATTGAATAACATCCTCTTCATGACTGCCTCTCCTCTGTTTGAGTATTAAAGAGTGGGACATAATTGACAGCGTTCGGCTGTCGCAGTTAATAGTTATCAGGTTAATTACATTTTCCAAACGCACAGTTTGGAAATTGACAAGCGCTACATTCAAGACAAAGCCCGCCGTGGCCTAACCGGGCAATATCCTTGCGCGTGACTTCGTCGCCCGCCAATATTCTCGGCAGGATCAAATCGAAGATCGTGGTCTTGTGATACATCACACATCCGGGCAATCCTAAGATCGGGACATCGCCAAGATAGGCGAGCATAAACATGGAGCCGGGAAGTACCGGCGCTCCATACACAACCACCCGTCCTCCAACTCCTCGAATCGCTGCCGGAGTCACGTCGTCCGGATCGACCGACATGCCGCCGGTGGTGAGAATCAACTCGGCGCCTTCCTCGATCAACGTCCGAATTGCCTGCCGAATCATGGCGATATCGTCGGGGACGTAGATCTGGCGGATGACCTGGCTGCCCATCCCGGTAATTTTCTTCTGTACTACCGGCCCAAATTCATCCTTAATGCGTTGGTGATAGACCTCGCTGCCGGTGGTGACCAGTCCTGCTTTCAGGCACTTGAACGGTTTGATTTCGATAATCGGTGGACGCTGGCGGCAGAAGTCCTCCACTCCGAGTATCTTGTTCGCCTCGATCACCAGCGGCACGACCCGGCTGCCCGCTACCGTGGTTCCCTCGGTGATTCGCTGATTGGAGTGCAGGGAGACCAACACCATCTGGTCGATGCAGTTGATCTCTTCCATGGCATCGACATCGATCTTCAGCAGGCCGGTGACGGCCGCCTTGAGTTCGACCTTACCCTCGACCGGTTCCGTCCAGTAGAGCCCTGGCCCGGCTACCGCTTTGGCGAGCCTTGTGGCCGCCTCGTCCTCGTGCATCAGGGTGTCGGTGAGCTCCCAGACATACAGATGTTCTTTGCCTAGATTCAATAGTTTAAGGATGTCTTCCTTGCGTACGACATGGCCTTTTTTGAAGGCGCGGCCCTTGAATTTCCCAGGCACAATCTCCGTAATGTCGTGACACAAAACCGCCCCTTCAGCTTCGTAAACCGGGATAACCTTCATGGCACGCCTACAGAAAGAGGAACTGGACTAGATTGCAGAGTCGACCGAAACAGACTGTCACCGCAACGCAACATTGTCAAGCATAAGTTACCGTTTACTGGGCGCGCAATTGCGTTGCCATAAAGCTGCCTCGGCATCGGAGGTGGTCTTGGATAGATTACGTTGTAATTTGCACGTTATGACGGTACGGTATAGGGACAAAAAACATTGCAGCAGACGATCCTTACCCGAGGCGTGGTCTGCGATTGAGGCGCTATGGATATCTACGAAGAGCTGGTGCGCTGGGGGCGTGAGGGCCGTCGCGCCGCGCTGGCGACCATTATCGGCGTGCGCGGCTCCATACCTTCCTTTGAAGCCGCCAAGATGTTGGTTCGCGACGATGGCACCATGGCAGGCAGCATCGGCGGCGGCTGCGTCGAGGCCGAAGTGTGGCAGGCCGCCCGCGAGGTCATTGAGCAGGGAAAGCCACGCACCCTGGCTTTCAACCTGAACAAAAATCCCAAATACGACACCGGTCTGGTTTGCGGGGGCTCGCTGGAAATCTTCATTGAGCCGCTTCTCCCTGGTTCGGCCGTGATGGATATCTACGACGAACTGGTGCGCTGGCGCCGGGAAGGCCGCGGTGCCGCCCTGGCAACCATCATCAGCGCCGGTGCCTCCCTGGAAGCGGCCAAACTGCTGGTGCGCGACGATGGCGTGACCGTAGGCGCCATCGGTGGCGGCCCGGTCGAGGCCGAGGTAAGGCAGGCGGCGGCCGAGGTCATCGCGCGGGAAGAGCCGCGCACGCTTTCCTTCGATCTGGAAAAGAATCCGCAATACGATACCGGCCTGGCACGCGGCAGGTCGCTCGAAACTTTTATTGAGCCGCTGCTTCCGGTTTCGACGGTCTATGTATTCGGCGCCGGGCACGTCGGGTTCAACGTGTATCGGGTGGCTCGCATCGCGGGATTTGAGGTCGTGGTGATCGACGACCGCGAGGCCTTTGCCAATCGGGAGCGCTTTCCTGAAGCCCGCGATGTTCATGCGGACGAATTCGATAAGCGTCATGGCACAGCTGGAGTTGCCCGAGGCGGCATTCGTGGTCATCGCCACGCGGGGCCACCGCGACGATATGCGGGTTCTGCGCTGGGCTGCCAATACTCCTGCGCATTATGTCGGCATGATCGGTTCGAAGCGCAAGGTGATTACGGTTTTCCGCGAGTTGGAAAAGGAAGGCATTGCTCCGGACAAGCTGAATCGGGTCAGCGCTCCGATTGGAATCGACATCGGCGCCAGAACGCCGGAAGAGATCGGCGTCTCGGTTGTTGCCGAACTCATCGCCGCCCGCCGCAACTCCGCCGCTGCCCTGCCCCATCTGCGGCTGTTGCGTAAATCGGCGCAGGTACCGGAGGCAGCCGGTTAGAAGCATTGCCCGGCGGCCGTGCGGGCGAAGGAGGATTGAATGCCTAGTGTTTATCTCGACAATAATGCGACCACCCAACTTCTTCCGGAAGTCTTCGAGGTCATGCGGCCGTATTTCCTGGAGAAGTTCGGCAACGCCTCGTCACTCTACGAGCGTGGTCAGCAGGCACGGGCCGCGGTTGAGGCCGCGCGCCAGTCCGTCGCCGCTTTGCTGCGAGCCGATGCGGCGGAAATCGTCTTCAACAGCGGCGGCACCGAAGGCGACAACCAGGCAATCTTTGGCCTGGTCTCGGCGGGCGACCACGTCATTACCAGCGTCATCGAGCATCACGCGGTCATCAACGCCTGCAAGCGCATGGAAGAGCTGGGCGCAACCGTCACCTACTCTCCCGGTGGACGGCCACGGACAGGTTAATCCCGCGGATGTACGGGCGGCCTTGCGGCCGAATACGAAGCTGATCTCCGTGATGATGGCCAACAACGAGACGGGCGTGGTTCAACCGTTAGAGGAGATTGGCAAGATTGCCGCCGAAGCCGATGTCTGGTTCCACACCGACGCCGTTCAGGCGGCCGGCAAACTGAGCGTGGATGTGGCCCGTATCCAATGCGATCTGCTCAGTATTTCCGGGCATAAACTCAACGCTCCGCAAGGAACCGGCGCCCTCTACGTGCGGCGTGGTACGCCGATGCAGCCCCTGATTGTGGGAGGGCCGCAGGAACACAACCGGCGCGGCGGCACCGAAAACCTTCCGGGGATCGTGGGCTTGGGAAAAGCGTCCGAAATTGCGAGCCACTGGCTGGCGGACGGCGGCGCCGGGCGGATGGCCAAACTGCGCGATGACTTCGAGCACGCGGTGGGCGAACAGTTGGAGTGCATTCATGTTCATGGCCTTGGAGCCCCACGCACGCCGAATACCTCGGACATATCCTTCGATGGAATTTCGGGTGGCTCGCTGATGGTCGCGCTCGATGCCAGGGAAGTATCGGTTTCGACCGGATCGGCGTGCGCCTCCGGTTCCAATCACCCTCCCTACGTGCTGCTGGCGATGGGGGTGAAACGCGACCGGGCGCAAGCGGCAGTTCGCTTCAGCCTCGGCAAGCAGACCACGCAAGAGGAGATGGATTACGCGCAGAGCTGTCTTTTTGCCGAAGTCGCGAAGCTCCGGAAGCTGAGTCCGGTTTGGAACAATCGCAGCCGCAAGACAAAAAGCTCCTCGGCCTCAGCACACGATTAGAATTGGCCCGGCTGCCGCGGACGACAAGCGCGCATCTGAAGGACTTGTATGTATTCATCGCTGGTTATGGATCATTTCACGAACACGCGCAACTCGGGCGTGCTGGCGGGCGCCAACGCGGTGGCACGAGTGGAGAATCCCGTCTGTGGCGACATGCTGGAGTTGAGCCTTCGGGTTGAAGATCAAACCATTCTCGAAGTCCGCTTCCGTGCCAAAGGCTGTGTTCCGACCATCGCGTGCGCCTCGCGGTTAACCGAGATGATCCAGGGAGCGACCCTGACCGACGCGCTTGCCATCCGTCGTGAGTCGATTATCGAATCGCTGGGAGGAATCCCGGAGACCGCGGCCCACGCCGCCCAGTTGTCGATCGATGCATTGCACTGCTCGCTGCATTGCCTGGCTGCCCCGGGGAAACCCTGATTCGGTCTCACTAATGCGCTGCTGCGGTTCGTCCGTGGCGGAGGAGGAATCGTGGACTACATCAACCTCGGCAAAACCGGCCTCAAGGTCTCCCGCATCTGCCTCGGCTGCATGACCTACGGAGAGCCAGCCACCGGAGAACTGAAAGGCGGCCGACATGCGTGGGCTCTGAACGAAGAAGAGAGCCAGCCCTTTCTCCGCGAGGCGCTCGATCTCGGCATCAACTTCTTCGATACCGCAAATGTCTACTCCAGCGGTGCCAGCGAGGAGGTGGTCGGGCGATTTCTGAAGGCCAACGCCCGCCGTGAGGCCGTGGTCATCGCCACCAAAGTGCATGGGGTGATGCGCGATGAGCCCAACGGACGCGGTCTCTCACGCAAGGCCATCTTCTTCGAACTCGACGAGAGTCTCCGCCGCCTGGGAACCGATTATGTGGACCTTTACCAGATTCATCGCTTCGACTATGAGACGCCGATCGAAGAGACCCTGGAAGCACTGCACGACTTGGTGAAATCCGGCAAGGTGCGTTACCTCGGAGCCTCGTCGATGTTCGCGTGGCAATTCACCAAGGCGCTTTATCTCGCGGATCGCCACGGCTGGACCCGCTTCGTCTCCATGCAGAATCATTACAACCTGCTCTATCGTGAAGAGGAGCGCGAGATGATTCCGCTGTGCCGCGCCGAAGGCATCGGCGTCATTCCCTGGAGCCCTCTGGCGCGCGGACGCCTGGCCCGCGCCTGGCAGGGGGAAAGCACCAAACGCTTTGAAACCGATCAGTTCGGGAGGAAGATGTACTCGCAGACCGAGGAGGCGGACCGGAAAGTTGTGGACCGACTGGGCCAGGTTGCCGAACAGCGCGGTGTTCCCCGCGCTCAAGTGGCGCTGGCCTGGCTGCTCAGCAAGCCGGGGATTATCGCGCCGATTGTCGGCGCCACCAAACCGCACCATCTTGAGGACGCCGTGGCGGCGCTGTCGCTGCGCCTTGAGGTCCGAAGAGATTGCCGCTCTCGAAGAGCCGTACACGCCACATCCCGTACTTGGCTTCAGCTAAGTTGCATGCGGCGATGGCCCGGCTCTCGCGGTCGCAGAGTCGGTGTATCCGTTAACCCTGCGAACCCACATTTATTAACTACGGCAAATATGGGCACCTCGGACACACCTTCGCTGAGCGATCTAGACCACGAGCGTTTCGGGCTCGTCCGCTTCTTCCGTGGACTCGTAGAGTAAATGCTTTGCGCAGCTTTGTCTCGTCGAGATTCTTGCACCAGTGTCCGACGACGATGGTTGCCACTCCGTTGCCGATCAGGTTGGTGAGGGCTCGAGCCTCCGACATAAAGCGGTCGATGCCCAGAATCAGTGCCACGCCCGCCACTGGTACCGAGCCGGTCGCGGAAAGCGTCGCGGCCAGCACGATGAATCCGCTGCCCGTCACCCCCGCCGCTCCCTTCGAGGTCAGCATCAGGATCGCCAGCAAGCCAAGTTGCTGCGCTAGCGAGAGGTGGGTGTTGGTCGCCTGCGCGATAAACATCGCCGCCATCGTAAGGTAAATGGAAGTACCGTCCAGATTGAACGAGTAGCCCGCCGGGATCACCAGTCCAACCACCGACTTATGCACGCCGATCAGTTCCATCTTGGCCATCATGCGCGGCAGCGCCGCCTCGGACGACGACGTTCCCAGCACAATGAACAGCTCTTCCTTGATGTACTTCAGATACTTCCAAATACTGAATCCGTGCAGCCTTGCCACCGTTCCTAAGACGACGAAGATGAAGATCAGGCATGTGGTGTAGAAGCAGGCCATCAGTTTGCCAAGCTGGAAAAGCGTGCCCAGCCCATACTTGCCGATGGTAAAGGCCATTGCGCCGAAAGCTCCAATCGGCGCCACCCGCATGATGATGCCGACCATGCGGAACAGAACGGAGGAGACTTGCTCGATCACCGTGTGAACCACCCTGCCCTTATCGCCGACCAAATGCAGGGCGAAGCCGAACAGGATGGCGAAGAACAGGACGGACAGAATGTCACCTTTGGCGAAGGCTCCGACAATCGTGTCGGGAATGACGTCCAGCAGGAAGCCCGTAGTCGTCTGCATCTTGCCCGGTCCGGTGTAGGCCGCCACGGCCTTCACGTCCAGGGTCAGCGGGATTCACGTTCATCCCGGCGCCGGGATGCACTACATCGACGATCACCAGACCGATGACGAGCGATACGGTGCTCAGAACCTCAAAATACAGAATCGCCAAGGCTCCGGTCTTTCCCACCGCCTTCATGTTTTCCATACCGGAGATGCCAAGCACCACCGTGCAGAAAATGATCGGAGCAATCATCATCTTGATGAGCTTGATGAAGCCGTCGCCGAAGCGGTTTCATTGCCGCGCCCGCATTCGGGTTGACATACCCGAGAATGACGCCAATCACAATCGCAATCAGACACTTGAAAATAGAGGTTCTTGTAAAACGCTTTTCCGCTCATCTTCCCTCGCTCGTCTTCTTGTTTTGAAGTCACGAGCCGTCAAGAGCTGCTCCTGAAGGTTGTAAGAGCGGCAATTCCGCAGGACAGGGTGGCTGGTTAGCCTCATTCGCTCTCACAGCAGGTCGGACAGAATCATAACAGCAGCTCATCCAATCGGCAGCAACTCTCTGAGCCGGAATCCTCACCACCGTGCCACTTTCTTTGCTGGCTTCGCGACCACCTCTGGACGGGCAGCTTAATCTACGGCGGATTTGCCGCGCGCCACTGCCGTGGGCTCAACCGGCAGAACAACCGAGAACACCGTGCCTCGACGCACCTCGCGAGTGTTGGAACGCACCTGGATTGTTCCTCCGTGTTTGTCGATGATCTCTTTGGTGACCCAGAGGCCGAGGCCGGTGCCGATGGTGCCTTTGGTGGTGAAGAACGGTTCGAAAATGTGGGGCCGTAGATTCGCCGCAATGCCTTTGCCGTTGTCCGCGATGGTCACCCGGACGCAGCGTCGGCCGTTTTTGAGGCCGGTGCCGGAAGATACCCGCAATTTGACCGTGCCGTGGTCGTCGAGCGCGTCCAGACTGTTGGCCAGAAGATTGGAAAACACCTGCCGGAGTTCGCCGGCGACGGCGGTGATCTCCACATCTTCCTCCCATTGCCTCTCGATCGTAGCGTGCTTGGCTTTGATCCTGCTGGCCAACAAATCGACCGCCGAGTCGAGCACCGTTTGCACCGTCATGCGGGCCGGCGCATTGGATTCGCGATAGAAGCCGAGCGACTGTCGCGTAATATGCGCGATCCGTTTCAGTTCCTCGTCCCCCATCTCCAGAAACCGGCGTGCATCGTCGGGCAGGTCTTTCGTGTTCAAAGCGAGATAGACCGCGTTCATCGTCGCCGCCAGTGGGTTGTTGATCTCGTGGGCGATGACCGCTGCCATACGTCCGACGGAGGCCAATTTTTCGCTGCGCAGAAGCGCCTGCTCGGTCTGCTTGCGCTGGGTGATGTCCTCGGAAAAGATAATGATGCCGCCGGTCTCCGTGCCGGAGTCACCCCAGGGATGGATGGCCCAGCGGACGGTTCGCTTGGTGCCATCCCCTGCATCCCATTCCTCTTCCGCGCTCAGCGATTCTCCCGCCAGACCGCGACGGTGCGCCTCCTTCCAATGCTCGGGCAAGTCAGGGAAATGCTCGTAGTGAGATTTCCCTCGGATCGCACCATCCTCCATGCGGGTTACTTCATTCCATTTCTTGCTGACCCGCACGTAGCACATATTACGGTCGAACATGGCCAGGCCAGCGGGAGCATTCTCGACGAACATCTCCAGCAGATGCTTGCTCTTCTGGCTTTCCTCTTCTGCCCGCTTGTGCTCGGTGATGTCGGTGGAGATCTCCATCACGCCACGGGCCAGGCCGTCCTTATCCCGTTGCAATACCCAGTGGATGTCCACCACCGCGGGTGTGCCGTCCTTCGTGGTGCGGGTCAACTCACCCTCCCATCGTCCTTTCTGAAGAAGCTCCGCGTCGATCTCGGCCAGGGGCCGCGGAAATACCGTGCGGAGCAATTCGTGGGAGATTTTTCCGGTAGCCTGCTCTT
This sequence comes from uncultured Acidobacteriota bacterium, assembly GCA_963779365.1. Taxonomy (GTDB): domain Bacteria; phylum Acidobacteriota; class Terriglobia; order Terriglobales; family Acidobacteriaceae; genus TOLSYN. Next base: position 96,998 of record CAVZYB010000032.1, on the reverse strand, counting down.
TGGAGTATCCGTACATCTCCTCCGCCCCGTGATTCCAGAAACGAATCGTCCCATGGAGGTCGCGCACCATGATGGTGTCGTGAGCTAGATCTAACAGTTCCGCCTGCTCGTGGAGCGCCTCGGCACGTTTCGCGGCGATATCCAACGATTCCTTAAAGCGCTCTGCCAAAAGATGAATCTGGCGGCTGGTGAACATTGCCAAACCGCCCCCAACCAGCGGAGCCAGCAAAATGGTTATCACCAAAATTCCAGACCGGTGCTCAACCATGCGCTTGCGCTCAGCACGCAACTGCACTTCGGCTGCCGTGAAGGCGTCATGGTCCGCATGGACCGAAGCCCGCAACTGGTTGCGTTGCAGACTGCTCTCGTAACCACGTTCTCCCGTATCGAGGGGCGGCAGGCTCCGGCGGCGCAGATCGATCGAGTGCTCGGCTTGCTGCTGCCACTCGTCAAAATGGCGGTGGATGGTTGCCAGACGCGCCTGTTGCTGCCGGATCGTCGGAGACAAGCTGATTAAGAGTGGCGAATTCCGAGTCAATGACCTGTACGGACTCTTTGTAGGGCTGAAGAAATTCGATTTTCCCGGTATACAGAAAGCCGCGAACATCGGTCTGCATGTCGATGGTCAGCTTGATCAGTTCGCGGTCGGCGTTGATCACCTGGTCGGCGTGCTCCACCCAGTGCAGGGAGTTCCTCAGGGAGTTGGATCTCCACCAGGAGCAGTGCCGCAAGGATCGCCAGTGCAATCACCGGAATCCCCACCGTCCGCCGAAGTAAAGCTTTGAACTTCTTCTCTTCCACGATGTCAGACCAGCCGCGAGTAGCGGGACTGCACGGGCATAAATCAGAATCAATTGAGACCGACATCGTACACAAGAAAGCCGGTGCTGACGAGCAATAACCGCCCTTTGCCAACCCGGAAGCACAGTAGTTACCCCGTCCGGATTCCCATTGGCCAGTGTTATCCTCAACTTATGTTCGACCCTGCCGCGGACAGCGACTCCGCTCTTCTACTGACGGAAGAAATCCTCGTGCTGGCGACCATCGTCGGCTCGGTCGCGGCTCTTCCCGCCTTCATCGAGTTCATCTCGGACCGGCGCAAACGGCGCGAACGTGTCTATCTCAGCCTGGAGGATGTTCCGGTCAGCAGCCTCAACCCGCGTCTGGCGGGGCTGGACCATCTGCTTGAAAGCATTGCCGATCTGGTCGATCGCGCGCGTACGCCCTCGGCCTATCAGGATTTGAAAATCGGCAACGAAGTGCTGATTATCGGGCCCAACCAGAGCGGCAAGAAAAGCCTGGCGCAACGCATCGCCCAGATGGCTGGAATGGAGCGCCTGGTCACCGTCTACAATCCGCGCGACAGCGACGCTCTGGCCAAGGCCAAAGGCATCGTGCGTGGATACCGCCGCAAGAAGGTGATGTTGCTGCTTCCGCGCATCGACCTCGCCTATCAGTTGGGCGATCCAGAGTTACTCGCCGAACTCGACGCGCTGATTGAGACCACGTCGGAGCGCCCCAATGTCCTCGTCGTCGCTACGACCGTTGATTTTGCGGCAGACAGCGATCTGGATAACATGTTTGGTATCAAACTGGCTCTTCCCGGCGCCGGACTCAATTCCGCAGACCGTCCGGAAATCCCCGCCGAGGCGGGGCGCATGTTATCCGATGTGGTCCACTTCTACCTTGCCGAGGCGCAGCGCCGGGGCTTTCAACTGGCAGGAATGACGGAAGACGAATTTCGCTCGCGAATTCTGGAATGTGTGGTGAACCCCGCCGAGATCGAAGACATCGTCGTGCTCTGCCAGACCACCGCCATCTACCGCAAGCGAACCCGGCAGACCGCAGGCGCCATCTTTACCCGCGAAGTTCTGGAGACGGCAATTGCGCGGGTCGTCGCCCGCTGACGCCTTCCATTCGCTCCTGCGCCGGTGTCCTGGACGCTGGGCGAAGCTTCGTGGTAGACTTTACGCATGGCCGTTTATGGCTGGGTTGGGTGGTGATTTTGTTTGGCAGAAATTCGATTGCAAGAAGGCGAGTCCATTGAGAGCGCCCTGCGTCGCTTCAAGCGCAAAGTTCAGACGGAAGACATCATTAAGGAAGTCAAGCGTCATTCCTACTATCTGAAGCCGGGCGCGAAGCTCCGCGTAAAGCAAGCTCTGGCTCGTAAGCGGGCACAGAAGAAGATTCGCAAAGAGCCCAAAGAATAGCCGCCAAGGGCCGCTGCCATCGCGCAGCGGCCCTTGCACTTTATCCGGAAAATCCCGCGCGCGACGGCCGTGCAGAGCCTGGAGTTCTCCGCTTCCGCTGCCTACGCTGCGAATCCGGCGATCATTTCGACTTTTCCTCCCCCAAGAGACTACTCTGGAAGCTTTGGCGGATGCCGATATCGCCTCGCATCTGGCATGATGGTGGGCAGGCTTTGCTTAGGACGATTCGCAGATGATGGAATTTCATATCTCCAGAGACGCACGCAACCGCTATCAGTTTGCGGAAACGCTCTTCTCCTTTACCGGAAATGTTGTTTTCGCGAACGTCGCGGCAAGCCGTCGAATTTGCCCACCGCATGAACCTGGTTCGCGATGTCGAGAAGCATCCGGAGCGCGCCGTCAATGCCGGCGCACTCTATGTCATGGGCCTGATCGATGAAGCCAGCCACGCCCTCATGGCGAGCTATCGCCAGCACTTCGATCCCAACGTGATGGTCGATGCTCTCGCTTTCTTCTGCGGAGCAGGTTGGTTCGCGGGAGCTGGACAAGATGCTGCTCACCTTTGTCCAGCAGTTTCCCGGCACCAGCGTCTATCGTGGCGAGCAAACCCCCAGGGAATGGCTGGCCGGTTCCACCGATGGCACCTCGCACCGCGCTGCCGCCTTGAAGAGATGATGCTGCTCTGGATGGCGAACCGTAACGTCGCCTTCCGTCCCTTCGAGGAGCTCTTCGAAGACAGCACGCTGGCGGAGAAGACCGCCTACCGCCGTGTTGCCGAGCAATTCCCCGCATACTTTGCCACGCGTCCGTTGATTCCCGTCGAAGGCGCCGCGCCGGTCAATCTCTTCGATCTGCTGCGCGCCCCTGCCGTTTCCGCGCCCGGCTCGTTGAGCGAGCAGCTTTCCGTGATCCGCAAGAAGTGGAAGTCTCTGCTCGGCGAAAGCCTGGAGCGTTTCCTGCTGATCGCCGGTGACATCCTGCACGAAGAGGAACTGGCGATCTGGATGCGCTTCAATCCGCCGAATCCGGAATCCGAGGCCGCCGCCCGGGCCGCCGCAGCCAAGGCCGCCGAAGACGCCGCGCGCCGCCGCCGCGAAGCCGGCACGCAGCAATGGCCATGGATTACCAGCCACTCCGACGTTCCAGTCTTCGGCGATCCGGCCCACGAGTACGAGAAGTTCAGCGCCGACGTCGACTGGATGCCGACCGCCGTACTGATCGCCAAGAGCACCTATGTCTGGCTCGCCCAGCTTTCCCGAAAATACAGCCGGGCCATCGACCGGCTCGACCAGATTCCCGACGAAGACCTGGATGCGCTGGCGCGCCGCGGTCTGAATTCGCTCTGGCTCATCGGCATCTGGGAGCGCAGCCGCGCCTCCAGGACCATCAAGCAGTTGTGCGGAAATCAGGATGCTGTCGCCTCCGCTTATTCGCTCTACGATTACCGCATTGCCGAAGATCTAGGCGGCGAATCCGCTTACATCACCCTGCGCGACCGCTGTTACCGGCGCGGCATCCGCCTCGCCAGTGACATGGTGCCCAACCACATGGGCATCGATTCGCCCTGGGTTGTCGAGCATCCCGACTGGTTCATCTCGCGCCCCGACCGGCCTTATCCCGCTTACAACTTCGATGGTCCCGACCTCTCTCCCGACCCGCGCGTCGAGATCAAGATCGAAAAGCACTACTACGAGCAGACCGATGCCGCCGTGGTCTTCCAGCGCCGCGACCGCCAGAGTGGTGAGACCCGCTACATCTATCACGGCAACGATGGCACCAGCTTTCCCTGGAACGATACCGCGCAACTCGACTACCTGAATCCGGCGGTGCGCGAGCAGGTCATTCAGACCATCCTGCACGTCGCGCGCCTGTTTCCGGTGATCCGCTTCGATGCCGCCATGACACTGGCCAAGCGGCATTTTCAGCGCCTCTGGTTTCCCAATCCCGGCAGCAGCGGAGCCATCCCTTCGCGCGCCGAGTACGCCATGACCACCGAGGAATTCAATCAGCACATGCCGCAGGAGTTCTGGCGGGAAGTGGTCGACCGGGTGGCCGCCGAGGTTCCCGGAACCCTGCTGCTGGCCGAAGCTTTCTGGCTCATGGAGGGCTACTTCGTCCGCACCCTGGGAATGCATCGCGTCTACAACAGCGCCTTCATGAACATGATGCGCGATGAGGAAAACGCCAAGTACCGCTCGGTGATCAAGAACACTCTGGAGTTCGATCCGGACATCATGAAGCGCTACGTGAACTTCATGAGCAATCCCGACGAGCGCACCGCAATTGACCAGTTCGGCACCGGCGACAAGTACTTCGGCGTTGCCACCGTCATGTCCACTCTGCCCGGATTGCCGATGTTCGGCCACGGCCAGATCGAGGGTTATACCGAGAAGTACGGCATGGAGTATCGCTGGCCGCGCTACCAGGAAGATCCCGACCCGGCGCTGGTGGAGCGCCACGAACGCCAGATTGCGCCCTTGCTGCATCAGCGCGCGCTCTTCGCCGAGAGCAGCAATTTCCTGCTCTATGATTTCTTCCGCGAGGATGGCAGCGTCGATGAAAATGTCTTTGCCTACTCCAACCGCCGCGGAGACCAGCGTGCCCTGGTGCTCTACAACAACCGTTATTCCACCACTCGCGGAACCATCGACAATTCCGCCGCCTATGCCGACAAGCAATCCGGCCATCTGCGCCAGCGGCGGCTCAAGGAAGGTCTGGAACTGAAGGACGATCCCGCGATCATCCTTGCCTACCGCGATTCGCTCACCGGCCTGGAATATCTGCGCCGCGCGGTCAATCTGGCCGAGCATGGCCTCACCATCGAACTGCACGCCTACCAGTGCCATGTCTTTCTCGACTGGCGCGAGTTGCGCGCCACCGCCGAGAAGCCCTGGGACCGCCTCTGCGACCATCTGGCCGGCCGCGGCGTGGCCAATCTCGAAGATGCTCTCATCGGCCTTGAGTTGCGTCCCGCGCACGATGCGCTTCGCCGTCTGCTCGATCCGGCGCTGGTGCGCAATCTCGCCGAACTCTCCAAGCACGCCGCCATTGCTTCTGAGAAAACGCTGCGGACATCAGCGCCTCCGAGAGAGCGCCTACGAGAAGAACCTCCCGAGAAGCAGAAGGTACTCGAAGTTAGCCGTCAGGAATTTCTTGAAACCGCCTGGCAGGCGCAGCCGTGAGTTCCTGCGCGAGGCGCAGTCCTTCTATCGCTCGCCACCACGACGAGTCTCAGGCACTGAATCTCACGAACCCAGCCTCCATGGATGAGAGATTCCGTGTGCTGGTGCGCGCGGCCATGCGAATTCCCGCCCTGGAGAGCCTCTTCCCGGAACCCTGGCCCGCCGCCGCCCGCCGCGTCCTTCCCAGCCACAGTCCGCAACTGACGGCCACCGCCGTGTGGGGACCGGTGCTTGCCTGGTCGGTGCTGGAACTGCTCGCCGAATCCGTCAATGCCGAGAATCCGGAGCGCGCCGCGCTCGATCTGTTTGATCGTCTGCGCCTGCGCGAGCCCTTGGCCCACGCCTTCGAGGCTCTTGGATTCGAAGCCGAGGAAAGCTGGCGCGTGGCCGCCAGAATCAAGGTCGCCCTGCTCATCGAAGCCAAGGTCTTTGTCCGCTACGCCGGAGCACGCCGGTGTGCATCCCGCGCGCGATGCGCCGCATCGCGCCGCATGCATCCCATTCTGTCGCCCGCACTCTGGCAGGACCCGGATGTTCGCTGGCTCACCGGGGCGCACGAAGCCGAGGGGCACTCCTATTTTGTCAAGGAGTCCTACGAGGAGTTGCTGTGGTGGCTGCAGCTTCCAACCCTCTGCAAGCTGGCGGCTGAATCCGTCCCCGCACGCGGCGCAATTCAGGAGATCGGCAACGCAATCAGCGGAGCCGTGGAGGCTGCCGCATCCGCAGGCTACAGCCTGGATGCGTTACTCGAGAGCGAAGGCAGCCAGCCGGAAGCGGCCACCCCTGCCTCGTCGAGTGGATGAAACGGAAGAGAAAGTACCAGCGTCGAAACCCGGAGAGTAAAGGTGGCGAACATGCATGAATCTGGCAAACAGGAAGCTGGCACAGATGCAGTGAAGCCGAATCCCGTACGAGCGGCAATCCTCACCGTCAGCGACAAAGGCTCTCGGGGTGAACGCGTCGACCAGAGCGGGCCCGCGCTGGCGCAATGGCTCGGCGAACGCGGCGTCGAAATCGCCACCATCGGCCATGGTCGCCGACGAGCAGGACCTTATCGCCCAATGCCTTGCCGCAGTGGTCGGACTCCGGCGATGCCGACCTGATCCTGACCACCGGCGGCACCGGGGTCTCGCCGCGCGATGTTACGCCGGAGGCGACCCTGCAGGTTCTCGATCGCATCGTCCCCGGCTTCAGCGAAGCCATGCGCGCCACCAGCCTCGGCAAAACTCCCTACGCCATGGTCTCCCGCGCCGTCTGTGGGATTCGCAAGCGCACCCTGATTCTCAATCTTCCCGGCAGCCCCGCCGGTGCCGTGGAGAATCTCGAAGCCGTCTGGCCCGCCGTGCCCCACGCCATCCGCAAATTGCAAGGCGACATGACCGACTGCGCTCCGCCCCAGAAGTAAATGTCCGCAAGCAGAAGTTGAGGGAACGAAGAAACTCTTGCGACTGCCGTGCCTACTCCGGCAGCATGTCCGTCGCCTCAATGACCGGCGCTGGAGCCGTCTGCACCGTGTCCGGAAGCAAAGGAAGCAGCGCAATCCAGCGGGCGCTGGCGGCTTTCAGCCAGAGCCGCGAGGCGATCTGCGTAATCGTCACCAGCTCCAGCACCAGGAAGCTGGCGCCGGTTGCCGAATGCGGCAGATACACCCAAATGCCGATGCCGACGGCGAACGTAACCGCGGCAAACAGTCCGATGCCAAGATACCTCGCAAACAGCTGCCGGAGCGCGAATGCGAGTTTCAAGCTGCGCCACAACATCCGCAACAGCCCGCGTTCGTTGTCCCGCACCACCCGGGCCTGCGCCAGGTCGAACCACAGGCGCACGAACAGCGCCGCCAGCAGCAATCACCAGCTTGCCCCCCACGTTCACGAAAAATCCCAGCCGCTCCTGCGGCGCATCGCTCGACAGTTTTTCCGCATAGCCTGCAATGCCGCCATCGGCCGCCGCCAGCAAGCCAAAGGGCACCACCGAGTACAGCGCCAGCCTCACCATCCGCCAGAAGAACAGCCCGGCGTTTTCGAAGAACTCCGCGCGGCTCAGCTTTCTGTCTTCGAGATAAACCGTAATCACGCCGCCGTCGATGAGCAACAGATAGACCAGAAATATCAGCGTCGCTCCAACCGCGCCCGGAGCCAGCGAACGTGCCGAAACATCCGGACGCTCCAGCAGCAGCACCAGGTGCCGATGTCAAATCCCGTGACCAGTTTTGCCGATTCCAGGCTGTGGTCCAGCACCGTGCTCAGCGTGGCGCGCACGGGCAGCGAAGCGAGCCACGCCAGCAGCAGGTTCACCGCGAAGATCCACCACACCAGGCGCTGATGACGCCAGACCAATCCAGCCGAACTGCGAACTCTTTCGTTCATCGCATCTTCCTCTCGGCCAGCCAGCTCTCAGGCCAGCCAGCTCAGCGCCTGCTCCAGCCATTGCGTCAGCAGCGTCCAGTATCCGGCGAGTTTGCCGCTTGCCTTGCGATCCGGCTGTCGCCGTCCAGCTATTGTTGAAGGGGTCGCGGTCCAGCAGATAGCCATGATCGGGATCGACCTCCGCCGAAACCAGCTTCGCCTTGCGCTCCCAGGCGAAGCGATGCCAGCGGTCCTTGCCATCCCAGCGCTCGCGCACCGTCGAGCCATCGTCGAACTTCGCCTCCAGCACCACCGGCAAATCGAAGGTGCCGCGGCGGTGCACGATCACCTCGTTGTGATAAACCGTGACGCCCTTCTTCTCCTCCGCCTTGTTGTACCAGTCCACCCGCTCGGAGCTCGCCGACAGAATGCGGTCGTCCAGCGTCTCGCGTCCCGTAGATTGCCTGCTTCCAGTACCAGTCCAGGTTCTGTCCCACCGCCTCGTTCATGGCGGCGGTAAAGTCGGCTGGCGTGGGATGTTTGAACTTGTAGCGCTCAAAGTAAACCTGCAGTCCGTGCATCACTGTCTTTTCGCCGATCAGGTTCTCCAGCGTCAGCATCATCAGCGCGGTCTTCGAGTAGGTAATGCCGCCGTACGAGCTGCCATCCATAAAAAGCCATGCCGGACGCGACAGCGGATCGCGGTCCGCCACCGGCACGTAGCCCATGCGATCCATGCCCGCGCTCGCCCAGCGTGGCCAGCCGCGAATTCACGTTGGACGTCGCCTTGCCATAGAGCGCGTCCATGACCTTGGCTTCCATGTACTGGTTGATGCCCTCGTCCATCCAGGCATTTTCGAATTCGTTGGTGGCCACCATGCCGTACCAGTACTGGTGTCCGAATTCGTGCTCCACCACGATCTCTGGTTCCAGCACCGATTTCGGCATCCACCACGTCGTGTCCGCCGTAATCAGCGTCGGATACTCCATCCCTCCCGCCGCGCCTCCGCCGTGCGGCGGATCGACCACCGTGATCTGCGGATACGGATAGGGTCCGATCCATTCGTCGAACTTACGCATCGTGCCCTTCAGCGCCTTCAGATAGCGCGCCGAACTGGCCATGTGTCCCGGTTGCATCAGCATCCGGATCTTCACCGTGCCGCGGCTCAGCTGGATCGAGTCTTCCACGACCTTGGTGGTCGGGTCGGCGGTCCAGGCAAAGTCGTGCACGTCTTCGGCGTGGAAGCTCACCGTCTGCGTGCCGTTGCCGTTGTCCTTGGCCCCGGTCTGCACCCCGCTGCTGCCCACATTCCATTTTGCCGGCAGGGTCAGCTTCACGTCGAAGGTGCCGAAGTCCGCGAAGAACTCCGTCAGCGCGTGAAACTGGTGACAGTTCCACGCTCCGTTCCACCACACGCCCACCTTTGGAAACCACTGTCCCGCCATCAGGAAATCGCGCTTGTAGCCGGTGCGCGCCACCACTTCCGGAAACTTCGCCACAAAGTGAATCCGGAACTGCACGCTCTGGTCCGGCGGCAGCGGCCTGGGCAGTGCGATCTCAAACACCGTGCGATCGTCCGCATTGCCGTCGTCGGGCGAGACAAACTTCATCTGCCGGGTCACGTCGCCGCTCGCCCACAATTTCCAGCGACTTCACCTCATTCGAGCCGAAGTGCTTGTCATCCCAGCCCGAGCCTTTTTCCACGTCGCGATCGCCGGTTCGCTCGGCTTCGGTCATAAAGGTGGATTTCGGCTGGAACGCATTGAGATACAGATGAAAGGGAAACTTGTCGAGCGTGGTGCCGGTGCGATTGGTGTAGGTGAGAACTTCGGTGGCGTCCAGCGTGTGCGTCTTTGGCGTTGTAAACACCCTCGATCCGGTAGGCCACAACGCGTTCGCTCAACGGAGCGGTTTGAGCGCTGCCGCTGCACCGTCAGCAACGCCGCAACCGCGATCAGGCAAATGCGCCAGCAACGGATTTCCATCAGTTCTCCTGCTTGAAACTTCTGGTTGCGAATCCTGCTGCCAAGCCAATTGCAAACCTCTCCAGATTACCTTAGAACGAAATTGTTTGCCCGGGCTCACGGCGTTTGCGGAATCGGCTCACGCTCCCGCCTGCTTTCGGCTAAACTTCCTCTATGCGAGTGTTGGGCGTGGATTGCGGAGGCGAATACACCGGCTTTGGCGTGGTCGAGGGAGAAGGCCGCTCGCTCGTCTGCCTCACCACCGGCGCCATCCGGCTTGGCACCGCGCGAAGCCCTCGAACTCCGGCTGAAAAAGGTCTTTGACGGACTCTCGGCGTTGATCGCGCAATATCAGCCCGAGGTGGTTGCCATCGAGGATGTCTTCTATTCGGTGAACGCCAAGAGCGCGCTGAAGCTGGGTCATGTGCGCGGAGTTGCGATGATGTCGGCCGCCCAGCACGGCCTCTCCGTCGTCGCCTATGCGCCGCTGGCCATCAAGTCTGCCGTGGTCGGTTACGGACGCGCCGAGAAGTCGCAGGTGCAGGTCATGGTCGCCCGTCTGCTTCACCTGGACGAACTTCCCCAGCCTGCCGATGCCGCCGACGCCCTGGCCATTGCCATCTGCCACATTCACACGGCGGCCACTTTGTTGCGGCAGGTCCGCATGCTCAATCTAGATGATCGGAGCTGATAATCGCCGCACCCGGCGAATGAGAAACGCTCTGCTTAGCTTGTCTTTTGCTCGCTGCCTGTGCGCTCGTGGCGCAATCGCCTAGCTCGGCTACCGCCCGCGTCAGCTTTGAGCAGCGCTGGCCCCAGGCCGACCCGCAATGGTTCGAACTGGTCTTCCAGTCCGATGGCAGCGCCAAGTACCGCTCCTTGCCCCACCAGGAATCAAAATCCTCCGCCGACGACCCTGCTCCCGAACCCTACGAATTCAGCTTCACCCTGTCCTCCCACGCGCGGCAGCTCATCTTCACGGTTGCCTCCGGGCTCCCCCGGTTTCAGGGCTCACTGGACAAGCTGAAGGTCGCCTTTACCGGAGCCAAGACGCTACGGTTATGAAGACCCGGCGGGAAACCCCGACCGTTCTCTCCGTATAACTATTCCTCCTCGCCGGAACTCACCGCGCTCACCACCCTCATGCAAGACATTTCGCAGAGTATTGAACTTTCCCAGGTTCTCCAGTTCCAGCAGCGCTTTGATAAGTTGGCGCTCGATTCCACTCTGCGCCGGGCGGAAGAGCTCGCTTCTCTGCAGCGGCTTCCGGAGCCTCAGATTCTGCAACCGGTGCTCCAGCGTATCGCCAATGATCCCACGGTCCTGAATATCGCCCGCCAGCGCGCCCGCCGCATTCTGCAAATGCCTCCAGCCAAACAGAAATAATTCTTGCCGCCCCGCACCTTCTGCGCCGGGTTGGAGTTCATACTGTTTAACGCAGGAGTATCGCCATGAACACCCGCAGAGTTCGACTCCTTTGCTGTACGGTCGTGCTCTTTGCTCTCTCGGCCTTCGCCTTTGCTTCTGGTGCCCCGGCAGTCCGGATCGTCCGTCTCAGCCTCGCCCAGGGAGACGTGCAGATCGACCGCAACGCAGGCGATGGCTGGGAGCAGGCCATCAACAATATGCCGGTCATCGGCGGAGCGCGCCTCTACGCCGCCGAAAACTCCAGAGCCGAGCTTGAGTTCGAGGACGGCAGCAGCGTCCGTCTCGCCGGCCCCGCGCAGATCACCCTGACCGAGCTTTCCACCGCCCCCGACGGTTCTCCGGTAAACGTCATCCAAGTCGATTCCGGCGAGGTCTATGTCAATGCGCGGATGCGTAATCACGAACAATTCCGCATCGTCGCGCCGTCCGGCGAATCCTTTGCCATTACCAAGCCCTCGCATCTGCGCTTTACGGTCGATCAGCAGACGGCATCGCTCGCCATGATGGACGGCGAGGCGAGCGTGCAGGCAAGTGCGGGCAATGCCAAGGTTCACAGCGGTGAGACCTACAACTACATCCTCGGACAGCCCGAGAGCGCGGCTCGCCTGAGCAGCGTTCCCCAAGAACCGGAAGACACCTGGGATCAGCAGCGCAACAGCTACAACGATCAGAACGCCTCCGCCGGAGCGCAGTACTCCGGCAGTGACGATGCCAACGCCCCCGGAGTAGCCGATCTCGGCGCCTATGGCACTTATAGCGATCAGCCCGGTTACGGCGAGGTCTGGCAGCCCAACGGCGTCGGTCCCGACTGGGACCCCTACGACAATGGAGCCTGGAGCTACTATCCCGACTGGGGCTGGACCTTTGTCTCCGGATACCCCTGGGGCTGGGCACCTTTTTACTACGGCAACTGGTGCTACCTCGGCGGACGCGGCTGGTGGTGGCGTCCTGGCCCGTGGCACGGTCACGGCCCCGGCGGCGGCTTCCATCCGCGGCCTCTTATTGCCAGTCACCCGGCGGGCAACTGGAGCGCACCGCATCCTCCCGCTCACCTGGCCCATGGCACGGTAGCCGTCGCGGGCTCGCATCTTTCGGTGGGACCGATCAGCCAAACCCACGCCCCGGGGCGGCAACGCCACGGCCAGCGGATTCGTCAGCAGCACCGGAGCGGTCACTGCTCCCGCCGCGCGCGGCTCCAACCTCGCCCAGGGACCGGTCGTGTCCAGGATCAACGGCATCACCATTACCGGCCAAAGGGGATCGTACTCTGTCACCGGTCCCGGTGCCGGGCGTAACGGTTACATCCAGCGCTCGGCCGCAACGGATACAGCGGTTATGAGGTGCATCGTCCACCCGCTGCGCGACCAATCCGCCGCGCAGCTATTCCTACGCCGGCAATCAGGCTCCACGCAGCTTCAGCGCTCCGTCCGTCTCGATTCCGCGTGCCCCCAGCGCTCCGCCCGTCAGCTCCGCTCCTCATGTCAGTAGCGGCGGCGGAATCAGCGGTGGAGGTGGCTTCCATGGAGGCAGTGGAGGAGGCGGTTTCCACGGCGGCGGAGGTGGCCACCGATAGTTCAGCTGACGCCTTGGCAGTGTTTTGAACGGCAGGCGAGCTGCGCTTACACTACCGCGATTCCCGCATACCCCACCACGTGCGTCCGGTCGCCCGACACATCTCCTGAGGTCGCGTACTTCACCAGCTCCGCGGAACTGGCGCCCAGCCGCAGTGCGGCCGTCAGCATCGCCACCGCCGGACCATACCCGCACATCGAAATCTTCTGGCCCAGCACGGTCTGGAAGAGTCCCTTGGGCTGCAACGCGAGCACCTGCTCAATCGCCAGCGCATCTTTCACCCTGGTCTCCGCGTCGTCCTCGTAGTGATTCATGTCGCTGGAGGCGATCATCAGCACCGGCTTCGCCGCACTCCGCAATCACCTTGGCCAGCACCACGCCCAATGCGGTCAGCACCTCGAATTGCCCGGTCCCCACCGTGATCGGCACAAACGCCAGATCCTCCCGCACCGCCTGCAAAAAAGGCAGTTGAACTTCCACCGCGTGCTCGCGTATCTGCGCTGCCGCATCCTCGCGCAGTAGAGGGAAGCCTGCTCTTCAGCGCCTCCGCCAGCTGCCTGTCAATCGCCGCATCGCCCAGCGGAGTGCGGAAGCTCCCCGTGCTCATGATGGCCAGCGGCTCACCCAGTCCGGTGTGGTTTGGGCAAAGCACAATCACCCGGCGAGGAATCTCGACGTGCGCATACACCGCTCCCGCCACCGCTCCCGAATACATGTACGCCGCGTGGGGCGCAATCACTCCCAGCGCCTTCACCCGATGGCCTCGCGCCCAGCCTCGCTCAAAAATCCCTGAACCTCGCGCAGCAGCTCCGTCCTCGAATCCGGATAGAACTGCCCGGCCACTGCTGCCTCCCGCACCTCGCTCATTGCTCCCATCCGCTCACTTCCTTTCCTTACTCGCTTCAGCTCCCGATACAACCGCGCCATGTCCGGCAACGAAATCGCCTCGGCCCGCGTGGTTGGCGCAATCTCCGCGCGCGTCAGCGCGGCTTTGGCAACCGCTTTATCGTAGGCCAGTTTCAGGTTGTTGCTCACGGTTTTTCGCTTCTGCGCGAACATCACCTTCAGGAAGCTGATGAACCCTGCCTCGTCCACCTGCAGCTCGGCGAAGCGTGGCTGCATCTTCATCCGGAAGACCGCCGAACGCACGTTAGGCGGCGGGTCAAACGACTCCGGTCCCAGTTCGAAGAGCTTCTGCACCGTGCCATACATCTGTGCCGTGGCTGAGAGCAGTCCGTAATCGCGGCTTCCCGGGGCGGCCACGATCCGGTCGGCCACTTCCTTCTGCACCATCAGCACCAGGCTTTCGATCCGGTCGCCCGCCGCAAACAACTTCAGCAGAATGTCTGTGGTGATGTAATACGGCAGGTTACCCACCACCTGCGTCTTGAACAGCCCGGTGGGACGCAGATCGCGCAGCGGACCAGGGGTTGAGCCCAGCACCGTTCCCAGATCCACCTGCAAAATGTCTGCCTCCAGAATCTCCACATTGCGTCAGGGGCGCAAAGCGCATGCGCAGTTGCGCCGCCAGCACGCGATCCAGTTCCACGGCAATCAGTCTTCCCGCGCGCTTGGCCAGCAGTTCGGTCAGCGCCGCTTCGCCCGGACCAATCTCCACCACGGTCGTCTCCGAGATGTCGCCCAGTGCGTCCACGATCCGCTGCATCGCATCCAGATCCACCAGAAAGTTCTGTCCCAGTTTGGGCTTTCTGGTGCTCACCACTCGATTCGGTAAAACCTTCACCAAGTTTGACCGCCTTTCGTTCCGCCCGATAGACTTCACGCTTGCGCGTATTTCATTCCCTGTTCCATGCTTATGCCCCGCGCATCCAAATTCTGTTCGTGCTTTTGCTGGAGGCTCTCGTGCACGTCCTGTTTGCTGCTTCCGAGTGTGTTCCGTTTTCCAAAACCGGAGGTCTTGCCGACGTCGTCGGAGCCCTGCCGCGTGCCATCGCCGCACTCGGCCATCAGGTCACAGTGTACCTGCCTCTGTACCGGCAGACCCATCTCAAAGATCCGCGTACCGTCATCGCCAGCATCACCGTCCGTTTGACGACCACTTACCGGTTCTGCGCGGTGGTCGACGGCGGCCAGCAACACGGCGTCCAGTTCTACTTCATCGATTATCCTCCGTTCTTTGATCGCGATGCTCTCTACGGCACTCCTCTCGGCGACTATCATGACAATCCCGAGCGCTTTGCCCTCTATTGCCGCGCCGTTCTGGAAGCCGCCAAAATCCTCGGCGTGCCCGATGTCTTCCATTGCCATGACTGGCAGACCGCGCTGATTCCCGTTCTCCTGCGCACCCTTTACGACGAAGACCCTGCGTTTGCAGCGGAATCCCCACGGTCTTCACCATCCATAACATCGGCTACCAGGGAGTCTTTCCTCCGGACACGCTTCCGCTTCTCATGCTGCCCTGGGACCTGTTCACGATCACCAAGCTGGAGTTCTTCGGCAAGGTGAACTTCCTCAAAGGCGCGCTGACTTACTCGGATTTCATCACCACCGTCAGCCGCAAATACGCCCAGGAGATCCAGACCGTGGAGTACGGCTTCGGTCTGGAAGGCGTTTTGCGCAGCCGCAATCCAAACGTCGCGGGCATTCTCAACGGCGTCGATTACGAGGAGTGGAATCCTGCCACCGACCGCTTCATCGCCGCCCATTATTCGGCGGAGTCGCTCGAG
This sequence comes from uncultured Acidobacteriota bacterium, assembly GCA_963779365.1. Classification (GTDB taxonomy): domain Bacteria; phylum Acidobacteriota; class Terriglobia; order Terriglobales; family Acidobacteriaceae; genus TOLSYN. Next base: position 81,609 of record CAVZYB010000032.1, on the reverse strand, counting down.
GGCAAGCAGGAGTGCCGCCGCGATCTGTTGCTCCGCTTCGCGCTCGACCCGGACTCCACCGCGCCGGTCATCGGCATCGTCTCCCGCTTTGCCGCCCAGAAGGGATTCGATCTGATCGCCCTCGCCGCCGACCGCCTGGCGCACGAGAATCTCACCTTCTGCGTTCTCGGCTCCGGAGACAAGGATTACGAAGATCTCTTCCGCCGTCTCGTCCGCCAGTATCCGCAACGCTTCGCCGTCAAGATCGGATACGACGATGAGATGGCGCACAAGATCGAGGCTGGCTCCGATATGTTCCTCATGCCCTCGCGCTATGAACCCTGCGGCCTCAACCAGATCTACTCGCTCAAGTACGGCACCGTTCCCGTCGTCCGCGCCACCGGAGGACTCGATGACACCATCGAGGCCTACGATGTCCGAACCGGCAAAGGCACCGGCTTCAAGTTCCACGAGCACACCCCGGAAGCTCTGCTGACCACCATGCGGGCGGCGCTCGCCCTGTTTGCCAAGCCGAACGAGTGGCGCAAACTCATGCTCAACGGCATGGCCCGCGACTTCTCCTGGACGGTCGCCGCCCGCGAATACCTCAAGGTCTACGAAAAGGTGCGCGCCTCGCGCCGTGCGGTGCTGACCGTGGGATGACCCTCAGCCTCTCTGTCGGGATGCCGATGAGCTCGGCTTCTCTGGGGGGTATCACTTAGTATTCCCGGTATTCTTCCGCGAACAGGAATGTGCCAGAATGAAACCGCTATGTCCTTTCTCTTGGGATCGACGGGGGCGGAAGCAAGTACCGCAGTCGCGGTATCGGATGGCATATCGGTGCTGGCGACCCATACGGCTGGCGCCTGCAACCTCACCTTTGTCTCCCGTGAAAATGCCCGACTGGCGCTTGCTGAAGCCATCCATGGCGCGCTTTCCTCCGCCGGAATTTCCGCCTCTGCCGTGAGTAGCGTAGGTGCTGGAGTCGCCGGAGGCGCCTCCTCCGAAGTGGCCGAAACCATCGCCGCAATCCTCGCCGAACTCCTTCCCCGCGCCGTCGTCCGGGTAGTGGGAGACACCGTCATTGCTCTGGAAGCTGCCTTTCCCGGAGCCCCCGGCGTAGTCTGTATCTCCGGCACTGGCTCCGTCGCCTTTGGCCGCAACGAGCGTGGCGAATTCGCGCGCGCCGGCGGGTGGGGCCGTACGATTTCCGATGAAGGGTCAGGATACTGGATCGGTCAGCGGGCGGTTTCGCAGTGCCTGCGCGCCATGGACATGGGCCGTAGCAGCGGTCTCATCACCGGCATCATGGAGAAATGGCGAATCGTTACCCGCGAGCAACTCGTGCGGCGCTGCCATCAGGAATTTTCCGGCTTTGCCGAGTTATTTCCCGTGGTGCTCGCCGCCGCCGAGGCGAACGACCTGCTCGCCAGTGAAATTCTCGACCTCGCCGGAACCGAATTGGCACGCATTGCGCAGATCGTCCTGCGCCGCCTCTGGGCCGGACGCACCGGCCTTGAAATCGCCATCACCGGTGGTGTCTTTGCCCGCTCGTCCCGCATCCGCCAGGTCTTCAGCAATATCATCCGCACCGATCGTCCCGAGGTTCATGTTTGCCTGATCGCGCGCCAGCCCTTTGAGGGTGCTCTCTACTTAGCTCAGCAAGCCTTGCCTCAGCAAACCTTGCCCGCCGACGCATCCCGCGTCGCCAGCTAGAGCAACTGCTCCACTCCTACGCCTCGTCCCGGCGGAAGAACTCCAGAATTGCCTCCGCCTGCTTGGTCGTCACCACCGAGGTCAGGGCAGCGTAATTCGCCTGCTTCACCGCGTGCAGCGAGCCGAAGTGCTGCAGCAGTCGTCGCGTCGTCATCTCGCCAATGCCGGGCACCTCGCCGAGTTCCGTGGTGCGATCCCGCATCTGCCGGCGCTTGCGGTGGAAGGTGATGGCAAAGCGATGAGCCTCATCGCGAATCTGTTGGATCAGCAGCAGCACCGGCGAGTGACGGTCCAGCACAATCGGCTCGTCCTCCTGCCCGTAGAGATAAAGAATCTCCTCGCGCTTGGCAATCGAAGCCAACGGCTGCGCCGCCAGTCCCAGCTCTTCCAAGGCCCGCGCCGCCGCGTGCAACTGTCCCAGTCCGCCGTCCACCAGCACCAGCGAAGGCATCGGCTTGCTCTCTTCCAGCAGGCGCCGGTAGCGGCGCGTCACCACCTCGTGCATGGACTTGAAGTCGTCTATCCCTTCCACCGTGCGGATGATGAACTTGCGGTAATCCGAGTTCTTCATCTTGCCGTCTTCCCACACCACCATGGACGCGACGGTCTCCGCTCCCTGGATGTGCGAAATGTCGAAGCACTCAATGCGCGACGGCTCCTCGGCCAGCAGGAAGACATCCTGCAACACGCTCTTCAGCACATCGGTGCGCGGCTTCATCACCCGGAAGCGCTGGTCATAGGATTGCTTCGCGTTGTTGCCCGCAAGGTCAATCAGCGAGCGCTTGTCGCCCCTCTGCGGAACCTCGATGTAGCTTCGGGAGCCGCGTTTTTCGCTGAGCAACTCCTCCAGCGCCGCGCGGTCTTCAAAATCCACCGGAACGTAGATCGTGCGCGGAACGTAGGGCGCATCCAGGTAGAGCTGTTTCAGCAGCGTGCTGAAGAATTCGCCCACGTCGAAGCCCACTGCGGATTCCAACTCGCCCAGATCCTCCCAGAAGAATTCGCGCCGGTCCAGCACCTTGCCGCCGCGCATGTGGAACAGGTTCACCGCCAGCAGATGATTCTCATAGTGATAGCCGAGCACGTCGATGTCATCGCCTTCCGCGGCCGCCATGCGCTGCTTTTCATTCAGTTGCTCCACGGTTACGATCAGGTCGCGATACTTCGCCGCGATCTCAAACTGCATCTCCTCCGCCGCCCGCTCCATGCGCTGGCGCAGCGAACCGGAGAGCTCGGTCGGTTTTCCCTCCAGCAGCAGCCGCACATCCCTGCACCGCTTCCGAATAAATCTCCGGCGTGGTCAGCTCTTTTACGCACGGCCCCAGGCAGCGCTTGATGTAGAACTGCAAACACGGACGCGGATGATCGCGGGTCAGGTCGATCTTGCACGACGGAATCAAAAAGCTGCGATGGATCAGATCGACGATCCGGTACGCCAGGTTGGCAGGGAAGTACGGCCCGTAGTAAGTCGCGCCATCCTTGCGCAGCTTCCGCGTCACATACACCCGCGGATACCGCTCCGCCGTCAGCTTCACGTAAGGATAGGTTTTGTCGTCGCGCAGCAGAATGTTATAGCGCGGCTTCTTCTGCTTGATGAGGTTATTTTCAAGCGCCAGGGCCTCGCGCTCGTTGCCCACCACGATGTACTCGATATCGACGGCTTCGCGGAGCAGGCTTCCGGTCTTGGCGTCCTCGCTGGCGCCCTCCACAAAGTACGAGCGCACCCGCGAGCGCAGGTTCTTTGCCTTCCCGACATAGATGACCTCGCCTTCCGCATTCTTGTAGAGGTACACCCCGGGATCGGCCGGAACCGTTTTGATCTTCTGATACAGATCCATCGTCTCAACGCCCTTGCTTTTCAGCGGGTCAGCGTCCTTGTGTTTAGGTATAGCGGCGACGGCCTTTGCTATCACCGTCCGAGCCTTTTCCAAGGACTTTGAACCCGTTGCGGCGGAACCATCCGCTGAATCCCTCCTATGAAAATTCTACCCTTTCAGGAAGGAATCTCCTGTCCGAACTTCCGCCGCCGTCTGTAACTTACTGAATCTGCGATGGATTTCCCATGGCACCGCACGTGCATCCTAATTCTGCGAATGTAGCAGGGCATTAACCTAAGGATTGTCCAATTCCAGCAATCCTGGCCCAAGGAGTTTCTATGAAACGATTTCTACTCCCAGCTCTTGTCGTCGGCGCAATGGCCCTCACGCTAGGCTGCGCAACCAAGAAGAATGTCTCGCAGCAGACTACCCCGATTATTAACAAGATCGATGAGTTGGATGATCGTACCGCGCAGACGACTCGCGGCATCCGTGATACCGATCAGCGCGCCCAGCAGGGTATCCAGGGAGTCGATGCCAAAGCCAGCGCGGCCGACCAGAAGGCTCTGGCAGCCGGTCAGCAGGCCGATCAGGCTCAGCAACTCGCCTCCAACGCCAACACCGGCGTCAATGACCTCACCAAACAAGTCGTGAACCTTGACAACTATCATCCCGGTGACGGAAGCCGCCGTGCACTTTGGCTTCAACAAAGCCGATCTCTCCCGCAAGGACAGCGAACAGCTCGACGAAATCGGCCAGCAGATTCCCAACGTCAAGGGCTATATTGTCCAGATCGAAGGCCGCACCGACTCCGTTGGCAATCGCAACTATAACTATGAGCTCAGCCAGCGCCGCGCCGCAGCCGTCACCCAGTACCTGGCCTCCAAGTACAACGTGCCCGCGCACAAGGTCTTCATCATCGGTCTCGGTAAAGACGCTCCCGTGGAGGAGAACAACAGCTCCAAGGGCCGCGCCGAAAATCGCCGCGTCGATGTCCGTCCTCATGACCAACAACCTCGATTCGCAAAATGCCGCCGCAGGCCCCGGAGCAGCAAAATCCTCCGGCCACCGCCAACCCGCAGCGCTAGATCGCGAATCTGTAAACTCCGCTTGTAGACGCAGCACCTACAAGCGCACAAAGGCCGCTCATCCCCCGGAGCGGCCTTTTCGCATTTCGTGAGATCGAACTCGCGCCTCAGCCCCTGCGCCTCCGCCCACAAAGTGGACGATCTCCAACCGGTCGCCGTCCCTTAATGCGGTCGCGCTCCAGTTTGCACGCGGCACAATCTCGCGATTCAGTTCCACGGCGACCCGGTCGCCCTTCATGCCCAGCTCTTCGATCAGTCGCGTCCAGGGTGACCGCCGCGTAGTTCCGCTCTTCTCCATTGATGACCAGACGCATAGAGACAAAATAGCAGATCGCCTGCCCGGAGTTGATCCGATTGCCGCCGCATGATCTGTGGACCATGCGCAGATATTCATCTTTCCGTGCTTACTGTACCCTTGACTTCCCGAAAAGCTGGCTTACTATGGTTGCAACATTTCGTTGTGATTTTGTTTCAAACATATTGCAACACTTTGTTCCTTTGCAATCGATTCTCAGCCGTCCGGTTTGGTGCAGGGATGAACCCGAGCTTTACGTCCAGCCAGGTTTCCGAGCGCACCGGCCTCACGCCACGTCAGCTCCAGTGGTGGGATGAGCAGGGAATCGTAGTGCCTGCCCGCCAGGGCCATCGCCGCCTCTACTCCGCCAAGGATCTTGCCGAACTGGCCATCCTCTGCGATCTTCGCCGCCGCGGCTTCAGCCTGCAGCGCATTCGCAAGATGCTCTCCTTGCTGCGCCGCGAATTCGGCCATCGCCTTGCCGATCTGGTATCGCGCGGCCCCGGCCTGCACCTGCTCACCGACGGCGAAAGCGTCTTTCTCCGCGACTCCGAGCGCGGAGTCATCGATCTTTTGCGCAATACCCAGCAGCCCTTGCTTGCCATCTGCGTTGGTCCGGTCCTGGAGCAGCGTACTGGCTCCAGACTTGCCTGCGCCCGCGCTGCCGCAAGCTCCGAAAAAGAGTTCTCAACCGGTACGCCCGGCCCGCGCCGCTCGTGCCTTCGGTACAGCGTCATACAAGCTACGGCCATAAACAGGCAGTCTTTTCACGAGACTGTGGAGGTGACACATGATCGTCGAGATCAACTATCTCCCCCAGTGGATCCCCGAACAGATGAGTCCCGGAACGGTTTTCGTCCTCGACAACGCCGGTGAAACCGGCGATGAGCGCGATCCCTACTGGGCCGTGCTCGCCTGCCCGCGCTGTGCCACCCTGGGCCTGATCACTCGCAAACAGATGGCCGGAGTTGTTCCCATTATCTGCGGCTCGGATCAATGCTCCGCCCAGTTCCACATCCACGGAGACGACATCATTCCGCGACCCGCCAGTTGATTCATAGCGGAGAACGATCGCCGGAAGCCGCAGCACCTCCGGCTCTATCATTCCGCGCTCCTTCTGCGGCACAATGGACCGCATGACGGAGCCCAAACTGCCGCATGGCTCATTGCCGCCCATTCCCGACGGTTGCGGGATCCTGCCTATCGCGGAAAACCGGATCGCCCGCGGCCCGGACCCTGCTTCGCACTCTGGCCCACAACTTGAACTGCTCGAAGCTCCTCCGGAAGGTTCAGCCCCGCTCTTTGCCGAATCCACCTCCGCGCCAGAGTCCGCACTTCCCGAATGCGTACTCCCTGAATCCATACTCAATGACGCGTTGGAGCAGCACTATCGCCGGGTTCTGGCGCGAGCCCTGGCGCTGGCAGCCTGTGCCCTGCTGCTGGCCGCGGTCGCCGCTGCATCCCTGATTCATAATTCGTCTCTGCGGCAGAATTTTCTGGGCGCGCAACTGCTGTTCCGCGTCGTCCTGGTTACCCAGGTCCTGTTCCTCGGAGTTTGCAGCCGGTACGTCGAGAAGCTTGCCATGGCTCCGGCGGCGGTGCTGCTGTTTGCCTATGCCGCTTTCTGTGCCTTGGAATTTTCCGTGCTTCTCTCGCCGGCAACTCTGGCTGTTGCCTTTCTCTGCGCCGCCCTCATGTACGGAGCCACCGCGACTTGGGGATACCTCGCCCGCGCCGACCTTGCACGCCCCGTCACCGAGGGCTGGAAGGCGTCGAGCGCTGCTGTAATTCGGTGAACCTCTATCTGCTGGTGCCTTCCTGCCGATTTTTAACAGGAGGATCGTCCGACGTCGCGTCTTCGCCCGTCTCCAGAATTCTCCGCTCCTTCGTCCGCTTCCTCACTGGCATCTCACTTTTTGTGGAACTAACCCGCCCGCTGTCGGTAATACTGGTAGGACTCAGGTTGTCAGCAATGCCGTGAGCTCGATGCCGTTGACCGACACTCTTTCGGAGCCCCAACTCCTCCGTCTCGCCGTATCCGGCGACGAAGAAGCCTTTGCTGCGCTCTACGAAAGGTTCAAGTCAAACGTGTATCGCTTCGCCTTGCACATGACCGGATCGGCATCGACTCGCGGAGGACATTACGCACGACGCCTTCATTACGCTGATGGAGGAGGGTGACAAGTTCGACGAGTCGAAGGGGCAAGTGCTTTCATTTCTTCTCGGCATCGCGCGCAACTTGGTCCGCCGCACGTATCGTTCTCAGGCCCGCGTCACACCGCTGGTCAGCGAGAACGAAGATGGAGAGGAGGTCGAACTTGCGCTGGAGAGTGGACACGACACGGTCGCCGATGTGCTTCGCGGCGAAACCGTCGATCTGGTTCGCGAAGCCGTCCAGTCCCTGCCTCCTCACTACCGCGAAGTGGTCGTCCTCTGCGATCTCTGCGAAATGTCTTACGCCGAGGCCAGTGCTCAACTCGATTGCAACCTGGGGACCATCCGTTCCCGGCTCAATCGGGCTCACGGCCTGCTCGCCAAGAAACTTGAAACACGCATCCAGCCCTCGGGCAAACAGGCTGGCGGAATCATTCAAGGGTGTTTGCTATGAGATGTAACGATTTTGACGCTCACATCGACGAGATGCTCTCCGGCATCCTTCATCCGGACGCAAACCAGCACATGCGCCAGTGCGAACGCTGCACCTCGTACTTCCGCGCCCGTGCCGCGGTGCAGAACGGACTTCACAAGCTGGCCTCCGCCACGCTGTCCGGCCCCTCGCGTGCCACCGATCGCGCGGTCATGGCCTCCTATCGCCGCCTTCAGTCGCAACGCGCCGCCGCCACGACGTCAACGCCGGTCGAGCCACCCGCGCGCCTGTTCACGTTTCCCGCCCGCGTACTGACTCCGGCCTGGGCCTCGCGCACTTGGTGGACCGGTGCAGCCGCCGCCGCCGTCTTCCTCGCGGTCATGGGTTCGGCGGTGCATCTGTGGATCGGGGTTCCTACGGTGAATGCCCCGGTTGCCGCCACCGTATCGCCTGCGTCCACTCCCCAGCAGAGCGCATCCGCCAGCCCGGCCCAGCGTTCCGTTGTGGCCGCGAGTTCGCCCTCGCGGAGGCGCATTGCAGCGCCCGGCTTCCGTTCGCAATCCCATGGCTCTCGATCGGGAGCTCTCAGCCCCAGGCTTCTAACTCTGAAGTTGCGGCCGCGGCGCCTTCCGGCGCGCCTGTGCTTTCGGCCAAAGCCAGCGCGGCTCGTCCCGCAGTCGCCTACGGCGAGGGCTCGAACTATGACTCCACGCCGGTGACGCAGTTGTCCTCCAGTGCCGCGCCTGTTCTGCGGCTGGCTAGCTCGGGAACCGCCAGCAACGTGGCTCAGTCGGCCAGTTCAACCTGGCCGGGATATTCGAATCTTATGTACTGTGATCCCGTGGTCTGTTCCGGACCGATGCAGGTGGTGCATATCAAGGTTCCGGTCGGGCAGGTCAAGCCCAACCTCGGCCAGACGGTAGGCAATACTTTTGTCAATGCGGAAGTTGTGGTCGGTCCCGACGGCGTTGCCCGCGCCATTCGGGTAGCTCAATAGGGCGTGGACCGGCATCCGAAATTTGTCGCGTGAACGTGATGAAGGTTTGCGAACCATGCCGTGACCGGAGCAATGGTTGCCGTGAACGGATGCACCAATTGGAAGTTGTACGTGAATCAGGAGTTACACCGGATGAGCTATCGTTCGATCAGCGCAGCTTCGCTTTCGCTCTCCTTGCTCTCACTTGCCTGGCCGCACCAGCTCTGTGGCGCAGGCCGCGGCCACTCCGGCCCCAAACAATAGCGCTCCCCCGATCACCGTGCAGATCGCTCCTCCGCCGATTTCGATCTCGTCGGCCATGCTCGGAGTCTCCAGTCCGCTCGGGGCGCAGGCGGTTCCCGGCAAGCCCATGTTTGCCGAATTTGTCACCGAGCATCACCAGAGCTTTACCGACGGCAACCGTATCTCCCGCTCCACCACTTCCAGCATCTATCGCGATGCTCAGGGCCGCATCCGCCGCGAGTCCCAGCTCTCCTTGCCCGGAATGCCGGCAGGCGTCTCAGCCTCCATCTTCATCACCATCGTGGATCACCAGCTTGGCTTCGGCTATGTTCTCGATCCGCAGGAGATGGTCGCGCATCGCTATGAGCTGAACGGCGCCGGCCCATCCTACATCGCGCGCCTCATCGCCCAGGCCAATGGCAGCGCGCTCCTGTCGCCCGACCCGAAACCGCCCGCCGCGGGGCCGCCAACTCGGCCTCTCCCAGCGCCGCTGCCGCCGAACCATCGCATTGGCGGCTGCATCCCTTTTCCTCCCACCACGACCATCCATCCCCGGACTCCACGGACTCTTCCACCTCCGCGAGCGCCAGCAACTCCAGCTCTCTCGGTTCCGGCTTTCTGCCCGCGGATTCAGGCTCCGCCAGCGCTCCCACCATGCGCATCGATCAGCCTTTCCTGGCCGCGCCCAATCCTGTCCGTACGGAAAATCTCGGCGAGCAGATGATCCTCGGCTTCCGCGCCCGAGGCACGCGTGTGATCACCACCTTGCCCGCCGGACAGATCGGCAATGATCGTCCCATCAACATTGTCAGCGAGCAGTGGTTCTCCCCCGAACTCGAACTCGTCATGCGCAGCATGCACCACGACCCCTGGGCGGGCGAATTCACCACCACCGTCACCCGCGTCAGTCGTGGCGATCAACCGGCATCGCTGTTCGAGGTTCCAGTTCCTTACAAAATCATTGACGCCGCCACGGAAGGCGAGCACCACGTCCTCGACGGCCATGGCGGACACTCCCCCGGCCCCGCGCCCTGGTAGCTCCGGTTGCATTAGTTCTGTTGCCCTTGTTCTGTAAAGTGCTCTAGCGAAGCGAGGAATCCCCGCACCGCTCAAATTCCGTGCGGCGTCAGAGCACTTCAACCAGCAATCGATTCTTATCGTGCGATGTGCGCCACCAAACCATCATAGCTGGGGGCCGAGGAATGCTTTTGTGGCTGTGTGATCGTTTTCCCTGCGAATGCGCTAAAGGCAGTTTTTCGATTCTGACGTTCCATGCCAATACGCTGTCAGAGTCTCTTCCTCGTCCAGTTCATCGGATACCTTTTGTGCCCACGTTATCTTCGCCAAGGCCAAGTCCACTGACCCGGTAATTTCAAAGTTGATCTGCTCGTCGGCCGCCATACAGATGATTCCTTTCAAAATCAGACAAGCTTTATAGCCGACATGGGGTGATAAGTCCACACGAAATCATCCCAAATCCCCTGAAATTCCGAAATTTCCTGGATTGGTCTTTCCAGATTGCCTGATTCGAGTGATCGCCGTCTTTTACCGGGTCGCCTGCAATTTCTTCAGCCGCTGCCCGGTCAAAAAAACGTAGTGAATCGCCGAAGCCAGGGTGAAGGCGAAGACTCCGTAGAGCAGCACATCCCGCGTCATCCACACCGCTTCCATCCGATACACCTTTACCAGCAGGGCAAAGAACACGGCTGCAATCTGGCATGCCGTGTTGATCTTGCCGAAGATTCCCGGCCGGAAATCCCTCAATCCCACCGTGTATAACAGCGCCGAAATAATCAGGATCGACAGGTCGCGCGAAAACACCATCACCGTGTAGCGCCACGGAATCATGCGGTTGGACGACATCACCAGGAACAACGAACTCAGCAGCAGCTTATCGGCAATCGGGTCCAGGTATTCGCCCAGCTTGGTCTTCTGGTGCAGCAGTCGGGCGGCCAGCCCATCCAGTCCATCGCTCAGTCCGGCAATCACCACCAGCACCAGCGCCGTGTGGTAGCGCCGCTCCACAATGCAGATGTTGATGAATGGAATGAAGAACAGACGCATCAGCGTCAACTGGTTCGGGGTCGTCCAGAACTCGCTCTTCAACGGCATCGATCCCCGGTCCGTCCTCGCCGAAGACCTCTTCCACCGTGCGCCCCGCCTGGGCCGCAAAGCTGTCTCCCAGCGACGGCAGCTCTCCTGCCGGTGCGTCCAGTTCCATCCGCTCTACCCGATGCATGGGGAAGAACAAGGTGGAAGCGCTCGCCCGTTCACCCGGCGCGGATCTGCCGTGCCAGGTCCTCCAGCGACTCCAGCGGAACCCCGCGCAACTCGACTCCCGCCTCTGCCAGCTTCAGCAGCACGCCAAAGTACTTCTGCTGCGGAGAGTGCAGCATCAGCAGCACCACGGAACCGGGTTCGAAGCCTCGCCCTGCATATCGATTGATTCTCCTGCTTGCGCCCCCTACTTACAAGTGCGTCCCGGCAATTCCTCACTTGGGTGCGGTCTCTCCCATGTCGTGCGCCGAAACTGATAAAGTTAATTCGATCCCATGACTCCCCAACCCTCCCAGAAGGCTGCACGTCGTCATCGCCTTTGCACTGGTTTATGTCCTCTGGGGCTCCACCTACCTTGCCATACGCATCTCGGTTGAGCACCTCACCCCGCTGCTCATGGGAGCGCTTCGCTTCACCGCCGCGGGTCTGCTCATGCTCGGCTTCCGCGCCCTCGGCGGGCACCGCATCGCCGTCCCGCGTCGCGATCTGCTCCGCCTGGCCATCATCGGAATTCTTCTGCTCATCACCGCCAACGTCGTCCTCGGATGGGCGGAAACCTACATCCCCACCGGCCTTGCCGCGCTGTTCATCGCCGTCACTCCGCTCTGGTTCCTGATCCTCGAGCGCCTCAGCCACAGCACCGACCGTCTCTCCCCGCGCGGTATCGCCGGAATTGCCCTCGGCGTCGCCGGGGTCGCCATTCTGCTCTGGCCTGACCTCTCCGGCCACGCCAACTTCGGTGCCCGCCAGCTCTTCGGCTCCATTCTTGTCCTGTTCTCCAGCATGAGTTGGGCCGCCGGTTCCACTCTGACCAGGCGCTGGCACATGCCCGTCGATCCCTTCACCGCCAGCGGCTGGCAAATGCTCTTCGCCGGGACTGATCAGCGGCGTCCTCGCGCTGCTCTTCGGAGACTTGCACCGCGCCACCTGGGCCGCCAATTCGCTCTGGGCCATCGTCTATCTCATCTTCGCCGGATCGCTCGTCGGCTTCACCGCCTACGTCTGGCTGCTCAAGAATGTTCCCATTGCCAAGGTCGCAACCTACGCCTACGTCAATCCGATCATCGCCCTCATTCTCGGCTGCGTCTTTCATGGCGAAAAGATGGATGGCTATATGCTCGCAGGCTCGGCCGTCATCATCTTCTCGGTGATCCTGGTCACCGGAGCCAAAGTCCGCACACCACACGGCGCGAAGTGGAAGCCCTCGAACTCGAACCCCTCGAACCTGCCGACTGATCTTCGCGCCCTCTATCACGCGGCGAATAAGTTTTCTAATTGAATACAGCGTAATACAGAGATATCATCTGTAGTTGACGGAGTAATTATGGCTGAATCCAAGGTTCTGACATTGAGACTAGACCCAAAGTTGACCAGCCAACTGGACAAGTTAGCTGATGCCACGCAGCGCAGCCGTTCCTTTCTGATTACCGAAGCAGTGCGGGAATACTTGGCGCTGAATGAGTGGCAGATCGAGGAGACGAAGAGGGCGCTCGCGGAGGCGGATCGCGGAGATTTCGCCTCCGATCAGGAAGTGCAGGAGACGATTAGGAAATGGTCGCGGCGTGCGGGTTAAGTGGCTCAGAACCGCTTTGGCGAACCTGAATGCCGAGGCTGAGTACATAGCCCGCGAAAATCCAGCGGCGGCTTACCGTGTTGTCGATGCGATCACCACCGCCGTGAATCGTCTCGCCGAGCATCCGGCAATGGGTCGCGCTGGCCGGGTACTCGGAACACGCGAGCTAGTAGTTCCCGAAACGCCATACATCGTCCCTTATCGGGTTCGAGCGAGTGCGGTTGAGATCTTGCGCGTCTTCCACGCTGCCCGACGGTGGCCTGCAGAGTTCTAAATTTTCACAGCACAACAAAGGCGACCCGCAGGCCGCCTCTGTCTCATGCTGGTTCCCAGTTACTTCCGCTTCCACCGCACGCCGTCCTTGGTGTTCTCCAGAATAATCCCCTGTGCCAGCAACTCATCGCGAACCGCATCGCTGGTCTTGAAATCCCTCGCCTTGCGCGCCTCGGAGTGTTTCAGCTACCAGCTCTTCCACCTGCGCATCGCTCAGGGCCGCGCTCTTCGCCATCTCCAGCGTCGCCGGGCTGATCTTTTCTTCCAACCCTTCGGCCTTGGCCCAATCCACAATCGCTTTTACGTGCGCCGCGTCCTCGTCCACCAGCACGGCAAAAATCTCGTCGAACTTGCCCAGTGCCCCCAGCAGCGCGGCGATGTCGTCTTTCTTCACCTTGCCGTGATCGGCTGCCGCGTTCACATCCCGCACCAGGTCGAAGATTGCGGCCAGCGCCTGTGCCGTATTCAGGTCGTCGTCCAAAGCTGGCGCGCATCTCGCACACTGCTTTCTGCGCCAGCTCGGCAATCTCCGGATTCGCTCCCGCTTCCCAGTGCTCGGTCTCCAGCCGCAGCTTGAAGTTGCGCAGCCGCTCCACCGAGTTGGCCGATTGCGTCAGTCCGTCGAAGGTAAAGTTCAGTTGCTTGCGGTAGGGAACCGAGGTCAGCAGCAGCCGGATCGACGAAGGCTTGTGCCCCATCAGCACCAGATCGCGCAAGGTATAGAAGTTTCCCAGCGACTTCGACATCTTCTGCCCTTCCACCAGCAGAAAACGCACATGCATCCAGTGCCGCGCGAAGGTCTTTCCGGTCAGCGCCTCGCTCTGCGCGATCTCGTTCTCATGGTGCGGAAACATCAGGTCTTCGCCGCCCGCGTGCAGATCGAAGGTCTCGCCCAGATACTCCATCGCCATCGTCGAGCACTCAATATGCCAGCCCGGACGCCCCGGCCCAATCTCGGTCTGCCAACTCGCCTCGCCCTCTTTCGGAGCCTTCCACAGGGCAAAGTCGCGGGCGTTGTCCTTCTCGTACTCGTCGGCATCCATGCGCCCGCCGCCGTCGATAATCATCCCGGCGAAGTCCTTCTTGCTCAGCTTGCCGTACTCAGGAAACTTCGCGATGCGGAAGTACCACGAGCCGTCCTCCGCCTGGTAGGCGAATCCCTTTTCCGCCAGCTCGCGAATGAAATGCGCCATCTCCGGAATGTGCTCGGTTGCCCGCGAAAGTTTGCTCCGGCTGCTCGATTCCCAGCGTCTCCATGTCTTCCAGAAACGCCTGCTCGAACTTCTTCGTGTATTCGCCAATCGGCACGCCGCGCTGGTTCGCGTTGCGGATGATCTTGTCGTCCACGTCCGTAATGTTCATGACGTGCAGCAGTTGAAATCCGCTCTGGCGCAGGTAGCGGCGCAGCACATCCACGGCCACGAATGTGCGGAAATTGCCGATGTGGCCGTAGTCATAAACCGTGGGCCCGCAGGCGTAGAAGCGAACCGTCTTGCCGTCCGCCGGGGCAAATTCTTCAATTCTGCCGCTAAGAGAGTTGAACAGATCGAGCGCCATTATCTTCCTTCACGCAAATCAGATCAAAGCCCAGTGTATATGTTCGATTGCACTCCGATTCTAAGGGGCGGCCATCCGCTGCCGCAATACATCACGCGTCGCACTCGCCTGCCGCCACCCGGAATTTCGTCTCCGCCCGCTTCAGAAACCCTGCTAGTCTCACCAGAATCGCGCTATAATCAGCCCCACCTCGTGAGAGAGGAGTGCGTCGTATGCTGTCTGTCACCCATTCGTCAGCCGCGCTCGCACCGCAGCCATGCGGTTGTGCGAACCCTCTCCGCCCGCGCCATCTGGTCGCGCTTTGCCTCGCCGCGCGCCGAACTCATCGGTTCTCCCTCGCTCTCCCGTCCCAACCTCTTCGCCGGCGACTAGTTTTCCGCTTCCTCCGCTCACCCTGGCCGGTCTTCGTTCCCCATCGTCTTCCGCGAATCGAAGCCGGGCACCTGTGTTGGTTGCATCCAACCCATCAGCTTCAGGAGGAACGCATGCCACCCTCAGCTCTCGCCGCCACCGGACAGCCCCATCCTTCGCACCAAGCTTCCCGGTCCCAATGCCCGGCGCATCATCGCCGCCGACGATCGCCTCATCTCGCCCTCCTACACCCGCTCCTACCCGCTGGTCGCCAAGCGCGGACGCGGCATCGTGGTTGAGGATGTGGATGGCAACGAGTTCTTCGACTTCTCCGCCGGAATCGCCGTGACCTCGACCGGCCACTGTCATCCCGAGGTCGTCGCCGCCATTCAGAAGCAGGCCGCCGAGCTGCTTCACATGTCCGGCACGGACTTCTACTACCCGCAGCTCACCGAACTCGCCGCCCGCCTCTCGCAGATCGCGCCCATGCCCGGCCCGCATCGCGTCCACTACGGCAACTCCGGCGCCGAAGCCATCGAGGCCGCCTCAAACTCGCCCGCTACCACACCAAGCGCCAGTACATCATCGCCTTCCACGGAGCCTTCCACGGACGCACCATGGGCGCGCTCTCGCTCACCTGCTCCAAGGCTCAGCAGCGCCGCCGCTTCTCGCCCGCTGGTTCCCGGAGTCGTCCACGTCCCCTATCCCAATCTCTATCGCCGCCCCGCCGGAGCCGAGCCCGAGCAGTACGCACGCGACACCGCCCGCTACATCGAAGACTGGATCTTCCGCACCGAGGTTCCGCCCGAGGAGTGCGCCGCCATCGTCGTCGAAGCCTTCCAGGGCGAAGGCGGATACCTTCCCGCGCCCTCCGCTTTCCTCCAGGAACTGCGCCGCATCTGCGACAAGCACGGCATCCTGCTGATCATCGACGAAGTGCAGTCCGGCATGGGACGCACCGGCAAATGGTGGGCCATCGAGCACTCCGGCGTCGCCCCCGACATGATCGCCGTAGCCAAGGGCATCGCCAGCGGCCTGCCGCTCTCGGCCCTCATCACCCGCGCCGAAATCATGGACTGGCTTCCCGGCTCTCACGCCTCCACCTTCGGAGGAAATCCCGTGGCCATCGCCGCCGCCCTTGCCACCATCGACATCATCGAGCGCGAAGCCATGCAGAACGCCAACGAGGTTGGCGAGCACATCCTCGCCCGCATCTACGACTGGCCGCAGCGTCTCCCCCTGGTGGGCGATGTCCGTGGCCGCGGCCTCATGATCGGCATTGAGTTCGTCGCCGACAAACACACCAAGTCCCCCGCCGGAGAGCAGCGCGATCACATCGTCGAACTGGCCTTCGAAAAGGGAATCCTCTTCCTCGGCTGCGGCCCCAACACCCTGCGCCTCTGCCCGCCGCTCATCGTCACCAAACAGCAGGCCGATCTCGCTCTCGATGTCCTCGAAGACTGCATCAAGCGTGTCGGCTCCGGCAAATACCAACGCCCCAGTTGGGGCGAAGAAGTGGGCTCATAAGGGAAGCGGCAGTGCAGAGAAGAAACAGATGTTTTGACTTGAGAAAATGGTTCGGGTGCCTGTAGATGATCAATACGTTGTACCTGTCGAATCGGCGCGGCTGATGGGCGGCTTGTAGTTGAGGCTACCATGGGGTCGGGCGAAGTTGTAGTAGGCGGTCCAAGGCTGGAGGTGCTGATCACGTTCGTCGGAATCGGCCCAGTGTTTGGCGTAAGCCCATTCACGCATGGCGGTCTGGATGAAGCGTTCGGCCTTGCCGTTGGTTCGTGGCGTGTAGGGTCGGGTGCGATGGTGTTTGATTCCAAGCACGCCGCAGGTTGATCGAAACTGGCGGGAGCGGTAGGAGCTTCCGTTATCGGTGAGCAGAGCGCGCACGCAGATGCCGTGGCGGGCGTAGAAGTCCAGAGCGTCACGCAGGAAGGCGATGGTAGTTTCGGCCTTCTGATCCGGCAGCATTTGGGTGAATGCCAGCCGCGAGTGGTCGTCGATAGCGACGTGCAGGGCCTCGAATCCAGGGTGCTCATGCAGGCCTCGGCGGCGGCCATCGGCGCGCAGTAAGACCTGCTGATAACGGGTAAGGCCCTTGATATCGAGGTGCAGCAGATCGCCTGGATGCGGGTGTTCGTAGCGTACGACGGGTGGAGCTGGGTGCAGATCGCGCCAGCGATTCAGACGTACGCGCTGCAGGATTCGGCTGACCGTTGCCGGACTCAGGCCGGTGCTTTGCGCGATCTGATAGGCGGGGCGATGTTCGCGGCGCAGCTCGATAACCCGATCTTTCAATGAAGACGAAGTTGCGCGAGGACTACGCCATGGGCGCGAGGAACGATCAGCCAGGCCGTCCCGCCCTTCACGGCGGAATCGACGTACCCACTTGGCCGCCGTCTTGGGAGTTACCTGAAAGCTCTCGGCGGCTACTTTGAGCCGCACGCCGGAGCAAACGCGTTGCACCAAATCCTCTCGACTACGAAAGGTAAGTCGGGCATTCTTGTGGATGTCCATTCGGTCGTCCTCGGGAAACGATTGCTCGTCACAATCAGCTTCTCCGTTTTCGATCGAATGGACAACCTCTTGAAAGATCACAGGTGCCCCACCTTCGACGCGCCGCTTTTGCGCGCCTAAGGTGGGGTTTTCGATTTTGCAGTTTTTGACTTGAGGTGTCATCCTGTCTATAACAACGTCCCCCGTTGTCAAGGCATACTTCGCCTGAGACGCTGGCATTAGAGCTTTTGCGCCACTTTGTTTTCTCAGGGCTTTTGCCTTTGCTCTTGCTCTTTGCGAAGATTTCAGAAGACCCGTCATGTTTTTCGAATCTCACAGTGCCGGCCTGTGGCCGCACCAGCCATCTATTCAGTCTGAACTTCGACCATGATTCACCTGTTCAAACTCTCTCGCTCATCGAGGGAGGCGGGCTGCCCACACAAACGCTCGGCGTCCTACTGCTCACCACAGAATGACCCGGGCTCACCCGCATGACGTGCCAGCTCCGCGTACGTCCAGCCATTGCGGAGCATCCAGTACAACCTCACGGCCAACCGCCGCGCGACCATCACCTTGGCCACCGCGCGACACTTCTTTGCCGCCAGTCGGGCGTAAGCGCGGCGCAGCGGTTCATCGCCCCGTACCGCGGTCTGAGCGGCCTGCACCAGCAAAAAGCGCATCAGCGACGACCCCTGCTTGCTGATATGCCCCAGCCGCTGCTTGTTCCCCGAGCTGTACTCGCCCGGAATCAGCCCCAGGTAGCTGGCCACCTGCTTGGACGACGCGAAGCGGCTCACCTCGCCCACGGTCAGCACCATCGCCAGCGCTGTCTGCGGCCCCACGCCAGGATGCGTCATCAGCCGCCGGAGAGAGGGATTAACCCTGCTTTCGCCTAATCGAGCCGCCATCGCTGTATCATCAAAGTAATGCCTCCGATTCTCAACGCCCAAACCCTGTCGAAATCCTTCGGCGCTGAGCCGCTCTTCCGCAACGTCTCCTTCACGGTCAATGACCGTGACCGCATTGCCCTGATCGGTCCCAATGGCTCCGGCAAATCGACCCTGCTGCGCATCCTCGCCGGCCTGGTCTCGCCCGATACCGGCGAGGTCGCCTTGCGCAAGCGCGCCACTCTCGCCTACGTGCCGCAGGAATCCGTCTTCACTCCCGGCCTCAGCGTCACGCAAGTCATCGAGGCCGCACTGTCCGGCTCCGGAGTTCCCGCACTGGAGTGCGATGCGCGCCTGCATGAGACCTTGGGCCGCGCCGGTTTCGAAGATTTCGAGGCTGACGCACAATCTCTCTCCGGAGGCTGGCGTAAGCGCCTTGCCATCGCTGAGGCGCTGGTCACCGCCCCCGAGATTCTGCTTCTCGACGAGCCCACCAACCACCTCGACCTCGCCGGAATCGAGTGGCTCGAACAGCTTCTTGCCCAGGCCGCGTTCGCCTGTGTCGTCGTCTCCCACGACCGTTATTTCCTCGAAAACGTAGCCAACGAAACCGCCGAACTCGCCCGCGTCTATCCCGACGGAATTTTCCGTGTCTCCGGCGTCTACTCCCACTTTCTCGAAATGAAAGAGCAGTGGATGCACGCCCAGTCGCGCCATCAGGAGGCCCTCGAAAACCGCGTCCACACCGAAATCGAATGGCTCCGCCGAGGTCCCAAGGCCCGCCGTGGCAAATCCAAATCGCGCATCGACCGCGCCCACGAACTCATCGGCGAACTTGGCGATCTCCGCTCCCGGACTCGCACTGCCAGCACCGAACTGGATTTCTCCAGCACCGGACGCCAGAGCAAACGCCTCGTCGAGATCGAAGACCTCGCTTATTGCTTTGACGACGAGCGCCCGCTCCTCAACGGACTGAATTTCGTCATCACCAACGGAATGCGTGTCGGCCTGGTCGGCCCTAACGGTAGCGGAAAAACCACCCTGCTGCGTCTTTTGCAGGGCGAGCTCGAACCCGACTCCGGCACCATTCGCACCGCCGATCATCTCAAAATCGTTTACTTTGAGCAGCAGCGCGAACTCGATCCTTCGCTCACCTTGCGCCGCGCCCTGGCGCCGGACTCCGATGCCGTCATCTTCCAAGACCGTGTGATTCACGTCGCGGCCTGGGCTGACCGTTTTCTCTTCACCGCCGAGCAGCTCAATCAGCCCGTCAGCCGCCTCAGTGGCGGAGAGCGCGCCCGCGTCTTGATCGCGCGCCTCATGCTCCAACCCGCCGACATCCTCCTGCTCGACGAGCCCACCAACGACCTCGACATTCCCACCCTGGAGGTCCTCGAAGAAACTCTCCTCGAGTTCCAGGGCGCGCTCGTCCTGGTCACCCACGACCGTTATCTGCTCGATCGCATCTCCACCATCGTCCTCGGCCTCGATGGCCGAGGCAACGCTGCCACCTTCGCCGACTATCTGCAGTGGGAGGAGTGGCGCGACGAGCAGCGCAGCCAGAAGCGCAACGCATCCCGGTGGTCTGCATCAGACGCCAGCGAAGGTCCCACATCCGCCCCGCCGTCAGGCGAGTGTGGGGGCGAAAGCCCGTCCGCCGCGTCCGCCAAGAAGAAGCTTTCCTACAAAGAAGCTCGCGAGTACGCCGCCATCGAGCAGCAGATTGCCCAGGCCGAGTCCCGCCACGCCGCCGCGCAAGCCACCCTCAACGATCCTGCCATCCAAACCGATGCGCCCGCGCTCATCGCCGCCCAGTCCGAACTGGAGGAGGCTGAATCCGCTCTCGACCAGCTCCTTACCCGCTGGACCGAGTTGGAGGATCGCCAGAAATAGTCTCTTCTCGGAAAGTAGGATCGTAACTATGACGGTGCCGCGCATCTGCCGCATTCAGCAGATGTGGGACTTTGCGCAATCAGGATGTGAGGTTTTGCCGGTGTGCCTTTTCGATAGCGTGTTCTCCTACGCTGCCCTGCATTCCTTTGCCGTCTTGTCCACCCGTAGCCCCTCAAACACCGGAGCCCGCATCTTCACCCCGCCCTTCAGTCCCTCGTGCGTCCACTCCGTAAACTTGATCTGGGCCACCAGCTCAGGCCGCACAAAGTGAACCTCGCGCAACGACTCCACCTTATTCGCAAACGGATTCTTCTTCGTCTCCCGCGCCTTCAGCAGCTTCCAGATTTCCGCCTCGCTCTCGCGCGTAAACCCTGTTCCCGCCTGCCCCACATGCAGCAACCGCCCATCCTTATCGTAGAGTCCGAGCACCAGCGAGCCAAAGTATTCGCGACTGCCCTTTGGTTCCGTCCATCCGCCGATCACACATTCTTCCGTCTGCGTGATCTTCACCTTGCACCATGCCCGTGAGCGCTTCTGCTGGTACGCGGAGTCCCGGCGCTTCGCCACAATCCCTTCCAGTCCCTGCTCTTTCGCCGCCGCCAGCAGCTTCACGCCGTCGTCAAAATCTTCGGAATACCGCACCCGGGCATCGGTCTCCAGCGCCTCACGCAGCAACCGCTTCCGCTCCTCCAATGCCACTCCCATCAGCGACCACTCGTCCACGTGCAGCAGGTCAAAGGCATAAAACGCAATCGGAATCCCGTGGCTCACGACCGTAGCTTGGTGGCCCACGGCCGCCTTCTTTTGGCGATCGTGAGGAGTCAGCGAAATCCCGCGCCCGCTCTTGCCCACTCCCGTCCGCTGCTGCATCAGGCTAAAGCTGGAGCGCCCGTGCTCGTCGAGGGCCACAATTTCCCCGTCAATCAGCGCCCGGCGCGCCCGTACACGTCCCGGCAGCTCTGCCGCCAGCTCCGCAAACGCGGCGGTCAAATCGTTCTGATTGCGCGATACCAGCCGCGCCTTGCCGTCCTCCATAAATGCCAGCGCCCGGTACCCATCCCACTTGATCTCATACAGCCACTCATGCGACGTAAACGGCTTGTCCACCAAAGTTGCCAGCATTGGCGTCACCTGCTTTGGCATCGCCGCCTTCCGCGCTCCCTTCACCTCACCGGCCAACTCTTTCCAATTGATCGACATGTGTCGATCTGTCCCCGCCGCCATCGTACTTCGCCCGCTGCCCTTTACTCCCGAATCTTTCCGCTCGCCCCACTCTGCCGATTTCTGGTCCTCCGCAATCTCCTCCATCGTCCTTCCGGTCAGCACCGAGCCGTCATGCGCGTGGATATCGTAGCCGCGCTCCACCGCATCGTCGTTATGCTTGATCAGCAGCCACTCTGTCCCTTTGCTTCCCGGTCTTCGCGAGCGCATCTTCGCCAGCACCCAGCTTCCTCGCAGCTTCTTCCCGTGCAATTCGAATTTCAGATCGCCCTTTTCGAGCATCGCCCGCGCCTGTGCCTCGCGCTCGACGACCGTCATCCCCGCGCTCCCATAGGGCTCCCACGTTCCCGCGTCCCACACCATCACCGTTCCCGCGCCGTAGTTGCCCTCCGGAATCCGCCCCTCAAAGCTGATGTACTCTACCGGATGGTCTTCCACCTCCATGGCCAGCCGCTTCTCCGCCGGATCAAGCGATGGTCCTTTCGGCACCGCCCAGGATTTGAGCACTCCATCCAACTCCAACCGGAAGTCGTAATGCAGATTCCGCGCCTTGTGCTTCTGCACCACAAAACGCCATCCTGCCTGCTCCGCCAGCACCGGCTTCGGCTCCGGAGTCTCCGCGAATTTTCTCTTCCGCTCGTATTCCGCCAACGGCATCGTTCTCTCCCGTCAACTTCTTTAAGATGCGTTTGTGCATTTTCCCGAACGGACTTCCTACTTTCTGAGCGTGCTATCGTGTGTTGGTAGAAACAGTCCGCCGTTTGGCAGTGTCGGGGAGTTTTTGTGGCACGATCTTCGCCGGTGCCGTTCGCCCGCTTTGGCTAACCTGGGTAGTTGACCTTGCTCTTGACACACTTGTTCTCCAGCTCCTGTTTGTGTTTTATGAGGGTGTGGCATTCCCGATGTTCCCATTGCGAGTTTTTTTGAGATCCTCGCTGTGATTCTTTCGCCGATCGCTGCTGCGTCATTCTCCGTCCTAATCAAATCTGCCGGGCCTCACTGGCTTATTTGGGGCTGACACGATAACCGAGAAGGCTTCGCACATGGGAAGTGCAGCAGAACGCATCAGGAGATCCCCACGTGACCAGACGTGCACTTACTCTCGTTTCCTTCCTTCTGCTTGCCTGCGTTCTCTCGCTCGCCGCCCAGCAGCAACCCGCGCCTGCCACGGATGCGCCGCCAGACGCCAACTCCGCGCCGCAGGACAAAAAACCGCAGGCGGCAAACGCCGAGGTATTCGACGAGCGCGCCGCCACCCAGGTTCTCGGCACCATTCGTGATGGCCTTGAGGGTCACTCCTCGCGCCGTCTTCTCTCCGCCTTTGATGCCGATAAAATGGATGGCTTTCTGACCTTCCAGGATCAGATCGAGGCCTACTTCACCCGCTATGAAGCCATCCGCGTCACCCTTCGCATCGTTCAGACTTCAGAGGAGAACAATCGTGGCGTGATCCTCGCTGACTTCCAATTGGAAAACACGCCGCGCGACGGAGGCCGCGTCTCCACTCACCAGGCTCAGCTCCGCTTCGAACTGGAGCGCGGCGCCAAAGGCTGGAAGATCGTGGACCTCGATCCGCGCAGCATTTTTCTCTAGTCTTGACTTCGCTCTAACTTTGAAACTTTGAAACCTTGAAACTTTGAAACCTTGTACCCTTGCACTATGTCCCGTCTCTATCCTTCGCGTCCCATCGTTGGCGTGGGCGCCGTCATCCTGCGCGATGGCGAGGTGCTCATCGTCCGCCGCGCCAACCCTCCATTGCAGGGCGAGTGGTCGATCCCCGGAGGCGCGCTCGATCTCGGCGAAAAGCTGCGCGATGGCGTCGCCCGCGAGGTTCGCGAGGAGACTGGACTGGATGTGGAAGTCGGCCCAGTGCTCGATGTCTTCGATTCGATCTTTCCCGACAGTGAAGGCCGCACCCAGTACCACTACGTCCTCATCGACTATCTCTGCCATGCGCTCCGGAACCCTGGCTGCGGCCACCGATGTCAGCGAGGCCCGCTGGGCGCGGCCCGAAGAATTGGACTCGCTAGGCATGAAGCCGGTCACGATCGAGGTGATCCGCAAGGCCTTCGCTCTCGACTCCGGAAATTCATAATCCAGCGATTGTCTCCTAGTGAGCTCGCCTCCCAAGTAATCTGCATGGAGAGATTTTGTAGAGTTGTTGGGCCAAAATGAGAAGCGCCCCGCACTGTAGCCATGCGGGGCGCCGGTTAGCTGTGTTGGATTGGCCTGAGGCGGGCTCGCTCCCGCCGCACCCGCGCAACCCAATCTGCGCGCAATGCGGAATGAAACGCAACCCAGCGACAAACTCCGAAGATACGGGAAGTCTGGCGAGTGGTTAGAGCGATTCCGCCCTAAGCCTCAGCCACCTCACTAGTCACGAATCGTCTGCTACAGTCGCCTGAACTTTTTTCCATCGGACCACCTCCTCTCCAGTGTGAAGGCATCGTAGACCCGCGTCGATGCGGTTGTCAAATCGCCAATATTTATCGAACTCGATGAGGTTTTTGGCCCTGCATGGCTGAGATCGAGGCTTGCTTCCGCAACCAATGCAAAGCCGCAGAGGCACGTAGGAAGTCAGAATGAAATCTCAAACTTGCGCTCCGGACGGCGCATTGGTTGTTAGAATTTCAGATGGCTAATTTATCGCTGGTGTATGGGTTAAGGCTGCTTCCCGAAGGTGAGTTGGACGAGGTAGGAACGGGATCGATCAAGCTGAAGAATGGACACGAAGTGCACGTCACCCTGCATCTACTGGAGGGCACCAAGGAAGAGATCGAGGCCCAACTGAAAGAGAACATCGACGCGTTCTTCGATATCTATCCGGAGATACAGTAGGGCTTACTTCGTTTAGCATGACACCGCTAAAGAACAGAAACGGTCTTACCGGATCAGCATCCAGATGGCGGCGAAGTGGCAACTGGTTCCGGCGAGAACCCAGAGGTGCCAGATGAAGTGCATGTACTTGCGCTTGGAGGCGTAGAAGGGGATTCCTGCCGAGTAGCAGACGCCGCCTCCGAGCAGCAGGGCGAAGACCGGATGAGCCAGGAGCAGGTACATGGACTTGACGGCAAAGATGGCAGCCCATCCCATGGCCAGGTACATGACGGTAGAGACCACCGCGAACTTGTGCACGGCGACCGCTTTGACGATGACGCCGATGAGGGCACAACTCCAGACGATGGCGAACAGTGTCCAGCCGAGGGCTCCGCGCAACCCGATGAGGGTGAAGGGCGTGTAGGTTCCGGCGATGAGCAGGTAGATGGAGCCATGGTCGAGCGAGCGCATCACCCGGTAGGCGCGGGTGCGGCTGAGCGAATGGTAGAGGGTGGAGCTGAGATAAAGCAGAATCGCCGAGGCGCCAAAGATGGCAGAGCAGACGATATAGCGCGCGCCGCCGACTTGAGCGGCGCGGATGGTCAACAGGACCAATCCGGCAATGGCCAGCGCCGCGCCCACGCCGTGGGAGATGCTATTGGCGATCTCTTCGCCAATGGTCTGATCGGTGCCTTGCAAGTTGCTTGCATACCATCCAATCCTACGCCCTGGGAACGGGCAGTTCCTGTTCGGCAAGGTGATGGTGACAAAGAAATTACACAGCAGAAATTTCACAATGAAAAGAAAGACGGACGCATGGAATCTGCGTCCGTTGGCGTGATGTGCGGAAGTTACTTCTTCAGCGCGGCTTCGTAGCGCTTGTTGACCTCGGCCCAGTTGACCACACTCCACCATGCCTTCAGGTACTCGGCGCGGCGATTCTGATACTTGAGGTAGTAGGCGTGCTCCCAGACGTCGTTGCCCATAATGGGCGTGAGGCCCTGCGAAATCGGGCTGTCCTGATTGGGTGTGGAGAGCACCTGAAGTCCGCTGGGGCCGAGCGCGAGCCAGGTCCAGCCGCTGCCAAACTGCTTGACTCCGGCGTCGTTGAGCTTTTCCTGGAACTGAGCGAAGTCGCCAAAGGTCTTGGTGATGGCATCGGCAATGGGGCCGCTGGGCGCGCCGCCCGCGTTGGGAGCCATGATGGCCCAGAACATCGAGTGATTGACGTGTCCGCCGGCGTTGTTGCGAATGGCCCCGCGCACCGCCTCGGGTACCGCCGCCAGGTTGGCGAGAATCTCTTCCGCGGACTTGCCTTTCAGCTCAGGGGCTTTCTCAATGGCGGCATTGGCATTGTCCACATAGGCTTGGTGGTGCTTGTCGTGATGCAGGTGCATGGTCTGCGCGTCGATGTAGGGCTCAAGCGCCTCGTACGCATATGTGAGAGCAGGAACTTCGAATGCCATCTTTCTGAATCCTCCACCCTGATGGATGAGAATTGGCGGGGCGGGGGTTTCAAAATGTACTTACCTTTCGAATGCAGGGTTCAAACGGATATCGGAACTGCGTTTCAAGGTTTCGCAGGTTAAGGGCAAAAGCGACGGTAACGGCAGTACCCACTTCTGCCGACAGAAGTCAGAATGGGGTACCGGTTCGTACGCCTGTTCCAGCTACTTGGCATTCACAGCGCTTGCAAGACGAATGCCTAGCGCTTGATGAACCACATGACCCAACCGGCGACCAGCACTCCGCCGATGAACCAGCCGAAGCAGTAGAAGCCGTAGCGGATCATCTGCGCGGGTGTTGTCGCGCTGGGTGATTCCGAAGACGACCGAGGCGCAGATCGAGAAGATGAGGGCGGCGGTGAAGTGAGAAAAGTTGAGCGTCATTGTTTCTTCCCGATGGCGATGTGGTGAGCGTCAATGGCGGCGATCACGTTGAGCAGTCCGGCGCAGACCAGGAACTTGGTGCCGTAATCGGCGGTGGCGCGGAAGATCGCACCCTCGCCCCAGTCCATGGTGCGGGCGACGAAATAGAGCAGCCATTGCCGAAGTCGCCGACGAAGCCGAGCATATCGAGCAGGTCTCCGAGATTGAAGCCGTAGACCTTGCCCTTCATGCCGAGTCCGCAGAAGAACATCACGGTGACGCTGACGAAGATGAGGCCGCCGCGGACCCAGCGCTTCTGGATGAGGTGTCCGGCACCGGGGATGAGCCAGCCGGCCAGGGGAGCGACGACCTGCATGATGCCTGACTTGCGGCTCAGCCGCGTTTGCAATTGTTTTTTCGTTGGCCATTTAGAAAATCACTAACTCTTCCTGCTGCCGTCCGGTGACTTGCGCCGGCGCCGTTGTGCACCAGGACATCGACTTCGCTGCGCACGCCGAACTCCGGCAGATAAATTCCCGGCTCTACTGAGAATAGCGTATTCGTCAGAATCTGTCGGGTATCTTTGGTTTCCAGGTTGTCCATATTGGCGCCGTTGCCGTGGACGCTGGTGCCGATGGAGTGTCCGGTGCGATGCACGAACCACTCGCCGTATCCGGCCTTGTCGATGACGCCGCGGGTGACCTCATCGACCTCCCATCCTTCGATGCGGCGCGCGGCGGCAAAGGCGTCGATGACCGTCTGCGAGCCCGCCTTGCGGGCATCGCGCACGATGCGGAAGACCTCCTGGTGTTTGGCCGAAGGCTGGCCGAGAACGCCGGTCCAGGTGATGTCGTAATAGACCGCGCCGGGAGTGTCCTTTTTGGCCCACATATCCAGCAGCACGAGGTCGCCGGGATGGATCGGTTTGGTGATCTCGGCGGTGGGCTCGTAGTGAGGATTGCCCGCGTTTTCATTGGCTCCGACGATGGGCAGATCGTCGGTGACGAGGTGCTCGCGCTGGAAGGCTTCGCCGAGCCACTGGCGCACGCCCCACTCATCCCAGCCACCGTTGCGGACGCGGTGTCCGATCTCCTGGAAGGCGGCGGCCATGATCGCGTCCATGGCGTCGCGGGCGGCAAAGTGAGTGGCGATCTGGTCGTCGGTGAGGGTGGCTTCAAAGCGCGAGACCAGATCGGCGGAGGTGCCGACCTCGACGCCGAAGCTGCGAATCAGCTCAAGCATTCCGCCATCCACCAGCGAGACGTACATGATGTCATTGTTAGGCGAGTACTGCATGGCGATGCGCCGGTAAGGCTTGAGGATGGCGGCCAGCTTCTCGTGCAGTTCGCGCCATGAGCCGTAGTGCTGCTGCACGCCCGGGAAGCGTGGCGAGGTGGCGGGGCTCGACGCGATGATTCAGCTTTACAGGCTCGCCCTTGGAAGCAGCGGGGATGAGGTAGAACCAGCGCCGCGTCACGTGCAGTCTCGGGCAGTCCGAGGACGGAGTAGGCAATCTCGTCGCGATGATGATGGTCGTAGAACAGCCAGGCATCGAAATCCTGCTCGCGCAAAGCCTGCTGAATCGCTTTCAAGTCCATAGGGAGATATTGTACCGCGCTGCGAGAGTTGGGGAATTGAGGCTGGTTCCCACTTACGGATGTACCACATGTCGTGAACCCATGCTGCGGTACTAAAGTTTCGTTGCAAGGAAGAAATATAGTTTCGCAACTTTGGAGAAGAAGTTAGGTTAATACGAACATGAAACGCACACTGCTCTTCTCAATCGCTACCCTGGCCTTCGGCGGACTGCTTGCCGCTCCTGGCTTCGCCCAGAACCCTAACACGCAAGGCGCAGGCCCTGGCAAGGACGACCCCAACCATCCGCGCGTAAACCAGGTAAACAACCGCGAGCAGAACCAGCAGAATCGCATCGCCAACGGCATGAAGAGTGGCGCGGTGACGCCGAAAGAGGCCGGCAAACTGGAAGGCCAGCAGCAGCGCATCGAAAATCAGGAAAAGAAGGACATGGCAGCCCACAACGGCCACTTGACCAAGGGCGAGCAGGCCAATCTCAACAAGAGACAGAACAAGGCGAGCGAAAATATCTACGACAAGAAGCACAACGACGCAGTTCGGTAGAAGTAGCCAAGTCAACTACGCCCATGTTAGCCAAAAGAAGGCGAACGTGGGGCACCCAGTAGCAAAACGAGAACGATCAGAAAAAGCCCGCCGAAGGGAGATTCGGCGGGCTTTCTGCGCGTAGTCGTATGCGCGCGGCCATTACATGATGGCGGTTGGAGGAGCGGGTTCGTCGGGGTGACCGGCGTTGCGCAGCGGCACCTGGACCATCACGACGGCGAGGAATGCAAGCGCTACGAGGCCGCTGAGAACGTGCGGATGGGCGAAGACCGTGGGCAGATCCCAACTGATTTTGCCGCTGGCGCGCAGGCCCTTGATGGCCGCGACGCAGAGTCCGCAGAGCGCTTCCCCGGCGATCAGTCCGCTGGCGGTGAGTACTCCGGCGTTGTCGATGCGCGCCTTCTGCGCGTCGTTGAATACGCCTTTGTCGCGCGCCATGTCGGTGATCCAGCGGATGACGCCGCCGATGAAGATGGCGAAGGTGGTTTCCAGCGGCAGGTACATGCCCACGGAGAAGAGCATCGGGCTTTTGACTTCCACCATGATGAGGGCGATGCCCATGAGAATGCCGACGATGACGAGCGGCCATGCCATGTTTCCGCCGACGATGCCCTGGGCGAGCGAAGCCATCAGGCCAGCCTGCGGCGCGGGCAGTTCCTTGCTGCCGAAGTGGTAGGCCTGGTCGAGGATCATGAGCACGGGGAACAAGGCAAGCGAGCTGACGACAATGCCCATGAGGTCGCCGATCTGCATTCTGGAGGGAGTGCCGCCGAGGATGTGACCGACTTTAAGATCCTGCAGCATTTCGCCGGCGACCGCCGAGGAGACGCAGATGACGGCAGCCACGCCGAGCACGGCAATGACCCCGGCTGTGCCTTTGACGCCGATGGCAATCATCAGCAGGGCGGCGATGACCAGGGTGCAGAGGGTGAGTCCGCTGACCGGGTTGTTGGAGGAGCCGATCATGCCGACGAGGTTTCCGGAGACGGCGGCGAAGAAGAAGCCGAGAATGATCATGACGACGGCGGCGACGATGGCTCCGATGATGACCTTGGTGAAGAAGAAGTAGAGCGCGATCATGGCGCAGAAGACGATGCCGAGGCCGATGAAGACGACCTTGCTGCTCAAGTCCTTCTCATAGCGAAGCGACGACTGCTTCTGCTGTCCGGTCTTTTTCAGATCGCTGATGGCGCGCTGAATTCCAATGCCGAGCGAGTTGCGCATGCGGAAGAGAGTGTAGGATGCGCCGACCAGCATTCCGCCGACGGCGATCGGGCGGACGATGGAGAACCAGACACCGTTCGATACGGCGGCCCAGTCCACGGTGGTTCCGGCGGCAGCGGCGTTGGCCGCGATCTGCGGACCGAGGAAGTAGGTGAGGAGCGGAACCATCAGTCCCCAGGCGAGCAAGCCACCGGCGAAGTTCAGGGCGGCAAGGCGCGGACCGATGATGTAGCCCACGCCGAGGTAGGCGGGACTGGCGGCAGGGGCGCTGAAGGTGGTGGCGCCACCGGTGGCGACCGTGGGAGCGAGCTTGGCGCGTCCGAGTTTGAGGCCGAAGGAGAGCGCCGGAATGTTGACGAGGAATTCCTTGCTGGCATTGAAGATGTTGAGGGCTCCGGCGAAAAAGACGGCGGCGCCGATGCCCATGTTGGCGAAGAGAATTTTGGCGGCGCGCGAGCCTTGCTGTCCGGCCTTGTGAATCTCCGAGGCGGCAACGGATTCGGGGAAGGGAAGCTCGGGGTCTTCGACCATGATGCGGCGGAGCAGGGTGACGAAGAGAATGCCGAGGGTTCCGCCGACCATCATCAGCGCCACGCCCTGCCAGTAGTTGGCCGCGCCCAGGGCGGGCCACATGCCGCTGATGACAAAGGCGGGAATGGTGAAGGTGGCTCCGGCGGCGACGGATTCGCCAATGGAGCCGATGGTTCGCGCCATGTTTTCTTCCAGCAGGCTGCCGCCTACGAGCTTGAGCAACGCCATGCCGATGACGGCTGCCGGGTAGGTGGCGGCGATGGTCATGCCGGCGCGCAGGCCAAGATACATGTTGGCCGCGCCGAGAATCACCGTCATGACCAATCCCAGAAGTACGGCGCGCAAGGTGAATTCGCGCATCTGGCGGTCAGCGGGTACATACGGACGGAAGGCGGGGGTTTGTGGCTGGACGGTTCGTGAACTCATTCAAGGGCCTCAATCGCTTGCAAATGCGTTAGTTGCGGGGACGGCGCAACGTATCATGCGGGCAACGTCCAACACAAGTGCAGGAGAAACCTGGGAGCCATCATAAATGGAGCGGAAGAATCGATCACGGAGTATGTTGCGGGCAGGACAGATTTGAGTGAAATGATTGGGCAGCTTACAGTTGATTGGTAGAGCAAAGTGAATGGAACGCCGCTGCCCTGTGCAGCGGCGTTCCATTGATCTTACAGCCGGCAGATCAGCAGTTCGCGTTCATAGACCATCTCGGATGGCAGATGATCGTGCAACTTGATGAACAGCTCTTCGTGACCGATCACTTCGCGCTTCCATGCTTCACGGTCGACGATTTGCAACTGATCGAAGGTCTCCTTGGGGAATTCGAAGCCCTTCCATTCCATGTCCTCATAGCGGGGAACCCAGCCGATCGGCGTTTCCTTGCCGAGCGATTTGCCGTGCACGCGGTCGATGATCCACTTCAAAACCCGCATGTTTTCGCTGTAGCCGGGCCAGAGGAAGCTGCCGTCTTCGCCTTTGCGGAACCAGTTCACGTGGAAGATGCGGGGGGTTACGCTGAGATTGCGGCCCATCTGGATCCAGTGACGGAAATAGTCGCCCATGTGATAGCCGCAGAAGGGCAGCATTGCCATGGGATCGCGGCGAACCTTGCCGATGGTTCCGGCGGCGGCGGCCGTCATCTCAGACCCCATGGTCGCGCCGGTGTAAACCCCTCCGCTCCAGTTGAACGCCTGGTAGACCAGAGGCATTGTCGTCGGGCGGCGTCCGCCGAAGATGAAGGCGCTGATCGGTACTCCGTTGGGATTTTCCCAATCGGGATCGATGGTGGGGCACTGCGATGCCGGCGCGGTGAAGCGGGAATTCGGGTGCGCTGCAACGGCGCCGGTTTCCTTGGCGATCTGCGGTGTCCAGCGTTTGCCCTGCCAATCCGTGCACTCTGCAGGAGTCGTCGGTCATGCCTTCCCACCACACACCACCCTCGGGAGTGAGCGCAACGTTGGTGAAGATGGAGTTCTTGGCGAGCGCCGCCATGGCGTTCGGATTGGTCTTCATCGACGTCCCGGGCGCCACGCCGAAGAAGCCGGCTTCCGGATTGATGGCGCGAAGGTGGCCATTCGCATCCGGCCTGATCCAGGCAATGTCGTCGCCGACCGTGCGGATCTTCCAGCCTTCAAATCCATCGGGAGGGATCAGCATGGCGAAGTTGGTTTTGCCGCAGGCGCTGGGGAAAGCAGCGGCCACGTAAGTCTTTTCGCCTTCCGGACTCTCCGCGCCGAGGATCAGCATGTGCTCGGCCATCCAGCCTTCGTCGCGCGCCATGGTCGAAGCAATGCGCAGGGCGAAGCACTTCTTGCCGAGCAGAGCGTTTCCGCCGTAGCCGGAACCGAAGGACCAGATCTCGCGGGTTTCGGGGAAGTGGACGATGTACTTTTCCTTGTTGCAAGGCCACGTAACATCCTTTTCCCCGGCTGCAAGGGGCTTGCCCACGCTGTGCATGCAAGGCACTACGCGCTTTTCGTCCTTATCGATCTCCTTGATTACGGGCAATCCGATGCGCGTCATGATGCGCATATTGACCACGACGTAGGGGGAGTCCGTCAGTTCCACACCAAGCTGCGACATAGGGGATCCGACGGGCCCCATGCTGAACGGCAGCACGTACATGGTGCGGCCCTGCATGCAACCGTCGAACAGCCCCTTCAGTTTCTTGCGCATGGAAAACGGATCTTCCCAGTTGTTGGTCGGTCCGGCGTCTTCCTTGGAAAGGGAGCAGATGAATGTGCGGTCCTCGACGCGCGCAACGTCGCCGGCATCGGACCTGGCGTAATAACAACCGGGCCAGAGCTTCTCGTTCAGTTTGATGAATGTGCCATTCGCCACCAGTTCGGCGCAGAGCTGATCGTATTCCTCCTGCGAGCCGTCAACCCAGTGAATAGCGGCTGGTTTTGTCAACTCCGCCATCTTCTCAACCCACTTCAGCAGGTTCTTGTTCTCGCTTAGAGGTTCGGAATGTTTAGATTTGCTTAATGATTTTGTGGCAGTTGACATGGAGAATCTCCTAAAATTGCGACCCATTGAACATATATTTGAAACGCAAGGAGGCAACTGGAACGTAGCGCAGCAGCCTATGTTTTGCTGATCCATCAACATACTGCAGTACGACGAACTAACTCGCGAGCACGCCAGCCTCTTTGAGAACCGCATCCAGATGCTGGAGGGTTTCGGCGACGGAAAGCGTATAGAGGTCACGCCCGCTCTCCTCGCCGTTCTCCAGAATGCTGCGCAAGTAATGGCCTGCGATCTCCACGGCCAACGGGTCAGTGATGACGTTTCCCGTCTGTTTTTTGTGCTCGGCCCACGCAGGGAGGGCGAGAGCGATCCAGACCGGACGCCCGTTGACCAGGAACTTCACGTCCACGGCATCAGCGTGGCGGGTTGCAATCGCCACTATGATGCACTGAAAGACACAGCGGACCGAGCTTCCGGTCCAGCGCTCGACGGTGCTGAAATCTTCGTACATATGTATGTAAAACTCTATTCCGCTGCGGGAAACCCGGCAACGGCTGCCACGACCTTCATCCGCCGCTAGGGTACCTCAAAACAAGCGCTTAGCACCGCAAATCCGTGCGGCAAAGACGGGAAACTTGCATCCAGGGGGCAAGGCGGCGATCCGCTACAATCAAAATCGTGAATATGCAGAAGAAATCCATACCCGCCAAGCCCTCCGCCTCAGCCCTGAAGACGCAACGCGCCAAGCGCGACCGCGAACGCTCCAGCCCGCGTCCGCGGAAGTCTCCCACCGTAAAGATTCTGACATCCGAGAAGCTCTCGGAGTTGCCCTGGCTGCTGCACGGCTTCAGCACCCGGCAGGGCGGAGTGAGCAAGGAATACGGGGGCAGCAACTGAATCTTGGATTTACCGCCGAAGACAGCCGAAAAACGTGGAGCGGAACCGGGCGCGCTTTCTGCGCAAGCTGAAGGCGCAGGACGCCGCGACGGCGAGCCCGTGGCCGCTGGTTCTGCTGCAGCAGGTGCACTCGGCGGCGATCCACCGGGTGTACGGCGCGCGGGGGCCGGAGTGGGCGCGGCTGCGCAAGAATAAAGTTGTCGGAATCCGCCGGCGACGGGCTGATCACCAATACCGCGGGCGTGCTGCTGGGAATCAAGGTCGCCGACTGCTTGCCGGTGATTGTGGCCGACCGCAAGCGCAAGGCGGTGGGCGTCTTCCACGCCGGATGGCGCGGCACGGTGCAGCGCATCGTGGAAAAAGGGATCGGCGAGATGCGACGGCAGTTCGGCTGCGATCCGGAGGATATGCTGGCGGTCATTGGACCGGCCATTGGAGCTTGCTGCTACGAGATCGGCGAGGAAGTGGAGAATGAATTCGACTCGCAGTTCGCCTATTCGAAGGAGCTATTTGAGGACGTTTTCGATAGCTGGAGCCTGAAGACCAAGTATCCGATGCTGTTTCTGAACCAGCGCGCGCCGGGACACGGCGAACCGGCGATGTCACGGCATCTGGACCTGGTGAAGGCGAACTGGTGCCAACTGCTGGACGCGGGGGTTCCGGCAGAAAATATTCAGTCGATGAACCTGTGCACGGCCTGCCGCACGGATCTGTTTTTCTCCTACCGCAAGGAGCAGGTGACGGGACGAATGCTGGCGGTGGTGGGGATCCGGTAGTGTCCGGTAAAGTTGCTGTCCTTACGGTACAGCGTTATGTATAGTCCGCCACCTTCCTGGGCAGTAGGAGTTGATCCAAAAACGAGAGCGCGGGACAGGGAGCCGCACGCACTGAACTGTCGTTTGCTCCGCCGCGCGGCTAGGCGTAGATGCCGCGGGTGCGGATGGTGGAGGCGACCCGGTCGATGGCCAGCATGTAGGCGGCGATGCGATTGTTGACCCCATGCGATTCGGCGTAGCGGAGAACATCGGTAAAGGCCGTCGTCATGATGTGCTCCAGCTCGGCGTTGACGTGGGATTCCTTCCAGAAATATCCCTGGCGGTCCTGGACCCATTCGAAGTAGGAGGTGGTGACGCCACCGGCGTTGGCGAGAATGTCTGGGATGACGAAGACGCCCTTGTCCTGGAGAATGTCATCGGCGGCAGCCGTGGTGGGGCCGTTGGCGCCTTCCGCGATGATCCGGGCCTTGATCCGGGCAGCGTTCTGGGTGGTAATCACGTTTTCCGTGGCCGCGGGAATGAGTACGTCACAGTCGGAGATCATGAGTTCGTGAGGATCGGCGGGCTCGGCGCCGGGGAATCCCTGAATGGTGCCGTTCGCGGCCTTGTACTCGAAGAGCCGCTTGATATCGATGCCGTTGGCATTGTGCAGTCCGCAGTCCCACTCGGCGAGGCCGACGATTTTGAATCCCTGCTCGTGCAGCAGCAGGGCGGCAAACGAGCCCACATTGCCGAAACCCTGCACCACGACGCGGGTATTCCAAGGCATCAGGCCGAGCTTTTTGACCGCCTGGCCGGTGACCAGCATGACGCCACGTCCGGTCGCTTCGCGGCGTCCGCGCGAGCCGCCGATTTCGATGGGCTTGCCGGTGACGACGGCGGTGACGGTCTGGCGCATGTGCATGGAATAGGTGTCCATCATCCAGGCCATCGTCTGCTCATTGGTGTTGACGTCCGGGGCCGGCACGTCCTTTTCCGGGCCGATGACCTCGATGAGTTCGGCGGTGAAGCGGCGGGTCATGCGCTCCAGTTCACCCCGTGACATGGTCTTGGGATCGCAGATGATTCCGCCCTTGGCGCCGCCAAAGGGAATATCCACGACCGCGCACTTCCAGGTCATCCAGGCGGCGAGGGCGCGAACCTCGTCGAGGTTGACCTCCGGCGCATAGCGAATGCCGCCCTTGGCCGGACCACGCGCCATGGAGTGCTGCACGCGATAGCCGGTGAAGAGCTCGATGCGGCCATCATCCATTTGAACCGGGATGTGCACGGTGATTTCGCGCGCGGGCTGGCTGAGAATCTTCCAGAGACCAGGGTCGAGATTGAGTTTACGGGCAGCCAGTTCGAAGCGCGCTGCCTGCGCCTCCCAGGGATTGGTCTCCATGTGCGGGTCGATTACGGTTGGCATACAATCTCCGATTTTCCTGGCGGCTGTTCGCGATTTGCCGGAAGGCACAATTCTGCCGCCTCACCGTGCCGAATGCAAACCGGCTAGTATATGCACCGCCGGAGTGAGGAAGCAAGCAGGATTGCGTGGACGCAAGGTAGTCCAGATTCAGAGAACAGGGGAGGGTAGAGGCCCGAGTGCAAAAACAAAAGTTGCAGTGCACAGCTCCCACCTTAGCGCCGAAAACACGACGCTAAGGTGAGGCACTCGTCCTTGTCCCGATGACGAGCTAACAAATACTGAATCGCCTGATTCGAGGGATTACTTGTCGGTCGGGGGCGAGGCGTCTTTGTCCGGAGCCGGAGGAGCCGGCGGTTCGGCCGGGTCCGGCGCAGAATGCGGCCCGTCGTGTTGTCCATCATGCCGGAATCTTGCTCGCGGTCCACCCATCGGCGGAGGGAAGTGGTCATGGCCAGGACGAAGGGTGCGGAGTTTCTTCCACTGCTCGGGGGTGAGGACGCGACGGATGGCAAAGGCCATCTGCGCGTTGGCCTTCTCCAGCGAGGCGCGGGCAGCGGTGATGCGGTCGATGGCGCTCAATACGGCGCTCTCCTCGGGGTTATCGGCTTCCAGCAAGGGTTCGAGCTTGATCTCTTCCTTCTGCAAATTGGCATGAATATCGACGAGCTTCATCCGGCTATCCTGGAAGACTTGCTCGATCTTCTGCACCTGGGCATCGCTAAGGCCGATGGTTTTGACGACTTCGGCGTCCTTCCACCAGCGTCCCGGCGGCAGAATCTGGTGCATTGCGCCGCCATCTTGCGGCCCGAATTTCCGGTGCTGCCCATTAAAGTCCGGACCTCGGCCCTGGGGCGGTTGGGCCAGGGCAACTCCGCACAACAGCAGGCTTGCCACGAAAAGTTTGCGGATCATTTGTCTTCTCCTTCATTCTCAATTTGCTGCTTTGAACCTTGCCCCGCGATGGTGGATGCGGCGGCAATTTTATTGCGTGCGGTGGTAATTGCGCTGACCGGGGCCAGCGCCAGCGGCACCTCACGGCTGAGATCGTTATTCACCGCTTCGAGCAGTTCGTCATCGCTCATGGCCGCTGCGGGCTGCGGATTTACCGGGGCGCTGGCGATCGGCCGAGATGCCACCGGAGCAGGGCGCGGCTTCATCAGCCACGCGGTTTGGGCAGCCAGCACCAGCGCCAGTACTCCGGCTCCGGCCCAGCGCAGACGGTGCAGCGCCAAGGCTTTTCGCGGAGCGATGGTTCCAGCCAGGTGCGCCTGCTGCGCTTGTGCTGATTGACTGCGCATTGCCACCGTATAGCGCGCGATGCCGTCCTTGAGTTGCCGCGCCTCGGCCTGACATGGTGCGCAGCCGTCCAGATGAGCCTGCGTCTCCTGACTCGCCTCTCCTGCCAGCCATTCTGCCAACTGTTCGTCCGTAAGATGATTCATGGTCGCTTCCTTTGCTGCCGGAGTGCATGGACGGCGCGCGACAGATGCGACTTCACGGTTCCGGTCTGCACCCCCATGCTCTCGGCGATCTCCTCGATCGAAAGCTCCTCGATGAAGCGCAGATGGAAGACGGTCTGCTGCTGCGGCGACAAGCTCTTGACCGCCTCCAATGTGCGCTGTAATTGCTCCCGGGCCAGTAGAGCGCGATCGGCCGGAGGCGTGTTGTCCACAGCCATCTCGGTGGCCAGTTCCGCCTCCCCGGGATTGCCCCCAAGCATCCGCTTCCAGAAGCCCTGACGGCGGTTGCGCTGGTAATCCCGAGCCAGGTTGACGGCAATGCGCACCAGCCATGTGCTTACGCTGGCCTCGCCCCGGAATTCGGCGCGGCCACGGTAGGCCTTGAGAAAACAATCCTGAGTCAGGGTCGCAGCCGCTTCGTCATCACGCAGCTCGCACCACAGCACGCGGTAGATCCTGGCCTGGTGCTCGCGTACGATCTCATCGAATTCGGCAGCGCTCCATCCCGCGTTGCTCATCACCGGTACGATCAAAGTATCTTCCATGGCCGCTCACACCATTGGACGGAGCTGGCTGTCCGGGGTTTACGGCGCGCTTATCATAAGCAGACAAGTCCGCGTGTTACTGTACTCCGCGAAATGAACCGGGCTCGCAGGGCATACCGAATGAGTCGCCTGCGGGTGAAACTTGACTTGGTATATACTAGGGGCGTCCAAGCTGCAGGCCGGAGTAAAAGTCGTACGCCCGATCTGCGGACTCTGGTGTTTTCCAAAGGAGGCCGGTCTTCAGCAGTAGCTGGGACAGCATACCGAAGGGAATACCGCAGGCTCCCCGAATCGTAGGGGATGCGGTGAAAAGCCTTCTTGCGGCCTTATTTCCCTCCGACTGCCGATTCTGCCAAGCCTCCCTGTTCTCGGTTTCACGCCTTCCGGTTTGTTCCTCCTGTCTCGAATCCATCGAACCTATCTTGCGGGCGCGCTGCAACGTCTGCGGGGATCTGCTGGCTGGGCAATGACGCGGCCTTTGGCGATGCCTGCTGCGCGGAGTGCGCCGGCGACGCACCAGCCTTTGAACGGGCCGTGAACTATGGCGCCTACACCGGCGTTCTCCGGCAACTAATCCATCTGCTGAAGTATGAGCGGGTACGGCAGGCCGCCCATCCGCTGGGACGATTCACCGCCGCAGCTTGCCTGCAACTCGAAGGCGATATCGATGTTTCAGAGTTGCTGTTGATTCCCGTGCCGGTGCACAAATTGCGGATGCGCTCGCGCGGATTCAACCAGGCGGAACTGATCGCCCGCTCCGCCCAGCGCGGCATCGAAGAATCAATTGGACGGCGGGTGACCCTGGACGTTACCGCGCTGCTGCGGGTGCGCTTTGCGGAATCGCAAGTGTCGCTGAATGCGGAAGAGCGGCGCCAGCAGATTCGCGGAGCGTTCAAGGTTTCCGCGCGCGAACGCGTCAAGGGACGCGAAATTCTGCTGGTGGACGATGTGCTTACGACCGGGGCGACAGCCTCGGAATGCGCCCGTGAACTGCGCCAGGCCGGAGCCCGGCGAGTCTGGGTCGTCACTCCGGCTCGCGCCCTGGGACGAGCCCCGGAGTCCTTCGCGGAGCCCGGTAGCGACCTGCGCGCCGCCGCAGCCATCGAGGTGTCCAGCGGGCTGCCGTTTCAGTCCAGTAGTGGTACGTCGTCATTCGGTCCGTCATCTAGTCCACCATCGCCAGGCACGGCGCAGGCAAGCCTCCTCCAGCGCTGCGGCATCCCATTGACCTACGGAGAGCAACGAGTTGGCAGGCCCGCATCGCGAGCCCGCCTGCTCTGAGGATTACGCCAATGGAGAGTCACAGAGCATTCCGTTCGCACAACGATCTCGCCGAGCGCGGCTATTCGGCGATGCACGCTCCCGTGCTTGTTCTGAATGCTTCCTACGAACCGATTAATATTTGCGCCGCCCGCCGCGCCATCGTTCTGGTGTTGAAAGGAGTGGCGGCGACCGAGGAAATCAACGGTCATTTTCTGCACTCATCCCGGGTTGCGATTCGAGTTCCATCGGTGATTCGGCTGCTGGAATACCGCCGCATCCCGCACCAGACTCGCGCGCTCTCCCGCAAGAACATTTTGCTGCGCGACCGCAACACCTGCCAGTACTGCGGGGTGGTGCTTCCCGCCAGTGAACTGACGCTGGACCATGTGCTGCCGCGCTCCCGCGGCGGACTCTCCACGTGGGAGAACCTCGTGGCCTGCTGCCATGAATGCAATCGCCGAAAAGGAAATGCATTGCCGCACGAGTGCGGCATGCGCCCGATCAAAGAGCCGCGCCCGTTCTCGCTGCACACCAGTCGGCATCTGATGCGGATGATGGGACGCAGTGACGCGAAGTGGCGAAAATATCTGTTTTATTGACGCACTGAACCGACCTTAAATTCTCTCGCTTAACCCGCCGCAAGCTGCGGACTGCTCCGCTGAGAGCAGAGCGGTTATGCGCTAACTTGTTGAATCTAACCTTAGTACCCCAGCTTTGCACAGCCATTCGCATCTAATTTCAGATAAGCGGATAGGATCGGCCGATTCTCGGTGCGAGAACGCGGCGGTTTGGAGTACGAATGCTAGGCAACGCAATGGAACAGATTGCTGGAGAGATCCGAAGCGCAAGCGCGCAGTGGTATCCGGAGCGCGGAGAGGCTTGCGCGGTACGCATTGTCGGGCACACACCCAAGACCGATCATTATATCTACGATCTTGTAGTGGATTTTACGAACAGCACCGAGCGTTTGTCGGCGAAGCTCTACCGGACCGGCAAGAATGGGCAAGCGGGCGCACGCGACCTGGCCGCGGCAGAAAACACCCATATGCGCTCCATCTGGAGCATTGCCACGGCCAAGAATCTCTCCGGCATTCCCAGGCCGATGGGCGACTTCAGCGCCATGGGCGCCGTGGTCAGCGAGAAACTGGTAGGCATCCCCTTGCAGT
Organism: uncultured Acidobacteriota bacterium; assembly: GCA_963779365.1. GTDB lineage: Bacteria > Acidobacteriota > Terriglobia > Terriglobales > Acidobacteriaceae > TOLSYN. The sequence continues at coordinate 41,805 of CAVZYB010000032.1, read as the reverse complement.
CGATCATTATGAAAGCCGCGCTGCTGCCGGGCTATGCCGGGCTCGGATTGCTGCAGAATGCGGCTACCGCGAGCGGCGTCTGGTTGCGCACATTCCAACGCGTTACGGCACGTCCGCCCAAGCCTCTGGATGGAGATGCGCTGCAACTTGAACTGGAAAAGCTGTGCCACAGTTGCAAAGGGGAAGGCTTGGACGACACGTCCATCCAAAAAATTCTCTCCGGCACGCGCATGATTCTTGACCGCGCACGCAAGCCTTTGACCAACTCAGCCGTGCTCACTGATTTCAACCCGCTCAACATCGTGGTGCTGGAACACGGGATTGGATTCAGCGATTTTGCGCGCATGGAAGAGGACGGCAGTACTTATCTGGACCCGGCTACCTTCCTGGCTTGCGTGGAAGCCCTGGAAAAATATCCGTTCTGCAATCGGGCGATCACCACCGAAGTGCAGGAGAATTTTCTGGATGCCTACCAGGCCACAGAGCAGGAGCGGGAGATACTCCGCGTGGTCAAGATGAAAGTTCTGCTCTCGATGTTTGCCGCCGGGCGTACGGTGAAGGAGAGCGCGGTCCGCAAGAAGGTGATGTGGGCCAACGTGATGAAGAAGTTTATCCAGACCGCCGCAAACCGTTCCCTGCCTGCCGAAGCAGCTTAGGCGACGACCGGCCCGCGGGATTACCGGACGGCAATCCCGCTACTTGCCTTCCTCGAAACGCACGGTGCACGACCACACACACGCTACTTCTTCAGCTCGTCTGCGAACTATTTCTTCGGTTCGTCCTTCTGGTTCTCGCCCTTGATCTCCTGCCCGTCGTAGAGAATCCTGGTCTTCGATCCGAAACGTTTGTAGTTTTCGTACTTCACCACCTGGCGGATATGAACGTCGCCCATGGTGAAGTGCAGGTTGTCATCGACCTTGGTGTAGGTGGGGAACCAATATTTTCCATCGATCTGCTCGCGCCACGTGGTGAAGCGCGGAAAGAGATTCTCCTCGCCCTTCTTGGGTTTGAAGAGGTCAGGAACGTTCTTGCCGTAGGTTTTCACGATCTGTAAATCATGGTCGTCCACCCAGATGCGGCCGTCGAAATAGCGCTGTCCCTTGTCGATTTTCTTGGGGCTGAGTTCGAAGACGTAACAGTTCAGTTCGTCCTCCTGCTGCTGGCCCAGGTACTTGACGTTGTAGAAGGGCAGATCGTCGATCGTCATGGTAAACGGCATGCGCTTTTCGATGTCGTCGAGATCCTCCTGCGTCATTTCGATCCGGGTCAAAGTATTTTGCGGGGCGAACTTGATCAGCGAGATGCGTCTTGCCCCGGTCGTCGAAGACCACGTCGAAGACCTGCTGGTACTCGCCGTCGACGGTGTTGCCCTCCAGGGTCTGCACCTTTACGCTCTGGGTCCAGGTGTACTGCTCGCGCGCCACTTTGAACTCTTTTTCCTTGGCGGCAAAGCGCTGGATCAAATCATCGACGGTGATGCCCTTGGGCGGGATGTTGTTGAGCACACCTTCACCCTCCTGGGCAAAGGCAGGCTGCACCCAAAAAGCCAACAGGCACAGCGCGAGTGTGCTCAGCGTACCCATCAGAGAAGTTCGTGTCATGGCTTCGGATCACTCCCGCCGTTCGTGAATTCGATGCAGTTCCCCCGCTCGTTACGTCCCATTCGATGCGGCGCAGCAAAGGGGCGGTGCCTGGCAGAATTGCTCACGGCCGTTTGCAGGAATCATTGTGCCACGGAGAGGCGCGATAGCAGGGTATGCGAAAGCAAACTCGCAAGATTAGCATCGTTTCGGAGAATCGGCGAGGGGAATAGATTCGTGGCCTATAAGCGTGGACACCGCGGTTTCTTTATCCCCGGACTTTATCCCGAACACAGCACTGGCCGCCTCCATTTCTGGAGGCGGCACCGTGCCGTGTTGCCGGTTTTTTACGGGATCACTATGCCTTGGCTGCTGCGCCCTTGGCTGGCGGGGGCACGTATCCGCCGATTGGAAGCACTTCGCTGTTGTAGGCTCCGTTGATGATGATGGCGGCCAGCAGATACCACGCGGTGGCGGCACATAGCAGGCTCTCATAGCCAAACACGGTGAACAATGCAGCGCTGCCGGTTACCTGTGAGGCGATCAGAAGAATCCACAGAACTGACAGTGTGGCAAAAATCGCGACCAACGCTGTGGCCAGACGGAAGGTGGCGACCAGGAAGATCAAGGTCAGGATAAGCCAGGCGGCGGCGAAGAACGTCAGCAATCCGGCGAAAGCTGCTGCCGGCAACCAATTGTGGGTGTTGGCATAAAGGCATCCGCCGAAGCAGAGCCAGAAGGCGCCATAGGAGCCGAAGACGGTCATCGCAAAGGTATTGCCGGTAAACAGTTCGGCAAAGCCGACGACGATTTCCACAATACCGCCAAAAAATACGGCCAAGGCGATCGCTGGTCCGGCGCCCATCCAGCCAAGATTCGCGAAGGAGAGAACGGTGAGGCTGATGGCAAACGAGGCGAGGCCGAGTGCTGTTGGGTTGGAGAACTTGGGTGGCATTATTGCTCCTTTGTGAACAAGCGGGTTGGTGAAGGTTCGGGGACGTTATCACAGGTCGATAGAGAAAACAAAATGTTTTTTGCATATTCAGGCAACCTCCCGCTGATATCTTCATCATGACCGGGTGCTCAGTTCCGCTGCCAGCTCTCCCCAGAGCACGCTTTAGACGTGAATGAGACGAACTTCAGATGCCGGGAAAGGAGCACTGCATTACAATCTTCTCGGCTATGACCATTGCTGCGAACTTGGCGGAGATTCGTGAACGGATTCAGCAGGCCGCTCGACGGGCAGGCCGCGATCCGGGCGAAGTCGCGCTCATGGCCGTCTCGAAGACGCATCCAGCAGGAGCCATTGTGGAGGCGATTGCCGCCGGGCAGAGGTTGTTCGGCGAGAACCGCGTACAGGAGTTTGCGGGCAAGCGCGATGCCGTGCTGGCGGCGTCGGCTGACGGGAGATTCCACCTGATCGGTCACCTGCAATCCAACAAAGCGGCGCGCGCGGTAGAACTGTTCGATGCCGTCGACAGCGTGGACTCGCTGCGGTTGGCCGAGCGGCTGAACGAAGCGGCGGTACACTTCGGGCGGCGGTTGGATGTGCTGGTCGAAATCAACATCGGCGGCGAAAGCGCCAAGTCCGGACTCGATCCCACCTCGGCGGAGTTGGGTGCCTTGCTCGACGCCCAGCCGCGGCTTACTAATCTTGCAATAGGCGGATGCATGACGGTGCCGCCGTTTACCCCCGATCCGGAGGGCTCGCGCGCCTACTTCCGGCAACTGCGCGAGCTGCGCGACCGGTTGAGTGCTCGCAGTGGATTGGCCCTGAAGGAGCTTTCGATGGGAATGTCTCACGATTTTGAGGTGGCCATCGAGGAGGGTTCAACCTGCGTGCGCGTGGGTACCTCCATCTTCGGGTCACGGCCGTATCCCACTGGCGACTCCGCCCCGGGCGAGGAGTCCGCGCGATGAACCCGATGAAATGGATGGACACACTGGCCGCCTGGGCGCTGGTCGTGCTGGGCTCGGCGCAGTATCTGGCGGCCTGGATTCCGAAGCTAAGCCTGGTGCGCGGACCGTGGACGGGAGGCGCGGCGGTGGCCATCGTCTCCATGGGGCTGATGAACGCGGTGCGCACGCAGCGCAAAAGCGACAGCTTCCTGCGCTGGAGCACCGTGGTGGTGACCGCGCTGACCGCAGGACTGTGCCTCACCGTGCTGTACCGCTTTCCCGGCAATGTACTGCATCAGCCGGCGGCCCTGGCGACCGGGCTGCTCGCGGTATTTGAGCTGTTCTTCGCCCTGGCAGGATAGACCATGCCATTCACGGTGCGCGACACGGCGCACGGCGCGCAATTCGCCCTGCGGGTGCAGCCGCGCGCCAGCCGCAACGCCTTTGTTGGCGTGATGGGCGACGCCATCAAACTGGCCATCACCGCGCCTCCGGTGGATGGCAAAGCCAACCAGGCGGTGATCGAATATCTTGCGGATGTCTTTCGCGTCTCGAAATCGAGCATCGCGATCATCTCGGGCGAGACCGGGCGGAACAAACTGGTTGCGATTCGCGGCGTGAGCGCAGAGCACGTGCGCAAGTTGCTGGGGGTTTAGCGAATGTCCGTTGCTTCGGATAGTGAGTTACTTGGCCTGTAGTACACAGCTATCGAGGCGGGAGCATAATGTCTCTGACGAGCATTCTTCGGCGTCTCTCTTAGAGAGCACGAATAGCATCAGGGAGGACATCATCAATGGATCATTCAGTTCGCCTATTACGCACAGGGCTCGGGGTTGTGGGGCTTGGCTGCGTGCTGGGGCTCGGCGGGTGTGGTGGGACCACCACCGACTACCCGGGATTGACCATCCATTGGAATACGACCACGGTTACCACGAACACGACGACGACGCTACAGGTGGTGGTGAACCCTCCCTTGCAGCCGGGACAACCGCTCGGCATCGCTTCTTACCAGGCCGTGAGCGAACTGGGAGCGGATTACGTCCGCTATGTGCCGTGGTTGCCGTATCCCAAGCTGGCTGTGGCCGAACTGCAGCCGCCGACCTCAGCGGCGACGTCGTGGGACTTCAGCCTCATCGACCCGATGACGAAGGACTTCATGGCCGCCACCGCAGGGCATCCTGTGGTGATGAATTTCAGCACCATTCCCGAATGGATGTTCGTGACCGACGCGCCTGTCGTTTACCCCGATGACCCCACCCAGGAAATGTGGAATTATGAACAGGGCTCCGTGTTGCGCGACCCCACTTGCCAAGAGCTGGCTGGGTACTATAACCGGCTGGTGAGTTGGTATGTCGATGGCGGCTTTACCGATGAGAACGGGGTGCAGCACGAGTCCGGCTACCACTACCAATTTCCCATATGGGAAGTGCTGAACGAGGTCGACAGCGAGCACACCACCACGGCGGAAGACTACACCAAGCGCTATGACGCCATCGTCGCGGCCGTTCGCAGCGCCAGCCCGAACACCAAGTTTATGGGGATGGCTCTCGGCTCGCCCGGCAGTGATATGGACTTCATCCAGTATTTCCTTAATCCCTCGAATCACCAGCCGGGAATTCCTCTGGACTACATCTCCTACCACTTCTATGCAAGTCCTCCGCCCGATCAAACTATCGCCGATTGGCCACTCACCTTCTTCCAGCAGGCAGATGGGTTTCTGAATACCGTTCGTTCCATCGAAACCGTTCGAAAGAGCATCGCCCCGCAGACCAAGACAGATATCGACGAGTTGGGCACAATCCTGCCCACTGATAACACCCCCGCAGACGTTGTACCTCCACCGGCGGCCTATTGGAATCTTTCAGGGGCAATGTACGCATACCTCTTCGTCGAACTCGCCCGGCTGCAGATCGATGTCGTCGGCGAATCGCAATTGGTTGGATTCCCTCGCAAGTTCCCAGCGTGAGTATGATGGACTGGAACACCAACCAGCCCAATGCGCGATTCTGGGTGCTGAAACTGCTTAAGGACTCCTTCCATCCCGGCGACAAGATGGTGGAGACCGACTTGAGCATCCTCAACGCAGCCGACCTGGAGGCGCAAGCCTTCCTTACACCTGCTGGACACAAATTGCTGCTTGTGAACAAGCGCGACCTCGCCACGGATCTCATAGTTCCCGATGCCGATACTGCCGCCGCGGTGACAGTGGATTTGCAATCGGGAGAAGGCCCGGCGCGGCGCATGCGTCCGGCTGCCGACGGCATACTCACACTGCAACCCTTTGCGGTCACCGTGGTGAGCTGGTGAATGGAAATCCCCGCAGCTCGTCCCAGTCGCGAATCCGCCCTGAGATCCTGCCGAATTTCTGAAGCCCTTCGAATCCCTGTAAGATGATCCTTCACTCAAATTAGCTTGTCCGGAGTGCAGATGCTGAATCTTTATGCCGTGGTGCTCACGGTGATTGTGGCCGCGCTACTTACCGTCAGCATTTGGCAGATGCGCAAGGTGCATACCAAGGCCGATTATCTGGTCGCGGGGCGCTCGCTGCCGGCTTACGTGCTGGTGTTTACGCTGCTCTCCTCCTGGATCGGCGCGGGCTCGCTGTTTGCCGGGGCGGAGAATGCCTTCCGCAATGGATTTGCCGCCTTGTGGCAACCCGCGGGAGGATGGGCGGGACTGCTGATTATCTACTTTGTGGCGCCGCGAGCGCGCCGCTTCGCGCAATTTACCATCCCGGATCTGCTGGAGGAGCGTTACAACACCGCCGCCCGAATCCTGGGAACCATCGCGATTCTGTTTGCTTACACGGCCATCACCAGTTACCAGTTCCGCGCTGGCGGAGACATCATGCACCTGATCTTTCCCGCCGTTGCCAAGACGCAGGGAACGGTGATTATCGCCGCCTTCGTGATTGGCTTTACGGCGCTGGCAGGCATGGCCTCGGTGGCCTACATGGACGTGGTGATCGGGATGCTGATCTCGGTAATCGGCTTCCTGGCGCTGCCGGTATTGCTGGGGCGCATCGGCGGATGGGCGGGACTGCACGCGGCGCTTGCCCGCCACCCACTTTACGCTGTTTGGAGAATGGGGACTGACGGGCTGGCGTCAGAGATAACCGCGAGGCGCTGATTCGCGCGCTGGAATATTTCCTTCCGACCTTTCTGCTGATGATCGGCAACCAGTCGATGTACCAGAAGTTTTTCTCCGCCAAGAGCGAGAAGGATGCAAGCGTTGCGGTGGTGGGATGGGTCTTTGGGACCGTGGTGCTGGAGACCTTGATCGTTACCCTGGCGGTAGTGGGATCGGGGCTGTTCGCGCTCTCGCTGGTGCCCGCGCCGGACTTTGCGCCGCGCGAAATCATTCCGTTCACGGCGCGGCACTTTCTGCCGCCGCTGGTGGGAGCGCTGCTGATGGGGGCGGTGTTCGCCAAGGTGATTTCGACGGCCAATAACTACCTGTTTTCGCCCGCGACGAACCTGATCAACGATGTCTACACGCGCTTCATCCGGCCGGACGCGGGACAGAAAAACGTGTTGCTGGTTTCACGCTTCCTGGTGGTTGGGTTGGGACTGTGGGCGCTGGTGCAGGCCATCAAACTGACCTCGGTGCTGGCCAAGGCAATGTACGCCTACACGATTTACTCGGCGGCGATTACGCCGGTGGTGATGGCGGCGTTCTTCTGGCGGCGGGCCACCCGCGAGGGCGCCGTGGCCTGCCTGCTCTCCGGCACGGTGATTACCGTGGCCTGGGACACGATCAAGACCCACCTGCCGAAGGTGATCGGGGAGCGCGATGCCATTTTCCCCGCGCTGATCGTCAGTGTGATGGCACTGGTAGCGGTCAGTCTGCTGACGCCGCCTCCGAGCCGCAAGCAGATCGCCATGTTTTACGAATAGGATCGCGCATTATCGCGCCGAGCAGCCTCCCCGGAGCTGAAGCTGCTGCAAGTTTTGCTTCGCCTGCTCATTTCCCTTGGCGGCTGCCGAGCGTAACAAAACCTGTGCTTGATCACAGCTCCGGGCCACGCCGCTGCCCTGCTCATAGATCGCTGCGAGTTCGACGGGAGCCTCTGGGTTTCCCTTGGCGAGGGCTCTCCATAGCCACACGGCGCGGAGTTCGGGAGCGCTCGCGTGGGCCGCGCGGTTCATCTCCTCGGCGCCAGGAGTAGAGGCAGTGCCGCTGCGTGCGGACGGCTTTGCCGGGGTCGCGGTTGTCAGCGACCGCCGGTGTCTTCTCCGGCATAGCGGCGGAGGCACTCATCGCGGCCGGTTGCTGCCTTGCGGCAGAGGACACGCCCGCCGTGGCCTGGGCGAACTTGCAGTTTGCCGCGCCGACAGTTTGTGACTGGCGTTCGGACTGCTTCCAATGGCCCGGGGTGCGGCGGGTGGCTGTCGCCGAAGCGGGGCGGGGTTGCGGCTGGGGGCTGCTGTCAGCAACGGCGGGTGCGCCGAGGCAACCGGCTGTTCGCTTGGCTTCGGCTGCAGCCAGCTGTTCCAGGCCGAAGTCAAATGCATCTTGCGCGTCGGCTACCAACCATTCTTGCAGCGAGCCAGACCATTCTGTTCGCTTGGCCTTGCGGAAATCCGCCATCTCTTCCTTGGGAAATCCAGCCATCTGTGCGTGCGTTCTCTGCCTGAGTCCAGCCATTCTGCAGGTCAGCCGAACCATTCCGTACGGAAGCCACACCGTAATCGCGAATCGAGTGCCACTGCCAGCCGAGCAGAATCACCGTGACGGCCACAACCGCGAGCACCAGGTTACGCCGCGAATGGGATTCTTCCGGTTCGGGCTCCTCGTCGGCGTATTCAACGTGGTCATCGCCGAGCCCGAGGATCGAGAGGCTACTCAAGCCCGCGTGAACAGGTTCTTTCTCCTCGATGTTTTCCTCGCTTTTCCTCGACTCCGATGTTCCAGTGATCCGGCGGTTGACCTGGCAGGCGGCGCTCGGCGGCGGCATCCATGATGGCGTCGGGCAGTTTCGCCATGTCGTCCATCACGCTCTCACCCAAGCTGGCCGAGTCGTTCACTCCCGCTTCGTTATCGAGATTCCAAGGCATAATCACGCCGCGGCTCTCGAGTTCAGCTTCCTTCCAGCGCAAGATTTCCATCCGGCTAGCGCGTTCTTCTTCCTCTTTCTCTGAGCTTTTTTGCGAGCGCGTCGAAATGAGTCTCGCTGCCATGCTGGAGATGGTCGTGAAGTTCGGCCTCGCGATCGAGGTGATTGTGCGCCAGTTCGGCCAATTCGGGGGAAAGGGGATGGCGGCGATCCGTGCCCTTGCTGGCGATCAGCGGGATCTGATTATCGAAGTCAATGACCTCGGGTGGAAGATCGGCGGAGGCTTCAACATGCCCGGCATGATTTTCGGTGCGGGACTCTCGCCAGAACTCTTCCGGGGCAATCGCGGTTTGCTCCAGCTTTATCCCACATTGTCCGCAAAATCGGTTGGTAGTGGGATTCTGCACTCCGCAGCTTTCACATATCAGGGCCATCGCAACTCCACAGCACGAACTCCGCCGATTAGATGCGAACTGGGCGGTAGCTGCTGTTCGGGAATCAGTGGCTAATTCAGCGCCGACGGCCTTCGGCGATTTCTCGACTTCGGCCGACTCCTGCGTTTTGGCCAGCCAGATGGCGACCCGCCAGCCAAGCAGGGCAGTGAGAATCGCAATGTAGAGCAGAGGTTCACGCTCGTCGCGCTTGACCAGCCAGTAAAAGTGGATGGCGCCGGCCGCCGCCGCCGCATAAACCAGGCGATGGAGACGCCGCCAGTTCTTTCCCAGGGCGCGGATCGATTTCTGGGTGGAGGTGAGGGCCAAGGGGAGCAGCAGAATCCACGCCAGCGCTCCCATGGTGATGAAAGGGCGCTTGGCTACATCATGAGCCATGGAGCGGACGTTGAAGTTCTGGTCCAGCCAGAGATAGGTGAGCAGGTGCAAACAGCCGTAAAAGAAGGCGAACAGACCGATCAGGCGGCGGTATTGGATGAGCCAGAGTACCCCGCTCCACCGCCGCAGGGGAGTGATCGCAAGCCCGGCGAGCAGCAAAATCAGGGTGGTCAACCCGGTGCGGTGCGTGATCCGCTCCACCGGGTTCGCGCCCAGGGTTCCCGCGAAGATTCCAATGACGAGCAACGCCAGCGGAGTGAGGCAGGCGATCCAGACAATCGGCTTGAGGATGTGGTTTCGCGTCATTGCCAGCATTCTACCGTTTGGATATACGGGAAGCTGAATCGGATGCTAAGCTTCTCCGCCCTGTGCGTAAGAACTCGCAATTTTCACCCTATCCGCTTTGCTCTCAGAGTGGTAGACATCTTTTCCACAGTGCACCGCTTTTGGGCAATTGACCTGTCCGGCCAGTCGTTCTAGTCTCGGCTCTACCAGCCGACACTCTGGTGCAAGGACAGGGTGAGGAAAAGTTCCTCGCCGTCCTATTCCTCGATTCTCGCACCGGAAAGAGGGAAATGCTTCTGCAGCTTCGGTTTAGCCGGTACGGGCGGATGGGAGCTGTGGTCAGACTTCCGGAATAATCCAAAGGCAGGGCTTCGCATAGGCGTAAATTTGAATTAAAATACAAGATATTGCGGTAGCGTCTTGACTGGTACAACATAATGAGCTACTTTCGCAATCCTGTACTTGTTGGTTGATCCTTGGTCTTCGTGCCATTGAGGTCTGACCAGGGTTCGGTTTCATCCGTTCCTGCCCGCGCCTGGCGTCGGCCTGAACGCTAAAAGCAGCTAGGTCTCCGCCATTGCGAATGACGGTGTGCCGGAAGTTCTATCTCTCTTACGATTCGTTCCGAAGCACTTTCCACGCAGGATTGCTCACGGAACTCGATACCGCCGGGTGCGGACCAGAGTGAGTCGCCAGTTCTTTGCGATTCGCCGGGACCATGCTTGTCCCTAGTTCCCCGGCACAATCATCAACGCGGGTGAGGCTGTTTCTCCCCTGCGCTTGCAAGGCAACAAGTTCGAAGGAGTTATCAACGATGGCCGAAGTAACCGAAAAAACCTCCGCCGCTAGCCCGGCCTCCGCGTCTTCCCCCGACGCCGCCGGGATGCGCCCGGCCTCCGCGCAGCAGAAGACCCGCCAGGCCCAGGGACTGGCCTTCACCCGGCACTTTACCGAGCCTGGCGTATCTCCCTATGACAAGCTGACGTGGGAGCGCCGCACCGCGGCGATTATCGACAGCAAAGGCAACGTAATCTTCGAGCAGAAGGACGTTGAGGTTCCCCAGGACTGGTCGATGACGGCGACCAACATTGTCGCCAGCAAATATCTGCACGGGCAGCTTGGCACGCCGCAGCGCGAAGACCGGCATCCGTCAACTGGTCTCACGGGTTGCGGAAACGATTCGCGACTGGGGCTTCAAGGACGGCTACTTCCGCAGCGCGGAAGACGCCGCCATCTTCCACGACGAGCTGGTGCACATGCTGCTCAATCAGTATGCGGCGTTCAATTCGCCGGTATGGTTCAACGTCGGCTGCGATCGCAGCGAGCCCAACTCCGACGCGCGGAACTGGCACTGGAATCCGCAGTCGAAGCGCATTGAATTCGGCGTGACCGGATACAGCTATCCGCAGTGCTCGGCGTGCTTCATCAACAGCGTGCAGGATTCGCTGGACTCGATTCTGACCCTGGCCAAGACCGAGGGCATGCTGTTCAAGTGGGGCTCCGGCACGGGGACCAATCTGTCTCCGCTGCGCGGCTCCATGGAGATTCTCTCGGGCGGTGGTCATGCCTCCGGACCGCTGAGCTTTATGAAGGGCTTCGACGCCTTTGCCGGAGTCATCAAGTCGGGCGGCAAGACCCGTCGCGCCGCCAAGATGGTGATTCTCAATATCGACCATCCCGACATCGTGCAGTTCATCGAGTGCAAGCAGAAGGAAGAGGCCAAGGCGTTTACCCTGGCGGCCGCAGGATACGAAGCCAGCGGACCGGATTCCGAGGCCTACAGTTCGATCTTCTTCCAGAATGCCAACAACTCCATCCGCGTCACCGATGAATTCATGCAGGCGGTGGTCGACGACAAGGAGTTCACCACCCGCACCGTGCGCGAACACACTCCGGTCGAGACCTTCAAGGCGCGCGATCTGCTGAACAAGATCGCCAAGGCGACCTGGGAGTGCGGCGATCCGGGAATGCAGTACGACACCACCATCAACCGCTGGCACACGGCCAAGAACTCGGCGCGCATCAATGCCTCGAACCCGTGCTCGGAGTACATGTTCCTGGATGATTCGGCGTGCAACCTGTCGTCCCTGAACCTGATGAAGTTTGCTCACAACGGCGTCTTCGACGTGGAGTCGTACAAGCACGCCGTCGAGATTCTGATTACCGCGCAGGAGATTCTGGTCGATCACTCCGGATACCCAACCGAGGCCATCTCCCGCAACTCGCACGACTATCGGCCGCTGGGCCTGGGCTACGCCAACCTGGGCGCACTGCTGATGGCCACCGGACTGCCCTATGACTCGGATGCGGGTCGCGATTACGCTGCCTGTCTGACGGCGATCATGTGCGGACAGGCGTATCTGCAGTCCTCGCGCATCGCCGAACTCTGTCCCACGCTGGCCTCGGCGACCGAGTTGACGGCGCGGGTGGAGCACACCGACGGAGCCTGCCCGGGGTACTTCATCAATCGCGAGCCATTCCTGGAAGTGATCCGCATGCATCGCGCCTCGGTGGCCAAGATCAGCCGGGCCAACGTGCCGGCATCGTTGCTGGAAGCCTCGCAGCAGGCATGGGACGAAGCTCTGGCTCATGGCGAAAAGTTCGGCTACCGCAACGCCCAGGTCACCGTGCTGGCACCCACCGGCACCATCGGCTTCATGATGGATTGCGATACCACCGGCGTGGAGCCCGATCTGGCGCTGGTGAAATTCAAGAAGCTGGTTGGCGGCGGCATGATGAAGATCGTCAACAACACGGTTCCGGAGGCGCTGTTCAAACTCGGCTACACCCCGGAGCAGGCCGACGCGATTGTCAGCTACATCGACCAGAACGCAACAATCGAGGGCGCGCCCCAGCTCAAGCCGGAGCACCTGGCGGTGTTTGATTGCGCATTCAAACCAGCCCAGGGCACGCGCAGTATTCATCCCATGGGCCACCTGAAGATGATGGCAGCGGTGCAGCCGTTCATCTCGGGCGCCATCAGCAAGACGATCAATATGCCGAACGAGGCCACCATCGAGGAGATTGCCAACGCCTACGTGGAAGCCTGGAAGCAGGGAATCAAGGCGGTGGCCATCTATCGCGACGGCTCCAAGCAGAACCAGGTCCTTACCACCAAGCAGGACGCGGCCAAGCAGGCTCCGGTGGTGATCGAAGAGGAAGATGATCTGGAAGGGCCGCCCATCGCACACCGTCACAAGCTGCCGGATGAGCGCTTCTCGGTCACCCACAAGTTCAAGGTGGGTTCGCACGAGGGCTACCTGACGGTGGGCCTCTACAAGAACGGAATGCCCGGTGAACTCTTCATCACCATGGCCAAGGAAGGCTCGACCGTCGGCGGCTTGATGGACAGCTTTGCCTGCGCCGTCTCCATCGCTCTGCAGCATGGAGTTCCGTTGCGCCTGCTGGTCAACAAGTTTGCCCACACCCGCTTTGAACCCAGCGGCTGGACCCAGAATCAGGAGCTCGGCTACGCGAACTCGATCATGGATTACATCTTCCGCTGGCTGGACCTGCGCTTCCTGACCGGAGAGCAGCAGAGCCTGTTCGACGATCTGCGTCCGCGCTCGCGTGCGGACCGGGCGGGGGCATCGGCGGCGGCTTCCATCGCGGCGGTGAGCGCTCAGCCCTCGCTGTATGAGTCAGGCACCCCGCAGGGCAAAGAGCGGACACCTCTCGGATGCTCTGAGCGAGGTAGTGGATATGGGCGACGCTCCCAGTTGCGCTCTGTGCGGCGCCATTATGACCCGCAACGGCTCCTGCTACCGTTGCCAGTCCTGTGGCTCCACGAGCGGTTGCAGCTAGTGTACTGCTGATTCGCGACACATTTCTACGCTGTCGTCCTTAGCAGAAGAGACGCTTCTTTGCGGCTTGCGGAGTCCAGGATCTTTTGTAGCTTTTGATTCTGTACGCATTTCCAACGCACTGCGCTAGTCAACTTAACTTGGATGTAGCATGAACATGAGATCATTTCGGCTCCGAGTTTCTTGGACTTTGTTAGCCATTTTGGATTGTGGAAGGTTATCCGTGCGCACCCTGCGTTTCCTCCTGCCCCTGTTGTTATTCGCCACCCTCTGCGTTGCGCAAAGCGCTGCCGCGATCGCTCCAGACGCCGAGCAGGAGATCGTCCGCCTGGTGAACCGCGAGCGCCAGTCGCGCGGCCTCGCCACGCTGGTCGTCGACGACCGCTTGGTGCAGGCGGCGCGCAAGCACAGCCAGCGCATGGCCGCCGCTGACATGGTGGAGCATCAATGTCCGGGCGAGCCCCAACTCTCGCTCCGCCTCGGCGAGACCGCGCTGCGCTTTGATGTCAGTGGGGAGAACGTGGCTTTTGCCGCCGACGCACCGCGCGCTCACACGGCACTCATGCACTCGCCCGGCCATCGCGCCAATATTCTCGACGGGCAATTTACCACCATCGGTGTCGGCGTCGTCCGCACTCCGGAAGGAATCTTCGTTACCCAGGATTTTGCCCGGCGTCTTCCCGAGGCAAGCGTGGATGAGGCGGAAGCGCAGGTGTCCTCCAACCTGAACCGGATGCGGCGCAAGGCGGGCATGCCCATGTTAAATCGAGTGGCCGCCCCCGAACTGCGCCGGCAGGCCTGTGAGATGGCGGCCAACAACCGGTTGAATCCGCGCGCCGGACTCTCCTCGAAAAGAGTGAGCAACTCAGTCGCCTTCACCGCCATCGATCTGGCGCAAATTCCCGAGTCTCTGGAGCGCCTCAAGAACCAGCCCGCCAGTGCGTTTTCGGTCGGTGCCTGCTATCGGACGAGCGCTTCCTACGATACCCCGGTCTTCTGGATCGTCGTCGTTACTTACCTTTTGAAGGTGCGCGATGACATTTGCCGCAGTTAGCAAATGTGGGTTCGCAGGGATAGCGGATAAACCAGCCCTGTAGCCGCTTTTACTCCACTTACTTTTAGCTGGTAATTTCCCGCGATAAATTTCTTATTTCTGCGGAACCGCCGACGATGTGCCGCCGTATCCGTTCCCATGCGCCACCAATCAACCCGCGCAGGAGGGAAAAGAGATGGAAGCCAAATACAACTGGATTATCGACAGCGTACCGATTCGCATCGCCATGAACATCGCCGCCTTTGTCGTGTGGTTTGCCGCGGCCTTCGGACTCATGTCCATCGCCGTAAGAGGATAGAGTGAAAGCCCCGCGGATTCCGGCCAATGAAAACGCGGGCCATCAAGCCCGCGTTTTCTGCTCCCGCACCGGCGTCAAACCTTGGCAGGCTCCGCCTTTTTCGCGTACCGGGTCTCCACGTACTGGTTCAGAATCTGCTTGAATTCCTCGACGATGTGATCGCCTTTCAGCGTGGTCGCCAGGCGTCCGTCGATAAACACCGGAGCCTTCGGATCTTCGAATGTGCCGGGCAGTGAAATCCCGATGTTAGCGTGCTTGGATTCGCCCGGTCCGTTGACGATGCAGCCCATCACCGCCAGCTTCAACTCTTCCACACCGTCGAACTCTTTGCGCCACGCCGGCATCTGCTCGCGCACATAGAACTGAATCTGCTGCGCCAACTCCTGGAAGTACGTCGAGGTGGTGCGTCCGCAGCCGGGGCAGGCCGTAACCTGCGGCAAAAAGCTGCGAATCCCCAGCGACTGCAGCACCTGCTGCGCCACCTGCACCTCTTCCGTGCGGTCGCCTCCCGGCGCCGGCGTCAGCGAGACGCGGATGGTATCGCCGATGCCTTCCTGCAACAGAATGGAGAGCCCGGCCGTGCTGCTGACAATTCCCTTGGCGCCCATGCCCGCTTCGGTCAACCCCAGGTGCAGAGGATATTCACAGCGCGCCGCCAGGTCGCGATACACGTCCACCAGGTCCTGCACGCCGCTCACCTTCGCACTCAGCAGAATGTGATCGCCCGGCAGCCCATAGCTCTCCGCCAGCTCCGCCGAGTGCAGCGCGCTGGTGATCATCGCCTCGATCATCACGTCGCGAGCTTCCTTCGGGGTGGCGGATTTCGCATTTTCATCCATCATGCGCGCCAGCAACTGCTGGTCCAGCGAGCCCCAGTTCACGCCGATGCGCACCGGTTTGTCATTCTCAATCGCGCACTCAATCATGGTGCGGAAATTGTCGTCGTTCTTTTTTCCAATCGAGACGTTTCCGGGATTGATCCGGTACTTGGCCAGCGCTCGCGCACACTCCGGAAACTTCTTGAGCAGAAGATGTCCGTTGTAGTGGAAGTCGCCCACGATGGGCACATGCACACCCATCGCTGCAAGCTCTTCCACAATGGGCCGAACCGCGGCGGCGGCTGAGTCGTTGTTCACCGTGACCCGTACGACCTCGGAGCCCGCGCGAGCCAGGGCCGCCACCTGCTTCACGGTCGAGGCCACGTCCGCCGTATCCGTGTTGGTCATCGACTGCACCATGATTGGCGCGTCGCCGCCCACCCGTATGTTTCCAATTTTTGCTGTGTAACTTTTTCTGCGTTTGATGATTGCCATGGAGAGCTCTTCTCTTCAGTTTATCAGCACTCCGCATCGGAATCCCGGGAAGGGTTGGAAAAGGGCGCCCGCAGGCGCCCTTGCCGAGCTTTTCTGCTCGCACTATTGGCCGGGCAGCATTTTCACCACATCGTTGAAGATCACCATGCCCGCAAACAGCACCAGGCAAACGAACGCCGCCTGATAGAGCCGGATTTTGATGCCTTCATTGATGTCGCGCCGCATCACGGATTCCACCAGCAGCATGGCAATCAGTCCACCGTCCAGGATGGGGATCGGCAGCAGATTGAACAGCCCGAGTTGCAAGCTGATCATCGCCATGAAGTCCATCAGGTCATTGACGCTGCGATGGTGCACCATCTCGCCGGAGACCCGGACGATCTCAATCGGCCCCGACATCTGCTTCATCGAAACCTTGCGCTCGGCCATCCGCCCCATCAGCTCAAAGATCAGTCCGGAGAGCTTTCTTGCATTCGTCCACCGAGCGGCTCAAGGCATCCGAGCACCGGCAGTTTTTCCACCTGCGTGGGCTCGGAGACAAAGCCGATGCGATAGCTCTCGCGTCTGCGCATCCGCCGGAGTCAGCTTCGGCGTGATCGGTCAGCGAAACCGGTTGGTTGTGGCGCAGAACCTCAAGGTGTACCGGCTTGTCTTTCGTGGTCTGCAGGTAAGCCTGCATGGCCCCGGTGGCACGGATCGGAGTTCCGTCCACGGCGAGGATTTCGTCGCCGACCTGCAATCCGGCTCGCACGCCAGGCATATCCGGCTCCAGCGCGGTTACCAGAAATGGCTGCCGCGGCAGCCAGCCAGCCTCGCCGGTCTGCTGCTTGCCGTCAGCTTTCGGAACCAGGGTGATCGGCAGCACCTGGTTGCCGCGCTTCACCCGCATGGCCAGAGGCTGGTTCGGGCTGATCAGAATCTTGTTGTGCACATCCTGCCAGGTGGGATTCTGCGTGTCGCCGATCTGCAGAATCTGATCGCCCTCTTTCAATCCGGCCTGCTCTGCCGGATACCCGGGCACGCACCAGCCCACAACTGCCGGCTCGATACATCCCATAGGGAATCTCATGATGCACCGCAAACACCACGGTCAGCAGCACCACCGCCAAAACCATGTTTGCCACCGGACCGGCCACGGCAATGATCAGCCTTTGCCAGCGCGGATGCCTCAGAAACTCGCCTTCGTCGTCGCCAGCCGCGCCTTCCGGGTCGCTCCTCCGGCATCTCGACCGCGTTGACTCCGGTCATCTTCACGTAGCCGCCCAGCGGCAGGGCGGAGATGCGGTAGTCGGTATCTCCGCGCCGGAAGCCGAACAGACGTTTGCCAAAGCCGATGGAGAAAACTTCCACGCGCACGCCCAGCAATTTGGCCGCGGCAAAGTGGCCGAACTCGTGCACCAGAATCATTACTCCCAGCACGAGAACCGCACCGACCAGAGTGTAAAAAGCGTTAATCATAAACGGGATATATTCTCTCCAGTACCACAGTTCTTATTTCGTAGCTGCCACTCGCGAACCACTCGCACCTGCATGCAGCAATCGTCGCGCCAGCTCGCGCGCTTCACAATCCATTTCAAGAACCTCAGATATAGATTCCGGTTTGTGGGCTGGCGTTTCATTCAAAACCGCCTGAATCGTAGCGGGAATGCCTAAGAAAGGGAATTTTGCCCTCCAGAAAAGCCGCCACCGCCACTTCATCTGCCGCATTCAGGGCCACGGTTTTGGCTCCGCCCGCCTCCACCGCCTCATAAGCCAGCCGCAAACAGGGGAACTTATCCAGGTCCGGCGGGCTAGAAATCCAGATGCTTCAGCGACAGCACGTCAAAGCGCAAATCGCTTGCGATCCGCTCCGGCCAGGTCAGCGCGTACAGAATCGGCAGCCGCATGTCGGTCACGCTCACCTGCGCCAGAATGCTGCCGTCCACAAACTCCACCATGCTGTGCACGGTGCTCTGCGGATGCACCACCACCTTGACTCGCGAGGGCGGCGTGTTGAACAGCCGCACGGCCTCGATCACCTCAAAACCCTTGTTCATCAGCGTTGCCGAATCGATGGTGATGCGCCGCCCCATCTTCCAGGTCGGATGGTTCAGTGCCTCGGCAACCGTGATGCTCGGCAAACTCTTCGCGCGGAGTGTTCAGGAATGGGCCGCCCGAGGCGGTCAGCCATACCCGCTCGACCTCATCCATCCGCCCGCCGCGCAGGCACTGGTGTACCGCGTTGTGCTCGCTGTCGATCGGCAGCAGCGGCTTGCCCTTGGCGCCGCGCCTCGGCCGTGATCAACTCGCCGGCGGCCACCAGGCATTCCTTGTTGGCCAGCCCAATTTCTTTGCCCGCCTTCACGGCCTCGTAGGTGGCTTCCAGCCCGGCAACGCCGACAATTGCGCTGACCACGAAATCGACTTCCGGGTGGGTCGCCACGGCCACGGTTCCAGCCGTGCCCCACACCACCTCGGTCTCGCTCACCCCGGCGTCGCGCAGCCGCTTCCGCAGAGCCTCCGCCGCATGCCTCGTGAGCTACCGAGAGCAGCTTGGGACGCCAGCGCAGCGTCTGCTCAAAGGCGAGTTCCAGATTCGAGCCCGCAGCCAAGGTCGCAACCGCAAAGCGGTCCGGATAACTTTCAACGATTTTGAGGGTGCTGCAACCAATCGAGCCGGTCGAGCCCAAAATTGCGATTCGTTTCATCACGATATACAACCAGTTTAACCCTGCCCGCCTACCCTTGCACGAATTTCTGTCCAAAAGCCAGAAACAGAACAAACGCCACCGGCAGCGCCAGCAGCAGCGCATCGATCCGGTCCAGAATTCCCCCATGGCCCGGCAGCAGATTGCCTGAGTCCTTCACCCCCGCGCCGCGCTTCAGCGCCGACTCCAGCAAATCCCCTACCTGCGCCGCCACGTTGATGACCGCCGCCAGCAGCGCCGCCAGCCAGAGCGGCGCCCGCGCCATAAGGCGGAGCGTCGATCAGCAGCGACTCCTGCGGATCGGCCAGCAGATGCGCCCTGCCCAGGGCCGCCGCAATCTCCGGCACAAAGTGGGCGAACAGGCAGCAGACGCCCACCGAAAAGACCAGCGAAGCCACCGTGCCCTCAATCGTCTTGCCGGGACTGATCCGCGGCGCCAGTTTGTGCCGTCCCATGCTCTTTCCCACGTACATCGCGGCGGTGTCTCCCACCCACACGGCAAAAAACGTAAACAGCACGTAAACCCATCCCCGCATCGAGTCGCGCAGCATCGCCATCAGCAGCAGCGGCAGCCCAATGTAGGGAAGCGCCAGGTAGCTCATCGCCGCCCCCGGCAGCGCGGCCTTCAGATCCTCCCGCCCCATGGCCGCGATCATCAGCAGAAAGGGCGCAAACAGGAAGAGCAGCAGAATTCCCGCCAGCAGCGCTGCCGCCGCCAAACCCCTGCGCGTAGTAAATAGACCACAAAGAGCGCGGCGGTGTAGAGGTAGGTCAGCAGCCGGAATGGTTCAAAGCCGTAGCCGGCCGCAATGCCCAGATATTCAAACACCGCCGCCAGCGCCACCACCACGGTAATCAGCAGAAATAGCCAGAGCGGCGCGCGGAAGACGGCCAGCAGCACCAGGGGAATCAGGATCGGCGGCGGTAAGAATACGTTTCATGTCGATACCAGCAGGGTACCTTCTGATGTGCTCAGGAAGCAAAGCAGGAAAGGAAATTCACCCTGTCTGAAACGATTCTTTACACTTGGGACGCAATTCGGCTCGGAGACGGAATCGTTAAACTGCGGCGCCCACGTTGCCATAGCGGCGCTCGCGTTTCTGGAAGTCCGCCAGGGCCTCCAGCAGATGATTGCCGTCGAAGTCCGGCCACAGCGTCGGGGTCACGTAAATCTCCGTGTAGGCCAACTGCCACAGCAGGAAGTTCGAGAGCCGCATCTCGCCGCTGGTACGGATCACCAGATCCGGGTCCGGCAGGTCGGCGGCGTACATGTGGCGTGAAACCAGCTCTTCGTCGATCTTCAGGTCGGCCAGTCCGCCGTTGTTGGCCGCTGCCTGCACAATCGCCCGGAAGGCGTCGATCAGCTCCGCCCGCGCTCCATAGTTCAGCGCCAGGGTCATGATCATGCCGGTGTTCTTCGAGGTCTGTTCCGTCGCCCAGGCCATCCGCTCCTGCACCGCGGGCGGCAGTTCGTGAATGCGCCCAATGTAGCGAAGCCGGATATTGTGCTCGTTCATCAGCGGAACTTCCTGCTTCAGGTAGGTCCGCAGCAACGCCATCAGGAAGCTGGTCTCGGTCTTCGGACGCTTCCAGTTCTCGGCGGAAAACGCATACAGCGTCATCGCCCGCAGATTGATGTTCGAGCCCAGCGTGATCACGTCGCGCACCGCCGTCGACCCCTTGCTTATGCCCTGCAATGCGAGGCAGATGGCGGCGGCGGGCCCAGCGCCCGTTGCCGTCCATGATTACTGCGATGTGTTGTGGTAGCCGTTCTGGATCGAGCTTGG
The DNA here is from genome assembly GCA_963779365.1 of uncultured Acidobacteriota bacterium. Classification (GTDB taxonomy): domain Bacteria; phylum Acidobacteriota; class Terriglobia; order Terriglobales; family Acidobacteriaceae; genus TOLSYN. The sequence continues at coordinate 21,213 of CAVZYB010000032.1, read as the reverse complement.
CGAATAGTTCTGCTTGCTTGCGAGTCAGCCCGGCAGGGACGGTGGTGTGCAAAGCATTCCCTCAAAAACGAGTAGTTTGAAGCTAGCACACGGTTCGGCATCTTGCAATGGATGGAATGTCTTGCCTGGGCCTAGGCCACCCGTGCGGTGGCGCGAACCAGATGGTATTCCTGCTGGCGCCGGTCATAGCGCAAATCGAATTGCTCGCGCACAGGCCGGACACAGCCAAAGCGCCTTCTGGGTCACTCCGCTGTCATTCTTTCCGGCCGGCCTCACAAACAACTTGCCCTCGCCCAGACGCTTGAACTCCTGTTCGCATTGCGGGTTCGCGCAGCGGGAGACGTTCGCGTCCGCGTCTCTTCATGATGTTCCCACCCCGTCGACGGCTGTACCCACATAGGAATGCGTCCCGCCGTCGCGGAGTTATCCATCGGCCCAAGCCGCCTTCCGCCGCGCACACAAGCGCCCGCTCTGGCCGCCTCGCCAGAGTGGGCTCACCAACCGCTTCAGGCGGAGCGCCGGGGCATCGCCGTCAGCTCGCGCACCTGGTTCAGTACGCTCGTCCACTGCATTCCATTCAGCTTGCGCATATAGGGCATCAGCTCGGAGATAAACTCGTCCTGCGACAGTTCGCGGATGTCGTCTTCGGTGGTGCGTCCGGTCGTCAACAGGTCGCAGACCCGAACCCGCAGTGCTCCGGCCAAGCCGCTCCAGCGAACCCAGCGTCGGGCAGGCCTTCTCGTTTTCAATCTTCGAAACATAGGTGCGAGGCACGCTCATGCGCAGCGCCAGTTGCCGCTGGCTCAGCCCCGCCCGCATCCGCAGAGACCGGATCGCAGCCGCCACCGGCAGTTGACTGCGAGGGCATCGTCTGCACGCTGTGCGTCACCGCCGCCGGAGTATGCACGGCGACCACCTCCGGAACCGCGTCCAGAGGAGTCTTGCATCGACGGCAAATATTGTTGGATGTCCGGAATTGGACCAGTTGACACTCGTCGCAACGAACCACTTCCCGTGAATCCACGGGTGCTAGAGTCGTAGCCATGCGAATTGTACGGAGCCGCCAGAGCGGGGGCAAACTCCCGTCACCGTATCCAGTCGATAAACATCGACTGGTAAACCAGTGACAATGTAATGTGCTGGTTTCCGGTGGCAATGTCAACAACTAATCTCAGGCAATCCTCTGCAATATCCCATCGCAAGCGGTCAATATCCGAACGATAACCGAAGAAAATCAGCGACAGAGCTTGTACTCTGGACGCGCATGCAGTGTTTACCAATCAGGTTCGCACTTACAAAATGACGTAGAAAATTCGGATGTCCACCAAAAAACGAGCCAGCCGAATTGGCTGGCCCTGTGCAGACTATTCCCTGACTAAGGCATATGTGCACAAAGATTTCAAGTGACGCCGGCGCTTTCGCGGGAACAGAATCGATCCAGCTCCAGGTCACACACATCGCTCCCTGCCTCAACAAATCTGGTTTCAGGGATCGACGCGTTAAAGAACATTGTTGTAAGTGCAATCCACCGGCCAAAAGCGCACAGAACAACTCTCTTCAATTCAGCAACTTGCATCGCGTCTGTGGATTCTTCCTTTCGAAATCCATACTTATCTCCGCCAAAGCTCCCGAATCCGGTAGAAATTGCGCTCACCGGCCATCTGGGCCTCAGCGCAACACCACCGCCAGCTTTCCCTGCCGGATCACCTCGGCGACCTTCGCAATATCCGGTGCCAGCGAGCGGTCCTGGGTCACCATCGGCGATACCGCGCGAATCTCCCGCAGCGCCTGTTGCGCCCGCTTTCCCGGCTTCAGCGGAGCCAGCAGATCCACCGCCTGCGCCGCCGCCAGTGCCTCGATGGCCAGCACGTGGCGCACATTCTGGATCACGCGCTTCAACTTCAGCGCCGCCGTCATTCCCATCGAAACGTAATCTTCCTTGTTCCCGCTGGTCGTGATCGAATCGACCGATGCCGGATGTCCCAGCACCTTGTTCTCGCTCACCAGGGCCGCCGCCGTCACCTGCGGCATCATGAAGCCGGAGTTCAGTCCCGCGCCCGTCGCCAGAAACGCCGGCAGCCCTTCGCTCAGCGCCGGATTCACCATCCGCTCAATGCGCCGCTCGCTGATGCCCGCCAGCGCCGAGATGGAGATCGCCAGAAAGTCGAGGGCGAACGCAATCGGCTGTCCGTGAAAGTTTCCTCCCGAGATCACCTCGCCCTCCGCCGCTTCGTTGCCGGCATCGCTTCGCGTGCGGTTCCGAGCTCCCTTGGCGCGCGCTTTGACGAACACCAGCGGATTGTCCACCGCCGAGTTCATCTCGGTTTCAAACACCTGCCGCGCATAGTCCAGCACATCGCGCACCGCCCCGTGCACCTGTGGAATGCAGCGCATCGAGTAGGCGTCCTGCACCCGCTTGCAGTCGCGATGCCGCTCGCGCAGCACCGAGCCTTCCAGCATCGTGCGCAGATGTTTCGCCACCAGCGTCTGCCCGGCATGGGGGCGCGCCTGATGAATCCGCTCGTCGAAGGCCACGTCGGTGCCCTGCAGCGCGTCCAGCGAAATCGCCGACAGCACATCGGCCGTCGCCGCCAGGGTCCGCGCCTCCAGCAGCGCCAGCGATCCCACGGCCAGCATCGCCTGGGTTCCGTTGATCAGCGAAATCGCTTCCTTCGCCTCCAGCCGGATGGTCGCAATCTGCGCCGCCTTCATCGCCTCGCCGCCGCTCATGCGGCGTCCCTCGATACCACGCTTCGCCCTCGCCGATCAGCACCAGCGCCAGATGCGCCAGCGGCGCCAGATCGCCGGAGGCGCCCACCGATCCCTGCGACGGAATCACCGGATGCACGCCGCGGTTCAGCATGTTGCAAAGCGTGTCGATCACCACCGCGCGCACGCCGCTCAGCCCTTGGCCAGCGAGTTGGCGCGCAGCAGCATCATCGCCCGCGACTCCGCTTCGCTCAGCGGTTCGCCCACGCCCACCGCGTGCGAGCGCACCAGATTGATCTGCAACTCGCGCGCCTGGTCGGCGGAGATGCGCACGTCGGCCAGATGTCCCACGCCGGTCGTAATCGCGTAGGCCACGCCGATCGCCTGCCACCAGCGCATCCACCACCTCGCGTGCCCGCGCAACCCGCTCCCGCGCATCCGGCTCCAGCAGTACGGGCTGCCGGTGCAGCACCACCTGCTCAAAGCTTTCCAGCGCCAGATCGTTTCCATTCAAGTGCAGTGCAGCCATCGATTCCCCTTTTGAATTGCATTCGCTTGCGCGCCTGGCTCCGCCGCACGACTGTGCGACTCGCGGCCGTCGTGCAGAGTGCGTCCCGGTATTTCTCCGTCAGATGAGTGCGCTTCATGTCGCGTCCCACCACCACGTGTACGCTCTCGCCCTCGGCCAGCAGCCGCCCGTCGGACTTGCGCACCACCTCGTACTGAAAGCGCAGCAACGAAGTCCGCATCTGCGCCAGCCAGGTGCGAATCGTAATCTCGTCGTCATAGCGCGCCGGATGCTTGTACCGGCACCGCACCTCGACCACCGGAAGGTCCATCCCGTCCTGCTTCCATCTCCAGATAGCTGAAGCCCAGTTGCCGCAGCAGCTCAACCCGTCCCACCTCGAACCAGATGAGGTAATTCGAGTGATACACCACCGCCATCTGGTCGGTCTCGGCGTAGCGCACCCGTAGCGTTGTCTCGCAGATTGTGCTCATGTACTTAGGTTACATCACGCAAGGCGCAGATGGCTCCAGCGATCGCGCCCATGCCGCATTAGCGCCGGATCGCGGACCGCTGAGCGTATATGGGATGCAACGCGCACAGCTACCTGCAATCTTGCATCCGGCCTCTTACTCGCTCCATCTGCGGCTTCCGCCGCTCCAGAAAGCTGCGCACGCCCTCCTTGAAATCCGCGCTCATGCGCATCGACGCGTTCGCCTCCATGCCGCTCTGAATGTCGCGCTCCAGCGCATCCTCGGCGTAGCTGCCGCAGCAACGCCTTGGTCGCCCGCAGCGACGCCGGCGAATTCTCCAGCAACTGCTTCCGCCAGCCGCCGCGCTCCCGCCTGCAGATCCACCGGCTCCACCACCTCATTCACCAGCCCCATGCGGTAGGCCTCTTCGGCGGTGATGATGCGTCCCGTCAGCAGCAGATCGCGGGCATGTTTCTCGCCCACCTGCCGCAGCAGAAATGCCGAAACCATCGCCGGCACAAATCCAATCCGCACCTCGGTATAACCGAAGCTCGCCGCCGTCGACGGCCAGGGTAAAGTCGCACAGCGTAGCCAGCCCCGCGCCGCCCGCAATGGCCGCGCCGTTCACCGCCGCAATCGTCGTCTTCGGGAAATCGTAAAGCGAGCGGAACAGCGTCGCGATGCGCTGGCTGTGGCGATGGTTCTCCTCCGCCGTCTGCGTCACCAGCGCCTGCAGGTCTTCCAGGTCCATCCCGGCGCAGAATGCCTTGCCCTCGGCGGCCACAATCAGCACCTGCGCCGGCGGAGTGCTCCACCTCCTGCAGTGCCGCCAGAAACTCATCGATCAACTGGTGACTGATCGCGTTGCGCTTCTCCGCGCGGCTCAGGGTCAGAGTCGCAATTTTCGCTTCGAATGTCAGCTTGAGTGTCGTGTACATCCCTTTCACCTCCGCATCCATTTCCTTCGAAATGCGTCTCCAGCCTCGGAGTCATAGCCCCCGGAGAGTGTCATCCTAGCGCAGCGAAGATACCCGGCCCAAATTTCCGCGCGGTCTCAAGCTTTTCAACCAGCAATCGATTTTGCATTGTCTTGACGACCGCTCCCTACCGGAATAAATGTGGCACAAACCGGCTGCGATTATTCGTAATCATCGTCTCGCTCTCGCGAATCCCCATCCCCGCCGCGCCCTGGTCGGCGATCATCCACGAGCCCAGCACCGGATAGTTGCCGTCGCAGCAGGGAATCGGCGCCAGCGCCTGATAAACGAATCCCTCTCCGCCATACGGCCCATATGATTGCTCTTTCTCTCCGTCGCGAATCACCTGCACGTTCGCTCCTTCGCGCCCCAGCAGCGGTTTGCGCACGTAATCTTTCATCTCGCGAGGCCCATCGAAGTACGCCGGCAGCAGCAACTCATGCCCCGGATACATCTCCCACAGAATCGCCAGCAGCCCCTTGTTGCTGAACATCATCTTCCAGATCGGCTCAATCCACTGCATCTTGTCCATAAAGTCCAGCGCCCGGTTCCGAACTTCTCCTTCAGAATCCACTCCCACGGATACAGCTTGAAGATCGTCTTGATCGGCTGGTTCGTCAAGATCGACAAATGTAAATGTATTGACGTCGAAGCCGATGTCCAGCCATCTTCAGCGCCTGGGTCTTGATCCCTGCCTGCTCGGCCGTATCGCGCAGATATCCCGTCGTGAACTCATCTTCCACGGTCTCCACGTAGCCAAAGGAGACCGGTTCGTTCACGTAGTCCTTCAGGTCTTTCCACTTGGCAATCAGCTTCTCGTGGATCGAGTTCCACTGGTCGGCCTTCGGGAAACAAATCCTGCAGCCAGTACCACTGCACCACTGCCGCTTCCAGCAGCGCCGTCGGAGTGTCGGCGTTGTACTCCAGCAATTTGATCTGCTTGCCGTCGTAGGCCAGGTCGAAGCGTCCATAGAGCGCCGGAGGCTCGTCGTTCCAGGTCTTCTTGATCTGCGCAATCGCCTCTACCGGAATCTTTAAATCACTCCAGCGATTGTTGTCGATGATGAACTGTCCCGCCGCCAGGCACATCTCCTGCAGCTTTTCCGTGGCGGCCTCCAGCCGGTCCACCTCGGCTGCGGTGAACTCGTAGTACGCCGACTCGTCCCAGTAATTGCCGCCGTCGCCGTCGAGCGAATGAAACACCAGCCCAACTTTTTCGACCTTCTCTTTCCAATCCGCCCGAGGCGTCGTCCGTATGCCGCTGCATCATTCGCCTCCTGAGCCGCCGTGCCCGGCGCTTCCCGTGCCGCCAAATCCGCCGCGCATGATTCCGCCAAAGAATCCGCCGCTGCTACTACCTGCCGATCCCTGGCGTCGGATTCCCATTGACGACCACATCGCCCATGTGTCCGCCCGAACTTCCGCCATACAGTAGTGATAGTATGGAAACTGACCCGCCATAGCCCGAGTACGCCGCTGTTCCTCCGCCAACTGGCAGTTTTGGTCGTTCGTAATGCGCCCATACATAGTCCACGCAATCGCGCCGCTCTGCCTGCCGGTTGCAGCCGGAGGTAAACGCCAGCGCCATGCCGGCCAGCAGACCCAGAGTGATGTGTTGAGTTCGTTTCATGAGTCCGGCGCGATTGTATCGCAAGCTGGATGAGTTGCACCAGTTGGTTTACTGCAACCGATCGCTCCTACCGCGCAAACCGCAGCGCGATGTCCTCGTTCATCCGCAGCACATTCTCCAGCGGCTTGCGGATCGGCACCTGCGCGCCGTGTTCTGCCAGCGTCCGCAGCACCACTTCGGTCGGCACATTTCCCACCAGCGCATCCTGCGCAAACGGACATCCGCCCAGCCCGCCCAGCGCCGAATCAAATCGCCGGCAGCCCGCGTCGTAGGCGGCCAGAACCTTCGCCGCCGCATCTTCCTTGCGTCCGTGCAGATGCGCGCCCACCTCGATGTAATCGAACTCCTCGACCACCGCGCCCACAATTTCCGCAACCATCTCCGGCGTCGCCAGCCCCACGGTGTCCGCCAGCGAAACCGTCTGGATCCCCAGGTCGGCAATGTTCTGCACCGCCTGCAAAACTTCATCCACGTCCCACACATCGCCGTAAGGATTGCCGAACGCCATCGAAACGTAGGCCACCATCGCCAGCCCATCTTCCTCGGCCTTGCGCCAAACCGCCTCCAGCGCGTCGCTGTTCTCTTCCGCCGACTGGTTCTGGTTCTTCTTGAGGAACGTCTCGCTGATCGAGTAGGGAAAGCCCAGCGTGCGCACCGCGTCGGTGGCCAGCGCCCGCTCCGCGCCTTTCTCGTTCACCACAATGCCGATGATCTCCACGTCGTCCGGCGGGTCCAGCCGCTTCAGCACGTCTTCGCTGTCGGCCATCTGCGGCACCGCCCGCGGCGACACAAACGAAACCGCGTCGATCTGCTTGAATCCCGCGCCCACCAGCGCGCGCAAATATTCCGCCTTGGTCTCGGCCGGAATCTGCCGCGCCAATCCCTGCCACGCATCGCGCGGACACTCCACGATCTTCACCTCGTTCTCGCTCATGATCTTTCAGAATACATCGTTGCACTGACCGAAGCTTCTTCGTGCTCATTCTACGTCTGCAATATCCCCACGCTGAATTTCTCCACCACCGGATTGCACCGTGCCGCCGCCAGCGCCCACGCCAGCGCCTCGCGCGTCTCTGCCGGATCGATGATCTTGTCGATCCACAGCCGCGCCGCTCCATACTGCGGCTTCATCTGCTCCGTGTAGCTCGCTCGAATCGAATCATACAGCTCCTTGCGCGCCGCCTCGTCCACCGCCTTGCCTTCGCGCTCCAGTTGCTTCAGCTTGATCTCCACCAGCGTGTTCGCCGCAGACTCGCCGCTCATCACCGAGTACCGCGCCGTCGGCCAGGCAAACACAAATCGCGGATCGTAGGCCTTGCCGCACATCGCATAGTGTCCCGCGCCAAACGAGCCGCCCACGATCACCGTGATCTTCGGCACCACCGAGTTCGAGACCGCGTTCACCATCTTTGCCCCGGCGCGAATAATCCCGCTCCACTCCGCATCGCGCCCCACCATAAAGCCGTTCACGTCGTGCAGAAACACCAGCGGAATCCGCCCCTGGTTGCAGTCCATGATGAAGCGCGCCGCCTTCTCCGCGCTCTCCGTGTAGATCACCCCGCCGAACTCCGTGCGCTTGTCGCCGCTGTGAGGATCGATCTGGGTCGCGTGCAGCTTCTGGTTGGCCACAATCCCCACCGCGTGCCCGTCGATGCGCGCATACCCGCACAGCAGCGTCTCGCCGTACCCCGCCTTGTACTCGTCGAAGCGCGAGCCGTCCACCACCCGCGCGATAATCTCGCGCATGTCGTATTGCCGCGACGGATCGCTCTCGTAAATTCCGTACATCTCTTCCGCCGCATAGAGCGGAGCCACCGCCTCCGCGCGGTCGAACGGCGCCTCCGCCGCGCGCTCCCATCTTCTCCACCAGCGAGCGCACCCGCGCGATGCACGCCTCGTCGTTGGCTTCGCGGAAGTCCACCGTGCCGCTGATCTCCGCGTGCATCCGGGCTCCGCCCAACTCTTCCGCGCTCACCTTCTGCCCAATCGCCGCCTGCACCAGCGCCGGACCGGCCAGAAACAGCCCGCTCCCTTCGGTCATCAGAATGTGGTCGCACATCACCGGCAGATACGCGCCTCCGGCCACGCACATTCCCATGATCGCCGTGATCTGCGGAATCCCCTTCGCCGACATCACCGCGTTGTTGCGAAACACCCGCCCAAAGTCGTCCTGATCCGGAAACACGTCTTCCTGCAGCGGCAGAAACACCCCGGCGCTGTCCACCAGGTAAATCGTCGGCAAACTGTTTTCCATCGCGATGTTCTGCGCCCGGATCACCTTCTTTGCCGTCATCGGGAAGAACGCTCCGGCCTTCACCGTGGCATCGTTCACAATCAGCATGAAGAGCCGTCCATGCACCCGTCCCAGCCCGGTCACCACCCCCGCCGCCGGAGCCCCGCCCCACTCCTCATACATCCCGTGCGCCGCGTGCAGTCCCAGTTCGAACAGCTCTGTTCCCTCGTCCAGCAGCAGCCCAATCCGCTCCCGCGCCGTCAGCCGCTGCTTGCTGTGCTGAGCCTCCATGGCCTTGGCTCCGCCGCCCTCGCGAATCTTCGCCTCTTCCGCGCGCAGCCTGGCCACCAGCGCCCGCATCGCCTCCAGATTGCGCAGATAGCGCGGCGCATCGCGTCTTCACCGCGGTCGTCAGTTGATTGTCGAGGGAAGTGGATTTCAAATCGCTCATCAGCTCCTCACCCAGAGGCAGATGCGAACGCACCAGCCTACCCGAGCCCGGGCCAACAAGCAATGCCAGCGACAGTCGTACATCCGTTCGGCACGGCAATCTCGCCGCTCACGATTGCAGACAAACTTTTCGTGGGGAAGGCGCTCTAAGTCAGAAGACTAACGGGATGGCGGCCGGTTTTTATCGTTTCCTGGCCTCGGGTGCATCGAAGGAGAACGGTCTGACAGATGCCCACATTCCATAACCGGCTCCGGCAGAGCCGTTGAGCTCACGGTCTTTGCCGGTGCCTCTCACAGCCAGCGCACAAAGTCCCTTCCGTTCTCCGCCAGCTCAAACACTCCAGCCCGCGCCAGCTCGCCCACGATGCGATAAGTCTCCGGGTCGCGTGCCGCGCGCGTGATCCAGTGGTTGGTGAGGTCATAGTTCACCTGGGTGATCCAGTTCTGCGGAAGAACCTCCACCAGCCCAGCCTGCGGATACAATACAAATATCGCGAATGCCGGGTCGTTTTTTCCGATTGCCCGATAGGCTGAGGGCGCCAGCAACTCATCTACCGCCCGGAAGCATTGCGGCACGCTCACCGGGTACACTCCCGCCTCCAGTTCCGTGCTCACTTCGAACTCCGCCGCCGGAGGTGTGGTGGCATACAGCCGTTCGTTGGAGGCCGCAAACCACCCCGTGATCTCCTCGAAATCGAATGGCTGCATCCGGTCCGGCTCAAAGCAAACAAAGCGCAGCGTGCGCCCTTCCGGGTACCACACGCCAATCTTGCCGTGATCGATGGGAAATGGCCGGCAGTAGGTATTCAGTGCCAGCCGAGGCCTGTCCGGTTCGCCCTCCCGGTCCAGAGTCACCAGGAAGTTCAAGCCTTCCCGCTGTCCATGGAAGCGCCACCGGTAACGCCGTGAACCGGCGCCGCACACTTCCGGGAATGTTTCCCAGAACCACGGCGACGGTCCCGTCGTTGATTGCACCAGCTTATTTAACTGCTCGGGGAGAGACATCGCGCTCCCTCTCTTACGCGGTCACCCCGCGCGGCTTTACGTTTTCACGAATGAACTGAACAATGTCATCCATGGGTGTGCCGGGCTGGAAAATACCCTTCACTCCCACCGCCTTCAGTGCTGGGATGTCCTGATCGGGAATGATGCCGCCCACCAGCACCAGCACGTCGTCCATTTTTTGCTCTTTCATCAGCTCCGCGACCCGCGGAACGATCGCGTTGTGCGCGCCGGAGAGAATGGACAGTCCAATCACGTCCACGTCTTCCTGCAGCGCCGCGTTCACAACCATCTCCGGCGTTTGCCGTAGTCCTGTGTAGATGACTTCCATGCCTGCGTCGCGCAAGGCGCGGGCAATTACTTTGGCGCCCCGGTCGTGTCCATCCAGACCAGGTTTCGCCACCAGTACGCGAATTATGCCTTCGTTTGCCATAGGAATGCGTCGAGTCCCCAAAAACACGTGGAAATACTCGCTTCTCATACTATCGTGCATCGTTGCAATATCGCAAAACTCTGCTCATGTCCAGTGAAAACTTCGGTCCCCGCATAACGCCGCTGCAGGCCGTTGAACTTTGAAACCTTGAAACCTTGAAACTTTACGTAAATCGACGCCTCCTCGTAAGTCCCGTAAACCTCCCGCAGCGCCTCGCAGATCTCTCCCACCGTCGCATAGGCCCGCACCGCCTCCAGAATGTAAGGCATGGTGTTCGCCTCGGAGATTTTTCCCTCAGCTCCTGCCGAACCCGCGTCCGGCGTCATGGCTGCCGCGCCCTTCAGTGCCTCCAGCGCCTGCCGCACCGCTTTCGTTGTCGCGCCGCGCCCGCAGGGCTCGCAACTTGGCCTTCTGCCGCTCTCCCACACCCTCGCCAATGTGGAGAATCGTCGGCGACTCCTCTTCGATCACAAACTCGTTGACTCCCACCGTGATCTTCTCCCGCGCCTCGGTCGCCCTCTGGAACTCGTAGCTGGCCTCGGCGATCTCCTTCTGCGGAAAGCCGCGCTCGATGGCCTTCACCATTCCGCCCATCGCATCCAGTTTGTCGAAGTACGCCAGCGCCCCGTTCTCCATGTCCAGCGTCAGCCGTTCCACAAAGTACGAGCCCGCCAGCGGATCGATCGTATTCGCCACGCCGCTCTCGTAGGCAATCACCTGCTGCGTCCGCAGCGCGATCCGCGCCGCCTCCGCCGTCGGCAGCGCCAGCGCCTCGTCGTAGCTGTCCGTATGCAGGCTCTGCGTCCCGCCCAGCACCGCCGCCAGCCCTTGCAGCGCCACTCGCGCAATGTTGTTCATCGGCTGCTGCGCCGTCAATGAAACCCCTGCCGTCTGCGTATGGAAGCGCATCAGCCAGCTGCGCTCGTTCTTCGCCCCAAAGCGCTCCTTCATCAGCCGGTACCATATCTTGCGCGCCGCCCGGAACTTCGCAATCTCCTCGAAGAAGTCGTTGTGCGAATTGAAAAAGAAGCTCAGCCGCGGTGCGAACTCATCCACGTCCAGCCCGCGCCGCTGCGCCCACTCCACGTACTCCACCCCGTCGTAGATCGTGAACGCCAGCTCCTGCAGCGCCGTCGAGCCCGCCTCGCGGATGTGATATCCCGAAATCGAAATCGTGTTGAAGCGCGGCGTGTACCTCGCGCCGAACTCGAAGGTGTCAATCACCAGCCGCATCGACTCCGCCGGCGGATAGATGTACTCCTTCTGCGCGATGTATTCCTTCAGGATGTCGTTCTGCAGCGTCCCGGAGATCTTCTTCCAGTCCGCGCCCTGCTTCTCGGCCACCACCAGGTACATCGCCCACAGCACGCTGGCCGGAGAGTTGATCGTCATCGAGACCGTGGTCTTCTCCAGGTCGATTCCGCGGAACAGAATCTCCATGTCCTCCAGCGAATCGATGGCCACCCCGCACTTGCCCACCTCGCCTTCGCTGAACGCATGATCGCTGTCATACCCCATCAGCGTCGGCAGGTCGAAGGCCACCGAAAGTCCGTCCACCCCGTGCTCCAGCAGATACAGATAGCGTTCGTTGGTCTCCTCCGGCGAGGCAAATCCCGAGAACTGCCGCATCGTCCACAGCTTTCCCCGATATCCCGTGGCGTGAATCCCGCGCGTGTAAGGCGCCTCGCCCGGATATCCCAGGTACTTTTCCTCGCGTCCAGTCCTCCGGCAGATCTGCCTGCGTGTACAGCCGCCGCACCGGCGTCCCGAGATCGTGGTGAACCGCGCCGCCCCGTCCTCATCCAGATTCGTTCCCGTGGCTGCGCCGATCGGCTTCTCCGGCTGCCGCTCCAGGGCCGCCGCCAGAGTAGTCTCCGCCCAGCGGCGTTCGTTTGCGCTCGGCCGCCGTTCCCGCAGTATTTCCTCCACCGGATTCACCGCGGCTTTCTTCTCGACCATCTCGCAACCCTCAACTCACTCTCTTCAGATGCTTCCCACCCTATCGCGGCACCATTGAAAACACCGCGCAAATGACAAACACGAGTAGCGCCCCTTGAAGTTGGCAAATGTGGTGTCCTTGACCTCGTTTTTATGACTTAGCTTTTGCTCGTGACTTGCGCCAGGATTGCTCTAGTTCTTGTCCAACCTTGAAACTTTCAAACCCAGCGAAAACACGAGGGTGGGTGCCCATATGTCGCCATCTGTTGGCTAACGTGGGGTAGTTGACCTTGTTTTTGTGACTTGGCTGTTGCTGGTGACTTGGCTCTTGTTCTTGTCCAACCTTGAAACCTTGAAACTTTGAAACCTTGAAACCTGCTTACTCCCGCTCTTTTTCCCAGGCCTTCGCATACTTCCAGCTCACATACGCCGAGTGGTAGAGATGCAGGAGCAATCCCTCGCGCCCGTCCAGAAATCCCGAGCCGGAAGACGTAGTTTTTCAAGAAAGTCGCCGCCGGATTCACCACGATGTTGACCACAAATGCTACCAGCGAGCGGCTCGTCCGCTGCTTGCGCAGCAATCCCGGAACGCTCGCCGAACTGTACCGGTCCATATGCTCAATGTATTGAGCCAGCGTCGGATATTGATAGTGCAGCAGGTCGTGCTGCAGCTCTCCGGTAGCCTCCGTGGTCTTCGGAGTCTCATGTACATCCATCTCTTCCGGCAGCCGCGCCGATCCCTTGCGGAAGAGCCGCAGCTTGCGGTCGGGATAGAATCCCCCGTGCCGTATCCAGCGCCCGAAGATCAGGTTCAGCCGTGGCGTCCGGTAGGCGTTATATCCCGGCTCTCCGGCCAGCAACGTCTGGATCTCCACCGCCAGCTCTGGAGACACCACTTCATCGGCATCCAGCAGCAGCACCCATCTGCCCGTAGCCTTGTCGATGGCCGAATTCTTCTGCCGGGCAAACCCCTTCCACGGCTCCTCGAAAATCCTGACCTTGGGCCCAAACGACCGGGCAATCTCCAGCGTGCGATCCGTGGAGCCGTTGTCCACCAGATTGATCTCATCGGCCAGTCCAATCACGCTGGCCAGCGACCGGGCGATATTCTCCTCCTCATTGCAGGCCACCATGGCGACGGAGAGCGCCTGACGCCCGCCCGCTCCCGCTCTTTCAATGGTCGGCCTTGCGATGGCCCGCTCCGCGACGAAGCGTTCGGTCGTACTCTCGTCTGGCATCGACCCATCCTACAAACGCCGCTCTGCACCCGCGCTGGTGCCCACGTCGCATGGTGCCCCGCATCTGCTGCAGTTTGCAGATGTAGGTTGCAGAGATGAATTGTAGCGGTGAGTTTGCGGAGGTTTGCGTCCACAAAAAACTAAGGCAGGTGTGCCCTCTTTCGGGGAACCCATCCGGCCTGAATGATTCATCAAAAAGCTTCGCGTGGGCGAAAGATGGGGCCTCCAGCTGGTCTCAAGCTGACTGCGGCGTATCATGTTTGACGGCCACCAGCCAGAATTCTTTCCTGATACGAGCCGCATCGCGAAGCCTCTCGACAAGCCAATGTAGAGGGGAGGCGACGATCTGTGCCGCCCTCAGGGGAGCGGAAGCTGTGCGGTGTATCAGTTGCGGGTGCAGGCGAGCCACGGAAAAGCCACAATCGACCACCAGCCGCGCCAGCGTGGTGGGAGTGTAATAGATGCAATGTCCGGTATCCGGGTCAGAGTAGTCAAAAAAACTGCACTTGTATGGGTCGCGAACCGCCTTGCCGTAGCGGCCGTCAGGTACCGCGATCAGCAGGCCACCATTGGGTTTCAGCACACGCCACACCTCACGTAGTGCGGAACTCGGCTCATGCGTATGTTCCAATACATGCTTCATAACGACAATTTGAAAGGCATTGGAATCGAAGGGCAGGCCTGTCATGGACCCGGTTTCAACCGCGTATCCTTTTGATCGGCAATACTGCGCCACGTCGGGATCGTATTCCAGTCCTTGCGCCTTTAGTCCCAATTGCTGCGCGGCATGGATCGTGTAACCCAACGAGCAGCCAATATCTAGCACTGGGCCATTGCCGACAAAATTGAGCACATCCCTGATTTGGTGGCGAGACTTGGCAACTCTTCTGCGCCATCGCGTGGAATAGTAGGCAGTCGCCGGATCAAATGGCGTAACGACATGCGCTTCTGCCGACCACTGCTTGTAAATAAGCCCGCACTGGCATTTCACCCAAAGCACTTTTGGTCGCCGCACATACACAGTCGCCTCAGAGTGATGACAAAGCGGGCAGCCGGTATGATATTGGTGTCCCGCGTCTCCCTGGGCTAGGCATTCCGCAAGCGCTTGTTCTGCAGTATCAACCATTACTCTCTCCACGTGAGATTCTTTGTGCTCTCGTGATCGACGCAGCTCTGGATACGCTGGCCTCCAGTACTTGAAAGTGTCTAGTCGCGATTGTATTCATTTGTGGGTACGTTCACCAAACGGAAAACCATTTGGCGGATGCAGACGCCCTAAGCCGAAGCCTTAAAAGGGGTTTACCGCTGGTCGTCGTCCACGCGCATAAACCCGCCGCTATGGACGCGCCTCCCGGTTCGCAAATATGGGTTTGCGCCCGCAAAAAATTAAGGCCAGTGTGCCCTCTTTCGAGGAACCCATCGGCCTGAATGGTTCATCAGGAGTTACACGTGATAGACGTGCCTCCCGGAGAAAGGTTAGCAAATCATTTCGAGAGGGTTGAGCGCAGAGGTGGGCTTCTCCCAAAAAATTAAGGCCAGTGTGCCCTCTTTCGAGGAACCCATCCGGCCTGAATGTTTCATTAGGAGGTACACGTGATAGACGCGCCTCCTGGAGAAAGGTTAGCAAATCATTTCGAGGGGTTGAGCGCAGAGGTAGGTTTCTCCCAAAAAAAGCCTCCCGGCAAAAGGTTAGCAAATCATTTCGAGGGGGTTGAGCGCAGAGGTGGGTTTGCCCCCACAAAAAATTAAGGCCGGTGTGCCCTCTTTCGAGGTACCCATCCGGCCTGAATGATTCATCAGGAGGTTACACGTGATAGACGTGCCTCCCGGCAAAAGGTTAGCAAATCATTTCGAGGGGGTTGAGCGCAGAGGTGGGTTTCTCGCAAAAAAATTAAGGCCGGTGGCCCTCTTTCGAGGAACCCATCCGGCCTGAATGATTCATCAGGAGGTTACACGTGTTAGACGCGCCCCCTGCAAAAGGTTAGCAAATCATTTTGAGGCGGGCTGAACCGTCACCGTCGAGGGCGTCGTATTCGGCTGCAACCCTGGAACCGACGGCATATGCGTCACCTTCCGCTGACCGCGTCCTCCATCGAGATCCCGTTGCTGTCCAGAATCGTCGCCGTAACCTGATCCAGCGCCACCCGGGCTTTTTCATAGGTCGAGAGCGCCGCCACGTAGTTCGAGGCCGCCTGCGTCTCGTTACTCTGCTGTTGCAGCACCAGGTAGCTGGTCGAAGCCCCCAGCTCATACTTCTTCTGCTCGGCATCCAGGTTCTGCAGGGCATATTCCTTGGCCGCGCGAGCCGCATCCACCCCCGCGCGTGCCTGTTGCAAGCGCAAATGCCGCGTTGCGCACCTGCAGATTGATCTGGTTCTTCTGCTGCTGGAAGTTCAACTGGTTCTGCCGGTACTCCAGCTCTGAGCGGATCTGGTTTGCCTGTGCCGCCCGATTGCGCAGCGGAACCGTCAGCGAGACTACGCGCCCTTGTCCGGAATGTTCCGGTTCACCATCTGCGTGAACGCGTCGCCGTAATTGTTTGCCTGCCCTACGCTGGCGTAATATCCCACCAGGTCCAGAGTCGGCAGCAGCCCGTTTTTTGCGGCCTTGTTGTTGATCTCGTTGTTGCGCAGGTTCAGCTCGCTCTCCATCAGCTCCGGACGATTCGCCATCGCATAATTCACCAGCTCCTCTGCCGAAGGCATGCGGCTCATTGCTCAGCACCATCGTGTCGGTCGGAATCACTGCCGCCGCCGTCAACTGCGGGTCGTTGAAGTTCCTCGCAATCGCGTTCTTTGTGATCAACTGCTGATATTGCAGATTGGTCCGCGAAGTAATCAGGTTCTGTGTCGCCGTTGCCACCGGGGACTGCGCCGAAACCACCTCGATCGGAGCCAGCGATCCTATTTCCACCTGCTTCTTGTTATCGGTCAGCGTGCGTTGCGCAAACTCCAGCGCCGTCTGCTTCACCTTCAGGTCTTCGTAGGCGTTGACCAGGTCCCAGTAGATGTTCTGGATCTGCGCCACCGTCGAGATCACCTGCGCCCTGAAGCTGGCACGGTCACCTTGCGGTCATTTTCCGCAATCAGAATCTCCCGCCGGTTGTTGTCGATTCCCCATCCCTGCAACAGATGTTGCCGCACCTGCACCTTCCACGATCCATCCAGCTCCGGATTGTAATAACTCGAAGCCAGCGCAGTACTCGAGAATGTTGTTCGACAGCCGGTCATTGTTGTAACTCACCGTGGCCAGTGTTCCCGTGGACCAGCCCTGCGTGTAGCTGAAGTTGTATTGGTTCGTATTCTGTCGAATCGCCTTGATCGGCCCGTAGTAAAACGCCGAATCCGCCGGAGCGATCTCCAGCGGCGTTGTCGCGCGATCGCCCGAGAGCGTTGCCGACAGTATTGGATCGTAGCTGTCAATCGGCGAGCCCACCGTGTTCTGCGTCGAAGTCACAATGCCGCCCGAGCCCGACGCCGAGCCGCCCGTGCCCGTCGATGTGCCGCCCGTTCCGCTGCCCGTCGCACCCACCGTGCTCGAGCTCGTCAGCGGATTGCCGCCCGGAGTGCCGGCCAGCAGTCCCGTGAAACGCCGCGCACCGTGCCGCCACTCTTGGTCAGCAGCAGATCGGTGTTGGCAATGTCCAGGTTGTAGCGGGCAATCGCAATGTCAAAATTGTTTTCCAGTGCCAGCGCCACTGCATCGTTCAGTGACAGCATCAGCTTGCCGTCCTTCAGCAAACTGTGCAGCCGGTCGCTGTTCTTCAGCACCGGTTGCGGCAATCCGTGCGGCACATACGGCTTCCATCCGCTCAAAATTGAATTCGGCTGCGCCGCCTGCTGCAACGGCGTCGTGTACTCGATCTTGCGCATTCGCATTCTGCGAAGTACTAGCTCTGCGGAGCGCTCTGTCCGGGTCCGCGCCGCGGCCCCGTCTCCGCCGGCAAACTCGACGACAGCAAAGCCACAATGGATAACGAAGCAACCACCTCTGTAACACTTCTACTGAACGCGAAACCAACATTCGCTCTTCTCCGTTATAAGTCGGGCATCGCTGCAAAAGTCGCTATTCCGCGCTCAGCGTTCGCCCAGCTATGCCGTTGTCTCTCAGATCGGAGTAAGATCGCGTCTCTGCGGCGGCGGATGCGAAACCGCCATCGTGGCGGGCTACGCTATCCTGTACCGTATCTTCCGTCGCACTCATACTCTTCTGTACTCATGCCTGATCGCGTTAGCCCACCGCAGAGTTCCCGCGCGCGGAAACTTTCCCTGCGGACTCGCACCGCTTCACCTCGAGTATATCTGAGCAGCGTTGCCCGCGATCCCGACATCGCAACTTGCGAAACATCCTTAACTTGCGAATCCTGGAAACTCGCAACCTTGAAACCTGTGAACCTCCGCAACTCTCAAACTCACCCTCGCCTATGACGGCTCCGCCTTCCACGGCTGGCAGGTTCAGCCCGGCAAGCCCACCATCCAGGGCACCCTGGCCGGGGTCATCGAGAGCCTCACCGGAGAAAAACTTCTGCCCCAGGGCTCCGGACGCACCGACGCCGGCGTTCACGCCCTCGCCCAGGTCGCAACCTTTCAAACCGCCAGCACCATTCCCGCCGCAAACTTCCGCATCGTGCTCAACGACCGTCTTCCCGCCGCCATCCGCGTCCTCGCCGTCGATGAAGTGCCCGAAGGCTTCCACGCCCGCCACTCCGCCCGCGCCAAGCGCTACCACTACCGCATCTGGCGCGGCGACATCGTTCCGCCGTTTCTCGCCCGCTACGTCACCCACCACCCCTATCCGCTCGATGAGAGCCATGCAGCAGGCTGCCGCGCTGGTCGTCGGCGAGCACGACTTCACCTCCTTTGCCGCCGTCGATCCCGACCGCGCCCTGCGCCTTGCCGAAGCCTCCGGCGATCTCCGCACACCACCAACGTCCGCACCATCCACGAGTCGCGCTTTGAGCGCCATGCCGAAGAACTGGTCTACATCGTCCGCGGCAGCGGCTTCCTCCACCACATGGTCCGCAACCTCGTCGGCACCTTTCTGCTCGTCGGCAAGGGAAGCATCGCTCCCTGCGGCAGATCCCTCGCCATCCTGGAAGCCCGCGACCGCCGCGCCGCCGGTCCCACCGCTCCCGCCGAAGGCCTCTACCTGGTCGAAGTCGAGTACTGAAGCGAATTAAGGCTGCCAGCGTCTGCCGTGTTGTCTGAGGACTTGGTGCATCCTGAGCACCGCGCTGATCTCTGCCCGGCTCGCATCTTCTGCGCATTCCAGGCGCTGCAACCAGCGATCGATTTTGCCGTTCCAACCGGAGCTTCGATTCCATTTCCTTTGAGCTTTCCACTTCCCTCGCATCCAACTTGCGGTACAACTTCGCTGATGGATACTCGCATTCATCTCGTCGGCAAGCCCGGCTCTAACGACCGCTTCTCGACCTCCAACCCCGCCACCGGTGAGCCGCTCTCCGACTATCCTGTCGCCTCTGCCGAAGAGGTCGCCGCCGCCGTTGCCCGTGCCCGTCAGGCGCAGCTCTGGTGGTCGCGCCTGCCGCTTGCTCCGCCGCGCCGCCGTCCTGCGCCGCCTCGCGCACCTGCTCTGCGATGAGAGTGAATCGCTCGCCCGCGTCATCACCGCCGAATCCGGCAAGCCCTTGCAGGAAGCGCTTCTCAACGATGTCATGGTCGCCGCCGATGCCGCCCTCTTCTGTGCTGAAAACGCCGCCGCCGTCCTGCGCACCCAGCACGATCCCGCACTGCAATCCGGCCCTGCGCTTCAAGCGCGGCCAGCTCTCCTTTGAGCCGCTCGGCGTCATCGGCATCATCTCCCCGTGGAACTATCCGCTCTCCATTCCCGCCGCCGATGCCTTTGCCGCCCTCGCCACCGGCAACGCCGTCGTCCTCAAGCCCAGCGAACTCACTCCCCAGTCCGCCCTCGAACTCGAGCGCCTCATCGCCGCCGCGCTCGATGCCGAAGGCCTCACCACCCCCCGCGTCCCTTTCAGGTCGTCACCGGACTCGGCCCCACCGGCCAGGCTCTGGTCGCCAGCCCCATCGATAAGCTGATCTTCACCGGCAGCGTCGCCACCGGACGCCGCGTCGCCGTCGCCGCCGCCGAGCGCCTGCTGCCCGTCATCCTCGAACTCGGCGGCAAAGACGCCATGGTCGTCCTCGGCGACGCCGACCTTGACACCGCCTCCAGTGCCGCCGTCTGGGGATCCATGATGAACGCCGGGCAGACCTGCATCTCCGTCGAGCGATGCTACGTCCACCGCAGCATTTATTCGCGCTTCCTCGCCCGCTGCCTGGATAAAATCTCCAAGCTCAAAGTCGGCGACGGCTCGCTCCCGGATACCGATCTCGGCCCGCTCATCAGCTCGCCCAACTCCAGATCGTCGCCCACCAGGTCGAAGAAGCCCGCGCTCTGGCGCCACCGTCCACACCGGCGGAGAGCCCTCGCTCACCTCGGCCCCAACTTTTACGCGCCCACCCTCATCACCGATCTCGACCACTCCATGAGCCTGATGCGCGAGGAGACCTTCGGTCCCGTTCTCCCCGTCATGCCCTTCAGCTCCGACGAGGAAGCCATCGCGCTCGCCAATGACAGCAATTTCGGCCTCGCCGCCAGTGTCTGGGGCAACGCACCGCTCACGCCACCTCCGTCGCCCGCCGCATCGCTGCCGGAACCGTCCTGGTCAACGACCTGATCTCCGGCTTTGCCGTCAGCGCCGCCCCTCACGGAGGCCTCAAGCAAAGCGGCATCGGACGCACCCACGGCCTCCTCGGCATGCAGGAACTGCTCCGCCCCTGTCTACCTCGATGTCGATCTCGCCCCCCGCATGAAGAAGCTCTGGTGGTATCCCTACGCCGGAAACTTCGCCGCCATGTCGGCCTTCACCGAATTCGTCCACGCCACCGGACTCGCCGCCGCCTCGCCGCCGCCCTCCGCTCCCTCCCAGCTTTCTTCCATCCCCGCCGATAACCCACGCCACCTTCACCGCCCTGCCGCCGACCCGCATCCCGTGGTAATAGCCGCACGATTACGCCCGTTACTTGTGTCCGCATCCAACCGTCGGCGATAGTACATGAACGTTCGTGCATGCCGGTAATTGGGTCGGCTGCTGGTAAAGAGGAAAATAAGGTCCCGCGCGGGCTCAAGGCATTCCGCAAGCGTATTGGTCTAGTCAGGAGCGTGGCCATGGGCCGTGAAACTGCGACACTGCGAGTACAGAGCTTCAGACCACGGGTTGGTCTGAGCGTTGGCGCTTCGCTTCGGCAGCGGCTTGATGCCAGGCTGCTCGCGCGCCGCCACCGACAACCGAAGCCGCAGCATTCACGGACGCATTGTCGACCTCAGCCAAGGTGGCATCAGCGCCGTGATTGCGGCGGACCTGCAATTAGGCGACGTGGTTGAACTACAGTTCGAACTTCGCCACGCCGCCACCGGTGTATTGCTGGAAGCAGTCGTCCGCCGCCGCGAAAGTTACCAGTACAGTCTGGAATTTGTGCGCGTAATCGCCTGGACGAGGCGAAGATCAATCGCACCTGCGCGGCCTTGTCACTGCTCCAGTAGAGAAATGTGCCCGGGATGCGGCCCCAGGATGTAGTCCCGCGCCCGCGTCCCCGCAATCT
>CAVZYB010000031.1:0-54829 GCA_963779365.1 uncultured Acidobacteriota bacterium | reverse complement strand
ATCAATCTCCGCCATGGGTTGGTGTGTCGTATATTAGCCTGCGCCAACCCATCCATCCAGGCCGCTGACTCCCATCACGCAATGTCCTGATCTCCCCCCGTCCGCCCGGTGACCGCTCGCCGCGTCATAGCGTAGTTCGCACGTCGCCCTCTGGATTCAGATCACGCGCGAAGTTCGTTGGCCGGATTGGGACGCTGCCACCGGCGCCTCATCTTCCTCTAGCGTTTTGCAACGCCGCCACCGGCTCGGGTGCCCCATCTTCAACTCGCGTTCTTGGCGAGTTTAAGGTGGGGAAGTTGACCTGTTGTTGCTCTCGGGTTTTTGCGGTTGTAGTTGCTTTCCTCCCGCCCCCAACCACAGACTTTACCACCATCGCCAATCGCGCCGGAACTCCACCTCTGCTCTTCGGGCCAATTGCAATCCCGTCTCAACACAATCCCAAAAAAGAGGCCGCACCCGAAGGCGCGGCCTCTTCTCCCATCCACTGCCTCATTGCACCGTCACCGTAATCATGATCGGTCCCGCGTTCACCACCGTGCCTGTTCCCGTCGGCGTCACCGTCACAGTGTAGGTCCGAGCGGCCTTCGCCGTACCGCTCCCCCCGCCGCACGACATCAGGAAGCCTCCGCCCACCACTGCCAGGGCGATCAGCAGCACGGCCAGTGCCCGCTTTCGCCTCCGCGTAAACGGCGCACCCAGCAGCACCGCGCAGAACATCACCGCCCCGCCGCTCTTCCACGGAACCGCCGGAGCGTGGTTCGCCGCGCTCGCCGAGGTGGTGATCGTCAAGGTCGGGCTCTGCGCTCCATTCGCCATCGAGATCGAGCTTTGGTTAAGGGTCGCCGAGATCGCGCTCGGCGTACTGCAGATGGCGGACAGCGTGATCGTTCCCGTGTAGTTGATCGGTGCCAGCGTGAGGGTCACCGTGCCACTGCTCCCAACGGCAATCGCCGTCGTCATGGGACTCGCATTCAGCGTGTACGTCGGCGCTATCGGTGATCCCGTCGCCGTCAGCGCAATTCCGCCGCTCGAAGGCGCATAGTTCGTATCCCGCTGTAGCTTGCCGTGACCGTGTCGGTCCCCGCCGTAAACCCGTTCGCCGCGCTTACCGTAACCGGATTGCTGGTCGCTGTGCCGTTGCTCAAAAGCGTCGCCGTGCCGACCGGCGTGCCGCCCACCGAGAACGTTACCGTCCCGGTAATGGTTCCGGCCGTGCCGGAGGTCACCGTCGCGCTCAGCGTAGTTGTGCCGCCAAAGGCTACCGGATTTGGCGATGCCGTTACGGTTGTCGCAGTCGTCGGCAACGCTGCCAGAGTGATCGTCGTTATCCCCGGAGCAGAAGTCGCATAGTTCGCATTCCCGTCATAGGTCGCCGAGATCGTGTCGGTCCCCGCGTTGAAGCCGTTGGCGGCGCTGGTCACTACGCTCATGGTCGCCGTCCCGCCCGAAACTCTGGCCGTGCCCATAACATATCGCCCACCTGGAACTCCACGTTCCCGCTGATAGTCCCCGCTGTGCCCGAGGTCACCGCTGTGGTCAGCAGCGTCGTCCCATACATCTTCAGCGAACTGGGCGAAGCCGCAACCGTGGTGCTGGGCAGCGCGCCCGGGCGGAGGTGTTTTGCCAGTTTGTGTAGAGCGCGTAGCCCGCCACCGCTTCCAGCCCTGTCGCCAATTGATAGCCAGTCTCCGCACTCCAGCCAAAGCTTCCGGTTGTGAAACCCCGGTCCGCCGCTTCCACCGTACAGGGCACGCTACTGTTCCCGCTCGTAATGTCATGAATGACCGAAGGGCGAATCCTGCGCCAAGTTGTAGAGCCGCGGATTGACGTTTGCCAGGTTCCCGGACTTCTGTTCCAGCAACGTCAACATGCCCGCAAATGATGGCGTCCCAGCCACGTTCCGCCAATAACGTCAAAGTAACCCAGGCTGCTCGTAATGCCGTTCGTGCAATCGCTGCCCGTCTGTTCGAGTTGTTGCCGGCGGAGCAGGTCATGTAACCATCGTGATCCGGCGATCCCGCAAAAGCCACATCGGGTACAAACGCCCGATCGTTCCGGTGTAATTCTCCGGCGTTGGCTGCGGCCAGGTTGGCTGGTAGTACAGGCTCACCCCGCCGCTGCTCGCCGAGAAGTCCGTCATCTACCAGGGTGTCGTTCCACACCGACTCAAACGTACCCAGCGCTGACTCGACCCCGGCGTAGGCTGGCGGATTGTACGGGGTCTTATTCCAATACGCGGCAGGATCGCTCTCATCGGCGCTCAGCGTGGTGCCGCCCACCCCCGTGTAATACGGCGAATCTGCCGGGATGCCGACCGAAACTCCGCTTTCCGCCGGATAATCCCCGGAATCCGCAGCCAAACGCTCCCGTGTCGCCCGAGGCAACCACAATCGTCTGTCCGTGAGAATTCGCTTGCTGCCCAAGGCTGGTTACCCAGCTCACGTAGGTCGAGTCCCCGGCAAAACTCTCCTCGCAGTCGCTATAGCTCATGCTGAGGACAGGCAATACTGCGCCGGTACTCGGAAGCGTGTAATCCTCCACCGCATACTGCAATGCGTCGAAGACTCCGAGCGTATTATTGGTCACGTCCGAGTAGGGAGCGTACACAAAAACCACCGTTGCGTTCTTGGCGATTCCGCCCGCCCACTCAATGTCCAGGTCCGCCTCATCCAGATCGGATCCCTCTGCTGAATACGGTGCGATTGCCGTCGAGCCCGTGCAGTGGGCCGTGGTCGGATCGATACACACATAGCAGAGCGAGGGGGCGTTGCTGGCGGGGCAGGTGTTCAGGCTGGGAAAGGTGGCCGCGCTCAGCCCGGATGCGCTGCGAAAGTTGACGATATCGGCCTGCGGCGCATAGGTCTGTCCCACCACGCCCACGTGCGCGCCCGCGCCCGTGTACCCCGCGCTGTAGATTGGGTTCACGTCGTAAATCGTCGCCCAGTCTCCCGGGGTCAGAAAATTCGTAATGCCCTGAGTGGTGTTGACCGTGTAGGCCGGCTCGGCTCGCTTGCGAGCCAGCGGCTTCAGCCGGAAGTTGTTCAGCCCGCGCACGTTCAGCAGCACGCTCGCAATTCCCGCCGGAACCCGCAACTCCGACGCGTTCGCAAAGTGCATCTCCCCATTCAGCTCGTACTGGTGCAACTGCGTGTGGAATGCCGACTCCACCTGCCACGCCTGGCCGCTGAAAGAAATCGCGTTGCGCGACTTCGAAACCCGGTTCACCGTAAAGCCCTGCGCCGCGAGCCACCCGGTCACCTTGCTCAGGTCGGAGTCCGTCAGCCCAAAGCGCGCTCCATATTCTTCCTGCGTCAGCCACTGATGATAAAGCGGCGACTGCGGGTCCTGCTGCGCTGCCAGCAGCCCGTCCAGCTCCGCTTGCTGGGCCGCGCTCAGCGCAATGTTCAGGGTCATCGAATCCAACTGCATCGCGGAGTTCACCGCGCCCAGGTCGGTCGCCCGCCTGGTCAGCGGATGCACCATGCCCGCCACCGTCACCATCGCTCCCGAGGTCACTTCCTGGGTGATTCGGTTGGCGCCTTGCTTTCCCCCTGGAGCCGCCTGCGAAACCAGTGCTGCCGTCAGTACCAGAACCGCCGCGCAAACGGCGAGCCATCGCTTCCGGCTGCTCACGTCAAACGACTTCATTCCCATCTCCGCATCATCCGCATTCATCTACTATGTCCTCTCGGAGAAATCACGAACGGAATTTTGCACTGATCTTTCAGACGAACGCTTGCGAGAGCTGCTCCCGGAACATTACCGCGCTTTTATGATCGAAAGCAAAGTCCCACTCTGGCAGGGCAAAAAAAGCAAGAAGCCGTCGCTCATATCTTCTCCGGGCCATTGCAACTCTCCAGGCGCACAAAAGCCGCACCCGAAGGCGCGGCATCGTAGTCTCCCTGTCCGCCACATCAATTCTAACGAGAGTCCACGCTTTAGCGCGTGAGTGGCGTTTACTCAATTTTCGTTATTCCCACTCTGACGCAGGTTACAGCTTCCATACCGTTTTAGCTCACGGCGGAAGAGTGCGTACACCGCCCATGCAGCAGACAAGAATGCTGCACGCAGTTCCGCATGTGCTCGGTAGTCTGCCGCAGCGTGCTCAACTCGTCGCACATCATATTCATCACCTGCATGCAAAGCTCCGGCTGCCGCCGCAGAATTTCGTTCACCGACTCAGTCGGCAGGAACACTGCCTCCAACTCTTCCACGGCTTCCACGTCAAACTGGTAGGAGTTGGCGCACAGCGCCGAGGGCAGCCCCAACACCGAGCCCGGTCCAGCCGTGCGGCACATCAGCTCCCGCCCCGGCACTCCGGAAAGCGCCGCCCGCGCCGTGCCCTTTACGATCAGATACACGCCCTTGGCCTCTTCCCCAAAGGAAAACAGGCGTTCTCCGCATTCCACCCGCTGCTTCTCGCCCGCCCGCGCCAGCGCCTGTACCAATTCGTCCGCCGCCTGGTAGGGCGTAGAGTCTCCGCACAAATCTGCTTCCAAGAATGGTTTCACCACAGCCACACCCCTTGATACATTAGTTCTACCAACCGTTCCATCATCGTGGTGTGATTTACGTCACGACCTTCTGTGATCAATTCTGCCTCCGCTCCAACCTTGGAACTTTGAAACCTTGTAACTTTGGAACTTTGAATCTACCCTGAGTTTGGCCATGATTCGCTTCTTCCGCCTGCTCGCCCAAGTGCTCGTCCTCATCATCGTCGCGCTCGCCTCGGCCTTGATCAGCATGAGGTTCGCCATTCATGGCCGTGAGGTCGCCGTGCCCGACTTCCATGGTATGACTCCCGCCCAGGCTGAGCGAGTTGCCTTCGAGCATGGACTTGAGTTGGCCCGCAGCGATCATTTCTATTCCGCCGTGGTCCCCGCCGGATGCATCGTCTCGCAGCAGCCCGAACCCGGAACCCATGTCCGTCGTGGCTGGCGCGTCGAAGCCGCCGAGAGTCTCGGGGCCCAGCTCATCGACATTCCCGCCGTGCTCGGCATGAGTCCCCGCGCCGCGGAAATCGACATTCGCCGCCGCGGCCTCGAGGTGGGTATCTCCGCCGAACTGCCCACGGACGCTCCCGCGCCGCAGGGCATCATCGCCCAGTCGCCTGCCGCCGGAGCCCAGGGCGTGGCCTCACCCCGCGTCAGCCTGCTCTACGCCGTCGCCCCGCCCGAGCCTGCCTATGCCATGCCCGATCTCACGGGAGCAACCCTCGCCGAGGCCACCGCACTGATCACCGCTTCCGGCCTGAAGACCCTCTCGGTCGCCACGCTCTCCAGCAGTCCCACCGATCCCTTCACCAACCTCGACTTTCACCCCACCGCGCCGATCGTCATCGGACAAACTCCCGCCCCCGGCACTCGCGTCACCCCCAGTACCGACGTCTCCCTCCAGGTCACCCGCGCCTTCTAGCCGCAATTGCATCGCCTGAGCATCTCTCGAAGTGATCGCTGTGTCTGTAAATTGCTGTGTCTGTAAATTGCTGTGTCTGCGAATTGCTGTGTCTGCGAATTGCTGTGCCTGTGATTGCGGTGGGTGATGTTTCTGGATTTATAAGAGTTGCGCGCTTCGCTGAGAGGCGGGTAATTTTTGAGAGTGTCATCCTGAGCGTCAGCGAAGGACCCCTACGCCGCTCAAATCTCCCGTGTGGCTTCAAGCTTTTCAATCAGCAATCGATTTTTACTTCGCTTGTTTTCGGTGTGCCTCGACGGAACCGGTCGGAAAGCTAACTGAGGACCAGCGCGAAGTGTACCAAATCGAAAATCGTTCGGATCTCCCGAACGATTGCTCAAGCAGTAATCGTTCGCAAGAAATTATTGCTCTTCCAGCCAGTGGTTTTAACCATTGCCCAACCGGTTATTTCCCCTCCCGAAATGATTACCCTCCGGTCAATCGTTCCGCTTCTGCAGTACGGCCGCAAAGAAACCATCGCAGGGATGAATCCCGGGCAGCGTCCGCAGAAACGAGCCGCGCACTAACTCTTCCGGCTTTGCCCACGCCAGTTCGCCGGAGCCCGTCAACTCTTCCAGCACACGCTCGCACGGAACGATACTCATAGCTTCCTCCCCGCGCAAAATCTGCTCCACAACCCCCTCGCCCTCCTCGGCTTCCAGCGAGCAGGTGGCGTACACCAGCCTTCCTCCCGGAGCCAGCGCGGCAACGGCTGCCCGTAAGATCGATATTTGTAAATCTTTCAGCTCGCGCAAGTCGTCCGCTTTCAGCCGCCACTTGATCTCCGGATTCGCCGCCAGCGTTCCCGTGCCGCTGCACGGCACGTCGGCTAGTACGCGGTCGAACTTTTCGGCAAACTCTATCGCGACAACATTGCCGGTCACCACCTTCACGTTCGCCGCTGCGACCCGCTCTTTCAGCGCTCTTGCGCGATGTTCGTGCAACTCCACTGCGGTAATCTTCGCCCCTGGATTGCGCGCCGCCATCGCCATGGTTTTTCCTCCGGGAGCGGCGCAGCAATCCAGTATGCGCTCGCCTTTTCCCACCAGTGCGGCCACCAGTTGCGAGCCTTCGTCCTGCACGGCCACGTGATGATCGCGAAACGGAATGCTGTGTGCCAGGTCGCCTGAGAGCAGTCGCCGCGCGCCGGTCAGCAGTGCTCCGGGCGAAATTCGTATTCCCGCCTCGGTCAGTTCTTCCTCCGCATCGGGCGTGGAGAGGCGCAAGGCCGCTCCCGGTGCATGCTGATCCGCCGCGCAAATGGCGCGTGCGGCGTTATATCCATACATGTCGATCCAGCGCGCAACCATCCATTCCGGATGCGCGAACTCCAGCGCCAACTCGCGCGCGCTCCCGGCTTCGGCGTTCCCCATGGGAGTGTTCGCGTTGGCCGCAAGCTTCCGCAGCACCGCGTTCGCATAGGGCACGGCGGAACGCTTCCCGGAGCTCTTCACCAGTTCCACGCTTTCGTGAACCGCGGCGTGCGCCGGAATGCGCTCCAGGTGGTTCAGTTGACAGGCGCCCAACCGCAGGGCAACCCGCACCTCTCCATCCAAGCGCGACACCTTCTGCGAAGAGTATTGTGCAATCCGCGCATCCAGCTCGGATTGCCAGCGCAGCGTGCTCATCACCAGCTCGTAGGTGAGCGCGCGATCTTCGCGCGAGAGCGAATCCATGCGCGGCGCGTTCAGCAACTCGGAGGCGTAAGAGCCGTCGCGCTCCACGCGAATCAGAATGTCGTAAGCAAAGTTCCGTGCCGGCGAGACCGCCATTATTAACTCCCCAACCTCTCGCCCGCAGCGCCCGCGGCCGGCAGCATAGTGTTATCTCTAGTGTGCCCCATACTCATTTACCCAATCCCTCGCCCGCCTTGGGCTGATATCCGTTGATGAACTCGCGTGCCGCCATGCGGCGCTTGCCTTCCAGTTGCAATTCGTCGATGGCAATCGCCGAAGCTGCGCCGCACCCAACCAGCAGCCGCTCGCCGGCGATGGCAATCTCTCCGGCTGGCAGCGCAGGCGCGCCGGAATAAACCGAGATCGCGTGCAGCGTGAGCTGCTTGCCGCGAAACGTGGTGAACCCTCCGGGCCAGGGTTGGAAGCCGCGATGGCGATTGCAGATCGTCTGCGCAGTGTCGCGCGCAAAGTTAATGCGTCCGTCTTCGCGCGTCAGAATCGGCGCCAGGGTCGCGTGGGCATGATCCTGCGGCGTCGGTCGCAGCCTGTCCTCGGCCAGTGCGGCCAGTGTCTCCACCAGCAGCTCCGCTCCCATGGCCGCCAGCCGGGGGCTGAGTGACACGCTCGTGTCGTCAGCCAGGATTGGCAGCTCGCGCTGCAGCAGAATGTCTCCGGTGTCGAGTCCTTCGATCGATGCGCATGGTGGTGTTTCCGGTCACGGTTTCGCCGGATGCGATGGCCCATTGAATCGGCGCGGCGCCGCGATACTTCGGCAGCAGAGAGGCATGCAGGTTGATGTTGCCATGCTTTGGCAGGTCGAGCATCCAGCGCGGAACGATGCGTCCGTAGCCCACGATCACAATGCACTCCGGCGCCAGCGCCTCAAGTTGCGCGCGGAATTCCGAATTGTTCTTGATCTTCTCCGGCTGCGCGATGGACAGTCCAAGCTCGAGCGCCTTCTGCTTCACCGGCGAGAGTGCCAGCTCCATCCCGCGCCCTTGGGACGGTCCGGTTGCGTAACCACCAGTCGAATCTCATGGCCGGCACCGGCCAGCGCCTCCAGCGGAGGCACGGCAAACATGGGAGTACCGCAATAAACAAGCTTCACAACTTGATTGTAGCGGCCCGGAGCAAGCCGCGTCCGATTCTTACCACTCGCCCTCGCGTTGCAGGCGGCGGATCTTGCGCCGCATCATGTCGCGCTTCAGCGAGGAGAGGTGATGAATGTAGAGCGTTCCGTTGAGATGATCGATCTCATGCTGGAAGGCGCGTGCCAGCAGGTCTTCCCCGGTCTTCTCGTACCAGTTTCCCTTGACGTCCTGCGCCCGGATGGTGACCCGTTTGCCGCGCGCCAGATTTTCGCGGAAGTCGGGAAGGGAAAGGCATCCTTCGCCGCCGGTCTGCTTGCCCTCCACATTGATGATCCGCGGATTGGCCAGCACGATCCGGGCCTCGGGATCTTCCTTGAAGGAAGTATCGATGACTGACAGGTGCAGTGAAATCCCGATCTGCGGCGCGGCCAGCCCGACGCCCTGCGCCTCATACATCGACTCGAACATGTCCTCGACCAGTTTCTTCAACTTGTCGTCGAATTCGGTGACGGGCGCAGCCGGAGTTTCCAGCACGGGGTCGCCATATTTCACAATCGGATAGATCATCGGTTGTTCCGGTCTAGTAGTTGCGAAGTTGCTCGCAGTATCCTTCATAATTTCGGCGAAGCTCGAGCAACGAATCGCCCCCAAATTTTTCCAGCGCAGCCGATGCCAGCACCAGTGCCACCATCGCCTCGCCCACCACGCCCCCGGCGGGTACGGCACATACGTCGGAGCGTTCGTAGGCAGCCTTCACCGGCTCGCGGCTAGCGAAGTCGATCGAGCCCAGCGGGCGCCGCAACGTGGAGATCGGTTTGAGATGCCCGCGAACTACGATGTCGCAGCCGTTCGAGATGCCGCCTTCAATGCCTCCGGCGTGATTGCCAGCCCGGGTAAAAGCCGTGAACTTAGAGTGCAGCACTCCGGCCGGCTCGCCGCTCTGCTGCGCGTTCTCCACGCGGCTCGCGTAGCCAATCTCGTCCTGCGCCAGCGAGCCATGCACGGTCGCGCCCAGCACACCGTCCCCGATCTCCACCGCCTTCACCGCTTGAATGGACATCACGGCGGCGGCCAATTTTCCGTCCAGGCGCTCGTCCCAGTTGGCATAGGTGCCAAGCCCGGGCGGGACATTGTGCGCCACCACTTCAAAGACTCCGCCGACCGTATCGCCATTCCGCAGCACGGCGTCCACCTCGGCCCTCATGCGGTGCTCGGATTCCTCATCGGCACAGTTCAGCAGCACTTCATTCTTCGCCGCCAGGGAGCGCAACTCGTCGAACGAAACCGCGCGCGACAGGCGAGCGCTTCCCACTTGAACCACGTGGCTGAGCACTTCGATATCCAGGGCGGCGAGCACCTGCTTGGCCACGGCTCCGGCGGCGACCCGCGCCGTGGTTTCCCGGGCGCTGGCGCGCTCCAGAATGTAGCGGGCCTCCGGCAGATTGTACTTCAGTGCCCCGGCCAAATCGGCATGACCCGGCCGAGGAGACATCACCGGCTTGTGCTTCTCCCGGTCGCCTTCGCCGACCGGCAGGGACTCGCTCCAGTTCTCCCAGTCGCGATTTTCGATGAGCATGGCAATCGGCGATCCGATGCTGTGGCCGTGCCGCACCCCGCTCAGGATGCGGGCGTGATCGCGTTCGAGCTTCATGCGTCCGCCCCGGCCAAAGCCCTGCTGCCGGCGCCAGAGTTCGCGGTCAATGTAGGCTTCGGTGACGGAGATGCCGGCCGGCAAACCTGAGATGTTGGCAATCAGCGCTTCGCCATGCGACTCGCCTGCGGTAAAGAATCGAATCATTACTGGATTGTAACGGAATCGGTACGATTGCCGCCGAGGGCCAAATTAGGATTCGCACCGGGTTACGGTAAAAGA
This sequence comes from uncultured Acidobacteriota bacterium, assembly GCA_963779365.1. Classification (GTDB taxonomy): domain Bacteria; phylum Acidobacteriota; class Terriglobia; order Terriglobales; family Acidobacteriaceae; genus TOLSYN. The sequence goes on along the minus strand of CAVZYB010000031.1, from coordinate 44,735 downwards.
GTCATAGAAAATTTTACAGTAGTTAATGATAATGGAGTTATTAAACCGGGAACCCGCGAATTACCTAGATGAAACGGGCTAAAATAGCTTCGCCTGACGGGGTAATCAGCGGTCAGTGGTAAGCGACCTAGTTACTTATCTCTACATACAAAGCTGCACGTCCTTCCCGCATCTAAGGAGCTATGGTGTCGACGGTGTTGCCTATACAAGAGTCGGCCCGGGAGTTGATTTTTGAGGCCACCAACGCCCTGCAACCGCATTTTGCGGAGATGACGGCGCTTGGCGCCAGCGCATGTTCGAGGAGTTCCAGTTTGAAGGGCGCGCCATGGTGGCCCTGGAACGGCTGAATCTCGGGGTGGGTTTCATGCTCTTCAGCCACTCGGATTTCAGCCAGTTTACCGACAATCTTTACTACTACGGCCAACGCCTGGCCAAGCTTCGCGTGGATACCCGTGAAGTGGCGCGCTCGCTGGAGATTTACCAGAAGATTGCCGCTCCGTTCGTTGCCCAGGCGTTCGGCGACCGCCACTTCCAGGTCATGGCAGCCTTGGAGACCCTGGCCTCGGCCAGCTTTGTTGCGGTTTCCGGGGCCTACTTTGACGTACAGCAGAACGCCAGTGACGCTTTGCTGAAAGTTCTGGACGCCGAGCTTTCGGCCACCAACCTGACGGCCTTGCTGGAGCGCGTGCTGGTGGTGACCGAAGGAATTTTTGGCGCCAACGTCGGCGTCGCTCTGCTGGCCGATCCCGAGAGCAACAAACTTCGCGTGCGCAGTACCACCGGACTGCCTCCGGAGTTTGGCGAGGACGTTTTGATTGCCCCGGGGCAAGGTTTTACCGGACACATCTTCGAGACCGGCGAGCCGGACATGCTTCCGGATCTGACGCGTTTCGTCAGGGGTGCTCAATCCGGGGTTGCGCGACAAGGCTCGTGCCCTCTGGGGTGTGCCGCTGAAGATCAACGAACGAGTGATCGGCGTTCTGATCATTGGCTTTCAGAAGCCTTACCAGTGGCTGCCCACGGAGTTGGAACTGTTCCGGGCAGTGGCGGATCGTTCGGCCCTGGCGATTGATCGCGCCCGCATGACGGACGCGCTGCGCGAGCGCGAGATGCGCATCGTGGAGTTGAGTGGGCATTTGTTGAAGGCCCAGGAGGAAGAGCGCAAGCGCATCAGCCGCGAACTGCACGACGAGACCGGGCAGGCGCTGATGGTGATTCGTCTCTACCTGGGGATGCTGGATGGAACCGTGAAGAGCCGCATCGGCAAGGCGAAAATCAGCGAACTGCTGGCAGTCGTGGACCGGACCATCGAAGGCATCCGCCGTATTATCGGGCGCCTTTCGCCGCTGGTGCTGCAGGAACTGGGCCTGATTTCGGCGATTCGCAAGGAAGCCAAGGATCTGAACAAGACGGCGGGCGTACAGGCGCGAGTCGCCATCGGCGACGACGTTGGCCGGCTCGATCCGGTGATTGAAACCGCGATCTACCGGGTGGTGCAGGAGAGCCTGCACAATGTTGCCAAGCACGCCCAGGCACAGAATGTGAACATCCAGATGGAGCGCGAGGGTGAGACTCTCAGGCTGGTCATCGAAGACGACGGAGTGGGCATTCGCGCCGTGACGAATCCGCTGCGGCCTTCCTTCGGAATGGCCGGAATGCAGGAGCGCATCAGCACCCTGGGCGGCCGGATGAAAGTGATTTCGCGCAAGGGCGAGGGAACCAAAATTTCAGTTACCGTGCCGCTCCCGACGAAGCCGAAAGCGGCCGAACCGGGCGGCAAAACGCCAGTAGGGCAGGCGCTGCTGAGCACGGGGAGTTGAACGAATGAGGACGATTCTGACGAGGAGCGGGCGCAATGCCGAAGATTAAGTGTCTGTTGGTGGATGACCATACGCTGTTCCGGCAGGGCGTTCGCCGCCTGCTGGAGAGCGAAAGCGATTGTGAAGTAGTAGGCGAGTCGCCCGACGCGGGGGATGCCGTCGAGAAGGCACGCGAACTGCGTCCGGACATTGTGTTGATGGACATTGGAATGCCGGGGCTGTCCTCGTTTGAGGCGGCGCGGCACATCCGTAAGAACCGTCCGGAGACCAAGGTTTTGTTCCTGACCATGTACGAAGACGAGGATTATCTCGTGCAGTGCCTGGAAGTTGGGGCCTCGGGATACGTCCTCAAGGACACTCCGGCGCAGCAACTGGTCACTGCCGTGCGCGATGTGTACAAGGGCGGCAAGTATCTGAGTTCGCAGGTACTGGGTAAGCTGGTCGAAGATTTTCGCGCGCGGGTTCGCGATTCGAAGATGCGTCCGCGAATTTCCACTCTGACGCCGCGCGAGCGCGAAATCCTGAAGTTGCTGGCCGAAGGCAATTCGGTCAAGGAAATTGCCATTCTCCTCGGCTTGAGCGTAAAGACCGTGGAGGCCCACAAGTTCAACCTGATGCGCAAACTGGACATCCACAACAAAGCCCAGTTGGTGACCTACGCCATACAGAAAAAAATTATCAAGATACCGGTTAATCAGTAAGCGCCCGGCGGGTGGCCATTCAAGCCCCGCTGTTGGGCTTGAGTGGGGCTTTTGCCCTTGCAATTTGTTTGCTTTTGTCTCTTACCGAGCGGAATATCGCCAAGTTGCTCACAATCCGAAGCGGAAGATCCGTACACCAAGGAATCAAGTGGCCTGCGCCGGTTACTCAGCGGGCGTGGCCACGACTGCGGCCTCAACCTCCGGCGATTCCAGGCATTTCAGAAACTTCTGCGTGTTCAGCAACGGACGCGCCAGCGCCGAGTTGTAGCCGGTCCACGGCGATTCCAAATCCGCATCGCGCTCGAATTGCGCGCGCATGGCTTCCATCTTCGAATCCAGATCGTCCAGATAGTGCAGCATCAGCGCCTCCGGGAACATCGGCAGCTTGGGCGAGCCGAACTCGTACTGCCCGTGATGGCTGATGAGGAGGTGCTCGACCAGAATCTTGAGCTGCGGCGGAAATCCCGGAACCTGGGCCAGTTTGGCGTGCAGCATCTCCAGTTCGATGATCAGGTGGCCGAGCAACTGGCCCTCCGTCGTGTAGCCGAAGGAGCGGGCATAACTCAGCTCGTGAATCTTTCCGATGTCGTGCAGGAATGCCCCGGTGAGCAGCAGGTCGCGGTTGATGAAGGCGTAGTTGCGGGCCACCAGGTCGCAGGAGCGGAAAAGCGAAACCACGTGCTCCAGCAGTCCGCCGATGCAGGCATGGTGCATGGTCTTGGCGGCCGGAGCGTTGCGGTAGGCGCGGGCGATCTCCGGGTCAGCCATGAACAGCTCCAGCAGGCGGCGCAGATGGGGTTCGCCAATCGAGGCGACAAACTCGCCGAGCGTCTGCCACAGCTCATCGATATCCTTCGATGTCTTGGGAAGATAGTCGGAGAAGTCAATGGCGGCCTCCTCCATTTTGCGAACCTTGTGAATGGTGAGCTGCCAGCGCTGGTTGTACTTGTTGATCAGCCCCTTGATCTTGACGATGTCGTCCTGTTCAAAGGTATAGGCGCACTCCTCGACGTTGTCCCACATCTTTGCCTGAATGGTCCCGGTGCGGTCCATCAGGGTGAGATCGAGGTAGGGTTCGCCGCTCTTCTTTGACTTGATCTGCTTATTGCTGACGACGAAGCTGGTGGTGACGACCTTGTTCTCCTGCTGCGCGGCGTCGCGAATGTAAAACTCTTTCATGAATGCGCCATCCTGGCCCGATGGGAGCGGGCGATGGACTCATGGTATCGCGGAAAACCGGCAGCGGATAGCAAGAACGGCGGGGAAGAACGACGGGGCCGGCAGCGCCTAGGCGGAGTCACGTGGAAGGCGGAGGGTGACGGTGGCGCCGCGGCCCTCGCCTTCGCTGGTGGCGTAAGCGCTCCCGCCGTGGCGGCGCGCGATGCTGCGCACGATGAACAGTCCCAGCCCGGTTCCCTGAACCCGCTGGCGCAAGCGCTCGTTGACCCGATAGAAGCGGCGGAATATCCGCTTCAACTCGCTTTGCGGGATGCCCCGGCCCTTGTCGGTGACGCGCACCAGCAGGTCCTTGGCTTCGTCGAGGATTTCGACGGTAACCGCAATCTTGCCGGGAGAGTACTTGACCGCGTTCTCCAGCAAATTACCGATCGCCGAGCGCAGCTCCTCGGGATCTCCCTGCACGAACGGCGAGGAAAGCGTGTAGTCGACGAAGCGGATGCTTTCCTGGGTAAGGTGATGGCGGGTTTGGGCGAGCACGGCGCAGTCGCGCACAATCTCTCCGAGATCGAGGCGCTGGAAATTTTTCGCGCCTTTTTGTCCCAGATGGCCGACCCGCAACACCTGCTCCACGGTATTGAGCAGGCGGTCGGTGTCCTCCAGCATGACGCCGTAAAACTTTTTGCGCTGCGCTTCACTGAGGTCGCGCGATTGCAGGGTCTCCAGGTACAGGCGAATGGAGGCGATCGGCGTCTTCAACTCATGCGTCACCGCATTGATGAAGCTGTCCTGCTGTTCGCTGCGCCGCATCTCCCGCACCAGGAAAATCGTGTTCAAGGTGACGCCGGTGATGATGAAGCCGAAGAAAAGAACGCCGAGAACAATCATGCCCACTTCACGCCAGCGAATCAGCCAGGTGATATTGAGCGCCAGCGCGAAGGCAACCGAACAGGCTCCGAGGACGATGAAGAACGCGATAGCCCGGTTGCGGGAAGGGATCGGCATAAACAGCTAGATAGTAGTGAGGCGGCCTGCGTTAGTCAAAGAGGAGTTAAGAACCGGCGGGAGCTGAGCGCCGAGACCACGAACTGCGCGCCGAGGGGAAAAAGCAAGCCCCGACAATCAGCCGGGGCCTGAAACATGGTTCTAAGCCAATGTTAGGAGAGACACTAATCGCCGGCGACGGCCTGTTCCGCGCGCGCCGCGTTGGTTTCCGGTGCGAGCGGGCTGATTGCCGGGGCGCCCTTGGGATTGATCTCTTTGATGCGGCTGTTCGCCCGCGGAAGCTTGATGTCGTGTGCCAGTCCAACCGCGCGCAGAGCGGAGATCACATACCAATTGGTATCGACCTCCCACCAGCGCAGGCCGTGGCGCGCGGAACTGGGGTGGGCATGGTGATTGTTGTGCCAGCCCTCGCCGAAAGTGAGCAGCGCGATGAAGAAGTTATTGGTGGAGTCATCTCCGGTAGCCCAGCGCTGCGAGCCCCACAGGTGGGTGGCGGAGTTCACCAGCCAGGTGGCGTGCAGGCCGACCACCGTGCGGAAAAACACCGCCCATAACACCATGTTCCATCCGCCGAAATAGAGCACGGCGACACCGACCACGACTTGGGTGATCCAATGATATTTGCTGAGCCAGTGATAGAAGCGGTCGCGGCGCAGATCGGGAACATAAGGCGCAAGCTTTTCGGTCTCCTGGTGCAGCGCTTGCCCGGTCAGGATCCAGCCCATGTGCGACCACCACTTGCCGTCGCGCGGCGAGTGCGGATCGCCTTCCCGGTCGGTCAATTGATGATGGATGCGGTGGATGGCAACCCAGAATATGGGGCCGCCCTCAAGCGCCAGCGTGCCGCAGACCGCGAAGAAATACTCCAGCCACTTGGGACAGCGGAAGCCGCGATGGGTGAGCAGGCGATGATACCCAACGCCGATGCCGAGCGACCCGGAGACCCACCACAAGGCCGCGGCCATGGCCACGCCCTTCCACGAGAAGTAGAAGAGGGCAACTACCGCCAGAATATGATAGATGGCCATGACGATGGCCGTAAGCCAATTGATTTTCTTGCGGGGTTCTGTTGTTTTCACTCCAACCCATCCTTCCGTGGCTTTCGCTGCGTGCCGCGGGAGCGGCAGGGAGAGCAACAGAAGGCCACGCCACTGTTACTTCGTAAGATAGCAATTGCGGCGGCTAAGCATTGTAAGACTTCTGTAAGTCCCCGGAGGCTGCGGTCGCAACCCAATTCCGGGGTTTGGCGCACACTTTGTAACAGTCGTGTAACAGCCGTTTTGCAAAGAAGTGTTACGTTTCGCAAGCAGGATTCACCTGGGTGTCAACCAGCAGGCGCCGGGAGCGTCTATGCTGGAGTGAGTCTTCGATGAGGAGAGGCAGAATGCGAGCAAACATGTGGGCGGCGGTAACCGTACTGGCGGTTGGTCTTTGCGGCATGGCGATGGCACAGGATGCACCCCCAACTCCTCCGCAAGGTGGTGCCGGGCAGGGCCGAGGCATGAGACGGGACTTCCACGGCGTCGGCGGCCAGATCACCGCGATCGACGGTTCAACCATCACGCTTGAGACCTTCCGAGGCGAAACCGCAAAGGTCAAAATCACCTCCTCGACCCGGCTGATGAAAGACGGCAGCGAGGTGAAGCTCAGCGAATTCAAGGTGGGCGACCGGGTCTTTGCCGCCGGTGAGCAGGACAAGGATGGCGTGTGGACCGCGCAAATGTTCGGACAGCGCGAACGGTGCGCGGGAGAATGGGCGGTGCGCAGGCCAAGCCGGAGGATAACGGCAAGACCTACATCTTCGGCGAACTGATCAAAATCGACGGCACCAAGTTGACCGTGAAAAAGCCCGATAACACCGAACAAGTGATTGAAGTGGACGACGACACCTCGTTCCGCAATGAGCGCCGTGAGAGTGTGACTCTGGCGGACATGAAGGTCGGGGATTTTGTGCGCGGTCAGGGAGCGGTGAAGAGCGGAGTATTCGTGCCGAAAGAATTGTATTGCCGGCCGGCCGCGCAAGCCGCGATCCGGGCGCCCTCCGCACCCTCGCCGGACTCCGCGCCGCCAAGCCAGAAGCAGGCTGCGCCGGACGCCAACGAACCGGCAAAGTAGCCGAGGATTCGATGAGCCTTCGCCTGGGTTTCATGGAAGATGCTCATTTCGTGGGAAGTTTCATGGGAGGTTTCGCGGGAGTGCTGTTGGGCCTGTGTTTGCTGGCCGGAGCGGCCTGGGCGCAGCCGCCCGCGCCTGCGCCCAGCGCCGCGCCGCCGTCGAGCGCTGCGGCGACGTCAAGCGTTGCGGCCTCGAATCCGCCTGCTGCCGGATTTTCGATCCATGGGGTGATTCGCTCGGGAAGCACCAAACTGCCCGGCGTAACGGTCGTGGCGGCGCACTCGTTGACCGGCCGCAAGGTGATTACATCGACCGATGTCGATGGATCGTTCCGTCTCGATCTGCCTTCCAAAGGACGCTGGGTGCTGCGCGCGGAGTTTTCCGCCTTTGCCGTGCAGACGGCGGAAATCATGTTGACCCCCGCGCAGCCGGATACAACCCATGACTTCGAACTGGTTTTGCTCTCCCGCGTGCCGAAGACGACGAACAGCCCAGGCGACGCGAACGGCCTGGACGCCGGCCTGCCACCACTGGCCGCGCGCGGCGCGCAGCGGTTGACCGTGAGTGCCGATGATGCTGCACTGGCGCAGTCTGCGAACGCGGCCGAGGCAGACATGCCCGCGGGCAATGTGAGTGGATTGGCCTGCCAGCGCCGATGCCACCAACCAGTCGGTTTCGGTGAGCGGCCGCATGGGTAACGCGCAGGATTTTGGCCTGCAGAATATGGATGAACTGCGCGACCGCATCGAGGAGTTTCGTTCGCGTGGGCAGTTGGGCGCGGGCGGCTTCGATAGCGGCGGCGGACCGGGCGGTAATGCCTTCGGCATGGGTGGCCCTACCGGCGGTCCGGGTGGCGGCGGTGGTGGCCGCATGCGCATGGGATCGCTGACCAGGCCGCACGGGCAGATTTACTACAATGCGAGCAATGCCGTACTGGACGCGGCACCGTACTCGCTCAGCGGGCCCGCGGAAAAGCCGGCGTACGGCTCCAACAAAATCGGCGCCATGCTCGGTGGACCGCTGAAGATTCCGCATGTTTACGACGACGGCGGCAAGACGTTCGTCTTCCTGAATTATTCGGGGACACGCAGTTCCACGCCGTACGATGTGTTTTCGCACGTGCCCACGCAGTTGGAACGCAGTGGTGACTTCAGCCAAACCGCTGGCGTGCAGTTATACGATCCCGCCCATCCAGGGGCGCTGCTCGGCGGCGGAGCCAGCGTACCTGCGGCTCTCATCAGTCCCCAGGCCGCGGCGCTTCTGAACTATATTCCACTCCCGAATGTGCTTACCGACCCGCTGAAGAATTACAACTTCAGCTCCGCGGCTGAATCCAACCAGGACATATTCGCCCTGCGGCTGACGCACAACTTCGGCGCCCCGAGGCAGCGTGGAGGCGCGGCGGCGGAGGCGGCGGACGCTCGCGCAACAACCTGAGCTTCGGACTGAACTATCAGCGCAATGAGTCGGACACCCTGGAGCCATTCGCCACCGTGCGCGGCAGCACCCACACCAATGGATTCAATGCCAACGTGGGCTGGGCGGTAAGCAAGGGCAAGCTGAGCAATCAGCTCCGCTTCACCTGGAATCGCAGCCGCGCCCACACCGGCAACTTGTATGCGGGTAGTCACCAATGTCGATTCGCTCGCCGGGATCAATGGCGTCTCCGATGACCCATTGAACTGGGGTGTGCCGGGGCTCGGATTTTCCCACTACACCAGCCTCAGCGACATCGCTCCGTCGCAGCGCGATTCGCAGACGCTTCACCTTGAGCGAGAGCCTTGGCTGGGTGCGCGGAAAGCATCATCTTCACTTCGGCACCGATTATCGCTGGATCGACAACAAGGCCTATGCCAGTTCGAATCCGCGCGGCACGTTTACCTTCACCGGTTCTTCCACGGCGAATTACGTGAACGGCGTCAGCGGTCCCCGGGACCGGCTATGACTTTGCCGATTTTCTGCTGGGTTATGCGCAGCAAACCTCGCTGGCGTATTCGCAGGTGCATGACCAGTATCAGGCGAACAGCTACGACTTCTTTGTGCAGGATGACTGGCGGGCGCGCAGCAATCTGACGCTGAACTTTGGGCTGCGCTATGAGTTCATCTCACCCTTCCATGAGGCGCAACAACGAGCTGGCGAATCTGCTGGCGGAGTTTGACCCGGAAGGCAATTTCCAGAACGTAGCGGTCATCTACCCGAACCAAGGTTACGGACGCAGCTTGATGAATCCGCAGCGCAATAACTTTGCTCCGCGCATCGGCATCGCCTGGAAGCCGTTCGGTACCAAGACCGTGGTACGGGCGGGCTACGGCATCAATTACAACCTGGGACAGTACGCCTCGATTGTGCAGAACCTGGCGGCGCAACCACCCTATGCGGTCACCGCAAACCAATGCGGCTCCGGCCAGCGCGCCGAGTCCTTTTACCCTCGCCAACGGATTCCCCGCGCCAACTCAACGGTGGTCACCAATAACTTCGGCATCGATCCGAATTATCGCGTGGCCTACGTGCAGATGTGGAATCTGAATGTGCAGCGTGAACTGACCCAGACGCTGTTATTGAACATCGGTTACACGGGCAGCAAGGGAAGCGCGCTGGACATGCTGCGCGCCCCCAATCGCACCGCCGCGGATTGATCAACCCGGATGTGCAGCCCTTCATCTGGGAGACCTCGCAGGGCTCGTCGATTCTGCACGCGGGTTCGGTGCGCCTGCGCAAGCGGATGACCAACGGAATTTCGGTGGGTGGCACCTACACCTATTCCAAGTCGATCGACAATGCGTCCTCGATCGGCGGTGGTGCCCAGGTGATTGCGCAGGACGATCAAAATCTGCGCGCCGAACGCGGACTTTCGAGCTTCGATCAGCGCCACAAGTTGACCGGCGATTGGATGCTGGAGTTGCCATGGGGCGAAGGCCGCAGGTGGCTCACCCGGCCGACCATTGCAGAAAAGGTGCTCGGCAGTTGGCTGCTGCAGAGCAGCTTTACGGTCGCCTCCGGAACGCCGTTCACGGCACTCGTGCTGGGCGATGCCTCCGATGTCGCGCGAGGAACCAACGGCACCCTGCGCGCCAACTACAATGGCGAACCAATCCAGAGCGGCGGCGGCCTCAAACATTGGTTTAACACCGCGGCGTTTACGGTGCCCGCGGCGGGGACCTACGGAGACTCTGGCCGGAACACAATTATTGGACCGGGCAGTTGGCTGATGAGTCTGGTGCTTTCGAAAAATATTCCGCTCAGGGATCAGATGGGAGTGGAGATGCGTGCCGAAGCCGACAACGTGCTGAACCATGCGAACTATTCGGGGATCGATACCACGGTGAACTCGCCGACCTTTGGACAGGTGACCAGCGTGGCATCCATGCGCAAGATGATATTGTCCGTGCATTACAGGTTCTAGGTGAGGCGATGAGAGAGTGCGGAAACCAATTCGTTCGCCAGTTGCTGGCCGTGCTGGTGTGCTGCTCGATGATGGCTCCGCAGGCGCTGCTGGCGCAGACATCCCGCGCCGGTGAGGACGGCTTCACCTTCAAGGTGACGAGCGAACTGGTGCTGGTGAGCGTCACCGTGCGCGACAAGAAAGGTGCGCTGGTCCGCGGGCTCAAGCAGAGCGACTTCACCGTGCTCGAGGATGGCAAAACCCAGCGCATCCAGAGCTTCGACATCGAGGACGTGGACCAGTACGTCCAAACTCCTCCGCCGGGTGGCCCCGCGCAGGCCGAAGCCGCGGCGGCCAAGACCGATCTATTCACCAGCCGGAAAGCGCCTTCGCACGAAGCCCTGCGCGATCGCCGATTGATGGTTCTCTTTCTCGACCTGAGTTCTCTGGAGAGCGACGACAGCGACCGGGCGGTGGACAGTGCAAAGAACTTTGTGACCAAGCAGATGACGCCCGCCGATCTGGTCAGCATCGTGAGCTTTGACACGTCGTTGAAAGTGGTGCAGGACTTCAGCAGCGACAAAAAGCTGCTGCTTTCGGCGCTCGATAAGGTTGCGGGCAACGAGGGCACCGGGCAGGAGGCGGGCACCACCGGCACCAGCGAGGGCACGCCCGACGATGCCGGGTCGTTCGTGGCCGACGATACCGACTACAACATTTTCAATACCGATCTGCGCTTGCAGGCGCTCTCCACCATTGCAAAAAATCTTGCCGGCATCGATCAGAAGAAATCGATTCTGTACTTCAGCAGCGGCATGACCAAGACCGGCGTCGAGAATCAAGCTCAGTTGCGCGCGGCGGTGAACTCCGCGGTGCGCTCGAACGTGTCGATCTATGCGGTGGATTCTCGCGGCCTGGAGGCGATGCCGCCGGGTGGCATCGCCAGTTCGGCCAGCTTGCGCGGAGTTTCCTCGTACAGCGGCGCCGCGGTGCAGAATGATCTGGATTCCAACTATGCCAGCCAGGAGACTCTGGTCACCATCTCCAACGATACCGGGGGCCGGGCGTTCCTGGATTCCAACGATTTCAGCAAGGCATACGCCAAGGTTCAGGCCGATAGCGAAACCTATTACGTGCTCGGCTATCGCAGTTCGAATCCAAACAAGGATGGACGCTTCCGCCGCATTCAGGTGAAGCTGAACCGCAGTGACGTAAAGCTGGAATATCGCATGGGATACTACGGGCCCAGGGATTTCCAGCACTTCACCAAAGAGGACCGCGAAGAGCAACTCCAGGAAGAGATGACCTCCGACCTGCCGAACACCGATCTTCCGGTGTATCTGGCAACCGGCTACTTCCGTACGCAGGAGAACAAGTTCTACGTGCCGGTGTCGATCGTGGTCCCGGCTTCGGCCCTGGTGGTGCAGCGCGATAAGGATAAAGCGTCGCTCGATGTGCTGGGTGTGGTGCGCGATAAGGCAACCAAATTCCCGGTCGGCAACATTCGAGACAATATCAAACTCACGCTGGAGCAGACGCAGAGTGTGGTCGCCGGGGTCAGCCTGCCCGTGGCCGCAACCGCGCGGCTGCCAGTAGCGAGCGCGGCGCGCCGCCCAAGCGCAAGAACGTGCAGTACAACACGGGCTTCCTGCTGCCGCCGGGGCAGCTATCATTTGAAATTCGTCGTGCGTGAAAACCAGAACGGACGCGTGGGAACATTCGAGAGTGATGTGGTCATTCCCGATCTGCGCAAAGAGAAGATGAAGATGAGTACCGTGATGCTTTCCAGTCAGCGAGTCCCGGCAGGAAAGAAGTCACAGTCGAATCCTCTGGTCAGCGAGGGGCAGGAGATCATTCCCAACGTCGCGCACGTCTTCACCCCGGAGCAGTCGATGACGCTGTACTACGAGGTCTACGATCCGGCGAAGTGGGCAGAGAAGAAGGACGCGATCCATCTGCTGACCAGCATTCAATTCTTCCGCGGCAAAGTGAAAGTCTACGAGACACCGCTGGTTGAGGCGCAGCACTTGAACGCCGCCAGCCGCAGGGCAGCCGCGTTTCAGTTCGAAGTGCCGATGAAAGCGCTGAGTCCCGGCTGGTACACCTGCCAGGTGAATGTGATCGACGACGCGGGCGCGGCCTTTGCATTTCCCAGAACGCAGGTTCTGGTGAGGCAGTAAAAAAGTTTTGCGGTATTCGGCGCGAACGCTTATGCTTTGATGCATTCTCATCTTTGAGGGCATGGATGACATTGCGCTGGACTACCGTTCTGCTCGCAGCTCTACTGCTCGGTACAGGAACCGGCTCGGCCCAGCAGAATGGTGGAGCGATGAAGTTTGACTATCCCGCTGCTCCCACCGCGAACCAGGTGGACGACTACCACGGCACCAAGGTGGCCGATCCCTACCGTCCGCTCGAAGACCCGGATTCCGCGCCGACCCGTGCCTGGGTCGATGCCGAAAATAAGTTGACTTTCGGCTATCTGGAGCAGATTCCCGCCCGCGAAAAGATTCGCGCCCGGATGAAAGAGCTGCTGAATTACGAGCGCTTCTCCGTCCCGGAAAAGAAGGGCGAGCGATACTTCTATTCGCGCAACAGCGGCCTGCAGAACCAAAGCGTGCTGTACTGGCTGCCCGCGCTGGATGCCGAGCCGAAGGTGCTGCTGGACCCGAACACGCTCTCGGCCGATGGCACGGTTGCGGTCAGCGGTACGGCGATTAGCGACGATGGCGAATTGATGGCGTACAGTTTGTCGTCCTCCGGTTCAGACTGGCAGGAGTGGCACGTGCGCGAGGTCGCAACCGGCAAGGATCTGCCGGACCTGATCCGGTGGTCGAAATTTTCCGGCGCGGCCTTCACCAAGGATGGCAAAGGCTTTTTCTACAGCCGCTACGACGAACCCAAAGAGCAGTCGATGCTGCGCGACGCCAATTACTACCAGAAGCTCTACTATCACAAACTGGGCACGCCGCAGTCGCGAAGATACGCTGATTTACAAACGCGACGATCAGAAGGAGTGGGGCTTCAGCGGCGAGGTTACGGATGACGGCAAGTACCTCATCATCACCATCAGCGAAGGCACCGACCCGAAGAATCGCATCTACTACAAGGATCTGACGAAGCCCGGCAGCCCGGTGGTCGCGCTGCTGGATAAGAAAGACGCGGTCTACATTTTCATCGACAACCTTGGGCCGGTCATCTGGTTTATCACCAACCTGGACGCTCCGCTCAGCCGCGTGATCGCCATTGATACGCGGCATCCGGAGCCCGAACACTGGAAGACCGTCATCCCCGAATCCAGCGAGACCCTGCTCAGCACGAACGTGGTCGACAACAAATTCCTCGCCGGTTATCTGAAGGATGCGCACAGCGAAGTGAAGGTCTTCGACCTGGACGGCAAGTATTTGCGCACCATCGAAACGCCGGGATTGGGAACCGCGGCGGGCTTCTTCGGCAAACGCACGGACAAGGAAACCTTTTACTCCTACACCAGCTATTCGACTCCGGCGACCATCTACCGCTATGACACGGCAAGCGGGACCAGCACGGTTTTCCGCAAGCCCGCGGTGCACTTCAATCCGGACGACTACGAGACGAAGCAGGTTTTCTACACCAGCAAGGACGGCACCCGCGTCCCCATGTTCATCACCGCCCGGAAGGGCGTGAAACTGGATGGCAACAATCCGACGCTGCTCTATGGCTATGGCGGATTTGACATCTCGTTGACCCCGGCTTTCAGCGTCGGCAACCTGGTGTGGATGGAGATGGGCGGTGTTTACGTGCAGGCAAATCTGCGCGGCGGCGGCGAGTACGGCGAGCCCTGGCATCTGGCGGGAACCAAGCTGCAAAAGCAAAATGTGTTTGACGATTTCATCGCGGCCGCCGAGTGGCTGATCGCCAACCACTACACCCAACCCAGCAAGCTGGCGATCAGCGGACGCAGCAACGGCGGCCTGCTGGTGGGGGCCTGCCTGGCGCAGCGCCCGGATCTTTTCGGCGCGGCTCTGCCCGGCGTCGGCGTGATGGACATGCTGCGCTTCCACAAGTTCACCATCGGCTGGGCGTGGACCTCGGACTACGGATCGTCGGACGACGCCGAGCAGTTCAAAGCGATTTACAAGTATTCGCCCCTGCACAATCTGAAGCCGGGCACCAAGTATCCGGCAACGTTCATTGTGACTGCCGACCATGATGATCGCGTGGTCCCGGCGCACAGCTTCAAGTTCGCCGCCGCCTTGCAGGCAGCGCAATCCGGCGCTGCTCCGGTGCTGATCCGCATTGAAGTCAAGGCAGGCCACGGCGCGGGAAAACCAATCTCCAAGGCCATCGAGGAGACGACGGACGAGTGGAGCTTCCTGGTCAAGAACCTTGGCATGAAGGAAGATCCCTGGGCAAAGTAAGCCGCGCACGAATCGCGCCAACAGAAAGGCCACCTCGTCGCAGGTGGCCTTGTCTTTGCTGTTACTGCAACCGCAAGAATGCTACCGGTCGTAGTGCAGCAGCGAGAATACGTCGTAGGGCGCAAGCCGCTTGCGTCCGTTGAGGAAGTCCAGTTCCACCACAAAACTCATTCCGCAAATATCCGCTCCCAGCTTATTGGCCAACTTGGCGGCGGCTTCCGCGGTGCCGCCCGTCGCCAGCAGATCGTCCACAATCAGGACGCGCTGTCCGGGTTGAATTGCGTCCTTATGAATCTCCAGCGTGTCGGTCCCGTATTCAAGATCGTAGGTATAGCTCACGGTCTCGCCGGGCAGCTTATTCGCCTTGCGCACCGGAATGAATCCAGCGTTCAGCCGATAGGCCATGGCGGGGCCAAAGATGAAGCCGCGCGCCTCCATGCCGAGCACCAGGTCCACGTTCTTGTCCAGGTACGGCGAAGTCATGTAGTCCACCACCCGGGCGAAACCGGCGCGGTCCTTGATGAGCGTGGTGATGTCGTAAAAAAGAATGCCGGGCTTGGGATAGTCGGGAATCTCGCGAATATATTTCTTGAGATCTTCAGAGTCCATTACGGTCTGTAGCTGGGTCAAAATGATCACCGGGTTTCTTCAATTTGGAATGTCTTATATCCGTTGAACGGCGCGGCGTCCTCAACCTCGACTTGGTCGATGCGGGCAGCGCGCGGCCCTTCTTTCAACTTTCGTAGAGCGAGCCCAACTGCGCATTGCTTCCCGAGGCCAGCACTTCCACCGCGCCGTCGTCGCGGTTGCGCACCCATCCGCCAACCCCGATCAACCGTGCCTCACGCTCCACGAACCAGCGAAAGCCCACGCCCTGCACGCGGCCGATCACCAGGTACCGGCGGAAAATCTGAGTGGAAGTCATCTGGCTCCTCCATGAAAAATTCGCCCGCCTCACGCGGCGTAGCGCTCAAATTCTATGCCCGGGAAAGATAGGTGCCCTCGGCGGTATCCACGCGGATCTTGTCGCCCTGGTTGACGAACGGCGGGACCTGCACGATCAGTCCGGTTTCGGTCGTGGCCGGCTTGGTCACGCTGGAAGCGGTGGCCGACTTCAGTCCCGGCTCGGTCTCCAGAACCGTAAGCTCAACCGTCTGCGGCAGATCGACGCCCACCGCTTTGTCGTCGAAGAACTCCACCGTGACCTGCAGATTGGCCGTCAGGTAATCCACCGCATCGCCGAGCACGTCGCGGTTCAGCGCCGTCTGCTCATAGGTCGCAATGTCCATGAAAAAGTAATTGTCGCCGTCGTTGTACAGGTACTCCATCTTGTTCTCATCCACCACAATCTTGTCGATGGCGTCGCCGGAGCGGAAGCGGTGCTCGAACATTGCGCCGGTGCGCAGGTTGCGCAGCTTGGCCTGAATAAAAGCGCGCAGGTTGCCCGGCGTGCGGTGCTCGACGCTGAACACCGAATGCAGTTCGTTGTTGTGCTTGATAATCATGCCGGGACGCATTTGCGTGGCAATAATCGCCATGGAAGTGTTGCTCCAATCTCTTTTTCTAATGATTTGCGGCTGTGGGCGGACTGTGCCATCCCGACAGGCGAGTCTGGCCCCCGCCAGAGAACCCGGCAGCGGGCGAACAATCAATTTTACATTGTGCGATAGGCATTTGGAAACGAGCGCAGCATTGCCGCCGGCACCCATGCCTCGCCGTTCCCTCTACTTTCTTCCGCTGGAACCGAACCCTCCGCTCCTCCGGCTGCTCTCCGCCAGCTCCTCCACCACTTCCACCGGCGTGGTCAGCACCGGGCAGGGAATCAGGTTCACCAGCTTGTCGCCCGCATGAATCTCTGCCGCCGTATCGCCCAGATTCTCCATCAGCACGCGCACTTCGCCGCGATAGCCCGCGTCGATCACGCCGCCCGTGCGGTCAGCCGCCGCGCCGCCATCGAGGATTTGTCGCGCAGCAGAGCCCCCAGTGGCTCCCCCGTCGCGCTCGTCAATTCAATGGCCACGCCCGTCGGGATCGTAGCGTTTCCGCGCGGCGCGATGGTCACCGATTCGCTCGCATACAGGTCATACCCCAGGTCTTCGCCCGGATGTGCAATGGTCGGCGCCTTCGCCGACAAAGAGAGCAATTTCACTTTCAGCATTGGCCTAATATACAGCCTCGCGCCAGCGGCCTTAACCTTGAAACCTTGAAACCTCTGAAACTTTGAAACCTTGCACTTTATAATTGCAAGGTCATGTCCTCTTCCCGTCCCACAGCTTTCCGTCCCGTCGACGAGCAACTGGCCTACCTGCGCAAAGGTTCGGTCGAAATCATTCGTGAGAGCGATCTGCGTGAGCGCCTCGAAAAGTCCTTGCAGAGCGGCAGCCCGCTGCGCATCAAAGCCGGCTTTGATCCCACCGCGCCCGACCTTCACCTCGGCCACACCGTGCTCATCCGCAAGCTCAAGCACTTCCAGGACATGGGCCACACCGTCATCTTCCTCATCGGCGACGGCACCGGACTCATCGGCGATCCCACGGGGCGCAACGCCACCCGCCCGCCGCTCACCCGCGAGCAGCTTGACGCCAACGCCGAAACCTACAAGGCGCAGGTCTTCAAGATTCTCGACCAGGAAAAGACCGAAGTCCGCTACAACACCGAGTGGCTGTTCAAGCTCGACTACGAAGCCTTCGTGCGCCTGGCCGCCAAGTTCACCGTCTCGCAGATGCTCGAGCGCGAGGACTTCCACAAGCGCTTTCAGGAAGAGAAGCCGATCAGCGTCCACGAACTGCTCTATCCGATGATGCAGGGTTACGACTCGGTCGCCCTCGAGTGCGACGTCGAACTTGGCGGCACCGATCAGAAGTTCAACCTGCTGATGGGACGCAAGCTCCAGCAGGATTACGGCCAGCCGCCGCAGATCGTGCTCACCATGCCCTTGCTCGAAGGCCTGGACGGCGAGCGCAAGATGTCGAAGTCCTACGGCAACTACGTCGGCATCACCGAAACCGCGCAGGAGATGTTCGGCAAACTCATGTCGATCAGCGATGCGCTCATGTGGCGCTATTACGAGCTGCTCACCGACCTCACCATCCCCGAAATTGAAACGCTGCAGGCCGACGTAAAAGCCGGCACGCTGCATCCCATGCGCGCCAAAAAAGATCTCGCCAAGCGCATCATCGCCGACTTCCACTCTCCCGCCGAGGCCGAAGCCGCCGAAGCCAACTGGGCCAAACAATTCCAGAAAGATGAAGTGCCGGAGAACCTCGAAGAGGTCGAGATCGAAGCCGCGGAAGTCGGCACGCTCACCGATGGCATTGCCACTATCAAAATCGACAAAGTGATCGCCAGCGCCGGACTCGCCGAGTCCAACAGCGATGCCCAGCGCAAAATCAAAGCGGGCTCACTCAAGATCGATGGCGAGACCTACAAAGAGCTCTATCTGCAAACCGCGCTTCCCATCGAGAAAGTCTTCCGTGTCGGCCGCAAAATGAAGAAAATTTCAATCAAGTAGCCGGGGACCTATCGCACGCGCGGTGCCCCACATCCGCCGCAGTTTGTCCAGTCTCAGGACATCTTTTACAGTTTGTCTCGGGACATCCTTTACAGTTTTTGTTGGGAAGCTCAGTCTGGCAACCAGCGATCGACGATCGTCGATCGCTGGTTGCCAAGGTCGAGCTCCCGGATCAGGGTTCGGATGTTAGCAAATGTGGGTCCGCCGGGGAAGCGGATACACCAACCCTGCGACCGCTCGAAAGTTTTTGAGCCTCCGGCGAATGCCTCCGCGCACTCTCACGCGCGAGCGGCTCAGTGTGCTGTCCGGGTGAATATAGTCGCCCGCGCCACCACCTGCTCCTGCAGCACGCCGTCCTGTGCGAACGGTTCCAGCGTCGCGCGAATCTCTGCCTCGAATGCCGGCCGCCGCTCCCCGAGAACGGCCGGCGAGGTGATCGATCTGGAAAGTGAGCGCCCGACCAGGCCGGCAATCGTGACCTCGCGGCGTTCGCTCACCGCAACCGCACCGGACTCGCCAAAGCCTGATCCCGCGAACCACTCCTTCGCATCCACCCGGTATCGCTGTCCCTCGGCTTCCGAGGCCCAGCGGCGGCGCAACTCATTGTACGGCTTCAGCCATGGCGTCTCCGTCGTCTCCACGCTGGAGGCGCGGCAAATCAGAATGCGCCCTGCCTGTGCAACAATTCTCTCCAACACCGGCAGCGCCGCCGTGCGATCCATCCAGTGCAGCGCCCGCCCGATGGTCACAACATCAAATGGGTTTTCCGGAAATGAATTCTCCGCCGAAAATTCCTCGATCCGTCCCTGCGTCAACCTGAGCGCGACTCCCGCCTCCGCCGCCGCGGACTTGGCCGCCGCAACCATGGCTGCCTCCGGATCGATCCCGCTGCAGCGCTCCACATAAGGGGCAAAGCCGATCGCCAGCAGACCCGGTCCGCAGCCGACATCCAGTAGCGTTTCTGTCCCGTGCAAGCCAATCTGCTCCGCCACGCGCGCAAAGAACTCCAGCGAATAGGGCTCCCGATATCGGGCATAGAATTCCACGGTCGAAGCAAAGCGTCCCATCACCCGAGTCTTGCAGGTTTTGATTTGCGTGTCACTCTGAGCGCAGCGAAGGGCCCCCGGCCCGCGCACGACCGTAACGCCACAATGGAAACTAGCTCCCACTCGCTCCCTTTGTGTAAACTTCTCTTTTCCCTCTGTGGAGAACCTGAATGCTGCGTCGCCTGCTCATTGCAACCATCCTGCTCGCCTCCTTCTCTGCCTTCGCCCAGAAGCGTCCCTTCACCTTTGAAGACATGATGAACCTCAAGCGCATCGGCGACTTCACGATCTCGCCGGACGGCGCTGGGTCGCCTTCTCTGCCGTCGATGTCTCACTGGCCGCCAACACCCAGGCATTCCCATCTCTGGATCGTCCCTCTCGCCGGAGGCGAACCGCATCGGCTCACCGAACCCGGACAGGGAACCGAAGACCGCCTGCGTTTTTCTCCCGACGGCAAATACGTCCTCTTCACCGCCGTCCGCAACGGAGTCTCCCAGATCTACGTGCAGCTCTTTCACCCCGAGACCGGAACCCTCATCGGCTCGCCGCGTCAGCTCACCACCATCTCCACCGGAGCCGATGGCGCCATCTGGTCGCCCGACGGCAAGCAGATGCTCTTCCTCTCCGCCGTCTGGCCCCACTGCCCCGACGATGCCTGCAACAAAGCCAAGGATGACGCCGCCGAAAAATCCCCGGTCAAAGCCAAAATATTCGACCACTTGCTCTACCGCCATTGGAACGCCTATGACAGCGGCAAGCGCTCCCACCTCTTCCTCATCGACACCGCCTGCGATCCCTCCAAGCCCTGCGTCGCCCGCGACCTCACTCCCGGAGATCACGACGTGCCGCCCTTCTCCCTCGGCGGACAGGACCAGTACCAGTTCTCTCCCGTTGGCCGCGAGATCGCCTTCACCAGCAATCTCGACGAGGTGCAGGCGACCTCGACCAATAGCGATGTATTCACCCTCTACCTCAGCGATGCCAACCCTCAGCCCGTGAACCTCACCGCCGCCAACAAAGCCTCGGACTCCACCCCGCTCTACTCGCCGGACGGCAAGTACATCGCCATCCGCTCCCAGTTCCGCGCCGGATATGAGAGCGACCGCTTCCGCCTCCAACTGATCGAGCGCGCCACCGGCACCATCACCAACCTCACCGAGAACTTCGACCACTGGGTCGAGTCCGTTGCCTGGGCGCCGGATTCCTCCAAGCTCTACTTCACCTCCGAGGACACCGGCGACTCGCCCATCTACAGCATCGCGGTCACCGGCGGCGAGCCCAAGCAAATCGTGCGCGGCGCCAACGACTCACCCATCCCCACGCCAGACGGCAAAACCCTGCTCTTTGCCCGCAGTTCCGTGCGCTTCCCCACCGAACTGTTCACCATCCCCTCCGCGCTTGCCGCCACGCTCCTCCGCCTCACGGCACCCGCGATTCCAAGGCTCACGCCAAGGCCCCCTATTCGGAGAAGGATGCCGTCGCTCCCCCCTCCGCCGCCCGCCAGCTCACTCACCTCAACGACGCCGTACTGGCCCAAGTCCAGATGCAGCCCATCGAGTGGTTCTGGTTTACCGGGGCGGAGAAAAAACAGGTGCAGGGATTCCTCCTCAAACCGCCCGGCTTCGACCCATCCAGAAAATATCCCGTCAAATTCCTCATCCACGGCGGCCCGCAAGGCGCATGGGGAGACGATTGGAGCTTCCGCTGGAATCCCAATCTCTTCGCCGCCTCCGGCTACGTCGTCGTCATGATCAATCCGCGCGGCTCCACCGGCTACGGACAGAAGTTCATCGATGACATCAACGGAGATTGGGGTGGCCGTCCCTTTAACGACCTCATGCTCGGTCTCGATTACGCGGAGAACAATACAGCTTCATCGACCGCCAGCGCGAGTGTGCCCTCGGCGCCAGCTATGGCGGATACATGGCCAACTGGATTCTCGGCCACAGCGACCGCTTCAAGTGCATCGTCTCCCATGACGGCATGTTCAACCCGGAAAGCGCCTACGGCACCACCGAGGAACTCTGGTTCAACGAATGGGAGTTTGGCGGAACGCCGTGGTCCAACCGGGAGCTCTATCGCCGTTGGTCGCCCGCGCTGTCCGCGCCCAACTTCAAAACTCCAACCCTGGTCATCCACGGCCAGCTCGACTACCGCCTCGATGTCAGCGAAGGCTTCCAGCTCTTCACCACCCTGCAGCGTCTGAAAGTCCCCAGCCGCATGCTCTACTTCCCCGACGAGGGACACTGGGTCCTGAAACCGCAGAACTCGCAGCTCTGGTACAAAACCGTCAACGAATGGGTTGACTGGTACACCGGAGCTCCCGGCAAGCATCCCCGGAGCATTCCACCCGCTTCGGATTAAAACTAATCAATTAATGGTCAACATTATGACCATGGATGACTGCGTTGTTGTCGTCGTGGATGTCTTCTGCGGACTTCCGCCTCCGCCACATCCGGCCAACCCCAGTATCAGCGAAAGCCCAAACAGAAGGACGAAGCAACGGCGGAGCGATTTCTTGCGACCACCGCCTATCCAGAGCAATCCTAGCGGCAGGCCAGTCAATCCGAACGCCGTGGCTAAGTAGGTATTGTCCCTGCGAGCCATTGCAGATGTTTGCTGTGCGGCGGTGAAGATCACGGTGACGTTATAGCTACCTGCAGGCGTGCTCGCGGAGGTAGAAATCGTGACGACGCCATTGCTGTAGCTGCAGGAAGCACCCACCGGCAAATTGACGCAAGTTGCCGTTATGGTCGAGCCGGAAGCTGCCCCAGTGAATGTCACCGGCAACTGAGTGTTCTGTCCAGGCTGAACATCCAACGTAGCAGTCGAGGAACCAACGGTGAAGGCCCCGGTTGTCCCGGCGGCCGTGTCGATCACGAACTCGAACTTTGACGACACTCCGCCTCCCAGACTTGCAGGATTGGCAACTGTGATGTCGGCGGTACCCGCCGAAGCGACATCTGCCGGGGTGATTGCTGCTTGCAAGCCTCCGCTCACCGCCGTGGTAGTGCGGCTGGAGCCATTCCAGAGCACGCTTGCGCCAGCTCCAAAATTGCTACCGCTGACCGTAAGCGCAAAGCCCGCCGACCCCGCATTGACCATGGCTGGCGAAAGGCTCGTGATGATCGGTGCCGGGAGTGCGGTCGTGACCGTGTTCACGGTCAGTTGGACTATTGCCGTGGCCGTCGTGTAGTCGGTCGTGTCGGTTGGTGTAAAGGTGACAGAGAGTGTCTGGGCACCTGCTGCCAGCACCGTGCCTGCTGCCGGGGTATAGACGAACGAACCCGGTACATTCGCCGTCGCGTCCAATTGCGTAGCCGATAGCGCCGTGCCGTATGTGATCGCCCCTGGGGTATTCCACGTGATGGTCGGCGTCACCTTGGTGGGGGCAGCGGCGTTGACCGTAAGGGAAACCGTCGCCGCGGCGGTCGTGTAATCTATTGTGTCCGTTGGCGTGAAGACCACTGATAGTGTCTGGACACCTGTTGCCAGCACCGTGCCTGCCACTGGTGTGTAGACGAATGAACCCTGCACATTAGCCGTCGCGTTCAACTGCGTGGACGATAGTGCCGTGCCGTATGTGATCGCCGCCGGCTTATTCCACGTGATGGTGGGCGTCACCTTGGTGGGGGCAGCGGCGTTGACCGTAAGGGAAACCGTCGCCGTGGCCGTCGCGTAGTCGGTCGTGTCGGTCGGTGTAAAGGTGACTGATAGTGTCTGGACACCTGTTGCCAGCACCGTGCCCGCCGCCGGAGTGTAGACGAATGAACCCGGTACATTCGCCGTCGCGTCCAATTGCGTAGCCGACAGCGCCGTGCCGTATGTGATCGCCCCCGGGGTATTCCACGTGATGATCGGCGCGCCTGTAGTGATCGTCTCCGTCACGGTGCCGCTACTCGCAGCAAAAGCAGTATCCCCTGAGTAGCTGGCCGTGATGCTGTGCGAGCCCTCTGCGAGCGATGAAGTCATGTAGGTGGCATGGCCGGTATCATCTAGCGATGCCTGCCAGAGTTGCGTCGAGCCATCGGAGAAAGTAACGGTTCCGGTCGGGTTGCCGCTGCCGTTGCCCGGCGCAACGTGGGCTGTGAAGGTTACGTTGGACCCGAAAATCTGCGGATTTACATCAGCGGTAATCGCGGTAATAGTTGAGGGAATAAACTCCAGACCGCCAACGTTTCCGACGAGGGGACTGCCGATCGCCGAGATTATGACGGGGATGGTACTCAGGTCAGCGGAATATAACTGTTCCAAGATAGCGTCGCCAGAACTTGAAGAAAGATAAAAGTAATAGTGATGATTTCCAATAACCGATTGATCGCGGCTTAGCTCCCCATTTGAGTCAATCGTCCCAGAAATCTGGGTTTCTGCGCCTGTAGTTGGATCAATAAGGACAAGCTGGTTGTTCCCAGCCGTGTCGTCCGGGCTCACGTATGCATACAGCGTCCCTGAGATGCTGTCGTATTGCAGACCGCCAACGTTTCCGACGAGGGGACTGCCGATCGCCGAGATTGTGACGGGGGTGGTACTCAGGTCAGCGGAATATAACTGTTCCAAGATAGCGTCACCAGAACTTGAAGAAAGATAAAAGTAATAGTGATGATTTCCAAGAGCCGATTGACCGCGGCTTAGCTCCCCATTTGAGTCAATCGTCCCAGAAATCTGGGTTTCTGCGCCGGTAGTTGGATCAATAAGGACAAGCTGGTTGTTCCCAGCCGCGTCGTCCGGGCTCACGTATGCATACAGTGTCCCTGAGATGCTGTCGTATTGCAGACCGCCAACGTTTCCAATGAGGGGACTGCCGATCGCCGAGATTGTGACGGGGATGGTACTCAGGTCAGCGGAATATAACTGTTCCAAGATAGCGTCACCAGAACTTGAAGAAAGATAAAAGTAATAGTGATGATTTCCAAGAGCCGATTGGTCGCGGCTTAGCTCCCCATTTGAGTCAATCGTCCCAGAAATCTGGGTTCCTGCGCCTGTAGTTGGATCAATAAGGACAAGCTGGTTGTTACCAGCCGTGTCGTCCGGGCTCACGTATGCATACAGTGTCCCCGCTGTGACTTCTTGGGCCTGCGCGCGTCCAACGCTGAGCAAAATCAGCGCACCAACAAGCAAGGTCAGGAAATTGACACAATTGAAACGTCTACCACGACGGAAGAGAAAGGGTACGGACGAAGGCATCTGGGCTCCTTGTTTAGACAAACCACGACCAGTACGGCCTGCAGGCCGCAATCGCACGACAAAAATGGAAGGAAAGATAGAATTAAAGAAGACTAGAATTCAGAGTTGTTCGTTGTCAACTTAGAAATACATCGTCGCGTGAAAAACTGCCGCACCGTTACACCACAAAAGCGGAGGGGGACGAACGCTGCGCAATCCGCTCGCGTTGTGGTGAGCCGGACCGTTCCAATTAAGAAGCCTTGAACCATTGACAAAACAGGCACCCCATCCAGGGTGCCTGTTGTCGATCCGGGTAATCCTTCCCAACCATTCACTATCTGCTAACACCGTGCTTGCAAATCAGTGCCTTACTAAGCAATCAACCATTGCCTTGTTGGTTAATCGTTGCGGCTGCCGGGTCCGGGGTCATCAGCGACAGTCTCTGCGCAGTCCTGATGTCCTGGGCCGAAAGATGTGCTCCCGCCAGCAGCAGCAGACCCGAGAAGAATGCCCAGAAGATCAGCGTTACGGAAACGTAGAAGGGCCCGTACGCCTCATGAAAATCCAGCAATGGCAGGCACGCCACGAAGATCACCTTGGCGATCTCCCACGCCACACCGGTGATGATCGCCGCCGGCAGAACCGCCTTGTATGGCACTTTTCCATTCGGCAGCAGCCAGTAGATCAAAAAGAAAATCAATACGCTGGCGATCATGCCAAATACTTTCAACGCAATAAATTGAATGGTCAGGTTGATCTGGTTCACCAGCGAATACACTGCTCCGGTTCCAATGTGCTGTCCCAGCCAGAACTGCGCCTCTGCCGCCGGAGCGTATACCCCTGCCGTACCCGCTACGCTCATCAGCGCCAGCACCCCGCAACCCAGCGCCAGTCCCAGCGACACGAGTTGGTTCATCAAGTAGTTGCGTCCCTTGAAGCCCCACACCGAGTTCAGCGCCACTTCCAGCGGCTCAAACACACCCGTGCAACTGATGAACAGCATCACAATGGAGAACAACTGGATCTTGTGCGTCGCCGACATTGCGTCCACGGTGGAAACAATAAACCCCTGATTGCTGGGCAGATACGCCGCCAGCATCCGCTTGATCGCACTCACCATCGACGGCGAATGAAAGACGCGCCGGCTGATCGTCAGCAGCAGAACCGCCGCGGGAAAGAAGGAAAGGATGGCGTTCGCCGCGACCGAAAACGCGTACGTGTGCACCTCGGTTGTGCCCAGGTATTTCAGTGTGGACATGCCATTGCGCCGCAAGGTCTGCAGCATCGAACTGCGCAGTTGTTGAATCGGATCGTTGTCTGGAGAAGAAATGCCGGGGGCCACGGCAGTCGCCGCGGTGGTAGATACACTGTCGCTTGTCATGATGTCTCTTCCTATTGTAGCGAAATCAGCTCGGCGATCAGTTCTTCAGCCTTCAGAAAACCTGGATTCCTCTGTCCTGGAGGTCCGGTAGTGTCAGATTTTCATCTTTTTAGGTGATATTTCGTATAATCTCTCCTCCTTTCGTAACATTCACTTGCCAAGCAGAGCAGGTTGCGATAAACATTCCATGCCTACTGAATTACGTTGCGGCGGTTCATTGTTGCAACGAGTGAAGGAATAAGTGGATGTGCAGTTTGCAGTCAGCTCAACATTCAAATCCGGATTCCAGTTTCTTTTCCTCCGTGGCCTGGCTGTGGAGCCTAAAAAGACGCTGGAATCCGGATTTGCGTACTGGTCGGTTACAGACTGTGACGGAAGCTTGAACTGGGCGATTTGAAAACTGTTTCTTTGAAGGATGCGAAAGGAGTAAGTCGTGAAGGAGAAGGGCACAGTCAAGTGGTTTAACGGGGCGAAAGGGTACGGATTCATTCAGCGCAGCACAGGGGAAGATGTTTTTGTGCATTATTCGGTCATTCAGGAAAACGGCTATCGCTCGCTGAACGAAGGCGAAACCGTTGAGTTCGAATGCGTAAAAGGGCCGAAGGGATTACAGGCTCAGAACGTAAGCCGCGGATAATCTTTGGTACTTATTCTTCAGGAAGGCCCTTGTTCCGCAAGGGCCATTTTCATTGGCGTTCTCTCTCTTCCCATCGATCAATGCGCCTCCAGCGATACCAGGTCGCCCTGAAGATTTCCGCGGCGCTTGTAATTGACGGACACGGGGGCGTCGTGCCAGTTGCAGTCGAAGTGATCCACTCCGATGAGAACGATCGTGTTGCGGTCGGCCACGTGCATCTGCCAGGTGCGCCCGGCCGAGCTCACCCGGAGGATTGCTTGCGGCGCGGCTCCGCACTCGACGCCGACTATGCGGCCCTTCATGAATTCGACTTTGCGCGGGTCCGGTGCCTCCTCAGGGCTCTTGACCGCAGCCTCGGCCTTCTCGTCTTCCGCAATGGCGTCCTGCAGATTGTCGTATTTGCTGGGCGTCGCGGCGGCATCGGCCTTGAGTCCCATGGCCTCCCATTGCTGTTGCCGCTTCTTCTGGTGACCAAGTTCGCCGAGCATTGCTGTGGCCTCGGACGAAACCGCGGCATCGTTTCCTGCGCGCGCGTAAAGTCCCAGATTGCGCGCCGCATCCAGATTGCCCGCCGCCTCATCGGCGCGCGCCAGATTCAAGTAGTAACGGTCGCTGCGCGGACGTAGCGCCGAGGCGCGCTGAAGATTTGCCAGCGCCGGTTTGGTGTTGCCGCTGCTCAACTCTGCCAGGCCCAGCAACTCCAAAGCGGCGGCGTAGTTCGGATCCAACTTCAGCGCCGCTTTCAACTCGGTGCTCATGCGCGGCTCCGCCGACTGGATGAGGATCGTGTCTTCCTCGCCCTGATTCACCCACCGCGCGTAGAGGTAATGCATCGCCGGGTCGGAATCGTCCAAGGCCAGCGCGCGGCGAATATGCTCTACCGCGTTATCCAGGTCATGATGCGAAAGGTAAGCCCAGGCGAGCGCCCGATGCACATCGACGTTCTCCTGGTTCTGGCGCATAAACGCGACCAGTTCGTTCCGCGTGCGATCCGCCTCGGGACCAAACAGTGAGAGTGTCGCCCGGAGCACGTGGGCGTCGGCAGCGGAAATCTTCCTTGAGCGGAAGAGTTTAACCTCGACGCGCGGCGCGGGCATTTTCTTTGCGGAGAGCTTGGTGAGCGATTCGCGCACCTCCCGGTCGAGGTCGTCGAAGCCCATGGAAAATGCTTCGTCCAGGGCGCGCTCGGGCGTTGCCCCGCGCGATTGCACTGCGTTCAAGTACCCGCCCGCTTGGGCCAGACGGCTGCTGCCGATCAGCCACTGCACCACCGCCCAGGATTCGGCGTCGAAGGTTCGGCGTTCGGCGCTCGAAAGCCGCGAAAGGTCATTCATCGCAAACAGCTTGGCCAACGGAATCCATTCGCCGGAGCGTGGCGGAACAATGTCCGGTAGTACGATGTCCGAAGGCGGCGCGCCAAGCTCCATCTGATCGTCGATGAAACGTACTCCGGCCAGGTAGCTGGCAATTCCGGAATCAAACCACGGCTGCGCCCGCGGATAGTTATCTTCCAGAGTCAGCGTAGCGATGGATCTCGCCGCTGGCGGCAACAAATTCGCCCCCGAGGGCGTGACGATCACATAATTTGCGGCCGGGGTGCGTACCAGCGCGTTGCCGAGAGCCCCATTCACCGAAGGGGCAGCCAGCAGGCGCAGTGGGGTTGAGAACGTGAGGTTGGTGCGATGAAAGAGCTCTCCGAAGACGGCGATCAGTTGTTCGCCGCGCTGGGCGGCGTCGCGGGCTCCCCGGTCATTGCCCTCGGAATAGCTGATGAAGTGAGCGGTCTGCATGGAATACCACTGCTGCGCCAGCGAGGTGGATGCGAACCCCAGCAGCAGCGGCGCCAGAAACAACCATCGCGCACGCATGGCAGTTTCCTCCCCTAAGCCGGACGAGACCGGCTACTTCCTTTTGGATGCGCGCTCCTCCGCTTCAGGCGTAACAGAGTTCGGAAAGCAACACGCGCTGTTCGGCGGTGGGCTGCACAAATTGCAATCCCACGCGGAATCCCTGGCAGCGGGTGATGACGGCTTGCAGGCAAAGCACTTTGCCCAGGTCAGGAAAGCGCAAATGAAGTACCACGCAGGTTCCCGAAGGCAGTTGGCGGGTGAGCGTCAGTCCGGCGCCGCTGCGCGAAAGATCGAAGGTGCGCCCGTGGATGACGATGGGCTCGCCGGTCGAGTGCTGCGCCACCAGGCGGGCGCGCACATCGAGACGACGGCGGGAAAATAACCGGCTGGCGTAAATCGGCGATCGGTTATGGAACGGGGCGGATTGGTTATAAAACGGGGCCGGCATCGGGGGTCTCCAATCTGGCAATCGCCCATCGGGCGTGTTCGGCTACCGCGGGGTTCTCATCCTGCGCCAGCTCGCGCAGGCGTGGCAGATACTTACGGTCTCCGCTGTTGCCCATGGCAATGGCGGCGTTGCGCAACAGTCCACTGAGCTTCGCGCGTTTCACCGGCGATCCGCGAAAGGCGCGGCGGAACGCTTCGATGTTCATACAGGAAATCCACTCCAGGGAGGGATTGACGAGTTCGGTACGTGGCGCGAAGGCCAGGGTCGGGCGCGATGGGCGCGCGGCGATTCCAGGGACAGACGTCCTGGCAGATATCGCAGCCGAACAGGTGCCGCCCCATCTTTTCGCGCAGCTCTTCCGGCGCCGCTCCGCGCTGTTCGATGGTGAGATAGGAGATGCAGCGGGTGGCGTCGAGCTGGCGCGGCGCAACCAAAGCCTGGGTAGGGCAGGCGTCCAGGCAGCGCCTGCAGGAGCCGCAGCGATCGGCGGCGGGAAGGTCGGGCGGCAGCCGGTGCGAGCAGAGAATCACTCCGAGAAAGAGCCACGAGCCAAGCTGCTGATTGAGAATGCAAGTGTTCTTGCCGGTCCATCCAATGCCGGAGTGCATGGCCAGCACCCGCTCCACCACCGGACCGGTATCGACATAGCACCAGGTGCGTGGACTCGGGTGGCCGTCGGCGACGATGCGCTCCACCATGCGGCTCTCGATGCGGCGAAGGCGCGGCAACAGCAGTTCGTGATAGTCCGACTCGACGAAGGCATAGCGCGAGATCCATCCGCGCGATGGGTCGGTGCACTGCGTCGAGTAGGGCGCACAGGAGTTGTAGTTGGCCGCGCACACCACCACCGAGTGCGCCCACGGGGCAACGTTTCCGAGTGCCGCCCGCCGCAGCTCTCCCGCGTCATTGGTCTTGGCAAGATACTCCATCTCGCCGTGATATCCCGCCTCGATCCAGGCAGGGAAATAGTCGAGTTCGCGGAGCGGCGAGGCCGGGGCAATCCCGGCCAGCGAGAAGCCCTCATCGAGCGCCGTCTGTTTGACGAATTCCGCAAGCAAGGACATCGTTACCCCGGGCCGTTAGGAAAGTGTATGCCATGGGCGCGGAATTTGTCCGGCGAATGATTTCGGATCAGGCCGCCAGCTTCGGCTTTCTTAGGATCGCCACGATGGTCGCGATCTCGGTGAGAGTAATGATTCCGGCAGAGGTGACGCACCAGATGCAATAGGTCTCCAGAATCCGCGCCTCGACGTAGGTGAGATAGATGGAGAAGCCAACCGCGCCGGTGGTCAGCAGCAACACAATCCACCAGCGCCGCGCCAAGGCAAAGCCCGCGATGGCTGCGTAACCCACAATTCCAAGCACGGCCACTGGAACCCCGGCAATTTCGGCGAACGGGCTGTGGTTGACCACGCCGCAATCCCACCGTTCATTAATGCTGCACGGCGAAGGCTCGGTGCGGAAGTGCTCGCGCAAGGCAAAGCAGGAGACCAGAAGTCCGGCCAGGGCAAGAACAGCTACAAGATAGCGCATGAGTCCTCCGCTTCCATTGTAAGCAGAGGCGGCCTTGTAGGGCTACGCCGCTCGGGCACCCGGTGCTTTCCAGAGCCGTTTCGACACAATCTTTTCGACACAAGCTAGGTGGAACGTAACAACCCTTAGTGTCAGTGGAGTGTTACGATCGGCACTTTACGACTTCTGCGTTTTAGTTCAGAATCGTCTTGTTTTGGTGAAGAAGGTGGCTCTTCGGGGGAGGGGCTTACCGAAGGCGTCCTGGATTTCAGGACGCCTCTTCACGTTTCAGGATGGTACGATTTCAGCTCTCCGGACGCGTTCTGCGTCGAAAGCCATGCCAGTGCATCGAATTGAAGTGTTACGATAAACTTTTAGCCGTGCCGCCCCGGCGATGCGGCGGCAGAGCAGTTTTCAATGAGGGACTGGAGGAAGAATGGCTTGCGATGCAATTCTGGAAGTAACCGACGCAAACTTCGATCAGGAGGTGCTCAAAAGTGAGCAGCCGGTGCTGATTGATTTCTGGGCCACCTGGTGCGGCCCCTGTCGCGCCCTTGCCCCAGTGGTGGATGAGATTGCCAAGTCCTATCAAGGCAAGGTCAAAGTTGCCAAGATGGATGTGGACCGCAACACGGCGACCCCGCAACGTTATGGCGTGCGTGGCATTCCGACCTTGCTAGTCTTCAAAGGCGGCCAGGTACAGGAGCAGATCGTCGGGTTTGTGCCCAGGGAAACCATCGAAAAGGCGCTGGAAAAGCTCGCCTGAGCAGAGCTTGAGCTTGCGTCGTCAGCCCGGCCTCGGCCGGGCTTTTTCCGTCGCGGCCGAATCGGATATTTTGCCCGGCAATTCCAGTGTTCCGGAAACATTCTTCTGTAGTAAGCTCGGAGCGTTAGGCTTAGATCGTTCGCGAATCTATCAAGGCGTAATGGGACCATTCATGCCTCTTCACTCTTTGGCCTCCGGCCCGAGCCAGTTACTGGATGCCCTGCCCGGTCCCGCATGGATAGTCGACTGCCTCCCGCTTCGAGTTCTGCAGTGCAATGCCGCGGCCGGCGTCATTTCCGAAGATGTGGAGTTCTCATCGCTGTTTCCCGTCCCGCTGGATGATGATTTGCTTGCCCGCCTGCGCTCGCCCCAGCAACGCATTGGCTTTCATGCACGGCTCAATCAGGAAGCCAGCCCATGGCTCTTCTCCGCCGTAGCGCTGGCGGGTGCGGGACAGCAGCGCCTGATCCTCGCCCAGCCCTGCGCTGACTTCAACGTTCCGGCGCAGCTCACCTTCGATGAGCTTTTGGATTCGGCGTTTGACGGCCTCGCGATTCTCGACGCCGAACACCGGTTTGTGCAGATCAATCTCCGTTTCCAGCAGATGTTTGGCTATCGCATCGAGGACTTGCATGGAAAAACGCCGGAGGCGCTGGTGCCTTCTGGTCTGGGGCACGAATTCCAAGCGAGCCTTGAGGTGCTGGGGCGGGGCGGCGTTTACCGCCGGGAGACTCGCCGGTTGTGCCAGGACGGCACCCTGCTGGAGGTCGAGGTCAGCTCTCAACCGATTGCCTCAGGACGATTCCGCGGTGGCCTGGTCGCGATTTACAGCGATCGGACCGAGGTGAACCGCCAAACCCGTTATCGCAACCTGCGCCTGGAGGCGACGCGGATTCTGGCGACCGAGGCCACGGTGGAGCAGGCCGCGCGATGGTTGCTGCCCGTCATCGCCGAAGCGCTGGGCTGGAATGCCGTACGCCTCTGGCAAGTGTGCGAGGACGGGGTGGATTGCGTCCATGGCCATTACACGCCAAATTTTTCCTGCTGTGGCAGCCACCAAAGCATGGCGGCGAATTGCACCATCAATGCCGAGCGGGTGGTGCGCGATGGCCGCTCCATCTGGATCACTGATGTTTCTCCGCTGAACCCCTGTGCCGTCAAAGCTGACTGCAGGATGCGTGAGGAAGAGCTGGCGGCATTTCCGATTGTGGATACGCAGAAGCAGGTTTTGGGTGTGCTTGAACTGCTCGCCCCCCCCAAGCCGCTGCCCGACTCCGGCCAGCGCGATCTGCTGGAGGGGATTTGCGCCCACCTCGGCCAGTTCATTACCCGCTCCAGGGCCGAGCTGGCGCTGGCGGAAAATGAGGCCAAGTTCCGCACGTTGGCCGAGACCGCACCCACCGCCATCTTCATTCACGACGATGGTGTGTTCCTCTACGCCAACGCGGCCTTCGAGTCAATCTTTGGCTATTCCCGCAGTGAGATCCTACATCGCTCCGTCTGGGAGCTATTTCCTCCGGAGGAGCAACCGGAGGTGCAGGACCGAGCCCGGCGGCGGGTGGACGGCGAGGCGGTTCAGAAGCGCTGGGAAGCGCGCATGATACGCAAAGATGGCGAGTTGCGCTGGATCGATTACTCGGCCGCGCGCGTCGTTTTGGGCAATCGTCCGGCGGTGCTTTGCGCCGCCATCGACATTACCGAGCGCCGGGCCCTGGAAATTCAGCTTCGGCAAACCCAGAAGATGGAGGCCATCGGACGGCTGGCGGGGGGCATTGCCCACGACTTCAACAACTTGCTGATGGTGATCGGCTGCAGCAGCGAGGCCATCGAACGGTGCGAGAATTTGCCCGACGAGGTGAGCAAGGCAGCCGAGGAAATCAGTCAGGCCACCGAGCGGGCCGCCGCGCTTACCCGTCAGTTGCTGGCCTTCAGCCGGCACCAGGTATTGGCGCCACGGATCATCGATCTGAATTCTGTGCTCACCGGGACCGAACTGATATTGCGCCGCGCGCTCGGTGAAAATATCACCCTTGGTTTTGACATCGAGCCTGGGATCGGCGCGATTCTCGCTGACTCCAGCCAGGTCGAGCAGGTGGTGATGAACCTCGCGGTGAATGCCCGGGACGCCATGCCCAATGGAGGCAAACTGAGCATCTCGACCTCCAGCGAGCATTGAATGAGAGTGCACCGGAAGCTTGTTTTCTCCCTTCCGGCTCGTACGCGGTGCTCACCGTCTCCGACACCGGCTCCGGCATCGATCCTGAAACGCAGCAGCATATCTTTGAGCCGTTCTTCACCACGAAGCGTGCAGGCAAGGGCACCGGACTGGGGCTGGCCACCGTGTACGGGATCGTAAAGCAGAGCGGTGGCTTCATCACCGTGGACAGCCAGCCACAATGCGGCGCCACCTTCAAGGTGTTTTTCCCCATCGCCGGGGAGACGCCGCAACGGTAGGCGCCGTCGCCGATAAGAAGTTTAGCTTCAGTACTTTCGCAGCACGGCTACCACTCGTCCCTGCACCCGCACGGCGTTGGCCGGAACCATGATCGGTTGCATCGCCGCGTTGGAAGGTTGCAGGCGAATCTGCTTACCGGCGTGGTAAAGGCGTTTCAGTGTAGTCTCCGAGCCGTTCACCAGGGCCACCACGATCTCGCCTTCCCGGGCGCTCTCGGTCTTCTCCACCAGAACGTAATCCCCGTTCATGATGTGTTCGTCCTGCATGCTCTCGCCCATCACCTGGAGTACGAAGACATCCTTGCCGCGGGTGAAGTCGGTGAGCGAGATGGTCTCCGGAGTCTCCACCTGCTCAATGGGCTTGCCGGCGGCGATGCGTCCCACCAGCGGCAGTTCGAATGAGCTGGCGAGTGATGGCGCGACCGCGAGCCGGGATTCCTTCCGGAAGGGGCAGCACGTCAATCGAGCGGCTGCGGTTGTAGTCGCGGCGCAGCAACTGTTTCGTTTCCAGGTTGTTGATGTGTTTGTGCACCGTGGCGAGCGAGCTGAGGCCCATCGCCGCGCCGATTTCCTCGA
Source organism: uncultured Acidobacteriota bacterium (assembly GCA_963779365.1). GTDB lineage: Bacteria > Acidobacteriota > Terriglobia > Terriglobales > Acidobacteriaceae > TOLSYN. Next base: position 10,791 of record CAVZYB010000031.1, on the reverse strand, counting down.
AGGAAGGAGAGTAGCCGTTGCTCTCGACGAATTCCGCGATGAAGTCGTACATCTGTCGCTGCCGCTTAGTCAAAGCCATGGCCAACCTTTCGTCCACCCACAGAGTCCCCATATTTTGGCGAATAAAAAGCGAAGTGTCAAATAGGAACGTGCTTTCGCGTGTCTAGGTGGATACCCCGTGGAGTCCATTTTCCAGACTAACGGAGATGTGCGCTAACCTGCATTGCGGCTTAAAATCGCTAGCAACGATGCCCGATCCCAGCAAATTCATTGAGCGCGCTGAAAAGTATCTGGAAAAAGGGAAGCCGGAGCTTGCTTTGGCGGAGTTTCGCTCCGCCCTTGAGTTGCAGCCGCAGAACGAACAACTGCTGCAGAAGGCTGCCGATCTGAGTATCTCGATCGGCCAGCTTGGCTTGGCGTCAGACTTGCTTCGCCGCATCTTTGCCAGTTCCATCGCGAACAAGCAGCTCGGCAATGCTGCCGTCGTCTTCCGCAAACTGCAGCGGATGAAAGCTCTGGACCCGGAGCTGGTGAGCCAGTACGCCGAGCTGTGCGAAAACACCAACCGCCGGGAAGCCGCCGAGGCTTATCGCATCGCGTTTCAGGAGTTTCAACGGCTTGCCGACCCGCGCCGCGCCCTGGAGTGCATTACCCACTCGCTGGAAATCGACCCCCGGCTGGAGGACTACCGCGAGCAGGCGCGCATTGCCGAAGCCTTGCATGAGCCCGTGCTCGCCGCCACCGCGCTGGTGCATCTCGGCATCATGCTGGAGCGCCTGGGCCAGGATGCTTCCGATGCCTATGGCCGCGCCCATACGAATGATCCTTCCAACATGGCGGCACGCCTGGGACATGGCCGCTCGCTGATCGCCCAGGGCCGTCCGGCGGAGGCCATTGAATTGTTGCGGCCGCTCGCCACCTATCCCTCCAGCCCCGTCGAGGCCCGTGAACCCTATGCGCTGGCCCTGCTGGCGGTGGGACGCGTCGAAGAGGCGGAGCCGTTCGCCTGGGGAATGTTCGAGCGCAACCCCGGCACCTATCTGGTAACCCTGCACTCCATCATCGGCGGCTTGATGAACTGTGACCGGGTGGATCGTGCGCTGGCTCTCGCCCGCCGCCTCGAAGAGTTTTATCGCAAGGCTGGCCGCCGCCATGAGTTCATGCAGGACATGGCCCAGATTGCCGAGAAGAGCAAGCCCAGCATTGCCTTCTTCGAATATCTTGCGGAGCTCTACAACAGCGCCAATCGCGAGCTCGAGTACTCCCAGGTACTCTCCCATCTCTTCGAACTCTACTTTGCGGCGGGCAACTTCGCCAAGGCCATCGACGCGCTGGACCGTGCGGTCGATATCGATCCCTACGAGGCCGAACACAAGCGAGCGGATGGAGAAGCTCGCCGGCTACGCTCCGGAGGAGCGCTTGCAGCGGGTGGCCAAGCGCCTCGGGGTCAATCCGCCGGAGCAGATTACGGTCACCTCGGAGGAAGAGAGCTCGCCGGAAACGCCTGCGCCCCGCCTCCTGGAAGACCTGATTCTGCAGTCGGAAATTTTTCTCCAATACGGAATGCGCGACAAAGCGCTGCAAAAAATTGAGCAGCTCAAGCAATCTTTCGAGGCTGAGCTGGACGGCAATCCGCGCGTACGGCAGCTCTTCGTCAACGCCGGACTGGCGGTGCCCACCCCGCGCGAAGAGCCCATGGAGCGCAATCGAGCCGCCGATGGAATGGTGCGCGCCGCCGAGGTCAGCCGCCTGATTGCGCGCCAGAACAACCCGCGCTCCGTACTGGTGACGGCGGTCAACCAGATTGGCGCACGTTGGCAATACAGCCGCTGCCTTGCCGCCCTGGCCACGCCCGGCAAACCGCCTTCGCTGGTGGTCGAGTATTGTTCGCCGGAGGTGCCCAAATCCGAACGCACCGCCATGGTTCGCTTGCTCGCGCTCAGCCAGCGCCTCACCTCGATTGAGCCGGTATTCCGCGCCGCCGACGTCCAGCTTTCCGAGCCGCTTTCGCCCATTCGTCAGGAGCTCGCCCGCCTGAACGTCAACTCGCTGGTGGTGCTGTCGCTGCTCAGCGAGGACCAGCCCATCGGATTGTTCATCGTGCAGCAGTGTGGCGTGCGCCGCCGCTGGTCCGCCGACGATCTGGCGCTGCTGCGCTCGCTGGCCGATCAGGTGGCGATCGCGGTCCACGCCGCCCGGTTGCGTTCCCTGGTTTCCACCCTCGGGGTCGCGGAAGAAAAGACCGGCTTGCTGAAGCGTTCCTCCTATCTCGACGCGGTCGTCGCCGAGCTTGCCCGCCAGCGCGCCGGAGGCGAGCTCTGCAGTACCCTCGCCCTGCTCCAGGTAGCCTCGCTGACATCCGCTTCGCAGACCGAGAATGCCGTCTCCGAACTGGTGCGAACCCTGCGCTCGGTGGCGCAGGATCAGGCCATGTCTTTCCGCTACGATCGCGACACTGTCGCGCTGCTGCTATCCCGCATGGACGCGATCGAAACCGAGGCCCTGGTGGCCCAGTTGCGTGAGGCTCTCGAACCGATCGCGGTCACCGTTACCGCCGGGATTGCACAGGCTGGTCCATTCACCGGATTCGAGCCGGAAGATGCCGCTACGGAGTGGATCAACCGGGTTGCCCGCTCGCTGACCCTGGCCGCCACGCTTCCTGAACTCCTCTGCACCTTGCCCCCGGCTCCGGCGTCCATCCCCTAACCGTTTTCAGTAGGTCTGTCCCGAGGGTGCCCATATTTGCACGGGTGCCCCATATTTGCCGTAGTTAGCAAATGTGGGTTCGCGGGGCAGCGGATACACCTGCAAACGCATGCGGACTATGTGTGCTAAACGTATGTGCTGAATTGATCGCTAGTGCGTCGCCGTGCTGAGCGCCTGTCCGGTGTAACTCTTTTTCACTCTGGCAACCTGCTCCGGAGTGCCTTGCGCAACGATTCTTCCGCCTTCTTCGCCGCCCTCGGGACCGAGGTCGATGATCCAATCCGCATTGCGAATCACATCGAGATTGTGTTCGATGATAATGACGCTGTTGCCGAGATCGGTGAGCCGGTGCAATACCTCCAGCAAGCGGTTCACGTCCTCGAAGTGCAGGCCGGTGGTCGGCTCGTCGAGCAGGTACAGCGTGCGCCCGGTCTGCCGTTTGCTCAACTCGCGTGCCAGCTTGATGCGCTGCGCCTCGCCGCCGCTCAGGGTCACCGAAGATTGGCCGAGGTGAATGTATCCCAGGCCCACATCGACCAGCGTTTGCAGCTTCTGGCGTGCCTGGGGAATGTTCTCCAGCACGGTGAGCGCTTCGCTGATCGGCGTGTCGAGCAGGTCGGCGATGCTGCATCCCTTGTAGCGCACGGCCAGCGTTTCGCGGTTGTAGCGCTTGCCGCCGCAGACCTCGCAGAGCACGTACACGTCGGGCAGAAAATTCATCTCAATCCGCCGCTCGCCCTCGCCCTGGCAGGCCTCGCAGCGCCCGCCGGAGACGTTGAAGGAGAAGCGTCCCGCCTTGTAGCCCCGCTCGCGCGACTCCGGCAGCATGGCGTACAGCTCGCGAATCTGGGTAAACACCCCGGTGTAGGTGGCGGGATTCGAGCGCGGCGTGCGCCCAATCGGCGACTGGTCGATGCGGATCACCTTGTCGATCTCTTCGACTCCGCTGATCGACTTGTGCAGCCCCGGTTCCTGCCGCGACCGGTACAATCTTCTGCGCCAGCGCCGCATACAGAATGTCGTTCACCAGTGTCGATTTTCCCGAGCCCGAGACGCCGGTCACCACCGTCATCACGCCCAGCGGGAAGCCCACGTCGATGTTCTTCAGATTGTTGGCGCGCGCCCCCAGCACCGCGATGGAGTGACCGTTGACCTGTGCGCCGCTCCTCGCGCACCGGAATCGTTTTCTGCCCGGAGATGTATTGCCCGGTCAGCGAAGCCGGCGATCCTGCGCGATCTCCGCCGGAGTTCCGGCAGCCACCAGCTCGCCGCCCAGTTTGCCCGCGCCCGGTCCCAGGTCGATCACGTAATCGGCGCGCCGGATGGTCACCTCATCGTGCTCCACCACCAGCACGGTGTTGCCCAGATCGCGCAGCGCTTCCAGCGATTGCAGCAGCTTCTCATTGTCGCGCGCATGGAGGCCGATGGAGGGCTCGTCGAGCACGTACAGCACGCCGCGCAGCTTGGAGCCAATCTGCGTCGCCAGCCGGATGCGCTGGCCCTCGCCTCCGCTCAAGGTGGCCGCCGAGCGATCCAGCGCCAGGTATCCCAGGCCGACATGGTTCAGAAATCCCAGGCGCTCCCGGATCTCGGCCGACAATGCGCCCTGCGATTTTTTCCTCGCGCCCGCTCAACTCAATCTTGGCCGCCGCGTCCACGGCGCGACCGATGGGAAGCGCGGTAAATTCGGCGATGCTCATGCCGTTCACTTTGACCGCCAAGGCTCTCGGGGCGCAGCCGTCGTCCCTGGCAGACCGGGCAGGGTGTGGCCGACATGTACTGCATCAGATATTCGCGATAGGCCTCGGTGGTCACCTCTTCCAGCGTGTGCTTGTGGAAGGCGAGGATGCCCTTGAAGCCGGAGCGGGCGCGCTTCGACTGATCGCCGTAGAGCAGAAACTTCTGTTGCTCCTCCGGAAGCTGCTCGAATGGCGTGGCCAGGTCGATGCTTTTTTCCTCGGCCGCGCGCTTGACCATCGTCTGCAGCGATGCCGAGCCGGCGCCCGGGCCGAGTCCGCCATCCAGCAGCGGCTTGGACCAATCGACGATCACCTTCGCCGGATCGAAATCATACTTCGAGCCCAGCCCGTTGCACTCCGGGCAGGCGCCGTACATGCTGTTAAAGCTGAACGAGCGCGGCTCCAGCTGGGCCACGTTGACGCCGCACTCCGGGCAGGCCATGCGCGAGGAGTACATCTGCTCATCCCCGCCCACCACGCTGACGATCAGCAGTCCGGAGCCCAGCTTCATGGCGACCTCAATCGAGTTCGCCAGCCGCTTCTCAATGCCTTCCTTCACCAGCAGGCGATCCACCAGGACTTCAATGGTGTGGTTGCGCCGCTTGTCCAGGGTGATCTCTTCGTCGATCGGGCGCAGTTCGCCGTCGATCCGCGCCCGGGTAAAGCCGTGCGCCGCCAGCTTCTCCAACTCCTTGGTGAACTCGCCCTTGCGTCCGCGCACGATCGGCGCCAGCAGCATGACCCGCGGCTCCGCTCCCGCGCTTGGCGTTCCCGGCCAGCTCCATCACCCGGGCCGCAATCTGCTCCACCGACTGGCGGGTGATCTCCTTGCCGCAGTTTGGGCAGTGGGGAACGCCGATGGAGCTGTAGAGCAGGCGCAGGTAGTCGTAAATCTCGGTAATCGTTCCGACCGTGGAGCGGGGACTGCGCGAGGTGGTCTTCTGTTCGATGGAGATGGCGGGGCTGAGCCCGTCGATGGAGTCCACGTCGGGCCGCTCCATCTGGTCCAGAAATTGCCGTGCGTACGCCGAGAGAGTTTCGACATAGCGCCTCTGTCCTTCGGCATAAATGGTGTCAAAGGCCAGCGACGATTTACCCGACCCGCTCAGCCCGGTGATCACCGTCAGGGTGTTGCGCGGAATTTCAACGTCGATGTTTTTCAGGTTGTGCTGACGCGCGCCGCGCACCGTGATGTTGCGGATGCCCATGTTTGACCGGTTCCCAGTGAACCACCCCGCCGTCCCCGCCCGTACCGCTTTCGTACAGGGCCAGTCGTAATTGGACGCGTCCCCACGGATAGGCTAGAAAGGGAAGAGAAGATAGTTCGACTTAGGTATCTTATTTGCCAATAGCGTCCGGGGTCAAACCGTCGCATATTGGTTTCAGCCCAGCCGGACGGCCTCGGACAGGCGAGTCCGGTGGAAGATGTCATGGATTTGCGGCTTTTCCGTGTCCAGAATCACAGGATTCGGATGGCAGCAGAGTTAACATGGAAGATAGTTCACAGGCTGATTCGCCGACGCAATCCTGGGCATCGAGCCCAGCATCAAAGTAGAAGGTATAACGTGTCATCGCTCTTCATGTCTCTTGTATTGTGCTGCCGTGATCGCTTTATCGCTGGCTGCCGGAATTGGACTCGGCTATGCCATTATTTTTGGAATTCTCTACGCCTTTGACCGCAGCCGGCAGGCGATCCAAGGCTGCTCCGGCACAGGTTCTCAACACCTCCGCTGGCAGCGACTAGAGTCAGGTCAGCGGCTTGCCGCAGCGCAGCTCGGCATCTCTCGGTACAGCGAAGACAGGCTCTGCGAAGTTACCCGGCAGCCGCTGCTCGCCTCTGTGAAGCGAGATAGCTCTCGCTGCAACCTTAAAGCCACCAGCTACTTCGTCGCGCTGAGTTCTGCTGCTGATTCTGCTGCTGCATCTGTTGCAGTTCCTTTAAGAGTTGTTCCGGAGTCTTCGGCTGGTTCTGGTCCGGTGGCTGCTGGCTGCTGTCGGCTGTGCTGGCGGCTGCTCTGGTGCCGCTGGGGCTGTGCTGCGGCTGCGCCTGCTCTGCTTCGCCCTCATTCGGTGGCGTTTCGTCCGGGTTGGGCTCGCGCTGAATATTATCGTCAGCCGGTTGCGGACGCGTCACTTCCGGAGAGTGAGTCGCACCGGGAATTCTGGCATCGATTCGCCGGACGATTGCGTCAGCAACACCCGCGTGACCACGTCCGGGCTGCCCCAGCGCGCCCAGGATTACATAGTCGTAGGGTGTGCCGCGCAGCAGGGCAGAGATCACCTGCTCGGGTTTTCCGGGGCCCAGCCGCACCGCCACGCGCTCGCTCGGGGAGGCGCCCTCAATGGCCGCGCCGGTCGCTTTCGAACCCCGCTCAGCACATCGCTCAAGGTGGAGTTCGGCGCATCAATCGTCAGCATCCCGCCCTCCATCGTCACGCTCGGCGTACCGGAGCGCTGTTCATCAGCGTTGCCGGAACCGGCGGCATGGTTTGCGCGGGAAGCGAGCTGGGCCGGAGCCGCGAGCTGCGGCACGCTCTTGGCGGGCAGCTTTCTTCCGCGACGCCTTTCTTCTTCGCCTTCTTCGCCACGTGCGTCTTTCTGCACGCTGCGGCGTGTGGCGGCGAGGGTCTGCTGCGCCCAGACCGCACCCGAAATCATTGCCAGCACACACGCGGTCGCGATCGTTCGTCTCATTGCAGGCTCCGCCTTGCCGCAGCTCTACGCCCGATTCTACCCCGTTCCGGCTTCGCGATGCATCCTGTTGTGCGGCTGTTCCTGCTTGCGGATATGCTTTTCGGTCTCTGCAATCGAGGCGGTTTTCTGAGACAGTAGCCTGGACTGCGGGATCGTTCAGCTCCGGGTGAACATCGGCGAACATCTGCCGGCGCACCGGGCATCTATTCTGGGTTATGGCGCGAATGTATTCCGTTGGCGCAGCCTGCAAATCGGAATTTATGACCGGAGTGATCATGTCTCGCAATTCCTGTTTCGGAGCAGTTGTTCCGGCTGCTTGTCCTCACTGCCTGCCTGACTCTTCCCGCTTGCGGGTCTTGCCCAGGAGTGTTCTCAGGCCAATGAAATTGCACCCTGCCTTGCGTACTGGCATCGACAACGCCGCCATGCAGTACATTCAATATGCGGCCCATGGCGATGTGCAGAGCCTGCGCCAGGCGGCGATTCCCGCTCTCGCCGCCTCGTTCGGCGGCATCCAGGCGAGCGGTGACCCACGACAAAGGTTCGCTGGGAGACCAGGTAACGATTCGCCGCGACTACTACCTTGACGCCTCGAAAGCCACGGCGCGCTTCCCAGCGCCGAGTTCTTCTGCGGCGTCTTCGGATCGAACGGGCACACGCCCTCCAGCGCCAGCTTTGCCATCCCCAATCTTGATCCGGGACAGTATGCCCTGGTGCTGACCAACGCCACCGGAGGCAAGGTTCCCTACATGGTCACCGTCGTTCTCGCAGTATCTGCAGAACCAATGGAAGCTGGCGGGCTACTATCCCAAGCCGAGTGAGGTTGCCGGCCATGATGCCGCCTGGTATGTGCAGCAGGCACGCAAGTTCAAGCAGCAGGGCGAGTTACACAACGCCTGGTTCTTACTATGTCCTGGCCTGGGAGATTATACTCCCCGGTGGACTTCATGAGCAGTCTGCAACTGGACAAGCTCTCGACCGAGATTCAGGCCGCGCGCCCGGCAGACGTTCCCGGCACCGATCCGGTACCGCTGACGGCCGCCAACGGACGCACCTACAACCTGACCCAGGAATTTGCCGTGCCCGACGAGCAAGGCCAGCTTTCGCTGGTGGTCAAATATCGAGGCTGCCGACGTCAGCAATACCGCCCAGGCATTTCAAGACAACACCGCGGTCATGAAAGCCCTGGTCGCCCAGTTATCCGGAGCTGCGCCAGGCCTTTAGCGGGTTTGTGGCTCGGGCCACCACGGCCAGCGGACAGGATTATGGAACCCTGCTTGCGATGAAAGACATCCATTAAACTAGAAGCCTGTCAAAGGCGCCGAAGCGGAAAGAGCGCAGTCCTCGCCACTCTTGGACGCTGCGTTGCATGCCCGTTTTCCTCCTTTTCTCCTCTTGACTTCCGGGACGGCCAAGCTAAAATACCCCAACCTACCGCCTTTGGCGGGGTCGTTTCTTTTATGCCTTCACCACAATCTCAGTCGCAACGCCGCGCCGTCTGTGAGCAATCCCGTGAACCAGCAGTGCCGCCACCCTCGTGTGCAGATTGTTGCCCGCGAAGAGGATTCGGAATTTGTTGAGTGCCTGGAATGCCGTGAGGTATTTGAAAGCAGCGAATTCAAGGATATGGCAATCGAAGATTCCGCATACGGCGAAGCATAATCGCCGGCGTCGGGAATCTGTGAGAATTGAGATCTGCGCTGCCGTGTGTCTCTGCTCGAGACGCTGTTTAGTCACGGCATAATTCAGCGAGAAGTGCTATACATTGCTTGTGATCGGTGGCTTTACTCTCCGATCGTCGAGCTATGTCAGCGCACTCCTCCATTCCGAAGACGGCATTGGTCGTGGATGACTCCATGCTGATTCGCCACAGTGTATGCCGCTTCCTGGAAGAGCGCGGTTTCATCGTGGAATCAGCAACCAACGGCGTCGAGGCTTTGGAGTGTCTGGATAATTTTGTGCCCGGATCATCATCATCACCGATCTCTCCATGCCGCGCATGGGGGGCGGGGAGCTGGTTTCCAGAATCCGGCAGCTCGACGCCCTTGCCGACACCCCCATCCTGGTTCTGGCGGCGCGCCGCAGCGCCAGCGAACTGTCAACGAACTGCCCGCCGGAGCCGCCGCCGTGATCTTCAAAGACATCGATATCGAAGCGCAACTCGTCCGTGCCCTTGCCGCAACCCTCGCCTAAACTTCAAGCCGTCCGCATCTTTTGGGTAAACTTCTGGCCCGCGCTCCGTGCTCTTCGTTCAGCGCACTCCAGGTTGGCCTCTGCCGATAATTCCGGCCCGGCGAACTCCTTCGACATCCACTTTGGATAAGCTGCTGCGGCGATCATGGCGGCGTTGTCGGTGGACATGATGCGCGAAGGGAAGTGAACCCGCACGGCACTGCGCGGGTCGCGCTGCTCGCCTTCCCCAAGCAAGCTGGCTCGCAAGGCGCTGTTAGCGGCCACTCCACCGGTGACCAGCAGGGTTTGCACCCCATACTCCCGGCACGCCGCCAGCGTCCGCTGCGTCAGGTCGCCCACCACGGCCGCCTGGAAGCTGGCAACCAGATCGAGGGTGCGGCGGTCGCAATGCACTTGTAATCCTCATCGGTGGGCGAGCCGATTTGCAGCAGGGCGTGGCGGCGTTCTGCGATGGCGGGGAACATTTCGTGGGTTTCCACGTAGCGCAGCACCGCGGTTTTGATTCCGCTGAGCTGAATCGAAGCGCTTGCGATCCTGCTCCATCCTGCCCGCGCGCTTGGATTCCTTGCGCGCCTGATGCTTGAACTGGGCGAAGGTGAACTTCACCGCCGCAGGGTCGCCGAACTTCGAGATGCGATCGATGATCGGGCCGCCGGGATAGCCCAGGCCCAGCAGTTTGCGGTCTTGTCGAAGGCTTCCCCGGCGGCGTCGTCCCGCGTGTGTCCAATGTTTTCATAGTGCCAGCCATCGTCAGCGGCCGCAGTGCTACTGCGCTGTTCCGCTAAAAACAGATGAGTGTGGCCACCGCTGACGACCAGTGCGAGCACAGGAAACTCCATGACTCCGGCCCCTCGCTGGCGCTGTTCCAGCAGTACGGCATGGATGTGGCCCTCGATGTGATTGACGGCGATCAGCGGTTTCTCCAAGGCCCACGCCAGCGACTTGGCAAAGCTTACGCCGGTCAGCAGCGCGCCCGCCAGGCCGGGCCGTTGGTGACCGCGATGGCGTCCAGATCCGCATAGCTCAGCCCCCGCCTTGGCCAACGCGGCACGGGTCACGGGCACCAGGTTGCGGAGGTGTTCTCGGCTGGCCAGCTCCGGCACCACGCCGCCGTAGGGGGAAATCACTGGCGATCTGCGAAGCCACCACGCTCGACACCAGCTCCTGGCCGCCGCGCACGATGGCCGCCGCCGTTTCCTCCGAGGAACTCTGAATTCCCCAGAATCAATGCACCATTGTTCACCAGTTAGAGAATACCGCCTTCGATCTACAATGTCCTCATGCCGAGCCGAAAACCAATGCAGCGCGGATGCCGCATTGCAGGCGGTCCGTCTTCTCCGCCAGCGCGGCCACCAGGCCCTGTGGGCGGGCGGATGCGTGCGCGACCTGCTGCTAGGGCAGGAGCCCCGCCGATTACGACGTTGCCACTTCGGCCACGCCGGATGAGGTCATGCGCATC
>CAVZYB010000030.1:0-181081 GCA_963779365.1 uncultured Acidobacteriota bacterium | reverse complement strand
GTCACAGTTGCTTCTGGGAGCCATCCAATTGCCAAATGATAATTTATATCTTCACGCTGATATTGGAGTTGGCATGGAGTGCGTGTGTCATCTCTGATCAGTGCCAGTGTCCTCAGATTGGAATCTGCGTCGTGGTTAGCGCTGTCGCCTCGCCAGGGTCGAACTCGATGAGCCCACTGTGGATTGGGACTCGCTCGCCCACTGAGGAGCTGGTGGTTCATGGAGCGCATTTGTGGCCGCTGGATGAATGTTGATTGCTGCTGTTGATTGTACAAGCGACGCTGAGGATGGATGGAAATGAATCCTGTCTGTGTTCCAAGGAGTGGAGGCGGGGCTAGTTGATGCTGAAGCTGGAACCCGGCGACGCGGGGGGTGGTTGGTGGTGGTGGAGGTGGTCGTGTGTGTCTGGATCTGTGTGGGGGCTCGGGAGCCGTCAGGGTTTGAGGGGCTGCCTGGAGGGAATCGACGCCGAGCTGCTTCAGCTTTGTCTCACTCACTCGCGCATCACCACCAGGTCGACGTCACCTCCTCGGCTCAGCCTTGTCAACTATCTAATGAGCAACTCGCGAGCGCCACTCCTGGCCGGTGTGCCTGGCACCACCAGGACGCTTTGTGAATGTACCCGTTAGCCTGTTCACTTGGAAATGGGTGTGAATCCACGTAGGACGCTTGCAGCTCCGTCATGGTGGTTGAAAAATTGTTCACAGGAAAAAAGGCGCAGCACCTGCTGCTCACCTCGGCGCTCCGCTGTGTCCTGCGCAATGTAGATGGTGTCTGGGTCACCCACGTGGAGCGGCGATTCCAGGGTCACCACTGGAGGCTTGTTCGAGCGCAGCATCCATCAACTCAACGCACTCGTGGGTGGAGGACGAGGGGCTGACAGGAGACCGATTCCCCTCACCCACGTTGTTTTGTAGAGACGGGCCTCGAACCCGCGAATCCAGCGTCAGCGGCGGCGTCGGTGAAATCGGGGCCAGTTGAGCTGGCCCTGAGATTTGACGCCGACTCGCTCAGCCCTTCCTGGGGGAGCGCGCGTCGAAGGCGCGCTCGCTGGCTGTTGCGCTTTATCGATCAGCCTCTGCGTGGCTCTTGCATTCCGCCGCGATTCCACCGGACGGGATTCATCGTCGCCAATCGGAGTCCTTGAGCGCCTCGGCCCAGCCGCCGGTCTGCAACACCTGCCCGCGATGCACGCGCTCGGCCGCGGCCAGAAACTTCGTCCGCTCGAATGCAAGCGGTATTCAGTTTTGCTCCGGTGGGGGTTGCCGGAGCCGCCGTCTCGATAGGCTTCATACTGCTGACGTGCCTCTGACCATGCCCTTTCCGAGCAACAGCTACCGCTTGTTGTAATCGCCTGAAGCGTAGCAAGAACCAAAGACAACCACAGCTCGCATTGGGTCGTCCGCATCGCAATCCTTGAGGAGAATCCCCGTGGGCATGGCCCTGCAGACGCTGATGGAGTGTGGAGCTCATCAGTCAGATGGCAGCCCAGCATCGCCTCTCCACCGTCGTCGGCCTAGAACGGCGGCCGGGACGGGAAGCAATGCCAGGTCTGACAATGCGCAAGTGTGCCCTGAATGAGTCATTCCGAGCTCCTCCATGGCCCGTAACCAGGCAGAGCTCACAGCAAAATAAGCCAAGCAACGATGGAGTGAGCGTTCTGGTCGCCAGCGGAGAGCGTGATGCATGGGCGCGCAGCGGAGCGTCTCTCACGGACTTCTTTTAACGTTGCACGGAGTGTGGAGTTGGAACTGAGTCAAACTCACGGCGAGGGGAACCCTCGGGGACTCCGCCAGGGCCAAGGATGGGCGGCTCCTGCGGAATGCCCACAACCGGGAGCTCAGCCAGCCGGTGCGCAGTTCAATGACGAGCACCAGGTGAGCCCCGGGAAACTGCTCGTCCATCGGGCTCGCACAATCTCAGTCTCACATGGTGGTCCAGCAAAAGGAGAATCACCATCATCCCTACCCTGGATGTACTTTAAAAATGGCCTGCGTCAACATCAGATGTGGAACTGAGGGGCAACAGCTCTGGGACAAACGTGAGACCAGTGCTGCTGGACGGCCAGAAGGAGCTGGTGATGCCATCTCACGGCAGCCGCAAAGTCCTGAGCCTGGCCCTTAGTCCCTGAGCGGTTTCGTTTTATTATTGAATAGTTCAGAGAGGTTCGCATGAACATCGGAATTCCCCATCTGCTCCACCCTCGCGACGGAGCTCCTTGTCATCCTCGTCGCCGATAAGTACTGGTGCAAACTCCCTCGCCCGAAGTGCTAACCTCGATCCGTCCCTCCTGAGCCGCTCGCCGCCATCTCGCTTCCGCCGACATCACCGGGAAGCTCTGCTCAGCTCGTCGCCGCCCGCCGCCGGAGAAGCCGCGCGAACGCATCCTTTTCGTTGGTGCTGGAGCAAGAGAAGTTCGGCACCACCGAGCTTCGCAAGCTGGCCGGAGCCGCGGCCCGCGCCGCCAAGGGCAAGAACCTCAAATCCTTCGTCCTCGTTGACCTGCGCGAACTTCTGGAAGCTCCCGCCGCCGCCCTAGACGGCCACCGAAAGCATCATCACCGGGTAACTTTGACGTGGGCAACGCGATTTGCAGTGACCGCAAGCACCAGGATCAACCCCACGCGCTTGGCGATCTCGATCATGGCCGTAAGGCAAGTCGTCGTTTTTTAACTCGCCAGAGTCCTAGGCACCATCCTCGCCGAATCGCAGACCCTCACCAGGAACCTGCCCCTCGAACCCAGCAACCTTATGACACCCTCCATCCTCGCCGAGCGTGCCCTGGAGGATGTGCTGGAGTTGGCCGGCTGCGGCGTCCATGGCCCTGGAAGAAGGAATTGAACCAAGCATCTGAGCGCGCTCCCAGGGTTCCAGAAGAAGCTGGCCGCCGGCGATGCGATGAGCCAGCCAGCGCGCCCGCCGTCCTCGGACTGGTTGCGGGAAGGCACCAGCTTTCGCAGCGGCGGCATGCAGCATCAAGCCCGCCGATGGCATGGAAGAAGACGAAGTACGCACGGGCCGGCGCGGCCACCATGATCGGAGCCATGCGCGCCATAGCTCGCCCAGCCGAACCTGCGCGTCATCTCGATCCTTTTCGGAGCGAAGAAGATGCCCACTCGGGGAAGGCCCGACAGAGTGGTGACGTCCAATTCGCCATGAACGGCAAATCCATCAGGTGATCACTGATGCGGAGATGAACTCGTCCTCGCCGACGGTCTCGGTTACGCCCGCCAACTCGGAGCCACTCACCTCATCGACGCGGCCACCCGAACCGGGCGCCGTCGTCGCCCTCGGCTATCACAATGTTGGAAATCCTCCACCAACGACGCGGACCTTCCGCTTAGTGATCCACCATCAGCCACCGGACCGCGAAGACGTGGCGCATGCCGGTCGATCAGGATTACTTCGAGCACATCGTCGAGATCGCCGACATGGAGATACTGGCGGACGCTGGGGGAGCCATCACCGCCGCGATGTCCTCAAGGAGTTCGTCGACGAAACCCGCTGATTCCACCTCGACATCGCGGGCACAGCCGGCTCTTAGAACAGGCCCCACGCCCAAGGGCCCCAACGCGTTGCTGTCCGCTCTCTGGTCCATTCGCCCGCCACTTCCGGGTTTTAGGCCAGTACCGAGTCGGTATCATTTTTCATCGCTTATCGCGGGCAGTATCCCCTCTGGCAATGGCCCTGACATCACTGCCGGAGCCGGAATCCCCATCACGGCCATGGTGGCCATCAGCTCTCCTGCACCACCTGCCGCCGCAGCCAGCAGCAAAGCCCTTCCCGCTGGCGTTTTTTCTGGGTGAGGATGTAGAGGTCGTGGTGATAGAAGTTGTTGAACTCCTGAGCCAGCTGGAAGCATGCTTGGTCAGCGCGGCGGGTTCGGCGGTGGCAATGCACTGCTCGACACATTCGCAATCTTCCGAAGCCGCCAGCCATATAGCCGCCCACAGGTCCCGTCGTCGTCTTCCACAAACGCACTTGAAATCGGAATCGCCTCAAACTCGGCCAGCACTCGCCTCGGCGTCGAATGCTCACCCTTGCGGCAGAATGTTCCGTTGCCCGCACCATCGCGCATTGCAGATAGGGCCTGAGGCCCACCTCAGCTGAATGCCTCGCGAAAGTCGAGGAAGCAATTACCGAGTTGCTCTGGCGAACTTCAGCATGAAGTAGCGCAGCGCTCCAACCGCAGTCGATGTCGCGGTCGTCTGCCTCGCACGCTCGTCCGGCACCGGATGGTCCCGCACGGCTCTCGAATTGCGACCGCCCGCTGTCTTCAATCCAGCTCGATCAGGCATCGTTGGCCTTCACCCCCTTCAATCCCTTGTGACCTGAACGTTCCTTATATACGCTCCGCTGCCTGACTCTTCCTCTGAAACCTGATAGCCTAGTACCGATCGCGCACTGCGGAGTCAGCGCCACCATCTCATACAGCCTGAAATGCGTAGTATACCTGTCTTTGCCTCCGTGACCTATTACAGCCCGCTCAGCGCCTCTGACGGTTGCTCTGCGGATCGGACCTGCTGGCTGTCGATCACATTATGATCGTAATATCTCCCTGACCATGTGAACTGCGAGCATGCTTGGCCTCGCCGTCCTTCTGTTCAGGTCGATATCACAGCACGCTATGCGCGGATACTGATAGAAGCTCTGATAGCCCAACAGTCCCAGCCTAAGAGACCGAACTTCCAAGATGGCTGGGAAGCAATGGTCCCTTGCCCACATACCCCACCGTCCCGTTCGAATCGACACAATCACCTTCGCATGTCTTCATCAGGTCCGCTGCCCTCTTCGGATTCAGAAGCCGCCTCGCTGTCCAGCCCGCCTGTCATCACCCAGCAGCCTTTGTTCTTCCTCTTTCTCTTCGAAGTAAAGAACCCCGGAGCCTTCATCTGTTCAAAGGCCTTGGCCCAGAAGGTGCAGGTAGAATGTCGCTCTCTGGTGGGTAGCCTTGCACCTTCAACATCCACTGTTATTACTTTAACAGGATCTGCAGCACCGCCATCGAATCAGCTCGATCCCTCCGCTCGTCTCATCGCCGTCACTTCCAGCAAGTGGAGCGTCGTGCTGCGCCTGAGATTCGCCTTATCCGCTCGGGCCATCGCTTTCACAACAGGTCCCAGGTACCAAAACGCCCTTCACTCCCGCCGATCTGACGACGATTCGCCTTTGACTCCTTCGGAGTCTTCCAATCCCACCACCACGTCGGCCACCTGCACGCTGGGTCGTCGACGGTAAGCTCGGACATCCATCTCGCGCATCCGCGGCCGGAGAGCTGACGAGCGTGTCCCCCAGCGACCCGAGTCCTCGAGTCCAATGTGCGTCGTCGTTCGGCAATCAACGACGGTGCCCACCAGCACCTTGCCGAGAAAGCGGAATCAACAGTCGTTCGTGAAGGCCTGCTTCGGCCACCAGTGCTGCTGCTTCGTCGGTTCAGCCGAAGCGTCGACTGCTCGGCGACCTCGAATTTCGCGAATCCTGCGGGCAAAGAAATCTCCGCCATCTCTAAAATTTTCCGCGGAGCCTTGCGCAGGCTCCGGTCAGTTCGAGGAGAGACCGGAAGACCAGTTGCCCAGTTCGATCTTCTGCGGTCTGCTCCACCACGATGTTCGTCAGTTCAAGCTGCCGCAGTTCCGCTTCAGGAAAGGCGCGCACATGCGCCACCAGGCGGTTCTCGAAAACAGATAGCGCCTCCCTCTGCTTGCGGGGGAGGCAGTCTCCAGCCTCCCACCAACGGTCAAAAATCATGGATCGGGAAGGATGCGAGCGGCCAGAGTTGCTTGCCCCACTTGATAGTTCTTGATCCACCCGGCGGTCTCCGCCTGCTCTCCCTCTGCGGGTCTACGATCACGCCCACGCCGCGCGCGCCGCTCATCGCGACCATAAACCAGACTCTCCAGACGAATATGGCGGACGCAGCCGGATTGGCTCCAGCGCGGGCTCAGCTGGTGAGTGATGACCAATCAGGGCCTTTTGCCCGAGGCTCGCTGGGTTGATGGTGAAGTAGGCTATCTGCAGTGACGTTTTTTGGAAAAAATGACTGCCCTGCGATGGGGTTACGCGGAAGTCGCGGAAACCGGTTCCACGATGACCCGAGCCCGCGACCTGATCCCACGCAACCGAACGCCAGCCACTGGTCCTTGGAGCCCCAGCGTCCAACTCCGATCAGGATATACGGCGTACCGGCACGAACCAGTTGAGCAAATGAAGGCGGCGACGATCTCAGCGACCTCGAGGCTGGTCAAGCGGCGAAAGCTCTCTCGCAATCGAGCATCATCGTGGATATCTTCCACGCGCCCATTCCCCAGGACGTGGGAGGAGCTGCGGCAAAGAATGTTCGCGGACTCCACGGAGTCGATGGCGAGGTCTTCAGGTTCATGAGCAGATCAATGGCCGGATCCCGGAGGAAGCCGGCCAACTGGCGCAGCCCGCCGGAGTTCCCCATGTGCACCGCAACGACATCTTCCACCGGACGGCCGATGCTATACCGAAGTTTCTGGAAGATAGTCGAGGAGCGCAGCAAGTGGAAAGATGTTGTGCTCTAGAATTCGGCGAGGCGACCACGCGAACCAGGACCTGCTTAGCTCATTGTAAATCGCGTCGTTGTCGGCAAGAAGAGGTGGAGCGACGAGCCACAGGCGTTGTCCGTTTCCGGCATGGCGCAGAGGAAGGTGCCGACCGAGCCGCCGTGCCGCCAGCTCTGCGGATGGGGCGGCTGCTCTCCGGCGCCAGGCGGGTCGGCCAGGTCCAGCGCCATGAACTCCGTTCGAAGTTGCAGGTCGACGCTGGAAACCTGGAAATCACGCGCTGGTAAGCGCGGGACAGAACAGAAGTCAGCTCGCCGCCGTCCACCACCGTCCTCCCCAGTCCCAGGGCCACCGCCTGGATTCCGTCATTGGGTTGGCATTGTCGGAAGGGATAAAGTTTTCGCGAGCGCACCACACGGAAGTTCTGGCAGTAGTGGCTGCCGTGTGCGCCACCGACCACCTCTTGATAATCACCGCCACTTCCTCTTTCAGACGGAAGGGCGTGGCGCGGAGGAGCCTTGCGCGCCGGCTGAAGGTGATGCGATACCTGTTCATGGCCTCGTCGACTTCAACTGCGTCGAGTTCCGCATTGCGGTTGGCGAGCAGAACGGTGCACATCCTCGGTGAAGGGCTGGGACTGCGAATCCTCCAAATACTTCTATGAGCGGAACCGCCAGGAGCAATACGAGACTGGAGCCGAGGAACAAGGAGAAGAAGATCATTGCTCCCCTCGCAGTTGTCGAGTCTTTTGGAGGATTCGCAGTACCAGCCCTTCACCGGCGTGTATGACACTTTTATGCTCGCCAACCGCGATGCGGAGCTCGACGCGCGACTGGAGGATCTGAACGAGGCCATCAAACGGGTCTACGCATCGACCTTCAGCCAGCACGCCAAGGCTTATTTCCGCGCCACGCCCTTCCGTCTGGAAGAAGAGAAGATGGCGGTGATTATTGAAGAGGCGGTCGGCGGTGCGCATGGCAGCCGCTACTATCCGGATTTTTCCGGCGTGGTGCGCTCACGAAACTTCTATCCTTCCGAGCCGATGCAGCCCAATGACGGAATCGCGGCGGTAGCCCTGGGACTGGGGCGCACGGTGGTGGACGGCGGCAAGTCGCTATTGTTCTGTCCGCGCTACCCGCAGCAACATGATCCAGTTTCCAGCGTGGAGGACATTTTGCGCAACTCGCAAACGGAGTTCATGGCGCTGGACTTTGCGCCCGCCTGGCAGCGGAGAGCAGCCGCCATCGCGGAAGCTGCGCGGCGCCGAATGGCTTCGCGAGCGCGCCTTTCCTCTGCGCGATGCGGAAACGGACGACACCCTGCGCTACGTGGCTTCCACCTACTCTTGCGACAACGACGCGATTTACGATGGGCTCAGCCGTGCTGGTTCGCGGGTGGTCACCTTCGCGCCGATCCTCAAGCACAACATCTTTCCACTTCGCTGCGCTCTCGACTATCTCCAGAAACTCGGTGCTGACGCCCTCGGCCGTCCGGTGGAGATTGAGTTTGCGGTGCGCATGGAGAACTTCGGCGAGCTGGCGGATTTCGGCTTCCTGCAGATGCGGCCATTGATCTGCTCGCGTGAAACCGAAGACCTCGCCATCGACTCCGTGGAGTCCGCGAACATTCTTTGCCGCAGCTCCCACGTCCTGGGGAATGGGCGCATGGAAGATATCCACGATGTGGTGTTTGTGGATTACGAGAGCTTTCGCCGCGCCAACAGCCTTGAGGTCGCGGAAATCGTAGCCCGCCTTAACGCTCAACTGGTTCGTGACAACACGCCGTATATCCTGATCGGAGTTGGGCGCTGGGGCTCCAAGGACCCATGGCTTGGCATTCCGGTTACGTGGGATCAGGTGGCCGGGGCACGGGTCATCGTGGAAGCCGGTTTCCGCGACTTCCGCGTAACCCCCTCGCAGGGCAGTCACTTTTTCCAAAACTTGACGGCTTTCCGGATCGCCTACTTCACCATCAACCCCGACCTCGGCGAAGGGCAGGTGGATTGGTCGTGGCGGCGGCGCAGCCCGCGCTGGAGCAATTCGGCTGCGTCCGCCATATTCGTCTGGAAGCTCCGTTTATGGTCGCGATCAGCGGGGCACGCGGCGTGGGCGTGATCGTTAAGCCCGCGGTGGGAGAGCAGGCGGAAGCCGCAGGGTGATTTGAGGCGTTCTCGGGTGGGGCAGCAACTCTGGTTCGCATCCCTTACAATCATAGTTTGACCATTCATTGCGAGGGCTTGAGAGTCCCTCTGCAAGCAAGGAAGCACTGTGTATCTTTTATTGCAGAACCGCCTGGTGGCGCATGTGCGCGCCTTCCTGAAGCAGAAATACAACATTGAATTGGCGAACATCGTGGTGGAGCAGCCGCCAAAGATCGAACTGGGCGAATTCGCTCTGCCGGTCTCCTTTGAACTGGCGCGGACGCTGCGCAAGGCTCCACGGAAGATTGCCGAGGAGATTGTGGCGGAGATTTCTTTGCCCGCAGGATTCGCGAAATTCGAGGTCGCCGGGGCAGGATACATCAACGCTCGGCTGGACCGGACGAGTGCGGCGGAGTTGGTGGCGGAGACGCTCGCCCTGCACAGGTGACAGAGAGCAGGGCCTTCCACGCGCCACAATTTGACGTTGCACCCGTTCTCCCGCGGCAAGGTGCTGGTGGAGCATACGTCGATCAATCCGAACAAGGCAGCGCACATTGGGCACTTGCGGAACTCCATCCTGGGGGACACGCTGGTGCGGCTGCTGCGGGCGGCGGGATACGCAGTGGATGTGCAGAACTACATCGACAACACGGGCGTGCAGGTGGCCGACGTGGTGGTGGGATTCGAGCGGATTGCGAAGAAGTCGAGGGCGGAAATTGAGGCGCTGATCTGGCGGGAGCTGAAGGGCGCTTCGATTATTACTGCTGGGACCTGTATGCGAAGGTTTCGCAGTGGTACGAGCAGGACAAGGCGAATCTGCAGGCGCGGCGCGACACTCTGCATTTGCTGGAAGTGGGCGGCAATGAGACGGCGGAGATTGCGCAGTTGATCTCGATGGCGGTGCTGCGGCGGCATCTGGAGACGATGCAGCGGCTGGATATTGAGTATGACTTTTTGCCGCAGGAGAGCGATATTCTGCACCTGCACTTCTGGGCCAAGGCGTTTGAGCTGCTGAAGGCAGCCGGGGTTCTTTACTTCGAAGAGGAAGGGAAGAACAAGGGCTGCTGGGTGATGACGCGTCTGCGGACGGTGAAGGACGACTCCACGGCAGAGGGGCCGGACGAAGATGCCAAGGTGATTGTGCGCTCGAATGGAACGGTGGGGTATGTGGGCAAGGACATTGCCTACCACATGTGGAAGTTCGGGCTGCTGGGACTGGATTTCGGCTACCGCAAGTTTTATGAGTACAGCGATGGGCGCGCGGTGTGGATCTCCTGCGACCCGAAGGACAGCGAGCCGGGGGCGCCGCACTTTGGCGGCGTGGGTGCGATCTACAACGTGATCGACGCACGGCAGAGCGATCCGCAGGAGACCGTAAAGCAGGCGATTCTGCTGATGGGACATGAGGCCGAGGCGGCTCGCTACACGCATTTCAGCTACGAGATGGTGGCGCTGACACCGCGCTGCGCCATGGAACTGGGATATGCGGTTTCAGAGGAAGATCAGCAGCGGAGCTACATCGAGGTTTCCGGGCGCAAGGGATTTGGAGTCAAGGCCGACGATCTGCTGGACAAGTTGATTGAAGCGGCGAAGAGCGAGGTGGATTCGCGGCATCCGGAGCTGAGGGATGCGGAGCGGCGGGAGATTGCAACGCAGATCGCGATTGGAGCGCTGCGCTATTTCATGCTGAAGTTTACCAAGCAATCGGTGATCGCCTTCGACTTTCGCGAGGCGCTTTCGTTCGAGGGCGAGACCGGTCCGTATGTGCAGTACGCAGTGGTGCGGGCGACAAACATCTTCCGCAAGGGTGGGGTTGCGCCGGAAGACGCGCTGAAGATCGACATTCCGGCGGATGCGTTTGAAGGCAACGACGATCTGTGGGCGCTATGGCTGGCGGCAGGGCAGACGGCGAAGGTGATCGAGCAGTGCATTGCCAGCACCGAACCCGCCGCGCTGACCAAGCACGCGTTCCAGTTGGCGCAGCAGTTCAACAACTTCTATCACAAGCATCACATTTTGACGGAAGAAGACGCAGGGCGGAAGGCTCTGCTGCTGGCTACGGCGGCAGTGGTGCGGAGAGAGCTGATGGCCACGATGGCGGTGATGGGGATTCCGGCTCCGGCAGTGATGTAGGGCAGTTCTGGCGGAGCGGGCTTCACGAGGTGAGAGAAGAATCGATCGCTGGCTGGAAAGTGCAACCGGCAGAGGGTGCGGGCAGGACTAGGTATGAAAGGTCGAAGTCTACTACCTACTTCAACGTCAACTACCCCACGTTAGCCAAAAGAGGGCGAACATGCGGCACCCGTTGGCATCGGCGGTAGCCGCACAACCGAGGCCGTGCTTTCGACACACCGGCTTTGGAACTGAGCTAGATGTCGCGCGGGTCGATGAAGAGCCAGAAGCGGCGATCGCATTTGGTGCAGCGGAAGGGAACTTTTCCGGTGAGGCGGGTGCGAAAAAATTGCAGGAAGTTTCGGCGATGCGAGCGGAGAGCGGTGTAGGTTCCGCAATGAATACACATTAAAGCGTGGCTGTGATCGCTGGTTTCGTGCTGATTGGCTACCAATATGGAACCCTGGACATGGCTGATTAGTGTTGGTTCATGATAGCAGAGCCGCAGCATGGCGCGGAAGCCGGTTGGACAGGGCCAACCGGCTTGCCGGGAGTGTTATCTGGATGTGCCCGGGAAGTGGCGGGCGAAATCGACCAGGGAGCGGACGGCGACGCCGCTGGGGCCCTTGGGCATCCAGGCTTTATTCTCCTCAAGCCAGGCGGTGCCCGCGATATCGAGGTGAATCCAGGGCTTATCGTCGACGAACTCCTTGAGGAACAGGGCGGCGGTGATGGCTCCGCCCCAGCGTCCGCCGGTATTCTTGATGTCGGCAATCTCGGAGCGAATGTGCTCGAAGTAATCCTGATCGACCGGCATGCGCCACATCTTTTCGCCGGTGCGGATGGTGGAGTCGGCAAAATCCTCGGCAAAATCCTCGTCGTTCGAGAAGATTCCTACGTTGTGGTAGCCGAGGGCGACGACGATGGCACCGGTAAGGGTGGCCGCGTCGATGAGATGAGTGGCTCCGAGCTGGCGGGCGTAACAGAGACCGTCGGCGAGGACGAGGCGGCCCTCGGCATCGGTGTTAATAACCTCGATGGATTTGCCGTTCATGGCGAACTGGACGTCGCCGGGCTTCTGGGCCTTGCCGTCGGGCATATTCTCGCTGCAGCAGAGGATGGAGATGACGCGCAGGTTGGGCTTGAGCAGAGCGATGGCGCGCATGGCTCCGATCATGGTGGCGGCGCCGCACATGTCGTACTTCATCTTTTCCATGCCATCGGCCGGCTTGATGCTGATGCCGCCGCTGTCAAAGGTGATGCCCTTGCCGACCAGTCCGAGGACGGGCGCGGCGGGCGCGCCGGCCGGCTCATAACGCATGACCACCAGGCGCGGCTCTTCTTCCGAACCCTGGGAGACGCTCCAGAATGCTCCCATCTTCAATTCCTTGATCTTGTCAGGGCCATGGACCTCGCAGGCCAAGCCAACTTCGGCGCACATGGCGCGGGCACGCTCGGCGAGGATGGTGGGAGTCATGAGGTTGCTGGGCTCAAGGGCGAGGGCGCGGGTGAGGTTCTGCGACTCGCCGAGGATGACGCCCTCGGCGATGGCAGACTCGACGGCTTTGGCATCGGCGGTGGCTGGAATCGCGAGCGTTGCCTCGGTGAGCTGCTGGTCCTTGCGGTCGCTGCGATAGGTGTCCACGTCAAAGTTGCCGGCGATGATGCCTTCGGCGGCGGACTGGGCGGCGGCCGGAGCTTCCAGAAGCTCGGGCTGAACGAGGACGAAGGATTTGATGTTCTTGGCCTTGGCGGCGCGGGCCGCGGCTCCGGCCAGCTTGCGAAGCTCGGTGATGCAGAATTTGTCTTGCTTGCCGGCACCAAGGAAAAGGACGCGTTTGGCGGCTACTCCGGCGGGCGAGAGCAGCCAGACGAGTTCAGCGAACTTACCGGTGATGTCCGCGGAGGCGACGAGCGGCGCGGCCAGGGCCAGGAGGGCCGGATCAGAGGTTAGCACCGCAGGCGAGGGAGTTTTGTCACCTTTATCGGCGACCAGAATGACCAGCAGCTCGGTGGCGAGGGTGGAGGGTGCAGACGGGGAAATTGCGATCTTCATGCGAACCTCGTTCAACTGATAATAATAAAACGAAAGCACTCAGGATCAAGGGCTCAGGACTTGCGACTGCGCGAAATGGCGTCACGAGCTTCTTTGTCGGCGGTGCGGCGGCGCTCGGTTTCACGTTTGTCCCAGAGCTGTTTGCCCTTGGCGACGGCCATCTCAATTTTGACACGGCCGTTTTTGAAGTACATCCGGGTAGGGACGATGGTGAGTCCCTTTTGCTGGACGGCGGCGTGAAGTTTAAGGATCTGCGCCCGATGGACGAGCAGTTTGCGGGTGCGCCTGGTATCGTGATTGAACTGCGCACCGGGCGCGTAAGCTCCGATATGGGCGTTGAGGAGGAAGAGTTCGCCGTCCTTGACCAGGCCGTAGGAGTCTCCGAGGTTGGCCTGACCGTCGCGGATGGATTTGACCTCGGTGCCACGCAAGGCGATGCCAGCTTCGTAGCGTTCGAGAAGGAAGAAGTCGTGCGAGGCGGCGCGGTTCACGCAGGCATCCCGCTCACCGCTGGCGACCGGGTCGCGCTTGACGTTCTTCGGCTTGTTTTGCTGGGTGAGCTGTACCTGGTTACGGGCCATGGAAGGAACTCGAATCGTTGAAGTTCGGGGCGCACTTGCGCGTTGTTGCGAATTCACTAATGCTAACACGGCGCGACATTTATGCCTGCCGACGACAGCAGGACGCGATGCTATAATCTGCGTGTGACTGGATCAGTTCCGCCCGATTTCGTGGGCAACCTCCAGGGCCATGCCCGCGGGGATTCTCATCTTAAAGGATTGCGATGAAACGATTCCAATGCGGTTGTCTGGTACTGCTCGTAGCGTTATTTGCCGCGCTTCCAGCAATTGCCGACAAAGCAGGATCGCTCTACTCGAAAGGGCAGCGTGCCGAGGCACGTCAGCAGTATGAAGAAGCCTATCAGGATTTCAAGCAGGCCTACGACCTGCATCCCGAGAAAACCGAGTACCGCTCGGCATTCGAGCGGACGAAGTTTCTTGCCGCAGCCTCGCATGTGCATCGCGGGCAGGTCTTGCGGGATCAGGGCAAACTGAGCGAGGCGATGAAAGAGTTCCAACTGGCGACCATGGTCGATCCGTCCAGTGGAATCGCACAGCAGGAGATCAAGGCCACACAGAGGCTCATCGACAAGGCGCAACAGCCGGCGAGCGCGCCGCCGACCTCGCGCGCTCCCCAGGAAGGGCTGAGCGAGTCGGCGTCAAATATCGCGGGGCCAGTTCAACTGGCCCCGATTTCACCGACGCCGCTGACGCTGAAACTGGCCGAGGATTCGAAGACCGTCTATGAGACGATCGGCAAACTGGCGGGCATCAACGTGCTGTTCGATCCCGACTATGTGCCGCGACGGATTCGCATCGAGTTGAATGGAGTTTCTCTGGAGCAAGCGCTGCAGGTGGTCGCGCTGGAATCGCGCACCTTCTGGCGTCCGGTGACGCCGAACACCATTTACATTGCGCAGGACACACAGCAGAAGCGTAGCGAAGTGGAGCAGCAGGTGCTGCGCACTTTTTATCTGAACAATTTTTCGACCGTTAGCGAATTGCAGGATGTGGCGAACCTGATTCGCACCATTCTCAGAGTGGAGCGGGTACAGCAGTTTCCGGCGCAGAACGTGATCGTGATGCGCGGCACGCCGGACCAGGTGGCGTTGGCGGAGTTGCTGATCAACAATCTCGACAAGGCTAAGTCCGAGGTCGTCGTCGACCTTGTGGTGATGCAGGTCAGCAAGACCAAGCTGAAGCAGCTCGGCATTCAATATCCGTTTCAGGGCGGCAGCTCGAATCCTACGATTTCGTTCCAGAGTCCCACGATCACCAACAGCACCACGACCACCAGCACCACGACCACGCCCACCACGTCTACCGGTTCCGGTTTGACGCTGAACAGCCTGGCCCATCTGAATGCGACGGATTTTGCGGTTTCCATCCCATCCTCAAGCGTGGCGTTCCTGATGAACGACAGCAATACGAACGTCATCCAGCGGCCACAAATGCGCTCGGTGGACGGGCAGAAAGCTACGCTGAAGATCGGCGAGCGAGTGCCAATCGCGGTGGGTACTTCGAGTTCGACCCTGACGGCGACGGCGCTGACGCAGACGCAGTTCCAATATCAGGACGTGGGCGTGAACATCGAGATGACGCCGCACATCCACGCCAACGCCGACGTCAGCATGAAGATATCGATCGAGGTTTCGGCGATCGACAGCTATCAGACGATTGGCGGACTGACCGAGCCGGTGATTGGACAGCGCAAGATCGACCATGAGATCCGCATGCGCGACGGCGAAGTGAACCTGATCGGCGGCATGATGGAGCACGACGACGTGCAGAGCATGGCCGGACTGCCGTGGCTGGCACAGATACCAATCCTGAAATATCTGTTTGGGCAGGGTCAGAAGTCGAAGACCGATAATGAGACGGTGTTTGCGTTGATGCCGCACGTGGTGCGCCGCCTGGATCTGGATGATTTGAACATTCAGCCGGTGGACATTGGAACCCAAAACGTGGTGCAGGTGCGGCACACCTCCAAGGCGGTTGCGCCGGTGGTTCCAACGGCGACGGTACCGAGCGGCGTGCCCAGTGCTGCGGCTCCGGTTGCTCCAGTCCCCCCTAATTCAGGCGTGGGGCAGGACACGCCGGCAGCACGGCAGCAGAGTAATGCCGGCTCGGTAACGACAGCGGATGCGGCCCCGACTCCAGCGGCAGCGCCACCATCCGGGATCGGCGCGGTGCTGAGTCTCGACCCGCCGATGGTGAACCAGCCGGCAGGCGGAACCTTCGCGCTAAACGTGATTCTGAACGGCGGCAAGAATGTATTCAGCGTGCCGGTGCAGATCAGCTACGATCCGAAGGTGATGCAGTTTGTGAGTGTCTCCAATGCCGGGGCGCTATCCAAGGATGGTGCGGCGGTGGCGCTGGTGCATCGGGACGACGCGGCGAAAGGCACGGTGCAGATCTCGCTGATGCGGCCGCCGGGCGCGACCGGCATTACTCCCTCCGGACCGATGTTTACGATGATGTTCGTGGCCAAGGCGGCAGGGCAGGGAACGATCACAGTGGGCAAGACCGTACTGCGAGACCCGAATATGGCGGCGATTGAGGCCAGCGGATCGCAGGCGATCATCAACATACGCTAAGTGGGACGGGGGAGTTTGAAGAGGCAGCGGCAATCCGGAATGACCTTGGTCGAGTTGGTCGTGGCAATTGCGATCATGGCGATCCTCGCCACCGGAGTGCTGCCGATCACCCGTACGGTGGTGAAGCGCGAACGCGAGAAAGAACTGCGGGCTGCACTGTGGGAGATGCGCGACGCCATCGACCGTTATAAGGATGCGGCGGATCGCGGAGCTTTTCAGATCAAGCTGGGCAGCGAGGGGTATCCACCGGACCTGGACACGCTGGTGAAAGGCGTAGACGTTGGCGGTAAGACGGTACGCTTCCTGCGGCGGATTCCGGTAGACCCGATGACCCACGGCACGGAGTGGGGCATGCGTTCGATGCAAGACGAGCCGACGTCGGAATCGTGGGGCGGGCAATCGGTATTTGACGTGTATACGAAATCGACGGGCACGGCACTGGACGGCACGAAGTATTCGGACTGGTAGAGCGGCGGGAATGATGCTGAAGCCAAGGAAATCCGGAAGCAAGGCCGCGGGATTCACCCTGATCGAACTGATCATTGTGATCGCGATCATCAGTATCTTAGCGTCGATTGCGGCGATGAACTACCAGCATTCGGTATGGCGCGCGCGCGAGGCGGTGCTGCGCAATGACCTGTTCGCGCTGCGCAGCAGCATCGACCAGTACACGCTGGATAAGCAGAAGGCGCCGCAGTCATTGCAGGACTTGGCGACCGCGGGCTATATAAAGACCGTTCCCAAAGATCCGATCACGAATTCGGAGGACTGGGTTACCCAAGAGGAAGATTCTTTGATGGCTATCGACCAGACAGCTCCCGGGATTGTGGACGTGCACAGCGGCAGCAGTGCGGAATCCCAGGAAGGCACCCCGTATAACACTTGGTAATCAGAAACTCAGTAGGGAAATGGACGGCAGGCTTCGCAACCTGCCGTCTTTTGTTTGTGCGCTCATGGTCTACCAGCGGGCACGCTCGTACTGCTTGGGCCACGGCACGGTTTGCTTGAGGACGTGCGCGGCGTGCAGCGGCCAGTAGGGTTCGCGGAGGAATTCGCGAGCCAGCAGCACCAGGTCCGCCTGCCCGGTGGCAATGATGTGCTGTGCCTGCTCGGGCGCGATGATCATGCCGACGGCCCCGGTGAGGATTCCAGCCTCGCGGCGAATACGCTCCGCAAAGGGAGTTTGATAACCCGGACCAAGAGGAATCTTCGCGGCGGGAACGATGCCTCCCGAGGATGCGTCGATGAGATCGACGCCAAGCGGTTTGACCTGACGGGCGAGGACGATGGAATCGTCGATGGTCCACCCGCCCTCGGTCCAGTCCGAGGCGGAGATGCGGAGCCACAAGGGTAGGCGTTCGGGCCAGATTCGGCGGACGGCTTCGATGATCTCATGGAGGATGCGGGTTCGGTTCTGAAAGCTGCCGCCGTAATGGTCGGTGCGAGTATTGACCAGCGGTGAGAGGAACTGGTGCACCAGGTAGCCGTGGGCTCCGTGAATTTCAATCAACTCAAAGCCTGCTTCGAGGGCACGCCGGGCTCCGTCGGCGAAGGCGCGGGTGATGCGGGCTATGCCTTCGACGGTAAGTGCTTCCGGCTGAATCGATTCCGGGGTGAAGCCCTGGGATGTGGAGGAGTAGATGGGGCGCCAGCCGCCTTGGTCGACGGGCACAGGCTCGCCGGGGTTACGCCATGGGACGCTGGTGGAAGCCTTGAAGCCGGCATGGGCAAGTTGAATTCCGGCAACGGCTCCGTGCTGCCGGAGGAAGCGAACCACTCGCGCGAGGTTTTCGATGTGCGCGTCTTTCCAGATTCCAAGGTCGGAGGGACTGATCCGTCCTTCCGGAGTGACCGCAGCGGCTTCGGTGAGGACCGTGCCGGCGCCACCGACGGCGCGGGAGCCGAGATGAACCAGATGCCAGTCATTGCTGAAGCCGTCCTCGCTGGAGTACTCGCACATAGGGGAGACGGCGACGCGGTTACGGAAAGAAATGTCGCGGATTTGAAATGAATCGAACAGGTTCATAGGGCTTGGATGATATCACCGGCGCAGAGCTTGGAGGTGAAAGGTCGACGCGGTGTCAGGCGTGAAACAGCGTCTCATTCGCGCCGTCTTACCGCTGATCGGCGTATCTGGCGGCTGATCGCCGGCACCTTGGAGTCAAGGTGTGGTTACCATGGAAATCCGGCGCACAGCCGGAGAGTAACTGATTGAAAACAAATGACACATCGCATAGTTTACCGCGGCATGTCTGGCTTCGTGGCGGCATAATACAAACCAAAAAACTTTGCAAAGAAAGTGTCGCTTGCAGAAGTGCTGCAACCAGAGTACCTTGTCTCTTGCAACTTACAATCAAACGGCGACGTGACTCGGTAAAAAGAAATGCGTTCCAGTCGCCTAGATCGTTCGGGCCGCAGCACCAGCTCGAACAACTGTATGTGGATTCAATTAAGAGGACTGAAAATCTATGAAGAAATTCCTGCTGTTCATTTTGCTGTTTGCATTCGCTTCGTTTTCGGCGTTTGCGCAGACCGCCGCAAGCACAGGGCAGATTACGGGTGCAGTGAAGGATCCGAATCAGGCGGTAGTTTCCGCCACCCAGGTGTTTCTCACCAACTTGCAGACCAAGGCTAAGTTCACGGCCGTCACCAACAGCCAGGGAACTTATGCGTTCCGGGCTCTGCAGCCGGGCAGCTATATCGTCGAAATCGACGCCAAAGGCTTTAAGCCGAGCGTGAGCGCCGAACTCAAGGTTATGGCCGGCGAGACGGTCAACTCCGATCTGGTTCTGGCGCTGGCCGGAAATACCGAGACCGTAGATGTCACGGCCGACGCCGAGAATGCCTATCGCGTGGACAACGTGAACGCCGGGCAGCCCGCTCGGATCGGTGCCGATTCTGGACCTTCCCTACTCAATCAATGTGATTTCGCGTCAGTTGATTGATGACACGCAGTCGAGAAACTTCAAGGAAGCCGCCAAGTACCTGCCTCTGGTTTCGTTCCAGGAGATGCAGGGACCGGAGGTTCTGCGCCCTGAGACCCGCGGCATGCAGGGAACTAACATGCAGGACGACCGCAAGGACGGCATGGGGCTCGCGGTCACCACACCCTCCGCTCTTGAGGAGTATGAGCAGGTTGAAGTCTTTAACGGCTTGGGCGGCTCCATGTACGGCCCCACCAGCCCTTCGGGCATCTTTAACTTTGTAACCAAGCGCCCCACCGATGAACAGTATCGCGAAATCGAACTGGGCTATGAGGGCGAAACTGTTGGTACAGTTCATGCTGACCTGGGTGGCCGCATCGGCCCAACTGTGGGTGGGGGCCCGATGTTCGGCTATCGCACCAATTTGGTCGTGGCAGATGGCACCGGTTACGTTGAGGATAGCCAGCTACGTCGCCAGTTGGCTTCAATGGCACTGGATATTCATGTCACTGCCCACACCGTCATCCAAGGCAATTTCAGCTACTACGAACTGTTCCAGCATGGATATCCCGGCTGGTTTGCCTACAATCCAGTGCTTTATACCAGCGCATCCACGGCAGCCGCCGAGAAGAAATCTCCCTATACGATACTGCCAGTGAACGCGCCCGATCCAACTCGCCAGGGCTATGGACAGTCCTTCTCCGGTGTGGACCTGAACAACGAGATCGGCGAAGTGCGTGTGCAACACCAGATCTCCGAGAACTGGCACCTGGTTGCTGGAGTGCTGCACCAGATTGCTGATCGCGACATCAACACCGCAGTTAACTCGTTCACAAACCTCGCCCCCACCAAGGGCATCAACTCGTCCACATTCGTCCCGTCAACCTACCAGACGTACTCTGCCAACGACTTCTCTTCATCCGGGTTGGCTCCCCGTTTCCAGGTGAATAGCGACCTGGGCTACGTGACGGGCAAGTTCAAGACGTGGAAGGTCGGCCACGAGGTGGTGCTCGGAAGCACCGGCTACGCGTTTGCCTCTTGGTCACCCGTGACCACCCCCACCCCCCCGATTCTGTGCCCAGCCGGGGAGACTACCTGTCAGCCTACTATCGCCGTTCCTCTCATCGATGTGCCGTCGCCTACAGTCGGCCTTCTTTCCTATTCGGCCTCCAGCCCGGAAACGCATGGCATCTACGTTTCCAGCATCCTCCATCAGCAGGGAATCAACCTGAGCGACACCATCACGCTTTCCCCGAAGTGGCTCGTAAGAGTGGCTGCCAGCCAGGATTGGTCTTGGACGAACAACTACAAGGCACCGGCTGCGCCGTATACTGGATTTAGAACGCCTTACACTCTCACCAACATCGATACCCAGGGCGTCAGTCCCACGGCGAGCTTGATATTTAAGCCTCGCTCGAACATGACCGTCTACGGAACCTTTGCCGAGAGCATTCAGGCACCCGACACACCTAGTGTGAGCGTCTTCGGAACCAATGGTGTGTGCACAACCTGCTTTGTCAACAACGGCAAGGCTCTTGCTCCGTATCACGACACCGAGGGCGAGATTGGCTACAAACTGGTGCTGAGCAAAATCAACTTCTCGACCGCTTTGTTCCGGCTCGAGCGGCCTTTTGCTAATACTGTCGGCGGCATCGTGAACCCGGCGGTCTGTGGAAGCCTGTCAGGAACAGCAAGTTGCGAAGAGTACGAGTTGATCGGCAATCAGGTCAACTATGGCGCTGAAGCAATGATGTCCGGCAGGATCATCAACAGCCTGATGCTAACCGGCGGAATTACGGTGCTCGACCCGAAACTGACGGACACGGGAATTGCCGCGACCAACAACCGGGACTTCGTCGGTATTCCCGCTTATAAGTCCAACATTCTTGGCGAGTATCGCCTGCCGACGCTGAAAGGCGCGTACTTCAACTTCGACTGGCAGCATGTAGGACGCCGCCCGGTCGACGATATCAACAGCACCTACGTTCCCCAATACAATACCTTCGATCTCGGCGTCCGCTACACTGCAAAGATCATGGGGAGAGTCGCCACATGGCGCGTTACGGCCAACAACGTCTCGGATGTGCATTACTGGTCGACCTTGGGACCGGGCAGCATTACGGGACAAAGCACTGGCAGCTATCTCGGACACTTGGGCGAGCCGCGGTTGATCACGGCATCCATGCGGTACGACTTCTAACGGAGTTTCCAGATTGCTGTTAGTGGAACCACATTGATCGAGTCCGGACATGCAGATTGCGTGTCCGGGCTTTTTTTCGCCCGAGCCCACAACCTTTTGAGGAGTCACTATGTTTGGGAATCACCTGTTTGGTAACGCACTGCGGCAGACTCGCGCACACGCCGCCGCTTTGATCGTTCTCACGCTCTCGCTGGTATCGGCGGCGGCGGCCGAGACGCCGAGTTGCGTGCCGCCGTCCGGCCAGCAACTTATCATCTATCGCTCCGGCAGCCTCTCGCCCACGTTCAAGCCGCTGATCACGGATTTCACCTGCCAGACCGGTATTCAGGTGAAGGATGTGACCGGCGGTGGGGTGGATGTGGGGCGACGGATCACCGCAGGGGGACAGGCCTGCGACCTTTACGCATCAGCGGACTACGAAGACATCGATGTGTTCATGAAGCCGGCCGGCTATGCGAATTTCAATATCGTGTTTGCCCAGGGAAGGATGGTACTGGGGTATTCGGCGAGCAGCGTTGCGGAAAAGAAGTTGCCCCCGATTGCCGACCCCAATCAGCCGTTCAATCCACCTAACACGATTCCGAATGCGACGGCGAAGTGGTATGAGAACCTGATGATGCCTGGAGTCAAAGTCGGCGGCGGGAACCCGTTTCTCGATCCCGGCGCTTACCGCACCTTCATGATCTTCCAATTGATGGAGGCGTATTACAAGGTTCCGAACCTTTACAACGACCTGATGGAGCACCTGGTGATTCCCGGCGCCGATCCGTCTGGCCGGGCCTTCACTCGGTAAGCGATTCGATTATCAGTTCATGTATGAGCACGGCGCCCAGGTCATGGCGAGCAAAAACCCGGATTTCCGCTATGTGAACGTGCCGGATGAGATCAATATGTCCGACCCGGCGAAGAATGCCTACTACCGGGAGCATGCACTGATCGTGCTGCCGGGGCTGGATACCCCCAGCAGCGCGCGCTCCGTACCGGTTACCGGCACCCGGGTAGCTTGGGGTATCACCTTGATGAAGGACGCTCCAAACCGGGAGAACGCGATCAAGTTTCTCCAGTTGCTGCTCAGTCCCACGGGGACCGCGATGCTGAAGGAAAAGGGGCCTGCGCCGATTTCACCCGCGCTGGTGAGCCCGGGGGATTTCCGCAAACTTCCCGAATCACTGCGGCCTCTGGTCAAGAAAATGGAGAAATAGGGATTGCGACGGCCTTGAGAGAGCGCCTGCCAGGACGGTGCAAACCGCGATGGCAGGAGCTTTCCAGGCGCCCCTAGCTAAACGGAGTTGCTTAGGATCGATACGGCGTTGGTTAGGATCGATCCTAGCGCGGAAAACACCGTGTTAATCTTCACGGCTAGCGTATCCATGGCGCAGACGGCACCGACAGCGATTAAGGCCGCTATCAGGGCGTACTCGACCAGGCCCTGGCCGGATTCATCACCATGCAGACAATGCAGTACACGTAGAATTCTTGCCCTCACGCCGTCTCCTGGATCGGGAACGGTGCAGCAGTTTCGATCTGGATTTGTGATGCAGGGTCACTGCCTGATGTTGCCAGTTTCGCATCCTTCTCTGGTTCTAGCGCACTTTTCTTGCCATCTCTAACCCTGATCACTGGTGCGCCCGGCTGTACTAAGCCAGAGCCTGGCGAGTCCCACAGGTGTGTACACGCATCCCATCAGTAGAGCTCATATCTACAGGAGGCAGAAATGTCATCGTCCACGAGAAAGCACGCATACACCAGCGCCGCTGACGAGCCTTCGCTCCCCGAGCCTTCCTTTGCGGAGCGTGCGCGCACCCTGGTGCATCTCGGGCGAATCGGAAGCCTCTCGACTCTATCGCGAAAACAGCCTGGCTTTCCTTTCGGTTCAGTAATGCCGTATAGCCTGGACGTGCACGGGCGCCCCATCTTTCTTGTCAGCACAATGGCCATGCACACCCAGAATCTCAAAGCCGATCCGCGGGCCAGCCTGCTGGTGACCCAACCCAATGCTGAAGGCGATCCGCTGGGCGCATCGAGGGTCACGCTGCTGGGTAATGTCCGCGCGGTTGCGGAGCCGGAGTTGGCTCAGACGCGCAAGCTTTACCTGGAGCGTTACGAAAACAGCAAGTACTGGGTGGATTTCGAAGATTTTTCCTTTCACAGGATGGAGGTCGTGGACGTCTACTACGTGGGCGGCTTTGGAGTGATGGGCTGGGTGGCGGCCTCCGAATACGATACCGCGCATCCGGACCCGCTGGCTGACGCAATGGCCGGGATCATCGAGCATATGAACGCCGACCACAAAGACTCCCTCGTCCTGCTTGCGCGGAAGTTTGCCGGCATCGAGGCCGTGGAGGCTACGATGACCTCGGTGGACCGCCTCGGTTTTCACGTAAAACTAAAGACTGCGGAAGGCGTACGCGGCGCACGCATCGCATTCCTGCGTGAGGTGAGAAGCTCGGCGGAGACCAGAGGTATGTTCATCGAGATGGTGGAACGGGCTCGATTGGGTGGTTCCCCAGCTTAAGAGGAGAGAGCACCTTCACCCTGTCACATTCCGCCACTAACTCTGGCTCAGGACTTGCCTACGATCAGGTCGTTGTTCCAGAGCGCCATGACGATATCCATTTGGTTGTTGTGGGGCTCCTCAGCACCGTTCGTTACGGCCCGCCACAATGCAGTCGTGGACCAGTGTTGGGTGCCTTCAGTTAGCAGTGCCACGGCGCGGACCGCATACGCCTTGTCGTCTCTCGACGTCGTATAGCGACCAGCGGGGATACCCTTAACCAGCCCTTCTTCGCAGAGACCCAGATAGGCTCCACGCGGACAGCCCTTCTTCCGCGCCGCCGTGCTTGTGGGATATACCTTTTCCATCGCGCTCTCCCAGCGAGCTACTGGATCGATGTCCCCCGAAGATCCCTGCCGGGTTGCCATGAGCGCTGCTTCACCGTATCGATTCGCCATCGTGCATCCTCATTTTGAATAGACTGCGATTCTACTAGAATCCCCGCAGTCCAGGCTTGGAATCAGAAGGGATCGCTCAGCCGGGTGAGGACTTCTGAAGGCCGCACCTATTTTGATCGCAAACGGCTGCCGGAAGAAACAAAGTAAAGTGAGAGCTGAGCCCCGTTTCGCTGCGGAACCGCTGAAATTTTCAACCTCCTGCGGCTCAGTTTTCCGGGGTGGGACAAGAATCGTGACCGTCCCAGCTACAGTTGGCTGAGAAAATCGGGGCGCATCCCCTTTATTTTAGGCATAATAGTAGTAGGTCTTTTGCAGGCCATGGCGGCGAATG
Organism: uncultured Acidobacteriota bacterium; assembly: GCA_963779365.1. Lineage (GTDB taxonomy): Bacteria > Acidobacteriota > Terriglobia > Terriglobales > Acidobacteriaceae > TOLSYN. The sequence continues at coordinate 156,682 of CAVZYB010000030.1, read as the reverse complement.
CATACCGCGGATTGGTCCGAGCGCAGAAAGACCGATTTTCAGCTCGCTGATATTTCCCCGACCTCATGGAAATTAACAAGACAGCTCACCAGGCTGAGGGGATTTCCCCGGCCATTGAACCGAAAAGGATTTTTTGAAATGCCCTTGAACTGTGGAATCGTAGGCCTGCCCAATGTTGGCAAGAGCACCATCTTCAATGCCCTCACGGCGGCCAAGGCACAGGCGGCCAACTACCCCTTTTGCACCATCGATCCCAACGTGGGCGTTGTCAGTGTGCCCGACGAGCGGCTTGACCGCATCACCGCGTTTGTGAAACCGAAGAGCATCGTTCCAACAACCATGGAGTTCGTCGACATTGCCGGCCTGGTCGAAGGCGCAAGCAAGGGCGAGGGGCTGGGCAATCAGTTCCTGGGACACATCCGTTCGACCGATGCCATCTGCCACGTCGTGCGCTGCTTTGCCGATCCCAATGTGATTCACGTGGCTGGCAGGGTCAATCCGCTGCATGACATTGACGTCATCAATACCGAACTGCTGCTGGCCGATCTTGAAAGCGTCGAAAAGCGTTGGGCCAAGACCGAAAGAGCCGCCCGCAACACCACAGACACGAAGGTCAAGTCCGAGGCCGAGGCCCTGAAAAAGCTTCTGGAAGGTCTTCAGGCCGGCCGGCCCGCCCGCGTCATCGAACTCACCGCAGACGAGCGGGTTGCCGCCTACGATCTCCATCTGATCACCGGCAAGCCGGTGCTCTTTATCGCCAACGTCGATGAAGCTGGCCTCAAGGACGGTAACGAGTGGGTGGCTGCCGTCGAAGAACGCGCTGCGGAAGAGGGCGCTCAAGTGCTGCGTATCTGCGGTGCGATGGAGGCCGAGATTGCCTTGCTTGAACCCGCCGAACGGACGGAATTTCTAGCTGACATGGGCCTCACTGAACCGGGGCTGAACCGGTTGATTCACTCCGCGTATCGACTGCTGGGACTCATCACCTACTTCACCGCCGGCGTGCAGGAGGTTCGCGCTTGGCCAATATCCGAAGGCACCAAGGCTCCGCAGGCGGCCGGCGTAATCCACTCCGACTTCGAGCGCGGCTTCATCCGTGCCGACGCCTACCATTGCGAACATCTCTTTGCTTTGGGCAGCGAGCAGGCCGTAAAGGAAAAAGGCTTATACAGTTCGGAAGGGAAGGAATACACCGTCAAGGACGGGGACATTCTGTTTTTCAAGTTCAATGTGTAGATGGAGTCCTGCAGCGCACGTATAGCATTAACAGCACCATGCGGTACGTTGCCGTGAGCGACCAGCGAACATCAAGGGCAGACGGCTCTTATGCGGATTTTCTGACGTCGGTGTCGCCGCTGACGTTGGGCGTTGCGACGTCACAGGAGTCCTGGCTGGCAGGATTTCGTGGACGCGTCCATCGGAACACTCCGTCTTTGAAGAGCCGCAGGACGGTTCGGCGGTTCTCGATAATGACCCGCAGCCAAGACGACTTCTTCAGCATTGGGAAATAGATTCCGCGAAAACAAAGACGCGCCAGGAAAATATTGACGCGATCACCCACATGCTGATCGTCCACCTTCGCAACTGCCTGAGCCAGCGCTTCCGGGTTGTAGGAGTGAGCCCAGCCGTATTTCAGTTCGGTATGCGCTTCTTCGATCGTCATCTTCAGCGGAGTGTGCGCCATTGTGAACGGCACAAAATCCTTCCAGTGCCGAGGGCGCGTGAGCCGTCCAGCGGTCTCCAACCGCTTGTATAAAGGCGTTGCGGGTAACGGCGTCAGCAGTCCGAAGACCGGCAGACCCGGAGGCCAAGTGCGGACCTGCTGCAAGGTGCGTTCGGCGACCCCCGGAGTGTCGTTATCCATGCCGAAGATGAACGAGGTGATCGCATAAATATTGCGTTTTGCCAGACGCTCAAGCACGGCGCCATACTCGCTTGGCTTGATGAATCCTTTCTTCACGTCCTTCAGATTTACCGGATCGACCGACTCCATCCCGATAAATATCCACTTGCCTCCGGAGGCGGCGATCAGATCAACCAGTTCTTCGTCGCGCAGCAGATTGGCGCTGATCTGCGCCACCCAAAAGACTTGGGCTTTCGCCGCGATGATGTCACGCAGCAGTGACTTGGTGCGCTTTATATTGATCGCAAAGTTGTCGTCGATGAAGAAGACTGCGATCTGGCCTTGCTCTTTGCGGGCGCGGGCTTTCAGCAGGAGCAATTCGTTGACGACGCTTTCATTCGTGCGGAACCGAATGGAGTCGCCGAAGAATCCGGTGACCGTGCAGAACTCGCAGCCGTAAGGACAGCCTCGTCCCGATTCAACCGGCACGATGCGAAATGTTCCCCAGCCCTCCTGGAAATTCTTGAGCAAAGGGTGCATCAGCTTGGGAACGATGTTGAACTGGTTGAGATCAAGCGTGTCCCATGGGATCGCGGGATAGGGATTCAGGGAAGGCTTGCGCTCCATCCCAAAGGGATCGACAGGCGCGTAGATTTCCTTTAGCTCACCGCGCGCAGCATCGTTTACGATTTGCGGCCAGGTCTCGTCGGCTTCTCCCAAGGCAACGGCATTGGCATGGCGCGGTCCACCATCGCGGCCGAGAGCTTCATCGGCCTCTTCGGTCACGTGCGGCCCTCCCATGACCACCAGAACTCCCGTCGCGCGAATAGCATCAGCCATGCGATAAGCCCTGGCGACCATCCTGGTCATGGCTCCGATACCAACAAGCCCGATCTTCTGGTCGCGGACGAATTGCGCAATTTGGGTTTCGTCCATAGGTTGGGCGTTGCCGTCGACCAGCAGGACTTCATGACCGGGAGGTGTAAGTGCTTGCAGCAGGAACATCCAGAGGTGGGGCATGAAGTTGCGGGTGACCCCGTTGTCAGGGTTATATAGCAGAATTCGCATGACACTCCTTTGAAACACACCTTGCCACGCTGAGTCCGTCCGACGCTCCCGGAAGGCCCTAGATCTCTCAGATGTGCCTTGCGAATTAAATGTTGGTGCCCCCGCGTATGCCGTTTTCCCTGAAACCAGAGCACGTATTTTGGAACTAAGGTTAGCCCCTCTTGCGGCGCCTCCGCCCTGCAAGGCTATTCTTGAGCGCGGGATCTTTAAAATGTAAAAGGAGACCCCGAAGGATCTCCCTTTGTGACCTTATTCCAAGTTTGGTTAGCGCGTATGTTCGCCGTCAGCATGTCTCTGGCGTGACATCCTCGGTCGGTTCACCGACGCCCGATTAACAGCAACCGGGTGGCTGTAGCCGGGACGGTTGAATCCACCCGGCCGCGCATAGGCTCCACGCGCTCCGGCAAAGGCGCGCGGTGGTCCACCAGGACGAGCAAAGCCGCGATTGATCACCGTCGCGCTACGCGTGAGGTAGGTGGTGTGGTTGAAGATCACCGCTCCGCGATAACCAAAGCCAGGACCCCAGCCGACTCCCCAGTGTCCCCAACCCCAGCCGTAGGGAGCGAAAAGACCGATTCCAATGCCGACGCCAAAACCGACCGCGAGTCCGCCCCAGAAGATTCCCGGGGGCGGTCCGTAGTAGAAGCCAGGATAGACCGCAACCGGCGCGCCATAGACGCCCCACGGGTTATACACCGGAACGTACACGACGGTTGGGTTAGCTGGCGCAATCTCGATCGGGCCGGCTGGCTGCTGCGTTACCGTCTGCTGCGGCGTGCTCTTCAGATTACCGGCGGCCTGGGCTTTCTGGCGCATCGCCTGTACCGCGTCCATCACGTCCTCTGGCTGGTTGTAGTAGGCGTTGCCCAAGTCGGTCATCCACTGCAGATTCTTATCCATCTGCGCCAGAACCGCTGGAAACGCGGTGAGCGCCTTCACACTGGCGTCCCAGTTCTGAGTTTCCGCGCCGGCCGCAATCTGCTCAGGCTTGGTGGTGTTTCCTTGATCCTGTAGCCAGCGATCCGCTTGTATCACCTGCGTGGGATAGGTCGCCGCAGCCAAAACCTGCGCCACCAGGGCGTCGGGATAAAGCGCGATGGGAGCCACGAGCTGATCGATCTGGTCATTGGTCAACGGCTGGGCCTCCGGCACCTGCTGCTGGTCGGCTGCCGCCTGAGGCGGAGCCTGCTGCTGTTGCTGCTGCTCAAGCGGCGGGATTGGTAGCGGCTCTTGTGCGAAGGCCTGCTGGCCCATCGGCACCATGATCATAAGCCCGCTGAGAACGACCGCCAGTCCCTGCCGAACCATCTGTCCAATTTGCGGCGCAATCGCCAGCGTATCCTGCCGCGATTGCAGAACGCCATGCAGGACACCTCCGAATCCGTCGGCACTTTTTGTACCTGTCATAAATTTCATATGAACTCACTCCCAAATAGCAGCTTAATCGAGCTGCACTGTTTAAGACACTGGTCGTCCCAAGTACAAACCCTGTTTAAGGCACTTAGTTTCGCGGAGAGTAGCGGACCTTTTGGCAAATGGCGCCGAGGGCACAGTTCCTATGCCGGACGAACAGTCTGTGGCCGCTCAGGTTGCGCACACGCGGGCACCAAATACGATTCAGTGCCTGGCCGAAGACGAACACAGAGAGTACCCCGCCTGGGGTACTCTCTGTGAATTGCCTGGTAGGTATTTAGCGCTTCTCGTGCTCTTTCGGCGCCGGTTTGTTCTGGGGCTTCGGAGGCGCGCTGGAATGGGCCGCCAGGCTGGGGTGCGGAGTCGGACTCTGCGGGCGTGGCGCCGGAGTGGAAGGGTGATAATTGCCCGGAGCATGGGGCGCGGCGTTGTTCGCCGGAGGACGTGAGAAGGCCTGGTTGGCCGACGTGTTGCCGGTTGCGGAGGAGGGCTTCGCGTAGGCGCCCGGCGGCTTAGGAAAGTTACGATTGTTCGGAGCAGCTCCAGCGGTTGAGGCCGCGTGAGGTGCGGCGGGTGCGGTCCTCGTCGCGGATGGCATGGTTTTTGCTGAAGCGTTCAGGGTTGCGGGTTCCACTTTTCCGCCCGCGGCTTTTGCAGGCACAACGCTCTTGGGCGAGAAATCGGCGGGTTTTGATGTCGCGGCAATCGCGGGTTTTCCGCCGTTGTTCTTTGCCAGTAGCTGAGGGTTCCTGGCGGCGGCGGTTTCATGCTGCGTTTGCTCCGGCGTTGCCTGGATGTGGTGCTCCTGTGCCGCCTGCTGCTCGACCGGAGTAGGCGCGCTTCTGATGCCGCCGGAGCCGCCGTTATAACTCACATTGTTCACAATGGTCGTGTTGTTTACGATGACCGTCTTATTCACGTAGACATTGGTGAAGTGAGCGCCGCCGCCTACGTTCAGCACTGCACTGTTGTAAAAGAATCCGCCGCCGCGCCATTCACCACCGACGAATCCCGCGCCGCCGTAGCCGAAGCCGTAGTTAACGCCGCCGTAGAAGCCGATATGAGGTCCCCAGTATCCGGCATTCCAGCGGTAGTATCCACCAGACCAGCCCCAGTATCCGGGTGTCCAGAGCATGCCAACCGCTGGCGCCGGAACCCAGGTTCCCGGAACCCAATAATAGCCTTCATCGCCCCACGACCAGTATCCGGGCGACCACATATAGCCGGGTTGAGGGCAAACTGGCTGCACATAGACGGGAAGCGGCGGCGGAGCCACCGTGATGGAAACGAAAATACCGGCAAATGATGCGGCGGGTATGGCCAGCATAAGCACGATGAGTGCCAGCAAGCGGGAGAAACGAGCTCTACGCATAGTTAAACCTTTCCTTCGCGGTTTGCCCGGACAAGTGTGATGAGGAGTTTTCAGTTGCCTGGTTCTTACACAATTGCATTCGGGTTGTGCCTTGCGGCTTCGAGTTCTTCAGCTCTCATGAACACGGCACAATGAGAGAAGTTGCCTTTTACGAGTTTGCAGTTGGAGGGGTGATGGAAGTCTTCGTGGCTGAGCCAGCGCCCGCGAAGAATACGAGTCGAGTTACGATAACCCGCACCGGAGGCTAGCTCTCTAATTGGTTACCCTCAGTTTCCTTGGGATTAACCATGTAGTTTGTACTGCGCACCGTGAGGGGAGAGCTTGCAATCAGCGCCCGCGCGATCATTGCTGCTCCGCCGGTTTGATTGTGGTCTCCACGCGAAACTTGCGATAGCTGGAGAAATGGTCGAGGATGCGCTCGTGCACGGATTTGAACAACATAAAGCGCGCGTCCAGGCTGAAGTCGAGAAGCGATGGCAGCCAGACCTCGCCATTGACACGATCCTGTTCGACGATCAGGTCTGAACCCTTTTTGACGGAGGCCAGCAGCCCGCCCGCAACTTTGTAACTGTCGACTATGCGGGCCTCCAGTCGCGCAACCTCTACGTCCTGAGCGTCGATCCACACGGTTCCGCCCAACTTGTTGGCGAGGCCCTCGGCGCGATTGTGCGGCTGAAACTGAGGGTTAGGCTCGAAGTCATAGACCAATGTCTCGCGGCCCCGGTAAGTTTCGTAGCGTCCGTTCTTCATCACCGTGGCATGCAGGATTTGGTCGATGCGCACCTCATCGGGATTCTCATCGTTCTGTGCGTGCTGTGCGGCGAGTTCTCGAGCCTTCTTTATCTCCTCGTCGACGCGTTGTCCCTCCTTTTGAACCTCGCGCTCGTCCAGTGGTTTGCCCTCCTTGCTCACCAGGCGAGTGATTGGGTAGCCGCTGTCGAAGAACAGATCGTAGCCTTTCGTCTCCGTTTTCTTCGCCGCGCCGTTGCCATCGAGGGTGCGGGTCTCCTCAGTGAACTCACAGATATAGTCCTTGCGCTGCTCCTCAAGCTGCTTTTGATTAGCCTTCAGGCGGCGAACGAGTTCAACGGGATCAGGCAGGGAGCGAGGCGCCGCTGGATTCCGTGCGACATCTTCCCGGGTGGCGGCGTTGCGAGATGCTGGCTCCGCGGACTGGCCGGCGGCTCCGGGAGCATGCGCTGCCTGCACGCCTTGCCCACAGGCAAATGCGGCGACCAGGAACAACGGCAAGAACCGGACTGGCTTCATGCGAGAATGATGTCGTAAAGGCGATGGCAAGGCAACAGGGATCTCCAGCATCGCTCTCCTATTCGTGAAGACGCTTATGCCAAAGCACTCGTGGACATTCATGGCGAGTTTTCGTCTCATCGCTTTTTCTCTTGTGTCAATTCTTTTGCCAGCCGGCGGCAAAATTGAATGCATCTATTCACGCCTGAGAAGAATCCAACCCAAGACGAAAGCTGGATTTCATCTGCTTTCACAATATTGGAAAGACATTACGGGAACATCTCTCGCAGGCCGTGGTTGTCGTAACGCCCATGTCCACTCTCCATAGCAGATTTCAAGTTTTTGGAGAATCGCGTGCTGTTATTGGCCATGATCGTCCGCTTCTCTCACTTCAGGCGGTTCATTGGCAAATTGCGGCTCTGACAAACGATCTTCGAACGGTCTGATGATGATTCCGACCATCACTGAAATCGCGCGGTCAACTGGCGAATTCAAACTCAACCCAATCCGTACAAACAACAGGAGGTCATCAAGTATGCAGCAGATGAAAACTTGGGGCGTGATGGCGAGAAGCCTCATGGCTTTCCTTCTCGTCGCATTCTTCGCGGTAGGCGCGGCATTGGCGCAGACAGGCCAGGCCATGCGCTTCGATATCCCACATGAGTTTACGGTTGGTTCGAAGGTGCTGCCAGCGGGGAAGTACACTTTTGCAGTAGACAACTTTGGGCTCGCAGTGAAGTCGGAGAGCCTCGGGATAATTCACACGAACATCATCACTCGGCTTAGCGGGCCGGCCGAATTTCTCCGCGATGGGTCTGTCGTGTTTGACAAAACCGAGAGCGGTCGCGTGCTCTCCGAAATATGGCTACCTGGGGCGGGTGGAGTACTCCTGCACCGCACCCCGGCCAACCACCATCGCGAGGTTTTGATGGTTTCCGTACTCGACCAGACAGGAACCGTCTCCGGAAAGGCGGCTTACAATCTCACGTGCGGCCGATGTCATGGCTCGGACGGCAAGGGCGATGAGAGAGCCGATAAGTTTTTCCAGACAACAATTCCGCGGCTCGCCTCAGCAGACGTGCAAGGCAAGTCCGACGCAGAGTTTAAAGAACTCATCACGCAGGGAAGCCGTGCGATGCCTCCGGTTGAAATCGATGAGGCCGGGTTCCGGCATCGTCTCCCGCCGCAGGACGTGGACGCTGTGATTGCTTATGTGCGCACACTGAAAAAGTAATTCGATCCAACCAGGGGCATGGTGCGGCGTTCTCTCTGAACCTGCAACCAAACCGGAAATGGTGAAGGGCTTAGCGATATTGCTGGGCCCTTTTGTTTTGAACCTCTACGGAATCAGCGGGGCGAGCATTTGGATTCGCCAGGAAAGTACGAGCTCAAGTTGGCGGTGAGGGAAAACTTGAACCGCGAGATCGGTTCGGTGGGCTAGCCGCTGGAAGTGAAGTAACTGCACCGTACACGGTGCAGAAAATGGGCAAGGATTGGTGAGTTGGATAAATGGCGGCAAGCAGATGTTACTACTTTGCGTATGGTTGGGCGAAATGCCATCGATTGAGGGGAGCAAAGGTCAACTGCCCCACGTTAGCCAACAGAAGGCGAACATGGGGCACCCGTAATGCCTCGCTGCATTTCCGTGCTCAGCCTTGGATGAGTTGCAGGAGATATTTGCCGTAGCCGCTTTTGAGCAGGGGCTGGGCCAGGGTTTCGAGTTGCGCGGCGGTGATGAAACCCATGCGGTAGGCGATCTCTTCGGGAGCAGGCGATTTTGAGGCCCTGGCGTTTTTCGAGGGTGGCGATGAAGCTGGAGGCTTCGAGCATGGAGTCGTGGGTTCCGGTGTCAAGCCAGGCGGTGCCGCGGCCGAAGGTGACGACATTGAGTTGGCCGCGCTCGAGGTAGAGGCGGTTGAGATCGGTGATTTCAAGTTCGCCACGGGCGGATGGCTTGAGCGATTTTGCCAGGGCGACGACCTGGGAATCGTAGAAGTAGAGGCCGGTGATGGCGAAGCGCGAACGGGGGTGGGCAGGCTTTTCTTCCAGGCTCACGGCACGGCCTGCGGAATCGAACTCGACGACGCCGTAGGAGGTTGGGTCCTGCACGGCGTAGGCGAAGATGCTGGCGCAGTCTTCCAGCGAGGCGGCGTGCTGGAGGAGCTTGGACATATCCTGGCCGTAGAAGATGTTGTCGCCGAGAACGAGGGCGCAAGGGCGGCCGGCGATGAAGTTCTCGCCGATGAGGAAGGCTTGGGCAAGGCCTTCGGGACGGGGCTGCACGGCATAGGAGATGTTGAGTCCCCACTGTTCGCCGGAGCCGAGCAGGTCATGGAAGCGCGGCAGATCGGTGGGCGTGGAGATGAGCAGGATTTCGCGGACTCCGGCCAGCATGAGGGTGCTGAGCGGGTAGTAGATCATCGGCTTATCGTAGATGGGGATAAGCTGCTTGCTGATGGCAAGGGTTGCCGGATAGAGCCGCGTGCCGGAGCCTCCGGCGAGAATGATGCCCTTCATGGTTGCACCGTCCTTCATTATTTAGCACCGCGGGATTCGTAGTTGGCGGTGATCCAGTTGCGATAGTCGCCGCTGGTGACTTGCTGAATCCAGGCAGAGTTGGAAAGATACCACTCGATGGTGCGGCGGATTCCGGTGGAGAAGGATTCGCGCTGCCGCCATCCCAACTCGCGCTTGATGCGGGAGGCATCGACGGCGTAGCGGCGGTCGTGGCCGGGACGATCATTGACGAAGGTGATGAGGCGACTGTGCGGAGCGCCTGCGGGGTGGACCTCATCCATGATGGAGCAGATGGTGTTGACGACGTCGATGTTGGCCATTTCGCTGTCGCCGCCTACGTTGTAGGTTGCTCCGACGATGCCTTGGTCGAGCACCAGGGCGATGGCCTCGCAGTGATCTCCGACGTAGAGCCAGTCGCGGACGTTGAGTCCGTCGCCGTAGATCGGGAGCGGCTTGCCGTTGAGCGCGTTGAGGATGACGAGCGGGATTAGCTTTTCAGGAAATTGAAATGGGCCGTAATTGTTGGAGCAATTGGTGGTGAGAGTCGGCAGTCCGTAGGTGTGCTGGTAGGCGCGCACGAGGTGATCGCTGGCGGCCTTGGAGGCGGAGTAGGGACTGTTGGGTTCGTAGGCATGAGTCTCGGTGAAGGCTGGGTCGGAGCTGCCGAGCGATCCGTAGACTTCGTCGGTGGAGACGTGGAGAAAGCGGAAGCGGGCCTGGGCCTCAGGGGCAAGGGCGCGGTAGTAGGCGAGGGCGGCGTGGAGCAGGCGAAAGGTTCCGACGACGTTGGTGGAGATGAACTCTTCGGGGCTGACGATGGAGCGGTCGACGTGACTTTCAGCAGCGAAGTTTACCAGGGCGTCGGGCTGATGGGTTTGGAGCAGAGACTCGACGAGGGCGGAGTCTTCGATGCCGCCGTGGACAAAGACGTGAGCGGGGTGAGCGTCGATGGAAGCAAGGTTGCCGCGATTGCCGGCGTAGGTGAGCTTGTCGAGGTTGATCACGCGGTCGCCGGCGGCGATGCGCTGCAGTACGAAGTTGGAGCCGATGAAACCGGCTCCGCCTGTAACTAATATTGTCCGTCTCACTTCGAGACCTCCGGAACTCCACAAATAGAGATGACGAAATTCTACTTTGTTTGCGGGAGAACGGAGGGCAAGATAAATCAGAGGCAAGGCGCGATGGGGGAGCGGATGGTTTCCCACCTTAGATCGGCGAAAAGCAGTCGACGCGAAGGTGGGGCACCGCGCGACAGCTCGGACGAAGCGAGGAACCCTGGCGAGTTCGGGCTAACGCAGGGCTGGAAACTGGCGGCAAGGCAAATTCACGCCTGGTGGCAGCCGATATGGTAGGCTTTTGAATGGTGCGGTGTGTGCCCTAGGTGGCCCCGCAAGAATGCGATTTTCGACCGAGCCTCTCCGCCGGTAAGTATCTGAAGGACAAAGCATTGATTAATTCTCTGATGGCCAAGGTTTTCGGGACTCACAACGAGCGCGAAGTGAAGAAGCTGAAACCGCGCGTGGAGCGCATTAACGCGCTGGAGCCCGAGATACGCAAGCTGACCGACGCAGAGCTGCGCGCCAAGACCGATGAGTTCCGGCGGCGGGTGCAGGACCGGCATGGCACTGCTGCAGGAGCCAGCCGAAGAAGAGATGGATGCGGAGCGCCGCAAGCTGTGGGAAAAAGAGCAGCACAGCGCCATCGAAGAGGTCTGGACGCGATTCTGGAAGAGGCATTTGCCGTGGTGCGCGAGGCCGGACGGCGGGCCGTCAATATGCGCCATTTTGACGTGCAGTTGATCGGCGGCATGGTGCTGCACTCCGGACGCATCGCCGAGATGAAGACCGGTGAAGGCAAGACGCTGGTGGCGACCCTGCCGGTGTACCTGAATTCGCTGGCCGGACGCGGCGTGCACGTGGTTACGGTGAATGACTACCTGGCCAAGCGCGACTCGGAGTGGATGGGAAAGGTATACAGCTTCCTGGGACTGACGGTGGGCGTGATCGTCCACGACCTGGACGACGAGCAGCGCAAAGCCGCCTATGCCTCCGACATCACCTACGGAACCAACAACGAATTCGGCTTCGATTATCTGCGCGACAACATGAAGTTCGATATGAAGGACTGCGTGCAGCGCGGACACTACTTCAGCATCGTGGACGAAGTGGATTCGATCCTGATCGACGAAGCCCGTACGCCGCTGATCATCAGCGGCGCCAGCGAGGAATCGACCGACAAGTACGCGCGCATCAACGTCATCATCCCGAAGCTGGAGAAGGGCGAAGAGCTGCCGGGAGCCGAGCCGAACGAGAAGATCTATACCGGCGATTTCGTGATCGACGAAAAGCACAAGAACACGATGGTGACCGAGGCAGGCTGGGAGAAGGTCGAAAAGCTGCTCGGGATCGACAACATCGCGGACCCGGAAAACTGGGATCTGAAGCATCACGTGGAAGTTGCGGTGAAGGCGCACCACCTCTACAAGCGCGACGTGGAATACGTGGTGAAAGACGGCGAAGTGCTGATCGTGGACGAGTTCACCGGACGCCTGATGCCGGGACGGCGCTGGTCGGATGGACTGCACCAGGCGGTGGAAGCCAAGGAAGGGGTGAAGATCGAGCGCGAGAATCAGACGCTGGCGACGATCACCTTCCAGAATTACTTCCGCATGTATCACAAGCTGGCGGGCATGACCGGCACGGCGGAGACGGAAGCCGCCGAGTTCGACAAGATCTACAAGCTGGAAGTGGTGGTGATTCCGACCAACCAGCGAGATGTCGCGCAAGGAAAACAAGGACGTTGTGTACCGCACGGAGAAGGAAAAATACTTCGCCGTGGCCGATGAGATTGCGCGCATCCACGAGACAACTGCAGCCGGTGCTGGTGGGTACGACCTCGATTGAAAAGTCGGAGCGGCTGAGCGAGCTGCTGAAGAAAAAAGGCATCAAGCACGTGGTGCTGAACGCGAAGTACCACGAGCGCGAAGCCGAGATTGTGGCCCAGGCCGGACGCTACGGGATGGTGACGATCGCGACCAACATGGCAGGCCGCGGCACGGATATTCTGCTGGGCGGAAATCCGGAATTCATGGCCAAGCAGGAGGCGCTGAAGCGCGGACTGGCGACGGCCGTGAAGGCGGTGGCAGGCGGCGTGGAAGCACGGCCCGACGATCCGACGACGGCGTACTGGTACTACCAGGGGCAGGAGTTCAGCATTCCGGCGGGGACATGGGCGGAGCTGCTGACCAAGTACAAGGCAGAGACCGACGTGGAGCACGCGCAGGTGATCGACGCGGGCGGATTGTTCATCCTGGGCACGGAGCGGCACGAGTCGCGGCGCATCGACAACCAGTTGCGGGGCCGCGCGGGACGCCAGGGCGATCCGGGTGCGTCGCGCTTCTATCTGTCGCTGGAAGACGATTTGATGCGCATCTTCGCCAAGGAGTGGGTTTCAAACCTGCTGCGGCAGCTTGGCATGGAAGAGGGCATCCCGATTGAATCGGGGCTGATTACGCGGCGCATTGAAGCGGCACAGAAGGCCGTGGAAGGCCAGAACTTTGAAGCCCGTAAGCATCTGCTTGAGTACGACGACGTGATGAACAAGCAGCGCGAGGCGGTCTACGGGCTGCGCCGGCAACTGCTGGAAGGCAACGAACAGAAGGAGTTGATTCAGCAGGATTATGTGCGCGACCTGCTGGGCGGGATTCTGGAAAAGTTCGCCGGCGAGCAAGTGCATCCGGAGAACTGGGACATTGCCGGGCTGAAGACTGAGGTCCATGGCCGCTTTGGAGTGGACTTTCTGGCCGAGGGCGTGGACCCGAAATCGCTGAACCATCATGAGCTGGGCGATGCGATCTTTGCGCGGCTGATTGCGCGCTACGACGCGAAGGAAAAGCTGATCGGCGCCGATGCGATGCGGCAGCACGAGCGGGTGATCATGCTGAGCGTGCTGGACCAGCTGTGGAAAGACCATCTGCTGCAGATGGACCACCTGAAGGAAGGCATCGGACTGCGCGGCTACGGCCAGCATGATCCGCTGATTGAGTACAAGCGCGAGTCGTTCACCCTGTTTGAAGAAATGATGGAGCACTTTGAAGAAGAGACGGTGCGCTATCTGTACATGATGCGGGTGGTGGACGAGAACGGCGACGAGATCAGCTACGCGTGCCACGGTTGACGGCGGCCGCTGGGTGCACCGGCGGTGGAAGCCCGCGCTGCAGACGGTTCCGGCGACGCAGGCGCCGAGAGCCACGCGCCGAGGCGGATGCAGACCTCGCTGGACGACGTGGAGAAGCAATTCCAGCGGCGCAAAGCACGCGAACTGGAGCAGGCACAGCGGGCGGGAGCGGGACCGGCGACAGCGGTACAGCAGGTGGTTCGCGGCGACAAGGTCGGACGCAACGATCCTTGCCCATGCGGCAGCGGGAAGAAATATAAGAAGTGCCACGGGGCGAACGATTAGGTGTCTCTTCCCACATTCGCCAAAGACAGGCGGATGTGGGCCACCTGGCGTCTTGTTCATTCGACAGCCACCGGCTTATTTCTGAACGACACTTAGACACAAGAGCCGCCCGGCCGGGCGGTTTTCATTTTTGAGCAGGGAAAACCATTCGCCGGGGCAGGGGTTTACATAGCCGGAGCGGGTGTGAAATGCTCACGGAAGTCATCGCTTGCGTCCCGTTGTGAGGAGAACAGAACACCATGAAGGCATCGCTGCGTTTCAAAGTTTTCGTTGTACTTACCATGTTGGCAATCAGCGGATTGGCGGTTGCTCAGGATCAGGCCGATCCTCCAAGCCGGGTTGCGCGCTTGCAGTTCATGGAAGGCTTGGTTTCCTTGCAGCCGGGCGGAGTGGATGACTGGGTGGACGCGAACCTGAATCGTCCGTTGACGACGGCTGACCGGATCTGGACCGATCGCGACTCGCGGGCGGAATTGTCTTTGGCGTCGGCAGCGCTGCGGTTGGGAAGCGAGACCAGCGTCACCATTACAAATCTGGATGACAACACGGCGCAGATCGAGTTGGACCAGGGGGTTCTGAACCTGTCGGTGCGCTACCTGCACGAGGGAGAGATTGTCGAAGTCGACACCCCGAATTTTGCCTACACCGTGAGCAGTCCGGGCGAGTACCGCTTTGACGTGCTGCCGGACGAGGATCAAAGCTGGATCACGGTGCGCCGTGGCGATGGGGAAGCGAGCGGAGAGAACAACGCGCTGGTAGAGGTACGCGGCGGTCAACGCTTCAGCTTCAGCTGCGGGACAATCGCTTTCGTACACCAGCTCGTGGGTGCCTGACCCGGATGGCTTCGACAGTTGGTGTGAGGTGCGCGAGCGTCAGGAGACTTCGTCGCGTTCGGCGGGCTATGTCGCTGCCGGGACGGTCGGCTACGAGGATCTGGACGCCAACGGTTATTGGGAGCCTTCGCCAATGTACGGCAACGTGTGGTATCCGAACGTGCATCCGGGCTGGGCTCCGTATCGCGAAGGCCACTGGGCCTGGGTAGAGCCGTGGGGATGGACCTGGGTGGACGACGCGCCCTGGGGATTTGCTCCGTTCCACTATGGGCGGTGGGTTGCGGTAGGCGGCCGCTGGGGATGGGTTCCGGGACCGGTAGGGGTTCGTCCGGTGTATGCTCCGGCGCTGGTTGCATGGGTCGGCGGTCCGAGCTTCGGCGTGTCACTCGGCTTCGGAGGCGGCGGAGTGGCCTGGGTTCCACTGGGCTGGCATGATCCGTTTATTCCCTCCTACCAGGTGAGCGCAGTGTATGCGCGGAATGTGAACATTTCCAACTCGCGGGTGGTGAACGTGACGGTGGTCAACAATTACTACACGACCACCAACGTAAATATCAGGAACACGACGATCAACAACATTCACTATGAGAATGCCACGGTGAATGGCGCGGTGACGGGAGTTTCGAGCAGCACGTTCGCCTCGGGAAGACCGTTAAGAGGCAAGCACGGTGGTGGTTCCGGCTTCGGCCGTGGGACGGGGCAGCGTGATGACCACGGCGGCAGTGGTACCGACCAGAGCAGGCGGTTCTGGGCGGGCACGCTCCGGCGACGGCTCCGGCACGCATGGTTGCGCCCCGGCAAGTGTTTTCGAAAGCAGCTCCGCCGCCGCGTCCGGTGAGCTTCGAACAGCAGCGGCCGTTGCTGGAGAAATCCAATGGCGCACCGTTGAGCCCGGAGGTGCGGAGTAATCTGCGGAAATCAGCGCCCGTGCCGGCTAATCGGGGCGGACAGCCCGCAGGGAATCAGGTGGGAGGGAGTTCTCCCCGGCAGATTCAACCTGGGAGCAATCAGCAGGGAAGGCCGACGGTGATCAATCAGCCGTCGGGAAATCCGGCGGCGGGGAATGTACACGGTCAGCCGAACATTCCCTCGAATACCTATGGCCGCTCGCCGCAGCCTGGATCGCCAGCGAATGCGAATCCGAACGGGGTACGTTCGGGCGAACCGGTCAATGCACCGGCACCCAACATTGCGCGTCCGCCGCAAGCCGGGGGCAACGGGAACACGCCGGGGAATGGCAACCAGGTCAACCCGCAACGCACTCCGGTCTGGACAAATGAGAACATTGGCCGCACTCCGGCCAATACGAACCAAGGTGGACAGAAGCCGGAGGAAAAGGCGGTGGTGCCGGCGCGTCCTGCGAGCCCACCCGCTGCGCCGCACGCAATGGTTCCGGCGCAGCCACCGCATAACCCTCCGCCGCCCGCCCGCACGGCGGAGCCGGCACCGCAGCACAGGAATGCTCCGCCTCCGAAAGAGAACAACAAGGACAAGGAGAAGGACAAGGACAAGGAACCGAGAGGACACTAGAAGCAGTTGGCGGAAACGGCGGGCCTGGAAACGGGCCCGTTTTTTTGTGCAGGGAAGTACGAAAACCACCGAGGGCAAAAACTAAGGTCAGACGATCCCGGTTAGGTAAAGGAAGGCGAACCCGGGGCACCCGATTCTTATGGAGTCCATCTCCAGTGGCGCGGGTGAGTTATGGGCGCGGGGTGCCGCACTCGTCGAAGGTCATGTTGAGAGCGGGGCTTCCGGTGCGCTGCTTCCAGCGGAAGAATAGCTCAGCGTAGGAATCGGTGATGTAATCGGCTTCGCTGATGCCGAGGAGTTTTGCGATGCGGTCGATCCACTGGGGCGCGCCTTCGATTTCGGCGAGGTCGCCGATGGGGGTGCGGTCGATGACGAGCTCGCCGGTGCCGTCGGTCCACTCGGCGCGATACTTCTCATAGCGGAACGATGGACTGAAACCAAGGGCGACGAGGATGGCGTGCATCTCCTCACCGTTGGCAACTTCGGTTTCGTGCTCGACCCGAGTCTTATGCTTGCTGGCGGTGCCGCGGGTTTTGTGGGTGAGCCGCCAGTGATCGTCATAGAGGCGGAGGCGCAGAACCTCTCCGGCACGGCGAAGGTCACCGGTGGCCGAGTCGTAAAGAGTGTTGGCTTCGAAGGTCGAAGGGGTTTTCTGGCGGAAGCCCGCGTTTTCGAGTGAGTGCAGGAGAGCCTCGGCATCATGAACCAGAAACTTAATTTCGACCTCGTTGCTGTCGTGGGTGCTCATAAGAGAGGAGTATACCTGTCATCGCGCGTTTGCGACGGCATTGCCAGGTGTTCGTGAGCTGGAGCGATGCGGGCATTGCTTCGCTTCAGCCCGCTAATGAACTCGGGTCATTACTCTCATTCTCGTCTTCCGCGTGTTTTGTTGCCTCTTAAATCACTTATCCCTATAAAGATTGCATTGATGACATTCCTCTGGGGAAACCATGTGTGATCTGAAAAATCAGGATTACGAATAAAATGTGCGTCGTAACCAACAACAAAGCGACCTTTCGCGATACCTGCTCCAAGAATTTCTTCGAAACGTGAATCCAATCCAACCTCAGGCCCAACACATGATTCATTAGGTGTCTGACATCTATCATGCCCCGAAATAAAAACTGTGCCACCTACACCGGCTTTTATAAATGGCTCCCAAGAACGTAAGACAAAACGCCTTAGATATTCGCCGTCAAAACTGACGCGATTCATTGTCCAAGTGTTTTGAGAGGAGTTAGCCAGTCTTGTGTCTGTGTTACTCCAGTCAGATTGAAAAGAAACGCCGTTGTATTTGAACCATTTGATAGCCTGCAATCCAATTACAGACGCGATGCGTGATTGCTGCGGATATAGGTGACCTCGTGAAATGGCAGACCGATTCGGAGTAATTTCAATCCCAGTTTCGATTCTCCAGACGAACGGACTATGCTCACCCTTTGGTTTGTTCGGATTGATGACGGGCGTAAGCACGATGTATGGTTCTGGGCTCGCTGCGGCGGCAGCTTTGGACATGCTACCTGGTAGCTCGGCGGAGTGAATCTCCTTCTGTTGAGGCTTAGTAATGGTCGCGTTGTCGGAGTCTGCGGTTGACTGCGCGAGGGCAGAACCCGTTAGCATTAGCAGAGACAGAAAAGCAGGGACTATCAATTGCACTTTCACTGGAACATTCATGGGCCGGTGAGATGATCCCGTGAGTATCGGGTTTGCTCTGGGCCATTCAGAAAAAGGGGACTAAGACAATTATTAGACAATTATCTCGTATTGAATGTGCGTCGCGTTCAATAGTTAGGAAGCAACAAATGCCGATAACAGGAACACAGAGTTGGGGCTTGTGGTCTCCGGTCTCGTGCGAAAATGTTGGCTGCTCCTCCCGCCGACGCTTCGTTCCTCAGAGCAGGAAGTCACGTCTGGACCGGCGTAGAGAAAAAGTGCAAGAGATTAGGTACTGTCGCGCCGGAAGGAATCGGCTGGGCATCTAACTCCTACATTCCCAATTTGTGGGAACTAAGGAGAAGACGTGGGTAACGAGCTGATTGCCAAAATTCGAAACCACCCCGGCTACAACGAAAGCCTACACTCTGCTCTGATTGAAGTGATAGAGAAGGAATACAGTCCTGAACAACTGAGTGTTATGCATGACGATCCGGTCGTCTCGGATTCGCTAATAAGAGGAATGTTCGACTCGATGAATACCTTTGCCGCTGTGAATGAAGGTAGTGGGACAGAAAGCCGGCAGGAGCATCTGCAGCAAGCAAGAGAGTTGATGCGGAAGAGTTTGAATTTTCTGAACCGCAGGGCGCAAGACACCTACGATGAACGAGTGGAGCTCCCCAGAGCTGCGTAAGTAACCCAACGGCTTCCGCAGCGGCTCTGGCCAATGTTAAGGCGGGCGCATCGCCCGCCTTTGTCATGTATAACGCGCCTACGCATAATAATTAGTTCGTCGAGCTTACAGCTGCGGACGATTTCAGATCATCTTCCGTTTCGTCGACATCACTTGCCTCGATGTCATCATCCACTGGAGTTACATTAAGGAACGCAGTTGCAGCACCTGCTGGTAGCTCCTGCACATCCTTGAGCTGTCTTCCGATCGCCCTCGATCTTACCTGCGCTTTTCCGATGGTGTCTGATGCTTGGTGTAGTTTTTTCTGGACTGCCTCCAGCACATCCCCATACTTCGTCCACTCGGTCTTGACCGCCGCGAGGAGGTTCCAGACTTCGCTGGAACGCTTCTGGATGGCCAGCGTACGGAAACCCATTTGAAGGCTGTTCAAAATCGACCACAATGTAGTTGGGCCAGCAATAATCACGCGGCTCTCCCGCTGGATGGCTTCGATCAAACCTGTCCTGCGGATCACCTCGGCGAAGAGCCCTTCGATGGGCAAGAATAAGATACCGAAATCTGTGGTCTTTGGCGGGTTTAGATACTTTTCACTGATCTCACGCGCACAGCTCTTTACCCGATTCTCTAACTGTTTTCCAGCGATCTCCATGGCATCGATGTCGGCCCGCTCTTGCGCGTCGGCCAGGCGTTGGTAGTCCTCGACTGGGAACTTGGCGTCAATCGGCAGCCAAACCGTCTCATCCCTGTCCGCGCCCTGCCCCGGCAACTTGACCGCAAACTCGACTCGTTCACCAGCGTCCTTCGTGCTTACGTTAGTGGCATACTGGTCGGGGTTGAGCACCTGCTCCAACAGAGCCCCTAGTTGAACCTCGCCCCACGTTCCACGTGTCTTCACGTTCGTCAAGACTTTTTTCAGGTCGCCGACGCCTGTGGCAAGCGTCTGCATCTCACCAAGCCCTTTGTGGACCTGCTCCAGACGTTCGCTGACCTGCTTGAAAGATTCGCCCAGACGTTTTTCCAGCGTGCCCTGAAGTTTCTCATCCACAGTCTGTCGCATCTGCTCAAGTTGTTTGGCGTTGTCGGTTTGCATGCGTTGCAGTTCGACTTCCACCGTGCCCCTGATTGCCTCCAGCTTTTTCTCATTCGAATCTGAGAGCTTCCCAATCGCCAAAGTCATGCTTTCAAGCTGACCCTTTTGGACGTTGGCCAACTCGCCCATCGTGTTGGTTGTGGATTCCGTAATTCCCTTGAGTGCTGCGATGACCTCTTCCCTTAGCTGCTTTGCCCCGGTGGCGGACTCCGCTCGTATGCCGTCGAGCTTCTCTCCACTGCTTCTCGTCAGCGAGAAAATCTGCCCGGAGAATGCGTCGAGCTGAACCTTTTCGGCAGCGGCTAAGTCTTTCATCGTCCGCGTCGTCGTCTCAGAGAGGCTTGTCAACGTAGCTACGACCTCCTCTCGTAGCTGCTTTGCGCTCGCAGCGGATTCGGCACGGACACCGTCGAGACGCTCTACGCTTGCTTTGGTAAAGGAGGCAAGCTGACTGGAAAACGAGTCCAGTTGCGCCTTCTGCACGCTGGCGGTTTCCATCATTCTTTTGCCTGAGGTATCACCGAAAACTTTGAAGGCTTCCGTGAGTTCCTGTCGCTGTTCCCGCGCGGCCTTACCAAGTTCCTCCCTGCTTTTGGCAACTTCCTCTCTTACTGCACGCTCAGTGCGCTCCTGAGCCTTTTCGAAGGCATCAAGGCGGGAATCGAGCATAGGGTTGCCTGCTTTGGATGTTTTCACAAACAGCAGGAGCAGGAGAGCCACCACAACAACCAGAAGGACGAGAGTCACAAGCGCCATATTTTCGATCTTTCCGGGCAGGAACGATAATCAGACCCGCTCACCTTTTACATAGTAAGCTGCACGTGCTCTAAGAACCATAGCGCGAAAGCCGGCGAGGGTGAAGTCGCAAACGACAGTCACTGTCGTTCTGCTGCCAGATCCGATGGAATCTATGGGATTTGAATGCTGGTCACGATTGACCACTGCGAGAGGTAAAATGCTGCTGGCTCGATGGGGGCGATTGTGCGGACTCGAGTTCAACCGGAAGCTGCACGAACACCACGACCATATCCGGCAATGCCTGGAAGATAAGTGAGGAAAGCCAGATGGAGAACAACCCGGCAAGCAATCTTCTGCCGACCGAAATCGCGGGTGTGGATTCCTTGGCAGAGCTCGCCTTGGATATGCGGTGGTCGTGGAATCATGCCACCGACGAAGTGTGGCGGCAACTTGATCCCAAGCTTTGGGAAATCACGCATAACCCCTGGGCCGTACTGCAGACGGTCTCGCGCGACCAGATCACGCGCGTTTTAGCCGATCCGGTTTTCAGGAAGAACGTCGACGGTTTACTGGAGGCAAGTCGACGGGCGGCGAAAGAGCCTGCATGGTTTCAGCTGAATCATCCAGGGGCTCTGCTGAATACGGTTGCATACTTCAGTATGGAGTTCATGTTGAGCGAAGCGCTGCCCATCTATTCGGGCGGACTGGGTAACGTGGCTGGTGATCAGCTCAAAGCCGCCAGCGATCTGGGTGTGCCGGTTGTCGGCGTAGGACTGCTCTATCAACAGGGCTATTTTCGTCAGGTGATCGACAGAAATGGCGAGCAGCAGGCCCTCTACCCGTACAACGATCCCGGTCAGTTGCCGATCACTCCATTGCGTCGAGCCGAATGGAGAGTGGCTGCGGTTGGAGATTGCGTTGCCCGGATACTCAGTCTGGCTGCGCGCCTGGCAAGTCCAGGTGGGCAAAGTGAAGCTTTACCTGCTGGACAGCAATGATGCCGCGAACTTTCCCGCGCATCGAGGGATTACGAGCGAACTCTATGGCGGCGGGCCGGAGTTGCGCCTCAAGCAGGAACTGGTGCTGGGAATTGGCGGATGGAGGTTGCTCCGCGCGCTCGGGCTGCAGCCGGAGGTTTGTCACCTGAATGAAGGCCACGCAGCGTTTGCCGTCCTGGAACGTGCCCGCAATTTTATGGAGGAAACAGGTCAGCCCTTCGAAGTTGCACTGGCAGTGACACGGGCGGGTAATCTGTTTACCACCCACACGGCCGTGGCCGCAGGCTTTGACCGTTTTTCTCCTGCGCTTATCGAACAGTATCTCGGTCATTATGCCAAGAGGCTTGGTATCACACTGGATGAGTTGCTGGCCCTAGGACGCCAGAACCCGGGCGACTCTGGGGAGAGTTTCAACATGGCGTATCTGGCAATCCGAGGGAGCGGAGCGGTGAATGGGGTAAGCCGCTTGCATGGAAAGGTCAGCAGAAAACTCTTTCTCCCGCTGTTTCCGCGTTGGCCGGAGGACGAGGTTCCGGTCGGATACGTGACCAACGGAGTTCACATGCCCACGTGGGACTCGGCGCAGGCGGACGATCTTTGGACGGAAAGCTGCGGCAAGGAGCGTTGGCTGGGAACTACAAAAAACCTCGGGCCGGATATTCGCGATGTCTCCGACGCCAAACTCTGGCAATTTCGAAGCGCCGCCAGCAAGTCTATGGTGGAGTATGCTCGCGAGCGATTGTCGCGTCAGTTGGCTTCCTCCGGCAGGCCGCACGAAGAGGTCGAAGCCGCAAAACATCACCTCGATCCAAACGCGTTGACGCTCGGCTTTGCGCGACGCTTTGCAACCTACAAACGGCCCAACTTGTTATTGCACGACCCCCAGCGCCTCCTTCGCCTATTGACCAACACGCAGCGTCCGGTCCAACTCATCATCGCCGGCAAGGCTCATCCGGAGGATCGGCCGGGGCAGGCCCTGATCCATGAATGGATCAACTTTATCCGCCAGCCGGAGGCCCGGCCTCACGTCGTCTTCCTGAGCGACTACGACATGCTGCTGACCGAGCGACCTGGTGCAGGGAGTCGATGTGTGGATCAATACTCCACGGCGGCCATGGGAGGCGTGCGGAACCAGTGGTATGAAGGTGCTCGTCAATGGAGGTCTCAATCTGTCCGAGTTGGATGGCTGGTGGGCGGAGGCCTACACGCCTGAAGTAGGATGGGCGTTGGGAGACGGCCAGGAACATGGCGACGACTCGGCGTGGGATGCCGCTGAAGCCGAAGCCCTGTACGGACTACTGGAACGGGAGGTAATTCCGGAATTCTACGCTCGCGATAATGGCATTCCTGCCGCATGGGTTAAGCGGATGCGGGAAAGCATGGCCCGCCTGACCCCCGAATTCTCTGCCGATCGCGCGGTGCGCGAATACACCGGGCGAAACTACCTCCCGGCTGCAGCAGCCTATCGCGGGCGCGCCGCGAACAAAGGAGACGCGGGCAAGCAACTGGTCGATTGGCAGCGTGACTTGAAACAGAAATGGGGCCAGGCTGGGTTTCGGAGAGCTGAAGGTGGAGACAGAAGGTGGGCAGTACGTATTTGAACTTCACTTAAATCTCGATAATCTTGACCCGGACTCGGTTCGGGTGGAGCTTTATGCCAACGGCGCCGGGAGTGACCATGCTGTTCTGCCAGGAGATGAAAAGAACGCCGGCAGGCACGGCTGCCGGTCACATCTATGTCACGCATGTTCCAGCTACCCGCCCTTCGGCGGATTACACGGCGCGATTGGTGCCGCACCATGAAGGCGCGTCGATCCCGCTGGAAGTTGCGAATATTCTCTGGCAACGGTGACCATGATTCGACCCTAACGGAAGCCTTGAGGATACTCCTGTCCCCAAAAGGAGTTTGCTTAAAAGCCATTCACGGTGAAAACACTGTCGCAGAAAGTAAGGGCACTGATTGAGAGCTGTCCGATCCCTTCCTCATCGCGATAGAAGGCTGGCTCTCGAGGAAGGCCTGACCGAAGACATTGGATACTTTATACGAATTGGATGCATGATCCTGTCTGCCTGATTTTTTGCGATTGTCGTAAAAGGAGTTGCCAGAGCCCCTAGCGAGCGGTAACGTGTAGACGGGCGGCGAACCTTTTGCGAACGCCGACTCCAGAGGTGTTCAGGCGAGAATTCGCCTGTCATACGCAATAAACGCAATTATTAATGCAGTAAGTGTATTGGAGGCAGGTGTGAGCGAAATTATGCATACTGACTGGTGCCTATCGAACAACGTCGATCCGAACACAAGTGAGCTGTATGTCTGTAACTGTGGGGCAGAATCAGCATCCTTGGGCGAGATACAGCAGGCAATCGAGTGGCTGGAGGAAAACACACGGTTAAGAGGTGCTTCCACGGCTGAGTTACTGGCGAAATACGCCGCCGCGAAAAATGCTGAGATTGAACGGTTAAGAGAGGTGTTGCAAGGCAATATCGCTTAGAGAAAAGGACTGATTGCTGGTCCAAGCACCCTGCGGGGTGCTTTCTTATTGGTTAAATAACGTGAGGAAGCAATGCAGACAGTTCACGCGTTTTCTGGCTCAGTCATTTCGGTTCAGCAAATTGTAAGACCCCGCCGTCCTGCAGGCGAATGACGAGAAAGCCGGCGAATTGCTCCTCGGCCTCCGGCAGGTTGAGTTCCCGTGGATCGCAATAGCGGCACAGATGCACGGAGCGCAGCGGCAGGTGAATACGATGCGGATTCATCGGCGGTGTACATCAGGATTGAGTCTGGCTCAATGCGGTCGATGGTTCCGGTGATTCGCAACCGTAATCCTCCGCCGAGAAACGTGCAGGTGATTCGGGTACGTTCGCTCCACCACTTGTCGAACAGCAGCAGGGTTCTTCGATTGTCATTCTGCCGCTCCGCAATTGCAACGACTGCGTTCGCAGGGTTCTGTAGCAACTTAAAGTCCCGAATCGGGAGCAGCATCGAACACTACTCTGCATTTACTTGCGCCAGCATCCAAGGCTGCGCAATACTTCCGTAACTGCATTATGACATTCATAAATATCATAAGACCTCCTGATTTGATTCCCGGTTCGCGCCGGGATTTTTACGGTGGGGATGGTGGGTTGGCTGGGGCAGTGGGGCCGTTCTGATCTCGCGGGGAAGCTTTTTGAGGAAGAAATTCGGCGTTTGTGATTCGAGTCCTAGTCTGGGTCGCAATTTACCACTATCCTGGTCGTGTATCCTCCCTGATGCCTTCCACTTTTACTTGAGGACATCACAACGAACCTCAACTCTGCCGGTACTACGGAAGGTGACAGTAATGCGTTCAGATATTGTTTTTGATGCGCTCCAGACGAAGAACCGTTTTGTGTTGTGCCACGAGGCATTCAAAGCTATTCGCTTGCTTCACAAAAGCAATACCCGCATTGAGGATACGACCAACGATGCCCTGATGCGACTTGCGGCTACAGAGCCGCAAGAAGGTTTAATCAGGCCGGAAGATGCGGCCACGCCTGCTCTGGAGCCCGTCTTGGATGCTTTCGAAGTTGATTAGGCGCCTATCCGGCAGCCCTGCATTTCGGTGCTAGCCGGGCGGATGTGGCCACCCACCCGGCAGCACCAGCCCGCCGGTTGCTAGTTTCGCTCCCCGCCCGGAAAACGGGGAGCACAAACACCTCGTTGGACTGCATCACGCGTACACGACATACCCCGGGAACAGATTATTCATATTGATGACGTCTATCCTTTGCCCGCCTTCGTCTAACTCGGCCACCGTTGCGTCAGGACCCGTGGTCTGCGCGAAAGCCAGGGTAATGAGATAAGCTTTTCCGGCCTCTACCTGAAACGACAAGCCCGATTGCGTGCAGGTATGCGAGACTTCAACCGGGGACTCCGAATTCGTGATGTCCTTCACGGTCGCTGAGTCAGATTGGTACTTCCATTGATATCTTTCAAACTCAAGTTCAGCATTCCCGGTTTCGCGTCGAACCGGTTCAGATGATCTTCCCTCGCAGTCAGCAGGCGAACTGGTACTACAGCCGCGCTTCCCATAAAGCCATCCTCTCTTGAAGTTGTGCAAGGAAACACTCACAGATGTCCTTGGGCAACTTCAGCCGAAATAAGTCAGTGGTGTTTCTTGTGCTCCGGGGAGTGGACGTACCGCTACCCTGCGCAGCCCACACCCGTAGCCAAGAATCGGATGGGGAGGCTGGACGGGCCTTCGATGTGCGCCGTAAGCTGCTTACGAATTCGGAGCGCACGTCCGTGACCTCCTGGTAGACAGATTACGGGAGGGAGGCTAGCAAGTCGGGATGACTTCCGCAAGTAAATTGGTCGGGTATAAAGTATTTGTTCCGCGAGTACGCATTCGGAGCCGACCTTCGTTTGCGGCGAAGCTTCACGCATGGGTTCGAGGGATTCAGGTCCGAGACTAACCAGGCCCATTCTGAGGAATGGGCCTGGCCAGTAACTGCAGGCGTCAGGGCTGCCAATTACGCCGCTAACTGATTTGCTTGTTTCACTTTCTGCTCCAAAGCAATCCATTCGGCGGCATCCAATTTCAGCTTGGACGCGCCAACATTCTCCTCCAGGTGCCGGACCGACGAGGTGCCCGGGATAGGCAGCATCACATGGGAGCGATAGAGCAACCAGGCTATTGCTAGTTGTGCTACCGTGGCGTTGTGCTTTTTGGCGAACTCGTCCAGCACGCCGCCGGGTTTCGTCAGTTTCCCTGCTCCAACCGGAAACCAAGGGATAAACGCGAGTTGGTTCTTCTCGCAATATTGCAATGTATCCTCATGGCCGCGGTCGGCAATGTTGTACAGGTTCTGCGCGCTGACCACGGGAATTGTTTTGCGTGCATTTTCGATCTCGGCAGGCTTCACCTCCGAGAGTCCAATGTGGCGGATCTTACCTTCCTGCTGCATCTTCCCCAGTTCGCCAAACTGATCTTCGGCGGGAACCTTGGGATCGATGCGGTGCAACTGGTAGAGGTCGATGCGCTGTAATTTCAAACGGCGCAAACTCATCTCGACGCACTGCCGCAGATACTCCGGCCTGCCTAGCGGACTCCATTGGTTCGGCCCGGAGCGTGCCAGTCCGCCCTTGGTAGCGATCACCAGGCTCTCTGGGTAGGGATAGAGGGTTTCACCAATCAGGCGCTCGCTGACCTCCGGACCGTAGGCGTCGGCGGTATCGATGAAGTTGATGCCTAACTCGACAGCGCGTCGCAGCACACGCTTGGCTTCTGCCGAATCCTTCGGTTCTCCCCAGATACCTTCGCCCGTGAGGCGCATGGCACCAAATCCTAACCGATTGACGGTTAGATCGCCGCCAATGGTAAACGTATCGGTCGCATTGATTGTATGTGTGGGCATAATAGCTATCTAAGATTCCTTGGGCTGGCGGAAAGTTGAAAAAAAGACGGACATGCGGAGTTTCACGCCCCGCTGCCGCGAACCGCGTACGGCGGGGTTATGGGTGTGGCCGCAGAAGCGTGTCAATCTGATTCTTCAATCGCGCATACTCGGAAGCTGTATAGGCTGCTGCGTTGCTCCAGCGGAGCTGGCCATCCGGGGCTAACAGAACTACGTAAGCCCGGTTGTTATCCGAAACCGCCAGGCGCGTCTTCCAGAGCTTCTCATCCTGGTACAACACGATCGTTCGATCCTGCATGGAGATCGGCATCCCGCTCCGGATGCCCGACACTGCGAGTCCGCGAAAGAGCTTTGGAACCGATTCCAGTACCACCACTTCGTACGCTGGGACTGCACTCGAAAAATCTCTGGCTAAGCGTTCGTTCCACAAGTGTGCATCCTTGCCTGCCGTCCGGCTGAACGAGAAGAGCAGCACGGCCGGACGGCCAAGGGGCGCAGCGGGCAGTTCCAGAGATTTTCCGGTGAGAGTTTTCGCGGAGAGCCTGGGAAATGATTCCCCGGCTTGGACCGGAGCGGGCTGGGCAGCATGGAGCCGCGACGTAGGGAAAGCGATGATCAGTATTACAAAAACCGAAAACCGCGACAGGTGCTCCAGCGACTTAAGGATTCGATGTACGGACAAATTTTCCCCACGGCAGTTTAGTATTCGAAGCTACCCGGTGTTGTGACGGCGACGCCCCGGCCCTCGCGGCGTCGCCTTCCGCGCTCGGTCTCGACTACTGCGGAGTTGGACCTCTGACTACCTGAACGAAGTCTCCGGTACGAATCTTTTTCTCGAAAGCCGCTTTTACTTCTGCGGCGCTGAGTTTGGAGTATGTCTCGGCGGCCCGGATCGGTTCATCCAGTGGCAGACCGATCTCGGCTCGACGCAGCAACCCTTCGGCGACCGCATCTTCGCTGGATTCGCTGAGAGGAATTTGCCGCAGCAGCAGGGCTTTGGCCTGGTGCAGTTCATTGGCTGGAACCTCATCCGTACGCATCTGATCCAGATCGCGCTGAATCAACGCCCGTGCCTTAGAGACGTTTTGCGGATCGCAACCGTAGGTAACGGAATAGCTGGCCCTGGTCTCCGAGGCCGTCAGGCTGACATCGACGTTGTAAACGTAGCCCGCCACCTGGCGCAAATCGTGGTACAGGCGAGTCGCGTAAAAGCCTCCACCCAACACATGATTGCCCAGTTGCAAGGGGTAGTAATCCGGGTCGAAGCGGTTGAGGTTTAATTGCTGAGAGAGATCCACGGAGTCTTGCACGGCCTCAGGATCGGGTACATTCGACGCCGAAGGTTTGTTCAACGGAACTGCAGGCAAGATGGTGTTTGGCTTGGGGCCGGTTGCTTTCCAATCACCAAACCACCTCTCGATCACCGCCTCAGCGTCCTTCGGTGAGACGTCGCCGATGACCACGATAGTGGTCAGGTCAGGTCTGAAAGTAGCGGCGAAGTATTGCTTCACATTATCCAAGCCGATCTTGGCCAGAGTGGCTGGCGTGACCTCCCGCAGGACAGGGTCGCCTGGAGGTAATAACGCGAGATCAAGGGCCCGCGAGGTCCGGTACTCAGGGCTAATCAGGTTGCCGGCAACGAACTGGGAGGTTTGCTGTTTAACGATCGGAAAGGCCTGCGCCGGGAGCGCCGGATGCAGTTCATTGTCGGCCAACAATTGAACCCCGCGAGAGAAGTTGTCCTTCAAAACTTTGACCGAAAAGCTGTAGCCTGCACTCTCATTGGCGGCAATGTCATCGAGCGCCTTGCGGAAAGCCAACCGGTCCAGCGTTTGCGTTCCGTAGGAGAAGAGGTCCTCCAGAAGATCGGAAACGCCCTCCTGCCCGGGGGGCGTCTGCAAATCGGAATTATGCTTGATCGATCCCATGACGGTAACCGTAGGACTGGTCGCGTCAGTCTTGACGATCAGGCGAATGCCATTCCGGAGAATGGTATCCGACGCGGTGATGTAGTTCGCGGGTACTTTGAGCTGGGCTAACGGGCCGGCCGCCCACTCGGGCAGTTGCACCGGCTTGGTTGGAGCCGAGGTCACTTGCTCCGCCCCACCGAAGCCTTTCTCGGCCACGGGCTGTCCGCTCGGCACCGGCTTTAGCGTAGCGGTGATCGAGTTCTGGCTCACCAGGTACTGCTTCGCGACCCGGTTCACGTCCGCCAGGGTGACGCGGCGGATGGCTTCCACATCGTCGTCAGGAGAGTTGCGGCCTTCGGCGGCAAGCGCGTTGGACCAGACATCGGCCAGCCCTGGAATCGAGTTGCGTTGAAACTCCGCCGCCGCCAGTTCGCCTCTTTTGGCTGCCGTTACCAGGTCTTCGGGAAAGCCTTTGGCGGCATAGTTTCCGAGGATCTGGCGCACCTCGTTGATCGCAGCAGAGGAATCTGCCTCGGACGGGAGAGCCACCATGGCGTAACCGACGCTGGCTTTGGGGTAAGTCTCGGCCAAGCCAAATTCCGCGTCCAGCGCCTTGCCCGCCGGCACTATCGCGTAAAGGTCGCCGCGCTGGCTCGTCAATATGTCGCTCAACACCTGGGCCGCGGCATAGTCCGGAGAATCTGTTCCTGGAAGGCGATAGGCGACGAAGCCGAGTACGTAGGGGAGATTGCTGTCAAGAGTGAAGCCTTCCGGCTTCACCGGTTTGAGGTCTATGGCCGGGCGTGGTGGCACCGGATGGGCAGGAATGCCGTCAAACAATTGCTTGACTCTGGCCAGTGTGGCTACTGGATCGATATCGCCGGCGATGACCAGAATGGCGTTGCCGGGCGCATACCAGCTCTCATAAAACCGTTTCAGCATTTCACCAGTGGTCGCATCGAAGGAACCTTTCGTGCCCAGAGGGTCGTGCGCATACGGCGTGCCGGCGAACATGTTCTGATTCAGCCGGTCGATGAACTTGTAAGTCGGATTGGAAAGGTCGCGCGCCACTTCCTGCTCGATTGCGCCGCGTTCCTGCGCCCATTCCTGCTGTGAGTCGTCGATGCCTTGCAGACAGGCGGCCTGTGCCCGCAGCGCGACGTCAAGATCGGCTGCCGGAACGGTAGCAAAATACTGCGTAATGTTCTGCTGGGTATCGGCGTTGTTCTGGCCGCCCAGCAGCGCGTAAATGGCTGCGGTCTGGTCGGCGGACATGCCCTTGCATCCGCGAAACGCCATGTGCTCCTGGGCGTGGGCCATGCCGGGAAACCCCAGGGGAGTCTCATCGCCTCCGACGAGGAAGTTCATCTCCACTGTAACCACCGGAGCGAGCGGGTTGCGGACGAGAACGACCCGCAAACCATCGGAGAGCGTGGCCCGCGTGACCTGAGACTGCTCCTCGGCGGAGAGGGAAGTGACGGAGAAGCTAAGCAGCAGAAAAACAAGTGCAAGACGTTTGAGGGTCACGCTGAAATTCCTCCGGGGTTATGAGCCGGTTCGACACTCGCCCGCCTGGCGGCTAGTGAACGTGCAGTCGATGGCCTTGGTTTAGAGTATGCGCGGAACGTTGCAATCGCAAACTTCGTTGATCGTCATCCGGACGCGAGGCGGGTGACCACAATGTCCCGAGGAACGACGTTTGAGCGGGGATTTTTCTGGACAATCGAATCGAGCCGGAGGCATCATTTGGTTGCACGTCAGCATCTCAGAGTGCAGAGTGGTGTCATCGCTCAGACTTTTATTCTGCCTTCCAGTGGGGCACGCAATGAAATCAGGCGAAGTCGCTCTTCAAGCGGACACAATTGTTGATATTTTTCTCAACGCCGTGAAACACAACTCCGACCAACTGATGCTTTACAAAGAAGGCGGCGAGTGGAAGCGCATTTCCAGTCGCGAATTGTACCGGCGCGTGTCCGGCGTTGCACGCGGACTGCGTGCCTGCGGCATAAAGCAGGGAGACCGGGTTGCAATCCTGAGCGAGAACCGGCCCGAGTGGACGATCGCCGATTTTGCTGCGCTGATGATTGGCGCAGCTACCGTGCCGATCTATTACACGCTGACCTCCGAACAATGCGCGTACGTGTTGGAAAATTCAGGCGCGAAGGTCATCTTCGTTTCAACCAAGGAGCAGTTGGAGAAGATACTTCGTATCCGCGCGGCTGACTCAACTCGAACGCATCGTCGTGATGGACCATGCCGTGCCATCCGACGACGGATGTGCTTTGGATGGGCGACCTGTACGGGAATGGCTCGACTGAGCGCGATCCGGAATTCGAAGCGATGGCACGCGAGATCACCCCGCTGACTCTGGCAACGCTGATCTACACCTCAGGCACAACCGGAGTACCCAAGGGGGTGATGATCACCCATGGCAACCTGGCGTCCAATATTGGAGTTTCGTTTGAGTTGTTCAATATCAAGCCGGGCATGATCTCAATTTCATTCCTGCCGCTGGCCCACATCGTTGCGCGGCATGTTGATATTGGGTTGCTGAATCGAGGTTGCACGCTGGCTTATTGTCCGGTGATCGATGATCTGCCGAGGGTCATGAAAGAGATTCGTCCCACGCTCTTCGTTGCCGTGCCGCGCGTCTACGAGAAGATTTACAACCGGGCAAGCGGGCAAGCCTCGCAAGGAATCAAGAGCAGCATCTTCAATTGGGCGATCAAGGTGGGCAGCGAGCACGTCCATGAAATCTTTGCGGGCAAGCGTCCCAAGGCGCTGCGTTGGAGGGTGGCCGACAAACTTGTCTTCTCGAAGATTCGCGAGGCGATGGGCGGGCGGGTTGAGATCTTCCTGGCGGGCGGCGCGCCGCTGGGCCGCGAACTCGGCGAGTGGTATGCCAAGGTCGGTATCGAGATCTTTGAAGGCTACGGACTCACCGAGACCTCTCCGCTGATCGCGATCAACAGTCCCGGTCAAAACAAAATCGGAAGTGTTGGACGTCCGCTGTCCAACGTGGAGGTGCGCACTGCCGAGGATGGCGAGATTCTGGTCCGCGGACCGAACGTGCTGCAGGGCTACTGGCGCATGCCGGAGGAGACGCAGGACTCTTTCGATGGAGATTGGTTCAAGACCGGCGACATTGGCAATATCGACGCAGATGGCTTTCTCACGGTGACGGACCGGAAGAAGAACCTGATCAAAACCTCCGGGGGCAAGTTCATCGCTCCGCAGCCGATTGAGAACTCGTTGAAGAGAAACCCGCTGGTTGCCGAAGCCGCGGTTATCGGCGAGCGCCGGCGCTTTCCGGCGGTGCTGATTGCGCCGAGTTTCGAGCAGCTGGAAGAGTGGGCCCGGCAGAATCGGATCACGTTCAACGACCGCGCTGAACTGGTTCAGCACCCGCGCGTGCAGGCACTGTATGAGGAAATTGTGGGTGAGGTAAACCAGAGTCTGGCGCGTTACGAGAAACTGAAAAAGGTGTTGCTGCTTCCAGACGACCTCAGCATTGCTGCCGGCACGTTGACTCCGACCCTCAAATTGCGCCGCCGCCATCTTGAAGTGCAATACCGGGATGAGATCGAACGCCTCTACGAGGAGGCTGCGGCGGTGAGTCACGCGACGGCCAGCTAATCGGAATGCGTTGCGGAGAACTCGAAAACGATGCTCCGGAGAACCGGAGCATCGTCGATCGCCCGCTAGGATTTTTACGGATCGTTGCGGCGCTTCAATGTGGGGCGGTCGTCCGTGCTCTGCGTTGTGTCAGCGGGATTCGTGCTGTCACCCTGGCTTGTGTTAGCCCGCCGCAGGCTCGGTCCCTTGTCTTTCCCATGGCTCACCTTGCGCATGTTTTCCAGCGCCGCCAGCCGTGCCTTGACCTCCTGGAACTCCGATGTATCCACCACGTATTGCGGCCTTGCGGGCAGAATCGTGGCGATCTCATGCTGCGCGTGTTCCATGCGTGCCGGCGTCGGCGGATGAGTCTCAAACGCCTTTGCCATGAATCCCGGTTTCTTTTTTTCCTGCACCTGGATCTTCTCGAAGAACTGCGGGAAGGCTTGCGGATCGTAACCGCTCGCGTACAGATACTGCACTCCGAGGTAGTCCGCCTGCGCCTCAAAGTTACGCTGGAATTTCATGAACGTCAGCGGCACGCCAATGCCGGCTGCTTCATACAGTCCGAAGGCCAACCCGCCGCCCATAAAAATCAGGGGAATGGTAGCGAGCTGCGCGAGGTTGCTGCGCGTCTGCTGGCGGGCCGCGTGGCAGGCGGCGACATGGCCAATCTCGTGGGCCATCACGGCAGCCAATTCGGCCTCGTTGTCGGCGGCTAAAATCAGTCCGCTCTGCACGTAGAAGTAGCCGCCAGGCAGTGCGAACGCGTTCACCGAATCGTCATCCAGCACCTTTACCGTGAACGGAACCTTGGCATCGGAGTTGCGCACGATATTCTGCGCGACGCGGTTGACGTACTCGCTCACCACCGGATCGTTGACGACCTTCGCACCCTGCTCCACCTGCATGGCGAAGACCTTGCCCTCGCGCACCTGGCTCTCCAGCGAATACCAGTTACCCAGTCCTGTGTTGCACCCGACGTTGCGACTCCCGATCGCATTCACGTCCGAAATCTTTCCGTCGTGGGGAAAGCCCAAGTCGTTCTTTTCACCTTTGCCGGAGGCGCCAGTCTTGATCGCATAGGTGCCGTTCTGGTCTGCCGTTTCGGTCTTGTCTGTTGTGTTCTGCGCCAGTCCCTGGCCAGCTATCGCAAGCGTCAACGCGAGCAGCAGTGCGGTCTTTGGGTTCATCGTGGTGGCCTTCCCGAGCGTGACATATTAGAACTTCTTAAACGGCGGGGGTTGTACAGAACTTGTGTTCTCGGCCGGTCATTCGAGGAGCACTGTCGTGTGTTGAGCCTGCTGAACGGAAATTGTGTTGCTGCGAATCCAGACTGGAGATGTCTATTCAGGTCACGTGTTTCTCGCGACGGGTGACAACATACGTTTCACGTCGAGCATCAAGGCTGCAAAAGCGCACTTCACAGCCTGAACGCTGTTGTAACCGCATGCGCTTTAGAGGTACTCAGGCGATGTTTAGTCAAATTCTTGAGCCTGCGGGCCAGAACCTCCTAATGACAATTCTGGCATCGCTGGTTCCCCTAATCGTCTTGTTGTTTCTGTTGGCGGTCGTCCGCATGACCGCCTGGTTAGCCACGATCATCGCCAGCGTTGTAACCATCGGAATGGCGGTCTTTGTATGGCAGGCGCCGGCCGGTTCAGTTCTGAGAGCCTATGTTTACGGGGCATCGCAAGGGGTGTGGACCATAGACTGGATTGTCCTTTGGGGACTTGTGATCTTCAATACCCTGGTACTGACCGGAGATTTCGAGCGATTCAAGAACTGGATGATCAACCAAGCCACGGTTGACATTCGCATCCAGACACTGATGCTGGCCTGGTCGTTCGGCGCTCTACTGGAGGGGTTAGTCGGGTTCGGGTATCCGTGGGCAGTGGTGGTTCCTATTCTGGCCGGCTTGGGAATTGCTGACCTGGAAGCGATACGCGTGGCCGCACTGGCGAATAACGCGCCCGTCTCCTTTGGCGCACTGGGAGCTCCCATTCTGGCCTTAGCCGCAGTCACCGGACTGCCGATGTTGCAACTATCGGCTTCGGTGGGACACATTGTCGCAGTATTAGCCCTGCTGCCACCCTGGATACTGATGTACCTTGTGACTGACTGGGCAGGGGTGAAGGAGGCGTGGCCGCTTGCCATTGTAGCTTCGCTCTCCTACATCGCCGGGCAGTGGCCGGTGGCGCGCTACCTGGGGCCGTACATGCCTGATCTGAGCGGCGCAATTCTTTCCTTCTGGGCGATGTTCTTCTTCATAAAAGTCTGGCGGCCGAAGACGGTTCGCGTATTTGGGGGAAAGCGGCTGACCCAGGAAGAAGCGGAGGCCGCCGATCCACCACTGTTGCAGAGCGAGGCGCTGCGCGCGTGGATGCCGTATGTGGTGTTGCTGATCGTGGTTGTTCTGTGGACCGGGCCGTGGTCGCACTTGCCATCGAAATCGCTGTACATGGCTTCGGAGCGCGCCATCAGTTCGATCACCCATAAGCCGGTGGCATCCACCTTCAATTTCAATCCGCTGAGCGGCGGAACTTCCATTCTGGTTTCCTGGCTGGTGATCCTGATGTTGTTGCGGCCCAGCTTAAGTACGCTGAAGCAGGTGTTCGCACGGACGTTTCAGCAGATGTGGGGAGCTTTCCTGGTGGCTCTTTTCATCTTCGGCCTAGCTTATGTATTCGTGTTCAGCGGCATGGCGGCTTCGCTGGCGTATGGACTCTCCAAAATCGGGTGGGGTTTCGTGGTATTGTCGCCGGTCCTGGGATGGATTGGGGTAGCTTTGTCAGGTAGCAACACCTCGACGAATGCAATGTTTGGCCCGGTGCAGGCGGCGACCGGAA
This sequence comes from uncultured Acidobacteriota bacterium, assembly GCA_963779365.1. GTDB lineage: Bacteria > Acidobacteriota > Terriglobia > Terriglobales > Acidobacteriaceae > TOLSYN. The sequence continues at coordinate 121,471 of CAVZYB010000030.1, read as the reverse complement.
GATTGTTGAATATGCCAATCCTGTTATTGCCCTCGCTGAATTCGGTGGGCGCGGAAGTGGGCAAGCCGATCGCCCCGCAAACCGCCAGCGTGGGTGTCTCAACCAGCCGCTTTGTGCGTAGCGAAGGTGAGGTGATCCGGCACAACATGGCTTGGACCTTGTTCATGCTCGGATACCTGATTGTGATCGGATTGATTTTCTACTGGGTCTTCCCGAATGTGATGAGCCACTGAGTAGCAGCAAAGCTCTGCGGTAGCATCGATCGGAGCGGGCTATGGATAGCGCCGCGCGATACTCCCGTTGCAAGCAGAGTTGAAAGCTGCCACCGAACGAAGCTACGATGTGGCTACTCGGTTCAAAGTTATGGGTCCCGTTGTGGTGCCGTGCGAGAGTGGCGGCACAGATTTGGCTGGCGAATGCGAAACAAATAACAGAAATCAACAGATTTGCTGCATCAAAGAGGTGAGACGCTCCTTGCGTAGCGCGTCCAAAGCGCAGCGGCTCGTCGAAGGGAGTGCATGGTGTCGTCAATGCGGGCGAATTGCACGGTACTGCTGATCGATGACGAACTGGCTGGCTTGCAACTGCGCAAACTTGTGCTGGAGAGCGTCGGATTCAAGACATTGGCGGCCACGAACGGCGACGACGGCATGGATCTATTCCGCTTGCACGACGTCGATGTGGTGGTAACAGACCACCTGCTGGGAAGAACAACCGCCGCTGGCGTGGCCTTGACGATGAAGCGGTTGAAACCGTATGTCCCGATTATTTCCTTTTCAGGCACAACGAATGCCAACGAAGCGCTCGCGTATGCCGACCACATCGTCGGGAAGAACGAGGGACCGGAGGGCCTGATTACAGCTCTCGACCAGATTCTGACCCAGAGAGCTCCCCGTGCGGAGCCGGTTCCGATCGCGCAACCGGCAACCCCGGCCGTCCTTCCAACCCAGGCCTTGCTGGCGGCCATCATCGACGATTCGTCCGACGCCATCCTGAGCAAGACGTTGGACGGCACGATCACAAGCTGGAACCACGCTGCCGAAATGATGTACGGCTACAAGCAAGAGGAAATGATCGGGCAACCGATCGCCAAGCTCCTCCCGGCGGATCGGCCTGACGAGGTAACTCATATCCTGAACCGGCTGCGGCGCGGAGAACGAATCCTGCACTTCGAGACCGTGCGGGTCGCCCAGGATGGCCGCAGGCTTGACGTAGCTTTGACCATCTCTCCGATTCGCGACGGACAGGGGCGGTTGCTGGGTGCATCCACCATTGCCCGGGACATTACCGAGCAGAAGAATGCGGAAGAGGCGTTACGGAAAGCGGAGAAGCTCGCACTGGCTGGGCGCATGGCCGCGACCGTGGCACACGAGATCAACAATCCGCTTGAGGCCATCGGTAACATTCTTTATCTGCTGCGGAGCCGGCTCGATCTCGATGCCGAGGTACGCAAGTACGTTGATCTGGCGCACGAAGAGCTCCGACGCGTGGCCGAGATCACCAAGCTCACGCTGGGGATGCAGCGCGGTGCGGCCGGGTGCCGGGAGCCGGTGCAGATTTCGCAACTGCTGGAAAATGTACTCACCCTGTACCAGCGCAAGACGATGACGCTGGGCGTTGAGGTGAAACGAAAATACCGCTACGAAGGCACGGTGATGGGCTCGCCTGGAGAGCTGCGGCAAGTTTTTTCCAATCTCATTGTGAATGCGATGGATGCGCTGGCGACCACCGGAGACACGCTCGTCGTCGGCATACGTAAGGCGCGGCGCTTGAAAACCGGTGAGCAGGGCGTGCGGATCAGTATCGTGGACAACGGACCGGGAATTGCGCCGGAACACTGTGCGCAGCTTTTTCAAGCTTTTTACACGACGAAGGGTGAACTGGGAACCGGGATCGGGCTCTGGGTCTCTCGAACCATCGTCCAGAAGCACGGCGGAACCCTAAGACTCCACAGTTCGGTTCGACCCGGGAGATCCGGAACGTGCTTCTCCGTTTTTCTTCCGCTCGAAAGCCTTCCCAAATAATCGCTATTGATTCCGGGGAAACAGGCTGACGCGATCATCGCTGCAGCCGGCGGTTGGCACAACCCCAGCCCCAAGGAGACATCCTGATGATTTGCACGGACCCCATTGCCTCATGAACATCATTGACCTCGTTGTCGGCAAGCCCATCAAGACCAGTGACGAACGCGCCGAGCAGATCGGTCCGGCGCAGGGCATCCCGATCTTTGGTCTCGACGCGCTTAGCTCGGCTGCTTACGGCCCGGAAGCGGCTCTCAGCCTTCTGATTCCCGCTTGGCCTGCTCGGCGTGCGGTACATCGTTCCCATCAGCGCCGCCATCATCACGTTGCTCGTGATCGTGTACTTTTCCTATCGCCAGACCATCGCCGCCTATCCTTCCGGCGGCGGCTCCTATACCGTGGCGCGCTTCAACCTTGGCGCACCGGCCAGCCTGCTTGCCGCGGCCGCGCTGCTCGCCGACTACATCCTCACCGCCGCCGTGGGCATTTCCGCGGGAGTCGGCGCCTTGGTCTCGGCCGTTCCGTCCTTGCTGCCGCACACGGTTTCTCTCTGCGTCGGCATTCTGATCGTCATCACCATCCTCAATCTCCGCGGCGTGCGCGATGCCGGCCTGGCCTTCGCGGTTCCCACCTATCTCTTTGTCGGCACGCTTCTCATTACCATCGTCGCGGGCGTTATCCGTGTTCTCCTCAGCGGCGGACATCCCACGCCGGTGGCGCCCCTTCCGCCTCCGCCGCCGCGTGACCGAAGCCGTCAGCTACTGGCTGCTGCTGAAGGTTTTCGCCAGCGGCTGCACGGCATTGACCGGCGTGGAGGCTGTCAGCAACGGCGTGAAGGCCTTCCGCGAGCCAGCCGTGAAAAACGCCCAGCGCACTCTCACCGTGATTATTTTTCTCCTGGCGGTGCTGCTGGCGGGAATTTCCTATCTTGTGAAGGTTTACGGCATCGCCGCCACCGATCCGGGCCAGCCCGGCTACCAGAGCGTTCTCTCCATGCTCATCGCCGCCGTTTTCGGCAAAGGCTTTTTCTACTACCTGACCATCGCCTCGATTCTTTTCGTTCTTTCGCTCTCCGCCAACACCGCCTTCGCCGATTTTCCGCGCCTCTGCCGCGCCATCGCGCAGAACAACTACCTCCCGCACGCTTTCGGGTACCGCGGGCGGCGGCTCGTCTATACCTACGGCATCGTTGTCCTGGCGGTGCTCTGCGGCGGCCTTCTCATCTTTTTGGCGGCGTCACCGATCGGCTCATCCCGCTCTATGCCGTCGGCGCTTTTCTGGCCTTCACGCTTTCGCAGGCCGGCATGGTCATGCACTGGCTGAAAGAATCGCGGGCCGCATTGGCTGAAGAGCGCGCTGGTCAATGGGCTCGGCGCGCTCGTCACCGGCATCACGGTGGTTGTCGTGCTGGTTGCGAAATTCGTGGAAGGCGCATGGATTACGCTGCTTTTCATTCCGTTGACGATTGTTTTCTTCGTCCGCTGTCCGCCGCCACTACCACTCCGTAAAGGTGCTCACCACCTGCAAGGTTCCGGTCCACGCCGCAGGCCTCAGCCAGCCTCCCATTGCCGTCATTCCCATCGACCGCTGGAGCAACATCACCCGCCAGGGAATTGAATTTGCCGCCCGGCTTTCACCGGAAGTGATCGCCCTGCACGTCGAGCCCAGCGAGCACTCCGAATTGCTTCGAGACGGACTGGAAGCGCTACGTTGAAGAACCGTTTCGCGCGGCCGGCAAGGAGCCGCCAAAGCTCCATGTCCTGCCCTCACCCTACCGCTTCGTCATCATTCCCATCGTTCAGTTCGTTCTCGATCTTTCGAAAAAGCATCCCGATCGCAGCATCATCGTGGTCATACCCGAGCTCGTGGAAGACAGATGGTATGAATACTTCCTTCACAATCAGCGTGGCCGGCTTCTGGAATGGGTGCTGCTCGCCCGCGGCAATGAACGCATCTTTACGGTGAGTGCGCCCTGGTACGTGGGAGGACGAATCTAATTCCGCGTTGGCTATTTATCCGACGGGCAGGCCGCATCCGCGGTCGTCGCAGGCGGCTTGCGCTTTGGTCGAAACCCGCCTTTGCCATCAAACGCACGGTGTCGGTTTCATCCTTCTCCGCGTATCATACCCACGCCATGCGATAACCGCCGACCTGCACCACCCGCTTTGCTCGCCATTATCCCGTGGCATTCCGCCCACTGGAGGGACTATCGGCTGCGCAGGCAAAAACTGCAGGTGGGTAAACTGAGATGCATTGCAATAGACGGCCAACATCATATCGGAAATGAAGTTTCCCATCGGTCTAGAGGCGGCCATGAGGAAACCGAGCACGTCTCAATCGCCGAACCCCATAGATTATCCTGGGCCAGAAATGTGGCGCGGGACAGTGTTTAGGTGTCACAATGCAGTGTGATGTCACCAACGGGCGGCGTTGCCGCGCCTGTTTGGAGCATCAAACCTATTGAGGTCAAAGTATCCATATCATGAGCACTCTCCGCGTTGGCTATGAAATCGTCTATGAATGTTCCCAGCCGACACCCATGATTTTGATGGTGAATATCCATCGAACCCGTGTCTCTGACATTATTACGCCGGACACCTTGACGACCTCCCCTTCGGTGCCGATTGCCGTCTACGACGATGCTTTCGGCAACCGGTGCAGCCGGATCGTCGCCCCGATCGGCGAAATTCGTATTTCGGCGGATGGCACCATCACGGATACGGGCACCCCGGATACCGTCGCCTGCGAGGCGCAGCAGCAGCCGGTTCAGGAATTGCCGGAAGACGTTCTGGTATTTCTCCTGGGCAGCAGGTATTGCGAAACTGACCGCCTCTCTCAAGTTGCCTGGGATCTTTTCGGCAAATCCCCAACTGGGTGGGGACGGGTTCAGGCTATCTGTGATTTCGTCCATCACCATATTGCGTTCGGCTACGGATTCGCCAACCCAACAAAATCGGCCTGGGGGGCATTCAGTGAAGGCCAGGGCGTTTGCCGCGACTACGCGCATCTGGCGATCACCTTCTGTCGATGTATGAACATCCCCGCGCGCTATTGCACCGGTTATCTGAGCGACATCGGGACGCCTCCTCCGCATGTAGGGGATTTTGCCGGGTGGTTCGAAGCGTTTCTTGACGGCCGGTGGTACACGTTTGACCCTAGGAACAATGTGCCTCGCGTCGGTCGGGTGTTGATGGCTCGAGGACGTGACGCAGCCGATGTGCCTATCAGCAACACATTTGGATTCAATACGCTGAAAAGTTTCAAGGTCTGGACGGACGAGTGTCGGACGCCTTCATAGCACAGCCCTGTGCATAGGCCTTCACCCGATTGCTCTCCGTGAATAGCGAGGAACACCCCGACGTGGATTCTCAGTAGGGCCTTCTGGAACACCGGGTTTGCAACTCGGGAGGAAGTGGGGCCGGGATTTTGTTGGGCAACACTAAACGGTAGTTTCCGCTTATCCATCCTATAAGTTCTTTGAATAGCAAGTGCGAGGGAGGTAGTGAGAAGATGATGTATGTCGAACTACGCTCGGAGAGGGGCGCATAGTGCAATTCGATTCCTATCATATTGAGGGCTTTCACGACGAGATGTTCGCCGCCGATGGCGAAGTGCGTGCGGAAGCGCGCATGTTACTGGACACAATCGAGTCGCTTGAGGAAGGTCAATTGTTGCGCTGCCAAGGCGCGGCGGAGCGACTGCTGTTGCTGCTTGGCATCACCTTCAATGTTTACGGTCAGTCTGCCGGAACGGAGCGGATTTTCCCCTTCGACCTGATTCCGCGCATCATTGGTGCCAAAGAATGGGAATGGATCGAGCGTGGACTAAAGCAGCGTATTCACGCTCTCAACGAATTCATCGATGATATTTATCACGAGCAGAAGATTCTGAAGGACGGTGTCATCCCTGAAGAAGTTGTTCGCTCGGCCGCCTTCTATCGTCCAGAGTGCCACGGCATCAATCCTCCACGACGGGTCTGGTGCCACATCACCGGCACCGATTTAGTGCGCCATAGCGACGGCCAGATGTATGTCCTGGAGGACAACCTGCGAGTGCCCTCCGGAGTGTCTTATGTACTGGAGAATCGGGCATTAATGAAGCGCACGTTTCCCCGTGTCTTTAATGGCCTGCAGGTCCGCCACGTTGAGGATTATCCCAGCACTCTGCTGGAGACTTTGCAGGCCATTGCGCCGCCCGGCGCGGATCATCCCACCGTGGTGCTGCTAACTCCGGGAATGTACAACTCGGCCTACTTCGAGCACAGCTTTCTGGCGCAGCAGATGGGAATCCAACTGGTCCAGGGAAGTGACTTGGTCGTGCAGGAGGGGATGGTTTGGATGCGCACGACCAAGGGTTTGTGCAAAGTGGATGTGATCTATCGCCGTCTCGACGATGACTTCCTGGACCCAACGGTGTTCCGTCCGGATTCGCTGCTCGGCGTGCCTGGCCTGATGGAAGTCTATCGGAAGGGACGGGTGGCGCTGGCGAACGCGCCGGGCAATGGTGTTGCCGACGACAAGGTGGTTTACTCCTACGTGCCTGACATTATCCGGTACTACGAAGGCGAAGATGCGATTCTGCCCAATGTGCCAACCTTCCAGTGCTGGCGGAAACAGGACCTCAATCACGTACTGCAAAATCTGGAAACTCTGGTGGTCAAGTCGGCGAATGAATCAGGGGGGTACGGTATGCTCATTGGACCACACTCGACGGCGCAAGAGCGTAAAGAGTTCGCCGCCAGAATTGAAGCAAATCCCCGGAACTACATTGCTCAACCTACACTGGACCTCTCCAGGGTCCCGACCTTGATAGGTGACCACTTTGAGGGACGGCATGTCGATTTCAGGCCATACATTCTCTATGGCGAAGAAATCAACGTCATGCCGGGCGGGCTGACTCGTGTGGCGTTGCGCAAGGGTTCGTTGGTTGTGAACTCGTCACAGGGCGGAGGCAGCAAGGACACCTGGGTACTGGCGGAATCGCAACAGGAGTGCATGGCATGATCTCTCGATCACAGCCTTTGCTGAGCCGCGTGGCCGAGTCGATGTACTGGATGGCACGCTACATTGAGCGTGCTGAGAACGTGGCTCGTTTCATCGCAGTCAATCTTCACCTCCAACTGGATCTGCCACTCGTGCCGGCGCACCAGTGGCAGCCACTGATCGATACCAGCGGAGACACAGCGGAGTTTCAGCAGAGTTACGGCGAGGCCACTCGGGAAAATGTACTTGAATTTCTGATTGTGGATGAATCGAATCCTAATTCGATTTGCTCCTGTCTGAAGACAGCGAGGGAAAATGCCCGTTCGGTTCGCGAGACGATTTCGTCGGAGATGTGGGAGCAGGTCAATCGGACGTATCTTCAGTTCCAGCCGAGTTACTGGAAGGTGTCAGAGTCCGAAAGATTTTCGGAGCGCTTGCGCCATCTTCAGTTTGGCTGCCACCTATTCCGCGGCATTTTCGAAACCACGATGAGTCACAACGAAGCGTGGCACTTTATGCGTCTTGGCGCCAGTATCGAACGGGCCGAAAAGATCTCTCGCATCTTGGATGTAAAATACTTTATTTTACTGCCGTCGACCACATTCGTAGGTACGCCCTACGACGACCTGCATTGGTCCGCGGTACTCAAGTCTGTGAGCGGCTTTGAAATGTACCGCAAGAAGCATGGGCGGATATTACCTCGCGATATCGTCGATTTTCTGGTACTGGACCACAATTTTCCACGCGCAATACACCACTGCATTCACAACGCAGACGAATGTCTGCATGCCGTCACCGGCACACCTACGGGGTCCTTCCATTATCGTTCCGAACAACTCATGGGCTTGCTTCATGCCGAGTTGGACTTTACGTCAGTGGATCGCGTTCTCGGCGATGGTCTTCACGAGTATCTCGACGGGTTACAGGCGAAAATGAATGCCATCGGCGACAACCTCCAGCTTGACTTTTTTGCCCGACGGCAACAGGCCATGTCCGCTTCGGCGTTGGGCGAAAGTTGATGGGCATTCGAGTCGCGCTTCATCACAAGACAATTTACCAATACGACCGGCTGGTCACGCTTTCGCCGCAGGTGGTGCGCCTCCGCCCCGCGCCGCACAGCCGAACGCAGGTGTCGAGTTATTCGTTGCGCGTCCAACCGGAAGATCACTTCATCAACTGGCAGCAGGACCCGCACGGAAACTTTCTGGCCCGCCTGGTCTTTCCCAACCAGACACGCTACTTTTCCCTGGAAGTAGATCTGGTCGCGGAAATGGCAGTGATCAATCCGTTCGATTTCTTCCTCGAACCGGAATACGAGAGCTTTCCGCTTCGCTATGCCTCCGGGGAGCGTCGTGAGTTGGCGCAGTTCCTGGAGGTACCGCCCGCAGGTCCGCACCTGGAAGGTTTCCTCGCCGGCATCGACCGGCGCAAGACCCCGATCATCGACTTTCTGGTCGGCCTCAATGCGCCGGTTAAGCCGCGAAATCCGCTACTTGGTTCGGATGGCGCCCGGGGTTCAGAGCGCGGAGGAAACGCTCGAACTGGGCAGCGGTTCCTGCCGGGATTCGGCGTGGTTGCTGGTGCAGATGCTGCGTCACCTGGGCTTGGCGGCCCGTTTTGTTTCCGGATACCTGATCCAACTGAAACCGGATGTAAAACCTCTGGAAGGCCCCCCGGGACCGGAGACGGACTTTACCGATCTCCATGCCTGGGCTGAAGTCTACCTGCCCGGCGCTGGTTGGGTTGGTCTGGATCCGACCTCGGGACTGTTCGCAGGCGAGGGACACATTCCGCTATCGGGAACACCTGAGCCCACTTCTGCTGCGCCGGTCGCTGGCGGGATAAGTCCCTGTGAGGTCGAGTTTCATCATGAGATGCGCATCACTCGCATCCACGAAGATCCGCGTGTTTCCAAGCCTTACTCAGACAGGAATGGCTTCGCATCTGCAATCTTGGCGACCAGATCGACGGCGAGCTTGTCGCCAGCGATGTCCGGCTTACCATGGGTGGTGAGCCGACCTTTGTCTCCATGGACGATCATGGACGGCGATGAGTGGAATACCGAAGCCCTTGGTCCATCTAAACAGCGCTGCGCGCGCGAATTGCTGCTCCGGTTGCGCGACAAGTTTGCCCCCGGCGGCTTGCTGCACTTTGGACAAGGCAAATGGTACCCGGGCGAATCTCTGCCGCGCTGGGCTTTCACCTGTTACTGGCGCAGCGATGGAGTTCCGCTCTGGCGTGATCCGCAGTGGACGGCCTATCCAGATCGAGACTACGGCTGCGGCAGCGACGCGGCCCGGCAATTCGCAGAAGCGTTGGCCCAAAGGCTCACGGTGAACCCTGACGCTGTAATCGCAGCGTACGAAGATCCTATGGCCTATCTGCTCAAGGAGCGCCAGCTTCCGGTAAACATCGATCCGCTGACCAGCGATCTCGATGATCCGGAAGAACGCGAGCGGCTCCGGCGCGTATTTGAGCGCGGTCTCGGCCAGCCCGTTGGCTTCGTGCTGCCGTTGCAGCGGGTGCAGGGCAAAAGCGGCCCAGAGTGGCAGACAAGTTTGTGGATGCTCCGCGCCCGGCACCTTTTCCTGATTCCGGGGGATTCTCCCGTGGGATTCCGTTTGCCGTTGGAGTCACTCTTCTGGGAGCCCAGCGGAGAGAGGCAGCAGGCATGGATACTCGATCCAATGGCCCCAACCTCTCCTTTGCCCGTTCCACCGAGGCTTCATCCCAGGCACCAGCGGAGCGACGTCCGGATTCGGCAACAAAGCCCGGAAACCGTTTCATCGCCCACCGTCGCAGCGCAGGGCCCTGTGGTGCGCACCGCGCTCGTTCTGGAGGCGCGGAAGGGAAGGCTATGCGCGTTCCTTCCGCCGACGAGTACCGCCGAGGACTTCGTGGATCTTATAACCGCCATAGAGGACACCGCGGCACAGCTTGAAATGCCGATCTCCATTGAGGGCTATCCGCTGCCTTTCGACTCGCGGGTACGCCAATTGAAGGTCACGCCTGATCCAGGGGTCATCGAGGTGAACGTGCAGCCCGTAGCCGATTGGCGCGAGCTCGTCGAAAACACTGTCACACTTTATGAACAGGCACGCCTGAGCCGTCTCGGCACCGATAAGTTCATGCTGGACGGCCGTCATACTGGGACCGGTGGCGGCAACCACGTGGTACTTGGCGGCTCCACGCCGGCGGATAGTCCCTTTCTCCGCCGTCCAGATCTCCTGAAAAGCTTTGTCGGATACTGGCTCAATCACCCTTCACTCTCCTATCTGTTCTCGGGAGTATTCATCGGTCCTACCAGTCAGGCCCCGCGAGTAGATGAAACCCGCGCAGATGCAATCTATGAGTTGGAGATTGCGTTCGACCAGCTCAGCCGAGCGAACCCAGGCGACCTTCCCTTATGGCTCGTGGACCGTATCTTCCGCAACCTGCTGGTCGATGTCACCGGCAATACCCATCGTGCCGAGTTCTGTATCGATAAGCTCTATTCTCCCGACAGCGCGACGGGAAGATTGGGACTGCTCGAACTTCGTTCCTTCGAGATGCCTCCCCATGCCCGAATGAGCCTCGCGCAACAACTGCTCGTACGCGCACTGGTGGCCCGCTTCTGGCGCAGCTCGTACGAGGAGCCGCCGATTCGCTGGGGAACCCGTCTGCACGATCTTTTCTTGCTGCCCTACTTCGTTGAGCAGGATTTCAAGGGGGTAATTGGCGAAATGCAGCAGGCCGGGTACCCGTTCGAAGCCGATTGGTTTGCCCCTCATCTGGAGTTTCGCTTCCCCTTGTTTGGTCGGGTATGCTACGGGGGCATCGAACTAGAACTGCGCCAGGCGATTGAACCTTGGTATGTGCTGGGCGAGGAACCGGGCGCCAGCGGCACGACTCGTTACGTGGATTCCTCGCTCGAGCGCATGCAGGTGCGGGTGCGAGGCCTTATCGGCGAGCGCTTTGCGATTGCGTGCAACAACCGGCGACTACCCCTCCATCCAACCGGTAAAAATGGCGAGTTCGTATGTGGAGTCCGTTACCGGGCGTGGCAGCCGCCGCACTGCCTGCATCCTACAATCCCGGTTCACGTGCCGCTGGTGTTTGATGTGATCGATCTTGCGGCCGGACGTTCCATCGGGGGTTGCACCTACCATGTGGCGCATCCCGGAGGACGAAGTTATGATACGATCCCGGTAAACTCGAATGAAGCCGAAGCACGGCGGATGGCTCGTTTTTTTGCCTTTGGGCATACGCCGGGTCCCGTGATTGTACCGCCGGTCGATCAGAACGCCGAGTTTCCCGTGACGCTGGATCTGCGGCGCGCGTCAATGCCAGGGGGCATGCGATAGGGAGAATCCACTGCCGGACAGCCGTACGAATGGAAGATTCTTAAACCCGGCCGCAACCCACCCGAACGAGTGGCACTACGCCAGCGTCGAGGGACATTGGGACGAGGCGCTTCTGCCCTCCGGCTATCCACGCCGTCACTGGAGAGATATCGCAGTCGCCATCGGGCGAATGGGGCCTGAGGCCCTTGGCCGCTCATGGCAAAACGGTCAGCAACTCATTCAAGCCAACGGCACTTCCTTCAACGTAGGCGACGATCTGCACGGTAGCGAACGCCGTTGGCCGCTGGATCCCATTCCAATGGTGATCCCCGAAAACGAATGGATTCAAATCGAAAGGGCGGTCATCCAGCGGGCCACCTTGCTCAATGCCGTGCTGGTCGACCTTTATGGAGAGCAGCAACTCCTTCATCAACGGTGGATTCCTCCAGCGCTGGTCTTTGCGAACCCGCATTTCTTGCGGCCCTGCCACGGAATTAAGCCCTCCGGTGGCGTGCACCTGCTCTCGTATGCGGCTGATCTGGCCCGCTCACCCGAGGGAAGCTGGCGGGTGACATCGGATCGAACACAAGCCCCTTCGGGCATTGGCTATGCGCTGGAAAACAGATTAGTGAGCGCCCGAACTCTGTCCAATGTGTTCAGTTCATGCAGCGTGCGGCAACTGGCAGGCTTCTTCGATACGACAAGGAATGCCCTGCTTAGTTTGGCAGCGACTCAGCACCCCAACCCTCGCATTGTGCTATTAACCTCCGGGCCGCATAGTGAAACTTATTTCGAGCATTCCTTTCTTGCTGGCCATTGGGGCTTTGCTCTGGTGGAAGGCGCCGACCTGTCGGTGCGCGACAACCGCGTTTATCTAAGAACACTGACGGGGCTCGAACCGGTGGATTTGATCGTGCGCCGGCTCGACGATAGCTTCTGCGATCCCCTCGAATTGCGCAGCGATTCAGCGCTCGGCGTGCCGGGGCTGGTGCAGGCCGTGCGAAGTGGCACGGTGGCTGTCGACAACGCTCTGGGAAGCGGATTATTGGAAGCCCCGGCTCTCCTCCCATTTCTCCCGGGGCTCTGCGATCATCTGCTTGGGGAAGAACTGCTGATGTCGCCGGTGGCTACCTGGTGGTGCGGGCAGGAGGACTCTCGGCGCTACGTCGCTCGAGCACCTCAGTGACTTGGTGATTCTGCCCACATTCCCCCACTTCGGCCAGCGGCCGGAATTTCCGGCGTCTATGGATGCCGCGACCCGCGGCAGGCTGATCGCTAGAATCCAGGCGCAACCTGAGCAGTTTGTGGCTCAGGAACAGTTTGCTCTTTCTACGGCGCCGGTTTACACCGACACCGGGCTCGCTTCGGGTCACGTCTTGCTCAGAGTCTTTGCCTCCTGGGATGGGCAGTCTTATTCGGTGCTGCCTGGAGGACTGACTCGCGTTTCAACAAAGGAAACTTCCCAAGCAGTTTCCATTCATCGCGGAGGAGGAAGCAAGGACACCTGGGTGCCCGGTGGCCTGGGAGAACCAAACGTCGTCTCGCGCCCAGAGTTCGGATCGATCACCGCCCATACGAGCTGGACGAATCTGCCCAGCAGGGCTGCGGACAATCTCTTCTGGCTAGGACGATATGCTGAACGCCTGGAGGATCGAGTGCGGCTTCTGCGAGCACTGCTGCCAGCGCTTTCCGGCGAAGAGGACTTCGGACGCACGGCTTCTCTCGAGACGGTTGTGCGTCTGCTTACTGGGTTAGGGTATCTGCCGCCTGAAATCTCCCACGCCTCGCTTGGGGAACAATTGTGGCGGGTGCAGCACTTGCTGGCCGATATGATTCGGGACGAAAGCGGGCCCACCGGCCTGGGATGGAATCTCAAGCAGATGCGCCGGGTAGCCCTGCATTTGAAGGAACGACTTTCTTCCGATACATGGCGAGTACTCCAGCAGATTGAGGGAGATTTATCCCAAGGCATTTCTACAAATCCTCAACCGTTACCTTTCCGAGATTAATTTGCTCGACAGCGCCATCGTGACACTTTCCGCGTTTGTCGGCCTAGTAATGGAGAACACCACCAGGGGACACGGATGGAGGTTTCTTCAAATCGGGCGACGCCTGGAGCGCGCGCGGCATATGGCGGAATTGTTGCAAGCCGGAGTGGCCGAAGCTCCGGAGGAAATCGAACCATATCTTCAGATACTGCTTCACATTGCGGACAGCTCCATCACCTACCGCACCCGCTATCTCACTGCTCTGCGCACGGAACTGGTGCTGGATCTTTTACTTGTGGACGAGTCTAATCCACGCTCCATCGGCTTTCAGTTCGCCGCTCTTCTCGACCACTTGGCGAAGCTGCCGGAGTACAACAACACCGTCTGTCATCTCGAGCAGGAATTGGTATCGAGAGCCCTTGAGTCAATCCGTGCCACGCCAATGGCGGATCTGGCACGCAGGGACGGCGAAGGCCATCTCGGGGCACTGGTTAGCTTGCTCGAACGACTAAAGCGGGATATGTACGATCTCTCTGACGCATTAGCCACTCACTATTTGAGCCCTGTTGTCGCCTCACGCTTCGTGTCGTCTTATTGAGGATCGTATGCTCTACTCTGTCACCCATATCACAAGCCACTTATACCAGTCGCCGGTTTCTCAGTCTCTCAATGAGCTGCATCTCACTCCGCGTTCATTCCCTGGCCAGCAAGTTCGCGAGAGCGACCTCTCCATCCAACCGGAACCGGCTACCCTGCAGCGCCGGAAAGACTATTTTGGGAATGACGTTACCATGGCCGCGATCTTTGAAACCCATATCGACTCGTGATCAAAGCCAACAGTGTCGTCGAAGTGCAGCCACTCACAGTAGGATCCGATTCTCAGCACCGCCTGGGAGCAAGCTCGCGATCTGATTGCCTCGCACCCCGATGACGAGTCTCTTGAGGCCCTAGAATTTGTATTTGATTCTCCTTTCGTTTCCAGCGACCCTGAGCTTGCGGAGTTCGCCAGACCTACGTTCACTCCCCAGCGCCCGCTGGTAGATGCTCTGAAAGAGCTATCTCACCGCATCCACGTCGAATTCCGCTATCGGCCCAAATCGACTTCGATCAAGATGCCCCTCCTCGAGGTGCTCCGCAACCGGCAGGGAGTCTGTCAGGATTTCGCGCATGTGATGATCGGCGCGCTGCGGTCTTTGCGATTGGCGGCCCGATATACCAGCGGATACCTGCGCAGCAGTACTGGAAGTCTGGGAGCCGAAGCCTCTCATGCCTGGGTATCGGCTTTCGTCCCCGGTAGCGGGTGGCTTAGTTTCGATCCCACCAACGACGTCATGCCGTCCGATGGCCACGTAATCCTGGCCTGGGGCCGCGACTACGGTGACGTGACGCCGGTAAGCGGAATCGCAGTGGGTGGGGGTTCCCACAGCGTTGACGTTGAGGTCTCGGTACTGCCGATGGGGGCCTCTTGAACCGACCGTCAAGAATCCTCACTTGCTGTCACGCATTCTGGCGCATATTGCATAAACAATGGCGTGTGTTGCATACCGTAAAGCGCGGCGAGCATCTAGATTAAGTCACATGTTCAACGCGAAAGCTTATTCCGCTGCCAGTGCGACATCGCCGCTAGCCTCCACCAAGATCGTGCGGCGCGATCCCACCGAACACGATGTCCAGATCGAAATTCTTTTCTGCGGTATCTGTCACTCCGATCTCCATCAGGTTCGCAACGAGTGGAGCGGCGTGATGCCGACCGTCTACCCTTGCGTCCCTGGCCACGAGATCGTCGGCCGCGTCACCAAGGCTGGCTCTGCGGTCTCCAAGTTCAAGCCCGGTGACCTCGCCGCGGTCGGATGCATGGTGGATTCGGACGGCACCTGTCCTGAGTGCAAAGCGGGGCTTGAGCAGTTCTGCCCCAATGTGATCTTTACCTACAACCTGCCTGACAAACACCTCGGAGGCGTCACCTACGGCGGCTACTCCGACAGCATCGTCGTCGACCAGAGGTTTGTTCTGCGCGTTCCCGTCGAACCTCGATCTCGCCGGCGCAGCTCCTTTGCTTTGCGCGGGAATCACAACCTACTCGCCCATGCGCCACTGGGGCGTCACCAAGGACAAGAAAGTGGGCGTGGCCGGTCTCGGCGGACTGGGCCACATGGCCGTGAAGTTTGCCCATGCACTCGGAGCCCACGTTGTGGTCTTCACCACTTCACCGGGCAAGAAGCAAGATGCACTCCGGCTCGGAGCAGACGAGGTCGTGATCTCAAAGAATGCCGACGAGATGCGAAAGCACACCGGCAGCTTCGACTTCATCCTCGATGCTATTGCCGCCGACCACGACATCAGTGCGTACATCAATTTACTACGACGCGACGGCAACATTACGCTCGTCGGCGCGCCCGAAAAGCCTCTCTCCGTTTCGGCATTCGGCCTGATCATGGGCCGCCGCAGTCTCTCCGGTTCTCCTATCGGCGGAATCGCCGAAACCCAGGAAATGCTCGACTTCTGCGGGCAGCACAACCTCACCGCCGATGTCGAAGTGATCCCGATCCAGAAGGTCAACGAGGCTTACGAGAGACTGCTCAAGTCGGATGTGAAGTATCGCTTCTCTATCGACATGGCTTCGCTCAAGTCTGAGTAATCCGACATATAAGCACTTTCGCGTTTCGGGCCGGAGGCCAGCCTGTATCAGCCGTCAGATCCTCAGACTTGCGCTTTCGAGAAGCGCAAGTCTGAGGGGCACTTCCCGCATCCGGCTCCTGCACTGACTTATGCGATTCCATCCGTCAATTGATTCCGTACGGCTTTAACCGGAGAGCAGCGGGTTGCCATCACCGCACCGTATCCCGATCTACTCATAAGTAGCCATTTTCAGGTTACCAACGTAATTGTCATACGAAGACAGCCGTTCAGCTGATCCGTTGTTGATGCTACAGTTCCCGTGGGCAATATAGCCTGCATCGGATGATGTGAGGCTGGAAAGTTAAGCAGAGAACCTCCATGGATTTTATCGCCCAAATCGGGATCACAGGTATTGCTGCCGCGCTAATTTCATGTCTGGTGGCACAACTCCCCAACCGCTGGTGGTTTTATGCGACGGGAATCGGATTGTCGGCCTCGCTGTTGGAGCGGTTTGCCGAGGGATGGTCCCCGGCGATCCTTGGCCCAATTCTCTTGGTCTGTATTTGCGCGCAAATGGGATGCATCGGGCGCGGGCTTCTCTGGAAGAGGCCTCAGTTGAACTACTTCAAGTACGCCATTAGCGTATCCATCCTCCTCGGTCTCGCTCTCCTGATTTTGTTCGCCAACTCTACCAGTCGAATTGCCGCCGCGCGTAGTCTGATTGCGTTCCTCATCTTAGCCTTGCTTATGTTTTGCCTGCACGAACACAGGAAGCGCCACCTCTGGACCGTCTCTGTGATCTCAGTGATTCTTGTGCTCGGAATGGTGCGCGAACTGCTAGGCATCGTGCTGGCAATGCATTGGATCACGAACTTCGCCCCGCTGCTTTTAACTTCCTGTGAGTTCCTCGGGCCGTTCGCGAGCACCATCACGCTGTTGTTCCTGGCCGTCCGCGATCTCACGCTTGTTAATGGGGATCTGCAGGTCGGTGCTGAACGCCTGCGCAGACTGGTCGATTCCACAGATCACGCAATTTGCGAAGTCGATCTCAGTGGCCGCATCACATTCGTCAACGCCACTGCCGCAGGCATGCTGGCCGTTCCCGGCAAGGACCTTTCCGTTTCATGTATTCAGGAAGTGCTGACGCCCGACGATGACTTGTCTTCGGCCCGGGAATTCTCGGATTTCAGTCTTCGCCTGACCATGCCAATCAGCCGGGCGAAGGCCCGCATCCTACGTCCGGATCGTCCTCCGGTCTCAGTGGAGTGGTCCTCTTCTCCCAATTTTCGCGACGGAGAGCCGATCGGCGCCACCGTGACCTTGCGCGATACAACCGAGCGCGAAGTCGCCGTCCAGTTCACCCGTAATTGCGCCGAACTGCTGGAGATGATTTCGCGAAACAAGCCGGTCGAGGAAGTCTCAAGACTCCTGATCACCGCCGTGGAACAGCGGCTGCCGGGCTACTGCTGCTCGGTTCTGGTCTGCGAGGACGAGTATTTCCGTGTTGTCGCCTCCCGCCATTTGCCGGAGGACTTCCGTTCCGCCCTTCGTGCCCTGCCCTACAACCGCATTCAGCGGAATGCGCACCATGGCTCGATGGAATTGAGAGACTGGGAAGTTCCCTTGCGCGCGATCGCCCGCGAACGCTTCGCCGGCATGTGGACGGAGTCCATGGTTTCCGCAGCCAACGAACTGCTGGGCACCATCGCACTGAACCACCCATTCACAACCGCGCTGGAACCCGCGCAGAGGGATGTCCTGCGTCAAGCGGCGCAGCTTGGAGCCCTCGCCATCGAGCACCATCGAGCCTACGAAAGGCTGCTGCACCAGGGTTATCACGATGCGCTCACCGGACTGCCCAACCGCTTGCTGCTGGCCGACAGGCTAAAACAGGCGCTCGCAAGGGCAGAACGCAACCAGACGCAAATTGGATTCCTCTCCATTGATCTAGACCGTTTCAAGGACATCAACGACACGCTCGGCCACGATGCCGGTGATCTCTTCCTCCGCCAGATCAGTGTCCGGTTGCTCGCGCGCCTCCGCAATAGCGACACCTTGGCGCGCACCGGGGGCGACGAGTTCACTCTGATTCTGCCTGACATCCAGGATGTGCATGACGTCGGCCGAGTGGCAGCATCGCTGACCGCATCGCTCCGCGATCCCTTTGAGGTGGAAAATCAAACGCTCTATGGATCAGCAAGCATTGGAATTGCTGTGTATCCGCAGGATGGAATCGATGCCGACACACTGCAACGCAACGCCGACCGTGCCATGTACCGGGCCAAGGCCCAGGGCGGCAATCTTGTCCAGCAGTATTCGGACGAGGTAATCGAAGACCGCAATCGCATCGAAATCGAGTTGCAGCTTCATCGTGCAATCGAAGAAGGTTCGTTTTCGCTCCACTTTCAGCCTCAGTTCACCTGTGATCGTCGGCTGGAGGGATTCGAGGCGTTGTTGCGCTTCAAGCATCCCAAGCTCGGCATGGTGCCGCCAAGCCGGTTCATCCCCATGGCTGAAGAGAGTGGACTCATCCTTCCCATCGGAGAATGGGTTCTGGAAGAGGTGTGCCGTCAGATCCTGGAGTGGCAAGAGAAGGGTTTACGTCCGGTTCGTGTCGCACTCAATGTTTCCCCCTTGCAACTCGCTCGCGGGGACTTCGCTGATACCATGGCACGCACCCTTCAAAAGACTGGCGTGAAACCGGAACTGCTGGAGGTGGAACTCACCGAGGGCATGCTGATGAGCGGCGTCGGGGATTCTGTACGGCAGATTTCTGAGATGGCCAGGCTTGGTGTAATGCTGTCGGTGGATGACTTTGGCACCGGATACTCCTGCTTGAGTTACCTGCACCAGCTCCCCATTCACACCCTGAAGATCGACCGCTCGTTCGTGGTGAGAATGCTGGAGCCAGACAGTACGCGCTGCATCGTCGAGGCGATTATCACCCTTGCCCATAACCTGGGATTGAAGACCGTGGCGGAAGGAGTCGAAACGAAAGAGCAGCTTGCCGACTTGCAGGGGATGGGCTGCGATCTGATCCAGGGCTTCGTCTTTTCCAAGCCTCTTTCAGCTATTGACGCCGCATGCCTGCTTTGGAAGGAAACCATCCAGCCACCGGCAGAGTTGCACCGGGGAAAATTAAGGCTCACGCGCGGCAGGCAGATCCGTACCCAAACTTTGGGAGTGTAATCCTCACCCCGAAAACCTCATAACGATCGTCGATCGCTGCCTGGACGCCGGGATCTCATAACCGAAACTGTTCAGGATGTCGCGGAACAAACGGTAAAGCATCTCGTGGAACTGGACCAACAGCGCCAACTCTGGGCCACCCGCTAAATAGGCGGAAGCGGTGATCGATAGCTTGCGACTACAAACGGAAGGCGGATGTGGGAGCGAGCGGTGCTGGGGTGCTTGGCTGCGCTCAGCATGACCCTTCCAACAGCAACAGAGCACGTTTCGTAACAGCCTGCCTGGGCCGGAGTGATCGTTCTTACAATATTGGCAGGGAATACTCAGGCGTCGGCAGCGGGCCATGGACTTCGATCTCTTTTTGGAGCTCCCGCAGTTTGTCCTTCAGATTGGCGAACTGGGCTAGCAGCGAGGGGACGGCCGCGGAATCGGCTGCAAAGGCAACCGGATTTAAGCGGAGGACACCAGGACGTTCGATCAGTTCTTTCCCCAGAAGCTTGAAATTTTCACCGACGCGCTTCAGTTCTGCGACACATGCCTGAAAGGCCTTGCGGGTCTCAACATATTCGAGGCACAGTCTTCCGTGTATTTCATCTGGTTTCTCTTCGCTCAAGGAAATTCCTCCGATGTGGGATTCTATCAAATCGACTCTCGCTATGGGGGAGGGATCGCACCCCACAATTGCCAACTAGGGTGGTTGCGGGCCACGCGGGAACTAAAAGCCCCAGAGATGGTCCCCAGCACGGTGATCGTGGAGGCGGTGGCGAACGGAGCTTGGGACGACGACTTCCCAAATGGTCAAACCAGCAGCGTCACGGTTACTGATCCCACCGGTTGTAGCACCGGGACGGGACGCTTCACAAACGGTGGAAAGCAGGTGCTCGCAGGTGTCGGGAACCCTCTGATCTTTCGAGGGCGCAAGGCGATGAGCGCAGGTCTGTCCAGCTCCCATTCCCGAGACATAGCAACGGCTAGCTTCTGAATCATGCGCGTGCGGCTATGCAAGCGCATGATTGCTCGGCTCGACTCTGGGCTAGGCTGCGCTTAAAGACGTGACAATATTGGTGCATATCGTGTTGATTGCGGTGCCCACACTCTGCATGGTAGCGGTTGCGGCAAGGGCGACCAAAGCGGCGAGCAATGCATACTCAATCAGGTCCTGACCGGACTCATCGTTATGCAGGCTACGAAGGATATGCAGAACAGCAGCTTTCATTCGGAACTCTCCTTAGATGGTTTACTCGACCAGAACCCTTGGCCTGATTCACAGGCCGCCAAGCGCCGCAAAGGGTTTTTCCTGCGCTTCTTAAATCCGATGCAGAGTTGCTGCCGGAGGTTGTAAATCGTTTGAAGCGAGAGCGGCTAGGGACGATGGGCGAGGAAGAGACGGTCGGCGGTGACGGCAAAGAGAATAAGCATGGAGATGAAGCCGTTGGTGGTGAAGAAAGCGGCATTGAGTTTGCTGAGGTCATCGGCTTTGACCAGGGTGTGCTCGTAGAGCAGAGCGACGCCGGTGATGGCGACCCCGGCAATCGCCAGGCGGCCGAGGCCGAAGCTGCAGAGCATCCAGGCAAAGAAGGCGAAGGCGATGAGGTGGAAGACTCGGGCCAGGCGGAGGGCACCGGCGATTCCGAAGGCGCGCGGGATGGAATGGAGGCCGCTGGCGACGTCGTAGTGGTAATCCTGACAGCTATAGAGGATGTCGAAGCCGCCGCCCCAGAACATGACCGCAGCGGTCACGATGAGCACGCGGGGATCGAGGGTTCCGCGAACCGCGACCCAGGCGGCAGCGGGAGCAATGCCCATAGCGAAGCCCAGAAACAAATGCGCCCAGCGGGTGAAACGCTTGCTGTAGGAGTAGCCGCAGACGATGATGAGGGCGAGCGGCGAAAGATAAAATGCGAGCGGATTCAGCATCCAGGCGGCGAAGAAGAGCAGCGCCGAGGCCGCGACGGTGAAGCCGAGGACGAAGCGGCGGGTGAGCAATCCGGCGGGCAGGGCGCGGACGGAAGTGCGCGGATTCAGGGCGTCGATATCGGCATCGACCAGGCGGTTGAAGGCCATGGCGGCAGAGCGGGCGGCGACCATGGCAACACAGATCCAGGCGAGGGTGCGCAGGGGCGGGACGCCGTTGGCGGCGATGACGGCGCCGGTGAGACCGAAGGGGAGAGTGAGAAAGGAATGCTCCCACTTGATCATGTCGAGAGTTACGCGAATGTTATGGAGCATTTTGGGGAGACCAGGCACAGGGCTATTGTATCGGGGGCAGGAAAGGAATGCACCTGGGGAGGGCGGGCGACATCTTAAAAATTGGAGATGGGTCGGATGAAAAAGAGACAACTTGGTGGTTCCGGAATTGAAGTGCCGGCGCTATGCCTTGGCGGCAACGTATTTGGCTGGACCGCCGATGAAGCGCGCTCGTTTGCACTGCTGGACGCGCTGCTGGAGAGCGGACTGAACTTTGTGGATACGGCGGACTCGTATTCGCACTGGGCTCCGGGGAATAGCGGCGGAGAGTCGGAGACGATTATCGGGCAGCTGGCTCAAGGCGCGGGGAAATCGCGGGAAGGTGATTCTGGCGACCAAGGTGGGCTCGCCCATGGGCGCGGGCAAGAAAGGGTTGTCGAGGAATTACATCCGGCAGGCGGTGGAGGATTCGCTGCGGCGGTTGCAGACGGACTACATCGATCTGTATCAGTCGCATCGCGACGACGATGACACCTCGCAGGCGGAGACGCTGGGAGTGTATGCGGAGCTGATTCGAGGCGGGGAAAGTGCGCGCGATTGGAGCTTCGAACTTTACGGCCGAGCGGCTGCGCTCGGCGCTGGAGGTGAGCCGCGAACACAACTGGCCACGCTATGAGAGCTTGCAGCCGGAGTACAACCTCTACGACCGGGCGGGATATGAGTCTTCGCTGGAAGCGGTTTGCGTGAAAAACGGGCTGGGGGTGATTCCGTACTTCTCGTTGGCCAGCGGCTTTCTGAGCGGGAAATATCGCTCGGCGGAAGAGGCGGCGAGCGGTCCGCGGGCGGGGATGTTAAAGAAATACTTTAATGAGCGTGGGATGCGGATTCTGGATGCACTGGTGGAGGTGGCACGCGAGCTGGAGGCTAAACCGGCGCAGGTTGCGTTGGCCTGGCTGATGGCGCGGCCCAGTATTACGGCTCCGATTGCCAGCGCGACCACGGTGGAGCAGTTGCAGGAGTTGGTGGCGGCGACACGGCTGGAGCTGCCGCCTGGGGCAGTGGAAGCATTGAACCAGGCGGGAGGCGGAGACGGTGGCGGTGTGAGGCAGGTTTGAAAGTTTCAGAGGTTTCAAAGTTTCAAGGTTAAGAGCAACGGCAACGGCGAAGACACAGTCAAAAACCCCACGTTAGCCAAAAGATGGCGAACATGGGGCACCCGGGGCTCCCGTGACGGCGGTGGCATATTATGCACCCGTTCTCGGTGGTTGGATTTCATCGTTCTCTGCGGTTGCGATATCATAACGAAATGGCGGAAGTTCAGTATCCCATTGCGACGGCGCGGCACGGGTTTTTCAGCGAGGACGCGCGGCTCTATAAGATCCACGACAAGGTCATTGCCGAGGAACGTCTCGACCACAATGACGCTCTGGCGCTCTATCGCACCACCGACATGCTGGCGCTGGGCTGGCTGGCGAATCATGTGCGCGAACGGATGCATGGCAACGTTGCCTACTTCAACGTGAATCGCCACATCAACCACACGAATGTTTGCGTGGCCAACTGCCGGTTGTGCGCTTTCGGACGCAAGAAGGGCACTGAGGGCGCTTACACGATGGCGCTGGCGGAGGTCTTCGAGTCGGCGGCGTCGGGCTACACCGAGGCGGTGACGGAGTTTCACATCGTCGGCGGACTGCACCCGGATCTTCCTCTGCAGTATTTTCTGGATATGCTGAGCGGGCTGAAAGAACGGTTTCCGCAGGTGCATTTGAAGGGGTTCACGATGGTGGAGATCTCCTTCTTCGCCAAGCTGAACAAGTTGACGATTCGCGATGTACTGCTGAAGCTGAAGGCGGCGGGGCTGGATTCGATGCCGGGCGGCGGAGCGGAAATTTTCTCCGAGCGGGTGCGGGCGATCATCTGCGACCACAAGATTGACGGCAACGAATGGCTGGATGTGGCGCGCGAGGCGCATCTGCTGGGGATTCGATCGAACGCGACGATGCTGTATGGACACATCGAAGGCGACGAGGACCGGGTCGATCATCTGATGAAATTGCGCGCTTTGCAGGATGAGACCAAGGGCTTCCAGACCTTCATTGGACTTTCGTTCCATCCGGATCATACGGTGCTGCAGCATCTGCCGTGGACGACCGGGATGCTGGACCTGAAGCAGGTGGCAGTGGCGCGGCTGGTGCTGGACAACTTTCCACATATCAAAGCGTACTGGCAGATGCTGACGCCTAAGATTGCGCAGATTGCGTTGCGCTTTGGCGCCGACGACATTGACGGCACGGTGGTGGAAGAAAAAATTTACCACGACGCGGGGGCGACGACACCGCAGGGATTGACGCGGCAGGATTTGATCCGGCTGATTGAGGCGGCAGGGCGGGTTCCGGTGGAGCGCGATACGCTGTACCGTCCGGTGATGCGCACGGAGACTTCGGTTACGGTAGTGGGATAGCACTGCAGGCATAGATTTTTCAAGCCGTCGCCTTCTGGGGACGGCTTTGTCTTGCGCGGAAGAAGGGTTGCGGCGAAAGAAGTGTCTCGCGCGAGGAGAGCTTAATTACCTTAGGTAAGCAACCACAATCTTTTCGCTTGCCTCTTTGTAAGCAAGAGATTAAAGTCCCACCAGTTCAGGACCGTACCTGTAGAAGGCATCGATCTTCACGAGGTTCGCATGAACGTTCATTTTACTTACAAGCTGGAAAAATCGCCCGCTCACGAAGAGTATCTCCACACCCAGATTGAAAAACTTGGACCGCGTTTGCATGTGTTCAATCCGGACATGGTTTCCTTGCGCGGATTGATGGAGGCGGCGCCGAAGTCGGGTTTTAAGGTGGCGCTGAATCTGCGCCTGCCTGCCGGACAGATGTCCTGCAAGGCGACCTCGGAGACGCTGCACGCGGCGATCCGGATTGCATTTGACGATTTGACCGAGCAACTGCGCAAGCACAAGGAACATTTACGGAGCGAATATCGCTATCCCAGGGTGCGGGGAGAGGGACGGCAGCGGGTTGAGCAGGTGGCATTCGAGACTACGGTTGCGGCGGTGAAGCCGGAGACGATTTCCAGCATGGACGTGACCGGATTTCTGAATGCGAATCTGGAGCGGTTGCGGCGCTACGTGGAACGGGAATTGCGCTTCCGGCGCGACAGCGGGCAGCGGCGGCTGGAGGAGATCAGCGTCGAAGAGGTGATCGACGAAGCGGTGGCGAATGCGCTGGATGAGCATAGTCCTCGGCCGGAGAAGATTGCACTGGAGCCATGGTTGTACCGGCTGTCGCGCTCGGCGATGGACCGGTTGGGAAATCAGCTTGACTCGGCGGCGCACTCGGTGCGGCTGGAACACGCGGAGACCGCTCCGGCGTCTGACGTGGACAATGAAGAGATGCTGCAGTTTTATCAATCCGATGAAAGCGTGACCAACGAGAACCTGATCGCCGACCGGCGCGGCAGCACGCCGGAGGATGACGCTTCGCGGGAAGAGTTGATGGCGATGGTGGAGCGCGCACTGCGGGGCTCGACTCCAAACCAGCGCGAGGCATTTCTGCTGTTCACGCTGGAAGGATTCCGGCTGGCGGAGATCTCGGCGATCACCGAGCGGACGGTGGAGCAGGTGCAGCACGACATTAAAGTGGCGCGCGAGCATCTGCGGCGCTCGCTGGTGGCCGCCGGAGAGCGTCGGCAAAAGCTCGTGGCAGATCGCGCAACTGGGCATCCGCGAAGTGCATAGGCTCGACGCCGCAAATGCAAGGACAAGGTCAAAAAGCCCACGTTAGCCAAAAACAGGCGAACGTGGGGCACCCGAGCTGCCGCATCCCGCATTCGCCAGAACAAGGCGGATGCGGTCCACCTGCTCGAGCATACCCGAGCACTGTATTTTAAATCCCAGGCCGGCACGCGTTAAAGAAGGCGGGTCATGAATTCGCGGGCGCGAGGGCCTAGGTGGTCGCGGAGGCGCTCGACGGCTTTGCTGTGTATCTGCGAGACGCGAGACTCGGTTTTGCCGATGGATCGGGCGATTCGCGCCATGGTCCACTCCTTGAAGTAGTAGAGAATCAGGACATTGGCCTCGTCTTGCGGGAGCTGGGCAATCATCCGGCGCAGCTCAGTGCGGGATTCATTCTGGTGGCAGATGGCGTCCGGGCGGGTTTCGGGGTCGTCGGCCACGGTCTCGCGGACGCCTCGGGATTCGCTGTCCTCGGGCGGTTCAAAGTCGACCT
The DNA here is from genome assembly GCA_963779365.1 of uncultured Acidobacteriota bacterium. Classification (GTDB taxonomy): domain Bacteria; phylum Acidobacteriota; class Terriglobia; order Terriglobales; family Acidobacteriaceae; genus TOLSYN. The sequence goes on along the minus strand of CAVZYB010000030.1, from coordinate 95,937 downwards.
CCTGACGGTTCTGCACGGCTTGGGCGAATTCGAAAAAGGTGTTCAGGTCCATGCCCATGGACTCGGCAACCTCTTCGCTGCCGGGCTTGCGTCCGAGGCTGGATTCGAGGGCGCGGGTGGCGTTGTCGAGCTTCTGCTGGCGGGTGCGGAAATGCCGGGTGGCCCAATCGAGTTCGCGGAGGCTGTCAAAGATGGCCCCGGTGATGCGGATGCGGGCGTACTGGCGGAAGGGCAAATTGCGGCCGGGACTGAAGCGCCGGGCCGCATCGATGAGGCCAATGGAGCCGGCTTGCATCAGGTCATCCAACTGCACGGAGGCCGGAAGGCGGCGCTGGATGGAACGCGCGATCAGCTTGACGTCCTCCATGTGAGCGAGAACCAGTTTTTCCTGCTCCTCTTCTGAATTCTTCTCCACTTCTTCCGGGGGAGTCGAGACTTCGGGAGATGGGAGCGGAACAACCTGGAACGAAAGTGGTTCGGAGGCTATGGAAGCGCTGGTCACAGGCCATCCTTTCCGCGGCGCGGGTTGCCCGGAGGAAGGGGACGCTGACCGGTATGTGCTCTCATGCGTGCTCCTGTGGACAAGGCGGAGAGCGAGACTCCCGCCATAGGAGGTTCATCGGCAGGCAGGGGCTACCGCTTGAGCGGAGACGGAAGGAGCGGAAAAAGCGGAACAAGGACAAGGGCCGAATAAAAGACAAGGGCAGAGTCAACCACCTCACGTTAGCCAAAGGAGGGCGAACGTGGGGCACCCGGGGTCCACGTTAGGATCGCATAGGCAACGCTCCACCCGACAGCGGTCCACGTTAGGCGAGATGCAGAGCGAGGGTTGGAGGAGCGAGATTGGGGAGCGAAAAAACAGGAGGGCTGCGCAGGCCCTCCCGGTAGGATCAAAACTTTGCCAGCCGGTAGTTCACTCACTGCCGGTGCTGCTGACTAATAAGCGGACGTGGGCTCCCAACCATGGTCGCCTTTCATCAATAGGATGGAGGTTTGGGCTGGGGGAGCATGGTAGTACTTGGCTCCGTGCTGATCGATCAACACACCGCGCTCATAGGAGGAAAGAGTCTGGACCAGATTTCCGGCGACATCGAACATTTCGCCAGCCTGGGTGGTTTGCCATTGCCAGGTGTACTGAACTCGGAAGGTATCCGGATTCAAGCGGGTCATTTGGCCGACGGCAACCAGCTTACGGTAGGCCAAGGGCAGGGTGTAGACGATTCTGTGGTTCGTGTCGGGCACGCCCTTGACGTCGGGGAACGAGGCGAGTAATTGCTTGCCCGCCGGAGTCAGTTCGACCTGAGCGGCACCGGGCTTGGCCTTGGTGATTTTCAGGATTCCGGCGTTGGCGAGCAGCTTGTACTGCGGATCGGCGGGATTCTCGCCGGTGGCGTAGCTTAGGTTGCCGGTATCGAATGTTACCTCGACCGGGCCAGCCGATTTCAACTTGGTTTCGACGATGGCGGAGGCTTCCGCGGGCTTGGGGGTTTGCTCGCCCTGGAAGATGACAAAGCCGATCCCTCCGACGAAGAGGCCAACCAGCAGCAGGATAATCAGAACCGGGCCGAACGCGGAGCCTTCCTTTTTTTCCATCTCTATTTCTTGTTCGAACATATTGGTACCCTCCGAAGTGGGACCGAATGTCTAGAAAACAGCAGAGACCGTGGTCCTGCCGGCGACATCATATGCCCGTTTTGGTTGGGCGCCGCAGAAAAATCATCTTAGGCGGTTGCGGGTTTGGTTTCAGTTCAGGAGCGGAGCAGCAGGGGTCGCTCATATCAGGACAGGCGGCGCGAACAAAAAGGAGAAAGGCGCGGTGAGAGCTCGATTCCCGTTACGATTTGATGAAGTTGCGGCGCTGGAATTTCCATCTCCAAATGTGGGGCTGTAGTATAGAAGGTTCGAGTCCGCACCCTAGAGGAACCGCAGAGTGAATCCCTCCGATCATCGCGAGCAAGTAGGACAGGAAGTTTTAGAAACCCGGGAATGGCTAGATTCGCTGGATTACGTTCTGGAGAACGGTGGAGCAGAACGAGCCGGGCGACTGCTGCAGCAGTTGGAACTGCACACCGCGCAATCCGGCTATCGGCTGCCGTTTTCCGCAACCACTCCCTACCAGAATACGATTCCGGCGGCAAAGCAGCCGCCCTTTCCGGGCAGTCAGGAGCTGGAGCGCCGCATTAAGAGCCTGGTGCGCTGGAACGCGCTGGCGATGGTGATGCGGGCGAACAAGCGGCAGGAGGGTATTGGCGGGCATATCTCCACCTTTGCCTCGGCGGCAACGCTCTACGAGGTTGGCTTCAACCATTTCTTCCGGGCGCAGACTCCGGATGGAGACCGCGACATGGTGTTCTTCCAGGGACACGCGTCGCCGGGAATCTATTCGCGGGCATTTCTGGAAGGACGGCTCTCGGAGAAGCAGTTGGAGAATTTCCGTCGCGAGCTGGCTCGGGGCGGAGGGCTGACCTCTTATCCGCATCCGTGGCTGATGAAAGAGTTCTGGGAGTTTCCGACGGTTTCGATGGGACTGGGGCCGATCCAGGCGATCTACCAGGCGCGCTTCAATCGCTATCTGGAGAATCGCGGGTTGAAGAAGTGCAACCAGGGCAAGGTGTGGGCGTTTCTGGGAGACGGCGAGACCGACGAACCGGAGTCTCTGGGCGCGATCACGCTGGCCTCGCGGGAAAAGCTCGACAACCTGATCTTTGTCATCAACTGCAACCTGCAGAGGCTGGACGGGCCGGTGCGCGGCAACGGAAAGATCATTCAGGAGCTGGAGGCGAGCTTCCGCGGCGCGGGCTGGAATGTCATCAAGGTGATCTGGGGCACGGACTGGGACCAGTTGATCGAAAAGGATCGCGACGGTTTGCTGGTGAAGCGCATGGGTGAGCTGTGCGACGGCCAGTATCAGAAGCTATTTGTGGAGAGCGGAGCCTACTTCCGGCAGAACTTCTTTGGCACCGATCCACGGCTGCTGAAGATGGTGGAGCACCTGAGCGACGAGCAGATTGAGAAGATGCGTCTGGGCGGGCACGACCCGATCAAGGTGTATGCCGCCTACAAGGCCGCGGTGGAGCACACCGGCTCGCCTACGGTGATTCTGGCGAAGACGATCAAGGGCTATGGCCTGGGCGAGAGCGGCGAAGGCAGGAACATTACCCATCAGCAGAAGAAGATCAACGACGAGGAGTTGATGATCTTCCGTTCGCGCTTCGGGATTCCGATTCCGGACGAAAAGCTGCACGATGCGCCGTTCTACCGTCCACCGGACGAGGCGGCGGAGATCCAGTACATGCGGGAGCGGCGCAAGCAACTGGGCGGATATCTGCCGGAGCGCAAGATGCGCGCGCCAAAGCTGGAACCGGTGAACGAAGAGGTGTTCAAGGAGTTTTATACCGGCACGGTGGAGCGCAAGGTTTCGACCACCATGGTGCTGGTGCGGCTGATCGCCAAACTGCTGCGCGACCCGAAGATCGGCAAGCTGATTGTGCCGATCATTCCGGACGAAGCCCGCACCTTTGGCATGGAAGCGCTTGTTCCGGCAGGTGGGAATTTACTCGAGCGTGGGACAGAACTACGAGCCGGTCGATATGGACACCCTGCTGTATTACAAGGAAGCCAAGGACGGGCAGATTCTGGAAGAGGGAATTACGGAGGCGGGCGGACTCTCCGAGTTCATCGCCGCGGGCACCTCGCCGGCCAATCACGGGATCAACGCGATTCCGTTCTTTGTGTACTACTCGATGTTTGGCTTGCAGCGGGTGGGCGACCTGGTGTGGGCGGCGGGCGATCAGCGCGCCAAGGGCTTTCTGTGCGGCGGCACGGCGGGACGCACGACGCTGGCGGGAGAAGGATTGCAGCATCAGGACGGCCACAGTCATCTGCTGGCCTATCCGGTGCCGAATCTGCTGGCCTACGATCCGGCGTTTGCCTATGAGATTGCGATCATCGTGCAGGAAGGCATTCGCCGCATGTACGTGGAGCAGGAAGACATCTTCTACTACATCACGGTGATGAATGAGCCGTGGGCGCAGCCGAGCGATGCCGGAGGGCGTTCGCGAGGGCATTCTGCGGGGCTTGTACCGCTTCCGGAGCTCGGAGAAGAAAGACTTCAAGCTGAAGGCGCAGCTGTTTGGCTCGGGTGCAATCATGCTGGAGGCGTTGAAGGCCGCCGAGATTCTGGAAGAGAAGTACAAGGTTGCCGCCGACGTGTGGAGCGTCACCAGCTACAAGGAGCTCTACAGGGACGGCAATGCCTGCGAACGCTGGAACATGCTGCATCCGGGCGCGAAGCAGCGCGAGTCGTTCGTGGCCTCGCAATTGAAGGACGCGGAGGGCGTGCTGGTGGCGGCTTCCGATTACGTGAAGGCGCTGCCGGAGTCGATCTCGCAGTGGATGCCGCGTCCGCTGATTGCGCTGGGAACCGATGGCTATGGCCGGTCGGAGAGCCGCGCATCGCTGCGCGACTTCTTTGAGGTGGACGCCAAGCACATTGTGCTGGCCACGCTGACCGGGCTGATGCGCGAGGGCAAGATCAAAGCCGCCGAGGTGAAGAAGGCGATCACCGATCTCGGAATCAATTCCGAGAAGCGCGGATCCGTTCACCGTGTAATGGCTCTGCGTAAGGCTGAATCATGGCGCTTCGGAGATCGGCCGCAGCTGCCAGGCGCGCCGTTGGATCGCATCCATTGAAAGGAAACGCTGTGGCAACAGAATTCAAACTCCCGGAGCTTGGTGAAAACATCGAGGCCGGCGACGTGGTTCGAATCGCGGTCACTGCTGGGGAAACGATCCAGGAAGGCCAGACCGTCATTGAACTGGAAACCGACAAGGCCGTGATCGAAGTGCCTTCCACGGTGAGCGGCGTGATTGAAGAAGTTGTCGTGACTCCCTCGCAGCGGGTGAAGGTGGGCGATGTGCTGTTCACCTATACGGCGCCGAGGCTCGGCCAAGCCGCAGCGGCAGAGGCTCCGAAGGCAACGGCGGACGCGGAGAAGAGCGCACGGCGCAGCCGTGCCGCAAAACGACGCAAAGCGCGACGCAGAAGCGTCGAGCGCAAGGCGCGGTGCCGGAACTTCGCGCGGCGGCGGTGAACGCGTCGAGTCGCCGAGTTCAGGCTGCCGGAGCTGGGCGAGAATATCGAATCCGGCGATGTGGTTCGAGTCGCGGTGCAACCCGGCGAGGAAGTGACGGCGGGCCAGACGGTGCTGGAGCTGGAGACCGACAAGGCGGTGGTGGAAGTTCCTTCGACGGTGAGCGGAACGGTCAGCGAAGTGAAGGCGAAGGTGGGGCAGAAGCTGAAGGTGGGCGATCTGATCTTTACCATCGCCGCCACGGCAGGCGCCGGCTGCGCCCGCCGCGACGGCAGAGCCCACTCCGAGGCGGCGCCAGCCGAGGCGGGCGAGCGCTGAGCCGAGCAGGAATCCTCCGACGCAGAGCTACATGGCGATGGCGCGGCACAGCTTCCGCTCGGCGCGCACCGCGGAGGGCAAGAGCGAGGAGGAGGCTTTTCCGCCCGACGCTCCGCCGGAGATGGAGTTGGAAGTGCATCCGGCAGGCTGACCAAGCACGCAGGACACGAACACCGCACGGTTCCGGCGGCGCCGATTGTGCGCAAACTGGCGCGCGAAATCGGCGTGGACATCTACCTGGTGAAGGGAAGCGGGCCGGGCGGACGCATCAGCGAGGACGATGTGAAGGCTTTTGCCAAGGGCGTGTTTGCGCGGATGGCCGATCCGGAGGCTTCGGTGCGGGTGGCTTGCGGGGCGGGAGCCGTGGTGGTCAAGCTGCCGGACTTCAGCCGCTGGGGAAAGATCGAAAAAGTTTCGCTGCGCGGGGTGCGGCGCAAGACCGCCGAGCATCTGGCGCTGGCCTGGAACGTCATTCCGCACGTTACGCAGTTCGATAAGGCGGATGTCACCGAGCTGGAAGAGTTGCGCAAACGCTTTGCGCCCAAGGCGGAGAAAGGCCGGCGGCAAGATGACGATGACGGCCATCGCGCTGAAGGTTGTGGCTTCGGCGCTGAAGGCGTTTCCGCAATTCAACGCCTCCATCGACATGGCGAGCGAGGAGATCATCTACAAGCGCTACATCAACATTGGCGTTGCGGTGGATACCGACCGCGGACTGCTGGTTCCGGTGATTCGCGACGTGGACAAGAAGAACATCATCGAGCTGGCGGTGGAGCTGTCGGCGATCTCCGCGAAGGCGCGCGACAAAAAGCTTGCGGCCGAGGACATGGAGGGCGGCTCGTTCACCATCACCAATCTGGGCGGCGTGGGCGGCACCGCGTTTACTCCGATCGTCAATCATCCGGAGGTCGCGATTCTGGGAATGTCGCGGTCGCAGATGGAGCCGGTGTGGGTGAACGACAAGTTTGAGCCGCGCAGCATGCTGCCGCTCTCGTTTGTCGTACGATCATCGCATTATCGACGGAGCCGATGCGGCGCGCTTTACTGCGCTGGATCGTGGACGCGCTGGAGCAGCCGTTCCTGCTCTCGGTGCAGGGATAGGTTGCGAGTCAGCAAAATTTCTGGCAGCAGAGTCCGTTGCAACAAGACTTCAGAAACCGACATTTGAAAGCGAGAATCTGGAAGAGAGACATGGCGAATACGAACGTAAAAGTTGCAGTGATTGGCGGCGGCCCGGGTGGTTACGCCGCCGCTTTCCTCGGCGCCGACCTCGGCCTTGACGTCACTCTCATCGACATCGAAAAGAACCCCGGCGGAGTTTGCCTGTATCGCGGCTGCATTCCGTCGAAGGCGCTGCTGCACGTGGCGGCGCTGATCAATGAAGCCAAGCACGCGGCGAACTGGGGCGTGGAGTTTGCCGAGCCGAAGATCGACGTGGCCAAGCTGCGCGCATTCAAGGAAGGCGTGGTCGCCAAGCTGACCGGCGGACTGGGCATGATGTCCAAGCAGCGCAAGGTCACCTACATCCAGGGCGAAGCGAGCTTTGTGAATTCGACCACGCTGAAGGTGAAGAAGAGCGCGCGGCGGGCGAAGAGACGCTGCAATTCGACAAGATCATCATCGCCACCGGATCGTCTCCGGCGCGCCCGGGGCCGCTGGCCGCGACCGGCGCGAACATTCTGGATTCGACCGGCGCGCTGGATCTGAAGGATGTTCCCAAGACTTTTCTGGTGATCGGCGGAGGCTATATTGGACTGGAGCTGGGAACGGTGTACGCCACGCTGGGCTCGAAGGTGGACGTGGTGGAGATGACGCCGGGCCTGCTTCCGGGAGCCGACCGCGACCTGGTTCCGCCGCTGCAGAAGCGGCTGGAAAAACTGTTCAGCAAGATCATGCTGAACACCGCAGTGACCGCGCTGAAAGATGAGATCGCCAAGGTGAAGGTCACCTTCAAACTGCCCGACGGCACGGTGGAGGAAAAGAGCTACGACAAGGTTCTGGTCTCGGTGGGACGGCGTCCGAACTCGAAGATTCCGGGGCTGGAGAACACGGCGGTGAAGGTGAACGAGCGCGGATTCATCGCGGTCAACAAGCAACTGCAGACCGACGATCCGGCGGTGTATGCGATTGGCGACGTGGCCGGCGATCCGATGCTGGCGCACAAGGCCTCGCACGAAGGGCGCACCGCGATGGAGCACATTGCGGGGCACAAGGTGGAGTTTGCGCCGTATGCGATTCCGGCCGTGGTCTTCACCGATCCGGAGATTGCCTGGGCCGGGCTGACGCAGACCGAGGCGGAAGCCAAGGGAATCGATGTGGAGATTGTGAAATTTCCCTGGGCGGCCAGCGGACGCGCGGTCACGCTCGACCGCACCGAGGGACTTGACCAAGCTACTGATCGACAAGAAGACCGAGCGCGTGCTGGGCGGGGCGATTGTGGGTCCGGGCGCGGGCGACATGATCGCCGAGATCGTGCTCGCCATCGAGATGGCGGCCACGGCGTACGATCTGGGACACACGATTCATCCGCATCCGACGCTTTCGGAGACCATCATGGAGGCGGCCGAAATCTTCTACGGCACCTCGACCGATCTGTACCGGCCGAAGCGTAAGTAGGCGGGGCGGCAATGCCGAGGCCAGGCTCGAATGCCGGGCCTCTGGCTATGAGCGAGAGATGCGGGACAAGGCAAGCAATTCGAGCTTCCGAATTCTGCCGAAATTCTGCCGGGGGGAACTCGACAGTTCTGTCCGGCGCATCTGGAGGAAGAGGGAGCAGTGTATCCGTAACGTGAATTGCACGGCCCTCGCGTTAGACTGGAATCGCGATCGTGTATCCGACAGACGCCGGGCGTTGTTTCTCCGGCGATGATAACGGCGGAGACACCAGTCCTGAAAGTGCTCTAGTGGCTGCTGTGCTGGACGCGGGGATCCCGCGGTATCCAAAGAAGAGGTGGGGAATATGAAAGCGAAGACGCGGCACCGAAGGCAGGCGGCGACGCAGAGGATTCTGCTGGCGGGAATTGTTTTGGCATCCTTGTTTCTGCCGGTGGGCGCTCGGGCGACACTGGGCGGCGATGTAGCCTCGGTTGAAGCCGACCAGCAGCAGATGAAGGCCAAGCGCGCGGTTCAAGGCAACGCAAAGTACGCGGTGCACGAAATTACGACGCCCTACGGCACGGTGGTGCGGGAATATGTGTCGCCGGAGGGAAAAGTGTTTGGCGTGGCATGGCGGGGACCGTTTCTGCCAAATTTCCAGCAGCTTCTGGGCAGCTACTACGGGACGTTTGCGCAAGCCGCTCAACAGGCCAGAGCCGCCCAGGCCAGGCGCTCGCGCAACGCGCCGCTGACGGTGGAAGCAGCCGGAACTGGTCATGCATTCGGCCGGACATACGCGAGCCTATGCCGGGCAGGCATACGTCCCGGGAATGATTCCGCAGGGCGTCGATGCACAGGAAATACGATGAGGGAGGGAACGTGCGAAACATCGGGTTGGTAATCTTGATCTCAGCGTTATCGCTCGCTGGAGGCTGTGGCGGCGGCAGCAGTAGCAGTACCGGTAGCGGCAACACCGGCGGCACGGGCGGTGGCGGCACCAGTCCGGGCGGCACCTCGACGGCCGGTGGCAACACGATTGCTACCCCCGGCAACAACGTCGCGCCGCTGATTGTGGATGCCGGTCCGGTTGCGGGCGAAGCCACTACCAACGTGCCGTATACCACCGTGGTCGTCTGCGCTCCGGGCACGACGAATTGCGTGACCATCGATCACGTTTCGGTGGACACCGGTTCGACTGGGTTAAGGATTCCGGCATCGCTTGACTCTCGACATGGCCAATTTGCGCGTGAGAATGTCAACACGGGCGCGCCGGTTGCAGAGTGCGTGGCATTCCTGGATGGCACCTTCTTCTGGGGTACGGTGAAATCCGCCGACGTAAAGATGGGCGGAACCAGCAATAACAGCGAGGTGGCGAGTATCGGTGCCGATCCACGTGGTGGGCGATCCCTCGGCGCCAACGGTACCGGCCGACTGCACGGGAACGGAGGAGGATACAGTCGATCAATTGGGCGAGAATGGCCGGCTCGGGGTAGGCAATTATCAGTATGATTGCGACGCCATCGGGTACACCAACGGATGCGTTTCTCCCACCACAGCGCCTCCGGGGATGTACTACACCTGTACGGGCTCGACCTGCAGCGATTCCCCGGCGCCTCGCGGTGCCGCTCAATGAGCAGGTTCGCAACCCCGTGTCGCTGTTTGCCACGGACAACAATGGCGTGATCCTTGAGCTACCGGCGGTTCCCGTCGGCGGGTCAACGGGCGTCGCCGCAGGGCAAGGGTCGATGGTCTTCGGCATCGGTACCGAATCCAACAATGGGTTGGGCAGCGCGGTGGTCCTGACGCTGGACTCCAATATTAATGATCCGGCGTGGTCGGGATTTACCACCGTGTACAACGGAGTGTCTTACCCGAATGCGGCAGAAAACACCACGCTCATTGCAAATGGTGGATTCACGTTCGGCAGTTTCCTGGACAGCGGCTCGAACGGTTACTTCTTCCTCGACCAACCACAATCGGGGATACCAAACTGCGGAGACTGGTACTGCCCCACCGCCACCGAGACGCTTAACGCCGTCAACGAAGCAACCGGGGGCAACAGTCGCGGGGTAGCGTTCAACGTAAGCAACGCCAACACACTCTTCAGTAATGCCAGTTTCAACGCTTTCAGCGATCTGGCGGGGCCGAACTCAACGGGAACGCTGAGTTCTGTTGACGAGGCGGCGGACGGGTATTTCGATTGGGGGTTGCCGTTCTTCTACGGGCGGAATGTCTACACGGCGATCTGGAACGTGGCTGCGCCGAGTGGGGTTCCCGCAGGCCCGTTCTGGGCATACTAGGGCAACTTAGCGCAGGATAGCTGCGGCATGAGAGCCCGGGATAGCCACCGGGCTCTTGTGCTGTGTACCGGAATCGAACGGCGGGGGCTGAGCGGGGCTGTTGCGGAGAAACTCCAGAGCCTGTTCGACGGTCATTCGGGGTACCGGGCGATAGTCCCACGAAGTCTGGGTCTCTTGAATGGTCAGCGGCTTGACGACGATGACGCGACCCTCGAAGGTCAACTGCATCGAGGTGATACCCCAGTGCTTGCCCACTACTCTGGATTGAGTGATTTCAATGTGGCCTCCGTGATTGAGCCTGCCGATGAAGCCCCAGCCGAAGGTGACATCCTTGAAGAGCGTTCCCTCGATGCGAGCGATGCGCTTATCTTCGCGGTCGATCAGCATTATGGCCTTCATTCCCTGCAAGACCTGGGACTCGTAGTTCGGGGGGGAGAACTTTGGATTGGGCGAACACTCCAGGCGGAGGTTGCGATCCTCATGGCCGGAGGGCGAGTACTCGCACTGAAAGGCATCGGCAAGGGCGAATAAGAGGCGCTCGATGTGTTGTTGATCCTCTTGCTGCTTCCTGGCTTTTTCGCGCATCTTTTCAGGATCGAGGAGATGGCGGGTGCGCTCGTCGTCCTGGCGGCGCTCCTCCGGGGTCAAGGCACGGTCGTTGAACGCGATGACACGAGCCAACATTCCCTGGGGGGTGTTGACCATGAGCTTGGTTACCGAGCCGCGCGGTTTTTGCACGCGGTCGGCCCAGGCGTAGTAATTGTCCTGTGCGCCGAGCTTTTCGTTGGCGACCGCTTGACGGAGCAGATCGTTCGCCTTCGGCTCGCCGCCATCGGGCGGGCTGGCCAGCGCCGGGGAGACGAGGGCAAGGGCGATGACGAAGATCAGGCTGGCGGTGCGCGAGGGTGAATGGCTTCCGGCGACTGGAGAAATCATGCTCTTCAATTATCAGGGATGCGCCGCGCGCGCTCAAGGATCGAGAGCGGAAAACAGAAGAATCCGATTCAGGGCGCGCGTGCTCTGCTTGAGGTCGGCTTGGTACTCTGGAGGCGGAGTGCGGAAATGCGCGATTCAGGTATGACTGCATGAGTGAATCAGGGCAAGTGCGAATGAGCGGCGACGCCGTACACGGATACGGCGCCCCGGTGCTGGCCGTGTGCGGGTTTTCCGGCTCGGGAAAAACCACGCTGCTGGAGTCGGCCATTCCCCGGCTGATGGCGCGCGGACTGGCCGTCGCCGTGGTAAAGCATGACGCTCACGGCTTTGTGGTGGACAGGGCAGGAAAGGATTCCGACCGGCTGTTTCGCGCGGGAGCCACGATTGTGTTGAGCGGACAGCAGGAGCAGTTTGAGCGGCGGGCAGGGGAGGCGACGCTGCCGCTTGGCGCCACGCTGGCGCGGCTGGGCTGCGATCACGATCTGCTGTTGGTGGAAGGGCACAAGGATACGCCTCTGCCGAAGTTTTGGCTGGGCAAGGCGGAGCGTTTGGCAGCGCCGGAGGGGGTTGCGAACATCGTCGCGACGCTGGCGTGGAATAGCGACCGGCTGGCGGCGTTTTTGGATTATATCGACCGGTGGCTGCCGGTGACGTGGAAGGCGAGGCCGCTCTACGGAGGGTTGTTGATCGGGGGCAACAGCTCTCGCATGGGTTCGCCCAAGCAGCTACTGCGGGTTGGGGGACGCCCGCTGGCCGGAATTGCGGCGGCGGCGTTGGGGGCGGGCCTGGGCGCCGACAGAACCGTGGTACTGGGAGCAGGTGGGTTGCCGGAAGCGCTGCTCGGGCTGGGGCAATTGCCTGATTCGCCGGGCTTTGCCGGGCCGGGAGCGGGGCTGATCGCGGCGCATCGCTGGGCTCCGGAGGCGGCCTGGATCGTGGCCGCGTGCGATCATCCGTGGCTGCGGGCGGAGCACATTGAGTGGCTGGCCGGGCAGCGGAAGCCGGGGCGGTGGGCGGTGATTCCGAAGCAGGGCGATGGGCACACCTGCCCTACGCTGGCGCTGTATGAACCGCAGGCACTGGAGCGGCTGGAGCGGCTGGCACGGGCGGACGGCGAGCAATTTGTGAGTCCCAAGGTGCTGCTCGGGCTCTCGCGGGCGGTGGTGGTGGAACCCCCGGAGGAGCTGGCGGACGGGTGGACGAACGTGAACACGCCGGAGGAGCTGCGCGCGGAAGAAGATCGGTTTGCGGCCGGCAAGCACGCCAGGGAGTAACTCGGAAATACACGCCTTCCGGCAGCCCGCGGGTTACCGTTCCCGTTGCAGCAGACCGGCGAGGGCATGGTGAAGGAGCTCGGCGAGTTCCTCAGGTGCGAGTTGCGTGGCGGGTTCGATGGTCTTGCCGACGCGGATTTGCAGAGTGTGGGAGCGGAACCAGCGCCGCTTGCGCTGCTTGAGTTCGCCGAGGCCCTGCAGCGCAACCGGTAGAATCCTGGCCTTCGATTCGCGGGCGAGCAGTCCGATGCCGGCACGGAAGGGCAGCAAGGAGCCGTCCGGGGACATCTGGCCTTCGGGGAAGACGAGTACGTGATAGCCATGGTCCATGGCCTCGCCGGCGTGGGCGAAGCTGCGCCGGAATCCGGCGCTACGCGGCAGCGGGAAGACATTGAAGAGCGCGGTGACGAGCCAGTACTCAAAGGGCGCCAGAAGGTTCAGCAGCCAGTTTCGCTGGTGGCGTGCGTGCCGCCAATCGACCAGCATCTCACCGGCGGTGGCGATGGCAACCCGGCGGCGCACGGCAGCAGGCAGGGCATAGAGAACCAGAGGAGCGTCAAAGGCGGTGACGTGGTTGGCAATTAGCAGCAGAGGCTGCTCGGGAAGGCGCTGCTCGGATTCGCGTGTCACGGCCGGGGCGGCGAGCAGCCAGATCAACGGGCGCATCACGGCCTCCTGAAAGAGCACGCGGATGGCTTGGACAGCGGGCCACCAGGGCCAGCGCGGATAGAGGAAGCGGAGGGGTTCGCGCTGAGCCTCTGACGGCGAGCTCGTACTTTCGCCGAGGGCCGATGGAAGGGGGCTGGCCGCAGGATTCTCGGCATTCCCACATTCGCCAACAGCGGGCGGATGTGGGCCACCAACGGATGGATGTGGGCCACCAGGGGATGGAGCAAAGCCGAGTCGGGCGCGCAGTTGGCCGAGGGTCGCGAGCTGCTCGAACTCCTCGTCGCCAAGGGTGACGCCGAGGCGCTGCTCTAGCTCGGTCTGGAGCTGGACGCGTGCGAGGCTATCGAGATGCAAGTCGCGGTCAAGGCGGGCATTGTCGTGGAGCGTTGACGGTTGGGCTCGGGTGACGGCTGCGATGAGAGCGGACATCGGGTCGGGCGCGGCGAGGGACACTTCGCCGCTTTCTATGCTGCCTCCTGGTACGTTGCCCTGTACGTCGATACCATGGGCGTTGAGCTGATCGGGATCGGCAAGCTGGGCGGCGATCCACTGGGCAATGGTCCGGCGCTGGATTTTGCCGATGGCGGTGCGGGGAAAGTCGAGTTGCGGCCATAGCTTCCAGCGGTAGACGCGTTGGTACTCCGCGAGGCTGGCGTTGGCCGCGTCAATCGCCGACTGGGCCTGCTCCGGGGTGCCACGAAAAATCAGGGCGGCGGCAGGAACGGTTCCGGTGGCGGTGTCTAGCGGAACCACGGCGGCGGCTGCCACGCCGGGCTGCCGGTTCAGCGCTGCCTCCACATCTTCAGGGTGGACGTTGAGCCCCGCTGCGGTCACGATGGTTTCGCTCTTGCGACCGAGGAAGCGAAGCTGCCCGTCGCCGTCCTGCTCGACCAGATCGCCGGTGGCAAGCCAAGGATCGGGGAGAGTATTCATGCGGCCATTCTGCCAGCGGGCGGCGGCTACCATTTCGCCGCGCACCAGGATTTCGCCATCGTCGGCGATGCGGACCTCACGCCCCGGGAGTGGCTTGCCGATGCTTCCCTGACCGATGTGAAAGGGATGATTGAGGGTGATGAGGGCGGTGGTTTCGGTCATGCCATAGCCTTGGATGAGGGCAAAGCCGAGGTCATTCCAGAAGCGCTCGACCGGCGTTGGCAGAGAGGCTCCGCCCGAGACAAAGGCCCAGAACTTGAAGCCGAACTGGCGATGCACGTCGCGGAATTTCCACCAGCGATGCCAGATGCGCTGGTCGCGGGCGGAGTCCAGCCGCGACGGAAGAGCGGGAAAGCGCTGTTCGAGATGCGACTTGAGCAGATCGAGGACGCGCGGCACCGCCGCCAGCACGGAGATGCGATGGCGGTGGATCAACTCCAGCAGGCGCGGCGCCTGGAGACGAGTTTCGAAGTGCACTTCGGCGGCGAGCAGGGGAGGTATCCAGAGACCCATGAATTGTCCGAAGACATGGCTGAGAGGCAGGGTGTGCAGGAAGCGCAGGGGATGGAAGAGGCGCTCGTAGCGCAGATACTTCTGCATCTCGCGCTCGATGGGATCAAGGCTGGCAAGTACGTTGCCGTGGGTGTGGACGATGCCTTTGGGTTCCGAAGTTGTGCCGGAGGTGAAGAGAATCTGCAGTGGCGTATCCGGGCCGAGGCTGGGCTCAGCCAACGAAGCGTGAGGCAGTGGGAAGGGAAGTGCGGCGGCCAAATCTTCAAGGGTGAGGCGGGGGATGCCGGTGGGGAGGCGGGCGAGCAGAGCTTCGTCTCCGGCAAGCAGGCGCGGCGCGGTTTCGGCGATGACGCGCTGGGCGAAATCAAGGCCGCCCGCGGCATCCAAGGGAACCACAAGCACGCCGCGCAGGACGCAGCCGAAGAATGCGGCAATCCACTCCGCGCTGTTTTGTCCCCAGAGCACGACGCGGTCACCAGCGACGATCTGGCGGCGCATCAGCTCGGCGGCGAAGCGCTGGGAGAGGTTGGCAAGATCGGCGTAGGTGGAGAGCTGGCGGCGATTGCCACGATGGACGACCACGGCCCTCTGGGTGCCATGACGGCGGTAATCCTCAACGAAGGTGGCCAGATGAGGGCGCACAATGCGGGAAGTATGACACAGGCAGCGCGCTCCGTAATGGGGCGAGCCGACTGCTCTGGATTGGCTACTCTGGAGTGGCTATTCGGGGTTGTCAAAGGCGATGTAGTTGAGTTGACCGCCGCGCTCGATGCTGATGACCACCGGATCTCCGGGCTTTAGTGCGGCGAGGGCCTTGCGCAGAGTTTCCAGGGTATCGAGCGGGGTGCGATTCAGCGCGTGCAGCACGTCGCCGGGTTGCAGACCGAAGAGCGAGGCGTTGCCTCCGGCGGTTAGGGCGGTCACCAGAATACCTCCTGACGCGCGCGTGGGAGGAATCAACTGGGCGACTGAATCCGTAATCTGAAGGCCGACGATTCCCAGCTTGAGGACAATGTTGCCGGCCGACTGGGTGGGATCGAGAATGCTCTCCGGGTCGCCGGGGCGCTCGGTTACCGGAACCTTCACGGTGAGCACTGCCGTGCCGCGCTGGATCTTGAACGAGGTCACGTCGCCTACTGCTTTCTGGAAGAGCAGGATCGAGAGAGCGCGCGCATCTTGAAATACCTTGCCGTCGACGGCCAGCAAAATGTCTCCCTGATGCAGGCCCGAGCGGTCGGCGGAAGAGCCCGGCAACACGTCTTCGAGGATGACTCCGGTGGGGCTGGCGAGGCCGAGACCACTGGCGAGGGTTGGGGTGATTTCACGAGCGACAATGCCGATGGCTCCGCGGCGCACGTGTCCCTGCTTGCGCAACTGGTCGTAGACAATGCGGATCATGTTGGAGGGAATTGAGAATCCCACGCCCTCGCTGCCGCCCGACTGCGAGGCGATCATGGAATTCATGCCGATGACATCGCCATTGATATCGACCAGCGGCCCGCCGGAGTTGCCGGGATTGATGGCTGCGTCGGTTTGCAGGTAAACCACGGGAGTGGCGCTGTTGAGCTGGCGCTGGGTGGCGCTGATGACGCCCATTGTCACCGTGTTCTCAAGGCCGAGGGGGCTGCCGAAGGCGAGCGCAAGCTGGCCGACATGCACCTGGTCGGAGTCGGCCAGGGTGAGCGCCGGCAAGCCGGTGGTTTCGACCTTGAGCAGGGCAAGATCGGTGAGCGAGTCGCGGCCCAGGACCTTGGCGGAAAAGCGCTCGGCGTTTTCAATGCCGCCAGTCTGCGGGTTGCGATGGCGGAATACCAGAACAAAGACGGAGGTTGCGTGCTCGACGACATGGGCGTTGGTCAGGATGTAGCCCGTGGGATCGACAATGATGCCGGAGCCGAGTCCCTGCTCCTTGGCGATATTCGTCTGCCGCGTGGCAGGGTCCTGCACCGTGGTGAGACCGGTGACTTCGATGGTTACCACCGATGGGCCGACGCGCTTGGCCAGCGCCTGGAGATCTTCATCGAGCGCGAGCAGGCCGTGGCGGACGGGGCTGGGGGCGGCCGCCGGAGCAGGGAGTTGCGCGTAGGCCATTGCGCCGAAGACGACGACCAGGAGCAAAGAAACAGGAATCAGAAAACCAACGGAACGGCGCACGGGAACCTCTTTCTCCAACCGACGATTTCTGCAACCGAAGATGAATGTTGCAATATCTGATTATGGCCGAAGCGGCGCCGCCCACACGTGGGAATTTTGGCGGCAGAGCGAAGAACGGATAACGCGGTCGCGGCGATAAGTTTCTGCCCGGCGCTGAAAGTTGGCGCTAGAGGATGGTGCCTTGGCCGCAGACGGCGATGGCGTCACGGGTGGTGTTTTTGATGGTGTACATCATCTCGTCGGCCTGGCGAATGAGGTCGTGGGCGTTTTTGGCGTCGTCGGGAAAGCTGGCTACCCCCATGCTGGCGCGGACATTGAGATCGAGGCCCTCGCCCATGTGGAACTGGGTGGTGCGCAGGATGTCTCGCAGGCGGCGGGCGACGACGAGCGAGGACTTTTTGCAGGTCTGGGGTAGCAGGACGACGAATTCATCGCCGCCGTAGCGGAAAGCGTAGTCGATGAGGCGGAGTCGGCTCTTGATGGTGGTGCCGATTTCATAGAGGAGGCGGCTGCCGACGAGGTGTCCGTAATTGTCATTGACCAACTTGAAGCGGTCGAGGTCGAGGAACAGGACGCTGAACTCGTAGCCGAAGCGGTTGGAGCGATAGACCTCGGACTCGATGGTGCTGTAGAGATGACGCGCGTTGTAGAGTCCGGTGCAGTCGTCGGTAATGGTCAGTTCCTGAATTTTCTCGACGGCGCGGGCATTGTCAATGGCGATGGCGGCATAGTCAGCCAGGGCCTGGAGAAGCATGAACTGATCGCTGCCGAAGGTGGACATATCGACGTTGATGAGCTGGATGACGCCGAGAACTTTCTCTTTGGAGGAGAGCGGGACGCAGAGGATGGAACGGGTCTTCCACTGGGTCATCTGGTCGATGCGCGAGGCGAAGCGCTCATCCTTGGCAACGTCAGGGACGACGAGCGGCTCACCGTGTTTGGCGACCCATCCGGCAATGCCCTCGCCGATGCGCAGGCGGACGGACTTGAGGGACTCGCTGGCGTCTCCGATGGCGATGGCGAAGTAGAGTTCGTGATGCTCGTCGTCGGTCATGAGCAGACTCCAGGTGTCAGGCTGGAAGTAGGCGGCGACCTTTTCCATGATGGTCTGGAGAATGGAGTCGAGGTTCAGGGAAGACGTCAGCGCCTTGGCGACGTCATGGAGGATGGCCAGTTCTGGTTTAGACTGGCTGACTGCGGCCGGCCGTAGCGGTTCGGTCATCACATTTGCCCTGAAATACTGATGCTTAAGAGTGCCTTCATTATAGACCGGCGGATGTTTATCGGCCTAGAGGGATGATGCCGCCAGCGCGAGCTTTTGGGGATTGGCGAACTTGGTGCGGCGCGCACTCCGCCGTTACAATTGGAAGTGCTCGGGTTTGACTTGCGTTGTCAGCATTTCTATGATGACCGTCAGAGCTGCTGGTTGACCGCAGGACTGCATTTACATTCATCGAGCGCAGTACGCATCAGTGCCGTGCGCCGCCTGGGAAAGTGCAGTTTCGAGCGTGGGTGACCGGGCGAGGGGCGAACGACGTGGCATTGTTTGGACAAAATCTGCGCCAGGCACGGGAGGCGCGCAACATCACGCTGCAAGAGGTTGCGGCCACAACCAAAGTCAGCTCCAGAGCGTTGCAGGCGCTGGAGGACGAGCGCTTTGACCTGCTGCCCGGCGGTGTCTTTAACAAGGGCTTCGTGCGGGCGTATGCGCGCTGCGTGGGGCTGGACGAAGAGAAGACCGTAGCCGAGTATCTGGCGGCGGCCAAGGTGGCAGCCCCGGAAATCGATATGCAGGCGCTGTCCACCCAGGTTTCTGCCGCCCACCAAGGGGCACGGGATCGGGGGCCGAGCGCGGCAACAGTGGCAGGCATCATTGCCTTGATTGTGGCGCTGGCAATGGGCGGAGTGTGGCTGAAGGAACGGCTCAAGGATTCCCGGGAACACGCAGCGGCACAGCAGGCGGCAGAGAATTCAGGGACGAACCAGGCGGCTCCGGCTTCGCCGTCAGTGGCGGCGGGGAACACGACGGACGGCGGCGCGGGGTTGAATGCTACTCAGATTGCGCCGCAGAACGCACCACAAAGCGCGGCTCAAAACGCAAACCAGGGCGCAGGACAAAATTCGGGGCAAGGTGTGGCACCAAGCGTGACACAAGGGGTGCCGCAGAACGCGCAAAATGCCGGTCAGAGTGTGAGTTCCGCGCAGCCGGTTGCAACTGGGGGAACGTCGCCGGTTGGGTTGGAGAAGTCTTCGGCCCCGGTGGAGATTTCCATCTCCGCCACCGCACGGGCATGGATCAGCGTACGCAGCGACGGCAAGACGGTGGAGACCCTGACGCTCGACCCGGAGAAACCGGAGGCGCGCACCCGGAGCTACAAGGCCAACGAAAAGCTGACGCTGGTGGTGGGGAATCCGGCGGGATTGTCGGTGACCTATAACGGCAAACCGGCAGGAACACTGGGCACGGAGGGGCATCCGGCGACGATCACGTTTACCCCGCACGGAATGGAAAAGCAGTAGAGCTGACGATCTCCCGCTGGCGAATCGGATTTCGGACGGAAGAGCAGTGGTGTGGGCCGCGAGCGAATCGCGGCTTTTTGTTTGCTCTTCAGGTGGCGCGAGGGCGTGGGCTGCGGACGGCTTAGGGCGGTTGCAGGGTTGGTGTATCCGCTACCCCTGCGAACCCATATTTGCTAATTACGGCAAATATGGCGCACCTTCGGGCGATGCCTACTCTGAAAATGGTTTAGATCAGAGTGGGGCACGGAAGAATTTGTTGGGTGCGGTCTTCCGGGCAACGCGGAAGGAATAGAATTGGCGGGCCGCCTCGAGCGCGGTGGGAGTGGCGATGAAACAGATTGCGGATTGGGCGTTGGGAATGGCCGTGGCACTGGGGGCAAGCCATGCCGAGGCGCGGATTGTGAATGAGCACACGCGTTCGCTGGGAACCCGGAACGGACGGGTCGCGGTGGCATCGGAGGGCGAGTCGCTGGGGATTGGAGTGCGGGTGCTGGCCGATGGCGGCTGGGGCTTTGCCGCTACCCAGGAGTTGACGCGCATGGGCGTGGAGCGCTGCGCGGCGCTGGCGGTGGAGATTGCCAAGGCATCGGCACGGGTGCAGCGTGAGCCGGTGCGACTGGTGGATGAAGCTCCGGCGGTGGCGAAGTGGAGTTCACCTTGCCAGATCGATCCTTTTACGGTGCCGATGGAGGAAAAGTTCGAACTGCTGCGCAAGATCGACGAGACCTTGACGGTGGTGGAGGGCGTGACCCTGGCGGAGACCAGCATGATTTTCCGTCGCTACGAGCAGTGGTTTTATAGCTCGGAGGGCGCGGTGATTCATCAGACGCGGACCACCACGGGGGCGGGATTTGCAGCGCACGCCTTCGAAGGCGACTCGATCCAGGTACGCTCGTATCCGAATTCGTTTGGCGGGCAGTACCAGAACAAAGGGTACGAGCTGATCGGAGAGCTTCGCCTGCTGGAGAATGCGGAGCGGGTGGCGCGAGAGTGCGTCGCGCTGCTGAAGGCTCCGCAGTGTCCCGAGAGATGCTGCGACCTGGTGCTGGATTCGTCGCAACTGGGATTGCAGATTCATGAGTCGATCGGGCATCCGATTGAGCTGGACCGGGTGCTGGGATATGAGGCGAACTTCGCCGGTACTTCCTTCCTCACCCTCGATAAGCTGCACACGCTGCGTTATGGGAGCGAGCTGGTGAACGTGGTGGCCGATGCTCGCCCGGAGCACGGGCCGGGGCTGGGAACGTTTCTTTACGACGATGAGGGCGTGGGGGCGCAGTGCGTTCCGATCATTACGAAGGGGCGGTTCGAGGGCTATCTATCGTCGCGCGATACGGCGGCGATGATCGGGCGTAGCCGCTCGGGCGGGCACATGCGGGCCGCCGGATGGGCGCGGGTGCCGATTGTGCGGATGAGCAACGTGAGCATCCTGCCAGGACACGAGGCGTTGAGTTTCGACGAGTTGATCGGCTCGACCGATGATGGAATCTACATGGAGACCAATCGCTCCTGGTCAATCGACGACAAGCGCTACAACTTCCAATTTGGCTGCGAGGCGGCGTGGGAGATCAAGGGCGGCAAGCTGGGGCGGATGCTGCGCAATCCATCGTACTCGGGGATAAGCACGGAGTTCTGGAACTCGATGGATGCGATCTGCGACCGGCGGCACTGGACGCTGTGGGGAACTCCAAACTGCGGCAAGGGACAGCCGGAGCAGGGCATGGGCACAGGACACGGTGCGGCTCCGGCGCGCTTCCGGCAGGTGAAGGTGGGCGGAGCGTACCGGAATTAGGAGCGAGTGACCTCAGGTTCGATAAGAACAAGGTGGAGGCAGTACGGCGTTCGGGGAAGATGATGAATGTAAATGGATCGCTGGACAAAGAACGGTGCAGAGAGATCTTCGAGCGGGTGCGGCGGGCGTCGCAGGCGAGCGATGTGGAAGTGACGGTGCAAGGCGGACGTTCGGCGCTGACGCGCTTTGCCAACAACGCGATTACGCAGAACGTGAGCGAAGAAGGCTGCGAGGTTTCCGTGCGGGTGCAGATGGGTGGACGCACGGCGCGCGCGACCACGAACCGGCTGGACGAGGAGGCACTGCGGCGGGTGGTGCAGCAGGCGGAAGCGCTGACGTGGGTGCAGGAAGAGGATAAGGAACTGCTGCCGATGCTCACGGCGGCGGAGCAGGGCAGCGCGCCGGAGCTGGACCGCTATTGCGCCGAGACGGCGGCTATGGGTGCGGGCGAGCGGGCGCAACAGGTCGCGTCCATGGTTGCCGTCGCCAACCGCGACGGGCTGAATGCGGCAGGAACTTATTCGTGCGCGGAGAGCTTTGAGGCGCTGTTCAATTCGCATGGCGTGGAGCGCTGGCACCGGGAGACGCTGGCCGAGGCTTCGGTTACGATGCAGGCAGCGGACAGCTCTGGCTGGCAGAAGCAGAACTACACGAGCGCGCGGCGGCTGGATGCGCGGGCGCTGGCTGAGATCGCGGCGGAGAAGGCGCTGCGCTCGGCGTCGCCGGTGGAGTTGCCGCCGGGCAAGTACACGGTGATCCTGGAGCCCTCGGCGGTAGTCGATCTGATCGGCTTCCTGGTGGCTGATTTCAGTGGGCTGGCTCTGTTGGAGCAGCGCTCATGCCTGAACGGACGGCTGGGGACGGAGCTGTTCGGAAAAAATATTTCGATTACTGATGATGTACGCCATCCGGAGCAGACCGGGCCGGGTTTTGACGGTGAAGGCGTGGGGAAGCAGGGACTGACGCTGGTGGAAAATGGCATGGTTCGCGAAGTCGCCATGGCCCGGGGAACGGCGGCGCGGATCGGCAGATCGGAGCTGGCACAGAAACTGGCCGGGGCACAAGCTACCGGGCACGGCTTCAGTCTGCCGAACGAGGGTGGAGAGGCCGCGGCAAACATCGTATTCAAGGTTCCGCAAGGCGAGGCGAAAACGGTGCAGGAGATGATTGCGAGCACGGAACGCGGACTGCTGGTTACTCGCTTGTGGTACATCCGGGAGGTGGATGCATACGAGAAGATACTCACCGGGATGACCCGGGACGGTACTTTTGTGGTGCAGAATGGACGGGTCGGGAAGGGAATCAGAAACTTTCGTTTTAATCAGAGCGTGGTTCAGATGTTGCGGCAAGTATTGGACTTAGGCAAACCGGTGCGGGCTTGCGGCGAGGAGGCTTTCGATATGGTGGCGCCAGCGATGCGGGTGGGAGGCTTCCAGTTCACGGAGACAACACGCTTTTAGCCGGCAAGGATGCTCTGTGCCGGTGTCACCAGAGGGACACAGAGCGCAGTGCCCTTTAGTGGGCACTTTGGTAATTTTCCATTTTAGAGACGAGCGCCTATGCTGACCTACGTGAAAACTGCGAGTGCCGATCTACGTTGCTCCGTGCGGTTCCCGCTACACCTGAGCGTTAAATTGCACGAGCAGGAGGACGGGGGCGAAGCGGAGACCCAGGATATATCCGCCGGCGGAGTTCTGATTCACTGCGGAGTCGACTACCCGGTTGGCTCAAAGATTCAGTTTTCGATCTGTATGCCGGCCCAGACGATGGGCTCGGAGAAAGATGTGCAGGTGGAGTGCGTCGGGCGAGTGGTGCGCTGTAGCCCCGCCGGCGAGCGAATTGCGGTCGGCGCCATCATTGACGAATACCACATCTCCCGCTAAGCTAAGCACACGAACTCCGAAGAGAGCGGGAACCCTTCATGGCCAACGATGAGGCCCCACCAGAGCTGGAACCAGAGTCGGACGTAGCTTCGCCCGGAGCCATCCGCGTAATCGTGGCTGACAGCGAGCCAATTTTTCGCGTTGGGGTGCGGCGAATCTTCGCCATCGAAGACGATATCCGTATCGTGGCTCAGGTGGAGTCGGCCACCAATGCACTGACCGCTGTGGGGCGTTACGAAGCCGACCTGATTTTGTTTGAGTGCGGGCTGAGCGATTCGCCGCGTGAGGTGATAACCAATTTACTGGCGATTGCTCCGGCGCTGAAGATCGTGCTGGTGATGAACGAGCCGACCGAAGAAGAGACCGTCGAATTCCTGAGACGGGGAGTACGCGGTATTGTGACACGCTCGGTTGGCCCCGATCTGCTCATAAGATGCATTCGCAAGGTGCATGAGGGCGAGACCTGGCTGGATAGCCGGGGTATAAACTGGGTGATTGAGGCATACCGGGCGCAGGCTTCGCAACTGACCTCGCCGCGCAGCAGGATGAAGCTGAGCACGAAGGAACTCCAGATTATTTCCGGGGTGACACAGGGCTTGCGCAATAAAGACATTGCGCAGGAGGTTGGGACCACCGAGCAGGTGGTGAAAAACTATCTGCGAAAAATTTACGACAAGCTGGGAATCTCCGACCGCCTCGAACTGGCGCTCTATTGTATGCACCATCGGTTGCTGGAAAACTTCAAAGCTGAAACACCCACCGTTGAGACGCCCGTGATACCACAGATGGCTTCTGCGTCTGCAGGCGGAGCTGGGAATACTTCACGAAGATAATGTGGAAACGGCAAACGCCAAGAGTAATCCACAGAATGGCTCCGGTACTCTGCCCACGGGAGAGACCGGGTAAGCTACAATAGAAATGTTCGCGTAAGCGAATCCTGCCGGTAAAGCGGAGAGATGGCCGAGTGGCTGAAGGCGCACGCTTGGAAAGCGTGTTTAGGGGAAACTCTAACGTGGGTTCGAATCCCACTCTCTCCGCCAGAACTTTTTACATACCTTTAGGATCAATCAAATACAAGTAAACAAACAACTTACCGGGACAGCCAAGGGCGAACAGAGCAAACAAAACGCCTTCTATAGCCTTGCTACTACCGTTTTGTCTGACCAAATCGCCTGTGTCTGATCTCGCGCTGGTGTGCATCTTCATTGTTTTCGAACCGACCCTCATCAATGGCATGAGCTTGACAAATCGGTTTGTTCGCTCTGCCACTTGGGAGGGAATGGCCACCACGGACGGAGCTTGCACTAGCCGACTTACCAACATGATGGTAAAGCTCGTTGAGGGAGGCGTAGGCCTCATCATCACAGGAGACAGTTATGTCAGCCGAGAAGGACAGGCTGGCCCATGGCAGATGGGAATTCATGAAGACGACACCTTACCTGAATTGTCCCAAATGGCCGAAGCCGTTCATCGGTGCGGCGGCGAGATCTGCATTCAGCTTGCTCACGCTGGGGCTCAAGCCGCCGTAAAACTCTCTGGTTTGGACGCTATAGGGCCATCGGCAGTTCACGAGAATGGCAAGGCGATCTGCCTGGAAATGAGCAAAGAAGATATCGAACATGTCGTAGGCGCCTTTGGTGAAGCTGCGGCTAGAGCAAAACGTGCCGGCTTTGACGCTGTTGAAATCCACGCAGCTCATGGTTATCTCTTGAGTCAATTCCTCTCTCCGATGGTCAATCAGCGGAAAGACGAATGCGGCGGCGCACTCGCGAACCGGGGTCGTATGGTTTTAGAGGTACTGCATAGCGTACGCCGTGCCGTTGGCCCAAACTATCCAGTTTTGATTAAGCTCAACTCCGAGGATTTCGTCGTGGGTGGCTTCTCGGTCGAAGACATGCTTGAACTCTCGGCGCTGTTAGAAAAAGCTGGGATGGATGCGATTGAACTGAGTGGTGGCACAGGCAGCGCGGCAAGCAAGTATCAGCCTGTACGTCTTGGCAATGTCTCGAAAGAGAATGAAGCGTACTACCGGAATGCCGCACGGCGTTTCAAACAGAGCGTGCGGATGCCGCTTGTCCTCGTGGGCGGGATCCGTTCACTAGACGTGGCTGAGCGCCTCGTGGATGAAGGAACTGCGGATTATATCGCCCTCTGCCGGCCGTTAATTTGCGAACCTGGCCTCGTGAAGCGCTGGAAGAATGGTGACACGACGAAATCCGCTTGTGTCTCGGACAACCGATGCTTCAATCCGGCCATGTGCGGCGAGGGGCTGCGTTGCCTACTCGGCGAAAAGTCACCGCAGAGCGCAAAGGCACATTTGTAATGCTTGAGGCGCTGGCGTGACTCTGGATCATTCGCCAGCAATTGTCGGTCGCGTCGACGCTGGCGTGTTGCTGATCTGCGTGGCGATTTGTTTGTTGTTTCACAACTCGCTGGCGCCTGGCTGTTTCTCATCTTGCCGCTCTGATTGCCGGACTGGGACTGGTGTGCATCGCTGGTGGCCACGTACTGAAACAAGGCGGCCGCCAAATTGATCATCGCCGAGACAGAGTGGCTGGAACTGCTCTTCAGACTGCCGGACAATAGGCCGCTCCCGATGGCCGATTGGAAAGCCGAGAGCCAAAAGCATAATGAGGCGTATGCCGATGATCCGTGTTTCCGGCTGTGGAAGCCGGAATAAGTAATCGCGCTGGCAGGTCTACCCAAAGGAAAAAATCAAAAGGAAGTGACTATGGCAACAGGACGGGATGCAAGGGCCGCGTCCGCCGCCTAGTTTTCAGGGAGAGTAGACCAGGTTCGGCCCGGTTTTTCTTGCTGCTGAACCTGTACTGCCGTATGGGCGCTGCTGAAGGGCTTCAACAGGTCGCAGGGAGAAGATGACGCCACTAGTGGAGTTCAGGATGAAGGCGGTCGAGCGAAAGTTTCAACGATTAGACGTACATTCATTACAGTTTTAAACCAGTTCGGTAAAGGAAGAATCGGTTTGATCCAGCAGCAGTTGGAGTCCGGGGATCATCGGCTCACCACACCGCGGACATTTTGGGCTGTTATTGCTTTCCGTTTTGTTTGGCATATAGCTTTTTATTAGGGAACCAGCACAAAGGGCGCGACGGCTAATATCAACTCGTACATCGACATCGCCGCGCGTAGCCTTTGGCAGCTTATATTACTGGCGGTTGCGAATGACCCTTATGCGGCAATACCGCTCGCAGCTCTGAACCACTCATCTTCCGACCATCCGTATTCCGCTAGAATGCCTAGCCAATCGGCTCGGTACGACAAGCGGTTCGCTTCCGATTGTGCCGGATCGCATTTTGCACCGAGTCTGACCCCACTCACCAGAATTTTGTCATACGTAAGAATGTTTTCGT
Organism: uncultured Acidobacteriota bacterium; assembly: GCA_963779365.1. Classification (GTDB taxonomy): domain Bacteria; phylum Acidobacteriota; class Terriglobia; order Terriglobales; family Acidobacteriaceae; genus TOLSYN. The sequence continues at coordinate 69,586 of CAVZYB010000030.1, read as the reverse complement.
CCGTTGGTATTGCCAAAACTGCGTTTTTCATAACTTCCTCCGACTTTATGTTTAGTGTTGCGACTGGTTTAAGCTCTCCTGCGGCTGGGTGCGATAATCCGTCAACGCACAGGAAGTCTTTTGTAGCTCTAAGCATCGCATGACCCAATCGCACCCATCTGTGTTCTTTTGCTCACAATCAAAAAGTTAGTTGCATGACGGCAGAGCAGGAGGTGCGGCACGGCAATAGGTTACCCAGACCGCCACGCAATGCTGGTCACAAACGCCGTAGCGGCATTCGCGACCGGCTATAAGTGGTACAGGTGTCGCTCCAGTTCGTAGCCCCTTCCCGTGGCGTACTCGGTCTGCATGCGTCCGATGGCCACCGGACGGCCAACGCTCGATGAACCCTTCTACGGCCGGTGCTGACTAAATGCTAGAACGACGCGTGTCTGAGAAATAAGGGCTGCAGCGAGCTTCGTCCCGGCGGCCGATGCCAGGCGCAACGCTGGCATGCAGTGTTCAATGCAGGTCACGATTTCGGTCCCAGTCTCCTAGACCCGCGCGAAATCAAAATATCCACGCTGGAGATCCGTGCTCAGCAGCTTCACCCGTAGCTTGTCCCCAACATCCACTCTCCGTTGCCCGAGCGCTAACAATCCCTCTACATGGGGCTGCAACACGCGAACGAAAGTGCCGTGTGGAGTCACTCCCGTAACGATTGCATCGAACAGTTCGCCGATTCTGCTGGTCATTGCGAGCGCCGCAATCCGCTTCGACATTTCCCGCTCAACCTTCCGCGCCGCGTTTTCCTTCGCGGTGCAGTTGGCGGCGATTGCGGCCAACTCATCGTCTGAATACGGAGCAGGCTGGTTCGCGAGTACGGGGGAGTTCCTCGAAGTTAACGAGAGAACGCCCACCGCCCTAGTCTCACTTCCATCTCCGGTTCAGCGTCGATGAAGTCGGAAACGCTGAAGTCTGTGAACTGTTGACCGCAAGGAACTTCATGGTGCATTTCGCCTGAAAGCAGGAGACGGACGAGGTTGACGACATTATTCTGGTCGAGATGGAGGGGTTTGGCGAAGAGACCTTGGACATCCTGAGTCAGCGGGTATATCCAGACTACTTCGACGCTTCCATCGTCGAGGGGGAGAATTTGCCGGTTGAGGGGGAGGCTACGACGGACGATGTGACCGCCGTGCTCCAGAAGCTCAATGCAGCTCTCGTCAAAGAGAGCACCCGGCAATGGGGGGCAAAGGAGACGGAGATTTCAGACGACCGGGAGGCGATTCACCTCCAGAAACCGTCGATTTACCGAAGACAGTGGCGGAGCGGACTGCGAAGGAGCAACGCCATCGCCAGTTTCTTGAACGCGTCCAAAGACGGACAAAGCGCAATGAGCTTTGATGTCCGGCTGGCGTTGGCATCCGGCTTTCCGCCACGATTTAGCCATTCCCAGAAGAATCCATAGTGACCAGGCGGTTTGGCCAGCGTAGTTTTTCCCGTGCCGGGATCCCCCTTCACCAGATAAATGCGGTCTTTTGTCAAACCGCCCGGGAGGATGTGATCGAGGCTGGGGACCCGGTACGAAGAAGGGATCGGGATGCAGGTGAACTCATAGGTACTTACCTCAAACATTCGCACGATTCCATATCAATCACCTGAAGGGAACATCGCAAGTCGCTGCGTTCAATTAGAGAAGCCGGTCCCGCTAATGCAGATGCTCGCGAAGGTCGCGTCCGATTGCCGGTCTGAGTGTTTGCAATTTCCGTGGCGCCAGTGCAACCCGATTCCTCCAGCGTGCCACTTTATACCCAACGAACCAGCAAAAGAGAGATGCTACTGCTGAGTTCAATACTTTTGCTATCGAAGGCGTGTGCGGTAGCGCAGCAGGACAGCGACTCAGACAGCGAGAGCAAAACAACTTCGAGCAAAAGCTGTTGAGTGCTGCCTCGACGAAGCAAGTGGAAACTACAGGCTGACCGACCGTAGTGGCACTTATCGATACACCTTATCGATACACCACGGAAGCATTGAGTGCCCAGGTTCGCGAATCCAATGGTCGTCGGAAAGGAGACCGCGGCATGCAGACTCGGGGGGCGAACAATACCAATATGCGGCATCTAGCATCGGTACTTGCCGCGGTACTCGGGTGGCCGGCGGCCGCCGGGTTCGGTCAGTCCGCTGTCCCGTTGAGCCCGACGAATATCTTTGCGCCAGTCTCCACTCCGGCCCGCTCGATCCTTGACCTCTCCATGTTTGTACTTGCAATTACGACGGCAATATTCGTGGTCGTATTTGGCTTGCTGGTCTATGCCGTGGTGTGCTTCCGAAAAAGGGCAAACGACAACGGCCAAGAGCCACCACAGGTTTACGGCAGCAGCCAGGTGGAGTTGGCGTGGACGGTGATTCCGATTCTCATCGTGGTTGCGCTGTTCATGGCGACAGCGCAGGTGATTGCAAGCATCCAGAACGCGGCTGAGCCGGCCAATGCGCTGGAAGTGGTTGCCATCGGCCATCAGTTCTGGTGGGAGTTTCGGTATCCGGCGCTGAATATCGTGACCGCGAACGAGTTGCACGTCCCGGTGAGCGACCCAGCGCACCCGGGGCCAACTTTCATCAAACTGCTTTCCGCGGATACCGATCACAGCTTCTGGGTGCCTCGCCTGGCGGGTAAGACGGACTTGATTCCGAACCGCGAAAACAGAATCTGGATCGATCCACATCAGACAGGGCTGTACCTGGGGCAGTGTGCTCAATATTGTGGCGCGCAGCACGCAAAAATGCTTTTGCGGGTCTACGTCCAGCCGCGCGATGAGTTCAATCGCTGGGCGCAGGAACAAAGTCAGCCGGCGCACGCAGCGGACAATGCCTCGGAAGGGAAGCGCCTATTCGAGAGCACCGCCTGCATCAACTGTCACGCGGTTGCGGGCACCGTGGCTAACGGGCGCTTCGGGCCAGATCTGACGCACCTGATGAGCCGCGACACCATCGCCTCCGGAGCGGCCCTGAATACGCCGGATAATCTCCGGTCGTGGATTCGAGATCCGGACGCGATTAAACCTGGATCGAAGATGCCAGCCATGGGGTTGAGCGAGCCGCAGATTAGTGCGGTGACGGCATATTTGCAGACGCTCCGCTGACGGGTCGAGGAGGACATAGGATGGCCGCTGATTCCATTGCATTGCCGGGCATAAGCGCGGGGTCTCGTCCCTTCGTCGATGCGCTTCATGAATGGGTGACGACCGTCGATCACAAGCGGCTTGGCATTATGTACATCGTTTACGCGCTGTTTTTTCTGGTGATCGGCGGAATCGAAGCGACCATCATGCGCATTCAACTCATCCGCCCGCACAACGATTTCGTTTCGCCGCAGGTATTCAACCGCATGTTCACCATGCATGGCACCACCATGATTTTCTTTGTGGCCATGCCTGTACTGTTCGGATTTGCCAATTACCTTATCCCGCTGATGATTGGCGCGCGCGACATGGCATTCCCCCGCCTGAATGCTTTCAGTTTCTGGCTGATGGCTTTTGGCGGACTGCTCCTCTATTTCAGCTTACTGGGCGCCAACGGATTGTATGGTGCGGGCAATGCTCCCGACGTTGGTTGGTGGGCTTACGCGCCGCTGACTTCCTTACCGTTCTCTCCGGGCCACAGCACTGATTACTGGACCTTGAGCTTACTGGTGTCAGGGTTCGGCAGCATCGGCACTGCGATCAACATTATTGCCACCGTCATCTGCATGCGCTGCCCCGGTATGACGCTGGGCAAGATGCCGCTTTTTGCGTGGCTCAACCTTGTGATGGGTGGCTTGGTGGTGCTGGCGGTGAGCCCACTGACGGCTGCGCAACTCATGCTGATGGTCGACAGGTACCTCGGCGGACACTTCTTTGACACGCAGGCGGGAGGCTCGGCGGTGATCTGGATGCATTTCTTCTGGGTGTTCGGCCATCCGGAGGTCTATGTTCTTGTTCTCCCGGCATTTGCCTTCGTTTCGGAGATCATACCTGTGTTTTCCCGCAAGGCTATCTTCGGGTATCCGATTATGGTGGCCGCCAGCGTGGCCATCGGGTTCATCAGCATGTCCGTCTGGGCACACCATATGTTCAGCGTCGGAATGAGTGCGAATGGCAACGGGTTTTTCGTGCTTTCGACCATGGCGATTGCTGTGCCCACCGGGATCAAGATTTTCAACTGGCTGGCCACGATGTGGGGAGGAAAGATTGAGTTCAAAACACCGATGCTGTTCTGCGTTGCGTTCTTGTTCCAGTTCCTGATCGCGGGCCTGACCGGAATCATTCAGGGCTCAGCGCCGGTGGACTGGCAGCTCACGGGTTCCTATTTCGTCGTCGCACATTTTCACTATGTCATCGTCGGTGGAATTCTCTTTGCGCTGTTTGGCGCGTTTTATTACTGGTACCCGAAAGTTACGGGCAAAATGCTGAGCGAGACGCTCGGCCGGTGGCACTTCTGGCTATTTGTAATCGGGTTTCACCTGACCTTTGACTTCATGCATATTCCGGGCTTGCTGGGCATGCCGCGGCGAATCTACACCTACGAGCCCGGACGCGGCTGGGAGATATGGAACCTGATCGTCACGATCGGGGTAGCGTTCCAAGCGGTGGCCATCCTCTTGTTCATTTACAACCTGGTGCGGTCGTACTTTCTGGGGAAGCCCGCCGGCAGCGACCCGTGGGACGCCTGGACGCTCGAATGGTCCACCAGTTCACCGCCTCCGCCGTACAACTTCGCCGTCATTCCAACCGTGAGAAGCAGCCGTCCGCTGTGGGACCTGAAGCATCCTGACGATCCGGACTGGAAGTACGAGTAGTGGAGAGCCGCTGATGAATACCAAATCCACAACGATGGTCGAACCAGGAATCGAAGTGGGATTTTCCCGCAGCGCGGGCGGGTGGCGATGTTCGGCCTGATCGCCGCCGAGTCTGCGATCTTCACCATCTTTGTCGTCGCGTATGTGTTTTACATCGGCAAAAGTTTGACGGGCCCCACGCCTAAGTGACGTTCTTAAGGCTCCGATTTTTTACACCATCTGTCTGCTTTCCAGCAGCCTGACGATTCACTTCGCCGTCAGAGCCCTGCGCGAGGGGAACATCGGACGTTTCAAGGCATGGTGGTTGCTGACGATCGCATTGGGCGCCGCCTTTCTCTACGGGACGGCAAGTGAGTGGCATCGGCTGATCTACGCGGAAGGATTGACGATCAGCACCAACCTGTTTGGGACCACCTACTATTCGCTGGTTGGACTGCATGGCTTTCACGTGATTGTAGGACTGGTTGGTCTCTCTTCGGTGATGGCGTTTGCGCTTTTTGGTGAAGTGAAACAAGAGCACGCCTATCGCGTCGATGTGTTGTCGCTCTACTGGCATTTCGTGGATGCGGTGTGGGTTGTGGTCTTCACGGTGGTGTACGTGGTTGGACGATAAGGAGCTGGACGATAAGAAAGGACTCGTGAGAATGGCTGCGGAACGATTGACAGAGGCAGGAACGAAGCGCGCGGCCGCGGTGGAGCTGCCGGCACCAACAGCGTGGCCGATTGTTCTCGCTTTTGGCATCGCATTGCTCTTTGCGGGGCTGGTCTCCAGTGCCTCGGTCAGCATTCTTGGCGCAATCCTGGCAGTCTGTGGATCGGTCGGCTGGTTTTGCGAGGTGCTGCCAGTCGAGAAGCATGAATCCGTACCGGTCCTGGGGGAAGTGGCAGCCGTGAGGACGACGCGGCCCATGGTGGCGCGGATCGAATGGGCGGATCGCGAGTTACATCGGGCGCGACTGCCGCTGGAGATCTATCCGGTTTCGGCAGGGGTGAAGGGCGGTTTGGCGGGAGGCGTGGTCATGGCTGTTCTGGCTGTGATGTACGGGGTTTTCAGCCGGTACGGCATCTGGTATCCGATCAACCTTTTGGCGATTGGATTCTTTCCGGAAAGAGTGACCACCCAGCAGATTTCCGCATTTCATTGGGATACTTTGATCATCGCCACGATTGTTCATCTCCTGACATCCTTACTGGTCGGACTGCTTTACGGCGCCACGCTTCCGATGTTCCCGCGCCGCCCAATTCTGCTGGGGGGCTTCATTGCGCCAATCCTGTGGTCCGGATTACTGCACAGTTTTCTCGAAGCGGTGAATCCTGTGCTTAACCAGCGGATAGTTTGGCCCTGGTTCGTGGTTTGCCAGATTGGCTTCGGCGTGGTTGCGGGCATCGTGGTTTCACGACAGATGCGGGTGAGCACCTGGCAGCATCTTCCTTTCGCGGTGCGTGCGGGTGTCGAATCGCCTGGATATATGGACGAGAAGAACAGAGGGGAAGAACCATGAAGCACAAGGTCATTTACTGGATCTTCGCGACCTTTGCTGTCCTGGTGGGTGTGGCGTGCAGCAGTTCCAGCGGCCGGCCTGGACCACCGGTAACCGCTCCCAACCAGATCGAGGACTTTAAGGTTCTCTTTGCAGAAAACTGCTCCGGGTGCCATGGTCCTGGAGGTAAGGGGGGAGCGACCACGTCGCTGAGCGATCCAATTTTTCTGGCGATCGCCGACGATGCGGCCATTCGCCGCACGGCTTCGAACGGAGTACCCGGTACGCCGATGCCGGCCTTCGCGGAGAGCGCGGGCGGAATGCTCACCGACCGGCAGATCGACAGTCTCGTCCGTGGGATTCGATCCTGGGCGCGGGCCGATCTCGTCCGCGATGCCAACCCGCCACCTTATGCGGCGCAGGCCCCCGGCGACCCACAACGCGGCGCCGAAGTGTATGCCACGTTCTGCTCCGCTTGCCATGGCCCGAACGGTAGAGGAGGCAAGCAAGCAAGTTCGATTGTGGACGGGACATACCTCTCGCTGGTGAGCGATCAATACCTCCGGACCACCGTGATTGCTGGACGGCCTGAATTGGGCGCGCCTGACTGGCGCGGGGACGTGCCTGGCAGGCCCATGTCGGCGCAGGAGGTCTCCGACGTGGTGGCGTGGCTCTCGTCACAGCGCCCGCAAGTCCCAGGCCCAGCTATCCCAACCCGAACCGCGCTGAACGAGGACTCCCATGGCATCACAAGATGAACTCGTAAACATTAGGCCGGGTACGGAGAGCGCTTCCAAACCCTTAGAAGCTGGAATGTCCAGGCGCACCATGCTCTTCAAACTTGGACTGCTTTTCAATGGGCTCGTGGCGGCAATTCTCGGCGTGCCAATCCTGCGCTACCTTCTGTCCCCGGCGATTGGCGAAAGGAGCGACGAGTCATGGGTCTCGCTTGGAGGATTGGAGAAGTTTCCTGCCGGGCAGACCCGGTTTGCCAGCTACCGGAATCCCATCGTGACTCCCTGGGACGGGCAAACCGCGGATATCGCGTGCTGGGTTCGCAATGTGGACGGGCAGAGCTTCCAGGTCTTTGCGATCAATTGTGCGCACCTCGGGTGTCCGGTTCGCTGGTTTCCGAAATCAGGCCTGTTCCTGTGCCCATGCCATGGGGGTGTCTACTACGAAGATGGTTCGCGCGCTTCCGGGCCTCCGGAGCGTGGATTGTTCCAATACCCCCACAAGGTGGAGGATGGAAAGCTTTTTATCCAGGCCGGAGAGATGCCGACGCCGGGTAGTCCCAACGCTGCGAACGGCGGGGCGGGGAGGCGGGCATGCGCTTGATCGAAAAGACCGGTGCGTGGTTTGATCAACGGCTTAAGCTTTGGGCGCCGATTCGCGAGACCGTCGAACACCCAGTGCCACGCGAGACCGCAAGCTGGTTTTATGTCTTTGGCAGTGCGGCGCTGACGGTGTTTGGTTTGCAAGTTGTCACCGGCATTCTTCTGGCGCTGATTTACGTGCCTTCCGCCGGAGAAGCCTGGAACAGCCTTCAGGTCCTCAATCATCAAATCGCACTCGGATGGTTCGTTCGCGCCTTGCACGGCTGGGGCTCGAATTTCATGGTTGCAATTGTCCTGATTCACATGGTGCAGGTCTTTCTTTTCGGTGCTTACAAATTCCCCCGGGAGCTGACTTGGATATTGGGCATCTTTCTGCTTCTCATGACGCTGGGTATGGCCTTCACCGGTCAGGTGCTTCGCTTTGACCAAGATGCTTACTGGGGATTGGGCATTGGAGCGTCGATCTCAAGCCGCGTGCCGGTCGTGGGGCCCCTGATGGTGAAACTCTTGCTAGGCGGGCCGATCATCGGTGGCGCAACACTTTCACGGTTCTTCGCATTGCACGTATTCGTAATCCCAGGACTGCTGATCGGGTTCGTCAGCCTGCATCTGCTCCTGGTTTTGAAGCTGGGTATAAACGAATGGCCGATGCCCGGACGCATTGTTCGACGGGCTACCTATCTTCAGGAGTATCACGAACTGGCGCATAAGGAGGGCGAGCCGTTCGTGCCCTACGCGGTGTGGAAGGACGCCTTGTTTTCCGGGTTCATCCTTCTTGCGATCGCAGCCTGCGCCATCTTGTCCGGCCCATTCGGTCCAGGTGGCCAGCCGGACCCGACGATTATTCAGACCGCACCGCGTCCCGATTACTTTTTCCTGTGGATTTATGCGCTGCTTTCGCTTCTTGCCCCCATCAGCGGAAACGCCGATATTGCTCATCGTGCCGGCGGTTGCCATCGTAGGTCTGTTGGCGCTGCCGTTTGTGGCGGGCGAAGGCGAGAAGAGCTGGAGCCGCAGACCGATTGCCGTTCTCACGATTCTGCTGACGGCGGTAGCTCTGGGTACGTTGACCAATTTAGGCCGGCATACGCCGTGGAGTCCGGTGATGAATGCGTGGAGCAGTCAGCCGATCCCGGCAGAATATCTGCACGGACGGACGCGCTCTGGAGCGTCGCGGCGCGCTCGTCTTCCAGGCAAAACAATGCCATAACTGCCACTGCGCTCGATGACAAGGGCGGGAAACGCGGACCAGCGCTCGACCGGGTTGCGGTGCGGCTCACGCAGGACCAACTCATTCGCCAAGTAATCCAGGGCGGCGGCAATATGCCGGCCTATGGGAAGAACCTGATCGCCTGCCGAGACTACTGCCTTGGTGGCCTTTCTGGAGACGCTGCATCCGGCCGGACAGGCACCGGCGCATGACGCCTCTCGCGACGTGGCAGCTCGGAGCCCCGCCGCGTTGTCCCCGCACTGACAAGGTTTCCGATGCCGACTGCAACCCAATGCACGTGCAGCGCCTTTCCGATTCCGGTTGCGCTCGCTCTCGTGATGGCCGCGGCTATTTACCTGCGTGGCTGGTACCGGCTGCGCAAGGGTTTTCCGGGCGTGATACCGGCTTGGCGAGTTGCTGCTTTTATGGGCGGGCTGTTTGCGATTTGGGTCGCCGTCGGGTCGCCGCTTGCTCGGCTGGATCATGAGCTGCTCACGATCCATATGGTGAAACACCTTCTACTCATGGCACTAGGGGCACCACTGGTTCTGCTGGGCGCGCCAGCTCTGCCCATCGTGCAGGGGGTCCGGCGGCGATTTATCGGCAGCGCTTTGAATTCGATGACCGGCTTCCCGGCATCGCAGAGGCTCAGGCGACTTCTTTCCAACCCTGCATTCTGCTGGCTCGCCGCCACGGCCGCCGTGATCGGATGGCATCTGCCGGCTGCGTTCGAACTTGGGTTGCGATCCCACGGCTGGCATGAAGTTGAGAGCGCCTGTTTTTTGGCTGCGGGGCTTCTCTTCTGGCGTCCGGTGATACAGCCCTGGCCGCGAATTGCGGGAGGCCTGCGATGGTCCGTTCCGCTTTACCTTTTCCTCGCCACGTTACCGTGCGACATACTTTCCGCATTTCTTACGTTTTGCGATCGCGTCGTTTATCCGTCGTACCTGGCCACGCCGCGCCGGTTCAGCATTTCTCCTCTGGGAGACCAGGAGCTGGCGGGAGCCCTGATGTGGGTTTGTGTGACCTTCATCTATTTAGTTCCGGCCGTGGTAGTTACCGTGGAGCTCCTCTCGCCTGTCTCACCCACCGATGGCGCCGTGGCGAGGGAGTCTGGTGGCGGCAGCTAGGCTTGGCGCATTTTATTTTGGAACTAACTATGGAATTGCACATATTGTCGAAAGCATTTGAGTAACCATCGTGACCTCTGTCACATCGAAGTACCCAAGGATAAGGCAACGGCGGCAATGCGGGAGACTCACAGGGCCACCAGAAAGTTTATTCCGAACGCGAAGTGTGAGGTTCCCCATGTTCCGCGAGGTTAGTTCCGGGTACGAGGCCGCAGACGGCAGGGTAGCCAGCAGGCTCCGCCGGGTGCGGATTGCGATTCTGGCCGTGCTGCTGCTGGCGCTTGCACTCCCGGCGCCAAAGCTGCTCGGGCAGAGCGCGCCTGCGGCGAACTCTTCCGGTTCCTCAGTACAGTCCCAGGAGACGGGAGGGGGAGCGGCTCAGTCGAGCGCTACTCCGCCGGTTCCCTCCGAAACGAAGCAGACGGCAGGAGCAGCCGCGACCTCGACGGCTTCCGGGGATGGTACGCCGATGGCGGAGAAGCCAGGGGCCCAGAGCCAGGAAAGTACGGCGGCCAAGCCAGCGGCTCCGGCGGGCCAGACTTCCGAGGGGGTGCTGCCCCCGGCGATGGCCTCGAAGAGCAAGATTCCAGCGGAATCGACCTACGATGAAGTGCACGTGAAGCCGATGGTGAAATCGGAGGAGACGGCGAAGTTCGATCCGAATTCGGCGGCTACGGCGGAATCAGAGGTGGACCCGAGTCTGCGCACGCACACCAAGCCGATACGGGTGGATGTGGACTTGGTGCTGGTTCCAGTGACGATCACGGACCCGATGAACCGCTTGGTGACGGGACTGGAGAAGGAAAACTTCAACCTTCTGGACAATGGAGAGAAACAGTCGATCCAATACTTTTCGAATGAGGACGCGCCGATTTCCTTGGGTGTAATCTTCGACATGAGCGGCTCGATGTCCAACAAGATTGAGAAGTCGCGCGATGCCGTGGTGCAGTTTTTGAAGACGGCGAATCCGGAAGACGAATTTTTCCTGATTGCGTTCAACGACAAGCCAACCTTGATTAGCGACTTTACAAGCAATGTGGAGCAGGTGCAGGGGCAACTGCTGTATACGGTTCCGAAGGGGCGGACGGCACTGCTGGATGCGATTTACCTGGGGATAGCAAAGATGCGCCAGGCCAAGCATCAGAAGAAAGCGCTGCTGATCATCTCCGACGGCGGCGACAACCGGAGCCGTTACACGGAGAACGAAATCAAGTCGATGGTGCGGGAAGCCGACGTGCAGATTTATGCGATTGGGATCTTCGATCAAAACCCGCGCAGCGATGAGGAACGATTCGGGCCGCAGTTGCTGGCCGAGGTGACCGACGTTACCGGCGGGCGGACGTTTACGGTGGATAATCCGAATGAATTAAGTGACGTGGCGACGAAGATCGGAGTGGAATTGCGGAACCAATACGTGCTCGGCTACAGGCCTACCAAGCCGGCGCATAACGGCAAGTGGCGGAAGCTGCGGGTAAAGCTGGTCACTCCGAAGGGGTTGCCGCAACTCTCGGTGTACGCCAAGACGGGGTATTATGCTCCTAGTGAATAACCGAAGAAGAGTTTGGATTGCAGCACTGATTTTGCTGGTTGCAGGGGTCATCGGAGTGGCGGTGGCGCAGAGTTCGCGCCAGCAGAGTGGAAGCGGACAGCAAAACGGAGATGTACTGCTGCCGCCGGAGGGCGTCAGTCCTGAGGCATCGGCTCCGGCAAAGCAGACCGAGCAGGAACCCGCCGCATCCGGGGAGAAACCGGCCAATCAGCCGGGCGATACGGTGAATGTTCCGCGCGGTCAGGAAGCGGAAAAGACCAGCAATGGGACGTTCGTCTTCAAGACCGAAGTGCAGGAGGTGACCCTGCACGCAACGGTGGTGGATGATCGTCAGCATCCGGTTACAAGCCTGGACCGGACGGCTTTCCAGGTCTTCGAGGATGGCAAGCCGCAACGCATCACCTCGTTCCGCCGCGAAGACATTCCGGTGGCATTGGGGATTGTGATCGACAACTCGGGTTCGATGCGCGATAAGCGTCCGAGTGTGAACGCCGCGGCGCTGAACCTGGTGCGGGCGAGTAATCCGCAGGATCAGGTATGTGTCATCAATTTCAACAATGAGTACTACCTGGATCAGGATTACACGGGCGAGCGTTCCGCTGCTGAGGGATGCGCTGGAACGAATTGAGTCGCGGGGCGGAACCGCGCTCTACGACGCTTTGGTAGCGACCAGCGACCATCTGATGAAGAGCGCGAAGCTACAGAAAAAGATCATTCTGGTGGTGACCGACGGCGAGGATACGGCGAGCCGCGACACGCTGGAACAGGCGGTTCGCGCGATTGCCGTGGATGGGGGACCGACGGTTTACACCATCGGATTGCTGGGACACGAACGGGAGAAAAAAGCGCGGCGGGCATTGCGCATTCTGGCCGAGCAGACGGGCGGCGTGGCGTTCTTCCCGGGGGATGTGAACGAAGTGGAAGCCATCTCACAGCAGATTGCGCACGACATCCGCAACCAATACACGATCGGGTACAGACCCTCGACGCCGAAGACCGAAGGCGGCTACCGGCAGGTAAAGGTGGACGCCGAAGCGAAGGGGTACAAGAAGCTTTCGGTTCGGACGCGCAGCGGCTACTACGCGAACGGGAATCAGACGGCGTCGGTGAGCAAATAAAACAGGCGAGACGAGCGACACTCGCAGCGTTCAGAGAGTTCCTGTTTGGGCGGAGACTTATCGGAGTATCTGGATTTTGCAGAAGCACTGGCTGGTGAGTGCTAGGATGGGCTCGACGTGATGTGCACCTTTGCCGCCGAGGAGGCGCGCCTTGCACGAGCACCGAAACGGATTCTTTCTCCTCATGCTGGTTGTCGCCGCGTCATTTTCGCTCGCTGCGTTATCGTGCGGCGCGAGTTCGACGGGAGTCCGTCAACTGGAAGCGGTCACTCTAAGCCCTGCTGCGGCGAACGCAACCGACTATCCGGATGGGCAAGTGGCATTCGTTGCGACCGGCCACTACAACGCGGCTCCGATCACGGTCAGTCCGCTCGCGGCGCATTGGGGTACCTGTTACCAGGGGGGCAGCACAACTGCGATCTCGGTCACTCAGGCGGGGATTGCGCAGTGCGCTCTCGGGGCAGTCGGAAGCTACACGGTATGGGCGGATGACCCGCCACTTGGGATCAGCTGCAACGCCATTACGGCATGCGGCGGCGGATGCTTTGTGGCCGGCACGGCGCAACTCACCTGCGGCGAGTAAGAGTGCCACGCAAGTACAAGGAAAAAAGCGATAAAAAGATGGAAGGCTCGGAGCTGCGGCTTTGAGCCTTTTCTTTGCGCGCAGAGCTGGGCAAGCAGAGTTGGGGTTGACCAGCCATGCCGGAGGTCTTAGCCTGAACTATTCGCGTCTCGATGACGTGCTGAGGGAATACTTGCGATGAAATGCTCGATGCGGGTGGTGGACAGTGTTCTGGAGTTGATTGGTTCGACGCCGATGGTGCGGTTGAAGAGCGTTGTGCCGGAAGGCGCTGCCGAGATCTGGGCAAAGCTGGAAGCACTGACTCCGGGGTTCAGCGTCAAGGATCGGGCGGCGTTGGGCATGATCGAGCAGGCGGAGCGCGCGGGAGCGCTGCATCCGGGAGACACGATTGTGGAGGCGACGGCGGGCAACACCGGCGTGGGGCTGGCGCTGGTGGGAGTACAGAAAGGCTACAAGGTGGTGTTTTTTGTGCCGGAAAAGTTCTCCAGGGAAAAGGTGATGCTGATGGAGTGCTTTGGCGCCAAGGTCTATCGGACTCCGACGGAAGATGGGATGGAAGGCGCGATCCGCCGGGCCAGGGAATTGGCGGATGAGAACGAGCACTTCTGGTTTGCGGCGCAATTCTCGAATCCCGGGAATCCGCAGATCCACCACGACACGACGGGACGGGAGATCTGGGAGCAGACAGAGGGGCAGATCGATGCGTTCGTCTGCGGCGCGGGGACGGGTGGGACATTCACCGGCGTGGCACGCTACCTGAAGGAGCAGAATCCGGAGGTTCTGGCGGTGCTGAGCGACACGCAGAATTCGGTGTACAGCGGACAGACGGCCGGGCGAGCACGACGTGGAGGGAATTGGCGCGAGCTTCATTCCGGAGGTATTCGACCGCTCGGTGTGCGATGAAACGGTGATCATTCCCGACGTTGAGGCATTTGCGATGGTGAGGCGGCTGGCTGTGGAAGAGGGCATACTGGGCGGTTCCAGTTCAGGATCGAATGTGTGCGGTGCGATCAAAATCGCGCGACGGCTCGGCCAGGGAAAGCGGGTGGTTACGCTGATTCCGGACTCGGCGGAGCGGTATCTCTCGAAAGACATTTTCAATTACAAGAGCGCGGCGGCGCCAAAGCCGCAGGAAGTTTCAGACGAGAGGCGACGATGACGACAGAGCGCAAAGGATTTTCAACACGGGCGATTCACGATGGGCAGGAGCCGGAGGCGCTGACGGGCGCGGTGGGAGTTCCGATCTATGCGACCTCGACCTACCAGCAGGACGAATTGGGTAAGCCCCGGATGGGATATGAGTATTCGCGGGTTTCCAATCCGACCAGAGACCGGCTGGAGACCAATCTGGCATCGCTGGAAGGCGGGTTTGCGGCGCGCGTGTTTGCCAGCGGGATGGCGGCGGTGACCGCATTCTGCCAGATGATGAAGGCGGGAGATCACGTGGTGGCCGGGGATAACCTGTACGGAGGGACTCCGCGATTTTTTGACCACGTGATGGCGAAATTCGACGTTACATTCACGTATGTCGATACGAGGCATGCGGAGAAGGTGGCGGCGGCGATGCGAGGCAACACGCGTTACGTGTTCCTGGAGACGCCGACCAACCCGCTGATGCAACTCACCGATATTGCGGAGGTGAGCGCGGTGGCCCACGAAAAGGGCGCCGAGGTAATTGTGGATAACACGTTTATGTCGCCGTATTTCCAGCGACCGCTGGAGTTGGGCGCGGACATGGTGCTGCACTCGACGACGAAGTTTTTGAACGGGCACAGCGACGGATTGGGTGGGGTGATTGTGTGCTCGACCATGGAGCAGGCGGCGGATCTGGCGTTTCTTCAGAAGGCTTCGGGGGCGATTCTATCTCCGTTTGAGAGCTGGCTGATTTTGCGCGGGGTGAAGACGCTGGCAGTACGGATGAGGCAGCACGACGTGAACGGACGGGTGGTGGCCGAGTTTCTGCAGAAGCATCCGCGAGTGGCAAAGGTGATCTATCCGGGATTGGCGGAGCATCCGCAGCATGAGCTGGCGAAGCGGCAGATGAGTGGATTCGGCGCGATGATCACGATGGATACCGGGTCTCTGGAGAATGCGAAGAGGATGCTGAAGCAGGTGAAGCTGTGCGTGCTGGGCGAGTCGCTGGGCGGGGTGGAGACGCTGATTTCGCATCCGGCGACGATGACTCATGCGGCGCTGGGCGAGGAGGGTCGCGCAAAGATCGGGCTGACGGATGGAATGGTGCGCATCTCGGTCGGCATTGAGGATGTGGACGACATCTTGGCGGACCTGGAGCAGGCGCTGGCAGCGATCTAGGGAGGGATGTGGAGAATTGAGCGAGACCGACTGGAACGCGGCGGCCTATGACGAGCTCTCCGACCCGATGTTTGAGTGGGGCATGGCCCTGCTGGGAACGGTGCGGCTGAAGAGCGATGAGCGAGTGCTGGACGCCGGGTGCGGCAGCGGCCGGCTGACGGAAGAATTGCTGAAACAACTACCCTCCGGCGAAGTGGTGGCCCTGGATTTCTCTCCGAAGATGCTGGAACAGGCACGGCAACGGCTGGCTGGATTTGGCGGACGGGTTGAGTTTGTGCACGCCAGTTTGGAGGAGTTCAAGCTGGCTGAAAAGGTGGATGGAATCTTCAGCAACGCGGTATTTCACTGGGTTGCGGATCACGCGGCGATGTTCCGGTCACTGCATCGGGCGTTGCGGCCGGGAGGCTGGCTGGTGGCTCAGTTCGGGGGAGTGGGGAATCTTGCCAAGACTTATGCGCGGGCTCATCAGGCGGCGGAGCAGGGTCGGTTCCGCGAGTTTCTGAAGAGCAGCGAAGACGATCCGAATTTTGGTCCGCACTTTGAAGATCCGGCACGGACATGGGAGCGCATGGAGGCCGCGGGGTTCGAGGTGAGTGAGGCTAAGCTGCATA
Organism: uncultured Acidobacteriota bacterium; assembly: GCA_963779365.1. Taxonomy (GTDB): domain Bacteria; phylum Acidobacteriota; class Terriglobia; order Terriglobales; family Acidobacteriaceae; genus TOLSYN. The sequence goes on along the minus strand of CAVZYB010000030.1, from coordinate 53,438 downwards.
CGGTGGTGCCGCGCTTCGAGCGCCGGGAGCGCTACGAGGCATTCCTGGAGACCGTGGTGCTGAGGCAGCCGGCGATGAAGCTTCCTGAAGGATTGCGGCGGGAGTTTGTGGAGGAGGTCTCCAGGCAGACCTGGCACGAGGAAGGCGGCTACTCGTTGGACTATGTGCGGTTGACGGTGAGAGCGGTTCGGTTTACATCAGATATGAACGCACCCATATGAACGCAACCCAGTTCCGGGACAAATGCTGCTTCAGGCTTAGAGAACGCGTGCTCTCGCTCATGTTGCTTCCTTTGAGGACGGCATATTGGCGTATGCAGGGAATGCAGATCGGGCCGGGGACGAGTTTTTCGTCCTTGCATGTCACGTGGCCGCACCAGGTGCGACTCGGCTCCCATTGCTTGATGGAGCATGACGTGTATTTCAAGTTCGACGACATATGGCGAGAGGGGCCGTCCATTGTAGTCGGAGATCATGTATTCGTTGGCTCTGGATGTGAATTCAACATTACGCAGCGGATCACGATTGGGAATGATTGTCTGATCGCCTCAGGTGTCAGGTTTGTCGACCACGACCACGGCACTGACGCTCGTGGTTTGATGCGCGTTCAGCCGGGAGTGGCAGCCGAGATCATAGTCGGAGACGATGTGTGGATCGGGGCGAATGCGGTGGTCCTCAAAGGAGTGACCATCGGAGCTGGAGCCATGGTCGGAGCTGGAGCCATTGTCACGCACTCAGTTGATCCCTTCTCGATTGTTGCTGGCGTTCCGGCAAAATTGATTGGGACTCGCAAGTAATTCCCGTCACCACCTGACATCGTTAGTCAAAACGTTCCAGCCAGGCGAATGCTGAATTACGATTTGCGGACAGAGGCGGCGATCCATGCGAGATAGGATTCCAAGCCAGCTTCGATGGAGAAGGAGATCAGCTCCGGAACCTGGTAGGAGTGCAACTCGCGAATCGCATCCTGGATTGGGGAGAGCTGGGCTTCGGTGGATTTGATGAGGAGCAGGAACTCTTCGGAGTGCTCAACCTCGCCCTGCCAATGGTAGACGGAGGAGACCGGTCCAAGGATGTTGACGCAGGCAGCCAAGCGCCGGGAGACGAGTTCGGAGGCCAGGGTATTGGCTTCCTCCCGGGAAGAGACGGTGGAGAGCATGAGGCATTTGTCGGTCATCGGAGGAGTCCTGTCACGAGCAGGAAATACGCTACCCGATGAAGAGCGCCTCGGCAAGGGCAATTCGATTCCTGAAATCGCAGATAGTGCATCGAGGCACGAGTAGTTTGGTCTGTGATCGACAAAGCTTTAGGCTTAGACTCTCATTCAGCTTGTTCCCTGGAGGCTTCTATGGCCAGTTTTCAGATCTCTTCCGCACTCCAGAAGCGCGCCGCGCAAATTCAACTGCTTCTCATGGACGTGGACGGCACGATGACGGACGGCAGCGTCACTTTGCTCTCGCAAACCGACGGTACCGCCCTCGAAATCAAAACCTTTAGCGCACACGACGGGCAGGGTCTTACCCTGGCCCGGACCGCCGGACTGCGCACCGGCTGCATCACGGGTCGCGAAAGTGCTGCACTCCTCCGCCGTGCCCATGAAATGAATATGGAGTTTATTTACATGAAGCAGCCGATAAAAATGACAGCGTACGAAGAGATCCTGCAAAAGGCGGGCGTTCCGGATTCTGCCGTCGCCTATATCGGCGACGATCTTCCAGATATTCCGATCATGCGCCGCGCCGGACTTGCGGTTGCTGTTGGCGACGCGGTCCCGGAGGTAAAAGAAGCTGCGCATTACACGACAAATGCCCTGGGTGGCCATGGCGCAGTCCGCGAAGCCATCGAACTCATTCTCAAATCAAAGGGTGTCTGGGTAGAAAACATCGATAAAGCTCGGGCTTAGCAGCCGAAAGCCTCGCTGCCAAAAATACGGCGATTGAGGTGGCGCAGCGCACAACCACCGGCAGCGTACGCCTTCCTGCAAATGGCCGGATAAATACAAGGGCCGGGATCTACATCCCAGCCCTTTTAGCGTCTAAAACTGCTTATCTGATTCGGCGTAAGTTGTTTTGAATCATGGTGAGCGCGCTGAGACTCGAACTCAGGACCCACGCCTTAAAAGGGCGTTGCTCTACCAACTGAGCTACGCGCCCACACAAATCTAGCCTATCACAAACCGCGCTGCTTCCTGCAAGCAGTTACGCCACGGTCGAAGCTGGATCGTGGACATTTGATCGGCTACTCGCGAAGGCGTGGCATGAGTTGTACGCCTGGAAACTCCTGGGAGTTTGCTGCTCTTCACTTGCTCTTGAACAACATTGCCGCCAGCAGCGCCACTACCGTAGCCAACAACCATTCGATTCGCCAGGTCTGTACTGCCTGCCACTCGGCAAGGGTCGAGGTGTTGTAGATGAGGCCGGTCATCGCGGTGGCCAACAGGAAGATGGCGGCAGCCAGCACGAATACAAGGGAGACCGTCGACAAGCCGGATTGGGTCCGGATCACGTCGAGATCGAACCAGTCCATGACTGGATTCCTTGGGGCGTGCAGATCGTCTTCGCGTCCTCGTCCGCAGAGGTGACAAAATCGCGCGCCCGCGGCATAAGGGGTGCCGCAGATTGCACAGAACGCTTCCTTGGCTTGCGCCTGGAAGCCGTGCGTTTGAAACTGGCTTCCTGCCGAAGGCGCAGGCCGCCAGTACTCCTGTGACAGCTCTCTTGATATCTCCGCCATACCCACCCCCACTTTCCTTCGGTAGAGCAAGCGACGGGCCAAACGAGTTTAGCGTAGCCGTTTTCGCGGAAAGAGGGAGGCAACCCCACGGGCTAGGAAGAAATTACCTATCCCGTGGCAGAAGTGATCGCGCGCCGCTTCAGGCTTTCGCCGGCATGGCAACCACGTTGCCTCCGCGCTCGGGTTCCGCCCAGACGGAAAGCAAAAGTAATTCGGCATGAGTAAATTCCAGCACTGCTGGGCGGGTATGCGCCTCGTTGAAGATATGTTCGTCCAATATATTGTGGAGCGCGGCTATGGTGATGCACAGGGTGCGCGCCGCCTCAGCTTCGCTGTAATACTGATTCATCGATTTTCGTAGGGTCAACATGAGAGCCGTCCTTTGTACACGTACCTTTGTACCTTGCAACGGGTACTGTGAATATGAGGTGAACTGCTCATAATCGTGTAATCCTGCTACTTACCTAGAAAATTATACTTACTTCCATGCGGCTATTCTCGTTGTGCGAGTAATGTGGGCAAATCCGCCACGGAGGCCAGCAGCGCGTCCTGGGGCTCGCAGACCAGGCGTTCGCGCCGGTATCTGCCGGTAAGGACGCCGACATTCAGCCCGACTCCGGCGTTGGCCGCCGACTGCAGATCGAGAGGAGTATCTCCGACATTCAGTACTTCGCGAACACTCCGGCACCGGCAGTGCTCCATGGCGCGGAAGATCAGGTACGGCGCGGGCCGGCCGAGCGCGACTTCATCGCTGGAGACGGTCGCGGCAAACCATTCCTGCCAACCCAGGCGGCGCACTACTAGTTCCAGCGTAGGATTGCCGAAGCCGGTAGTTAACGCCAGTTGCATGCCGCGCTTGCGTAACGACTCGAAGACGTCCTCGGCTTGGGCAATCGGCGCAAGCTGTTCTTCGTAGCGGCCATTTACCAGGCGGACAAAGTCGGCATAGACGGCTTCTACAGCCAGGTCGCTGAGCGGTTCATTGCGCTTGCGCCAGCCGAAGAAGCGAATCACCTCGCGCTTCGCCGCACCCTTGAACTCGGACAACTCCTCGCTCCCGACCCCGATGCCGTGTGCTGCCAGCGCATCGACCAGAGACGACACTACCTCGCCGTGATCCTCGATCACGGTTCCCGCCACATCAAAGATCGCCAACTTGAGCTCGTGCATGAGTTAAGAGACAGTAAGCGCATGGAGTAGCGCGCGCTCTTTTTGAGCTTACCTCAAAACCGCTGCACGGCCGTGAGGCGCTGGCTTTTTTGTTAACCGGAGGCGTGCGAATTGATACTGGGGCGGCTTTCGCGAAGGAAATATGGGTTGCCGCGTGGGTGTCAAGCGCTTCCATTCGTTGTAACATTTAAATTGTGAGGGAGCGCACCATGGAGCAATTCGACGTACTCATCATCGGCGCCGGTCCTACCGGACTGGCCTGTGCGATTGAGGCGCGGCGCGCAGGCTACTCCGTGGTTGGGTTGGAAAAAGGCTGTGTGGTCAATTCGCTTTATAACTACCCGACCAACATGACTTTCTTTACCACGCCGGAGCTGCTGGAGATCGGCGATATTCCTTTTGTCAGTGCGCAGCAGAAACCATCGCGTCAGGAAGCCCTGGAATATTACCGCAAGGTCGCCGAGTTCTATCGTCTGGACGTGCGCCAATATCACACCGTAGGGCGCATTGAGGGTGCCGATGGTGCGTTCCTGGTGCACTGTACGGATATGCTCTCCCGTCCCACGGAATTTCTGGCGCGCAAGCTGGTGGTTGCCATCGGCTACTACGATTTGCCCAACCGCCTAGGTGTACCGGGTGAGGATTTACCGAAGGTCACACACTATTATCGCGAGCCGCATCCGTACTACGGCTCGGACGTGGTGGTGATTGGAGCGAAGAATTCGGCGGCGATTGCGGCCCTGGAGTTGTGGCGTCATGGGGCCCGCGTGACGCTGGTGCATCGCGGGGCGGCGATCTCGCCCAACGTCAAATACTGGATCAAGCCGGACATTGAAAATCGCATCAAGAACCACGAGATTGCGGCATACTTCAACACCTCGATACGCGAGATCACCGCAGACGCCATCCTGCTGGAGACGCCGCAGGGCGAGTTATGGCTGAAGAACGACTTTGTTCTGGCCATGACCGGGTATCATCCGGATTTCAGTTTTCTGCGCTCCCTGGGAGTGGAACTGTCACAGCAACCCTCCTCGAAGCCGGTGGTGGACGCGCACACTCTGGAAAGCAATGTGGCTGGGATCTACCTTGCAGGAGTGATTATTGCGGGCATGAATACCAGCGAAATCTTTATCGAGAACGGGCGTTATCACGGGCGGCAGATTGCGGAAGATCTGCGCTGCAAGCTGGGCGAGCCTACCACCGAGCCATTCATCCCTGAAAACGCGAGAAAGGCCGCCGCCGCAGTGGTCCCTCCGGCACATCTTCGCAATGCCGAGTAGGGGAAACGCCGAGTACGGAGCAGGAAACCCTTAGTCCAAAGCGACGGCGTTGCCCGTCTGCTGAGTCAGCAATCGCGCGACCAGCGGCAGCAGCGGCTCTCCGCTGGAGGCGAGCAGAAAATCTGTGTAGGATTCGCTCCAGTCGAGTTTGAAGCTGGTGGAGAGGGCGGATATCCAGATCTGCCGGGCTGGTGAGTTCGACGCGATGACAAAGGTTCCGGGCGGTTCCTCGAAGGTCAGGTACAAGGCTCCGCCACGCTCCTCCACTTCAAAGCCCGCTGCTTCCTCGATGGCGTACAGAGCGCGCGTCAGCCGCTCCATGGATTGTTCGGCGTGTTTTTGGAAAGTCCGTTCGTCCATACAGTGATCATACGACAGAGTTCGCCGGTTCAGCTCCTGCAACCATGCGGGCTGCCTTCCACATTTGTTCCTTCCTCATAATCGTTCCAGGTTTCAATCAGCAGAAAGGGAAGCGGGCGGCTGGCGTCATAGTAGCGGCGGAACATCTGCAGGGATTGTTCCAGGGTGCGTCCGCAGCGCGGGTCCATATGACGGTTGCGGCTCCAGGACGCACGCGAATCATTGAAGCCGGGCCAGGCTCCGCCCACCGCAAGCTTTTGCGGGTAGCTGCGCGTCATGGTGCTGTAGAAGTACTCCAGGTAGTCCTGACCCCAGTTGCTGCCATCGCGCTGCCAGCCAGACTTGCCCGGCTGTACCCACGCGTAGAAGCCGTCAAAGGCTCCAGCCCACTTCTCGCTTGGGTCCTTGTAAATCAACAGGGGACGATCGTCCCAGGTGTTTACCACCTGACGGACGCGATTCCAATCGGTGTTGCCCTCCTTGGGAAAGACGAAGATCACGGGCTCTCCGTTGTAGCGCAGGTAAGCTGAGCTGGAAAGCTGCGAGGCACGCGCAATGTAACGCTGGTGAGCGTAGTTCAAGTCGGCGAGAACCGCATCGGTGGAATTGGCCGGGTTGCTGTCGTTTTCGTCATACATGAGCGCTACCTTGAAGCCGTCTGGGTCGCTGTCCGCAAGCTGCTGCAGGAGAGCGTAGGCACCGTCCTCAAACTGGTGCTGCCGGCCATACCAGTTGACCACGAAACCGGAGATGCCGAGCTGCTTGGCGTCGGCGATCTGCCTTTCCAGCACGGTCCGGTCCTGCGACGAGTAGCCGACATTGATGTGGCTGGTGCCTCCAAACCAGGGCTGGTAGGCGGCCAGCATGACCGGCTGGTGTTGGGGAAAATTGAGGCTTTGCGTCCGAAGGGAATGCTTGTAGTCTGCATGGGTGCAGCCTATGCAGCAAACCAGGCAAACGCTGAGCAGGGCTATGCCGGTTGCAGGCAGGAAATGTTTCGAGCTTTGCTGTAGCATGGTCACCAGGGGCGGCCGCTCCGCGCCAGTGGGTTAGATGTATTCGGGGCAGCAGTGGTGGTTTCCATGTCTGGGAAGAGGCAAGCTCGTTGCTCCGCGAAACTGCTGCAAGGAGACTCGCAGCAGGTTTAGCGACTTTGGAAAATGACCACTGCTTTTATAATTGAATGAAGCTAGGGTCAAAGCTCCAGCATCCAAGAGGACACATGACGGATAACAAGGCAAAACCCCGCGTACTTGTAGTGGATGATGAGCATGTCATCGCCGATACACTGGCCATCATTCTGAACCAGGCGGGCTTCGATGCTTCCGCCGCCTACACCGGGAACGACGCGGTCGATTTTGCCCGGATCAAAAAACCAGACCTGATTATCAGCGACGTAATCATGCCGGACATGAACGGCATCGAGGCAGCAATTCACATTCGTGGGTTTCTGCCGAGTTGCAAAATTCTACTTTTCTCCGGTCAGGCGGCGACGGCTGATCTGCTGGAAAACGCGCGTATGCGTGGGTATGAATTTGAAATTCTCGCCAAGCCCGTCCACCCGCAGGATTTGCTTACCAAGTTGCGCGAATAAAATCTATTCACTGTTACTCAGTGCGAAAAGCCCCGCATCCGCAGGGCTTTGTCATTGTGAGCAAATGCTACATCTCACGCCGGCCCTCAAGCGCTCTTTGCAGAGTTACTTCGTCGGCGTATTCAATGTCGCTGCCAGCGGGAATCCCGGTTGCGATTCGCGTAACGCGTACCCCTGTCGGCTTCAGTTGACGAGCCAGGAACACTGCGGTCGCCTCGCCTTCGACGGTAGGATTGGTGGCCAGGATTACCTCATCGACCGTGCCGCTCTCGGCGCGGCGCATCAGGTTGGTGATTCGCAGGTGCTCAGGTCCGACGCCGTGGATCGGCGACAAAGTTCCATGCAGCACGTGATAGGCACCATTGTAGCTGCGCCCCTTCTCGACGGCGGCAATGTTGGTCGGTTCTTCCACAACGCAGACCAGACGCTGATTGCGGGTTGCGCTGGCGCAGTACACGCACGGGTCCACGTCGGTGATGTTATTGCAGACTGAGCAGAGCCGCAACGCGGCCTTGATCTCACGGATGGCGGCGGCCAACTGTTCGGCATCTTCATCCGTGCCGCGAAGGATATGGAAGGCGTAACGCTGCGCACTCTTGCTGCCGACGCCCGGCAGTTTCTTTAACTCGTCGATCAGTCGAGCCATGGGCTCGGCAAACTTGGACATGACTTACTTACACTCCACGGTGACTCACAATCCGGCCGGCAAGGATGAGACCCGGGGGGTTAAAATAGTCCCGGCGGCAGACCCATTCCGCCCAGTAACCCTCCGAGTTGCGATTGCACGGACGCATCCACTTTGCGGATGGCTTCGTTCATGGCCGCCATGACCAGATCCTGCAACATCTCCACGTCGCTTACCGCATCCTTTTCAATCCTGACCGAGAGGATGTGCTTCTCGCCGTTCATGCGCACCACAACGGCGCCTCCGCCAGCGGAAGCCTCGACCTGCGTTTCGCGCATCTTCTGCTGCATCTGTTGCTGCATCTCCTGCGCGCGCGTCATCATTTCCTGAATTTGCTTCGGGTCCATCGTCGTCACCTCTCCGAACGGTCCATCACAATGCGAATTTCTGCTCCGAACTTCTCGATCATCCGCTGCACCACGGGCTCATCGGCGGCTCTTGTCTTTATGTTATCGCCGGCTGCCGCATGAGGAGCGCTGGATTGACGCGGCTTCACCTTTGCTGCCGTCGTGGCTCCGCTCACCAGCCGAACCTTCACCATGCGTCCGGCGATCCGGGCTGCTGCCTGATTGGAGAGCTTCTCCTGCTCCTTGGTGTAACTGAGCTCGATCATGGCATCCGACATCTGGACCTGGATGGAAAGCTGATCGCCCTGAGCGGACCAGTGTCCCTCTTCCAAGGCGTGGACCAACATCTGCGAACCACCGGTTTCCATGGCCTGCAAGACGGCCTCGCGGATCGCATCCACATCGAGAGTTAAACTCTCCAGGACGGGCGCAAGTGCCAGCGCGCTACCGTTGTCGAAGGGGGTGCTGCTCACGGCCTGCATGGGAGCCGCTGCCTGCGGAGCGAACGATGGCGGGCGAGAGCCGAAGGCGCCCGGAAGGGGCTGACCGCTCTGGCTCATCGGCATGCCGGAGGCTGACGATGCTGCGGGTGTGTCCGGACCGGCGGCGGACATATCTTCACGGCCCTTGCGAGCTTTGTCAGCCTCAAATGGAGAAGGCTTGGAGGCAGGCTGTCCGAATGGCGAGGAGCCTCCGCCCATGGGCGGGACGCCGGGCGGTCGCGGGGTAAATGCCGGAGGCTGTGCCGCACGCGCCGCCGGACGTACATCGCCCGGACGCGCTTCGCTGGGAGCGGGCTTGCGGGATGCCGCAGGGGAAGCAGGGCTTGCTGCAATGGGCGCTTCGGTGAGAGCCACGCTACTCAGCAGTTGTTCCAGTGGCAGCAAGCGTTGCGCATGCACCATCTTCAGCAACCCAAGTTCGAGGTGAAAGCGCTGCTCCTGCTTGTAACTTACGTCGCCGTGGGTGCGTAGCATGATCTGCAGGAAGCGGGTCAACTCCTCTTCGCCAAACTGCCCCGCGATGTTAGATACGCGCTTCTTTTCATCGGCGCTGATCTGCAGAATCGGACTCTCGGCGCCGGCAACCTTTGCGACCAGCGCGTTGCGCAGAAAGCGGACGGTTTGCCGTGCAAAATGAGTCGCGCTCTGGCCTTCCACCATGAGTTTGTCGACAATCCGCAGGACGTCCTCGCTGGAGTTCTCGCGCACCGCGTTCATTACCCGCTCCAGCACTTCGGTGGAAACATTGCCGACCAGGCCGCGCACCACCTCGGCCGTGAGGGTGTCTCCGCAGCAGGAGATCGCCTGGTCCATGATGCTGAGGGCGTCGCGCATGGATCCATCCCCAGCTTCAGCCAGCATGGCCAGCGCGTCCTCGTCGATGGTCGAGGTGTTCGGTCTGGCTGATCTCGCGCAAGTGGTTGACGATCTCGTCAAAGCGTACCGCGTGAAAGCTGAAGTGCTGGCAGCGGGAGCGAATCGTCTGCGGAATGTCCTCGGGTTGGGTGGTCGCCATCATGAAAACGACCCACGGGGGCGGCTCTTCCAAGGTCTTCAGCAGGGCGTTGAAGGCGGCGTCGGTTACCTGGTGAGCTTCGTCGAGGATAAAGATGCGGTAGCGGTCGCGAGCCGGTTCGGCGGTGGCCGTGGCAATCAGGCCGCGCACTTCCTCGATGCCGCGATTGGTGGCCGCGTCGATTTCGATCACGTCCATGGCGCCCACTGAGCCGTCGCGGATCTCGCGGCAGGAGTCGCACACGCCGCAGGGCTCAGCTACCGGGCGGTCGCTGGACCGGCAATTCAAGGCCATGGCCAGAATGCGGGCAATGGTGGTTTTTCCAATTCCGCGATGCCCGCTGAAAATGTAACCGTGAGCGATGCGCTGTTGCTCCAGCGCATTCTTCAGAGTGCGGACGACGTGGTCCTGTCCGATCACATCGGCGAACTTTTGGGGACGGTATTTGCGCGCCAGAACGGTATAACTCATGGGAGAATTCATTATAACCGCCGCACCTGTCGCCGGGAACGAAAGGCTACCGGGTGGCGCTTAACTGTGGCTAAGCCGGAAGGCGGTAGCTGAATCCAGTTCGTCGTGGGAGTCTGCATGCAGACGCTTCGCTCGCGTATCGTGTATCAGAATCGTTGGATGACCGTGCGGGAGGATGACATTCGCCGCTCCGATGGCTCCGACGGAATCTTCGGGGTGGTGGAGAAGCCTGACGCGGCCATGGTTATTCCGGTCGAGAATGGACGGGTTCACATGGTCCAGCAGTTCAAGTACGCGGTCGGCGCCCGATTCTGGGAGTTTCCCCAAGGTACATGGGAGCAGGCGAGCAACTACACCATCGAGGAGCTTGCGCGCGGCGAGTTGCGGGAGGAGACCGGACTGGTAGCCGCAGAACTCGAATTCCTCGCCCGCATCTACATTGCTTACGGCTTTCTCACCCAACCCATGCACGTCTTTGTTGCCACCGGACTAACTCAACTGGATGCGCAGCCGGAGAAAGAAGAGCAGGACATTATCCGTGGAAGCTTTCCCTGGAGTGAGTTTTACCAGATGGTGGAAGACGGGCGAGTTGCCGACGCGCACACGCTGGCCGCAGTTTCACTGCTTCGTCTGAAGCGTCCTGATCTGGCAGGGTAGGGTTGTACCTGGCACTGTTACTTATCGCCACTTTCTTACGTCCTCTTACCGTGGGAGTATCAATTCATGGGCAGGGTACTTCCGATTAAGGGGATAACACAACTCGACTAAGGTAATTGTTGTTACAATGCTTACCATGACAAACCAAGCGATCAGCGTAGCAGTGAATCAGTTGAAGCAGGAACATATCCGGCTTTGTAAAGAATTGGCTCGCGTCGATGAAGCTCTTTCCGCTCTGGGTAACTTGGACGGCTTGGAACGTGCCCCGGCGAAGACCAACAAGAAGGTCAGGTCGGTTACGGTAATGGCAAAGCGGACAATTTCGGCGGCGGCGCGCAAGAAGATGTCTGAGGCTGCCCGCGCCCGCTGGGCCGCTCGCAAAAAGGAAAAGACTCCCGCGAAGTAACAGGGAGCCTTTTCTGAAGTATTCGCACATTTCTCTGGCGTCTGCGCTTGGCGGTTGGAGGAGTGTGCTTTTCTATTTAACGGCGAAGGCTATTTCTTCGCTGCCCGCCTGCCTTTCGCCCCTGCGCCATGCGAGCGCTTCTGCGACACCCGCTTGCGTTTTTTCAATTCCTTTGGCGAATACATTGTCCCGCGGCATCGTTCAGCGCCGCAGGTGCAGGGCGCATCTCCCTCGCCGTCGTAGAGGAAGTAGTCGTAGACCAGTTCCTCGCCCGGCGTAATGTCACGAATCGCGCGAATCCAGACGCGCTCGTCTTCATCCTCTTCGGTCTCGCAGTTTGGCGCACAGGAGTGGTTGAGGTACATGGCCATTCCATAGCCATCGACGACATAGGTGCCATCTCCCACGCCGAACAGGTAGGTATAGGGCCGCTCGCTATAAAGAGTGTCGGCATCATCATGTTTCATGCGGGTACCTGTGTACTCGACGACGAGCGAACCCTTGGGGATGCGTTCCAGGGTGAAGACACCGGCGGCGTGAATGGCGGAAGAGCGGACGATTAGGCGCATGAAGAGAGATTGTAAATGCTGGTGAGAAAAGTTTGTACTCGCCTCGGGTAAAGCGATGGTGATTCAGCAGAAAACGGAAGTGTTCCTCGCCATGTTAAGTAGCCATGATTCGGGCAATGCAGAAGACCGGCGGTAATCGACTGCGGCGTGGCGATGGATTGCAGTTCCCGATAAGAGAGACACAGCTTTGGCTTGAGCGGCTGGAACAATTCTTGATCTGATGGAATTGCTTCCCCAAATCGGAACGTCCCAATTCCGGCTGCTCAGCACTTTGGGACAGTCATGCTCCACGTCCCAATGAACACGCAGCAGTGCACGAAAGTTTGCAACGGTGTCGGAGTTTACATCGTGACCGCGAAGCCGAAATCGGCGAGCAGAAAATCTCACGTCCGCAGATAAAGTATAAGCTTGTCTGATAAGCAGATTTTACTTCTCAGACAAGCAGAACGCTGCTACAGTCCAGCCATTAACTCGAAACACCCGCATATCACTTGGCAAAACAGTAGGACACAAATATCGCCGCCGTCCTATCAGGCGAAGGGGATCGCGAATAATGATTGCTCTTGACGAGGCTTGTTATGTCCGATGATGTAAGGGAAACAATAGCTCAGAGCTTAAAGAACGCGGGCTACTCACGTCGAGATTTCTTGCAGCTTTGCAGCACCATCGTAGCAACGGCTCCCATGGGACTGGCCCTCACTGAAAAGGCTACCCCGGCGGAAGTTGCGAAGAGTGTTGCAAAGGCAAAAAAGCCCTCGGTCGTATGGCTTCACTTCCAAGACTGCACCGGCTGCTCGGAGACGCTTCTGCGCACCTCTAAGCCCGATGTCGCGGACCTGATCATCAACATAATTTCTCTCGACTATCACGAGACTCTGATGGTTGCCTGCGGCGAGCAGGCCGAGGCCGCCTTGCAATCGGCCGTCTCCGAGAACGCCGGAAAGTTCGTGCTGGTGGTCGAGGGCTCGATCCCGCGCAAAGACCAGGGCATCTACATGAAGCTCGGCGGCAGGCCGGCGATTGATGTGCTCAAGGAAGTTGGTTCCAAGGCTGCGGCGATTATCGCGATGGGCTCCTGCGCATCCTGGGGTGGCGTGCCTTCGGCAGATCCGAATCCAACCGACGCGGTCGGGGTTGATTCGATCATTACCGACAAGCCCATTGTCAACCTTCCGGGCTGCCCGCCGAATCCGTACAACCTTCTGGGCGTAGTGCTGGAATTTGCCGTGATGGGCAAGTTGCCGGCCTGCGATGAACTCAAGCGCCCCAAGTTCGCCTATGATCGCCTGATCCATGACCACTGCGCGCGCCGCGCACATTTCGATGCTGGACGCTTCGCTGGACAGTTTGGCGATGCGGGTCATCGTGAAGGCTATTGCCTCTTCAAGCTGGGCTGCAAAGGCCCGGTTACTCATGCCGGATGCTCCACGCGTCACTTCAACGAAATGGTGGATGCCTGGCCGATCGGTGTGGGCGCCCCCTGTTTCGGCTGCACGGAGAGGTCAGTGGGTTTCCGTATGCCCGCGTTCGACCGGGTTGATGTTCACCTCGCAACTCCACCTGATACATATGCTCCCATCTCTGGCAAGGTTGGCACCTTTGGCGCGGCTGCGGCTGGCCTGGTTGGCCTGGCAGCGGGTGCTCTGGGAGGCGCAACGTGGGCAGCTTCGCAGAAGCTCACGAGCAGCGAAGAAGCGGTTGCCGACCAGGACCGGAAGACGATTGTCGGAGGGAAGTAGCCATGGTCATGACACGCCGCGAGGCATTCAAGAATCTCGCCAAGGGCAGTCTGCCGTTGCTGGCGGCAGGTTGCGTGTCCACCGCTCTTTCCGAGGTTGCCCACGCTGAAGAAGCTCCGATGCCAAAAGAGGCACTGGGTCTGCTGTATGACGCGACCAAGTGCGTCGGATGTAAATCGTGTATGGTGGCGTGTAATCAGGCGAATGACCTGAAACCCGACACGCGCACGGACGGCCTCCATCAGGCTCCTCCAGCACTGAACTACTTCACCAAGAATATCGTCAAGCTGTATCGCACGGCCGATGGCTCGGATCACTCGTACATCAAGCAGCAGTGCATGCACTGCGCCGATCCGTCCTGTATCTCGGCTTGCATGTTCGGAGGGCTTCGCAAGGACACGGAAACGGGAATCGTCTGGTGGTTAGGCTCCAAGTGCGTCGGCTGCCGCTACTGCGAGATCGCTTGCCCCTTCCACATTCCAACTTTCACCTGGGATGGGTTCAATCCCAAGATCACCAAGTGCGAGCTTTGCCGCGAACGTCTCGGCAAAGGCTTGCAGCCTGGCTGCACCACTGTTTGCCCGACTCAGGCAGTGATTTACGGACGCCGTGAAGATCTGTTGATGGAGGCGAAACGCCGCATCGCCGTGAGCCCCGGCCGTTACTTTGAAAACCGGGTTTATGGCGAGACCGAAGGCGGCGGCACGCAGGTTCTTTACCTCTCTCGAGTTGCCTTTGACAAACTGGGCTTGCCCACCCTTGGCGAGGAGTCACTGCCCGAGCGGTTGAAGTACCAGCACAAACTTTACAAGTGGCTGGCGTTGCCGGTTGCTCTGTATGCCGGCATGGTGATGTTCGCCGGTAAGAACTTCAAAGAGCACGCTCATCACTTGGCCGAGGATCAGAAGAAGACCGGATTGAGGTCACAACTATGACACGGTGGGAGAGAAGTGTTCCAGTCTACGGCATCCCCGTGGTTACGCGTGGATTCTGGGCGCTGCTGGCTGTCATTGCGGTTGGCATGGGGCTCACGGCAGTCCGCGAAGTTGTCGGCCTTGGGGGCGTAATGTCCGGCATGTCGGACCCTTACGCCTGGGGACTTTGGAAAACCTTTAACGTGATGGTCCTGACGGGTCTCGGCTCTGGCGGATTTGCCGTGGGCATCGCCGCCTGGGTCTTCAACCGCACCAAATTGCACCAGGTTATGCGGGTGGCGCTGCTTACCAGTGCTCTGGCGTATTGGACCGGTCTGGCGATGCTCGGCGTCGACGTGGGGCGCCCCTGGAACTTCTATTGGGTCGTGCTTCCGTGGCACTGGAACCTGCACTCTCCACTATTGGAGATTGCGGTCTGCATGTCGTTGTATGCCAGTGTGCCGCTGCTGCTGGAGAATCTTCCGCCACTGTTTGAGTACGTTATTTATGAGTTTCCCAGATGGCGCGGTATTGCGGAATTCTGCGAAAAGTCGATGGCAAAGGTTTTTCCCTTTATCGTCGGCCTTGCCTACATTCTGCCCATCATGCACCAGTCTTCTCTGGGTGCTCTGATGTTGCTTGGTGGAGATCGCGTTCACCCGCTTTGGCAAACGCCATTCCTACCCTTGATCTACGTCTGGGCGGCCGCATTCCTTGGATATAACTGCACCGCGATCTGCCTGCTCTTGGCGAAACTCAGTTGGAAGCGCGACATTGATCCCGATGTCATGGCAGAGCTGAACAAGATTACCGTGTGGATTATCTACGCCTGGACGGCTTTCCGCTTTGCCGACATTCTGGTTCGCGGCAAGATCCTGCTGGCGTTGATTCCTTCCTACTACTCCGGCCTGTTCTGGACTGAGACCATTCTGATTGCAGGATCGGCCTACGTCCTGAGCACGGAGAAAGGTAAGAATCTCGGGACCATGTTCCTGGCGCACGTATTATGCGCGGTGGGCGGCATGATTTACCGCTTCAGTCCGACGACGCTGGCCTTCCATGCCAGAGACGGGGCGTTCTATTTTCCGTCCGCCGTCGAGTTCCTCGTATGTGTTGGTTTTATCTCAATCGCTGTATTGGCCTACATCGTTGCCGTTAAGAAGCTGGCGATTCTGCCGGGTACTAACGCCGACTGGCACAAGATGGCAAATTACGAAGAGCAGGTAAAACCGGGTATTCAGTTGACTGGCTACGCACCGTTGGAACACTAATCCACGACATCGACTAGAAGGTCTCTAAAATGGCGAAACGCATAACGATCGACCCCATCAGCAGAATAGAAGGCCACCTCCGGGTTGACGTGGAAGTGGAAAACGGATCGATATCCAATTCCTGGTCCTCCTGCACCATGTGGCGCGGCATCGAGACTATTCTCCAGGGCCGCGATCCTCGGGAAGCCTGGTTGTACACCCAGCGCTTCTGCGGCGTGTGCACCACGGTGCACGCTATGGCTGCCGTCCGTTCGGTGGAAGATGCCCTGAATCTTGAAATTCCGCCGAACGCGCAGTACATCCGTAACCTCATCCTGATCAACCATGGACTGCACGATCACATCGTGCACTTCTACCACCTGTCGGCCTTGGACTTCGTGGATATTATGAAGATTCCCGCGGCCGACCCGGCTAAGACCAGCGCCCTGGCGGAGAGCCTGAGCAACTGGCCCGGCAACTCCAAGAAAGCCTTTGCCGCCGCGCAGGACAAGGTCAAGGCCGTGGCTGCCAGCGGACAACTGGGCATCTTCACCAATGGCTACTGGGGACACCCGGCCATGAAGCTGAGTCCGGAGGTCAACCTGCTGGCGTTCGCGCACTATGTTCAGGCCCTCGAATACCAGCGCAAGTCCGTGCAGGCCGTTGCGATTCTCGGTTCCAAGAGCCCGCACATCCAGAACCTCACCGTAGGCGGCGTCTCCAATGCAATCAACCTCGACAGCCTTGCGACCCTCAACATGGATCGCCTGGTGATGATCAAGCAGTTGATGGACGAAGTGAAGCCGTTTGTCGATCAGGTCTATCTGCCCGATGTCTGCGCGATCGCCGGTATGTACGCCGATTGGTTCAACTATGGCGCCGGCGTCACCAATTATTTTGCCTCCCCGGATCTGCCGCTTGACAGCAAGAACACCAAGTTCGACCTGGTCGGCGGCTACATCCTGGACGGCAACCTGTCCAGCGTTCACCGCTTCGACGGCTTCCGCGACAAGGTCTTCATCGAAGGCGTGACGGAAGAAACCAAGCATGCCTGGTACAAGGGCGAGGAACCGCTCCATCCGTGGAAGGGCGAGACCGAACCGGATTACACCGATTGGCAGGCTGACGGCAAGTACTCCTGGGTCAAGGCGCCACGCTTCCAGGGCCGTCCGATGCAGGTTGGACCGCTGGCCCAGATTCTGGTTGGCTACGCTTCCGGAGACCCACTCACCCGCAAGCACACGGACAAGGCACTGGATCTCATCTCGACCGTTGCCGGCCGCCGCATTGGCGTGGCCCAGTTGCAGTCCACGATGGGCCGCCATGTGGCTCGCGCGATCCGCGCTTCCATGCTGGCCGAACTTGGTGAGAAGCACTGGCAGTTGCTGGTCGACAACATTGCCAAGGGCGACGTTGCCATCCACAACAATCCGGAATTCCCCGCGGGCGAGATCCAGGGAGTAGGCGTGCACGAAGCGCCACGCGGCTTGCTCTCGCACTGGTCGGTCATCAAGAACGGCAAGATTGCGAACTGGCAGGCAGTCGTGCCCTCGACATGGAACGCCTCTCCGCGTGATGCGAAGGGACAGCCTGGGCCGTATGAGGCTTCTCTGCTTCATAACCCAATTGCCGATCCGGTCCGTCCGTTGGAGGCGATCCGTACCATTCACTCGTTCGATCCTTGCATGGCCTGCGCCTGCCACACCTTCGATCCTGAAGGCACGGCAGTGGCCACGGTAAAGGTGCTGTAGCGATATGAAGAAGATCAAGATCTGCGGCGTCGGCAGTGTCCTTCTCGGCGATGATGCGGTGGGACCCTATACGGCTCGTTGGATCGCGGCCAATTATGAGTTCGGCAAAGGTGTCGAGGTGGAAGACCTCGGCACCCCCGGCCTCGACTTGATCGCCTACATGACCGGAATGGACGTGCTGATTTTGATCGATTCGGTTGATAATCGCGAGCCCGCTGGCACGGTAACTGTCTATGACAAGGCGGAGATCACCCGCCAGCGCCCCGCCGTTCGGCTCGACCCGCATTCCCCCTGCATCACCGAATCCATCTTCATTGCCGAACTCGCCGGCGATGGCCCCGAAGAGGTTTACCTCATCGGAGTCACCGGCGAACAGTTAGAGATTGGAGCGCCGCTCAGCGACTCCGTACGCAACGCCCTACCTTGTGTAGTGGAGCATGTCCTGGAGCGCGTTGTCCGGCACGGCGGCAGCTACCAGAAGCGCGAGATCCCTGAAGACTCTCAGATCTGGTGGGAGGAAGCACGGACGGCTTAAGCGAGTAAGCAGGTTAGATAATCCCCTCGCGGGTCTTCCGACGCATTGCCTCGCAGGGAATTGTGCAGCCAATAAGAGTCCTCTTACTGCGTCTCCGTCAGGTCCTGCTCAGCCGCAATCGCCAGCGATTCCTGGGTTAGACGGTCCACCTTTCGCAAGGATGGAAAGAGCCAGCTCCACAGGGCGACCACCACAATCGTCCCAACACCTCCGGCCACCACCGCAGGCACAGCTCCCATCCACTGTGCGGTAACTCCGCTCTCGAACTGGCCGAACTCGTTGGATGCGCCGATAAACAACATATTCACCGCGCTTACGCGCCCGCGCATTTCGTCCGGAGTGGCGAGTTGTACCACGGTCGAACGCACGATCACGGAAACCATATCGGCCGCTCCTACCAGGAACAACGCAAACATCGATAGATATAGGTTTCGGGATAAGCCGAAGACCACCGTCGCTGCTCCGAACGCGGCAACGCAACACAGCATCTTCAGACCAGCACGGCGCCGCAAAGGGACGTAGGCAATCACGATGGCCATCAACCCGGCTCCGAGTCCTGGGGAAGCACGCAGCAGTCCGAGACCGCGTGGTCCCGCGTGTAGAAGTTCGCGGGCAAACACCGGAAGCAGGGCGACGGCGCCGCCCAACAGCACTGCGAACAGATCCAATGAGGTGGTGCCAAGGATCAGCTTATTGCGCCAAACGTAGTGGAAGCCCGCCAGCACGGTATCCCAGTCGCGCCCCCGGCTCATCTGTTGCACCCCCTGGATGCGGATGGCCAGCATCAGGAGAACGCTGGCTGCCAGCGCGGCGGCGGCCGTAAGGTAGACGGCCTCCGGACTCCCGCGCAACGCATAGAGCACTCCGCCGATCACCGGGCCGAGAATGGTGGCCGCGTTGAAAATCGAGGAGCCCCAGGCGGCAGCATTCGGAAAGACCGCGGCAGGAACCAGCAGCGGCGAGAAGGCTTGTCCTGCCGGACCGTTGAAGACCCGTACAAAACCTATCGCCACCAGCACCATATACACCGGTGCAACCCCGTGAACTCCGCGCCGGGTGATGGCCAGCAGCGCCAGTGCGCACAGGGTGAAACTGGCATAACACGCCAGCAAGACGTGACGCCGTTCGAAGCGGTCTGCCACATGGCCGCCCAGTAGAAACAGCAGCAACCCCGGAAGGAACTGCGCCAGTCCGACCAGGCCCAGGTCCAGCGGGCGGCGCGTGATCTCGTAAATCTGCCAGCCCACGGCCACCGACTGCATTTCCAGTCCGGTCACCATCAGGAAGCGGGCTGCCTGGAAGAGACGAAAGTTCGGGTAACGGAATGCCGCGCCTGCCGCGCGATGGTGCACTTGTGCGGTTGTCATGCCTGTTTCTACTTTGCCATAGTCGGGCAGGAACGTGCTTGCGTGGCGCCGCGATGTGGTGAGGGGGCGCCCTTCGGGATTCATTCGGGGAATGCCATAATTAGTTATGACGCAATCAAACCGGCCGCCATCGCTGGCCACCGCTGTGATTCGCTGGCAGCGAGACTCGCTTCGTGCCCGCGGCTTTGTGGGCTCATTCCGCTACCTTGCCGAGCAGTTCGTGGAATGTGTTAAGGACTCACTGCCGGAGCGCCGCCGCAGCCGCTTTGGGGACATCGATTACGACTGTGATCACGCCGTGGACACCACCTGGGCCCGGCTGCCGTTATCGGTGCGCCTGCGTGAGGTATTCAGCGAGCGCCTGTATCAGCCTACCGTGGAAGAAGAGTTTGCGGAGATCATGCAGCATCTGGCGACCGTCGATTTCGAGAGGTTTACGTTCATCGACCTTGGCTCGGGCAAAGGGCGAGCCTTATTGCTGGCGGCCACGTATCCTTTCGCCCGCATCGTAGGCGTGGAGGTACAGCCGGAGCTGGATTCTATCGCCCGCCAGAACATCGAGCGCTTTGACGAAGCCGGTCAGCAATGCCGCAAGATCGAATCTGTCTGCGTCGACGCGCGGGAATATCAATTTCCGCTGACCAATCTCGTGGTGTATTTATTTAACCCATTTCCCGACTACGTGCTGCGGGAGGTTCTGACCAACTTGGCTGCCTCGGCAAGACGCGCCCCACGCTCGATTTTCGTGCTCTACAACGCCCCGTTTGAAAAGCAGGAGTTTGAGCGCATTCCCGAGTTTCGCCAATACTATGCGACCTCGCAGTATCAGCTCTATCGAGTCGAGATCGACTGACGCTGTGCCGAACTTCGGCCGGCAACAACTCAGGTCTGGTCTGGAGACTTAGCGGCTCCTGCTCCCCCGCAAGGGGGCTGGCTGGAGCCGTTTTTGTGGCCAATGTCACCGTGGCTGAGACCGACTCATCACTCCTCTTCAGATCCGCCCGGTTGAGCTGTAGAGCTCCACCGGGCTCGGTTGTGATGCCTGACCTTCCCGGTAAACCTATTTCTGCCTTGCGTTTACGACGCACATAGCACCTGCCAAGCCTGTGTGCCGTACGAACCTTCAGCTGTGTTGCAGGTCACTGCGAAGTGTTTATGTCACAATGGAGTGTGACGTACGCACTTCCTTTTTGTTCGCCGTAAACCTTACAAGCTAAACCTGAGGATGTGTGTCCAATCCGCTTCTTGTAAGGGGTTTGTTGTAAGGGCATGTCCTCATTGCACCGAAGAATAAGCGCGGCTGATTTTCAGAAGCCGCACTGCCAGCTGGGTCAGGAATCCGAGCCGGCAAAACAGGGGGTCCACAGTGCTTTCACCGTACGGCCTGGATATTATCGAGAGCTGCCTCACCTGTAAGATGAGGGCCGATCAGATATTCTGCGATCTATCTGAACCCGCCCTTCAATCTTTTGAACAAATCAAGTACGCAACCGCTTACCCTAAAGGTGCTGTTCTATTCGTGGAAGGTCAGGCGCCGCGCGGCATTTTCGTCCTTTGCAAAGGGCGGGTGAAGCTGTCCATCTGCTCCACCGACGGCAAGACGCTGATCCTGAAAATTGCTGAAGCCGGCGAAGTTCTCGGACTTAGCGCGTCGGTTAGCGGCAAACCCTACGAACTCACCGCAGAAACCATCGATCCGTGCCAGGTTAACTTCGTTAAGCGTGAGGATTTCCTGCGCTTACTGAAGGAGCACGCCGATGCTTGCATGCGGGTCGCCGAACAACTCAGCGAAAAATACAATACGGCGTGCCGTGAAATCCGCTCGTTGGGCCTGTCGCACTCAGCCGCGGAGAAGCTTGCCAAGTTGTTGCTGGAGTGGACGACCAAGAATGGCGAAGGCGCCAAGCAGGAACCGCGCATTAAACTCGCTCTTACCCACGAGGAGATTGCCCAGATGATCGGGACCTCGCGTGAAACCGTCACCCGCCTCTTTGCAGAAATGAAGAAGCGACAAATTGTTCAGGCCAAGGGTTCCACTTTGGTCATCCGGAACAAGGCAGCCCTTAAGGCATTAGCTACTGTATAAAATAAGCGTTCGATCAGCATTTATTTTTATAACAAGTGGTTCGGCCCCGCGCCGAACCTTTCTTTTGCGCATTTATAACCTATGTTTGTATATTTTGAATTTCGGCATACGCTCACCAAGGTCTGGTTGCCTGCCGGAGTATCCTGTGGCGGGACTCACGTTGGCGGGTGACTGTAATCACTGCGAGGGCCGCGAACAACAGATAAAAACTCTCCATGGAGACTGCTATGCAGCCGAGTTGCAGCCACTGCGAATTCCGCTCCGATCGTCCCTTCTGCGACATGTCGCCGGATGCGACACGCGGATTCGACGAAATCAAAGAGCAGGCCGTTCTCGGCAAAGGTGCGCTTCTGTTTGCAGAAGGCCGCCCGTCACGCGGAGTCTATATCCTTTGCGAAGGCCGCGCCAAGCTCTCCATCTGTTCGGAGAGCGGAAGGCGCCTGATGTTGCGCGTGGCTGGCCCTGGCGAAGTGCTCGGGTTGGGAGCCACGCTTAGCGGCAATGCCTACGAGGTCACTGCGGAACTGCTGGATAGCGCCCAGGTCGTCTTCGTGAAGCGCAAGGATCTTCTCGGATTTCTGCGGGACAACCCATTGATCTGCATGGAAGTTGTTCGCCGTCTGAGCGATGACTTGCACGGCGCATACGAGCGCGTGCGTTCCATCGGGCTTAGCCGCGCCCGGCGGGCGCGCATACAGCGCACTCGTTCCATCGCCTCTTAAACGCATTACGGAATCGATGAGGGCCGCCTGGCGCGGTCCTTTTTGTGGTCGTTTCATTTTCCAATCTGGCTAGGGGCACGTCCGCGATTGCAGCTACTTTCGTCAATCAGCGAAGTTTCTTGCAATTTGTTTCTCCGGGATAGATGATTCAAGCAACGCTGGAATCGTCGGGCAATGTTCTTCTGAGTCGCATTTTTTTGGCGGGCACATCTGTGTGTTGCTGCAGTTGTTGCCCAGCCGCGGCAAGCCCCGCTTCCTAAATTGGGGCTGAAAACCCTTATCTGTAATCGTCAAGGCGCAGGGTAGCGATGGGCTTGCCCTGTGATGCAGGTCACGTGACGTCGTGAGAAGTCTCACTGCCCCAAGTGCGCTGCAGATGCGAAAACCAATAAGGTCCTGTAAAAGCGGAAGTTCTACGTCTGATCCAGCACCGCTTTCAGGATTGCAGAACAGTACAGGAGAATCGATGAAGAGATTCTTTGCGTTCGCAATCGTTGCCATTATGGCAACGCCCCTGTTTGCCGCCGACGGTGCCGCCATTTTCAAGACTAAATGCGCGGCCTGCCACGGAGCTGACGGTATGAAGGCCATGCCCGCAATGGGCGTGAAACCGTTGACTTCACCGGAAACAAAATCGAAATCCGAAGCTCAGTTGATCACCGCCGTTACCAACGGAGAGGGAAAGATGCCGGCCTTTAACGGCAAGCTGAGCGGAGATGAAATTAAAGCTGCTGTCGCCTATGTGCGTTCGCTGAAGTAAGCACATTGGCAAACTGTTGGATTGGGCCGCCCGGGCCAACTGTGCCCGGGCAGCTACTTGAGTTGCACATGCCGAAGTCGAAGGTGAAGTGTTTGTGAAGAACTTAAAACTGATCTGGATGATGTGCCTGGTGCTTTTCTGCGCCGGGTTTGCGTACGCAGGGACCAAGGCAGCCGCCCAACCCAAGCCTACTAACGATGATTGCCTTGCCTGTCACAGCGATGCCTCGATGGTCAACGGCAAGGACGTGCATGGAGACGCATTTAAGGCGTCGATTCACGGCTCCATGTTCACCTGCGTAGATTGCCATACCGACATTAAGAGCCTGCCGCACGATGCAGGGCTGGTCAAGCCGACTTGCATCACCTGCCATGCCGACGAACAAAAGATGTACGACAACGGAGTTCACGGGAAGGCGCTCGCCGCGGGCAACGTAAAAGCCGCAAATTGCGAGAGCTGCCACGGCAATATTCATGAAATCCTGGCGTCCAGCGACCCCAAGTCCCGTTCTGCCAAGGTTAATATTCCCAAGATGTGCGGCCAGTGCCACGCTCAGGCGATGCCGGGTATGGCAGGCAAGCCAGCGCTTGCTTATCAGGAATCCGTACACGGCAAGCTGGTAGCCGCCGGAAACGACAAAGCCGCGGTCTGCTCGGATTGCCATGGCTCCCATGACATTCGCCGTGCCGGGGACTTCACTTCGCCGGTCTTCCGCAACAACGTGCCCATGACCTGCGCCAAGTGCCACAGCGGTGAGCAGGCGCAGTTCGCCAAGAGCATTCACGGTAAGGATCTGGCCGCCGGCAATACTCATGCTCCGGTCTGCACGGACTGCCATGGCGTCCACACCATCAAGGCCGCCAACGACAAATTGTCTTCGGTATCCGGGCAAGAATCAGGGCGACGTAGCCTGCGCCCAGTGCCACAACAACGTGAAAATGACCCAGGAATTCGGCATTCCGGGCGGACGTACCGACAGTTACAACGCCAGCTATCACGGCATGGCAAATGCGGTGGGCTCCCAGATTACCGCGAGCTGCTCATCCTGCCACGGTACCCACAACATCCTTCCGTCGTCTGATCCGAATTCCACGGTCAATCCGGCCAATCTGGTCAAGACCTGCGGACAGTGCCATCCTGGCGCCAACGCCAACTTTGCCAAAGGCCAGATCCACCTTGATTCCGCAGCGGTGGCCAAGGCTGACTTCGGCAGCAAGGTGGTCGACTGGGTTCGCAACGCTTACATCCTGATGATTGTGGGTGTGGTCGGCTTTATGTTCCTGCACAATCTCATGATCTTTGTGCGCAAGCTGTCCGATCGACGCAAACATGGTGGCCATGCCACGAATGGTCCGCGAATTGTTGTGCGCATGACCAAAAATCAGCGCATTCAGCACTTCCTGCTGCTGGCGTCGTTCTTCACTCTCGTCGTCACCGGCTTTGCCCTGAAGTACCCGGATGCCGCCACCCGCTTCCTCTTCGTCAACGAAATCGGCCGCAGTTATCTACACCGGTTCGCGGGATGTTTGATGATTGCGGTCAGCCTCTACCACGTCATCTACCTCGCCTTCTACCGCGATGGGCGCCGTATGCTGATGGATATGCTGCCTGAGCTGAAGGATGCGACGGACATGGTGGATGTGTTCGCCTACTACCTCGGATTCTCCGACAAGAAGCCGCAGTTCAAGCGCTTCAACTACGCCGAGAAGATGGAATACTGGGCGTTGGTTTGGGGTACGTTTGTCATGGCTCTCACCGGCTTCATGGCCTGGTTCAAGGTCATCTTTGCCAGCGCCGTACCGCGCTGGTGGATCGATGTCGCCATCACCGTTCACTTCTACGAGGCGATTCTGGCCACGTTAGCGATCATCGTCTGGCACTTCTATCAGGTGATTCTCGATCCTGACACCTACCCGGTGAACTTCGCGTTCCTCGATGGCAAAATGTCAGTTGAGCATTACCAGGAAGAACATGGTCTTGATTCCGCGACGCTGTCTCAGTATGCAGGCGAAGTTGGAGACAAGGTCAAAACCCATCACTTGTCCACCAAGTAGTGCGGCATGAAGCGGCAGCAGATTATACTAGTCTGCTGCCGCGCTCCCTGCTCTGATTTCTGCAAACAGGACAGCGAACGCCGCGTTACCGTTGCAGGAGACTCGAATGACCGATCCCGGGCCGAACACGCCCAACTCCCCGCAAGATGAGGGGTTTTCCTACCGATCGTTGTTGCGTAACTACATCAGTCTCACCGGGATTGCGTTGGCCGTAGTAGCTCTGGCCAACATCATCATCCTTTTCCTCATCGACGTGACCTCTGCCGAGCCCAGCCCATACCTCGGCATCCTCGCGTATATGGTGTTTCCCGGCTTCCTGATCGCCGGCCTTGCCTTGGCGGTATTCGGAGCGTGGCGAGAGCGCCATCGCCGTCTCCAGGCGATGCCCGGCGGCGCCAAACTTCCCACCCTAGACCTGAATCAACCGGGACAGCGCAGCCGGCTGGCGTTCTTTCTGACCTTCCTTTTTGTGTTCGTCCTGCTCAGCGCTGTCGGCAGCTACCAGGCATATGAGTTCACGGATTCCACACGTTTCTGCGGCCAACTCTGCCACACCGTGATGCACCCGGAATTCACCGCGCACAATCACTCGGCGCACGCCCGTGTTACCTGCGTGGAGTGCCACGTCGGCTCCGGTGCGAGCTGGTACGTAAAGTCGAAAATGTCCGGGCTGCGGCAGGTTGTCAAGACCGTGCTGAATACCTACCCGCATCCCATTGAAACCCCTGTCACCGATCTGCGCCCCGCCTCGCAAACCTGCGAGCAGTGCCATTGGCCGCGCCGCTTCTGGGGAGCGCAACTCAAGGTCTTCAATCACTTCGCCTCCGACGAAGCCAACACGCCACGTCAGGTCCGGTTGCTCATCAAGACCGGCGGCGGCGATCCGAGCTCCGGGGAAGCTGCCGGCATCCACTGGCACATGAACATCGCCAACAAGATTGAGTACCGGAGCGATCCGAAGCGCCAGACGATGTCCTGGGTGCGGTTGACCGACCCGAACGGCAACGTTACCGAGTACACTGCCGCCGGAGCCGATCCGGCCGCGATCAGCAAACTTGAGCAGCGCCGCATGGATTGCATCGATTGCCACAATCGGCCAACCCACGTCTATGTTCCTCCGGACCGTGCGGTCGATCAGGCCATGGCCGCCAACCTCATCAGCACCAACCTGCCCTTTGCCAAGCAACAGGGGGTGCAGGTGCTGACTGCGGAGTACAAGACCAACGCTCAGGCCATGACCGCCATCGCCCAGCAGATCCCGGCCTTCTATCAAGAGAAGTACCCGCAGTTGGCCAGCACCCATTCCGGCGATATCCAGAACATGGTGATGGAACTTCAGCGCATCTTCCGCGAAAATATCTTCCCGGAGATGAAGGTGGATTGGCGTACTCACCCCGATAATGTCGGCCACTATTACTTCAACGGCTGCTTCCGCTGCCATGACGGCAGCCACACCAGCAAGGATGGCAAGGTGATCAGCAAGAATTGCAACTCCTGCCATACCGTGCTCGCTCAGGAAGAAGGCGTGCTGCCGGCGGCGGTGGTGAACACCGCCATGTCGTTTAAGCACCCGATTGACCTGGGTGACCTGGGTTCGGTCAACTGCTCCGACTGCCACACCGGCGGCGTCGGACCATAGTGGGATAGAAACAGCGGCCTCGGAGGGGACAGTCCCCGCCGAGGCCGTTATTTGGACGTGGGAGCCGTCAGCCGCGCCCCTCTCGTGATAGAGTGACAGAAATCACAACAGAACTGTGACATATGTCATGGCTCATTGGCTATCCAGCCTAGTATGTTTAGTTTGCGGTCGGAGTTTCGGATCGTTCTTTAGGAGATTTCATGAGTGTGAGCCCTCGTACCGGCGCCGGCCAACATCTGCCGCGCCTGATTTTTTGGGAAGTGACCAAAGGCTGTAACCTGCGTTGCGTGCATTGCCGTGCCACCGCTACCGAGCTGGCCTCCCCCTCCGACCTGCCTACCGATAAAGCCCTCAGCATCATCGATCAGATTGCCGATTTTGGGAACCCTATCCTGGTGCTTTCCGGCGGCGAACCGCTCTATCGCCCGGATATCTTTCAGCTCGCGAAGCATGCCACCGACAAAGGCCTGCGGGTAGCGTTGGCCACCAATGGCACCCTTGTTACCAAGGAAATCGCGCAGAAGATTGTGGACGCCGGCGTTAAGCGTGTGTCGATCTCGTTGGACGGCGCCAATGCCGAAACCCACGACACCTTCCGCGGAATTCCCGGAGCCTTCGACGCGGCCGTTTACGGCTTCAAGAATCTGAAAGAGCTCGGTATGCCGGTGCAGATCAATATGACGATCGCGCGCCACAATGCCGCGGAACTGCCCAACGTGTTGAACATGGTGCGCGGACTGGGCGCCGATGCTCTCCACACTTTTCTGCTCGTTCCCGTCGGTTGCGGGGTTGATATCGCCGAAACAGAGATGGTTGCTCCCGACGAGTATGAGCGCATCCTCAACTGGTTCTACGATCAGGCGGCGACCGGAGACATCGAACTCAAGGCCACCTGCGCCCCGCACTACTTCCGCGTAGTGCGCCAGCGTCGCGCCGCCGAACGTAAGCAGGAGGGCTCCGCAGTAGCTCCCCCGGTGGCGGCGAGTCAGCCAGCCATCGGCGCCACCGAGATGACGATGCCAGGCTCTACCGGCATGGCCTTCAAGACGGACTTCGAGAAGTTTGGCAAGAGCGGTATCCGCCACGATGGAATGCCGCACCCGCATGGACATCCCGGCGGAGACCCGAATGCCATGAACGCCATGACCAAGGGCTGCCTTGCCGGAACCGGCGTCTGCTTTGTCTCTTTCGACGGCGAAGTTTTTCCCTGCGGATACCTGCCCGCAATCGCCGGCGATCTAAAGAAGCAGCCGTTCTCCGAGATCTGGAACGATTCGGCGGTCTTTGCTGATCTTCGCAACACAGATAAGTTGGAAGGCAAGTGCGGCTGTTGCGAATTCCGCAACGTCTGCATGGGCTGCCGGGCGCGCGCCTATGCGGCCACAGGAAATTACATGGCCTCCGAGCCCTTCTGTGTTTACCAGCCGAAGACGTTGGCTACCAAGGAATAGCAGTACTTCGATCGATCGGCAAGAACGGCGCGGGCTATCCGCGCCGTTCTTGTTTTGCACGATAGAAATTACGGAGTGGGAGCGGTTACGTCTCCGCCTGCCGGCTTGATTCCGTAGTCCACCCAGCCCACCAGTCCGGCGAATGCATGGGCGACTTCGGAGTCCATGAATTCACAGTGCCCAAAGCGGTCGACCGACTGCTGCACCAACATCCCCTCGCGATGCTGCTCGGTGGCGAGGAGGCGATAGACCGCCTCGTGCCAATAGGGAACCAGCGGATCGCGCGTCGTGTGCAGAGTTACCGTGGGAATCCGCACCCGGCCAGTCGGTTGGTAATAGCGCAAGAGGTAATCGAATCCCTCCAGCGTACCGGAGACGCGCTCCACTCCCGCGTTCAGCGCCTTGTCATTGAGCGAGCCGCGATACCAGATGAAGTGGTTATCGTAAGGGCTTGCCTGCTTGGTTCGTGTAAGCAGATCGTTTACGTAGCGCACGTCAAAGCCCAGTACATCCAGCAGTCCGGTAACGACCTCGGTTGGGGATGCAGCCTCCAGCCCCAACGCATCGGCCAACTGTAAGGTGGGCAGCGTCGGACTGAGCAGCCCGTCGACCAGTGTGCCGTAGACGATATTGCCTAGGTCCGTCGGATCGGTCGAACCCGGATCGTAGGGCAGCAGTGGAGTATGGAGCAGGGTTCCGGGAATCACGCCGGGAAAAAAGTAGTCAAAAAGAACGCGCGAGTTGCCGACATATTCCACCTCCAGCGGACTGCCACCAAGCAGGCCGCACATCGGCAGATCTCCTGAATAGTTGTCCGGGAAGCGTTCCGCCAGATTGATCACGACCGCACTGCCCAGCGAGACGCCGACCAGAAATGTCTTCGCCGGGATCGTTTTCGCCGCCTTGGCAAACTGCCCGCGCAGTAAGTCCGTGTCGCGTATGCCTTCCTCAATGGCGAAGCCGTTGGCGGCGTAGCTGGAGTAAGCGACGGCGAATCCCTGCTGCACCAGGGCGTCGCGGAAAGCGACGAACCCGGCATCGCTGGGCAACGCGATGGGCGCCTGCGGGTCCACGATTCCGTGAGCATAGAGCACCAGTTGCTGGTTCCAATTTGTGGGCAGCACGATCTGGTAGATCGAGCCATCATCGGCGGTGCCGTTGAAGACCTGCTGCGCCTTGGCCGAGGCTAACGAAAAAAAAAGAGAGAGCAGCAGAAGAGCGTTCAGGCGAATGCTTGCGGGTCGAATCACTAGCGCCTCCGTGGGCGCGCCAGTGGAACCCTGCCAGAGCACGACGCGCTACGAACGTAGAGGGGAAACTCTGAATGAAGGATGGCTGGCAGAAACAAAATAGCTGAAAGATAGTTGCAATTGCGGCAAAACGAGCGCGCCCGAGGACACGCTCGTTTCCTGCCTGCGAATGTTACGGCTATAGCTTGCCGCCTTTGGCGTAGTTGCCGCCAGGTTGGACCGCTTCGGCTTTGGCTGGAGCAGGAATTGTGATATCGATTGGGGTTACCGGACCGAGTGCCGCAAGTGGCTTTTCAAACTCGCTTTCATTGCCGATCACCAGTATCTTCATATCTTCCTTGTGAACGTACTGATTGGCCACTCGCAGGACATCGGCAGCCGTGACCTTCTCTACGCCCGCGCGATACTTTTCAAGGAAGTCTCTCGGGTAGTCGTAGAACTCATAGGTCTCCTGCTCGTGCAGAACCTTCGCGGGAGTATCGAAGTTGAAGATGAATGAATTCAGTATCTGGTCCTTGGCGCGCTTCATCTCCAACCCGGTGGGCGCTTGCTTTTTCAGCAGATCCACCTGCTCCCAGAGTCCCTTGATTGCCTCGGCCGTGGTTTCGGTCTTGGTTGCGATCTGCAAGATGGTCAATCCGGGATGATCCCAACTGCTACCGACGCCGCCGCCGACCGCGTAGGCCAGCCCAGCCTTGGTGCGCAGATTGATGAACAGCCGCGACGAAAATCCTCCGCCGAATATTTCGTTCATCACCTGCAGCGCAAAGTAGTCCGGGTTCCTGCGCTCGATGCCCATCCCGATCATGCGGATCTCGCTCTGGTTTACATCGCTTTTGTCAACCGCGTAGATACCGGGTTTCTCCGGCGCAATCGTGACCTTTGGCTCGGAAACCCTTTCGCCTTTGGGTAATCCGCCGAAAGCCTTGCGCAGGGTAGCCTCCATCTCCTTCGAATCGAAATCGCCTACTACGCCGAAGATGATGTTGTTGGGAGAAGTGTGCTGCTTGTGCCATTGCAGCAGGTCTTCGCGGGTCACCGCCGCAACCGTTGCATACTCTGGAACGCGCGCGTAGGCGCTGGCTTTGCCGTAGCCGAGAATGTCGGTTTGCATCGAGGCGATGTCGCCGGACTCATCGTTGCGACGCGAGATGCTGCTGTTCATCTGCTTCTTTGCCAGGGCGAGCTTATCTTCGCGGAATGCCGGATTGCGCATGAGGTCCACGAAAATTCCCAGCACGTCATTAAAATCCGCCTTCAGACAATTGAAACTGATGCTGGTGCTGGCGTCGCCGCCGCCGGTTTCCACCTTGGCTGCACGCGCCTCCAGATAATCGTCCAACTGATCGCCTGAAAGTTTCCCCGTACCGCCGGTGCGCCAGGTTTCGCCGTAGAGTTCGACCAGCCCCGTCTTATCCGCGGGTTCGGAATCAGAGCCGCCGCGAATCATCGCCGAGCCCGAGATCAGAGGCAGCTCGTGATTTTCCGTCAGAAACACGATCATGCCATTCGGCAACACCACGCGCTTCGGCAATTGCGGCTTGAACGCGGGCAACTCAGGAATTGCAATCTGCTTCCAGTTGGTTGCCACGCCGACGCTCGCGCTCTGGGTTGTAGCGTTATTACCGTTTGCATCCTGCGCCTGCAAGGAACCCAGCAATAATGCGGCGCTCAAGGCCGCCATCAGGGTTTTCGTTTTCATCGCTGTGCCCCTTTCGCAGCGCTCTTGGTTTCGAGGATTCCAACCGTGCGGTTGCTCTCCACAAAAACTTCATTGGCCACGCGCTTCACGTCCTCGTTGGTCACCGCGTCAATCTTGTCGATCCGGCGGAACAACTCGCGCCAGTCGCCGTACTTCAATTGGTTCTCCGCCAAATTGATTGCCAATCCCTGATTGTTGGCGAGGCTGCGCAGCAGAGCTGCCTTGGAGCGAGTCTTTACCATCTTCAACTCGTCTGGGCTCACCCCATCGGTCTTCAGTTTGTCGATCGCTTCGTGGATCGCGGCGCCCATTTCGGCTGGCGCTATGTCCTTGCGAGGGCACCGCATAAAACGCGTAGAGATTGCGGTACTTGTCTCCAGGAAATCCGCTGAAACCGGCCGCGGCGACAGCAAGTTTCTTATCGCGCACCAGCGAGCGATAGAGGCGCGAGGTACGTCCTTCGCTCATTACGCCGCTGATCACGGAATACACGACATCGTCCTTGTCGCGAAAATTCGGCTTCTGATAGCCCTCGATATAAAAAGGCTGCGAGGGCTCTTGCAGCGCTACGCGACGCTCGGAGGTCTGCTTCGTCTGCACCGTGATGTACTCTTCCGGCTTGGGACCGGAAGGAATGCGTCCGAAATATTTGTCCACCAATGCGAATGTCTTCTCCGCGTCGAGGTCGCCGACCACGGCCACCACCATGTTGCTGGGAACGTAATAAGTCTTGAAGAAGTTTGCCGCATCGGTGGCGGAGAAGTGCCGCAGGTCGCTGGTGTAACCAATGCCAGGACGGTGATACGGGCTGCCGTCATAGGCGACGGAGAGAAACTGCTCCACCAGTCGTCCGGTGGGCGATGAGTCGGTGCGCATGCGCCGCTCCTCCATTACCACGTCGCGCTCTTTGTAAAATTCGCGCATCACCGGATTCAGGAAGCGATCCGACTCCAGGTAGGCCCAGAGTTCGAGACGGTTGACCGGCAGGGAATAGAAGTACTGGGTGCTGTCCAGGCTGGTCGAAGCGTTGAGGCCGACTCCGCCATTGCGTTCGATGATCTCGGGAAATTCGTTTTTCACCACATACTGATCGGCTTCTTCGCGAGCCTTTTCCCAGGCCGCCTTCAACTCCGCAATCTTCTTCTCATCGCGATTTACGGCGCGGCTGTTTTCCCGGTCATACGCTGCGTAAGCCGTCTCGACCTTTGCCAGAGCCGCTTTTTCCGCGGCGAAATTGGTGGTTCCAATTTCGTCCGTACCCTTGAAGGCCATGTGTTCCATCATGTGCGCGAGCCCGGTTTTGCCATAGGGATCCTGCGCATCGCCGGCGTCCACCACGGTGAAAAAGGAGAAGACAGGTGCTTGTGGGCGATTCAATAGCAGGACGGTGAGTCCATTGGAAAGGGTTTTGACATGGACCCGTTTCTCAAATGATGTGAGGTCCTGCGCCAGCGCGGTCTGCAAGGCGCAGAACAGGACCAGCAAAGTCAGGTAGGCGTTCAGCCGTCTCATCGTGCCTCCGCGGAAGCCGTGCAAGCTTCCGAACTCCCGAGTTTACAGCCATGCAACAGAAGCTGTCGAACCGAGGGGAGCCCGGTTACACATCGAAGAGCCGGTACGGGGTGGCAACTCCGGTTGACTGCAGAATGGATAGAGCAACGTTGTGTACGGGAATTCCAGCGGTGGTCTTACCGTCGGGCGAGCCATGGTGAGCGTGGCCGTGCACCACAAAATTAGCACCGTGACGATCTACGACTTCGGCCAGTCGCGAGTTTCCGAGGAACGGATAAATTTCCACCGGCTCGCCTTTCACGGTTTCACTGATGGGAGAGTAGTGCAGCACGACGACGCGGCGCTCGGTGCGCAGATGCGACATGGCGAGTTCCAGCTTTAACGCTTCGTCGATGGAGACCTGCACGAAGCGCTTGATCTCCGGCTCACCGAAGGCAGTGAGCATGCCGCGGCCGAAGCCTCCGATGAATCCCTTGGTTCCGGCAAAGCCTACGCCATCGCGTTCGTAGCCGGTGCCGTCGAGAACAATGATTCCTTCGACGGACATCAGCTTCATCAACTCTTCCTGTTGTCCGCTCTCAAAGTCATGATTGCCGAGGATGGCAACGATAGGGATGCGCAGCCGCACCAGCATGGAGAGCAGCGATTCCATCTCCGCAACGCGCCCGTAGTTGGTGAGGTCTCCGGCCAGCACCAGCACGTCGGCGTCGTCGCGCACACGCAGCATCTGCGCGCGGATTTTGTCATAGTTCTGCGGACTGTAATGGAGATCCGCAACGGCCGCAATCCTCATCCTTCTTCCTTGTCGCGCGCGGGATCGCGCTGTTTCCGCAACTGCGCATTGAGATTTGCCATGCCCCACTCGGATACATCGATGGCAAACATCTTGTCGTCGATCAGGCTGCCGTGAAAAGCAGCGTGCGGGTTGGGGTGATCGAGCTCATGGTTGAGACGGGATAACAGGTCAGTCCAGAGCGCGCGCGGCACGAACTGCGAATGCGCGGGATAGATGTACTGGTAGAGCACAAGCGCCCAGAGCAGCACCATCCAGTGTTCGCCGATGAGATGCAGAATGCGATTCCAGTCCAGTTTGCCGCGTGTTCCGTGGATGACGTGAACGATGTCGGCACCGTCAAAGCGCTCGCGGCGAGTGACGAAAAGCTTGGAAGCGATCAGTTCCTCGGCGGCCAGAACCTTGACGGGAAGGCCAAGGATATCGGCGCTGCTGGCATGGTCGATCCATTCGTGCCGCACGGAAATGGCGGCGTTGCTCATGCCGGTGATGAGGTCAACATAATAGTCTCCGCGATGGGCTTTGTAGAGCCACACCGGATCGGCAACCTCGGTTTCAAAGCCTGCGGAGGAGAGCGCGGCAAGCGCGCTAGGAACTTCCGATTGGGCGAGGAAGAGATCGAGGTCTTTGGTATCGCGCCAGATTCCGGTGTGCTGATGCAATGCGAAGGCGCCGCTGACCGCGAAGGGAATGCGCTGCGCCTGGAAAAGGCTGAGCACCTCGACGAACATATCCCGCTGCTCCGGCGCAAACACTGGAGGTGTGGAACTGCTTACCGGAAGCCTCCCTCGTCGGCTCGTCGGACATCAGACATTGGATGTTTCGCAGGGTTACGATGTTGTGGCCAAAGCAGGACGAATCGCGACCAACGATTAACTAAGTGGGTAATCGCCAGAGGGAGGATGTTCTATCTGAGTACATGGTTGGCAACGGTTAACCAGTTGGTTATTGAATCGGCGAACCCGTTATCAGAGGTGATACTGGATGCGTCAGTAGAGCGCGGGCTCGCCTTGCGGCCGAGTTTTCCAGCGCCGGTGTACCCACAACCACTGCTCAGGATTGGCACGTACGGCTTGCTCGATGGCCGCGGTGTAGTTCTGGGTGTTGGCGATGGCATCGGCCTCATCGTCTCCGGTGCAGACGGTGGGGATGGCGGGTTCAAAGCGGATGCGGTACTTGCCCAGGGACTCGTCCCAGATGGTGAAGGCGGGAAGCACGGCGGCACCGGTATGCATGGCGACGCGGGCAACTCCACCGGCGGTGCAGGCGGGCAGGCCAAAGTAGTTTACGAACACTCCCTGCGGGGGCGTCATGTTGGTATCCATGAGGACGCCGACGGTTTCGCCGCGCTTCATGGCGGAGAGCAGGCCGCGAGCGTAGTCGTCCTTATCGTAGGTTTTGTTGCCGTGGAGGGTGCGGAGATCGCGGACCCAGCGGTTGAGAAGGGGATTGTCCAGGTCGCGCACGACGATGTTGAGCCAATGACCGTGCAGGGAGTGGACGAAGGAACCGATCTCCCAGCCGCCAAGGTGCGCGGTCATAAAGAGCACGCCCTTGCCACGGTCGCGCGCGGTGAGATAGTTTTCCAGTCCGTCGTAGACCGCGATACGGTCTACGTTCTCCAGGGTGTAGGCGGGGAACTTTGGAATTTCAGCTAGCAGACGCCCGAGCGATAGGTAAACATTTTTCAGAATGCGTTCGCGCTCGGCAAGAGATTTCTCGGGGAGGGCCAGTTCGAGGTTGCGCATGCCGACCCGGCGTAGGCGCGGATGCAGCCAATAGAATGCAATGGCGACGCCTCGCCCAATGGCGCGCGCCACCGGACGCGGCAGCCATCGCAGCGTCTGTGCGATGAGCCAGACAGGAAGGTACTCCAACCAAAAACGCATGAGCAGGGAACGAACCTATCAAATTGCAAGTTGCAAGGTCAACCGATTGGACGGGAGCCGGCGGGAAAGGATTACGCCAACAGCAGATGCGTTTCTGGAATTGCCGGTCACCAGCTCACCACCGTCACCGCAAAGGGTTGCAGCGTGAGTATGCCGTTGGCAGCCGGACGCACGCTCCGGGCGGGGCCTTCTCCCGATTGCAAATCCACTGTCAGCGCGGTGGCATTGTCTGCCTCGGGAAGTATGACATCCGTGGGGAGGGCGCGCTTGTTGACGAGCAGCAATTTGTGGCCGGCAGGTGTAATGAAGGCCTGCGATTCCAGATCGGTTGGGTTGGGGATGCTCAAGTCGGTCTGCACCATCTTGTCGCCGGGATGGAAGGAGTCCTTGAGTAGTTTCAGCACCCAGAATCGCGCATTGGGCTGGTTGGTGGTCCAGTCCATCATACTCACGCTGGGAAACTGCGAGGGGAATCCAACCAGTTGCGATTCGCCGACGACATCGATCTGCAGCCGGGCGAGTTCGACGTACAGGTATGCGTACATTGCCCCTGACAGATTCCAATAGGCCGCCGGTGGAGGCACAACGTCTGCGGGGGTGTTATCGGTGGGAAGAATTATGCCCAGCTCGTCGATATCTGTTCTGGTCTGCGGTGCGATGCTCTTTCGAATGGTTTCGATGGAACGAACCGTAGTCAGAAATCCATCTGCCTGCTGGAAGAAGGTGGACGGCCATTCGGCGATGGTTTGGTCGGGCGGAGGAACGGCATAGAAGTGGTAGGAGATGTAGTCCAGAGGAATGCCCGGCTGGTGATTTGCCGGGTTGAGGAAATACTGGATGAAGTCCAAATCGCTGCCGGGCGAGCCGAGCGCCATCCCCATAAACTTGGTATTCGGGCTGGCGCTGCGAACGCCCGTGACGATGGCGTCATAACGCTTGGTGTAGTCTTCCGCCGTGGTGCTGTGCTCACTGTCGACCTCGTTCAGCACCTCCCAGATGGGAAATTGGTAGTGGTAGCCGGACGCGTGCTGCACCCCGTTCTCATCGGTAAAGCCGCCGTCGACATACCAACTCACCAGCCGGTTATAGTATCCGGCCAGCTCTTGGCAAGTGGGGTCGCGCAACTCGGTGCCCTGCTCATAATTCCACATCTCCTGGCTGGGGTCATCGGGGTAAAAGATGGGAGCACCGGTCGCGAACATCCATTCTGGGATGGTGCTGAAATTCATCACCACAGGATGCCCTGCGGTGGCGGCCATGAAGTCTTTCGTCATCGGATCGATGAGGCTGAAGTCCCACGACGTCGCCTCAGTGGTCGGCGGCTGCAGTTCGGCTACAGCCAGCTTGGGATACGGCAGCCACGGCACATAGCGGACGTAATCCGCTCCCAGTTCACTGACGGCCTGATAAGAAGCGGCGCCCAGCGGTTGCCCCGGCTGCAAGGGCGGGTTCACGACCACCTGCAGCGTCGCCGTCGTGTTCGTGGTAACCGTGGTCGTATTCCAGTGGATGGTCAATCCCGGGTAATCAGTGGTGGTCAGGCCACCACACCCGCCGAGTCCGAGCACGCAGCCCAGCCCCACGATCGCCAGCCCGGTGCGTAATAGGCGAACTGAATGAACCATTGATGATGCCCTTCTTCCGTTCAGGGGCAACGACGAGATCAACTACCCCACGTTAGCCAAAGGAAGGCGAACGTGGGGCACCCGTACATCTTGCTTACGCGACCACCTGTGCATTCTGACTTACACGGCACCCGCGCATCTGGCTACGCGATGTTTATTTGCCGGCGTATTTCGTCAGGGCATCGCGCCAGACAAACGCTTCCTTGGGCGGTTCGATTTTGCCGAGAAGGATGGTTCTGAAGGGGACCATGCGGCCGTAGAAGTCGCGCGTGTCATCCTTATGCTCGGTGATGACGGCACCGTTCAGCGAGATTCCGGCGAAGATGCCGCGGGTGCGGGAGTAGGTGAGGACCTGGGCGCGCATCTTCCAGTCGGTGGAAGCATCGGCATGACGGCCGACGGGACCGGCGGCAACACTGGCGTCGGCACCAAGTTTGAACTTGCTCTGGAGCAGGTTGTCCATGCCTTGATCATTCATGATGAGCATGACGATGTCGGCGGATTGTCCGCCGATTTGGAAGCCGAAGCTGCCGCCCTTGAGCGAGAAGAATGCAGGGGCGCTCCAACCGTTTTCGGTGCGGCAACTGGCGACACCCTTGCCGTAAGCTCCGCCGACGCCGAAGGCAGCCTTGAGCATGTTCGGAATCACGGCGATACACTTGGCACTGTGGATGATTTCGTCGGGCACTCCACTGTCAGGGGCGGACATGATTTCCGAAATCACCGTGGCGCCATTCTGCAGCCGCTCGATGTCATCGGCGCGGCCATCCGCCGCCAGAGCCGCGGTGGTTGAGAGAAGTACGACGAGCGTAATCAGAATCTTATTCATGCAATTTCCTTCCGTGGGGAATCGGAGTTCCACTCCTGCATGATAACCCCTTGCAGGTTTCAAAGTGTCACCGGCTCCGAAGGTTTGAAACAGGGGGACGGAAAAACACCAGAAAGCCATGGTAAGGAGAAACCAGGTCTATTCGAGGAGAATGGATTGCCGGCGGAAAAGCTTGACGCCGCGCGGGAAAGTTGGGCCGTGCGGGGGATCCTTCGCCTTGGCTCAGGATGACCCCTCCTAAACTTGCAGGTGGTGCTACCGGTTGCTGGTGACCAGGGAGTGGGTGATGGCGTGGACCGAGAGCGCAATGCGATTCTGCACGCCTACCTTCCTCATGAGTTTGGCAACGTGGGCCTTTACGGTGCGCTCCTCGATGCCGAGAGCGGCGCCGATCTCCTTGTTGGAACGTCCGGCGACGAGCAATTCGAGTACCTCTTTTTCGCGGTCGGTGAAGCTGACCCGGCCGGCGGGAAAGATCCTTCCGGGCGAAGAGGTGACGCGTTCGATAAAGGTGGAGAGGACGCGACGCGGGGCCCAGACCGAGCCCTGGTGGACGATACGGATGGCCATGGCGAACTCGTTGGGACTGGCGGCCTCATCGACGTATCCCTTGGCTCCGGCGGCGAGCGCTTTCAAGATCATTTCGTCGTCGGCACCAGCGCCGGTAACCAGGATGCGCAGGTCGGGGCGCTGGGCTTTGAGTCCGGCCATTACGTCGAAGAGGTTTTGATTGCCACGGCTGCCGAGAAGGATGAGATCGGCATCGGCGTTGCTGGCAATATCACTGGCCGAAGCGGAGACCAACTCCATGTCGGGTTCGGCGTCGAAGAGGGCGCGAAATCCGATGAAACGCAGCGGGTCGCTCTCGACGACAGCGATTTTTACTTTGAGTGAGGGAAGGGACTGTTGGGAGTCAGGCAATTCCGCACCTTTCTTCTTCGCTGCAGGAGTCGCCGGAGGGGGAGTTTTTGATCCTGGACCATTCGCCATCTGCTTAGCATACCGAGCTTTGCGAGAAAATACAGCGAAAAATGACACATTGATCCTGTACGCAGGGACAGGACCAAATGGGCGAGGCCCTGTGTGCGCGGCCGAGCGGAGGGCATAGGCGGGCGTACCGTTGGCGTGTATAGGACTGTACTACCGGAGTGGTACTAAGGAGATTACCCGTAGGTTACTAGGTGCTAATGTGCATTTCCGTTCGGACAAAGTTAGGGCAGACTGTTCATAACCTGAACGACAGCTTTTGGACTGAAAGCCTTCTCTGAGCAGATTCTCTGGGGGAATAGCGAAGGAGTAGGCAAAAGTCCGGGAACATGGGCCGCGGCTTGACGAACCAGTCCGCCGCGGCCCGTTCTTCCACACTTGCAGCGTTCAGAGCTCCACAGGTCCAGCAGGAGACATGACGCGCCGCCACGTACTCGCCGGATTATTATTCAGCGCCCTTTTGCCATCAGCAGCTCTGGCTGCACCGGCACCAAGCGGCTCGCAAGAAATTGCGGGAAGCCATGGGCTCGAAATTCAAAGCCTGGAACTGCAATACCTCGCCACCAAGAATCCCGATCAACGCAAGCAAGCGATTCACCAGCTGAAGGCGCTGCTGAAAAGCAGTCCTGGGGCGGACGCGGGCGCGCTGAATGCCGCGGTGTCGGCGATGCTGCCGGCGGCGGATTCAGAGGCGGAAGCCGACGCGTTATTGGCGCTTGCGGCGGCGCATCCGGCTGGTTTTGCGGTGGGCGCGCTGCAGGGCGATCCGGCGGACGCCGAGTTTTTGGTGGACGCACGCGGCGCGGCCAAAGCGGCACGGCATCCGGTGGGAGACGTGGAGGCGCTGGCCGACATCCGCATCGATCATCTGCGCAAAGACAGCCTGGGACGCGATGGGCTGACCTCGGCGCACCTGCAGCAGATCTGGCGGATCAACAGCGTGCAGGGAGCGAGGAGTTTTTCCCCGCGCTCGGTGACCTATGCCGCGATGAGCGAGACGCTGTGCATGGTTCGGGCGCGAGTGCTGAGACGCGATGGCGGCGTGGCGGAAGCGGTGGTTTCCCCCGACCAGCCGGTGGTCGAGCGGGGCTCGTCGATGTACTTCGACTCGCGCTCGCGCGATCTGCATTTTGCGTCCCTGGAGCCGGGCGATGTGGTGGAGATCGAGTACCACCTGCTGCCGGCGGCCGAGGTAAATCCGTGGGCGGGATACTACGCGCGGATGGATCTGTTCCGCGACTCGATGCCGACCGGACTGCGGCGGCGGGTGGTGATTGCGCCGAGCACGATGAAGCTGTATGCGGTCGAGCACGGGCTGCGTCCGGCCGTGGTGCGGCAGAACGGCGACGAGACGACGCGGATCTGGGAGATGCGCGACATCGGCGCCCAGCCCTTTGAAGCGCTTTCGCCGGGGGCAAGCGTGAGCGGCCCGTACCTGCATGTTTCGACCATCGGGTCGATGGAGGAGTTTGGCCGCTGGTACAGCGGGTTGCTGGAGCCCGCGCTGCAACTGGATGAGAATCTGCGCGCCGTGGCCCGGCAGATTCTGGAGCGCAAACTGACCACCCAGGGCAAGGTGGAAGCCGTGTACGAGAACGTGCAGCGCAGCACGAAGTATGTGGCGTTTGAGTTCGGCGTGCACAGCTACCAGCCGTACGCGGTTGCGATGGTGGAGCGGCGCGGCTTTGGCGACTGCAAGGACAAGGCGGCGATGCTGGTGGCGCTGCTGCGGGCGGTGGGAGTGCCGGCGGAATTTGCCATGGTGCGCACGCGCTCGGCCGGAGCGGTGGCCGAGGATGCATACTCGGTACAGCTATTCAACCACGCGGTGGCCTACGTTCCGGAGCTGAACCTGTATCTGGACGGGACGGCGGAGTATGCCGCCCTGGGCGAGTTGCCGCCTGACGATCAGGGTGCGACCGCGATGACGGTGGACGCCGGGGGCAAGGCGACGCGGCGCATGGTCCCGTTTTCCGCCCCGGAGTCCAACCGGGTGACGCGCGAGGTGCGCGCGCAACTGGATCGCACTGGCAAGGTGGAGTTCGCGTCGCAGATGAGGTTTGAAGGATACTTTGCGGCCGAGCAGCGGCGGAGTTGCGAATCGAGCGATCTCGCCGGGAGCTATCGGGCGACGCTGGCACAGTTTTATCCGACGGTGAAGATCGCTCATGCGGTGGCGGCGGGAACGGCGCGGGCTTCCCGGGAAGTGGAGTTGAAGATCGAGGGATCGATCGACGCGGCCCATGGAGACCGTGAGGTGACGCTGCGCAGCTCGCTGAACACGGCGGGGTTGACGGGGAAATACGCACCGGAGCGGGTGCGGCGGAATCCGGTGCTGGTGCCGGTGACTCCGAGCCAGCGCGAGGTGTTTGACTACGAACTGCCGGAGGGCGCAGAAGCCGTGGTGCCCGCCGATACCAAGCTGCACACGAACTTTGGGAGCGTTGAGGTGAGCTATGCGCGGGACGGCCGCAAGCTCCGGGTGGAGACCTACACGGAGCTGGTTCCGCTGACCGTGGAGACCGCGGATTATGCGGCTTTCCGGGCGTTCTGTAAGGCGGCGGACGAGGCTTTGCGGCGCGAAGTCAGGATCAAGTTGCCATGAAGATCAAGCGTTGGATTACGACAACGGCACTGCTGGCGGTGAGCGTGGGGATCTCCGCGCGGGCGGCGGCACAGGACGCGGGTAACACCCGTGGCGCAAGTCAATCGGCGATCCAGGGCGCGCCAGGGACGTCGGGCGATTCGTCGTCCAGAGATAACGGGAACAAGGCCACGGACCAGGCGGAGTTGCTGGCCAACTCGCGCGAGGCGGGGCTGCTGACGGATTGGCATCTTGAGGGACGCTTCGGACATGGCGGCGAAGCACAGTTTGCGCGCCGGTTCGTGCCGGAGAAGCTGGCCCAGAGGCAGGCGAAGAGCGTGGCCGCCGGGGTTGACGCCGGGCCAGAACGGAGGCACTACGAGCTAGTGTTTCCGGAAGGAACATTCGCCCTGCCATCGGAGCTGGCCGGACGGTCAGGCGTGTTCTACGCGAGTTCGAGCACCTACCTGGACGGCGGCGGAGAGTGGATTGTGTATCTGGAAAGCGGCGTCGGGGCCGTGGTGTTTGTGGACGGACGGCGGGTGCTGGCACGCGAGTCGGCACGCGAGGCGTCAGGCGAGTCCCAGGCAACGGGCGTACTGCGGGTAAAGATTCAGGCGACAAGCGGCTATCACTCGGTGCTGGTGAAGTTTATGGCGCAGGCAGCTCCGTTCCGGGTTGCGATTCTGCCGCCGAACTCGGGATCGAGGCGGAAGAACAATACGCCGTACTTGAAGGCTTCGCCAGGGTCGGAAGACATGCTGGCAGAGCTCGGGACAGCGCATTAGGACGGTTCCACGGAAGGCGACGGCGGGCAGAAGAGCTAAGACCACCCGGAAGGCTCGACTGCAAAGTCAACTGCTAAGTCAACTACCCCACGTTAGCCAAAGGAAGGCGAACATGGGGCACCCGGGGGTACCGGTGGTTTCGTCCGTTGTCTTGTCCCCACATTTGCCAACGGCGAGCGGATGCGGGCCACCCGGTACGGATGCTGGCGAGATGATGCTCCAAAGAAAAAGGCCCCGGATGGTCTCAGGGGCCTTTCGAAATTCGCATACGAAGAACATACCGCGGACTAATCGAAGATCAGGATGGCGGCGGCGATGGTCGTGGTCCAGATTCCGCTCTTATCGCCAATGGCGCTTTGCGTGATATTGGTGGTGCGCACAATCTTGTTGGAGAGGCGATACACTTCTTTTTTCTCGTCCCAGCTTTTGTCGGGATCAAAGTCTACGTTCAGAGTGGTGGCGAGCATCTCGGCCGCTAGTTCTTCGGCGTAGTCGCCGGCGACCTGATCGGTCTCGCCGAAGCTGTGATGTTCGCTCAGGTAGCCATAGGTTTTGCTATCGGCGGGCAATGCCAAGCCAATGCTGGAGGCGACGAGGCGGTGCGGTTCGCGGGTGGAATTCTCGGCTACCACGGCGAAGACAACTTCCCCCGGACTCAGATATTGCAGTCCCTGGGCGCGGGTAAGCAGCTTGCAGTTGGGCGGAAAGATGGAAGAGACGCGCACGAGATTTTGCGCGGCAATGCCAGCGTCGCGCAGCGCGAGTTCGAATGATGTCAAACGCTCTTTGTGCTTTCCCACTCCCTTAGTGAGGAAGATGCGTTTGGGGACCATGTCTTTGGCCAATTCTGGTTACTCCTCTGACGAATGCATTTGACCGGACGAGAATGATGTGTGCGGCACTTCGAAACTAAATGATTCTGGGGACAGGTGCAAACGGGATGGCGGCGAGAAGGCGAATTCCTTGGCTATTTGCGGGCGCTCTGCGGGGTTTTTAACCGGACTGCAATATCAATGAACGCCAGGGCGGCGCGGCTGAGAGCTTTGTCCTTGCGAAAGACCAGAGCCATGTCGCGACGAATCTGGGCGTCGGCCAGTTTTACGATAGCGGTAATCCCCAGCCGCACGTCTCCCAGGGCGGTGGAGTGGGGGCAGAAACCGATGCCCACGCCGGCCGCGACAAAGCGCTTCAGCAACTCACTGGAATCCAGCTCCATGCTGACGTTGGCCTTCATGTTGCGCTCTTCAAACATGCGGTCGATGCTTTCGCGGGTTCGTCCGCCTTTGGGCAGCAGGAGGGGATAGTTGGCGATCTGCAGGATCTGGATTTCCTTGAATTTTGCCAGCAGGTGATCGACGGGGGTGATCAGAACGAGTTCGTCCTTGTGGATGGGGACGGCGGTAATGCGTTTGTCGGTCACCGGCATGGC
Source organism: uncultured Acidobacteriota bacterium (assembly GCA_963779365.1). Classification (GTDB taxonomy): domain Bacteria; phylum Acidobacteriota; class Terriglobia; order Terriglobales; family Acidobacteriaceae; genus TOLSYN. The sequence continues at coordinate 9,993 of CAVZYB010000030.1, read as the reverse complement.
GGCCACGCCGAAGTCGGCCGAGTTGTCGACGATGGCCTCGAGCACCTCGCGGGTCTCGGAGCGCTTCACGGTAATTCCGACGTCTGGATAGCTGCGCTTGAACTCGGCGAAGACCTCGGGGAGAATGTGCAGGCAACTGCCCTCGTTGGCGGCGACCACGATCTCTCCGCCGGGGACGCGATCGGCTTCGGCGACGGCGCGCATGGCGGCGCGGCGAGCCTCTAGCGCGCTCTCGACGTAGGCGAGAAAGATCTTTCCCGCGGCGGTGATGGAAACCTTGCCGCCGGTGCGGTCCAGCAGTCTGGCGCCGACCTCTTCCTCCATCGCACGGATCTGGGCGGAGATCGCGGGCTGGGTACGGAAGCGCCGCTCCGCCGCGCGCGAGAAGCTCAGGTTGCGCGCCACTTCAAGAAACGTTTCCAGTTGATCGAAGTCCATAGTTATTTCACGCGAAATCCGGAAACAAATTGGTGAAGCAGTCGATGGTTATCGCCATAAAAGTGATAGTTTGTAGTCTTTCATAGCATTTAGTGACGGACGCGGTCTGAGCGAACCGGCAATTGAGAGTAGCTTTCGTCCCATGGTCTGTTTTTTCTCGTACTTCGTCCAGCACAAACTATACCTGAATCGTTATCATGATTGGGTCACGCGCGTCTTAGTACTAAAGAGGACCTAAGCAAATGAGCTCGCCCGGCGAAACTAGCGCTTCCACGATTCTGGAGTTTGCCCAGCAGCAGGGCGCCCAGATGTTTGATTTGCGTTTCAGCGACCTTCACGGCCTTTGGCACCACATTTCCTACCCGATTGCCAAACTGACGCTGGATTCATTTCGCGACGGCTTCGGGGTAGACGGTTCCTCGATTCGGGGATGGGCGGCGATTCATGAGAGCGACATGCTCCTGATTCCGGACCCGTCCACGTTTTTGATGGACCCATTCACGGAAGTTCCGACCCTGGGAATGATCGCTGACGTGATCGACCCGGTGACCCGGCAGCGCTACGACCGGGACCCGCGCTACATCGCGACCAAAGCGGAGATGTATCTGGCCTCCTCCGGGCTGGGAGATCAGGCGATGTTTGGCGCCGAGGCGGAATTCTTTGTCTTCGACAATGTGAGCTTCGACCAGAGCCCGAACCACGCATTCTATGCGTTGACGCGGACGAGGGGCGGTGGAACTCATCCCGCCGCGAAGACAATCTGGGCTACCGTCCGCGATACGGCGAGGGCTATTTCCCGGTGCCGCCCACGGATCATCATCAGGACCTGCGAACCGAGATGCTGCTGACCATGCAGGAGTGCGGCCTTGAGGTGGGGCGCCATCATCACGAGGTGGCCAGCGGCGGCCAGGGTGAGATCGGGCTGCATCAGAATTCGCTGCTGCGCGCCGCCGACGCGATGATGCTCTACAAGTACATTGTGCGCAACGTGGCCCACCAGAACGGCAAATCCGCGACATTCATGCCGAAGCCGCTGTTTCAGGAAAAAGGCAGCAGCATGCACACCCACCAGTCCCTGTGGAAGGGCGGCAAGCCGCTATTCTTCGGCGACGGTTACGCGGGACTCTCGGAGACTGCGCTGTGGTACATCGGAGGGCTGATCAAACACGGCGCGGCGCTGGCGGCACTGACGTCTCCCACGACCAACAGCTACAAGCGGCTCTCCGTGGGACCGGACGCGCCGGTCAACCTTGCGTACTCGCGCCGCAACCGCTTGGCGGCGTGCAGGATTCCGATGTACTCTTCGGCACCGGAGTCCAAGCGCGTCGAGTACCGCCCGCCCGATCCTAGCTGCAATCCGTACATTGCGTTCTCGGCAATGTTGATGGCGGGACTGGATGGCATCGAGAGCCGCATCGATCCGGGGTTGCCGCTCGATAAGGACATCTATGATCTGGGGCCGGAGGAGTTGCAGAAGGTACCTTCGATTCCGGCATCGCTGGAAGCCGCGCTGGATGCACTGTCGGTGGACTATCAGTTTCTGCTGAAGGGCGATGTCTTTACCGAAGACCTGCTGGAGACCTACATCGCCCACAAGCGGGAAAAGGAAGTGGATGCGCTTGCGGGTGCGACCGCATCCCTACGAATTCTCGCTCTATTACGACGTGTAGGATTCATCGATGAAAGCTTGATTGGCCGCCGCACTGCGAGGGCGGCCTTTTCCTCCTTTGTCCGGAGTGCGCATGCCGCGCTGCGGACAAAGTATTACTGAGGCGATCGCGTGACTCGGCCCGATGTACGTGTGCACGGAGATACGGCTGCGCTCTGCTTTGCGGAGACGGGCTCGGCAGCACGCTACGCGAAGATTCGCGCTCAGCTTCCTGCCCGGGCAGCTTCTCAGTTGCCGCAGTTTATGGCCGAGTCGGGCAGCCCGGACCAGGCCGTGCTGCAATTGGAAGTGTTGCTGCAACAGCATCCCGCCGAGGCGATGGCGGCGTTTGCATCCAGTGGGCTGGCGCTGCGCGCTTGTGTGGCGTTGTTCGGCTCCAGCCAGTGGCTTGGGCAGACGCTGCTGCAGAATCCCGACCTGTTGCAACTCTTCGCCCGGCCTCCGGAACTTGTGCCGGCGCGCGGGGCCGAGGATTACCGGGAGCAGTTTGCGCGCTTCCGCCTGCGGTCGCATGAAACCGCACTGCCCGTACTGCTGGCGCGATTCAAGCGGCGCGAGTATGTTCGAATTTTCACCCGTGAGTTGCTTGGGCTGGCGTCATTGGCCGAGATCACGGCGGAAATTTCCGCGCTCTGCGACGTACTGATCGAGCGGGCGCTGATGCTTTGCGAGAGCGATCTGCAGCGAACCTACCAGGGTTGGCCGCAACTGCGCTCCAGCTCCAGCCAGGGACGCGTGTATCCGGCGCGCTTTGCGGTGCTGTCGCTGGGGAAGCTGGGCGGCAACGAGTTGAACTACAGCTCGGATATCGATCTGCTCTTTCTTTGCGACGATGGCGAGGATGCGGGCGCGATTTCGATTTCGGCGCGCGAGTTTTTCACGCGGCTGGCCCAGGAGCTGACTGCCGTGCTCTCCAGCGTGAGCGTGGATGGGCAGGTATTCCGGGTCGATCTTCGGCTGCGTCCGCAGGGTGGGAGCGGGGAGATGGTGGCGGGATGCGCGCAGGCGCTACGCTACTACCGCAGCGTGGCGCATGACTGGGAATTGCAGGCATTGCTGAAGCTGCGCCCAAGCGCCGGCGACCGGGCGCTGGGGCGGGAATTTGTGGAGCAGGTGCAGGAGCTGATTTATGGCGAGCAGCTCAGCCTCTCGGCCATCCAGACGGCGGCTCACTCGCTGGAGAGAATCCGGCGCGGCGTGGTTCGCCAGAGTGCTCGCGAGCTGGATGTGAAGAACGGGGCGGGCGGGCTACGCGAGATCGAGTTTGTGGTGCAGTGTTTGCAGCGGGTTCATGGCGGAGGCGAGCCCTGGCTGCGCTCCAGTGGAACTTTATTTGCGCTGCAGAAGTTGCACGATAAAGGGCACATCGGCGATGCGGAGTTTCGCGAGTTGGGCGAGACCTATGGGCTGCTGCGGGCGATTGAGCATCGGCTGCAGTGCCGCCAGGGTGCGCAGTCGCATCGGTTGCCGGAGGCGGCGCAGGCGCAGGCAGCGCTCTTCCGCTCGCTGGGCGAGGGAAGCATCGCGGGGGCCGAGGAGTTGCGGCGGGTCATGCAGTCCGCCAGTGCGCTGTGTGGACGCGTACTGCGGCTGGGTTCGGCGGAAGCGTCCGGCGAGGTGACGGCCACGGCGGTGAGTCTGGGCGCGCCCGGAGCGGAGCGTCTGCGGCGCGAACTGGCGGCGCGCTCCGAGGCGTTGGCCAGTGCGTTGGCCGCGGAGGTCGGCGACCCCACGCTCTCGAACCTGCAGCGCTTCCTGGCTGCCGCATCGACGGGAGAAGAGCGCATCCGCGCAACGCTGGAAACTGTGGAATGGATCGAACGCGCCCTGCCGGTATTTGCGCGGAGCACGCTGGCGACGAATATTCTGGCGCGCCATCCGGAGGACATTGTCGCGCTGTTTCAGGAGTGGGAGCCGGAGGGTGGGAGCTCCGTCTCAGATCAGCTGCGGATTGAGGCTCGGCGCCGCACTCTACGTTTGGTGGGGCGGACGTTTCTGGAAAAGATGCCGGTGTGGGAGATTCTGCGGGAACATTCGCGCGCCTTCGACCTGATCCTGCGGCAAGCCCTGAGCGCGGCGGAGGCTCCCGAGGGCTTCGCCGTGTTAGCCGTGGGACGTCTGGGGACCTGCGAGCTCGATGTGCTTTCCGATGCGGACCTGGTGTTTTTGCGCAGTGCGGAGTGCGACTCCGGAGAGGCCGAGCGGTGCGCACATTCCCTGGTTGCGATGCTCTCCGGCTATACGCGGGAAGGGTCGGTAATTGCCGTGGATACGAGGATTCGTCCGCATGGCAGTGAGGGTGAACTGGTGGTTTCCTCGCGGCAACTTGCGCAGTACTTTGAAGGTGATGCCAAGGCTTGGGAGATGCTGGCGTTTGGCAAGCTGCGCTACATCGCCGGTGCGGAGCGGTTGGCGGAGGATGCGACGCTCGCGCTGCATGGGCTGCAAAAACGCTTTTCCGCCTCGGATGAGTTTGTGCCGGAGCTGCGTGCGATGCGCAAGCGGATGGCGGATTCGGGCGGGGCGGACAACTTCAAGACCGGAGCCGGCGGCCTGTACGATATTGATTTCCTGGTGGGAATGCTGGAGGCGCGGGCGGGTTTGGCGGCGGCTGGAGAGCAGCTCTGCGCGCGGTTGGAGACGCTGATCAGCAGGGAATTGTTGTCATCGGTGCAAGGTGGGGATTTGTTGCGTGCGGCAGAGTTGTTTCGTCGCGTGGACCACGCCAACCGGGTGGTGGAGGGACGCTCCCGGAAGTGGCTTCCGAAGAGCGACCTGTTGCGGGCGAACCTGGAGAATATCGTGGAACGTCCAGATCTGGACTCTGCATTACGCGCGGAGATGCGGAAGGTGCGCGCCATCTTCGATGGCTTTTTCCGCGATTGAAATCGCGGCTCTTGCAATGATAGTCTCAAACGTTTGGAGAGTTTTGAAGGACACTGGTGACGGCTGTCGTGTGAGGCGCTGCCGTTCGTTTGCGCAGCCCTGGGCGCGCAGCAGCGGTTCCGAACTGCTCCCGGATAGATCTCACAGGAGGATTGAATGGCGGCTTCCTACAATGGAATCCCGCTTCCGGCCAATGGCCGCGCGGTGGAGTTTGTAAATGGAAAATTTGTAATTCCGGATCATCCAATCATTCCGTTCATCGAGGGCGATGGCACGGGGCGCGATATCTGGAAGGCATCGGTGCGGGTGGTGGACGCGGCGGTGGAGTTGGCCTACGGCGGCAAACGGAGCATCGCCTGGTATGAGGTGTTTGCCGGGGAGAAGGCGAAGGAGTTGTTCGGCAGTTGGCTTCCGGATGAGACGGTGCAGGCGTTTCGCGATCTGCGCATTGGAATCAAAGGGCCGCTCACGACGCCGATTGGCGGCGGTATCCGGTCGCTGAATGTCGCGTTGCGGCAGGTTCTCGACCTGTACTGCTGCATGCGGCCCGTCAAGTATTACAAGGGGATTCCATCGCCGGTCAAGTATCCTGACCGGATGAACCTGGTGATCTTCCGCGAGAATACCGAGGATGTTTATTCCGGGATCGAGTGGAAAGAGGGAAGCGCAGAAGCCAAAAAGCTGATCGATTTTCTGAACAATGTGATGCTGGCCGGGGGCACGAAGAAGCCGATTCGCGCCGACTCGGGAATTGGCATCAAGCCGATGTCGATTACGGGAACCAAGCGCCTGGTGCGCATGGCGATTGAGTTTGCACTGAAGAACAAGCGGCCCAGCGTGACCCTGGTGCACAAGGGAAACATCATGAAGTACACCGAGGGCGCATTCCGGGAGTGGGGATACGAAGTTGCTACCCAGGAGTTCCGCGGCGATGTGGTGACCGAGCGCGAGAGCTGGATACTGCGCAACCACGACGAGAACCCCGCATTGACTGTTGAGGAAAATGCGGCGTTGATTGAGCCGGGAATGGAATTTGCGCAGGAGGATTTCCGGCAGCGCCTCTACGCCGAAGTGCGCGGTGTGCTGGATGCGATCTACTCCACCCACGGCCACGGGCAATGGAAGACCAAGCTGCTGATCAACGACCGCATTGCCGATTCGATTTTCCAGCAGGTGGTGACCCGCGCCGACGAGTATTCGGTGCTGGCGACGCCGAACCTGAACGGCGACTACATCTCCGACGCCTGCGCGGCGCAGGTGGGAGGACTGGGAATTGCGCCGGGCGCCAATATCGGCGCGGAGCAGGCGATCTTCGAAGCGACCCACGGCACCGCCCCGAAGTATGCGGACAAGGACGTAATCAATCCGGGCTCGGTGATTCTGTCGGCGGTGATGATGCTGGAATTCATGGGCTGGACGGAGGCCGCAAGCCTGGTGGAAGACAGCATGGAGCGCACCATCGAACAGAAGCGGGTGACATACGACTTCGAGCGCCAGATGGAAGGCGCAACCCTGCTGCATACCAGCGAATTTGCCTCGGCGATTATCGAGAATATGGCGGCCACTGCTTCGAACTTGCGCTGATTCGAATTCAATTTGAAAGCGGGGCAATTTGCGGTAAGTTTTTGCTGCACTTACTTTCGCAATCCAGAGTGGTTGAAAGGAAAGAAAATGCGCAAGAAGGTTTCTATTGTTGGAGCAGGCAATGTGGGAGCCACGGCGGCTCATTGGATAGCCTCGAAAGAACTTGCCGATGTCGTTCTGATCGACATCATGGAGGGAATTCCGCAGGGAAAGGCGCTTGATCTGCTGCAGGCGATGAACGCGGAAAGGTGCGACAGCGCAGTCCTCGGCACCAATGACTATGCGGATACGGCAAATTCCGACATCGTTGTGATTACCGCGGGAATTCCGCGTAAGCCGGGGATGAGCCGCGACGACCTGCTCCATACCAACTACAAGATCATGCAGGACGTGGTGGGCAGGGTGGTGGAGAACTCGCCCAACTGCATCCTCATCGTGGTCAGCAATCCTCTGGACGCGATGGCGCAGGCTGCCTTCAAGCTGAGCGGCTTCCCGCGCAATCGCGTGATCGGCATGGCTGGGGTGCTGGATTCGGCGCGCTTCGCCTGTTTCATTTCGCAGGAACTTGACGTGAGCGTGGAGAACGTCACCGCATTTGTACTGGGCGGTCACGGCGACACGATGGTTCCGCTGGCGCGCTATTCCACCGTCGCGGGCATTCCCATCACGGAATTGATGGAGCCCGCAAAGCTGGAGGCGATCATCGAGCGCACTCGTAATGGCGGCGCGGAGATTGTGAAGTATCTGAAGACCGGAAGCGCTTACTATGCTCCGTCGTCCTCAGCGGTGCAGATGGTAGAGGCGATTCTCAAAGACAAAAAGAAGATTATGCCTTGCGCCGTGCACCTGGAAGGGGAGTACGGGATCAGCGGGCTATTTGTTGGCGTGCCGGTGAAACTTGGCGCCAATGGGCTGGAACAGATCATCGAGATTAAGCTGACGGCGGAGGAACAGGCTGCCCTGAACAAGAGCGCCGCCGCCGTAAAGGAATTGATTGCCGTGATCGGGATGTAATGCCGATTCGCTGGAAGAACATAAAACCCCGAGGCTCTGGCCCCGGGGTTTTGTTTGCAGCTTGGATCGCAGCGAAAGCTAGATGCGCTCGATGGTGACGCTCTCGAGCACAACGTCGTTCTTGGGGCGGTCCTGCTGATTGCGCGGGAGAGCGCTGATTTTGTTGGACACGTCCATTCCCTCGACGACTTCGCCGAAGATGGTGTGGTTGCCGGTGAGCCACTGGGTGGGGGCAACCGTGATGAAGAATTGCGAACCATTCGTGTTGGGTCCGGAGTTTGCCATGGCAAGCTTGCCGGCGGCATCGAACTTGAATGGCGAGCCCTTGGTTTCATCCTCGAACTTGTAGCCCGGTCCGCCCATACCGGTGCCACTGGGATCGCCGCCTTGAATCATGAAGTCGGGAATGACGCGGTGAAAGACCGTTCCGTTGTAAAGCGGACCAGGGCCTTTTTTGCCGCTGACGCTGTCCTTCCATTCGCGCTTACCCTCGGCAAGCTCCACGAAATTTGCCACCGTCTTGGGTGCTTCCTTTTCGAACAGGCGGCAGACGATGGTGCCCTGATTGGTGAGAAGCGTTGCGTATAAACCCGGGGTACGTTCGGCCATGCTGGCTCCTTACTGGGAAATTACTAACTAGTCAGACTAACAGAATCTTGTTGGCTTACTGTACTGCGCGGACGTGCCTTTTGAGCTGTAACCACGGTCTTCTTCACCGGAGCTTTGGCGGTGCCACCTTCATCAATTTTGATGTGTTTGATGACGATGTCGGTTTCGGCTTATCGTTGGCGTTGCGCGGCTGGCGAGCGATCTTCTTGACCAGTTCCACGCTTGCGGCATCGCACTGGCCGAAGATGGTGTAGTTGCCGTTCAGGGATGGATATGGCCGCCTCGGTGATGAAAAACTGTGAACCGTTGGTATCCGGCCCTGCGTTGGCGTAGGCAAGACGCCCGGGCTGATCGAATCCGAGGTTGGACAAGGTCTCGTTCTTGAATTGGAAGCCGACATCGCCCGCGCCCGTACCGGCGGGGTCACCGCCTTGAATCATGAAATTCGGGATGACGCGGTGAAAAGTCGTGCTGTCGTAAAGCGGCACGCCGTGCTTTTTCTGGCCGGTTTTGGGATCTGTCCAGTCTTTTGTGCCTTTGGCCAGACCGATGAAATTCGCGGTGCCGATGGGCGCGGCCTTGGGAAAGAGTACACATTTCAGATCGCCCATGCTGGTCTGAATGATGGCTACGGGCTGCTGCTTGGTGCCCTGTTGCGCGGTTTGTGCGTTGGCGCTCAAGGCCAGCATCAGGAGGCTGGTTGCGATCAACAGTTGGCGCATAGTTCAGGTTCCTCCGGGTACGGATGTGCTATTCGATTGCGGAATCGCGGCATTAGGCAAGAGGAATCGCAATGAGTGGATTCCATCTTGTCTCCCGTCGAAGATTATACCGAAGCGCGGGCCGCGCCATGGAGTAGGCCAGAAAGGAAAACGCCCAGGCGAAGAGCCCGGGCGTTTGAGATAACAGTTGGCTTCTAATTAGCGATTGGCCCGAAACTCTTCGGGAGCACCGCGATACTCGTCATAACGGTTGCTCACCATGATGTGATAGCAGGCTTGGCGGCGTTCCTCGGCGGCTTCCACCAATCCGAGTTGCTGCAGTTTGAACACGTACTGGTCGATCCATGCGCGCTCCTTGCGCGACATTGGACTCTTGCCAATATCGACCGTAAGGCCGGCCAGGTGGGAGGAGGCAGTGTCGCCGTCAATCGGCGCGGCGTTGTGATTCGAGCGCTGCAGACGGGCCTGCTGGTCCACGGTGCGGACGGCGGAGGTCACCTGAATCGGTTGATGGAACTGGGCGTAAAACGCCTGGCTCAGATCCTCCAGGAAAGCGCGGGTCCAGGGACGGCAGAAGCGCCGGTTGAGTTCGAGATTCGAGGCAATCTGCAACGCTCTGAATCGTGCAGGCTGACCAGTTCTCCGCTCAACTCAAGCTCTTCGAGCTGCTGGTCATCATTGATGCGGGTGAGTTTGAGGCGGTCGATCTCTTCGTTTTGCCGCAGCATGGAATCATGCGAGCCGCGCAGCACCGGGTTCCAATGCGCAATGCGGACATGAGCATGGCGCAGCGGACGGCGGGGGGTGCGGTAGGGAGAACGAATGCTGGCGCCGGAGGCAAAGGCGATGGCCAGCGCAAAAACGAAGATGAGAGTAGCTGAGATTCGTCGCATCATGAGCGAACCGGGTAACTCCTGCAATGTATGATGACTGTACTGACCCCAGTGTAACCCAGCGCCTCTGATTTTCTTCTCAGGTAAAGTACGCAGTATGTTTCCGATTTGGGTTCTGCCGGATTACGGAAGCCGAGGGACCACCGCCCGGAATACGCTCGCATCGGCTTGCAATCAG
>CAVZYB010000029.1:0-10454 GCA_963779365.1 uncultured Acidobacteriota bacterium | reverse complement strand
TTCAACGCCATCGCCATCACCTTCGCATTGCGTATGGGCTTGGACGTGGCGGTCCACGCCTCAGATTTATCTCGGCTTGGAATGGCAACGCTGACAGTCGGTCCAAGGAATTTGCCACAGTGCTATGGCAGGCGACCAGGACTTCCTTCGGTATATCGACCATCGAATAGTGCGAGGTATCCCGTGTCACTTCCATGGAAGATGGCAGGGTGACAAAGCTCGCATCCGTTTCGAACAATTGGACAGCTACAAATTAACAGACTAAACTAAATGAACTTAGTTCACTAAAAAATAAAGGCATGTATGAACACGATTAACATCCATGAAGCTAAAACCCAGCTGTCCCGCTTAGTTGATCAGGCCGCAAAAGGGAAACCCTTCATCATTGCGAAGGCGGGTAAGCCCATGGTCAAGGTGGTAGCCTTGGATGCGCCAGTCGGCAAGCAGGTAAATCGGTTTGATTTCCTTGCCGGACAATTCTTGATGCCTGATGATTTCAACGAAATGGGCAGCACAGAAATCGAGAAGATGTTCAATGGTGAGGAATGAAACTGCTAATAGACACTCAGTTGCTGATCTGGGCCGCTCACGAGTCGAAGAAACTGCCGAAACCCGCGCGCCTCTTAATGCAGGAGCCAAAAAACGAACTGCTCTTCAGTGCGGCCAGCTTGTGGGAGATTACCATCAAGCACAGTCTCGGGCGGGAGGACTTCCGGGTAGACGCTAGGCTATTGCGCCGCGGGTTACTGGATAATGGGTATACTGAACTGCCCATCACCAGCGAACACGCCGTCAACGTCGACCAACTGCCATCGGTGCACAAGGACCCTTTTGATCGCATCCTTGTAGCCCAAGCCATGGTCGAGGGCATCACCCTGCTCACCAATGACCGTAAACTTGTGGATTATCCGGGACCGGTACGAAAAATTTGAACTCTCTGGCCTGACTTTGGGGGTGGTGCGGCAGGCGACTAATCAACTTGCCTCGCGTCTCCTCCTCGCACCGTCCCACTCCTCAGGATGGTTTCGCGACAATTCCAAATAGAGAAAAAAATAACTCGTGCTGATCTGGGAATCAGTGCGCCTGCTTGCTTTGCCAACCTGTAGTTCCCACCAACGCATCAGCCGTTACAGAAAACAGACTCTTCGCGCCGGCAGTCCGAAGTTTCGATCGCTGAGATTCAGCGGAGCGGGCCGCGCTTGGTGTCAACCGGGAGGGAAAAGTGAAACGCGTTAGCTTGCTGTTCATCTTCGTGATGTGTGCCGCAGCTCTTGTGCAGGCACAAGGGAATTGGTCTTTCAAGGGTACCGTGATCAAGATGCGCATGGCTGACTGTGCGGCGCAGCATAGTTTTATGGTCGCCATGTCTGGAGTTCAGGCGCCCACTGCAGCTACTTGTCCTGAGTACACGGTGATGAGCGACAAAGTTGTGTATGTAGTTGTGGGGCGACACACTGAGGAGTTCATTCCCCTGGCGGAAAACATGGAATTTCAGATTCGCAAGAACGAACTCATCATCCTCGCCGATGATGAAAAAACAAAATCGCGTTTCGTGATTCAGCAGATGACCCTGCGTGCAGAATGGGATCGCGACGCAGGCGCGAAAGGAACTGGAGGACGAAGATGATGGAGCGCAGCGTGAACTACGAATTGCGCAATCCTCCACGGACCTCCATGGTGTCCAGCAGGTAATCTACTGCAAGCGTGCACGAATGCGCGAAGCTTTTGCTCCCCGCGCAAAGCGCGAATAATCCAGAGCCCCGGACCTCAGTGCAAAGGAGCCGGGGCTTTGCTCTCGCTTCCAATTCTCATCGAAGCAATCGCCTGATCTGATCTGACATAAAAAAATGATACGAGGCACTGCTCTCTCCTGAGAGCTGGGCTTCGCCGTGCCGCGGCATGACGGATGATTCGCCGCAGCTCTGAAGAACATTCGTCGTTTGCGGGAAAAAAACTGTGGCACAACGAACTGGAACTGGATGCGTTTTTTCCGGGCTGGATCGGCGCTTCGGAAGGCAACAGCCTGCTTGATGTGTGACTCGAAAGAACCGTTCGTAATGATGAAAGGAAGAGTCGGCCATGCACCTTTCCACCTTGAACCGAATTGCACTTTTCCTGTTCGCATTGTTGGTGGCAGTCGTGCTGTCTTTCATTCCTCTCTATGCCGCGGATGAAACCGGATATACGATTCGAAGCAGTGCGAACGAAGTGCGGCTCGCCTTCGCCGCCTCGGATCGTCAGGGTCACGTCATCAAGACGTTGCGCTCCTCCGATGTTGCGGTGGCTGACAATGGATCGATCATCCGCCAATTCCGCAGCTTCCGCCCAACGTCGGAGAGCCCGGTGGACTTGGTAATTCTGCTCGATGCCAGCGACTCAGTCGCCTCGCAGATCCCCGCCGAGATCGCCGAAGTTACAAGCTTTATCGAAGGCTCGACTTGGGGAGAACGGGACAGAGTTTCGATTCTGACGTTCGGCGGATTGCGGCCGCAACTGCTTTGCGCGCGGAAATGCAGTGGAGAAGCAGCACGGGTGAAACTGAGCGCGCTACGCGCGAACGGGGCAACACCGCTGTATGACGCGCTCTTGCAGGCGTCTGAGATTCTGCAGGAGAACCGTGATTCCGAGTCGCGTCCGGCGATGGTTTTGTTCTCCGACGGCGTCGACACCATCAGCATGCACTCGGCAAGCGATGCACTGCAGGCGGCTCAGAATCTGCAGTCGGCCATCTACTCGGTCAACTCGCGCTCGCGCAAATCCGCCGCGGGCAAGGGAGATGTGATCCTGGACTATCTTGCCGCGAGCACGGGCGGGTTGAGCTTTGGTCCGGGACAAGATGTTGCGGCGGTTCTGCGCATGATTCTCGATGACCTGCACAGCGGATACGTGCTTACCTATGTGCTGCCGGAGCAATCGGTAGGACAACACTCGGTACGAATTCTTCCAACCAGCGACCCGAAGCTGCAATTCCGCTCGCGCCGGGCGTACGACGATAGGGGAGACGAATAGGGAAAACCATAGGCTGGATGGTTACAGGCGATCCAGCTATTTTGTTGCATGAGCTAATGGTTTGTAAGGCAATGGTTGGTAAGACAACGGCTGGTGTTTTCTGCTCAACTTTTCTTCAGTTCAATCGGGGCGCCCGGCAGTTTCCAAAACTTAGGATGGAACGGATGGGCAGGCAGGATTGAGTGCGAAAAGAGTATGCTTGATTGAGAGTTCCTCGCCAATATGCAACTGCGATGTGCACCGTATCGGGCACGCTGAATCGCGTTGCGATATGGGAGCGGCTCTTCCTATAGACCATGCCGATTCGTTCTGCTTTACTATTCTGCTGCTTGGTACTGTGCTGCGCTCCGGTCTGTGAGGCTGGACAGTTCAAAGTTTCTTCCGGGGCGCTGGAGCGCACGTTGAAGGCGCGTCTCTTCAGTACCACCGATCAACGCTATTACCTGCGCGGCGACGCGCACTCGGCTTGCAATCTTTACACCGAAGATCCGCACCTCTCCTTTTCGGGAGAGCGCATCCTGGTGCGGGTGCACACCGGCGGCAAGTACGGCAGGGAGATTGCCGGGCACTGCATTGGCTTTCCCGTGTCGATGAACACGGTGATCTCGCTGGCTCCGAGCGCGGAGGGTGAGACGATCGGGGTGACCGATGCGCGGCTGGATCGGCTGAGCGATTCGTCGGAGCTGAATTTCATCCTATCGCCGTTTCTCAGCCGCAAAGTGCCCGCCAGTATCAAGATCAACGCGGCGGCCGTGCTGCGCGAAATTCTGACGAAGTCCACCGAGACGAGCGGCTTTCCCTTGACGCTCGAACGGCTCGACATCCGTCAGGTGCACGCCACGGAGAAATTCCTGGTGGTGGATTACGACAGCGACATGCGGATCGAGTAGCGGACTTGCTTACGAGGCTTCGCGTTGGCTTTTGATCTCCGAGTAGAGGACGACGCGGTTGCGGCCCTGAGCCTTGGCTTCGTAGAGCGCGGCGTCGGAGGCTTCGAGCAGGTCGCGTTTGAAGCGGGCCTCCTCAGGGAACAGGGCCACGCCGATGCTGATGGTGATGTGCTCGGATTGTCTCTCGGCGGGTCCCGGTGAAAAATTTGGCCTGCTCGACCGCAGAGCGCAGGCGCTGAGCGACCAGCTTGGCGCCCTGGAGATCGGTTTCGGGCAGCAGCAGGATGAACTCCTCTCCGCCATAGCGGGCGGCGATATCGATCTCGCGCAGATCGCGGGTGAGGATGGCGGCGACATCGCGCAGCACGATGTCACCGGCGTGGTGGCCGTGGGTGTCATTGAGGCGCTTGAAGTGATCGATGTCGATCATGAGAACGGCCACCGGAGTACCGCGGCGCTCGGCGCGCGCCAGTTCCATCTCGAGTTGCTGCTCGAAGTAGCCGCGGGTCTTGAGGCCGGTGAGGAAGTCGGTGAAGGCAAAGCGCAGCAGGGTCTCATTGGAGTAGTCGCGCGCCAACATGCTTTCGGCCACCAGGGAGAGTATCCAAAGGAGTTGGGCATCTTCGCGCGAGAAGCTATCGGTACGCTCGCCGAACAGTTGCAATGAGCCCATGACGCGGTTGCGCACAAACAGCGGCACCACGAGCACGCTGGCGGCATCCATGGATTGCAGCAGGGCGTCCGCCTCGGGCTGGCAGTGGCGGGTGAGGAGCAAGGGGCGGCCCAGTTTGGCGGCCCAGTAATTGAGGACGTTGGCGCGGGCGAAAGCTCTCTTCGTCCGGATCGGGCATATTTCGGGTGACGCGGACGTGCATCACCTCGCCATCCTCCTCCCAGAAGTAGACGGCGCCGCGCATGAAGCTGACGATCTCGCCGGCCATATCGCAGATCAGGTTCAGGGTGGAGGCCAGTTCCATCTCCAGGCCGGCCAACATGCTCATGCGGAGCAGCACGTTGACCTCGCGGCTGCGGCGTACGATGGTGTCCTCGCTCAGCTCCGAGAAGACCTCGACGGCGAAGCGCTCCAGCGGCTCGGATTCAGGAAACTGGGATGGATATGCCATGTAGCTTAGGACTCCGTTATCGACGGAACCGTGTCGTGTTAGATGCAGTTGCAGGCGGCTGGTGCTGCCTAGGGCAGTGCGTCGGCAGATGAGTTCCCACTCAATGACTATTTTTCTACTTTCGGTTGCTAAATTCAGCAATTCAGCTTAGGATTAGAATGGTAAGAACCACCTTAGTTCGCTGTAATCTATAGGCTCAAGCTGTGAGTTGGATTCCAGAAAGCAGACTCCTCGATGAACTGGCACGCGGGCAGTAAGAGGAATGCTCCGGATCACAACAGACGCTGGATCAGGCTGGACTCGCAGAGCTGGCAGCAAAGTTACAGGATGGTTATGAACTGCCTTCCCCGACAGACACATTCCCGAAGAAGTTTCCAATTCAGTTGAAGCTGGTCCTGATTCCCCGGAGCGACCCCTGCCGGGAATCGTTGGAGAGCTGAAGATGGCGTGGTACGCATACTGCATCAGCGAACAGGCGAACTTTCAGCAAGGCCGGGTTCGTCGCCCGTTTCTCATCGAGTCTCTTAAAGGCGTGAATGCAAACCCGGTGCGGGGATTTCCCTGCGGCGAGTTTGTGGTGATCGTGAGCGAAATTGAACACGGACGAGCCGCTGACCCAACAGGCAGCCATGGAACACGCGCGGATTGTGAGCGAATGCTTCAAGGTGGCAACCCTGCTGCCTTTCAAGTTCGGCACGGTGTTTGAATCCGACGAAGCCCTGCGCCAGGCGATCCGGAATAACAAGAAAACCTTTGCGGATTCCATCGCCAAGCTGCGCGGCAAGAGCGAAATGCACATCAAGGTGACGGTCCGCGAAGGAACGGCGATCGCCGAGGTGCTGGCGGTGCTGCCGCACAAAGCCGGCGGCGAATACCTGACCGACTGAAGGAACAGGCCAGCCGCGATCGCGAGCGCCAGTCGCGCGCCCGCGCGCTTTCCGTGCAGGTAAACAAGTTGCTGAACCCACTGCAGGAGGAGGTTTCCTGCAAGAAGGTGGACACCGGGATCGTGCTGGACATTGCGCACCTGATCGACTCCGACGGGGTGGAAAAGTACCAGAGCCGGTATTCGAATGCGCTGCGCCAGTTCAAAGACGTGGAGATCTCGCTGACCGGCCCTTGGCCTCCGTATCACTTCATGCCCGGACCGGGCAAGGTTCGCACGGTCATCAATAACTGAAGAGGTTCGAGCAAGCGAGGTTCAAGCGAGCTGATGCGACGCCACGCCTTTTACGCATCAGGCTGGCTGATGCCAGCCTGTGTTGCATGCGCTGGATGATGCGGCATGCAGCTACCATGTTAGTGCAGAAAATACTCAATATTGATAGATTTGTGCCAATTGTTAGACTTGGACTAGAATACTCGGTTCAGGCGATATGTACTCGTGGGCCACTTTCAGGCTGCGCGCGACTCAGAAAAAGCATCTATAACCGGGAACTGATCACGCGGATTGCTCAAGACTGATTCAGCTGCTCGAGCATTGATTGTTGCGGAAGGGCGTCATCATGCAGGGTTCCACCAGGACGAGAGTTTTGATTGTGGACGATGACCGCGCCCAGTCGAACTTTTTGAGCGCGCACCTGATGCGGCGCGGCTATCGACGTGAGTTCCGCTTCGACGGGAGACGAAGCGATCCGAATGTTCCGGGTATTCGACCCTGCGCTGGTGCTGCTGGATGCCGATGCCCGCGGCATGGACGGGATGGAGACGCTGGAGAGGCTGAAGCAGATCAAGCCGGAGGTTTCCGTCATCATGACCGCCAGCAGCGGCACGCCGGAGATGATCTTCCGCGCCTCCAAGCTGGGAGCCGATGACTTCATCGGCAAGCCGATCGATCTGCTCTGCGCTGGATCAGCGCATGGCTCGTCTGCTGGACGGACAACGGCTGACCAGCGAGGTGACCCAGCTGCGCGACCAGGTTCGGCGGCAAAGCGACTTCAGCATGTTGTTCGGCACCAGTCCCAAGATGGAGGACGTCAAGAACACCATCGAGCAGGTGGCGGATACCAATGCCACGGTGCTGATCCGGGGCGAGAGCGGCACCGGCAAGGAAGTGGTGGCGCGCATGGTGTTCTCCCATTCGCTGCGCCGCGAGAAGCCATTTGTGAAGGTGAACTGCGCGGCCATTCCGCACGAGCTGCTGGAGAGCGAACTGTTCGGATACGAACCGGGGGCCTTTACCGGAGCCAACCGCCAGAAGCTGGGCAAGTTTGACCTGGCTCACGGGGGCACGATCTTCCTCGATGAAATCAGTGAGATGCATCCGGCACTGCAGGCCAAGCTGCTGCACGTGCTGCAGGATGGCGAGTTCTCCCGGCTGGGCGGAAAACGCGATATTGCGGTCGATGTCCGGGTGCTGGCGGCCACCAACAAACAGTTGGAACGGGCGGTGGAAGAAGGCATGTTCCGCGAGGATCTGTTCTACCGGCTTGAACGTGGTGACGATTCACATTCCACCGCTGCGGGAGCGGCAGGAGGAAATTCCCATCTTCCTCGACTTTTTCCTGCGCAAGTACAGCGAATACTATGGAAAGCAGCCTCCGCCGTTCACCGAGTACGCGGTGAGCCGGATGATGGAGTACAGCTGGCCAGGCAACATTCGCGAGCTGGAGAATCTGGTGAAGCGCTATGTGATCGTGGGCAACGAATCGCAGATCATTCGCGAACTTTCGACCCACAAGCCGGTAATTTCGTCGCACGAGCGGGAACTTGAATCCGGATTGGGAGCCGAAATCGGAAGCAGCCGCCGCCCAGGCAAAGGCTCGCGTCCGGGGCAGCTCAGCTGGAGAGCATCTCCGGCGGCTGAGCCCGAGCATTCGCTCGCTCTCGCTGCTGGAAATCGGGCGTCGGGCAGCCATGGAAGCGGAACGCAAGGCGATTGAACGGGTATCTGAATGAGACACGGTGGAACCGCCGGCAAGCGGCGAAGATTCTGAAGGTGAGCTATAAGGCTCTTCTTAACAAGATGAAGATGATGGAAGAGCAGGACAACATCAAAAAGAAGACTTGTCTTGCCAAATAGTGGTATCGAATACTGCGTTGTGCGATGTTTGCCCTGCAAGCATTCAGACAGAAGCTTCCAAGGATGAAATCTTAGCTTCATCTAAATCCTTCTCAGGTTAATGGGTTAGATATTTTTTTTTGGGCATAAGAAATTCTGCTTCACTGGCCCGGAACGTGCATCATAAGTAAGTAACAAAGAGGCCGTAAACCCAAATGCGATGTCCCTCTCAAGAAGTATCAACTTCTCCTGACTGCTCTGACTTTAGGAGCAGCGTCTAAATCTTCCTGCCTACCGATCCCACCCTCCCTTGCCTCTTTCGGAAAGCGACCCCAAACGGGTCGCTTTTTTGATGGAGTCCGGCTAACTTCGCAGCGATTCGCATTTCCTGATCGTCCTTTTGCAGCATCCTAAAGTCTGCGCAAGACGGAATTGTGGTGCAGCAATTGGATTGACCGCTGAACCGGTTGCGCATATCCTTTTTGGTTTGTGGCAGACGGAGTGAGGGCCTCTGAAGAATCGGGCTGAGATTATGGATAAACAAAAACTCGAACACTACCGGAAACGTGCTGGAAACCAGGCGGCTGAACTTGCGCGAAAGCGTTGCCCGAACCGAGGAAGATGGCCGCGCCGCGCAGGTGACGGACTCCGCGCAAGACATTGCCGATCGCGCATCGAGCTCCTATCAGAAGGAATTTCTGTTTGCGCGCAGCAACAACGACAGACAGTTTCTGCAGATGGTGGAACACGCGCTCTCCAACATTTCGGAAGGCACCTACGGAGAGTGCGAACAGTGTGGCAACGAGATCAACGAGCGGCGCCTGGAGGCAGTTCCCTGGGCGCGGCACTGCATCGCTGCCAGGAAAAGCTGGAGCGCGGAGAACTGGAACAGCAAGCGCAGGAGAGCTAGTGTACGGCAGGGAGAGCCTGACAGCAAGCGCTACCGGAGGCAGTCCAGAATGCTCTCGCGCATCGCGAGGGCATTCTCATGTGCGGCAGAGTTACGCTTTGCCTGGACTCACGCTTTGTCTTCGAAGAATATCTCCTGGAGCTTGCGGCGCAACATCGATCCGCCGAAGGCCCCGGCGCATCCGGGCAAGGAGACCAGGACGGAGCCGGCGACGCTGGCGCGCGTGAAGTGCGCGGTGGGAATGACGACGCTTGCAATCAGAATCGCCAGCGGCACGGGAATGCCGACCACCAAAACCCATCGCCAGGGGCGCGCCGGCCGCAAGATGCCGAGGATCATGGTGACGACGGTGACGGCCAGGGCGGAGAGCAACGGGTCGGGCTCCGGCATGGTCTCCACCAGGACGTGGAGCGCGCCGCAACCGGCGCCGAGAAGAAGCGCGAAGAGCGCGAAGAGGAGTGGGAGGCGTTCCGGCTTGGAGGATGGCGTAGCATGTAGCAGACGAGGACATGAAAGGCATTTTCCTTGCGCAGCGATTTTAATCTACTCAGGCGTGCGGCGGACAACCGGCATGAGGGCTGCTACGGCTCGGAGTCCGAGTCACTCGTATTTGTAAAAGCCGCGACCGGACTTGCGGCCAAGCCAGCCGGCATCCACCATTTTGATGAGCAGCGGGCAGGGACGATACTTCGGATCACCCAGTCCGCTGTGCAGCACGCGCAGAACATCGAGGCAGATATCGAGGCCGATAAAGTCGGCCAGGGTGAGCGGCCCCATGGGGTGCGCCATGCCCAGTTTGAAGACCTCATCGACGGCCTCGGGGGTTGCGACACCTTCCATCACGGCGATAAATCGCCTCGTTGATCATGGGCAGAAGAATACGATTGCTGACAAAACCAGGGGAGTCATTGACCTCGACTGGGGTTTTGCCGAGGCGCTCGGCGGTGGCCTTCACGGCGGCGCAGGTGTCATCGCCGGTGGCGAGGCCGCGGATCACCTCCACCAGCTTCATGACCGGGACCGGATTGAAAAAGTGCATACCGATGACGCGGTCGGGGCGCTTGGTTTGTCCGGCGAGCTTGGTGATGGAGATGGAGGAGGTGTTGGAGGCGAGGATGGTTTCCGGCGGGCAGAGCTGATCGAGCTGCTGGAAGAGTTGCTGCTTGATCTCAAAGCGCTCGCTGGCGGCTTCGATGACGAGCTGGCAGGCGGCCAGATCCTCACGCGAAAGGGTCGGGCGGATGCGGGCCAAGGCGGCATCGCGTTCGAGCGGAGGTGAGTTTGGATTTCTCCACCTCGCGCGCCAATTTTTGGCGATGGTGGCGAGGCCACGGTCGAGAAAACGCTGCTCCACTTCGACCAGGATGACGTTGAATCCGGCTCTGGCCGAGACGTGAGCGATGCCGTTGCCCATGGTTCCTGCGCCAACGACGCCGATGGTTTCGATAGTCATGGGGTGCTCCTTGTGGCCCGGCGGAGGTGCAGCCCGGCAAACCGATGAGTGTATCAGAGGTGGATTC
>CAVZYB010000028.1:0-36476 GCA_963779365.1 uncultured Acidobacteriota bacterium | reverse complement strand
CTTTGCGGATTCGATCGCCAAGCTACGCGGCAAGAGCGAAATGCATATCAAGGTGACGGTCAGCGAAGGAAGTGCGGTCGCCGAGGTGCTGGAGGTTCGTGCCGCATAAAGCGGGTGGCGACTATTTGTGTCGGCTGAAGGTACAGGCTAGCCGCGATCGCGAGCGCCAGTCACGTGCCCGCGCGCTCTCTCCGTGCAGGTAAGCAGACTGTTGAGCCCGCTGCAGGAGGAGGTTTCCTGCAAAAAGGTGGACATCGGGATCGTGCTGGACATTGCGCACCTGATTGACTCCGACGCGGTGGAGAAGTACCAGAGCCGGTACTCGAATGCGTTGCGGCAGTTTAAAGACGTGGAGATCTCGCTGACCGGCCTTGGCCTCCGTATCAGCTTATGCCCGGACCGGGGAAGGTTCGCACGGTCATCAATAACTGAGATTGACGGGGTTCCGGGCTTCACGCGGGGTTTCACGCGACGTTTAATGCGACGCCTCACGCAACGTTTTACGCAACACAGGCTGGCTGATGCCAGCCTGTGTCACGTGCGCGCGGAATGCATTCAGCGGCGCGCAGCTACCATGTTCAGTGCAGAAAATACTCAATATTGATAAATTTGTACTAATTGTGGGACTTGGTTTCAATCCCGGTTCCGGCGATATGTACTCATGGGCCACTTTCAGGCTGCGCGCGACTCAGAAAAAGCATCTATAACCGGGAATTGATCGCGGGGATTGCCGAAGGCTGATTCAGCTTGCGAGGCATTGCTTGTTGCGGAAGGGTGTCATCATGCAGGGATCCACTAGGACGAGAATTTTGATTGTGGACGATGACCGCGCCCATTCGAACTTTTTGAGCGCCCACCTGCTGCGGCGCGGCTTCGATGTGAGTTCCGCTTCGACGGGCGACGAAGCAATCCGAATGTTCCGGGTATTCGACCCTGCGGTGGTGCTGCTGGATGCCGATGCCCGCGGGATGGACGGGATGGATACGCTGGAGAGGCTGAAGCAAATTAAGCCGGAGGTTTCCATCATCATGGTCGCCAGCAGCGGCACGCCGGAGATGATCTTTCGCGCCTCTAAGCTGGGAGCCGATGACTACATGGGCAAGCCCTTCGATCTGGTCTGCGCTCGATCAGCGGATGGTTCGTCTGCTGGACGGACAGCGGCTGACCAGCGAGGTGACCCAGCTCCGCGACCAGGTTCGGCGGCAGAGCGACTTCACCATGCTGTTCGGCACCAGTCCCAAGATGGAAGACGTCAAGAACACCATCGAGCAGGTGGCGGATACCAATGCCACGGTGCTGATTCGGGGCGAGAGCGGCACCGGCAAGGAAGTGGTGGCGCGCATGGTGTTCTCCCATTCGCCGCGCCGCGAGAAGCCGTTTGTGAAGGTCAACTGCGCGGCCATTCCGCATGAACTGCTGGAGAGCGAACTGTTTGGCTACGAGCCGGGCGCCTTTACCGGAGCCAACCGGCAGAAGCTGGGCAAATTCGACCAGGCTCACGGGGGCACGATGTTCCTGGACGAAATCAGCGAGATGCATCCGGCGCTGCAGGCCAAGCTGCTGCACGTGCTGCAGGACGGAGAGTTCTCCCGGCTGGGCGGCAAACGCGATATTGCGGTCGATGTCCGCGTGCTGGCGGCCACCAACAAGCAGCTGGAACGCGCGGTGGAGGAAGGCATGTTCCGCGAAGACCTGTTCTATCGGCTGAATGTCGTGACCATCCATATTCCGCCGCTGCGGGAGCGCCGGGAGGAAATTCCGGTCTTTCTCGACTTTTTCCTGCGCAAGTACAGCGAATACTATGGAAAGCAGCCTCCGCCGTTCAGCGATTACGCCGTGAGCCGCATGATGGAGTACGCCTGGCCGGGCAACATCCGCGAACTGGAGAATCTGGTGAAGCGCTACGTGATCGTGGGCAACGAAGCGCAGATCATTCGCGAACTCTCCACCCACAAGCCCATAATTTCGTCCACGATGGGAACTTGACTCCGATTTGGGAGCCGAAAGTCGGACAGCCGTCGACCGCCTCAGGAAACGGCACGTCCGCGGCAGAGCTTGCAAGCTCTCCGCGGCTCAGCCCAGGACAATCGACTCGCTCTCGCTGCTGGAGATCGGGAGTCGTGCAGCCATGGAGCGCCGAACGCGAGGCGATCGAACGGGTGCTGACTGAGACCCGGTGGAACCGCCGGCAGGCGGCGAAGATTCTGAAGGTGAGTTACAAGGCTCTGCTGAACAAGATGAAGGCGATGGAAGAGCAGGACAACAACAAAAAGAAGACTTGTCTTGCCGAATAGTGGTATCGGATACGCGCTATGTGGATGTTTGTCTCTGGGTAGCAGAGTACTGCCTAAGGATGGAAATCTTAGCCTCATCTAAATCCTTCTCAGGTTAATGGGTTAGATATTTTTTTGTGAGGGCATAAGAAATTCTGCTTCACTGGCCCGGAACGTGCATCATAAATAAGTAACAAAGAGGCCGTAAACCCAAATGTATTCCCTCACAAGAAGACAACTTCTCCTGACTGCTCTGACTTGGGAGCAGCTTCTAGATCATTTCCTGCCTACCGATCCCACCCTCCCTTGCCTCTTTCGGAAAGCGACCCCCAAAGGGTCGCTTTTTTGATGAAGTCCGGCGGCTTGGCGTAATTCGATATTCTATCCGTCCCTTTTCCGCATCCTAAGTCTGCGCGAGACGAAATTGTGGTGCAGCCATGGATTGACCGCTGAACCAGTTGCGCAT
Source organism: uncultured Acidobacteriota bacterium (assembly GCA_963779365.1). Lineage (GTDB taxonomy): Bacteria > Acidobacteriota > Terriglobia > Terriglobales > Acidobacteriaceae > TOLSYN. The sequence continues at coordinate 33,737 of CAVZYB010000028.1, read as the reverse complement.
ATCCTTTCTGTTTTGCAGACGGTGAGGGCCGCTGAAGAACGGACTGAAATCATGGATAAACAAAAACTTGATCACTACCGGAGCGTGCTGGAGACCAGACGGCAGTACTTGCGCGAAAGCGTTGCCCGAAGCGAAGAAGATGGCCGCGCCTCACAGGAGACGGACACTGCACAGGACATTGCCGATCGGGCCGCGAGTTCCTATCAGAAGGAGTTTCTGTTTGCGCGCAGCAACAACGACAGACAGTTTCTGCAAATGGTGGAACGCGCGCTATCCAACATTTCGGAAGGCACCTACGGAGAATGCGAACATTGCGGCAATGAGATCAATGAGCGGCGCCTGGAGGCGGTTCCCTGGGCCCGGCATTGCGTATTGCCTGCCAGGAGAAGCAGGAGCGAGGAGAACTGGAACAGCAAGCGCAGGAGAGCTCGTTCGCCGAAGGTGTACCGGTGCGAAGGAGATCAAAGAAGAATCGATCGATGGCTGAAAAGCGTGAGAGCGGAAGGTTGGGCAGTGGTGGGGTTCTTCGCTGACGCTCAGCGACTGTCTGGTTTTGTCAAGGGAAGGTTATGGCAAAACCGGGGCGCTCCCAAGAGGTAGCCCCCCTCTTAAAATACGCGCCTCGCAGGAAATAGACGCGTCGCGAGGGGATTCTCATGCGCGGCAGGGCGGCGGCTTGCCTTCAGGGCTACGCTTGGTCTTCGAAGAATATCTCCTGGAGTTTGCGGCGCAACATGGATCCGCCAAAGGCCCCGGCGCATCCGGGCAAGGAGACAAGGACAGAGCCGGCAACGCTGGCACGCGTGAAATGCGCGGTGGGAATCACACTGCTCGCGATCAGAATCGCCAGCGGTACCGGAATGCCGACGGCCAGAACCCATCGCCAGGGGCGGGCAGGGCGCAAGATACCCAGGATCATGGTGACCACGGTGACGGCCAGGGCGGAGAGCAATGGGTCAGGCTCCGGCATGGTCTCCACCAGGACGTGGAGCGCGCCGCAACCGGCTCCGAGCAGCAGCGCGAAGAGAGCGAAGAAGGAGAGGGAAGGCGCTCCGGCTTGGAAGATGGCGCAGACGTAGAGGATAGCGTACAAGAGGACATGACGAGAATTTTCCTTGCGCAGCGATTTTAACTGCTTATAGCTTATAGCGATTGCCGGGTTGGTGTATCCGCTTGCCCCCGGCGAACCCACATCGCTAACTACGGCAAATATGGGCACCCTCGGGACCTGCCTACACTGAAAGCGGCTAGGCGCCGTGCGGACGACCCGTCTGAGGGTTGCTCAGCCCAAGTCACTCGTACTTGTAGAAGCCGCGACCGCTTTTGCGGCCGAGCCAGCCGGCATCGACCATTTTGATGAGCAGCGGGCAGGGACGATATTTGGGGTCGCCGAGACCATCCTGCAGGACGCGCATGATGTCGAGGCAGACGTCGAGGCCGATGAAATCGGCGAGTGTGAGCGGGCCCATGGGGTGCGCCATGCCGAGCTTGAAGACTTCGTCGACGGCCTGCGGCGTGGCGACGCCTTCCATGACGGCGAACATGGCCTCGTTGAGCAGGCGGCATGAGGACGCGATTGGAGACGAAGCCGGGCGCGTCGTTGACTTCGACGGGCGTTTTTTCGAGTTGATGGCGAGGTCGCGGACGGTTTCGTAAGTCGATTGTGAAGTGGCGAGGCCGCGAATTACTTCGACTAACTTCATCACCGGAACGGGATTGAAGAAGTGCATGCCGATGACTTTGTCGGGGCGCTTGGTGAGGGCGGCGATTTTGGTGATGGAGATGGAGGAAGTGTTGGAGGCGAGGATGACTCCGGCGGGCAGAGCTCGGTCGAGATGCGGAAGATTTCGGATTTGATTTCGAATTTTTCCGTGGCGGCTTCGACGACGAGGTCGCAATCGGCGAGTTGCGCGCGCGAGAGGGATGGGCTGAATGCGGGCTAGAGCGGCCTCGCTTTCGGCGGCGGTGATTTTGGCTTTGGCGACTTCGCGGTCGAGGTTCTTGGCGATGGTGTCGAGGCCGCGATCGAGGAAGCGCTGCTCGACATCGCAGAGGATAACGTTGAAGCCGCTGGCGCGCAGACGTGGGCGATGCCGTTGCCCATGGTTCCGGCGCCGATCACGCCAATGGTTTCGATCGTCATGGGGTGCTCCTTATGCCCGGCAGAGGTGCAGCCCGGCAAACCGATGAGTGTATCAGAGGTGGATTCGTTTGTTAAAAAAGGGCGACGGGGGAATCGATGGCGGGGTGGGAAGCCTGGGGCCGCGCGGGAGATTTGGGCAGTGCGGGGATTCCTCGCTGCGCTCGGAATGACAGCTTCGAAAGAAGAGCAAGATCAACGACCCCACTGGATGACAGCTTTGGAAATCAACGAGCTCCTGGAAGATCAACGACTCCGCAAGATTCGACGACCGCACCGGAGAGTTAGCCGCGCAAAGAGCGCGCGTCGAAGGGCTTGGGACACCCAGAAGCTTTCCACTGCCTCAATGCACCCGAACTTTTCCAAGCACCCGGAACTTTCACCGAAAATTTAAAAAGCCTCGGATTGCTCCGAGGCTATAGAGGTGCGAATCTGAGAATTACTGTTTTTTGGCAACCGCGAGGCGGGCTTCGGCGCGGGACAGGGCAGCAGCGGCTTCCTCGTAGGCGGTGCCCTGGTCGGCCTGCTTCAAATGCTGCTGGGCACGGTCGCGGGCAGCCTCGGCGCGAGGCACATCGATGTCTTCGGCGAGTTCGGCGGTCTCGGCGAGGATGGTGACCTTGTCGGGAAGCACCTCGGCAAAGCCCCAGGCCACGGAGAGTCGTGTGGTGTTGCCCGCGTTGGTGTAAGAGATTTCGCCGACGGCGAGCTCGGTGATGAGGGGCGCGTGGCCGGGAAGAATTCCGAGATAACCACTGCGTCCGGGAATCTGAATATCTTCCGCGTGATCCTTTACGACCAGGCGCTCGGGAGTGACGATTTCGAGTTCGATAGTGTCTGCCATGGGATGTCCTGGGCCGCCGGCCGGGTCCGAAAGCTGACCCGACCGGCGTACCCGTGTTTCTTACGCCTTCGCTTTCATCTGCTCGGCGGCTTCGAGAACTTCATCGATGTTGCCCTTCATGTAGAAGGCCTGCTCGGGGATGGCATCGTGCTTGCCGTCGATGATTTCCTTGAAGCTGCGGACGGTATCGGCGACCTTGACGTACTTGCCGGGGAAGCCGGTGAACTGCTCGGCAACGTGGAAGGGCTGCGAGAGGAAGCGCTGAACCTTGCGGGCGCGCGACACCGTGAGCTTCTGATCTTCCGAGAGTTCGTCGATACCGAGAATGGCGATGATGTCCTGAAGATCCTTGTAGGTCTGCAGGGTGCGCTTGACGCTCTGCGCGACATCGTAGTGATCCTGACCGACGACGCGCGGATCGAGAATGCGCGAGGTGGAGGCCAAGGGATCGACGGCGGGATAGATGCCGATTTCAGTCAGGGCGCGGTTGAGCACCGTGGTGGCATCGAGGTGAGCAAAGGTGGTAGCCGGAGCCGGATCGGTTAAATCGTCGGCAGGCACATAGATGGCCTGCACGGAGGTGACCGAACCCTTCTTGGTAGAAGTGATGCGCTCCTGCAACTCGCCCATTTCGCTGGCCAGGTTGGGCTGGTATCCCACAGCCGACGGCATACGGCCGAGGAGGGTGGAAACCTCCGAGCCAGCCTGGGTGAAGCGGAAGATATTGTCGATGAACAGCAGAGTGTCGGCGCCCTCGGCGTCGCGGAAGTGCTCGGCGACGGTAAGACCGGTGAGGGCGACGCGCAGACGGGCCCCTGGAGGCTCGGTCATCTGGCCGTAGATAAGCGCGGCCTTGGACTTGGACGGATCGCCTGCGACGATGACGCCGGACTCCTGGAATTCGAGCCAGAGGTCATTGCCTTCGCGGGTACGCTCGCCGACTCCGGCGAAGACCGAGTAGCCGCCGTGCTGCTTGGCAACGTTGTTGATGAGCTCCTGAATGACGACCGTCTTGCCCACACCGGCGCCACCGAAGAGTCCGATTTTGCCGCCCTTGAGGAAGGGCTGGATGAGATCGATGACCTTGATGCCGGTCTCAAACATTTCGGCGCGCGTGGACTGCTCATCGAAGGCCGGAGCCAGACGATGAATCGGCATGCGGGTTTCCGATGCGATCGGCCCGAGGTTATCGACCGGCTCGCCGATCACATTCATGACGCGTCCCAGGGTCTCACGGCCAACGGGAACGCTGATGGGACCGCCGAGGTCGATGGCCTTCATGCCACGAACCATGCCTTCGGTGGGCTCCATGGCGACGCAGCGCACGCGGCCTTCGCCAAGGTGCTGCTGCACCTCGAGGATGACGTTGATGGGCTGGGGAACCGTGAAGCCATCGCTGACGACGCGAAGGGCGGTGTAGATAAGCGGGATCTTGGCCTCGGTGAACTGTACGTCCACGGCGGGTCCGGAGATCTGAATAACGTGTCCGATGTTTTCAGGCATATGAGCAAAACCTATGTTTCAAAGTTTCAAGATTTCAACAGTTTCAAGGTTAAAACCTTCGAAGCAGAAACCCCTGGAGCTGAATTCGTTGGCTCCCGCTTGCGCGAGAGCGTGTGTTACAGTGCTGCGGCTCCGCTGACGATCTCGATGATTTCCTTGGTGATCGCGGCCTGACGGGCGCGGTTCATCGTGAGCGTGAGTGAGTCGATCAGATCACCGGCGTTATTGGTGGCAGAATCCATCGCGGTCATGCGGGCGGCGTGTTCGGCGGCTACAGACTCCAGCATGGCGCGATACATCTGCGCGATGACGTACTTGGGAAGCAGTTCGCGGAACAATTGCGGGGCGGGCTGCTCGTAGATGTAATCCACCTGCGAACACCGAAGCCGGCGGCGTGACTGTCGATCTCGCTGGTATCTTGCGCCTGGAGGCCAACGCCTGCGGTGGTTGCGGCTTCCGCGGCACGTTCCCGCTCTTCCCTGGACTGCTCGATTGCCTGCTCGATGTCGCGTTCGCCAATGTTGCTGATCGGCAGAACCTGTTCGACGACCAGGCGCTGGGCGATGACCGACTTGAACTCGTTGAAGAGCACGTAGACGGCATCGATTTCGTGGTCCGTGTAGCGCTCGATGAGATCTTCGGCGATCGGCGAGACGTGGCTGAACTGCGGCACTTTGAGGATTCCGATGTGCTCGCCGGTGACCCGTACCGCCGCGTTGCGCGCTTCGTTGGCGGGCTGCGCGGGATAACGGCGGCGGAAGTAGTCGCGGCCTTTACGGCCGATACACTCGATATCCACGTTGATGCCGGTCTTAGTATCAAGGAAGCGCTGGGCCGCCTTGAGAAGGTTGGAGTTGAAGCCCCCGGCTAAACCACGATCGCCGGTGACGACGACGAGAACGATGTTGCGTTCCTCGCGGGTCTCCAGCAAGGGATGTTTCGCCTTGCCGGTCTCGGGATCGATTACGTCGGCACGCTGATTGAGCGAGCGCAGCACGTTGGTCAGCATTTCTGCGTAGGGGCGGGCGGCCAGGGCACGTTCCTGAGCGCGACGGAGCTTGGCGGCAGAGACCATCTTCATGGCCTTGGTAATCTGCCGCGTGCTCTTCACACTGCGGATACGACGCCGGATGTCCAGAACGTTAGGCATATTCGTTCACTCTGGCAGTTGCCCGTTAGTGAGCAGCCACGGTTGCGCGGCGCTCGGCAAGGAAGCGTTCCTTTGCTTCCTTGATGGTCTTGGCGATATCGGCCTTGATGTCGTCGTTGAGAGCCTTCTTGTCCGCGATGTTCTTGAACAGGGCGGGATTGGAGGTCTCGACGTAGGCATACAGGGCCTTCTCGAAGGGGCGGACATCTTCCAGCGCCAGGTCATCGAGGAAGCCGTTGGTGCCGGCGTAGATCGACAGGACCTGGTGAGTGAAAGGCAGCGGCTCGAATTGTCCCTGCTTGAGCAGTTCGACCAGACGCGCACCACGATTCAACTGGGCCTGCGTGGCCTTGTCGAGATCCGAGCCGAACTGGGCGAAGGCAGCCAGCTCGCGGTACTGCGCGAGTTCAAGCTTAAGGCTGGAACCGACCTGCTTCATGGCCTTGATGGCGGCGGAGAATCCGACGCGGGAAACCGAGATGCCGACGTTGACGGCCGGACGTACACCGGAGTTGAACAGATCGGCTTCGAGGAAAATCTGACCGTCGGTGATGGAGATGACGTTGGTCGGAATGTAGGCCGAAACGTCGCCCGCCTGAGTCTCAATGATGGGCAGCGAGGTGATCGAACCACCGCCGAGCTCAGCATTGAGTTTGCTGGAACGCTCAAGCAAACGGGAGTGAAGATAAAAGACGTCGCCCGGATAGGCTTCGCGGCCCGGCGGACGGCGGAGCAACAGGGAAATTTCGCGATAGGCGGCGGCGTGCTTGGAAAGATCGTCGTAAATAATCAGGGCGTGGCGCTTGGTGTCGCGGAAGTACTCGGCGATAGCGGTGCCGGAGTAGGGCGCGATGTATTGCAGCGGCGCGGGGTCCGAGGCCGAAGCTACGACCACGACCGTGTAGGCCATGGCGCCAGCTTCTTCCAGAGTCTTGACGACCTGGGCGACGGTGGAGCGCTTCTGGCCGATGGCGACGTAGACGCAGATGAGATCGCCGCCCTTTTGGTTGATGATCGTGTCAAGGCAGATGGCCGTCTTGCCGGTCTGGCGGTCGCCAATGATGAGTTCGCGCTGGCCGCGGCCAATGGGAATCATGGCGTCAATGGCCTTGATGCCGGTGGCCATGGGCTCGCGCACCGGTTGGCGGTCGATAACACCGGGGGCGATACGCTCCACCGGGTTGAAGTCATTGGTGACGATGGGACCCTTGTCATCAATGGGCCGACCGAGGGCGTCGACCACGCGGCCGATAAGGGCATCGCCCACCGGCACGCTCATGATTTTGCCGGTGCGCTTGACCTCGTCGCCTTCCTTGATCTCGGTGGCTTCACCGAGCAGCACGGAGCCAACCTGATCCTCTTCGAGGTTCATGGCAAGGCCTGCGATGCCGTGCGGGAAGGAGAGCAGTTCGCCAGCCATCACCTTGTCCAGGCCATGGATGCGGGCGATGCCGTCGCCAACGGAGATCACGGTGCCAACTTCATCGACGGTGATCTTGCTTTCGTAGTTTTCGATCTGCTCACGAATGAGCTGGGTAATCTCGTCTGCTTTAATCTGGGCCATTTTTACTCTCAGCTACCACCGCCTGGGATTGCCGGCAGGGCTCTCAAATTGAAAATCTATCACTAGCGTATCGATCGCGAACTCTTGCAGGGACTTGCATCCCGGGTTGCTGCGGTTAAAAGCTAATTTTCGGTCAACTGCTGGCGAATGCGCTGCAACTGGCCGCGCACCGATCCGTCGTAAATTGTGCTGCCAACCCGAACGGTAACTCCGCCGATCAAGGTTGAATCCATCGCGTACTGCGGCAAGATTGTCTTTCCGGTGAGACGGGAGAGCTCGGCGAGTAAGGTATCGCGCTGCCCGGGAGCCATCTCACGCGCGCTGACAATCACCGCGTCGACGCGTCCGATACGGTGATTGAGTTCGATGTCAAATTGCTTGGAAATTTCCGGCAAGAGCGAAATACGATCCTGATCGATCAGAACGGCGATGAAGTTGCGAAGCTGACGGGCCGTGACGCCGAGGCGTGCGGTCAGCGCGTCCAGAACCTTGTGCTTCTGCTCGACGGGGATGGCGGGCGATTCCCAGACCTCGCGCAACTCACGGCTTTCTTCAAAGGCAGCGACCAGGGAATGCAGTTGGTCGGCGACCTTGGGAGCATCCAGATTGGCGTCGGCCATCACATCGGCCAAAGCACGGGCGTAACGGCTGGATACGGCTGCCATTATTGACCATCCTTTCCGAGTTGGGCGGCGAAGCTGCGGACCAGCGCCTGATCGGTCGTGTCATCCACCTTGATTTTCTTCTCTGCGAGATCGACCGCGAGATCGGCGACAAAAGACTTGAGTTCGCGTTGCGCGGTGCGCGCGGCGGCAGCAATCTCCTGTTCGGCGGCGGCGATTACATTCTTGGCGTCCTGCTCGGCGGCAGCCTTGATGCGCTGCTCCTCGACGCTGAAATCAGCCTCGGCGGTAGTGCGGATGGCGGCGATGTCGGCGTCAAGCCGGGAGAGACGTCCTTCAATCTCACTGAGGCGCGCACTGGCGTCGGCACTGGCCTTGCGAGCCTCTTCAATTGCCTTTTGGATTCCAGCGGTGCGGGGAGCGAAGCCGTCGGGAAGCACTTTGCGAACAATCCAAGCCAGAACAGAGGCCAGAATCGCAAAGTTGATAATCATGAAAACCCAGTACACCGCCACTTGTCGACTGGCCGGTGAGCGAAGCTACCTTCTTCACGACCGCAGAGTACTTGAACTCGATGTTCTCTTCCTCTTCTTCGCGTGGAGCGCTATTCACCCCGGTCTTGCGGAGGCTGGTGTCTGGACTGCTGGGGCGGGTTGCGAGCTGACGGTGGCCGTAGCCGGCTGGGCCGGGGAACTGGACTGGGCAAACAGGACATTCGAGGCCAACAGGAGGCCGACAGCGAGAATAGTGATGCGGATATGTTTCGACATTATGAATTACCCGCCCACGACGGCTGCCGGACCAAGGCCGGCGGACTGAAGGATGGTGTGAATGATCTGGTTGGCGATGCGGTCGCTGTCGGTTTGCAGGGTGGCGCGGGCGGCGACGACATCCTTCTCGATATCGGCTTTGGCCAGCGCAATCTGCTGCTGGGCGCGCTGACGGGCCTCGGCAACGGCGGCGGCACGGGCCTCGCTGGCCTGCTTGCGGCGATTATCCAGAGCCTTAAATACGGCCAACTGAGCTTCGCGCAGACGCGTTTCATACTCAGCGGCACGTTGAGCGGCGACAGCGATATCGGCGCGCGCTTGCTCAACGGCTCCCTGGGTACGTTTACGGCGCTCGGCCAACACGGCCTCTAACGGCTTGTGCACGATGAAGTGATAAAGGCCATAGAGAGCGAGGAGTAGCACCACGGTGGGAATGGCGCCGAGCAGTAGTTCACCTAATTGTCTTAAAGTTTTCCATCTCAATATCGTGAGTGACAGCCGCGAAGTGTAGGGATTTAAAGGATATCCTGAAGCTACCACTCGCAAGGCGGCACTGTCAAATGTTTGCCCGATCGTGTTGAAATTTGACCCATTTTGGTTAAAAAACGGGGAAGAAACAGGACGTGCTTTCGATCTTACTTGACTAGCGGCGCGATAGCGCTACCATACCAAACATCGCCTTCGATCCAATCCGGATCGAATGGGCCTGCGGCTGAGGAAAAGTAACAACACCGCTCCTCACCCACAGGCCCATTTAATTTTCTTTAGAGCTCAATTGCAAGAAAAATCGTATACGATTCTGTCGCACAAGCTTCGGCGGTGGAGCGCAGAGTAATCGTAGCGCTGAGCCAAGCCCTGTAATCAGAGGGCGGACCGCTGTTTTGTTTCGCGCCGCAGATTTCCGGCGCGCCTTGGCCCGGGGCGCTGGCGGTACAACAAATCGGCGGAGCCGACGGAGCAGCGATTCGGGGGCATCGACCTCAAGTTCGACGGTTTCGTTCTCACCGTACTGGCGCGAGAGAATCACGCTGCGCGATTCGAGCTGCGCCAGCGCTTTGCCCTCCGACTGCGGGATCGCAGACGGGCGCGCTCAATCGGGTCCAGATCGAGATGGGCATCGATGGCGGCGAGCAGGCGCTCGAGGTGGAGGCCGCGAGCGGCGGAGATGTGCACGTTGTCCGCCGTGTCCTTGAGGGTGGCGCGGGTGGGCTCATCGAAGAGATCAATTTTGTTGAGCACGTGGATCTGCGGCTTATCGAAGGCATCGAGATCGCGCAGTACGGACTCGACCTGCGCCATCTGCTCGGCGGCGGTGGGACTGGTGGCGTCGGTGACCTGCGAGCAGAATGGCGGCGCGCTGCACCTCCTCCAAGGTGGCCCGGAAGGCGGAGACCAGGGTGGTGGGCAGATTACGAATGAAGCCTACGGTGTCAGAGAGCAGCACCTCGCGGCGGGAAGGCAAGGTCACGGAGCGCAGGGTTGGGTCGAGGGTGGCAAACATGCGCGCGCTTTCGACGACGCCTGCGTTGGTGAGGGCATTGAAGAGCGTGGACTTGCCCGCATTGGTGTAGCCGACCAAGGCGACCACCGGAACCGGGATGCTTTCGCGGCGCTGGCGCTGCTGTCCACGAATGCGGCGCACGTCCTCAATCTGTTCCTTGACGTGCTTGATGCGGCGATGAATCTTGCGCCGGTCGGTTTCAAGCTGGGTTTCGCCCGGTCCGCGGGTGCCGATGCCGCCGCCGAGCTGAGACATCTCCGCACCACGGCCGCCGAGCCGCGGCAGCATGTACTCAAGTTGCGCCAGTTCAACCTGGAGCTGGCCCTCCCGAGTGCGTGCGTGGCGGGCAAAGATATCGAGAATCAGTTGGGTGCGATCGACCACGCGGCAGTGGAATTCGTGCTCCAGGTTGCGCAGTTGGGAAGACGATAGTTCGTGGTCAAAGATGAGCACGCCGGCGTCGGCCATCTTGGCGGCGGCGGCGATCTCTTCGACCTTGCCACGTCCGATCAAGGTCGCCGGGTCCGGACGATCGCGCCGCTGCAGAACCTCTCCCACCACCACCGCGCCGGCGCTTGTGGTCAGCTCACGCAGCTCCGCAAGCGACTCTTCGGCGTTGAATGGCACGGCATGGTCTTCGGCTTCCAGACGCAGCGTTTTGGAGGCGGCGGACTTAGCCTGGAGCGCCTGCGGAGGAATGCGCGCAGGCTTACGCGCAGAGTCGTCCTCCGCCTCGGCTCCGCCCTGGGAGCGGGCGTGAGGACGGCTGCGAAATTCGACTCCGACGAGAAATGCACGTTCCGGCTCGCCCGGAAGACGGGGCCGCTCGGCTGCGGCGACAGCGGTTTCCAGGGAACTGGGCAAACGACGCTCAGCGATAGCTCACCCCTGCGACGTGGAGGAAACGGGCGTGGGAGGCACCACCGGAGAAGCCGCAGGCGAACTTGCGTCGAAGTTACATGGGCCGGACGCTCAAGATGGGGGGCGCGCGCCATGACAACGGTGGAGATGGCGTGTTTGAAAATCAGTTGTTCCTGATTGTTGGTCTCGAGCACGACGGAATACTTATCGAATGAGCGGATGCGGCCTGACAACTTGACGCCGCTGAGCAGGTAGATAGTGATAACGGATTTGTCTTTCCTCGCAGTGTTGAGGAAAGAATCTTGTATGTTCTGTGCCGGCTTGCTTTCCATCGATCACTCTCTCCTTCAAATAGAACAGCCAGATGACCAGAAGCACCGCCTCCGGATGAAATGGAAACGGGTTGAACCCTGTCCGGTATAGGGAAGTTCGCGTCTGCCAGACAGCCAATACGATACGGCCTATGCGGCGCAATTTCAACTTGGATGCGATTTTGTTAAGCAGAGTTCTGTCCGGAGCCGCCCGAATCGACCGTTTTGGGCGGGCAGAAAGGCGACGGCGAGCAAATATGAGCTACCCATGACTTTGCCGCCCGACGGAATGCATCGAATAGGTGCCGGGAATCGGTGCTGGCGATCGATTCGTTCCCTCGCAGGGGTAAGCATGTCATTCATGCCATTAGACAATTCGGTTCCCTGGGACAGCCCGGTTGCGGCGGGGCGGGAGCGGCACGATCTTCGGGAGCTTTCCATTGGATATGGGCTCATTCTGTTGGCGGTGTGGACACCTCGTCCTTTGCAATGGCCGGTGAATCTGGCTGCCTTGGCCTGGGTATTTATAGCCACGGTAGTCTCATTCGACGGTTGGAGCGCGCTGGGCCTGCGGCTTTCCGGTACTCTGCGTTCGCTCTGGGTCGTAGGGTTAGCGCTGCTGCTGGCGGCGGCGGCCGTTAGCGTGGCTGACCAGACTCCACACCCTGCATCTCCCGGGTACCCCCATGCTGTTGGTCCAAGCGCTACTGGGGCTATACGCTTTGGGCCTTTTTGCAGGAGTTTCTGCTGCTGGGTTTCATCCTGCCGCGGTTGCTGCGGCTGCTGCCTGGGAAGAAACGCAGCGGTATTGGCGGCCGCAGGGCTATTCGCATTGGCGCATCTGCCGAACCCGATCCTGACGCCAGCGACATTGATCTGGGGAGTGGCTGCGGGTTCGCTCTTCCTGCGCTATCGTAACCTGTATACCTTGGCCCTGGCGCACGCGATCTTCGGAATCTGCATCGCCACCACCATCCCTGGCCCAGTCACCCATCATATGAAGGTGGGACTTGGCTACCTGATGTATCGTCCCTCCGAGCACCACCACCGCGGGCAGAAAAGCTGGACCTCTGGCTCGGACGCAGTCCTAGACCCAGCCCTGGACCCGTGTGCAGCAAACCTTCCGGTGTTTACCCTGCGACCTGAGCCGCCATCCGCGCATCCAAACCGTATGACTACGGGGAAATAACGTCAGAGGTCAGCATGACGAAAAGCATCAGCGAGCGCGGCTACACCAGGGCCGATGTCCTGGTCTCCACGGACTGGGTCGAGGAACACCTGAAAGATCCGAAGATTCGCATTGCCGAATCCAACGAAGACCCGCTTCTGTATAGCTCCAATCACATTCCCGGCGCGGTCGAAATTGATTGGACCAGGGACCTCAACGATCCGGTCCGGCGCGATTATCTCGGACGCTCCGCATTTGACAAGCTGATGCGCAGAATGGGTGCGACCCGGGAGACCACGATCGTTCTGTATGGCGACAAGAATAACTGGTGGGCCACCTATGCCTTCTGGGTGCTGCAACTGTTCGGCCACGACAACGCCAAGATCATGGACGGCGGGCGGCTGAAGTGGATCAAGGAGAACCGGCCGGTTTCGCGCGACATTCCCAAGTATCAGTCCAGCAACTACCAGGCACCGGAGCGCGACGACACTCAGTTTCCGCGCCTTCCGTGATCAAACCCTGAAACATCTGGAACAAAAGCTGCCGATGATCGATGTGCGCAGTCCCGAGGAGTACCGGGGAGAGCGGCTGCATATGCCGGACTATCCGAACGAGGGTGCACTGCGCGGCGGACATATACCGGGAGCGCTGAGTATTCCGTGGGGCCGCGCGGTCAACCAGGAAGATGGCACATTCAAGGATGCTGCCGAATTGCGGAAGATCTACACGGAGGAGAACAAGCTGCGCCCTGAGGACGACGTGATCGCTTACTGCCGAATTGGGGAGCGGAGCAGTCACACGTGGTTTGTTCTGCGCTATCTGCTCGGCTTCTCACAAGGTGCGGAATTACGACGGTAGCTGGACGGAGTGGGGAAACCTGGTCAACGTGCCGGTGGAAAATCCGAGTGCAGAGGCGCGGGATGAAGCTGCTGCCTGAGCGGCTGGAAGGCTTCGTGTCCACGCTGGAGAGCTCTCGACCGTAGTGAGCGCATTGAGATGTTGATCGAGGTGGCGGACCAATTCAGGCCGGTGCCGCCGCGGATTGCGCAGCGGCCTTTTCCGGCAGAACACCGCGTTCCTGGCTGCGAATCCGAGGCTTACGTCTGGTCAGAGGCCGAGCCGGAGGGCGCGCTGACCTACTACTTCGCGGTGGAGAATCCGCAGGGAATCTCTGCCATGGCGCTGGCGGAAATTTTGCGGCAATCGCTCTCCGGCGCACCGCTGGAGGAAGTCGCTGCCGTGCCGGCGGATGTGGTCTACCGCATCTTCGGACGTGAGCTCTCGATGGGCAAGTCTCTCGGGCTGATGGGAATGGTCAATATGGTTCGCGCAGAGGCCCGCCAGCAGCTGCAGGCCGCTGCGACTGGAAAGCAGACCATGTGGCTCCAGGATCGTGCTTAGCTTGCCGTCGGGACTTGCAGATCGGCAGAATGACGAACGGATGCGCGATCGGTGTGGCTGAAATCCAAGTCGAGGCCGAGCGGAGTTTGGCGGCTTCAGTCATGCGGCCTGGCTCCCAGGGCGGATCGAAGACCACCTCGACGATCACTTCTTTGACGCCGGGCAGGCGCGCAAGCTTGCGCTCGACATCGGCTTTGAGGACGTCGGCCATGCCGCATCCCGGAGCCGTCAAGGTCATCTTGATTTCGACTCCTGTTGTGCTCGGTCTTCACGGAAGAGGCGTGATCACGCACGAGTAGATCAATCCAAGATCGACAATGTTGACGGGAATCTCCGGATCGAAGACCGTCCGCAACTCGGCCCAGACCGCCTCTTCGCTGAAGGTCTCCGGCGGCGCCGCGGCTTTTTGATGCACGGGAAGGCCGAGGGCATCCGCATCCTTGCCTTCCACTCGATACATGCCGCCCTGGGCGGTTGCAACTGTATAGCTATCACCTAATGCCTGGCTGATTCGCACCACTGTGCCCACGGGAAGGCGGTGGCGAATCCCACTGGGGATTTCCAGGACCTCACAGTCGCGGCTCAGCGTCTTTGGTTCGTTCGGCGTCTTCAGTTCGTTCATTTTGCGATCCATTCGTGCGGCCGGCGGCAAGAGCATGCGCAAGGTGGAGCACATGTTGGTTGACCAGGCTCTCGACATGCTTGCGAACCGGACCGTCCTTCATGCGCGCGATACATTCCCCGGCAAATGCGCGCAGCAGGAGATTGCGCGCCGACAACCTCGCCGATGCCGCGCGAGCGCAGGTAGAAGAGCGCTTCTTCGTCAATCTGCCCGATGGTTGCACCGTGCGTGCACTTCACATCGTCGGCGTGGATCTCCAACTGCGGCTTGGTGTCGATTTGCGCGTCGTCGGAGAGGAGCAGGTTGCGGTTGGTTTGTTTGGCATCGGTCTTCTGCGCATCTTTGTGGACGATGATCCGGCCATGAAAGACGCCGTGGGCGTGACCGTCGAGGATGCCGTTGTAAAACTGACGGCTGCCGCAGTGCGGGCTGGCATGCTCGACCAGCATGTAATTGTCGATGTGCTGATGATCGCCGCCGAGGAAGAATCCGTTGATCAGACACTCGCCGCCTTCGCCGGCGAGCACCGGATGCACGTTGTTGCGCACCAGCGCCCCACCGAGCAGGACCGAGTGCGACGCAACGTTCGCGCTTCTTGCCTGCTGAATGCGCAAGGTGGAAATGTTGAAGGTTCCGGCTTGCTCGCGCTCAATTCGATAGTGGGAGAGCACGGTGTTATCGGCGGCGACGAGTTCGGTTGCGGCATTGCAAAACGCGGTTCCGCTGCCGATGGATACATACTCTTCGACGAAGGTGGCCTGGCTGTCCTCATCCATCAGAATGAGATTGCGCGGGTGGCTCATGATAGGCGAAGCATCGTCGAGGGTGGAGACAAAGAGCAGACAGATGGGCTCTTCGACGATCACGCCCCGGCGAATGTGCACGTAGGCACCATCCTCGCAGGAAGGCCGTATTCAGGGCGGAGAAGCTGTCGCGATGCTGGTCGAGGTAACGCCCCAGGTGTTGTTCCACGGAGTTGGAATTGCGGCTCGAGTTCGTTGGCCAGGCTGGCGATCGTTACGCCATCCATTGGTTTGTTCAGCAGCGATAGCTCGGGCGCGAAGTGTCCGTTGAGGAATACGAGTTGGCACCTGGCACCTTCCATCCGCCACGGCATAAGCTGCTGCGGCGAAACCGTGGCGTCTGCTCGCATCCGGCACCAAGCGAAACGTGGTGTTCGAAATCGCAGAGACGGGGGTAAATCGCCAGTCCTCATCGTGGGTGGTGGGAAAGCCAACTTCGCAGAAGCGGGCGAAAGCTTCGCGGCGCAGGTCGACGCAGCCAGGGTAGTTCCCGGCCTGCGGCCAGCCTCTCAAATTCGATGAAGCACTCGAGGTAGTCGCTGTCGCGCTTGGGTTTCAGTGATCACGTCGGCTCTCTTTCTGTCTCTCAGGCGGCGGAGGTGCTGGCTTCGATGGAGCCATAGCCGGTCTCTTCCAGTTCCAGCGCCAGCTCCGGGCCTCCGGAACGCACGATGCGGCCATCCATCAGCACGTGAACGTAGTCGGGTACGATGTAGGTGAGCAGGCGCTGATAGTGGGTCACCACGACCATGGCTCGTTCCGCACTGCGCATGGCATTCACGCCCTTGGCCACAATCCTCAGCGCGTCGATGTCGAGGCCGGAATCGGTCTCATCCAGAATCGCGAGCCTTGGTTCGAGCACCGCCATCTGCAAAATTTCATTGCGTTTCTTTTCGCCGCCGGAAAAACCTTCGTTCACCGAACGGTTCATCAACTTGTCATCCATCTCCAGCAGGCTCAGCTTTTCGCGATACATCGGCAGGAAATCCATGGCCGACATCTCATCCAATCCGCGAGCCTTGCGCATGGCATTGAGCGCCGAGCGCAGGAAGTAGACGTTGCTGATGCCGGGAATCTCCACCGGGTATTGGAAGGCCATGAACACGCCTTCCCAGGCGGCTTCCTCAGGCTTCATGGCGAGCAGATCCTTGCCGTTGAACAACACCTCTCCGGAGGTCACCTCGTAGGTATCGCGGCGGGCCAACACCTGCGCGAGGGTACTCTTTCCCGAGCCGTTCGGCCCCATGATGGAATGCACCTCGCCGGCATTTACCTGCAAATCAATACCCTTGAGTATCTCGTGATGATCCACGCTGACGTGGAGATCTTTGATTTCGAGTAGTGGGCTCATTCTTCCTCTTTCGCTCCGTATGTCTCGGTTATCCAACACTGCCTTCCAGGCTTACGCTCAGCAGCTTCTGCGCCTCCACGGCAAACTCCATCGGCAGCTCGCGGAAGACGCGCTTGCAAAAACCGTTCACGATCATGGAGATGGCATCTTCGGCCTTGATTCCGCGCTGCCGCAGATAGAACATCTGATCCTCGCCGATCTTGGAGGTGGACGCCTCATGTTCCATGCGCGCAGTGGAATTCCTCACCTCGATGTAGGGGAAGGTGTGAGCGCCGCATTGGTCGCCGATCAGGAGGGAGTCGCATTGCGTGTAGTTGCGGGCTCCGGTGGCGCCCTTCATGATCTTCACCTGGCCGCGATAAGTGTTCTGGCCGTGTCCGGCGGAGATTCCCTTGGTGACGATCGTGCTCTTGGTGTTTTTTCCGATGTGGATCATCTTGGTGCCGGTGTCGGCCTGCTGATAGTTGTTGGTGAGAGCTACGGAATAGAACTCACCCACCGAGTTATCGCCGCGCAGAATGCAACTGGGATACTTCCAGGTAATCGCCGAGCCGGTCTCGACCTGGGTCCAGGAGATCTTCGAATTCACGCCCTGGCATTTGCCGCGCTTGGTGACAAAGTTGTAGATTCCGCCCTTGCCCTCCTTATCGCCTGGATACCAGTTCTGCACCGTGGAGTACTTGATCTGGGCATCGTCGAGGGCGACCAGTTCGACGACTGCGGCGTGGAGCTGGTTCTGATCGCGAATCGGCGCGGTGCAGCCTTCGAGATAGCTGACGTATGCGCCGTCTTCGGCAACAATCAAGGTGCGCTCGAACTGTCCGGTCTCGGCGGCGTTGATTCTGAAGTAGGTGGAGAGCTCCATGGGGCAGCGGACTCCCTTGGGCACGTAGACGAAGGAGCCATCGGAGAACACGGCCGCGTTCAGCGCGGCGAAAAAGTTATCCGTGTAAGGGACGACGGAACCTAAGTACTTCTGCACCAGCTCGGGGTGCTGCTGCACGGCTTCGGAGAAGGAGCAGAAGATCACTCCGGCCTCGCGCAGCTTCTCCTTGAACGTGGTCACCACGGAGACGCTGTCGAAGACCGCATCGACGGCGACGTTGGCGAGCAGTTTCTGCTCTTCGAGCGGAATCCCCAGCTTCTGATAGGTTCGCAGAAGTTCGGGATCGAGCGACTCCAGGCTCTCCAGCGTGGGCTTCTGTTTGGGAGCGGAGTAGTAGACGATGTCCTGATAATCGATGGGGGCGTACTGGATGTTGGCCCACTTCGGCTCAGCCTGTGCCTTCTCCAGCGATGCCCAGTGGCGATAGGCCTTCAGCCTCCATTCGAGCATGAACTCGGGTTCGCGCTTCTTGGCCGAGATGAGACGAACCATGTCTTCGCTCAGACCCTTGGGAACGCTCTCCGACTCGATGTCGGAGATAAAACCCCATTTGTATTCGCGCTCGGCAAGGTCTCGAATCGTGTTTACGTTCGTGCTCATTGCATCCTCCATGGTGCGGGTTCGGCGCGCAACAGCCGGACGGGCACCGCCGATCGCAGCTCCATTCAGCGTGATCAGCTCAAGGTACAAACCTCGCCTCCGGCTTGATCCTGAATGACGCACGCAACACGGCTTGTTTGTTTAGATGCTGTGACTGGACGCTTCGACCCAAGGCGCACTGCCCGACGGTCTTTAGGGGAATGAGGACGAGGGCAAAAAGACGTGATCTGCGGAAAAACTTGCAGCGGCGCTGGAGATTTGGGCGGTGCTGGGGTCCTCGCTGCCGTTCGGGATGACCCTTCCTCAAGGGGCAGCAGGGGCGTTTCGATCTCGTACGTTTCGATCTCGTCCTGAGTGGATTACGGGCAGGACTGGTCGGTCCTGCTCACATTGAAGACGACGGATACGGCACGAGGATTGCCTTGAGGGTCGTACAGGCGGGCCCGCAGCATGTGATGGCAGGCCTGGCGGCCTTCGCCGCCGAAGATGGCCTTGGCGGTGAAGGTGCCGTCCTGCCGCAAGGGATATTTTCCGACGGGATACCAGCGGTTGGAGAACACCTCCAGGCGGATGTACCAGCCATTTGCCGCGCCCATGGTTTTTCCGCTGACTTCACCAATTCGGCTCACCGCGGATTCGGCGCTGGGCGCAAGGATCTCGACCGAACTGCTGCCGGGAGGGATCGCCAGAGCGGGCGGGCTGGTGCGCTGATAGATCAGGATGGTATGGCCGAGGGTGGGATCGGGCATTTCGAGGACGGGGGTGTAGCGGGCTAGGTGTCCCCAGAGCGCGCTTTCCATGGCTTTGGCTTCGGCGCCGATTCCGCCGTCGAGGATGATGTAGTCGAACCAGCCGTTTTCTACCGCGCTGCGGTAAGCGGAGGTATTGCTGTTTCCCTGGTAGGAGATGGCGAAGGGATCGGTGATGCGCGATTGCGAGAGCCGGGGATTGAAGTAGTAGCGCAGGACGCTGTCGTCGGTGAGAACGCGGGCGTTAGTTGGGAGATGGCCCTCGAAGTAGGAGAGGACAGGTTCGACGTTCGGCCAGAACACGGTCTGGTCATACGACGCCGATTTTCCGGCCCAGGCGGAACCGAAGGCCAGCACCAGGACCAATGAGATGGCGGTCACCGTCTGGCGGAGCGGCGTGCCGCCGAGTCGTTTGGCAAAGGCGATCAAGGCGTAAGTGGCGGCGGGTACGAGAAACAGGAGCACGTAGGCGGAATGCTTCCAGAAATCGAAGTCCGCGCGGGTCTTCCACTGGAAAGCCAAGCCGACGGCGGCTCCGAGCCAGAGTAGCGCGGTGACCGTGCGGCGCCCGCGAGCGGCCAGGGAGAGCAGAGCGAGGGCGGCGATGACCCACAGGTCGAGGCGCTTCCAGACGTAGACGTCCCACAGTTGCCAGCCTTGCGCGCGCAAGGAGCTATAGCCGGAGCCGTAGCGCAGCAGATAACTAAGATCGGGCCAGTAGCGGACGAGGTAGAAGACCGATGCGGCGACAATCGGCAGGCAGAAGGAAAGCGCCGCGCGCCAGCCTTTGCGTAATGCGAGGATGACCAGGAAGGGAAAATAAATCGCGACGACGTATTTGCAGAGGAAAGCACTGAAGAGACAGGCGGCGGAGAGCATCCAGCTGGGGAATTCATCTTCCTGCCAGGCACGCACGAAGGCCCAGAGTCCGATGGCAAAGAAGAAGATTGTGCCGGCATCGCGGGTGGCGATGCGCGAGGCCATGACGGCTGGTCCCAGCACGGCAAACACCGCAGCCGCACCCACGCCCGTCGCGCTGCCGTAGAGGCGTCGCGAAAAGCCGTAGACCGCCATGACCGCGGCTGTGCCCATGGCGGCGGCCATCTCGCGGACGGCGACGAGGCCGCCGAGGCGATCGGCAAGAGCTGAGAAAATCGGCCACAGATACCAACCGAAGCTCCAGCGCAGGGGAGACGCCAGCGGCTCTTCGAAATGCTTGGCGAGGAACATGCGCCCGTAGACAACGTAAATGGATTCGTCGATGTAGGCGGTCGTGTAACCCGGCTCCTGGGCGCGCAGCCAGAGGGCGACGACCGCGATCAGCAGCAGCGCGAGGATGCGTTCCGCGAAGAAAAAATCATCGGTTTCAGGGCGCAGAACGACGGTCGGCTCCGCTACAGGTTTGCTTGCTACAGGACTCACCAGACCGCCTTTTCTAGAGCACTTTCAAAATTGGTGTCCGGCGTTATCATCGCCGGGAAATACGTCCGGCTGCCTTACCGGAACACCTTCCGCGATTTCGGCCTAGAGCAGTTCCGCGCCAAGTGTATCCGCGAGACCGAAGACAAAACAGAGTCGATCGCTGGCCGAAAAGCTTGCGGCCCCATGGGAGACTTGAAGGGTGCTGGGGTCCTTCACTTCGTTCAGGATGACACTCTCAACACGAGGTGGTTACATCTGCCATGGAACAGCTTTAGAAGTAGTGTCTCCAGGTAACGGCCGGGAGCTGCCGGTGGAACGCGTTGAAGACGTTCAGGTAATCGTATTGAATTCGCAGCTCGTTATGGGCGCTGGGACGCCAGAGCATCCGGCCGCTGAAGGTGCCCGCGAACTGGAGATTGCCGAACGAGGAAGTGCTGCTTTCCACGTTCTGTGCACCCGCCGTGCCGGTGGCTTCGAAGCGCAGACGCTCGTTGAACTTGTGCGAAACCGTCAAGCCGCCGTAGTTCAGCAGGAAGCGTTGCGGGCTGAAATAGCCTCCCGTGCGGTTGAACGCCGCCGTCGGCGCATCGGCGTCGTACTGAAAGCTGTTGTAGGAGAAGCCATAGGCCACGCGGAAGTAAGGCGCGCCGCCCAACGATTTTCCGAAGTTGCCATCCGTCGCCCAACGGCGGTTTGAGTCCAGATTGCGGCCGGTGTAGACGCCGTCAGTGTAGCTCAGGGAGAAATCGTATCCATGCCTGGAATTGCTGTAGTGGGTTGCGATGTCGGCGAGATTGGAGGCGACCTGTCCGCTGAAGCCGTTGACGGATTGGCTGCCGCGAAGCGAGAGCAGAGCTATCGTCCACGGCGGAGCGATCAAAGCCCGTCTGAATCTCGAAGGACGGAAGCGCGCGATAGCGAAGCTGGATTCCGCCGTCGATCTCCGGGGAGATGCCGGGATAGCTTTCCCCGCCGCCGACGGTGGTGATGGCGAGGCGGTCGCTTACTTTGGAATCCAGTTGAAAGGCAAAGGTGTTCGAGTTGAAGGAATCACCGGCGGCCGAGAACAGGGTTGGGGCATATTGGAATGACAGGCGATTGCTGACGCCCAGGGGATCGGAGACCACGACGTTCAAGCGGTCGTAATTGAGGTTCTGGCCATTGCGCCGGAATGCAACTCCGGCTTCTGACCATGGGCTCAGGGCGCGGTCGGCACTTTCGCGGAGGTCGCGATACTCGGTCATCCTGCGGGAGTCCGGCGATCATTAGCCGTGCCTCTCCGTAATGCTCTAAACCGATCTGGGTGCGAGCCATCTCGGCGGAGACGCGGGAGTCTGCGGGGGCGTCGCGGTGAGCCTGCTCGAGCAGATCGTATGCCTGCCGGTAGCGGCCTCGCCAATTCAATATCTCGGCTTTGCCGCGCAGGGCGTCGATATTCTCGGGCTCGGCGGCAAGTACCTTGTCATACAACTGCATGGCCGCCGGGGAGTGCCCCGACCAGGCGAGCAACTGGGCTTCGCCGGTCATGAAGTGGGTGTTCTTGGGGTCGGCGCGCAGGGCGCGGTCGTACAAGTCGAGCGCCAGTTGGCGTTGGCTGCGATCGTACTGCAAGGCATCTGCGTACGCGGCCAGCAGGGCGCTATTGTTGGGATCGAGTTTGACGGCGGCGGCGAATAATTTTGTGGCTTCCGCGCGGGTGTTCGGGTTCCAGCTCAGAATCTCGGCGAGCTGCTTCAGGGCGGGAACATAGTTCGGAGAAGTTACGAGGATCGTTCGCAACTGCGCAATGGCCTGCTCCCGGGAATCGGATTGCCACGCCAGCACGCCGGCGTACTCGGTGCAGATCTGCGGATTCCGCTTGTCAAGCGAACACGCACGGGCCAGCGACTTGAGGGCTGCGTCGCGATTTCCGCCCTGCCAGCTCATCCAGCGTCCGAGTTGCGCGGCGCGCGGTGCATTGGTGGGCTCGAGGGCGACCAGATGCTTCAGGGGTTCCAGCGCGGCGCGCCATTCTCCGGTTGCTTCCAGGCTATCGACCAGTCCGGCGAGCGCCTCCGGGTTATCCGGTTCGGCGGAGACCACGGTGCGAAAGAGGCGCGCGGCGTTCGAGTAATGTCCGCCATCGAACTCCTGCTGCGCCTGCTGTAGCGGCGAAAGGGGCTGGGCGAAGGCGCAGAGGCTGGCGCAAAGAACAGAGATGATCAAGAAAATTTTCATACCGGCCTATTCCTCACGCTGACTCGAATGGGTAAGTTGCAGGGCGCGCATTTCACGCGGGGCGATCTGCCAGAACAGATACTTCGAGATCTCATCCCGGTCGCCGGGCGCAATCGCGGTGAACCGAATTCCATTGGCGACCCGGGTGATGTTCCTTATCTGGTAGCGCTGGTTGCGCACGACCTCACCGGAGGCGTGTATGACGCGGGCGGGGAGATGGATTTCAACCTGGACGGAGGTGCCCGGCATGAGGAATGTATCCAAGGTGACGGAAAGTCCGTCGCGGTTCAGGTTGCGGGCGTAGCCGGGAACCTCCTGCTCGTCGAGCGCGGCGTCGTCAAAACGCATGACGACGGGCACGTCCAGCCGGGCCGGAAAGCGGTAGATGGCGCGCAGTTCCTTGCGGCGCATCGCGCTCCAGACCACTCCGGCGACCAGAATCAGGTAGAACACCGCCCAGAAGATGTTCACGGTCAACGCCCAGAGCATGAAGGTGTCACTGGTATGCATCAGCCGGAAAAACCGGCGACGATCGAAGCCGCGATCAGTACGCACAAGATGGCAGGGAGCACGACATCGGATAAAGAGGCTGCGTCGGCGCGTGACTTGGGCGTGACTTTGAAGCCGACCTTCTTGCGGAACAGGCCCATGACCGAGCCCATCAGCACATGCATCTTCAGGATATTGAACTGCTCGCTGCGCAGATAGCTGCGGAAGCCTCCCTGCAACAGCACGGAGGCCAGCAGGTTGAGGAAGAAATAGGGGAAGAAATATTTTACGAACAGCTCCGGGGTCGTGATCAGGGGAAACACCCCGGCCAGCAATGCCACGATCGGGGTCAACAGATACAACAGCTTCTGATAGCTCATCCAGTAGAAGTACATGGAGGCGAAGTAGCAGAGGCGTTGCCCCAGGGTGAAGCCGCGGCCGAAGATGGGATTTTCCGCACGCATGACCTGCATGCATCCGTAGCCCCAGCGCTGCCATTGGGTGGCAAAACCGATATAGGTCTGCGGCGCCAGTCCGAAGGCCAGGGTCTTGTTGTGGTACAGGACGGTGCGCTTCTTTTTCTGCAGGCGCAGGCCGGTGTGCATATCTTCGGTGATGGTTCCGGTGGCGAAGCCGCCGATCTCCTCCATCGCCGAACGGCGCAGCATGGCCGGGCTGCCGCAGTAGAAGGCGGCGTTGAAGCGGTCCTTGCCCGGTTGCAGGACGTTGAAGAAAAGCTCCTGCTGTTGCCAGCCGACCCGCGTCCGCCAGTTCATCTTGTGCTGGAAGGAATCGAGGTTGTAGAAGTCTTGCGTGGTTTGCACGGCCGCGGTGTTTTCGTCGCGGAAGAAACCAATCACCTGCTCGATCAAATCGGGGCTAGGGACATGATCGGCGTCCAGGGTGACGATGAACTCACCGGTAGTATTTTGCAGTCCGTGATTGAGATTTCCAGCCTTGGCGTGAGTTCGTTCGGTGCGGGCGAAATACCCACAATTGAACTCTTCCGCAAGTTGCTTCACCTCGGGACGATCGCCGTCGTCGAGGATGTAGGTTTGGTGCGGATAGCGCATCACGGTGGCGCACAGTACGGTTTCGCGCAGGAGTTCGACCGGTTCGTTGTAGGTGGTGATGAAGACATCGACGGTGCGGCCTGGAATCGGAGTCGGAGCGGTGTGGCGCGTCGGCGCCCAGGTGGTGACGTAAAACAACAGCGCTTCCAGAAAGTTCAGGGCCTCGGCCACGAGGAAGGCATAGAAAAACCATCGTGCCGCGGGATTCATGGTGGTGGTGAAGCGCCAGAAGAAGTATCGCGCGGTGAAGATCACGGCGAGCACAATCGTTACTCTGGCAATTGCCAGCTTGATCTGGCGGAGAGCCGAAATCCGTGACGCTGCTTCCGACCTGACCCGGGGATCGGGTTCGAGTTGCCCGGCGGGCTGAGGAACAAGCGCTGGAGCGACTGCGGTTGCAGCCGACCCCGAGGCGAGGTCTGCCGCATGGCCTTTGGCTTTATTTTCAGGTTGTGACTGGTTACTGCGCATGGGAATTCGGACCAACCCGGAGTGAACTTCTGGAATGAGAGATTCTGAATGAACGTAACATGAGCAGAGCTGAAAACCAACGGACAAACACACTATGGAACAAAGCTGGCTGGCCTTAGGGAAGTCTAGGAGTCAGGCTTCCCGCAACGGGAAAGGTGCATTTTGGATGGGAGTCTTAGGGTACAAAACGGATGGGCGTAGGCGCGGTTGTTTGGAAGTACCGGGAGCGCAGAATCACTCCCGGTCCAGTGCTCAAGTGGCTCAGGCAGCTTCGCTTGCCGACGGCGGCTGTCCTTTCGAGTCTTTGGCCATGGCGCTGAAGTGCGCGAGGCGCTCCTGCATCTGCTGCAAGCGTTCGCGCCCCTGCGCCGAGCCCTCGATTACTTTTTCAAGATTGGCCATAAAATCGGAGGCGAATTTCGTGCGGCCTTCCTGCAGGAACGGCTTTAACTTCGCATAACAGAACCAGGCTTCGTGGCAGGTTTCGTTGAACAGTGCCGGGTTCAGCGCTCCCTGGACCACGAAAGTGGCGGCCATGTTCCAGTAGGAGAGCACCTGCCCGAGCCAGCGGCTTTGCGGGGATCCAAACTGCATCATGGTTTGTTCTACGTCGGAGAAGCTGCGCGGCCAGAACTCGCCCGCAAACCAGTTTCTGGCCTTGCGCATTTCGGTTTCCCGGCGCAGATCATAAAGACGCAGAATCAGTTCCGCGTCGGCGGCGGTGGCGTGGGTAGATTCCATGAAATCCTCCTCGGATTGAGTTGAATGGAAATAAGTTCAAGACATTTCGAGCGATATACCAGCTGGGTATCGTTCCGGCTTCGCACGCACGAGATATGACCTCGCGCGTGCGTTCCTTTCATTCGCGAATGCAAGCATGAGTACGGAACTCAACCCTCAAAACTTGACGCACGGAAGAGTGCTGAGCCAGAGAATGGTGCACTGCTCACGGTCAGGCAGCTCGACGGATGTTGATATCCTTGTCGCCGCGTCCGCCACCCCGTCCGCTGGTTACCATGCGAATGATCCACGTCAGAATCACGGCGCCACCGATAGCCACCAAGATCGTGTAAATCATTCCGCCCTGGCCGGCGAAACCCAGACTTCTCATGATGAAGCCGCCGATGAGAGCTCCGATAATGCCCACGACGATGTCCATGATGACACCGTATCCTGAGCCCCGCATCAACTTGCCCGTCGCCCAACCGGCAATCAGACCAACCACGATCCACGCGAATATACCCACGGTTCATACCTCCTGTTTATCATGGTTAAGATGCGGCGGAATGAGCTGGGATGTAACACCAGAGCTCATAACCACGGTCACAGGCTCGACGCCTTGCAATGAGAGCCGAGGCGAGTTGCCGGATGGATTGCGCGGATCGTACACCATCGAGGTCAGGACGAGAACTGTAGTTCCACAGTGGTTTTCGCCGGGCAGCGATCGCGCCTGGCAACGGAAACCTTGGAGTCGCATTCCCTCATCGAATCACCATAATAATAAAAGGCCCCGGGCACGTCTTTCTTTAGTCCTGGATGACGGCGTGCTAATTCCAATTCTCAATCAACGCGTCAGGTAATTGGAGGTTCCCATGTACGTCATTACTGGAGCAACAGGCAACACGGGAAGAGGTATTGTCGAGCGACTGGCGTCACAAAGGCATATCGTTCGGGCGATCGGCCGGAGTCGAGAACGTCTGCGTGTACTCGAGGCCAAGGGTGCCGAAGCCTACGTGTGCGATCTTGCGGACACGGACGAGCTGACCCACGCGTTTGATGGCGCGCTGGCGGTCTACGTGATGATTCCGCCGACGAACGAGAGCCCGGATTTTCGCACCTATCAGGAACTCATCGGCGATTCCCTGGCCACCGCGATCAAGGATGCAGGGGTGACGCATGCGGTGTGTCTCAGTAGCGTCGGCGCCGATAAGAGCGAAGGGACGGGTCCGGTGGTGGGTCTTCACAACCTGGAGCAGAAGTTGAATCGCATCGGCGGATTGAACGTACTCCACCTGCGTGCCGGGTACTTCATGGAAAACACTTTTGCCCAAGGCCGGCATCATTCGCGCGACGGGAAAGGCTGGCGGACCGCTGCCTCCCGACCTGAAGATTCCGATGATTGCCACCCGAGACATCAGCGCCGTGGCAGCCGCAGGAGTTGCTGAACTCCGAGTTCACCGGGAAGCAAACCCGAGAACTTCTGGGACAGCGCGACATCAGCATGAAGGAGGTCGCCGCCATCCTCGGCAAGGTCATTGGCCGGGCCGGACTGCAATACGTTCAATTGCCGGAGGATGCTGCCCGCAAAGCCATGGTTCAGTTCGGCCTCACCCGGGACCTCACCGATCTGCTGCTGGAGATGGTCGATGCGATGAGCCGCGGACACATGAAAGCCTTGGAGCCGCGTAGCGCGCGGAATACAACTCCAACTTCGTATGAGAGCTTTTGCCATGGAAGAGTTTCTGCCACGCTTTCAGCAAGACGAAACTTTGGCCGCATGAATGGTGGGCCGCGTGAATCCTGGGCTGCATGAAAGTTGGGCTGCCTGAGCGGCCGGCCAAACGAAAACGGGCTCCGGCGTGCTTACCGGAGCCCGTTTCGCGAAGTCTGAAACAGGGTTAGAAGTGGAAGCCTAACTGGGCCGTATAGCTGCGCGGCGTGACATAGTGGGTTCCACTGAACGTGGAAAGAAAGTTGTACAGCCCATAGTTGTTGGCCAGGTTAATGACCGTGAACTGTGCGCTCCACTTGTACTTGTCTCCGTGCAACAAGTTGTCGTCTCCGAGGGCAAGGTCGAAGAGATTACGCTGCTGAATGCGCGGAGGATTATGGTCGTCGTTCTCGGTGCCCGGGGCGCGGGCACCTTGACGAGCGTAGAACCGAACTGCGATGCCAGGCAAACGCTGGGCAGAGGTTGAGTCGGAGTTGCGCGAACGCGTTACACAGTAGAACCCGGCTTGAAATTCCTGATCGGCACTCATGGGTTCATTGACACCGGCGGAGTTTGCCACGGTATTCACCATGGCAATCGCCGGTTGGCCATTGAGCGTAGTTGACGTCGACGCACAAGTTCCAGGCAGCGGGTTGTAGCAGGGCTGGACCCGGCTACCAGGCCGCTGTCATAACGCCAGTTGAAGCCCATCCATGGACCGCGCTTCCAGGGCTGGTATTGGATGTGGGTGGTCTGGTTGAACTTCTCGTCGTGGTCAATCCGGAAGACTCCCGATGAGGCCGAGGGAGTGGCTCCGGCTCCGCCGACCTGGGGAGTGAAGAAGCGCGCGGCCACGCTGGAGAAGACAACCAGCGCCGAGAATCCGTGGACGATCGGGTACGCTGAGGCGTCCAGCGAATCCGGGAATCTTCGAGTGATCCCACTCCACCGGGAAGGTGATCGGAGTGTTGCCGAGCACGCTGAAGTCAAAGCCGTTGTGGGTGTACTTCCAAATGTACTCACCGGAGAAAACCAGGTATTTCCCCAGGGCCTGCTGGAGGCCGGCGTGAAATTCGTTGCGCCAGCCCGGACTCAAAGTCGAGAGACTGTGGGAAGAGCAGTCGAGCAGCGGGTTCAGAACGGGATTGGCGCACCCGACGCTAGACAGTATCAGGTTCTCGTTGAAGGGACTTTCCATGGTGCGGGCGTAGGAGACGCGGAGGACAGTGTTGGTCGGCTTGATGTTATAGGCGACTCCCAGGCGAGGCTCAGCTTCGCGATGAGTGGCTAAGACCGTTGTAAAGATCGCCGCGAATCCCGAGGTTGAGATTCCAATTTCCTTTCGTGATCGCATCCTGAATATACATGGCCAATTCTTTGACGTCGGTGTGACCATTGAATTGGTATAACCCGCCTCCGGTGGTCAAATCATAGGGTGCCAACAGGGTAGCAATGCCTGGATTGCCCGCCGCAATGAAGTCGGGAATCAGGGTTGGATCGACAATGCCAAGGCTGTCGTGCTCGTCCAGAAACGTTTGCTCGTAGGTAGCACCCGCCTTCAGGTTGTGGATACCCTTCACATACGAGAAATCGGAACGAAGGCCGGTGTTGGTGAGAGTTCGATTCTGGCCGACAGTCTCCGATTGCAAATCGGGTGAAAAATCGGCAAAGGGATTGGCGCTTGGATAGTAGTTGTACTGATCCCGCCGCACGAAGGCACCCAGAGTGAACAGGGTTGTGTCGCTGAGCAGGTGGTTCCACGACGGCGCAATGTTGAAGGTCTTGATCTGCGAGCGCTGGTCGGCGGGGCCAACCGGCAAGCCGTTGGGGCCGAGGCCACCATCGTCCACCACGACGCCGGACCAGGCGGTGGCGTTCTGCTGATCGAAGGAATTGGGCGTCTGGAACCAGGAGCGGGTGAATTGCAGATTGGTGTGGATCGAGTCTGCGTTGGAGATTTGATAATCCACGCGATCGAAGACGTTCTCTTCGTTTCCCTTGTCGTGCATTACGGTGAATTCCGGAGGGTCGAGGAAGCGTCCGGTATTCAGGCCGCTGACGGAGATGAAATTTCCCCAATTCTTGCCGCCGTAGCCGACGTTGAAGGCCACGTTGGAGGTACCGAAATTGCCGTACTCGGCGGTTATCCCGCCGTGCGGGGTTGTCATACCCTGGCCGGAGCGGGTCGTGACATCGATAACCAGACTCGTCTTGTCGCCATACTCTGCCGGTGGCGCTCCGGCAATCACCTCCATCGACTGGATCGAATCCAGAGGAATCTGATTGGAGAAAACTTTGCTCTGCTGATCGGTGATCGGCTGTCCATCCACCGAGAACGAGTTTTCGGCGTGGTCGCCCAGGCCGTGGAAGAGGCCGTTCGAATCGGCGGCGACACCGGGAGAGGCGAGCGTAACCAGCGAACTCACCGAGGAGGATGCGCTCTCCAGAGGCATTTTGTCGATCAGGTCGCGGTCCACGTCGGTGTGAAAGGTCGGCGTATTCTCCAGCAGGTCTTCGGCCGAGGTCTCCACGGTGACCGACTCGGAGGAAGTCGGAACGTTCATCTTGACGGTCAGATTGACGGGAACCGACGACCTCACATCAACGTCTTGCACGGAGGGAGCGAAACCTTCTCCGGTGACGGTGAGATGGTAGGGGTTGAAGGGAACGTTAGGAAAGGTGAATTTTCCAGCGCTGTCGGTCACGGTGCTTCGAGAGTAGCCGCTGACCGGGTTTTGCACCTCGACGGCGGCATTGACCACCACTGCACCCGAGGGGTCAACCACCGTGCCGGTGATCGATGTTGAATTGCCTGACTGCGCGTACCCGTACTGTCCCAGCGCAATACAAAGAATAGCCAGAAAAGCCGCGGCAAGCGACTTCTTCCTGCAGAGAGCTAACATGAATCTCCTCCGAAAGATTAGGTTGCAGAATGATGTAAAGACAGATTGTCGGTTCCTGCTGAACCTAGGCTACGGGAGGGGGGCGAACGTAGAGCGCGAACGCGATGAGGCGCTGCTTGGCAGAAACAACTGGTTCCGGTTGAAACGTGGATACCGCAACGAAGGTAGCTCGCGGCAATATGACCGGCGCCGGGGGTGACGCTGCATGGGCGGCGACGCAGACCGTGCAACGAACCGATTCATTTGCATCCGAGTGATGATGCGCGACCAGTGCAATGGCTGACCAGAAGATCAGCAAGAGGCACAGACACGCTATCCGCTTTGAGCCCGACCGCACGATCGCTCCTCCACGAACACGAGACCAGCCGATACTTCGAGAATTTGATGCAGAGTCTCTCAGCCGAGTCTAAACCACCTGATTTGGATGCACAACCGAGCACAAAGAGAGGCCCGAGCCTCGCATTAAGCGCAAAGGCCGAGGTGGAGTCCGCGGTCCGATCTTCGGTGTCGCCTGTGTTGCGCTGGAGTTTAGCTTCATGCCCAACTCAGTTCAGACGTAACGCCCGGCCGCACGGGCCGCGAAGAGGTCTTTGGACTCCCAGAAAATAATCAGGAAATGGGTGTGGCGAGTTTCCCACAGCGCCCCCCGGACTAACGTTGCATGATCCAAACACGTTTGTTACTATCGAGGAGGTCTTGAGCCAATCAAACCGCTGTATGAACCGGCCCGTTGCAATTCTCCGCCTCTGGTCCGCTGCAAAATGAACAAGAAGGGCGCGTAGCTCAATTGGCAGAGCAACTGACTCTTAATCAGTAGGTTGTAGGTTCGATTCCTACCGCGCTCACCATCTTTTCAATAACTTACAAAATTGAGATTTAACGGTATGACGTAAAGTATGACGTAGCCGATTTTGGCTACGCACTTGGCGGCAACACCGCATGATTACTGTCGTTGAGCGCCGAGCGCACAATGCCAAGTTCGGGATGCTGATATTTCATCGCGGTCTTGACGTCCACGTGCCCCATCGCACTCATGACCAGCTTCAGATTCCCGGTATTCTTCAGAACTCGTGTTCCGAAGTCATGCCGGCCGCAATACAGCACCAGTTTCTTGGGCAGTCCGGCCTTCTCGCGTGCCTGGCGAAACTTCGCGGCCATCGTGGTCAGATGTCCGGACTCAGATCGCTTGGACGCGAACACCCAGCCCTTTTTCCTGGTCCCGCAAAGCGTCTTCAACACTGTAAAAACCCGGTCGCTCATCGGTACGTACCTGATGCCGTTCACGGTCTTGCTGTCCACCACATGGATGAGCCGCTGGTCCCAGTAAAGGTCCTCAACGCGTATCCGGTAGAGCTCTTTCTCATTGCGCATCCCGGTATCGCGCGCCAAGATCAAGATCTGAGTGAACCTTTCCAGGGTGCGCTTGCTCCTCCATTTGCAAAGAGCAGCACCTTCCAGCAGTTTCGCTTCGGCAACCTCGTCTAAGCGCAAGCTGCGCGCCTGCTCATGGACGAGCTTGATCTTCGGCGCCCTGCGAATCAGCTTCCACTCCTCGGCCCGATGCAGCAGCCTTCGGAGAGTACGCAATGCGCAGTTGGTGTTTGCCGGCGATCCCTCAAACCTGAGAGTTCCGGCAACCTCGTTCGTCACCAAGTCCAGACGCAGCCCAGTGACGGGCGTAGCTGACAGAAGACGCCATCCATCGTGGTAATACGCCTTCGACTTCTCAGCCAGCCGGGCAGCGTCCACCGAATCCAAGAAACGCTTCGACACTTCGAGCACGGTGGGAGACTTCCTTGGAAGAGGATCTCCCTGCTCGCAAATCTCGGCGAACTTCAAGGACGCGATTTTCTCTGCCCTATTTTTGTTCGTTTCGCCCGTGGACCTTCGAAATCTTTTGCCCCGGACGGCGAAGTCATACCACCAAAACTTCGATTTCTTTTGTTTAAAGACCTCCACGAATCTCCTCCAATGCAGCCCGCACGGAAGGCACTCGTGTGTTCGTCCGGATGTACTCCTGAAGAACGGAGACATCGTAGCGGATTCTGCGCCGGATTTCTACATACTTTGGCCCGTCCCCTTCATAGCGCCAGCGCTTCAGTGTGGCCGGCGAACGGCCCAGGATCTCGGAGGCTTCTTTGGTGCTGACTAGTTGATTCTGCAAAGCAATTCTGGTCATAGACTCTCCAGGCGCGGTGCGCGGGTTTTGGTGTTCAATTTCGGACTGGCGATCTCGGCTGAGGTCGCTTGGATTGAGGACACTCTTTTGTTGATGGCTTCCGACGGAATCTTCCATTGCCGTCCTTCACGGGGTTGTATGCGGGATGCCGGGAACATCGGCGCCTGATGCGATGCACAACCCGAAACGCCATCTTGAACATGTAGCTCCTCTCGGTCGGTACAAACGATATCATACATAGTCTAACTATTACTACTATGTTTTTGGGTGCGTGAGGGCGAGCGGCGCAATGATTGGCTGGTGAATCGGCGCACAAAGCTGCACGTGATGGGTCTGGGAGCCGAAATGCAGCGGTGCGCCAGACTTCGCAGTAAAGCTATGCGGCAGCCATGGGAATCACCTCACCGAATGGAGCCGAGTGATCCTTGGTGGCCGCCCACAGGACTGGATGGTTTGGTGCGGCGTCTGGGAAGGAGCCCTCAAGGTCGGTGAAGACCACGAGCGCCTGCGGCTGGATGCACTGCTCCTCGATGTATTCAAAGCAGGGGCAGAAGCTGGTCCCGCCGCCGCCCACTGGTTCGAGCGTAATCGGCTCGCCCTGTTCAAAGACGGCGGCGTTATGGACCCGGGTGTCGAAATAGAGCACATGCACCCGCTGGGGCCTCCGCTCCGAGATGATGGAGTTCAGTTCATCCTGGAAAAGTCCAAGCTGGCGGCGGTTGATCGAGCCGGAGCAGTCCACGCCGACCACAATTTCACCCACGCCATCCTTGCGAATGCTTGGCAGGTATAGGCCTGAGTCGATGTGGCGCCGGTTGGGAGACGACCAGGAGTAGTCCTCGGGAATCGCAGCGGCGAATGAATTCCGGAGCGCAGCCCTCCAGTCCACGGTTGCCCGATCCGCCGCTTCCATGGCGCGGCGCACGCCGCCCGGAGCTTTGCCAGCCATGCGAGCGACAACTTCGGCCTGTTCAACAGCTCCCGTCCAGCTCATCTGCTGCTTCTCGATCTGGTCGCTGGTCGCCGGCGCGCCTTCCTTGTCGGGGTTGGGCGCATCGATGACCTGGCCAAAACCGCCGTCTGTCACTGGAACCTTGGGCGCTGCAGTTCCCTTCTCGTCTCCCTGGGCCGAAGGATCTCCGGACCCGGAATTCGTGGAGCCGTCGCCATGGCCGCCGGCAGAGTCGCCGTCTTTGTCCTCGGCGATCAGGTTGTAGATCCGCTCCGCGCTCAGGTTCCGAAATGCCGGATCATAGAGCGCCCCGGCAGGGAGAGTGAGGTTTGCATCCCGAATGAGCGGGTTGATGGCGAAGTCGCACGCGACGTTCCAGCGTTTTGCTGAACGCGTTCCCCGCCGGGTGTGGTGTTGCAGTGCCGGATGCATGACTTCGTGCGCCAGGCATCCAAGCAGTTCAGGCGGCGTCAGCTTCGCAACGAATTCAGGGTTATAGAACAGGGAGACGCCATCGGTCGCCATAGTGTCGATCGATGGTGTCTCAACGTCCTTGAGCCGCAGGATCAGGACCCCGAAGAATGGGAAATCGAGCAGCAATTTCGTCCGGCCCTGCTTGAGCCGCACGGCCGGGGAGAGTGTCACTTACAGTCATAAATTGGCCACCTCTACAACCATAAATTGGCCGAGAATGCTGGTTTTCAATGAAGCCATTCCACCAAACCACGGGCTCTCCAAGGATAAAGTGGCCGC
>CAVZYB010000027.1:0-49813 GCA_963779365.1 uncultured Acidobacteriota bacterium | reverse complement strand
GAACGCAGGTTTTCGGCAATTGCACTGAGGGCAACATCGAACGCTTCCGCAGGAACGCTTCCATCATCCATCATGGGGACGTGAACATTGTTAATTCCGTCCACCGGCTCGTCGGGATCGTTTTCCACGTTTATCACCGCTTTGATGTTCAGCGGATTCTCGGACTGGAGCAGCCTAGCGTCAAGCCCGTCGCCAAGAAACAGCTTTTCCTCTATCTGTGTAACCATCGCTTTGAGCCTTAATCTGCAACCGCATTCATTTCCACGGTTTTGTTGACGTCGTAGAGGGTTGTATTCGTCGGCTACACCTTGTGATCCAGTACCTTGCCAATATTCAACCTCCGCAGTTCGCTGGTAAAAGTCTCCAGTGCGGATTGTGCGCGGCCAGCGTCACTGTCGGGATTAGGCAGCGTGCCACTATTACGCTCTTTGAATCCTTTCACGGTGTCGCACAGCCGTTCCACTTCATCGAGTGCTGCTTGAAGTTTCAAGTGCGTCATCTCGGTCTCCTTATGCTTTGGAAGCAGCCTGACATTCTTCCACTCGCTATAGATCGCCAGACTGGCCTTCGAACTACTGAGGAGCGTCGGCTTTCTCTGTGGCATCGGTGGATTTATGCTCCTCCTTCATCGCCTTAGCCTCGGACTTCATGGCTTTGGCATGGTCTCTCTCGGCCGCGGCATCCGCTTTGGCAGACTTTTCCTGCTCCTTCTGCTGCTTCTTTTGGTCTTTCATCTCCCCCTTGGTCATGGGAGCGTTGGTGTCGGGAACTGTAGTATCCTGCGCAGTTGTGGCAGGGGCAGCCGAGTCCTGCGCAACCGCGGCGGACGTCGGCGAACCTTGTGTCGTGGTGGTTGTTGTGGTGGTCTGAGAGGTGGCTGGCTGTGAATCTTGTGTCGTCGTGGTGTTGGGTTGTGTGCTCTGTGCCATTGCCGGCAGGGACATAGCCAGGACAACGAGCGAGCCCAGAACGGCGGCTGATAGCTTCTTGGATTTCATTCGACTCTCCTGTAGTGCCTCGATCAGAGAGTATGGTAGAGCCCCCTCAAAACCTAATCTGTGCAATGTAGCTCACTCCCCAGCGGCGTTGCCTCTCCGCCTCGGATGTGAGCTTGATTGCTCAGACGCCTTCATTGCGACTTGCTAACCTTAAAATCGATATGGATCATTCAATGAGAACTCTACTTTACGAACTATTTGCGGCCCCGCCCTTGCGGCTGCTGCAGTGGACGCTCGAACTGGGCGTCGGTACCGCCGGTTTCTTAACGGCCTATGTTCTTAAGCACAGGAGTCGGCGACCGCGACCGGTCCCAATTGCTCCGAAGTGAGAACGAACACCAACCCTTGTCTCGGGGTACAGCACTTCCGTGAATTCCACCCATTGCGCGAGCCGGTTCCGTATTCAGTCGCTCCAGGATCGTCTGAGTCCACAATGCAGAAACGGAAGACTACCGTCCCTTTCCATGCGCATTGGACGCGGTGAACTGGATTTGGCGGCCCCTCGGTCAACTCCAACAAAAGACGGCTCGCTCGGCTCCGTTCATTGATGGCCGGTTGTGGGCAGGACCCCAAACCGATACCCCGCAGAACCCTCATCCCTGCGGTTGAGCTATATAGCTCAGCCGCGTGCTCCTGAACCTGCCATTGTTACTCTGCTGACTGAAGACGGGCCTTAGCACGTGCTTCGTGGTGACTTTATCGGAACTTGCGCAACAGAGGAACTGCAGGTGGACTCTGCAAACAGCAAACAAGGAGCGTGACATGCTCGGAACTGTATTGATCGTGATTCTAGTTTTAGCCTTACTTGGTGTGCTACCAAGATGGTCACACAGTAAGGATTGGGGCTATTTCCCCACCGGAGGCTTGGGACTGGTCATCCTGATCGTGGTCATTCTATTGCTTCTTGGGCGTATTTGAACATGGGACGCCTCCTAGCACCGCCGTCTGCTAATGCCAACGTTTGGCGCTTCCTCGCGCTCCGTGGCGGGATGCTTCTGCTCGTCGTCCTCATGTGCAATGTCAGTTCCCCCGCGTACTCCGTCCTAACGCATGAGGAAATCGTGGACCTGCTCTGGGCCGGTGAGATTAAACCGCTCCTGCTCCAGCGGTACCCGGGGTTGTCGGAAGAGCAGATCAAAGAAGCGCATGCCTACGCCTATGGAGGTGCCGTCATCCAGGACCTAGGCTACTATCCCTTCGGCAGCACAGAATTCAGCGACCTCGTTCATTACGTCCGTAGCGGAGATTTGGTTCGCGAAATGCTGATCCAGAGCCGCGATGTCAATGAATATGCATTTGCGATCGGTGCATTGTCACATTATGCCGCGGACATTGCCGGTCACCCGGCCGTCAACCAATCCGTCGCGATCGAGTATCCAAAGCTGGAAGCGAAGTTCGGCCATTCGGTCCGTTATGCCCAGGACAGGACGGCACATCTAAAGACGGAGTTTGGTTTCGACACCGTTCAGGTCGCCAAAAATCGTTATGCTTCGCAGCAATACCACGATTTCATTGGATTTAAAGTATCGAAACCCTTACTGGAACGCGTCTTTCCCACCGTCTACGGGCTGGAGTTGAAAGACGTACTTACCCACGAAGATCTCGCAGTGGGTTCCTACCGTTATGCCATCAGCCGCATGATTCCAGAAATGACCAACGTGGCGCTGCAAACCCACAAGAAGGATTTAATGCACGAAACGCCGAACTTCGCGCGCCGGAAATTCCTATATCGTCTTTCGCGCACGGGTTACGAGAAGGAATGGGGAAAAGACTATGTGAAGCCCGGCTTTGGCACGCGCATGGCAGCAATTTTTCTTCGATACATTCCTAAAATCGGTCCACTGAAAGGGATGGCGTTTAATAACCCAACCGCTAAAACAGAAGATATGTATATCAAGAGCATCGATGCCACAGTCGATCAATACCGGGGCTTTTTGGAAGCTATCCGAACTGACACCCTCGTGCTGCCGAATCGTGATCTTGATACTGGCAATCTAACCAAGGCCGCAGAATATTCGCTCACCGACGAGACCTATGCGAAACTGCTGACGCAGCTTTCAAAACGGCAGTACGATCAAACCTCCCTCGCGCTTCGCGCTAACATTCTCGACTTCTACTCTGACCTCTCGTTGCCAATCGAGACCAAAAAAGATCAAGGTCACTGGCGCGGCGTGCTGATGTCGCTGGACCAATTAAGAATGATCACGCTAGCGCCCGTTGTGGTGGACAGCAGTGAACCTGGCGCGCCGAACCTGCCCACAAACATCATGTTCCCCGCCACATCGCACATTCTCGTCATCGGCTTTGTCGGAGGCTTTGTCAAGCACGACAACCCAGTGCACAGCGAGGTGCAGTTGGCTGCTCGCCTGCGCAAGGCTTATCCCCTGGGCGTGGACGTGGAGACCTTTGAGAGCTATCACGGGGAGAAGGCACGCGAGAAAGTCCTGAGCTTCCTGAATACGAACCATGATCAGACGCTGACTCTTGAGGAGAAAAGCAAGGCCCGCATTATCATCTACGGACATAGCTGGGGCGGTTCGGAGGCGATCTCTCTGGCGCGCAAATTGGAAACCGATGGCATCCCTGTGCTACTTACCGTTCAGGTGGATAGCGTCTCTAAGATTCACGAAAATGATGCGATCATCCCGGCCAATGTGGTCCAGGCTGTGAATTTCTACCAAACCAACGGACGCCTCCACGGTCAGACCTCAATTCGCGCGGCTGATCCGAAGCGCACTGATATTCTTGGGAACTTCCGATTTGACTACGCCCGGAGCGCATACGACTGCGGCGCGTATCCCTGGTACGACCGTTTCTTTTCGAAGGCACATACCCAGATCGAGTGCGACCCCAGCGTGTGGAACCAGGTGGAGTCTCTGATCCGCACGAACATGTCTTCCAATTAGAGTCGCTGGCCCGCCAGCCTCTAAAGGCGCCGGGATGCTTGTGCATAGGCGCCGCATGACGATGGCGTATGCTGAAGAAGGAACCCGCTGGCAATCGAGTATCGCAAGTTGCCGGGTGCCGGCCGTAAAGCAAGCCGTACTGCAAAAAGAAATACGGGCTTCTCAAGTTCGAGGGGTGATCGGTTTCGATGGAATACTCCGGTGGTGGAGACGCTACGTATTCGCGAAAAGGAGAGGTGTATGTTACGAGAAGCTTTTGACAGCGACCCCGCGGCGCAGATCGTCACCGAAGTCCGGCGCGAGGAGGCTCTACTGAAAGCGGACGCCTTGCAGAGCGCGATTTTCAATAGCGTCAACTTCTCAAGTATCGCCACGGATGCAAAGGGTGTCATTCAGATCTTCAACGTCGGCGCGGAGAGGATGCTGGGCTACGCGGCTGCCGAGGTGATGAACAAGATCACGCCGGCTGACATTTCCGATCCTGAGGAAGTAATCGCACGTGCCGAGGAATTGAGCGACGAACTTGGAACCAAGATTACCCCAGGCTTCGAAGCCTTGGTGTTCAAGGCCTCACGCGGCATCGAAGACATCTACGAACTGACCTACATCCGCAAGGATGGAAGCCGCTTCCCGGCGGTGGTATCGGTCACGGCACTACGCGACGCGCAGGACGCCATCATCGGCTATCTGCTGATCGGCACCGACAACACCGCGCGCAAGCAGGCGGAAGAGGCGCTACTCAAGGCGGGGGCGCTGCAGAGCGCGATTTTCAACAGCGCCAACTTCTCGAGTATCGCAACCGACGCAAACGGTGTCATTCAGATCTTCAACGTCGGTGCGGAGAGGATGCTGGGCTACGCGGCCGCCGAGGTGATGAACAAGATCACGCCGGCTGACATTTCCGATCCTCAGGAATTGATCGCACGCGCCCAGGAGTTGAGCGTCGAGTTCGGAACCAAGATTGCCCCGGGCTTCGAAGCCTTGGTGTTCAAGGCCTCACGCGGGATCGAAGACATCTACGAACTGACAAAAATCCGCAAGGATGGGAGCCGCTTCCCGGCGCTCGTGTCGGTCACAGCGTTGCGCGACGCGCAGGACGCCATCATCGGCTACCTGCTGATCGGCACCGACAACACCGCGCGCAAGCAGATCGAGGCGGAGCAGAAGCTGCTCAGTCAGCAACTTCGCGACCATGAGCACATCGTCTTGCAAAAAGAGCAACTTCGGGCTTTGGCTGAACGTCTGCAGTGGGTACGCGAAGAGGATCGCAAGAGAGTCGCTCGCGACCTGCACGATCAGATCGGGCAAATTCTGACCGCGATCAAAATGGATTTGACCTGGGTGACGCGTCATCTGCCGGAGTCGGAAGTTGAGGTGCTCGCTCGACTGACGGAGTCGATTCAGTCGATCAACGATGGCGTCAAGGCAGTGCGCGCGATATGCAGCGGATTGCGTCCGGGAGTATTGGATGACCTGGGCCTTGCAGCAGCGATTGAATGGCAGGCCAGCGAGTTTGCTTCTCGCAATGGGGTTCGCTGCGAGGTTTCTGTCCCACCTGTCGATTTGCACATGGATGGTGATCGAGCCACTGCGGCTTTCCGAATCTTTCAGGAGTGCCTTACCAACGTGATCCGGCATGCGCAAGCGAAGTCGGTACATGTTTCCTTGTGTCAGGAAGATGAGAACATCCTCCTGGTAGTAGAAGACGACGGAGTAGGATTCTGCCAATCCGACTTGTCAAATTCTCTTGGATCTTTGGGACTCCTTGGCATGAAAGAACGAGCGCAGTTCTGCGGCGGCGACGTACAAATTTCCAGTTCACCCGGCAACGGTACAACCGTCACAGTTCGCGTTCCGGTGGACACTCCAGGCGCTGAGAGGAAGCAAACATGCACATCCTGATCGCCGATGACCATGCCGTCGTACGCCGTGGCCTCAGAGAGATTCTGGCCGACGCTCTTCCCGGCGCGGACTTTACCGAAGTCGGCAATGGGGATGAGGTACTTGGCAATCTAGGTAAATCCCAAACCTCCATGCTGGTGTTGGATATCAACATGCCGGGACGTAGCGGGATGGACGTGCTGCGGGATGTAAAGCATACATACCCACGGCTGCCAGTGATCATACTAAGTTGCCAGCCGGAGGACCAGTATGCGGTGCGCTGTTTGCGGGCTGGCGCTGCCGCCTATATCAACAAAGAGAGCGCATCCGAAGAGTTGGCGATGGCCGCGAAGAAGATTCTGAGCGGCGGCCGCTACGTCAGTGCGAGCCTCGCCGAGAAACTGGCTGCCGATTTGGACGTGTCCGTCGACAAGCCCTTGCATGAACTGCTTTCGGATCGAGAACACGAAGTTATGAGGATGATCGCCTCCGGCACTCCCTTAACGGACATTGGCGAGAGGCTCCATGTCAGTGTGAAAACCATCAGCAGCTATCGAGCGCGCATCATGGAAAAGATGCAGATGAAAAGCAACGCCGAACTTACCCGCTACGCCATAACGCACCAACTGATCGATTAGCGCGGCCCGCCGGTGTAGGAAAAAACCTACATCGCTAATTCGGAAAACCTTACAGAAATCACGGTTTTCGCTGGTGTCAATTTCTCTTCCCGTCCGCTATCGTGGAATCAGGTCGAAGACAAAGATGTATATCCTGATAGCAGATGATCACGCGAACGTACGCCGGGGCCTGAGAGAGATTGTCGCAGACTCCTTTTCCGGAGCACACTTTTCCGAAGCCGCCAACGGTGATGAGGTCATGACCCAACTGGCCATATCTCAATACGGCGTTCTGTTGCTCGACATCAACATGCCGGGACGCAGCGGGCTGGATGTGCTGCAGGATGTCAAGCATATGTACCCGCAACTCCCTGTAATCATGGTGAGTGTCCAGCCCGAGAACCAGTACGCTGCGCGCTGTCTGCGGGCCGGAGCCGACGCCTATGTCAACAAGAACAGCGCTTCCGAAGAACTGCCACCGGCACTCAGAAACATACTGGGCAACGCCATGACTGCGCGGAACCAGAACTAAAACCATTCCAAATTGCGAATTCATTGAAGAGGCTATAAAAGAGTTGCGCTCAGAACTGAGCGCGCGTGAACCTCATGCCATATCGCACACCCGCTTCGATTCGACCGATTTCACGTTGTGAGAAAAACCCTACAAAGTTCCCGTGACAACGCCTACAGCAATAACAGTGTTCGCTGATTCCGTCGTTTTTCTCATCTTGTATCTTGGCTTTAGGAACATTGTCAGAGATTGCCACATGCACAAACTCTGCGAGATTGAAAGGTATCGAAATGGCTACGAATCGCGCCACCATGACGAGCACGGCACCCAGGCTTCCGGTTGGTCTATCCTTTCCCGCGCCTTCGGCTGCGAAGCATAACTTAAAGCTCGCTTCAAAGAAGATTGACTCATTGCCGGCTCAAGTTGTCGCGTTCGATCCGCAAATTCTGCTGACCAGGATTGTGGCCGGAAAATCGTTACGCGAGTACCAGATTGATGATTCCATCTTTTCCCAAGGCGATCCGGCCGATGCAGTCTTTTACATCCAGACTGGCCAGGTGAAACTCACCGTGGTGTCGACGAGCGGCAAGGAAGCCGTCATCGCCTATCTTCCGGAGAAGAGCTTTTTCGGTGAAGGTGCCTTGGCCGGCCAGCCGCTTCGCATTTCCACTGCAAGTGCGCTTCAATCCAGCACCATAATTCGGATCGAAAGGGCGGTCATGCTCGGCCTGCTCCAACGTGAACCGGGGTTTTCCGAGCAATTTCTCACGCACATGCTCTCCCGCAACATCCGCATGGAAGCTGACCTGGTGGATCATCTGTTCAATTCCAGCGAAAAGCGCCTCGCCCGGTTGTTGCTGATGATGGCCAACTTCGGCCAGGACTCGAAACCCACTCCGGCCATTGCCAAGATCAGTCAAGAGACTCTAGCCGAAATGATCGGCACCACTCGCTCGCGCGTAAGTTTCTTCCTCAATCGGTTTCGCGATCTTGGATTCATCAACTACAACGGTAGCGGGATGAATATTAATAGTTCGTTGGTCAGCGTCGTGCTACACGACTAATCGCACGGCTAAGAGAGGTCGACGCCCGAAGCAACACACAGCCGCTGTTGGATCCGGTCGTTCTTCTTCTTAACTGCCGCAATAGCACGCAGCACCGAAGCATGAGCCACCTTTTGGGCCGCGTCCGTAAGCAGATGGT
Source organism: uncultured Acidobacteriota bacterium (assembly GCA_963779365.1). Lineage (GTDB taxonomy): Bacteria > Acidobacteriota > Terriglobia > Terriglobales > Acidobacteriaceae > TOLSYN. The sequence continues at coordinate 41,697 of CAVZYB010000027.1, read as the reverse complement.
TATAGTTCTACCAGTGAGAATCGCGGCGCCCATGGCCGCTGGCCATGATTGAGGCAGAGTGGGGTGCGCTGATTAGCTTGGCCGCTGGGGACCGGCATCGGTGGGCAGCGGCTTGAAGACTGCAACACGCCGAAGTATTATGGAAGACTTGCTGAGCGAAGTCGAGAGGCTCGCCACCTCGCGTAACGCCGACGCCAAGCCTCAGGTTGACGGCCGATCGCCCATATCCCGAACTGACCCTGCTGTAGGAAGGCCAATGGAACGAGAGATTATTCGCGTCGAACCGTTCGACACCAATTTCGAGAAATGGGGCGCGCCCGTCTCCGTCTGCACCCGGGCGGGGAACATGGTGTTCGTCTCGGGCATGCCACCGTTCGACCCGGAGACCGGGGAACTCGCAGCCAGTGCGCCGTTTGAGCGCCAGGCCGAGCTGATCCTGACGCAGCTGAAGACCGTGCTTGAGGCGGCCGGGTCGGACCTCAACCACGTCCTGAAGTGCAACGTGCTGTGCATCTCCAAGGACCGCTTCAAGACCTTCAACGAGATCTACAAGCGCTTCTTCCCGACCAATCCGCCGGCGCGGATTTTCTTCTGCGTGCCGGAGTGGACCGGCCCGTTCGACATCGAGGTCGATTGTATCGCGCTCACGAAGAGCTGAGACCGGGGACCGGGGGGCCACGCTGGCGGGCAGCAGGGCCGCGGTGAGTTACGGTGATCAGTAGGCTGCTCGCGAGGTGCTTGCCGCGCTTAAGGCAGAGCCTCACATTCCTGGTGCGTGCATCTATGACAAGGAACCCCTTCGCCTTCTGCATTCCAAGGGCGCAAGCGATGCGAATGTGCCTCCGCTCAGGAGTCCATGGACTTATTTCGAATCCTGTCGCCTGATGCAATATCTGCCGATTGCGCTTGGAGGCGAACAGATCGGTGTGGTTTATATTGAGTCCGACAGACTGAAATGAAGCAGCGTTATCGTAGTTATGCTGGCATCGTAGCTGCGGCCATGGTCTTCTCCTGGCTCGCTGCTCTGCTGGTCGTGACCCGGATGCGCCGTACGATCACTGTCCCACTGAACGAACTGATCCCGGTATCCCGGACGATCAGTGATTCCGTAAACCTTTTCTGATTGTGGGCGCAGCATGTCTGCCGGCTTCAGCCCAAACGCCCACTTCGAGGCTGGCCAGCGCCAATAGATCAAGCCACCAAGCGCCGCGTGCGCAATGCGGGTGCGAATCGCATCCCAAAGTGAAGAACTGCCATCTACTGATGTAAATCAGATGAAAGGTATGACTCCCATGGCACGCGTCTCCATTTCGCTTTTCTCCGGACTGGTTACAGGACTCATATTGGCGGTTGCGAGTAGAAACAAAGCTAACCGGAAGCACCGCCCACGGGGCGAACGAGGTTTGTCTCCGGCGGGAGGGAGTGACGACGGAAAACACGTTCGCGTGCTCGTCCTGGGCGGCGGCTTTGCCGGCTGGTACGCTGCGCGGACCTTGGCAGAGGCGGTGCCAAGCACGCCAGGACTCGACGTGACCCTCGTCGACTGCGAGGATTTCCTGCTGTTCACCCCCATGCTCCATGAGGTGGCCGCAAGCGACGTTGATCCAACAGACATCGTGGTGCCGTTGCTGAGCCGGAACAGCCGGGTGCATTTCGCTAAAGGCGAGATCAAAGAGATCGATCTGGCAAACAAGCGAGTCACCGTCGTGGATCCGCTCAGCGGCCAGGCACACGCCCTGGAAGGCGAGTTCCTCGTGCTTGCCCTGGGAGCTACCTCGAACTTCTACGATCTGCCTGGTGTCGAAGAGAACGCCATCACGATGAAGGCACTGGAGGACGCATTCTATCTCCGCAGCCACATTATCCGGCGGCTGGAGGGCGCGGCCCTCGAGGGTTTTGAGCGCAGTGCCGCTTCCTTAACATTTGTGGTGTGCGGGGGCGGCTTCGCCGGAGTCGAAACGGTGGGTGCCATGGTGGACTTCCTCGAGGGTGCGACCCAGATTCACCCTAAAACTTTGCGACGCGAGATGATCCATACCGTGCTCCTCCATGCCGGGCCGGAGCTGCTGCCCGAGCTCGGCACCAGTCTTGGCGCCTATGCCCGGCAGAAGCTGCGCGAGCGCGGCGTCGAGGTGCAGGTCGCGACCAAAGTTACGGGCTATCAGGATGGAGCGGTGATGTTCGAGAAAGACGGTGTCGAGCATCGCATCCCGACAAACACGCTGGTGTGGACTGCGGGCGTAAAACCCTCCCCGGTGCTGGCGACACTTCCTGCGCAAAAGGTCAAGGGGCGCCTGCTCACGACGCCGTCCCTCGAACTTCCGGAGTGGCCCGGGGTCTATGCCGTGGGCGACTGTGCCGCCATTCCGCACCCCGGCCGGCCGGGCAAATTCTATGGAACGACGGCGCAGAACGGGCTGCGCGAGGGCAGGCGAGCTGCGCGCAACATTCTCCGCGCGCGGCGCGGCCAGACGCTGTTGCCATTTCGTTACCGGGAGTTGGGACAGTTGGCCGCAATCGGGCAACGGCGCGGGGTGGCTAATGTCCTGGGATTCCACTTCTCTGGATTCCTCGCCTGGTGGATGTGGCGCATGGTGTACCTCTGGAAGCTGCCCGGCCTCAGCAAAAAAGTCCGGGTGGCGTTTGACTGGACGCTCGACATCTTCTTGCCCAAGGACAGAGTCACCTTCCACCCGCCCCGGGTTCCCGCAATGGACCGCCCCCGTTCTGCTGGCATCGCGGGTGAGAGGCGCAGTGCCTAATCAATTTTGCCTGTCTCCAAGAGCGGTGCGCTGCCCGACTTGATGATTGCGTCAGGTTGGGCGACCCCCACGCATAACCTCACATCGTGATTTCCCCGAGGGTGCGGGGGCGTGATTGCGCTACCTCTGTTGGGAAAATAGGAATAAAACTGTGCCGCTTCTGCTTTCAGGCGACACTTTCGCTTGCATTTGCGTCCAACGGGGTCGAGAGATTGTGATGGCCGCTGATCCTGTTCTTCCGCCTCCGTTGTTAACCTTTGAAAAGCGAAAAGCCGGCGATACGATAACTGTGCTCTGCCACGGCAAAGTGGTTTCTGACACTGTCCGGGTAATGCAGCAGGAGGTACGTCCGCTCATCGAGCAATTCAAGACCATTGTGCTGGATCTTACCGATGTCAGCTACATGGACAGCTCCGGGTTAGGTGCGCTTATTGGCCTGTTTGCCTCTGCGAAACGAGCGGGCAAACAGTTGAAGCTCATTAACCTAGGCGCTCGCATCCAGGAACTGTTGCGCATGACCAACCTGCTCCACATTTTCGAGGGATATGGCGAACATTTATAGCCATTGAGAGCGTGTACTCAGAAGACGTGAGCCGCAGTAAGAGTACAAGAAAGGTTTACGGGTCTGGATTACTACTATGCCCATGTCTTCGGAGAAGCTAACATTCGAGCTCTTGGAGGGCGCAAGCCCGAATCAGCACATTTACCGTTTGCACGGACCGATGGTTCTTGGCAACATGTTTGCCTTCCAGGAGGTCTTGCGGTCGGAATCTGTCACCACCATTCTGGATCTAACAGATGTTCCGTACATGGATTCGGCCGGCCTGGGAGTACTGACCAATTCCTATGTCTCCCATCAGAAGCAAGGTCGCAAGTTACTTCTTGTGGGCGTAAACGAACGGGTGCAGACGTTGTTTAAGGTAACCAAACTGGACCAACTGTTTGCAATCTTTTCGACTGTGGAAGATGCTCAGGCTGCTTGAGGTTTCTATTTCCCTCTGGCAAATTGGGGAAGGCAAGGTATGGAATCCCAGGTTATAACGGTTGATAACAAGGACATCGCGGAGGCCATTGTCAAAGGCTTGCGGCTGTGGTTTGAAAGCGATCCGACAATTCGCGAAGGCGAAGACGGCTGGGCGGTCTCCGTAACCGGCATCGTCCCGGAGAGTGTCCGCCTTCTGATGAATCACTACAGCTTGGGCGTACTCGACAGCAAGACTGGCAGGATTTGAAGTCTCGCTCAGAACCCCCGAACTACGAGCAGTTCACTCCGTCCGAGATGAGCATGCCCGGCTCTATCGGAGCCATGCCGCGCCGCGAGAGCATGTTCTCGCGGCGGCTAATTGACATTCGGTTGGGACCGTGACCGAAGCACTGCGGAACTGCTGCGTATTGCGATGCGGGCAGGGTATTTGTGACTACGGCGAGTATCGCAAATCAGACGTAGCATCACTGCGTAGAATGTTTTAGGGGTGTTGAGGCGTCCACCATGGCCCTGCTTTCGACTGGTTTTTCCTTCCCTGATCCCGAGTCTTTTCCGTGTGTGTTAGTGGTCAGGGGTACTGAGGAATCGATACTTCGACCTCAGCACTTGCCGATCACGATCGGACGCAAACCGGAGAAGGACATTTACATCGCGGACGCGCGCGTGTCGCGCGATCACGCGGTGATCGTAGGCGGAGGACGGCCAATTCTTCATCGAGGATCAGGGCAGCAAACTTGGCACCTACGTGAACGGTGTGCGCATAAGCCGCCGCCAGAGCCTGTCACCCAACGACCGCATTGATTTCGGAAACGCCGAACTCGGGTACATCATTTTTTGCCCGCCAGCGGAAACCATGAAGCCGCCGTCGAGCACTGACGAACCGGGCGCGCGCGAACTGCTCACCCAGATCAGCGAGCAGCAATCCACGGGCGCGGCTGCTGACTTGGAGCGGTTGAGCCTGTTTTTGGAAGCTGCACGCAAGCTTAATACCGCATGCGTGCTCGACGAAATCCTGGTTACGCTTATCGAAGCTACGTTGCGACTGACCAAGGCGGAACGCGGCTTCGTCTTCCTGTGCGACAAGAGCGGCAAGCTTCGACTGGCCGCGGGACTGGACGAACGCGGGCACACTCTACGGGAAGACAGCACCATTTCTCACTCTACGTTGAGGAAGGCGGTCACCTCGGCTTGCGAGTTCTTGATCACGGACACCGCCAGTTCCGAGATCGCACAACAGATGAGCATCATGAATTTCGATCTGCGCACCGTGATCTGCATTCCTCTGCTGCGTCATCCAGACGGCTCCGCGCCGCAGGTAAGCGGGGCGTTGTATCTCGATAGCCAGCGAATATCGCGGGACCTTTCCACGGTGAGCAATGATTTGTTGCGTGCCATTGCGCGCGAAGCTGCCGCCCTGGTTGAAAATGCAGAGCTAGTTCAGGAACAAGAAAACACCCGGCGCTATGAACAAGAGTTGGCGATTGCCGGCACCATTCAGCAGCAACTCATGACCGTGAAAATTCCTGGAAGTTCTTTTGCGCGAGTGCATGCCCGCAATATTCCGTGCAAGGAGATTGGCGGTGATTTTTTCGACGTGATTGCCACGGAGAACAGCATTTCGGCAGTACTGGCTGACATCTGCGGCAAAGGTGTTTCCGCCGCGCTGCTGGCATCTATTCTGCAAGGCATGATCTATGCACAATTGAAGGCGTCGGTTCCGCTGGCGGAGATTGCCGACGTTGCCAATCGGTTCTTGTGCCAGAAGGACCTCGACGAGAAGTATGCGACGCTGACGATCGCGCGTCTAAGCCCGGCTGGGCTGCTCGAATTCATTAATTGCGGCCATGTGACGCCTTTCCTTGTCCGCGGCGGGACGCTCGCCCGTACCGAGCCGCAGAACCCGCCTGTGGGGCTGCTCGAAGATGTGTCCTATACAACAGAAACGTACGAACTTGCGCCTGGCGATCGCCTCGTGGTGTTCACCGATGGCATTACCGAAGCGCAGAATGCGGCAGGCGAGTTCTTCGGGGACGACCGCCTGCACGAGGCGGTCGCAGCCAATTCGTTCGATGAGATCTTTGCGCGTGTGCAAGCCTTCTGCCGCGACACGCCGTTAAACGACGATTGCACCGTGCTCGAACTCCAGTATCAGAACTGATCGCAAAGACTACCACGGCCACTCAATCTGGTTGAACCATGCAACGCGGGGTTTTGGCATGGCATCCACCACTGTCAGTCTGTTTCTGGGCATTATGCTCCATTCTCTTCAAGGAGATCTTCCTGCATGGCCGCAAATCAGTTTATCCCTACTCCAGAATTGCAGCTCGATACGGAAAGGACACCTACGGAAACGATCTTCCGTTGTAGTGGCAGAATCACGTCTTCGACATCAGCCCTGCTACAAAGCACGATACGGAAAGCGATCCCTGGGACGAAGACCATCGTTCTAGACCTGTCGAATGTGAGCTACATGGACAGTTCCGGACTCGGTGCGCTGGTTGGCATCTGGGTGTCCGCACGTAGAGATGGCTGCGAGCTAAACCTTATCAGCCTAAGCCAGCGCGTAAAGGAATTGCTTCACTTGACCGCCTTGGACAAGGTATTTGCGACATCTAGGTTTCCCAACACGCCGAGTTTTTAGCTATTTGAGTTCCAGACCCTACGCCGCTATCGGGTATTTGCAACTACGTAACTGGCGGTTGTACCCCACGTCATCCAGAGCTGTTTGCCATCCTGCTACCACGGAATTGCCAATGCTGGTTCCCGTCACAGCCCGCCTACGGGATCAGCTCTGCATTCGCATGATCGCACTATACTGGACGTGACTGAACGTGCTGACGTCCTGAATGGGTGCAGGTTGAGGGGAAGGTTCAAGAGTGCAGAGTCACCCGCTCATTCGCGTCTAGGGCTGCTGGTTGATCGGGAGGTTGGGTATGGGATTGCGTGACAGAATTCCAGATGACGACGCGACCAGAATTGGCGGGGTGGTGAAGTTTCCGGACTCCAGCAGCGCCAGTTCCGGCGCTACCATCCCGCAGTACCGTGCGCAGCAGCCAGTATTCGAGCCCGGGACGATACTCGTCGAGCGTTACGAGATCTTGCAGCTGATCGGACAGGGAGGCATGGGCTCCGTCTATAAGGCGAAGGATCGTGAGCTCGATCGACTGGTGGCGCTAAAAACAATTCGTCCCGAGATGGCGGGAAGCGCCGAGATGCTGGCCCGCTTTAAGCAAGAGATCATCCTTGCCCGCCAGATCACGCACCGGAATGTTATCCGGATTTATGACATCGGGGAGGCCTCCGGCACGAAGTTCATCACGATGGAGTACGTGCAAGGCGAGGACCTACGTTCGCTACTTCAGAAGAAAGGCAAGTTTCCACCACTCGAGGCGGTTGAGACCATTCAGCAAGTGTGCCGCGCGCTGGAAGCGGCTCATGCTGAAGGGGTGATCCATCGCGACCTAAAGCCGCAGAACATCATGCGCGACCAACATGGCCGCATCGTCGTTATGGACTTTGGTCTGGCTCGCCCCCTCGGATTAGACGGTATGACGCAGACTGGAGCTCTGGTCGGCACGATGGAATACATGTCCCCCGAGCAGGCGTTAGGCATCGCAGCCGATGCGCGCTCCGACCTGTTCGCTATTGGCCTGATCTTCTACGAGTTGCTTACCGGAATTACGCCCTACAAAGCTGACACGGCGATTGCCAGCCTGCTCAAGCGTTCGCAGGAGCCGGCTGTTCCGGTTGCGAAGGTGGATACCTCCATTCCTCCCGTGCTGAGCAACATTGTCAGCAAGTGCCTGGAGCGAGATTGCTCAAAGCGCTATCAGAGCAGCAGTGAGATTCTGAACGATCTCGAGCTATGGCAAAGTGGAAGTCTGGTGCGCACGAGAACCGCCGTTGACCGGCGCGCGGCGCTCCGAAAGGCCGGCTACGTCGCGGCATCGGCGCTATTGGTTATCGCGGTAGTGGCTGGCGCCATTGGAGTGCGCCATCGCCTATTCGGAGGCGCAGCCCAGAAGGAAGTGAGCCACAGCGGTCCTGTGCTGTCGATCGCATTCCTTCCGTTCCGCAATGCGACGGGCGATGCCGCTCTGGACTGGATAGGGTCCAGTCTCGCTGAAACGCTGAGCAGCGATGTCGGTCAGTCAGCGAAGCTGCACATCGTTTCCGCCGACCGGGTTTACCAAGTTCTGCGAGACTTGCGAATCTCGCCCGCCTCGGAGATCGACGAGAACACCCTACGCCGGATAGCCGAGTTCAGTAGTGCCGACCGGTTGGTTCGGGGGAAGTACACAAAGGTTGGTAACGCATTTGAGATTGAAGCGACTGTCCAAGATCTGAAAGGCCAGCACTCAACAAGTTTGAAGGACAAGGCTGACGGCCAGAATCAGTTGCTGGCCGCGGTCGATCGACTGGCGCATTCCCTACAGGAAGATCTGTCGTTGCCGTCCAGCGATATCCGGGATTTGCGAGCCGCAGCGTTCGCGCCCTCGACTAAGTCTGCCGAAGCACTGCGCGCCTACACCGACGGTGTGCAATTGGAGCGACAAGGGAACCATCTGGAGGCGCAAAAGCGCTTTGAGGACTCGACAAAACAGGACCCGGAGTTCGCCCTGGCCTATACAAAACTCGGACAGACCTATTCTGAACTCGGATATGCTAGCGAGGCGGCACAGGCATCGCGTAGAGCGGTCGACCTCAGTTCCAAACTTCCCGAGCGTGAAAAGCAACTGATCAGAGCCAGCCATGCGCGAATCATCAATGATACCGATACTGCGATCCGAAGCTATGAGAAGTTGGCAAAGGCATCGCCGGAAGATTCCGACCTGCAGTTCTCGCTCGCCGGTCTGTATCTTTCAACTGGAGCTTATGACAAAGCCCGCGAGCAGTATGCGAAGGTGCTGGAGCAAGATCCAAAGTCCGTCGACGCCTTGCTGGGGATGGGCAAGGTGGAAACTGTCCGGCTCAATCCGCAGGACAGCATCGAGAACCTTAATCGTGCCCTGGCCCTGACCATACAGTTTGGTAACGACGAACGCAGGGCCAAGGTGTTGCAGGGTATCGCTGTTGCCTATCGTCAGCTGAATAAGCCGGACGATGCCCTCCGCTATGCGCAAGAGTCGCTTGATATTCGTCGCCGCCTCGGGCAGAAACAAGGGATTGCCGAAAGCTTACACACGATTGCGCAAATACAAACCAGTCAAGGCAAGATGGACCTTGCACTGAAAGGATTCGAGGACGCAATCCGCATCCAGCGAGACATTGGCGACAATCGCGGACTCGCCGATTCGCTTATCGATTACGGAAATCTTTTTAACGACCGCAGCGCTTATGATCGCGCCCTGAAGGCGTATAAAGAATCGCTGCAACTTGAGCGTAACCTTGGCGACAGAATGCTGGAAGCGGTGAATCTGAATAACATCGCCATCATTTATGTAAACAAAGCACAATACGACGACGCGCTCAGCTATTACGAGCAGGCGTTGCATCTGCGCCAACAGCTAAAGATACCGACCGATATCGCCGATACGCTGCACAACCTTGGGGACGTTGCGACCTACACGGGGCAGAATGATCGAGCCATCTCCTATTACTTACGGGCTTTGGAAATTCGCCGCCGCCTCGGAGACCGGCGCGGCGAGGCAATGGATTCACAAAGCATGGCATTTGCCTTTGAGCAGCAAGGACGCTATGACGCGGCACTCAAGTCAACAGAAGAAGCGGTCAAGAGATTTCGCGAACTCCAGGAGCGCGGTTTCTGGCTCGCTGAGGTACTCGCTGCGCATGGCAATGCCTTGAATCAGGTTGGACGTTTGACGGAATCACAAGCACCGCTCGCTGAAGCCGTGGCGCTCGCCCGCGAGTTGAAGAATCAGGACGTGATCGCCGAAGTATTGAACTACCAGGGCGACCGGATGTTCTATCGCGGTGATTTCCGCTCCGCCCACAGTTTTTATGAGCAGTCGCTAAAAGCAGCTTCACATGCGGGTGCCGACCCAAATCTGGTGCTAACGTCGAAGATCAATCTGAGCAAGGCAGCCCTGAAGGAAGGCGATGTGCGAACCGCTATCACCAAGTTGAAAGCATCCGCCGAAGAAGCCCGCACGCTGGGGTTGGCGTATCTTGAGACTGATGCCACGACCTACCTTGGCGAAGGTTTGCTCAATCTGAAGAACTACTCACAGGCAAAAGAAGAACTGGATAGCGCGCTGGAAAAGAGCGAGAAATTCGGATTTCGAGCCCTCACCGCCCGATCCCGCTACCTGCTTGCAAATACGCTTCGCGCCAGCGGGTCCACCAGCGAGGCAGATCACCACCTTGAAGAAGCGCACCACGCTCTGGATGATATCGCCAAGGAATCAGGAAATGGGGTTCTCACACGCAGCGACTTCGCCCCCATCGCCGCCCGCTAACTTCTGGTCTCTCCCCCGCAGGAGCCGGATGGTAAGTCCGGCGCTTGCGAGAGGATACGTCTACTGGAACATATTTACCGTTGTGCACACCGGCACAAACTGCCCTGCGCCCGCAGCTGTGCTGCCTGAGTTCGTTGAGGTGACACAGATCGTAGTCAGCCCAGGTGCAAACCCATTCGTCACGAGGTTGCCGGAGTACGTGCCACCAGCGCCGCCCTTTTGAGTGAAGAACGGAAACGATTGCGCCGTGGCAGTTTCGAGCTGATCTTGCGGACCCGTAACCGTGATCGTCATGGCGTTCGGCGTCTCGTTCGCTCCTTTCACTGGATTGCCATCGCAGTCCGTGACGCTGACTTTGACCGGAATAGTTGAACCTATCTTGGCCTTGGATTTCGGAAGTGGAGGGTTGAACCCTGCGGTAGCAATGCAACTGCCGCCATTGCTCGAAGGACAACGGTCGGCCACCGTATGATCGCTACGGCCGCCGCCGCCGGCGATTCGCGTATCACGGTAATAGCCGATGCTGGTGTCGAATGCGAACTGGTGATTCAATGCCGCATCCGGCGGAGGCGGTTCGCTTGGATCCAGCATGAAACGCGGGCTGTTGACGTAGTAGTTGGTCGTCGTTGAAGGGCAGGCCGCCGGAACGTAGCAGTTGGCTGCGCTGCTGGTCCCAGTAAGCACCGGGCTGACGAGGGTTCCGTTGACCGGGCACACCGGTGGTTGCAGATAGCCGATGGTCGCGACGATGTTTCCCGTCGCTGGAGGATTGGCAACCCGGTACACGACGCGATTTCCGGGGCTTAGATGAGTTCCGCTCCCGCTGACAGTCGGGACATCAAAGTTTCCCAACACCTGGTCAGTGTATGGGATCGGCACCAGAGTTGGTCCGCTCGCAGGAAACGTACAGGAGGCCGCAGGCTCTGCCTGTCCACAGAAATATTCGTCGAAACGATTCAGAAACGGCGTACCAGCCTCGATCATCCTAGCCATCGGCTGAGGTCCCTGCCCGGTTGCGCTAACGACCAACGATAAGCCTGTCGCTACGGAATCGATAGTTGCCGACCAGGTGTGATAGTCCGGGCTTAATGTCTGGCCGGTGGCATCGATTGCGGGTTGCAGCGTATTGCCATCGATCTGCGGATCGCCGAATGGGGCGGTGCGGGTTACGTTGCTGCTGTTGCTGGGAAACTGCAGCGGGACAATGTTCAACTGCTGTCCGCCCAGCACGCAAACTCCTCCGAGCGTGCCGTTTCCGCCAGGAGATATCGTTGCCGTTGTATTTCCAGTGGCAAGATTGATGCGATAGACCTTCGAGTCACCGGCGTCGGCTACCCAGAACGACACGCCGTCCGGATCGAGTGCGAGATAACGCAAGCTCTTGCACTTACCTGATGGTTGAAACGTTGCGACCACTTCGCCGGCGCCGTTCAACTGTAAGACAGAGCTGTTGTCTGCGATCAGCATGCCATGGATCGGCGGGTGGCTCAGCCCAGCCACGGTATTTGGATTGATGTCTGCGGGTGGAAGCAGGCGGACGGACCACGCAGTGTCTGGCGTGGTAGCGGCCGTGGATCCATTGCTCGAATTTGTCAGGTCGATTCGGTTAATGATTTTGGAGAAGGTACTCAGGAACGCGCTGCTGGAGCCAAAGAACAGGTCGGTCTGGTCGGTGCCAAGGTCAATCTGGTCGGCCTCTCCGATGGTGGAGATCTGAGCCGTTTTCTGGTAGCTTATCGCGCCGGAGGACGCCGGAGGCAGAGTTGGTGTGTATTGCAGCACGGAGTTGTTTGGACTGCCTACGTAGAAGTGCCCGTCGGCATCAAAGACGATCGATTCACTGAATACACCGGTGTTCAGCGGGGAGCCGACGACCGTAGGATTACCCGGACTGTGGGCAGCGCCACTGAATTCTATTACCTCGCCGGATGTCGAACTCACACCGTAGGTGCCGTAGAGGTTGAACTGCGCGTCGAAAGCGCAGCCGCCGGCTTGTCCCCAGGCGCTGGAGAACGTCTCTAGAAGGGCGCCATTGCGCCAGACTTGATAGCTGCTCCCAGCGGCGATGAAAACATCGCCCACATTCCAGGTTGTGGTCTGAGCAACTGATCGACTTGGTAGTAGAGACAAAGCGATAAGCAGTGGTAAAAAGTAGAATCGCTGGCGCATCTGGATGGACCTCCGAGCGTGAAGCCTGAGATTGCAGGGCCAGAGAAGGCGCGAAGTGAGTCCCCGAAAGACAGAACAGCACCAGCAAATTGCATGGCGCATCGCGATATTCCGGCCAACCTTCCCTGAGTCGCTACAATCGCCGAGATAGATGCGGAGTTGGACCGTCAGGCTGCCCAGAGTTGCGGTTTAGACAGGTGTTTGCCGACAAGTATCAGTGCCGTCTCGGAGAAAAAAGAGGCCTCGGAGATTCGGGGATATGGGAAACTGCCGACGATGAACCGCGGCAGAATGAAACTGCGCACCAAGCGGGAACGAGACGTGGTACGCCAGGTGGCCGAGGGCCTCATCAATCGGAATATCGCTCGCGAGTTGAATCACCTCAGCCGAATACGGACGTTTTTAACCGTGCGCCGTACTTTATCGCCAGCCGCGCCCCGCGGAGCGGGTAGTAGAGAAAGAACAGCTTCTCAGGCAGGGGAAGCAACAGCAGTTCGTCATCGGTAGGCGCCCTCAGCAGCGCGGCCAAGTGCCGCGCCTTCCCCCAGGTACGTTCTGCCATCTGGGCGTTAAACATGGTGAGTTCCAGGCTCTGCGGGTGGGTTGGCGGGATGCGATTCATTGCCAATGCTACCCGACTTGCCAGCCGCTGGAGAACTTGCGTATGGCGGGCACGTTCCAGGATTGCCTCGGGAACCGGCGCTTCCAGCAGTTCGTGCGCCAGCAGCAATCCCAACAGTACGGGCCTTCCACATCCGGCCCCGCTAGCCAATTCCCAGAGGCAAGCCCAATCCGGTTGCGTGCGCGCCAGCCTGGCAATGTCCCCCAGCCACTGCAGACGCGACCACAAGTGCTTCGCGCCGTGCACGCACAAAAACAGCATCAGTGTTTCCGGCGAAAAGCCCGGGACTTCCCTTCCCGCGAGCCGGGTCGGGCTGCGCGAACGCCACAGTATCTCCGGATCAATACAGAAAGGATAATCCCCGAGTCCGATTTCCCACTGAAGATCCACCGGCGGCATGCGGTCATTGTGCAGCAGTACCTCAAACTCAAGACTCAGCAGAGCGGGTAGAGAAAGGCGCGCCAGATGTGCACCGAGGGTATATCCTTCCCGCCTGAGAAGCCGCAATGCCGCCCCCACATCTTGCTTTCGGACGAGGATATCCAGATCTGAAAACGGTCGCAGCACCGGATCGGGATAAAGTGATTCGGCCAAGGTGGGGCCTTTCAAGGGCACGACAGCGATGCCCTCACTCGCGAAGGCATCCAGCAACGCCAGCAGATTAGCGGTCAAGATCAGGTTGCGCTTAGCGGAATCACGGTAGCAGTTGCGGAGGCGGTTCGCGACATTCTCGGGGAGCAGTTCAGGGCACACGCGATCCAGGGTGCAGTGTAGGATCGGTGCAAGGCCGTGGTACTCCGCAGCGTCGGCCAAGAGGTCCCAGTCCAAAACTTTTTGGACTAGCATACCCACGTAATCGCCGTTCACCGCGTCGGCGCCTGCGCAATGAAGGAGCAATTCCAGTTCCGCACATCGCCGACTGGCGCGCTGCGCGGCCAACGTCAGTTTATCGGCCACGGCACCTCTGCCCTCGAACCAGCTAGGGTGGATGACTCATTCTACTGCCTCAGTCACTCTTGCGTCGGCTCCCCCTGACGAAATAGAACGCCGCATTCCGGTGGGAGATCCATGGACTCATACCTTCGCTCGGGAAGCCCATCCTTCGGCGTAGATGCCGCCTTTCGCGAGCAACTGCGCATGGCTTCCCGACTCGACGATATGCCCCTCGGACATGACATGAATGACGTCAGCGAACATCGCAGTGGTGAAACGATGGGTAATTAGAATTGTGATTCGTTTGGCGGCAATTTCGCGCAAGCGCTCGGCCCATTTGAATTCAGCCCATGGATCCATGGCGCTCGTGGGTTCGTCCAGGATCAGAATCTGCGCCTGGCGGACATTGGCGCGAACCAGACCTAGGCGCTGCCATTCCCCAACACTCAGCTCGGTTCCGTCCAGGAAATCGCGGCCGAGTTCGGTGTCATAGTGATTGGGTAAGCGGGCGATGATTTCATTCAGTCCGCAAAGCTCCGCGCTTTTTTCCAAGGCGCTGGAGAATTCAGAGTCCGTCAGCCGGAGATCGCCAAACCTGATGTTGGCAGCCACGGTATCGTTATAGTGAACCGGTTGCTGAAAGAACACGGTCATAAAGCGCCGCAGTTCGGGGATGGAAAACTCGCGCAACGGTGTGCCGTCGAGCGAGATGGAGCCACTGTCAGGATCATAGAAACGGCAGAGCAGCTTTATCAACGTGCTCTTCCCGGTTCCGTTGGGACCCACTAACGCCACCATCTGACCGGGTTGGACGTCGAGGCTGAAGTCGCGCAGCACCGGCCGATTGCTTCCCGGGTAGTGAAAATTCACTTTCTCAAATTTGAGTCCTGAACGCAGAGACGAAGGCAGGGAGCGCCCATGGGTCGCGGAAACAACCTGGGGCTTTAGATCGAGGAATTCAAAGAGATTGCCAAGGAACAAACTGTTTTCATACAACTTGCCGAGATTATCGAGCAGCGTTCTGGAAAGACCAAACCCCTGGTTGTACGCCTGGTAGAAAAGAGCCAGATCGCCCAGCGAGACCAAGCCGTGAATCGCGCGTAGCACCATCCAAGCCATGGTCCCAGCGAGAATCAACAGGGCCACGGCACCGGCCCACAACTCCGACACACTTTCCTGTCTTGCGAGGCCAAGCCGTTCCTGGCGCAACCGCCGCCGAACCTGTTGGAATGCTTGCGAGAAATGCCCGCCCAAGTCAAATAACCGCATTTCAGCAGCGCTCTCACCGCCGGTCAGCAGCGAGTCGTAGTACCAGGCTCGCCGATCATCGATGGTCGTGCGCTGGTTCCAGCCGTGCCTTCGATAGGCCATCTTGACCACGACATAAAGGGCTGGCGCGGTGCTGAGGAGCAATCCCAGCGGCGGCAAGAGGCCGAAAGGTATGAGGATGGCCAAGATGGCGACGAGCGTGATGCTGCCCTGAAGCAGCAAGCCGAGTCCTTCCAGGAGTTCGATCGGGCGATAGGTGGCTTCGATCCGGGCGCGATGCAAATGGTCATAGAAGTCAGAGGAATCGTAGAACGCCAAATCGACCTCAAGCGACTTCTTCTGAATGAGGCCTGCCAGGTAATCCCGAACCCTCTCCGATTGGGCAGTGCGTACCCAGGTGGTGAGTCCGCGCAGAAGCTGTGTGGCCAGCACCACCGCACCGATCCAGGCGGCAAGCACGATCACCGGCCGCAAGGCGTTCCACTGGCCGCCGGAGCGAATGGCGGCTACCAGGGAATTCACGATGGCACGGGTGAGATAAACGGTGGCTAGCGGCAAAAGGCCCTGGACAACCAGCAACAATCCCCACAGAGTAGTGAGGTGCCCGGAGGCTTGACGCACCAGCGCAAATGTGCGCGGAAGATGGCGCAATTCCTCCGCCAGCTTGCTCAGCCGGATGCGGGCATACTCGAGAGTTCTTGGCACGTGCCTAGTCTACTGCGATGGGGAAATCTTCGGGCGCAGATTCGTCCGCAGAAATGCCGGTGCGGGCAAAGGATTTCTCGCAATCCGCCAAAGAGGAGCCGCGCATGTCGCCCTCCATATAGGCGAGGCCGGGACAGCGGGTACAGGTGCCAACATGCAAGCACGTTGAGCAGACCGGCAGATCGCGCGCGCGAATCGAGCGCACCTCGTTCAGTTCCGTGGAATGGCGCCAGATCTCCAGGAACTTCTGTTTTCTGAGATTGCCGCACGGTAAAAGGAATTGCACACACGGATACACATCGCCGTAGGGCGACACATAGCACGCGGTGTGCCCGGCGCTGCACGGGATCTCATCCAGCACAGCATCGTCAATGGCAGGCGGCATGGCACAAAATTCGGTCACATTGCCGACTAGCTCTGGATTCCTGAAAACGCTCTTCAAGTCCTCACGGCCGATGCCCAATTGCACCGTGGAGCGGTCACCGCTCATCTTCGGAGTGATAGTCGGATCGATCGTGTACTCTGCACCCAGTTGCTGGGCCAGCGTCTTGACACCCGCATAGTCCGCCAGATTCCGCTGCATCAAGACATTGGCAATAATGACTTTCACGCCGCGTTCGCGCAGGCGCCGGATACCCGCAACCGATTCGCTCCAGCGATTCCGGAAGCTGCGTGATCCCGTCGTGAACCTCCGGCCGGTGCGAGTAGATGCTGACCTGCACGCAGTCCAGATGCAGGCTCGACAGGCGGTCGGCCTCCTGGTCGCCAATCATGAAGCCATTGGTTTTCAGCTTCACGCAGAACATCAGCGAGCGCGCATGTTCGATCAGTTCGAATAGATCCGTACGCAGGAATATCTCGCCGCCGCTGAATACCAGAAAGAATACGCCCGCCGCCGCCAACTGATCGAGCACGTCCTTGATCTCGGCGGTATTCATCTCGCCGTGATCTTCATGGTCCAGATAGCAATGAACGCAGTGCTCGTTGCAACGGTAGGTGAGGTCCAGGTGGACGCTCAAGGGAACCCCAAGGGTCAGGGCTCGGCTACCCATCTCCTGCATCAGGCTCATGGGGCGGGCTCGGCAATGGGTTGATCGGAGATTCGCAGAATGCCGTGGGAGGCCAGCTCCCGCACTAATTCCTCGGCGTGTTGCAAGGCTTCTCCGGCTTCAACCTCATACTCGGCGCACACCGCGCGCGCGACGATTTCCGACAGCGGGGTACGTCCGTCGGCGGCCTGCCAGATCGCTGATGCCGTCTCGTTCAGGCTGAACAGCGTGGAGTCGCGAGCCGACATGATCATGGTTTCACTGCCCAAGGTGCGGGCCGCGACCTCGGAGCTACGGGCTACATAAATAGGATTCATAAGTCCACTGCTGCTCTCTGGGAATCCGTCCACTTCAAACGATAATTTCCGGATGCTCTGCCGTTTGTATCGGCAGCGGGTGGAGATCCCGCAATTTTTTGTTTGTCCACCGCCGTCTCAAGACGAGCAGCACGCGGGCAGACAGTTGCGATCGCCGTAAAATCCAACATCCGGCGTAATGCCACCAAGCCGGAGATGGATCGACGCTGCGGCCGTCGCGGAGGATGGAAACCACTTGTCCGAGGATTTCATCTTCCCGGAAGGGAGGATCATCGTAGTTAAGAGAGTCGCCACGGGTGATGAGACGATCCCCGATTTTGCCCGTCAGGCGGTGGGCGACGAACTCCTGATCGCGGAAGCACAACACGATCTGGCCGGGAAGCAATTCCGCAGCGTTACGCCTGCTTACGGTCAGAATGTCGCCGGGCCATACCGCGGGCAACATGCTGGTTCCGGTGACCTTGAGGCGCACTTGGCCGAATGAGCGCGCCACCTCTGCCACCAGATTGCGTTTCACTGCCTCGCGAAGGCCGGTTTGCGAGTCCATCGAACCTCACATCGCCATCAGGAACTTTTCCGGTTGTATCTGCATGCGCCCTGGGTGGTCTGCACTTTGCCGCAGCTCAGCGCCATGGTCTCAAACACTTTCTCATAGCGAAATTCGGGCTTGATGTACGGCTTCTTCGCCCCCGGCTTCGCGCCTTCTCCGTGCTGCAGGCGATTCGCGTCTTCCGACTGTGTCATTGCCTCTCCACTTCGCTCGTTGTAACTCCGATTCTACACCGCTACCGAAGCAGGTGCCAGCTTCAGAGCGCTCTGACACGGTTACTATAGAGCACCCCCTATGGCGCCGCTTGTGGACGTGCCGTAGTTCCTGGCTGCCTGCGACCACCCATTCTTCCTGTTACAAGGTAGTTTGCGTTAGCTGAAATCCACACGTCCCCCAGCTAGCAGTACCGCCGGTTCCGCTGGTGATCGTGCCACTGGCGGCGCTATCCGTGTAGGTAAGCGACGTCGTGCCGGTTGTGCTGGCCACCACAAAGGTCCCATTGAAAACAGCACGTGTCCCGGTAAAGCCGGATACCACGATCGGATTTCCGACCGCGAAATTAAAGCCTGTGCCAGTAAGGGTTACCGTGGTTCCAGAGCTGCTCCCGCTTACCGTAAAGGATAGGCATGAGCCGCCAGTGACGTTACCTGCAGTCAAGCCGCTGAAATAGACGTTTGCAAGTGAAGCCGTGGCACTGCTGTTGTCCACCACGATGCCACTGGTGCCGCCGAGGCCGTCGGGAGTTGTGACGCCCGTCAACGCGCCGATGGCTCCGGCAGTGGTCACGGCGGAACCATTGATGCTACTGGCAGCCCCAGCCGTGCCTACACCTAAAAAGATTCTCGAGGTACTGTTACTCGTGAAATAGGTCAGCGGGGAGCACTCGTCCGATGCCGTGCCTGATGCTGAGACCGTGCTAGTAGCAGATCCGCCAAGCGCGCCTGAGCTTGGGTTGAAGCTAAAGCTGTAAAGGTCGGGAGCTTCCGCGGTCCCAGAAGTGCTATTTGTTTTTATCACCGTGCCACAAACATAGAGATAGCCAGCCGTCCCGTTGTAAACAGCGTCGTCAAGAGCGGGAGCGTGCAGATTATTTGTCGCACAGGAGTTGTGAGACTGGCTGATGTTGGGAGACGCCACCTTTGCCAGCGCTGTACCTGTCACCGAGGCCTCGTACAATTCGCCGACGCTGCTGGAAGTGCAACCGGTAGTTACGAACGCGTACGTTGTGGTGGTGCCTGTAACAATCACCGGAGGATCGACTACGCCTCCGTTTGTGCCTCCGGTACCAACCGCGAGGGGGGAGCCTGTCAAAGCGGCGAAAGTGGATGAGTTCACGGCGTAAAGGTCCCCGTTGCTGGAACCCACCAGCACGACGCCATGCAACTGATCAAGAACCGGCCCCGCCAGTGTTCCCGCGAGTGTCGCGGTTTTCACGGTTACCGGAGTTCCCCCGCCGAAGACAGGAGAAATCTTATAGAGCTTTCCGCCATCGTCGCCCACGTAAGCAGTATCGCTAACATAGTCTATATATACGGGGGAGTTAGAGTTGGTCGTCGTCGAGTACGTAAGGCTGACTTTGGTCCCGGTGCCAGGAAGCGCGACAGGGGACGCGGCGGAGGTGCCGTTGCCCGTACCCGTTCCGTATTTGAGCACCACCAACGTAGCCTTGCCGCTCTCATTGTCAACGTACGCCACTTGGGCGCCACTGTCGCCGTAAGAGATTGTCGGGGAGGTAATAACCGGCCCCACTGTCTCATAGGCGAAGATCGCTTGCGGGTTCGCCGTGCAGCCGTTCGTGGTCCCGTAGAGATTGTTGAACGCTACGAGTGACGCCTGCGTGGCCGACGATGCAACGTTCAATCCATACACCACCCAGTCTGAGCAGCTCGGGGCATTGTTGGTGATGAAATCGTACTTCGCAGGGCTCATGTCCGGTGCCACCGCACCGTTTGCCAGGGAAACCGCCCAGTCCACTTTAAAGGGACTCTTCTTCAGTCCCGCAGCTCCCACGCCGCGCGAGCTGGACAACCCACTTATGGATGGCTCGCTAGCCGATCTCACTATCTCACTCGCGAACGGCGTGCCCAGCCGCTTGTTCCGCATCATCTCCTGGTGGAGGGCTCGCGGATCCCGGCGCACAGCCTCCCATTCGGCGAGAGTCTTCGCGGGTGTGTAGATCACATGCTTGCTGGACCAGTCAATGGGGAGGCCTGCCTGCGCAAAGAGCGGCATCGTACCCAAGAGCAACCCCATAAGCGCAAGCATCATGGAAGGCTTATGCCCCATGCGGCGCAGAGAATTCACTGGCTTCGATACAGACTTCGAAAGGCGTAGATTGCAAGGCATCGTCATACTCCAGCACAACAAGAATTTGTGTTGCATCCGTCCAGTTGCGCCGGAAACGCAAGCTAGACTGGAGAGCTACCCGGCCGCACAGGCAACTTCCACTTTGGGTTACAGGAACCCGGATTATGTACCGCGGGGGAGTTCTTCGGTAACGTAGTTGGCTGCAATCGTAGTCTGGTTTCAGCTCTCAAGTCAATCAGAAACTCACGTAAGGGGGCATTATTAACGCCATTGAAACGCATCCTCCGGCACCAAAGCCGCGGCAAATAAGGCTGCCGAGACGTGCTCGGCTCAAAGAAATGCCTCCTTGAAACCAAGTCATATCTTCCAGGAATCAGCCTGGGGAGCCGGGCCGGTGGGTTTGTTATAGAATGCCTCTACCCATGCAACCTTCCTCCGGCAGCACGAGCCATGAGTTGGCGATTGAGATTGGCGGTATTCCTATCGCCTTAAGAACGACCGATCCTGCTTTCTTGAAACTTCTCAAAGACCGCTACGCCGACTACGTGAAGACGGGAATACGGTCCGAGTTTGTGTTTGATGTGGATCTGGTTTCCTCCAGCATGGCCGACCCGGACGCGGATGTCAGGGTATGGAAGCAGGATGGCGACTGGCAGCTGGAGCGAGGGGATTTTCGGGCGGAATGGAATCCGGAGCAACGGCACGGACGTATCCGCCAGACGGTGAATCCGTACGCCATCGACTCGGTTTTGCGAATCGTGCATACGCTGCTGCTGGCACCCGAGGGAGGCTTCCTGCTGCACGCCTCCAGCGCGGTGCGCAACGGCAAGGGGTTTCTATTCTCCGGTCTATCCGAGGCGGGGAAAACCACGATGACCCGGTTGGCGCCATCCGATGTAGTGCTGCTGACGGATGAGGCTTCCTACGTGCGCCGGGTTGGAGGACAATACCGCGCCTTCGGAACCCCGTTCGCAGGCGATCTGGGGGTGCCCGGAAAGAACGTTTCCGCACCGATTGCCGCCTTGTACCTGCTCGCGAAAGGCGCAGAGAATCGGATAAGCCCGATCGCGCCGGCAGCAGCGGTCCGGCGCTTGATGCGGAACATCCTCTTCTTTGCCGAAGATGCTGCCCTGGTGAATCTGATTTTTCAGTCTGCCTGCGCGTTTGTCGCGGCCGTACCAGTCTTTGAACTTGCTTTCGTTCCCGACCGCCGGGTTTGGGATCTGATCGGGTAAGTGGTGCGCGCTGATCGTACAGGCCCGGGGAGTTAGGCCAGAAAAAGTCTCAGCACATTGGTCTACTGATTGGTCGCGAAGAGCTCAAGAATCTCCTGAATCTCGGAATGAAACTCCTCCCATTCCATTCCTTTTATGGATTTGAATAATTGTTGAATGATGAGGCAGGATGCAACATCTGTTCGAAATTATTGCTAGGTTACTACTGCAACCAGGATTGTATTGTGCCGCATCTTATTGAATGCGAGCGCACTCCCAAAGCCACCAACCTTTCCAGCGATCTCCCGCACGTGTGTGCGCAAGCGAGGTGCACGATGGTATCGAAGTGTCTCAACCCAGACTGTTCCACAACCTTCCAATACTTTGGGCAGGGTCGTTTGTTCCGCGTTGACTTCGGTGAAGCATCCCGGAAACGTGCGTTGGCGGGCAAAGAAATCATCGCCTCCGTGCGGTGCAAGATACACCCCATGGAACACTTCTGGCTGTGTGAGCGGTGTGCGGCAACCATGACCATCGAGCTCAGCAATTCCGGTGAGGCTCACCTGGTCCGGATTGAGGCTTCGGTTCCGAAGCGCGTTCCGGCGGCGGTGCCACAGGAACGAACCATGCGGGAGGCGGCCGCCTCCTGATTGGCTTCACCATTCCATCTGAATTTTTGAATGATGGAATGATGAGGTTCACGAGGTCTGAGCTCTCCTGGTAGTGCATCAACCCGGACGATTGCCTTCTACCAGAACGGTTCCCGGAGTCGATGCAAGGAATTGAAACTTGGGGCGTTCGTATCTGCCCGACAGGCTGGAGATGCGAATCGTCAGCAACTCATAAAACATCTTGACGCCGTCGACGATGGGGTTGATCTTGGAGCGGTCATCGTTGGCCCACTCGACGGAAACCTCCGTCATCTTCAGACCAAACTTGCGGGCGATGAACAGCAGTTCGGGATCGAAGCCCCAGCCTTCGATTTGCTGACGCGTGAAGATGACTTCGGCAGCCCGGCGGGTGCAGGCCTTGAATCCGCACTGGGTATCTTTATAAGGCAATCCGAGCAGCAGACGCAGCAGCAGATTGTAGGCGCGTCCCACGAACTGACGCAGCAGCGACTGACGCTTGGTTTGCGATTCGGCAAGCAGCCAGCGCGAACCAAAAGCGAGATCCGCGCCCTGCTCGATGGCGGCGATCAGTTTGATGGATTCGTAGATGGGCGAGGAAAAATCGGCATCGCTGAACAGCAGGATATCGCCCCGGGCATTCAGCATTCCGTTGCGTACGCTGTAACCCTTGCCGCGATTTCCCGGATTCTCCAGCAAGCGGATTTCCGGTGCGTGCAGCATCATTTGCCTGACGATGTCCGGCAGTGTCGTCGCGCGAGCCATCGTTGACGACGATGATCTCGACGTTCCAGTGCTGTTGGCGAACAAAGGCCAGCGCTTTTTCCAGGCTCGGGCCGATGCGCGAGCTCTCGTTGAAGGCGGGCAGGATGATGGAGTAAAGCAATGACATGACGAGTTAGACGCATCTAGATTGTAATGTAGATGTCAGCACCGGACCAGCGAAAACAGCTCGGTCTAAGCGGCGTCCTCGCGCAACGCCAGCATGGAGAAGAACTCGTCCACAATCAGTCCATCCCAAAGGCCGCTGTCGGCTTCGGCGCGCATCGTTTCCTGCGCCTGCTGATGCGAGTGCGCGGACTTGTACGGGCGTTCGGTACGTAAGGCATCATAGACATCCACAACCTGCAATACGCGCGCCAGTAGCGGAATCGCATCGCCCGCCAGACCATCCGGATAGCCGGTGCCGTTCCAATGCTCGTGATGGTGGCGAATGATGGGCAGCACCATGCGCAAGGATCGCAAAGGCTTGCAGATATTTTCCCCGATCAACGGATGTTGTTGCATCAGGCGCCATTCATCGGGCGACAGCAGTCCGTGTTTTTTCAGAATCTCATCGGAGATGGCAATCTTTCCCAGGTCGTGCAGAAAGCCACCGCGACGCAGGGCGAGCTGCTCCTCTTCGCCCAACCCGATGAACCCTCCGAGCGCGCTGGCATATTCGGCAAGGCGCTCGCAATGGCCTTCAGTGTAGGGATCTCGCGACTCGACGCTTCGGCCGAGGGTGCACAGCACCGTATCGGCGTTCTCCAACTCGTCGGTGTATTCCTTGACCCGCAGCAGAGAGGCGACCCGCGCAAACAACTCGACCGGAAAGATTGGCTTATTCAGGAAGTCGTCGGCACCCGCTTCAATGCCGCGAATCTTGTCTTCGAGGTCGCTGAGCCCGGTGATCATGACGACCGGAATCAGCCGGGTTTCGGGGGAGTCCTTCCACTCGCGACAGATCTCGTAGCCGCTTTTTCCGGGCATGATGACGTCGAGGAGCACCAGATCCGGCGGAGTCTGACGCATGATTTCTTCGGCGTCGGCGGCGCTTTCGGCGATGGAAACCTTGTAGCCCTGGCGAGTGAGCAGTTCGCGCATGAGCAGATGTATTGTCAAGATGATCGTCGACCACGAGGATATGCTGGGAACGGGGACGGCCCGACTCTGCCATTTAGAATATGAGCACTGAATCGCCGCATATGGTTGCATGGCGACGAAATACAATTGCGAAAAAAGCAAAGCAGCGTTAGGTTGGTTGCTATGTTTCGACAACTCCGCTCTACTCTGCTTGTTCTGCTCGTACTCTCGCCGCTGGCAGCGATGGCCGCCAGTAAGCCGAAGGTGCATGTTATCAGCTTCGGAAAGACCATGGTGGTGAAACTCTACCTTGGTCCGGACGAAGATCACACCGCGCCCATGAAGGTGCGGGCACTGTATGCGGATGCGAAGTTGAAGGAGTTTGTCACCGGAGAAGCACATGAGGTGACCGACCGGCTCTTCGTGGTGCGGCGCGCCTACCGGCTGAACAACAATCTTCCCACCGATGAAAACAAAGGTCCGAGCTGGGTTTGGGAGCGCGGCGGATGGTTGATGGTGGACCGGCTTACAGCGCGGGTTTCGCAGCTTTCCCTGTATGAGTTCGATCCATTCTATTCGGCGGCAAGCTGGTTCCGCGACTATGTTGCGTACTGCGGAGTGAGCGACAACGGCGAACAGTTGAGCGCCGTGGTGATGCAACTGGGACGCAAGAAACCGGTACTCAAAAAAGAGCTGGGAAACGCGGGACAGGGTGAGATGCCGGATTCGGAGTGCGATGCGCCAACCTGGGAGAAGAAGCCGACGCGCGTCACTTTTCTGCCGAAGCACGCGGAGAAACAGGCTTTTTCGATCTTTGGCCACGCCTGGGACGCGGCGCCCGGGTCGGAGGAGGAATAGCCGCAGCGGCGGCAACGATTAACCGGAGAGTGAATTTTTCCGGAGGCGAAATTACTGATTGGGTAATGGTTATGCGGGCAATGGAACGATTGACTGGTTGGGGATTGGCTTTGTGCTAACCGGTGGCAGATGAGTAAAGGCGGGCCGTGGTGGCCCGCCTGGTTTGCCAGAATCGTTTGCCGCGATCATTTTTTCGGATCAGGAAGGGCGAGGGAGACAGTCTCGCCGTTGGTGGTGAGATTGAGCGTGTAGTGCGCGCCACGTTTTGGGGTGACGGGGAAGTAGAGGTACCCGGCAACGGGGTGAGTCAGATTCCATTCGGGAAGCGACTTGTCGCGGAGTTCTTTTTCCATGACGCTAGAGTCTCTGCGCATTCCTCCACGTGGAGGATACGGATAGGCCCCTACGCCGACGCCGACGGTTGGACCCCAGGGACCAACTCCGACACCCATGGCGGGACGGACGCCAGTTCTCGGTGCCGCGCCGGTGAGATCGGCGGCAATGTCCTCAGGAGTGGAGGCGAAGAATCCCTGGTTTTCCGAGCCAACCCGCAGGGTGAAGTCCGCCGGGCGGAAATTGACGTGTTGCGCGCCGGCGGGAAAGACACCCACCTCAACGACCACATAGCGCTTGCCGAGGGGCGTGCTTAATCTGCGCTCGACCTCTTTGGTGGAGAGCAATTCAGCCCCAAGCGAAAACTGGGAGAGCGGCCGCGAGACCGGATAGGCAGCAGGATCGACGCGGGGAGTGATTCCGGAGGGCAGCTCAAGCCGCCGCCGTTCGGGACGCGGGGCGGAGTTCGGCGCGGTAGGCGCGGGCTGTGCCTCGGGACTTTGCTGCGCGTCCGGAGGAGGGGGCGGGACATACTGCGCAAAAGCTGGCTGCGCAAAAGCTGGCTGCGCAAAAGCCGGGTCCAGACAAGGGGACAAACAAAGGGACAGAGCGACGGCGAAGAGTGGTTTCATTACTGTCTGGCCTCCGGCGGAGGAGCAGGAGCGGGTTGCTGCGCCGTATCCGCGTCAGGCGGCGGCGGGGGTGGGGGCGGCATGGCCTGCGGATTGGCCTCCGGCTGAGCTTCCGGACGGACGTCCGGCATGGGTGGACGGGGGTTCGGCGATGCGTACGGCGGGGCGTTGGTCGCAGCCCCAGGAGCAACCCCAGGAACGACAGCTCCAGGAATGGACCTCGCCGTTCCTGGCCTGGCGAATTCCACGGTCACGTTGCGATTGGCAAGGACGTAGATGCGCTCCCTCTGGACGTCGCTCCCGATGCGCTGCTCGACGATGTAGGTGCCGGGGGTCAGGTAAATGTGTTTCACGTCACGGGCGCGCCCGGCGAATGAGCCATTGATGAAGATCTGCGCGTCGCCGTTAGGACTTTTAATGTGCACTTCTCCGGCCGGACGCCCGTAGGGGCCGTAACCGTAGGGGCCGTCGGCGTAAGGGCCATAGCCATAGGCATAGGGTCCGCCAACGTAGGGGCCATACGGATAACCCCATGGGCCGTAGGGATAAGGTCCGTAATAACCGCCGTAAAAGCCGATGCCGATGCCGACGCGCGCCGCAGCCGGGGTGGGCACGACCAGCATCAGGGAGACGGCGAGCGCCAGAAAGGCGATCGTCCGGAAAATTCGAATGCGTGACATACGCGGACCTCCTCTGGAACCCTTACGTGGCATTCCCCGAGCAGAGCATCTGGGCTCGGGGCGCGTAAGCGGTGTCCGATACTTAGGGCACCGTTCCGATGAACCCGATATTAGACCGATAGTTGCGCAGCGGAACTGTAAAGATTTGATAATGAGATGCAAAGCGCGATTCGCGGGAGCGCGAGACACGTCAGCGAAAGTCGATTGACGCCCCCGGTCCTCGCCGGCGCTCGGGCGTAGAACCCACATCTGCCAACTGCGGCAGATGTGGGGCACCTGCACCTGCACGTCAGCGAGAGTCGACTGGCGGCGGAGAGGCTAAGGCTAGCGGCGCGGGAGCCAGCCAACGGAAGAGGATGGTGGCACACATGGCGCCGGCGAGCTGCGCGAGGATGAAGGGCGGAACATCGATGGGGCGGATTCCGGCAAAGGTATTGGAGATGGACCGGGCCAGGGCCACGGCGGGATTGGCAAACGAAGTGGAAGCGGTAAACCAGTAGGCAGCCACAATGTAGCTGGCCACGGCGTAGGGGGTTGCCGCCGAGCGCAGGCGTGAGCAGCCCCAGATGACGGAGAGCAGGCCGAAGGTGGCTACGAATTCGCTGAATACCTGGGCTCGTCCCTGGCGGACATGGGTGGACAACGAGTACCAGGGCAGCCCAAACATGAGGTGGGCAACGATGGTGCCGGCAATCCCACCGGCAAACTGAGCCGCGAGATAAGCCGGTACATCCGGCCATGCGGTTCCGTTCTCCATGGCATCGGCCAGGGTTACGGCCGGATTGAAATGGGCTCCGGAGATGGGGCCGAAGGTCAGGATCAAGGTGAGCAGCGCGGCGCCGGTCGCAAGCGTGTTGGCCAACAATGCAATCGCGATGTTCCCGTTGGCCAGCCGCTCGCCCATGATGCCGGAGCCAACCACGGTAGCCACGAGTAGGGCGGTTCCTACCGCTTCCGCCGCGGCACGCCGGGCCAGCGAATATTCGCTCATTGGGCGCGCAACTCCAGCTTGCAGCAGCCCAGATCGAGGACGCGGCGGGAGCAATCCACCTTCACTTTTTGAGCTAGACGATAACGGCGATTCTTGCCCTCGGGAGTGCTTTCCACAAAGCCCTCGTCGCGCAGGGTCTTCAGATGATGAGAAAGCAAGGTCAGATCCAGGCCCAGCTCGACATTCAACTCGGCCACGGTCTTGGGCGCATCCATGAGCTGGATTAGAACCGACCAGCGGGTGGTGTCGGCAATGGCTTTGAGCCGCCGGGAACAGAACTCGTTGGAGAACCGGGTCTTGGGCATGAAACCTCCTTACATGAATAGCAATTCATTTGAACAGGCATTCAAGTGATCGTCCGTGACCGGTGAACGCCAGAGGTGTGATACGCCGCGGGCGTTGGGAAAGCGGGAACCCACATCTGCTAACTACGGCAGATGTGGGGCACCAGAGCAAGGCAATTCGGGATGACGCTCTCGGGAGAAAAAACGGGCGAAACGGCCGGATACTTAAAATAAACCAGGCTAGCCAGCGCGGCGGGGCTCGGCGAGGGCCTCGTCGAGAGCGGAGTCGAGGGCGCGGCCAAGGTGGGAGGCGCGGCTGGTGTATTCGCTCTCGATGCCCTCATGCTTGCGCTTGAGCTGATAGTAGTCGTCGGCGAGGTTGAGGGCGGCAAGGACGGCGACGCGGAGCGAGTCCACGGTGCTGGTGTGCTGGGCGACAGCACGCATCTTGGCATCGACGACGTCGGCGAGGCGCTGGATATAAGCCGGGTCAGAACCGCGTAGATTGTAAGATTCGTCGTAGATCTCCACGCGAATGCTGTCGTTGTCTTCGGCCATTTCCGGGTGCCTCACTTTGCCGTGCAATCGAAATCGATTGCGGGTTGAAATCTTGTGGCGCTAGCTGCATATCTGAGCGGTGTAGGGGTCCTTCGCTGCGCTCAGGATGACACCTTAAAAACAACAAAGACAAGAACAAAACAACCACCTGCAACAAAAACAGAAACAAGGCAGCAACAAAGACAACTGGGTTACAACTGAGTGCAACGGCAAAGTCAACTACCCCACGTTAGCCAAAAGAAGGCGAACGTGGGGCACCCGGTTACCGCTAGCGCCTGGGTACTTCTCAACTACCTGACACTTTCTCGAACACTTGCGAGCATTCCTGCCCGACCAGCATTCGAGGATTACTGTTCGAGGATTGCGTCCACGTCGCCGAGCAACTTTTCGACACGGGAGCGCACTGCGGCGCGCTCCTGCTGCAGAGCGCGAAGTTCCTTGCGGACCGCCTCGGTCTCGGCCGCCTGGGCGTCCAGCATTTCGCGCATGGTTACGATTTCCTGCTCGGCGGCGGCTTTTTGCGTGCGCGCAGTTTTGAGCAGTTCGATGGTGCGATAAATCTTTTCCTCCAGCAGATGAAAATCGCCGGCGGTACCTTCAAAAGCGAGCTGGCCCTCAGCCATGGAAGCCATGAATAATTCCTCGAAAACGTCTCGAACCTGGAAAGCTCGAACTTCCGGCAGTATAACGCAGAAAAGCGGGGAGAAATCAGGGACAAATGTGGAGAAGTTGCGAAGGCGGCACGGGGAGGGTGGGTTCGGCCGGCGCGGCATACTGGGTTCTACTTAGTTGGAACCGAGGCAAAATCAGCAAAGACGGAAGATTGCGCAAGAAGTTTTGTGCAACCCCTGAGCCCAGGGAAGTTCTAATATGGGTACGGCTAGTACCGTCTTAAAGGCCCCGACGATGAAAACCAGATTCGCGCTGCTGCTCACGATGGCTCTTACGCTAGCCGGTTACGGGCTGGCACAGGACTCGCAGACTACAACCGACCCCGGCTCACAGACCAAGGCCGATAGCGGCTCACCGGCCAAAGCTGACGCCGCCGCCAAGCCGGAGAAGAGCGATCTGGACTTTCCGCACGACGGCAAGATCGACGACGTGAACGCGATTGGGAATCGCAACGTGGGGTGCAACAAGGGACTGGGGAACTGGTATTCGCTGGAAAAACAAGTGGCCATGGGCAAGGGCTTCGCGATGCAGGTGGAGCAGAGCGCAAAGGTGGTCAACGATCCGGTGGTGAACGAGTACGTCAACCGGCTGGCGCAGAACATTGTGCGCAACTCGGATGCGAAGGTTCCGTTTACGGTGAAGGTGCTGGACGACGATACGGTGAACGCGTTCGCGCTGCCGGGCGGCTACTTCTACGTGCAGACCGGGCTGATTCTGGCGGCGGACAACGAAGCGGAGCTGGCGGGAGTGATGGCCCACGAGATTGGCCACGTGGCGGCCTGCCACGCGGCGCGGCAACAGACCCGCGGCAACCTGGCCAATCTGGCGACGATTCCGCTGATCTTTGTGGGCGGCGGCATCGGCTATGGGATTTATGAGGCAGCCGGGATCGGCGTGCCGCTGACGTTCATGAAGTTCCAGCGCAACTTTGAGGCGCAGGCGGATTATCTTGGGGTGCAGTATCTGTACGCCAGCGGATACGACCCGCAGGCGTTTCCGCAGTTCTTCGAAAAGATTCAGGCACTGGAGAAGAAGAAGCCGGGATTCGTAGCCAAGGCGTTTGAGACGCATCCGCCGACTCCGGAGCGCATGGAGCACACGCAACATGAGATTGCCACGATTCTGCCGGCCAAGCCGCAGTACGTGGTGGATACCTCGGAGTTCCAGGATGTGAAGGCGCGGCTGGCGGCACTGGAAAATCGCCGCAAGGTGGATCAGGGGAAAGACAAGGGACCGAGCCTGCGCCGGGCTTCGACCAGCCAGGGCGATAGTACGAGCAGCTCAGACGACGGCACGACGAAGAGCGCCGACGACCGGCCGACCCTGAAGCGGAGAGACGATCAGTAAGAAGGCAAGGTTTCACAGGTTTCAAAGTTTCAAGGTTTCAAGGTTAAAAAATAAGAACTAAGATCAACTGCAAGAGCCACTGCAAGATCAACTACCCCACCTTAAACTCGCAAAGAACGCGAGTTGAAGATGGGGCACCCGTGCCACACAAGGAGCCTCGCGGCGAAGCGAGGCTTTTTTCGTGCGCGGTCGATTTAGAGGCCGGCTTCGATGCGGGAGCGGGGATCGAGGTAGTCGCGCATGGCGTCGCCGACGAAGTTGAAGGCGAGGACGGCGAGCATGACGGCGGCGGCGGGAAAGAGGATGACGTGGGGGGAGTCGAACAGGTGGGAGCGGCCATCGTTCAACATGGCTCCCCAGCTTGGCACCGGCGGAGGAACGCCGAGGCCGAGGAAGCTCATGGTGCCTTCGGCGAGGATGGCTCCGGCCATGCCGATGGCGGCCTGCACGATGACCGGCTGCATGATGTTGGGAAGGATGTGGCGGGTGAGGATGCGCCAATCTCCGGCACCGAGGGCACGGGCGGCTTCGACGTACTCGCGCTCGCGGGCGGCTAGCACCTGGGCGCGGACAAGGCGGGCGTAGCCGACCCATCCGCCGATGACCAGGGCGAGGATCAGGTTCCAGAGACCGGGGCCGAGGAAGGCGACGAAGGCGATCGCCAGCAGGATTCCGGGGAAGGAAAGAAAAGCGTTCATCACGATGACGTTGATGAAGCGGTCGAGGCGGCCACCGTAGTATCCGGCGAGCGAGCCGACAAAGGTGCCGAGCAGCAGCGATCCGGCGACGACCGAGGTGCCGACGATCATCGAGATGCGGGCGCCGTAGAGGATGCGGGAGAGAATGTCGCGGCCCAGTTCGTCGGTGCCGAACAGGTGCTGCCACGACGGCGGCTGGAGGCGGACGGCGAGATCGATGAAGGCGGGATCGCGCGGGGCGACGGCGGGGCCGAAGAAGGCGCAGAAGATGAACAGCGCGATGAGGAAGACACCGAAGAGCGCCAGCGGATTGCGGGAGAGGACGCGGGCGAGTTTGGCGGCATTAGACAAGGGAGGGGCTCCTGGGATCAATGTTGGCGTTGTCCCCACATTCGACAAGTGAGGGCCGCCTGTCAGCGAGCGGAAGCCAGGGAAAAATCGTTCGCCGGTTGAAAAGCCCGATGCCGCGCAGCTAACTTGGGCGGTACGGGGTCCTTCGCTGCGCTCAGGACAACACCTCGCGAATACAGGGCCTCAAATGACACCTCAAGAATACACGGCTCTGGAGTAGGCATCGACCCGTGGGCACGCTCTGCTCGCCATCTTAGCCACGGCAAAAGCAAAACAACGTCAACAGACCCACGTTAGCCAAAAGAGGGCGAACGTGGGGCACCCGCTGCGCTTAATGTTGCGCCGATACAACAGGCTTTGCTCGTCTCGCCTTTACTGACGCAGGCAGATCTGAGCAGCCCGTTGGCGAATC
This sequence comes from uncultured Acidobacteriota bacterium, assembly GCA_963779365.1. GTDB lineage: Bacteria > Acidobacteriota > Terriglobia > Terriglobales > Acidobacteriaceae > TOLSYN. Next base: position 10,106 of record CAVZYB010000027.1, on the reverse strand, counting down.
GTCATTGGCGGATCCGGGGATTGAGGGCGGAGTAGACGAGGTCGGTGAGGAAGTTGACGGCGACGTAGGTGAGGCCGATGCAGAGCAGGCATCCCTGGACGAGGGCGTAATCGCGATTGCTGATGGCGCTGATGGTGAGGCGTCCGATGCCGGGCCAGGCGAAGATGGTTTCGGTGACGATGGCACCGGCGAGGAGGGCGCCGAATTGCAATCCGATGACGGTGACGACCGGGATGAGAGCGTTGCGCAGGGCATGACGATAGACGACGGCACGCTCGCTGAGACCCTTGGCGCGGGCGGTGCGGATGTAGTCCTGGCCTAGCTCCTCCAACATGCTGGTGCGCACCATGCGGGTGAGGATGGCGGCGAGCGAGCCTCCCATGGTGACGGCGGGAAGGATGAGGCTGCGCCAGCTTCCGGCACCGGAGACCGGGAGCCAGTCGAAGCGAATGGCAAAGAGCAGAACGAGGATGGGTCCGAGGGCGAAGTTGGGGAACGACAGGCCGAGCAGACTGACAAAGCTGAGGGCGCGGTCGTCCCAACGATTGCGGCGGGTGGCCGAGCGCACGCCGGCGGGAATGGAGAGCAGGATGGCGAACGGAGAGCGCGGCCAGGGTCAGCGCAAGGGTGGCGGGATAGGCCTGGGCGACCAGATCGCGGACCGGTTTGTTGAGGCGCAGGGAGCGGCCGAGATCGCCGTGGAGAACGCCGTTCCAATAGTGGACGTACTGGGTGCCGAGAGGAACGTCGAGGCCGTAGGCGTGGCGCGCCGCCTGGATATCGGCACCGGCGGCGCCTTCGCCGAGCATGGCCTGGATGGGGTCTCCGGGGACGAGGTGGATGAGCAGAAAGACCACGCTGACGACCAGCCAGATGACCGGCAACATGTAGGCGAGGCGAGTGAAGAGATAGCGAATCATGCCTGGGACTTTCCGCTTGGGCTGGAGGCGTTGGGATCAGCGGCGGGAGCGTCGGGAATGAGATCGACTTTGACGGCTCCGACGCGGTGGCCTTCCATCTCCAGCACGGTGAAGCGGCGCTGCTGGTAGAGGAACGAGTCGCCGGGCTTGGGGATGCGCTGCAATTTTTCGACGACGAATCCGGCGAGGGTTTCAAAGCCATGGTCGCGCGGCAGATGCAGATGGTACTGGGATTCGAGATCGCGGATGTTGAGGCCGGCGTCAAGCACCAGCGAAGCGGGGTCGCGGTGACCGGCGCGGGGAACGACATCGAACTCGTCTTCAATCTCACCGACGAGTTGCTCAAGCACATCCTCGACGGTGACGACGCCGACGGTGGAGCCGAACTCATCGACGACCACGGCGAGATGACGGCGGCGGGTTTTGAATTCGTCGAGGAGATCGGGGAGCGGCTTGGTTTCGGGGACGACCAGGACATCGCGCATGATGTGGCGGACGGCGAGGGTGGGCAGCGCAGGCAGAGGCTCGGACGAGGACTGCGAACGCTTGATGCGGAATTGCATCCAGCGCATCAGGTCCTTGGAGTAGAGGACGCCGATGATGGCTTCCGGGCCGCGGGCGAGATCGTAGATGGGGACGCGGGAGTGCTGCTCCTCGATGACTTTGGCGACGGCTTCCTCGAGCGGCATGTCGCTGGGAAGAGAAAAAATATCGGGACGCGGCACCATGATCTCGCGGGCGGTGATGGTCTCCAGATCGAGCGCGCGGTGCAACAACTCCTGCTGCAAGGCGCTGATGAGGCCGTAGCGGTGGGAGGCGGTGACACTGAGTTTGAGCTCTTCGGGAGTGTGCACGCCGCCCTCGCGAATGTGGCTCCATCCGAAGGCGTGCAGGACCCAGCGCGAAGAGGCAGCCATGGTGCGGGTGACCGGACTGAAGAGGGTGATAAAGAAATCCAGCGGAGCGGCGACGGCCAGCGCAACCTGCTCGGTGTTCTGGAGGGCGATGGATTTGGGGACGACCTCACCGAGGATGACGTGGAGGTAGGTGATGGTGGCGAAGGCGACGATGGTGGCCAGCGCATGAGCGTAGAAGACGGCGTGGGGCAGACGCGCGAAGGGAACTTCGAGAACGCGGGCCAGGGACTCTTCGCCGATCCAGCCGAGCGCGAGGCTGGCCATGGTAACGCCGATCTGAATTCCGTTGAGAACTTCATCCAGCTTATTGTGGAGTTTGCGGATGGTGCGCGCGCCGATGCGGCCTTCGTCGATGAGTTGCTGGAGCCGGGTGTCACGAATGCTGACCAGGGCGTATTCGCCGGCGGCAAAGAAGGCATTGGCCGCAACTAGCAGGATCACGGCGATGATCCGCATCAGCACGAAGGTGAACAAAACTCTATCGCTCCTGTGCAAAGGCTCGCTGGGACGGCAGGAACCGGTGGTAATGGATTTTAGCAAGTTTCAAGGTTTCAAAGTTTCAGGGTTTCAAGGTTAAAGTCAGGAACAAGAGCCGCAGCGACAAGGTCAACTATCCGTAACAATTCATTCGTGACAGAATCATGCGAGCGGGAGTTTGCTCTAAGGAAGCATGGACACCCACCTTAGCCGCAAAGGGCGCGGCGAAGGTGGGGCACCCGCGTGCCCGCGAGGAGGAAGAGTTGGCGGCGACTGGCATTGTCACACTTACGACGGACTTCGGCAGCACGGATCACTTTGCGGGGACGATGCGGGGAGTGATTCTGGGAGTGAACCCGGCGGCACAGGTGGTGGATCTGTGCAATGCGGTGAACTCGTTCGATGTGCTGGACGGGGCCCTGACGATTGCGCAGGCATACCGCTATTTTCCCACCGGACACGATTCATCTGGTGGTGGTCGATCCGGGCGTGGGGTCGGCACGGCGGCCGCTGCTGGTGACGACCTCCAAGCACTACTTTATTGCGCCGGACAACGGCGTGCTCTCGCTGGTGATGGAGCAGGAAGAGCGGGTTTCGGTGCGGCACATCACCGCCGAGCACTACTTTCTGCAACCGCTGAGCAACACCTTCCATGGACGCGATATCTTCGCTCCCTGCGCGGGATGGCTGAGCAAGGGAGTGGAGGCGGAGAAGTTTGGCGACGAGATCACGGACTTTGTGCGCTTCACGCTGCCGAAGCCGAAGCTGGTGGCCGAGCATACGCTGAAGGGCGCGGTGCTGAAGGTGGATAAGTTCGGCAACCTGATTACGAACTTGACGCCGGAGAATGCGCCCGCGCTATTTGCGGCCGATGCGAAGATCAGGATCACGGTGGGTCAGGCGACAGTTTCGGGGCTTCGCAATGCCTACGCGGAGGGACAGGCGGGAGAACTCTTCGGCCTGCTGAACAGCATGGGGTTTGTGGAGATCGCGTGCAATCGCGGAGCGGCGGCGAATTTGGCGAAGGCCGGACGAGGAACGGAAGTGGTGGTGGAGTTCTGAGGTCTCAAGTCTGGTACACGCGAACTCCATCTGCACGTCTCCCACATTTGCTGACTACGGCAGACGTGTGGCACCCTCTCACATTTGTGGTGCGCCCGGCCAAACCGGCAAGTTCACAGTGCTGTAACTAAAATCTGTAATATGAGTTCTTTCCGGTATGGCAGTACACTGGATGGCTATGGCACCAGCCCGCTCGCTGCTCAGTCCCGAGTATTACCTCAACCGAAGCCTATCGTGGCTGGCCTTCAATCGCCGCGTGCTGGAGGAGGCGGAGGACGAGAGCAATCCACTGCTGGAGCGGGTGAAGTATCTGGCGATCACGGCCAGCAACCTGGATGAGTTCTTTGAAATTCGCCTTGCGGGATTGCTGCAGCATCTGGAAGAAGGCGCGGTGGAACCAGGGCCCGATGGGCTGACTCCATTGGACGAGCGCGAGCTGGTGGCCGAGGCCACGCATAAATTCGTCAGTGCGCAGTACAAGTGCTGGAACGAAGAGCTGCTGCCCGCGCTGGCCGAACACGATATCCGGGTGCACTCGCTGGCAGACCTGGACGATGCGCAACGCGAGGTGGTGGACGAATACTGCCGCAACGAGTTGGACGCGTTGCTGACTCCGGTGACGGTCGATCCGGCGCATCCGTTTCCGCGGGTGATTCACAAGGCGCTGTGCCAGGCGCTGCTGCTGCGGCGGCGTCGGCGCTCGGCGGCCAATGCCACCAACTACATGGGCGTGGTGACCGTACCGCGATCACTGCCCCGGCTGGTGAGGCTGCCGGATGCGCGAGGGCGATTCCTTCATTACGCTGGCCGACCTGGTGGAGTTGCACGCGGGGCGCATGTATCGCGGCTATGAAATTCTGAGCGGAGGCTCGTTCCGCATCACCCGCAACAGCAATCTTTACCTGCAGGAAGAAGAGTCGCGCAGCGTGCTGGAGTCAGTGCGCACGGAGCTGCATAACCGGCGCAAGGGCGACGCGGTGCGGCTGGAGATTGACGCCGATGCCAGCGCCGATATCGTCTCGCGCTTGCAGACGGTCTTCGAGTTGGACGATTGGCAGGTTTATCGGATGCAGGGGCCGGTGAATCTTTCTCGGCTGATGCACTTGTATAGCGCGGTGAATCGTCCCGACCTGAAGTTCAAGCCATTTCAGCCGCGCGAGTGGTCGCTGCCCAAAGGGACCCGGGACGTGTGGGCGGCGCTGCGACAACGCGACGTGCTGCTGCATCATCCGTTCGACAGCTATAACAGCGTGGTCTCGTTTATCGAGGCGGCGGCGCAGGACCCGGCGGTGCTCTCGATCAAGCAGACGCTGTACCGGACGAACGATAATTCGCCGATCGTGGAAGCACTGGTGCAGGCGGCGGCGAGCAAGGAAGTCACCGTGGTGGTGGAGGTGAAGGCGCGCTTCGATGAAGCCTCCAACATAAAATGGGCGCGCGAGCTGGAAGATGCGGGGGTGCAGGTCTTCCACGGACTGGTGGGGCTGAAGACGCACTGCAAGATGACCCTGATGGCGCGCAAGGACGCCGATGGGGTGATGCGCCGCTACGCGCATCTGGGGACGGGAAACTACAATCCGACGACCGCCGCGTTTTACACGGACCTGAGCTTGCTGACGGCGAATCCGGAGATGACCTTTGCGGTGCACAACGTCTTCAACTTTCTGACCGCTTACTCGGAGCAACCGAACTACAATCCGCTGCTGGTGGCGCCGGTGGATCTTGCCGAACGGGTGGCCAACCTGATTGCGCGCGAAGCCGACCACGCCCGCGCCGGGCAGCCTGCGCGCATCATCGCCAAGGTAAATTCGCTGCTGGATAAAAATGTGGTGCAGGAGCTCTATCGCGCCTCGCAGGCGGGGGTACAGGTCGACCTGATCGTGCGCGGCATTTGCTCGCTGAACCCGGGAATTCGCGGCATCAGCGAGCGCATCCGGGTGCGCAGCATTGTGGGCCGCTTCCTCGAACACAGCCGCATCTATTACTTCGAGAACGGCGGCGCGGAGGAAATTTATCTGGGCAGCGCCGACTGGATGCCGCGCAATCTGCATGAGCGGGTGGAGGTGGTGTTTCCGCTGCGCGATTCCCTGCTGCGGGATCGGGTGAAGAATGAGCTGCTGGCGGCGTATCTGGCCGATAACGTGAAGGCAAGGCTGCTGCAGCGCGGAGGCAGCTACATTCGCGCCAACGCGAATGGGCAAGGCCGCACCGTTCAGTTCACAGGAATTCCTGATCGACGCCGCCGAGGGCAAACGCGAACTTTCGGCGATTCCGGCGGCGGCGCTGCCCAGGGCGCCGCGACCGAAGGCCAAAACGCAATCGCAGGCAAGTCGCGCCAAGGTAACATAGAGCGATGATCGTTTATTTTCTGCGTCACGCAAATGCCGGACAAAAACGGCTCAACCCGGTTCAGGACGACAAACGTCCACTCGACAAGGAAGGGATTGAGCAGTGCCGGTATGTTGGCCAGATTGTTGAACACGCTGGATGCGCACGTGGACCTGATCCTCACCAGCCCGCTGAAGCGGGCCACGCAGACGGCCTCGATGGTGGGCAACGAAATCGCCTACGAGCAGCGGATTGAGACGACTCCAGCGCTGCAACCGGGCGCCACTTTTGACAGCTTCCGCCAGCTCTTGCTGCAGCTCGGGGAGTTGGAAGCCGTGATGGTAGTGGGGCACAATCCGAACATGAGCCAGTTTCTCTCGCTGCTGGTGACCGGCGGTCTGAGCGAGCGCGCGATCGAGATGAAAAAAGGCAGCGTGGCGCGGGTGGAAGTGGGCGCCAAGCGCAGCGTGCTCAACTGGCTGATCACCCCGCGGCTGATCAAGAGCGTTTACGCTTCCGCGCAGGTCAGTTCGCAGCCAAAGACCTCAAAGAAATAGCTGCGCTCCTTTTCGAGCGCCCATAATTCCAGTTCGGCGCCGGTGGGCCGGGTGACGATGGTGAGCTGCACGCTCCGGGCGTCGATCTTGGCGCGCAGGTTGAGCACCGCGCCGCGCCTTCCCTGCTCCGCCGCCCGGGCCAGGCGCAGCAACTCGACGGCGCGCGGCAGGAGCACGCGGTCTACCGGCGCCAGGACGCGGACGGACGGACTGGTGGGAGTGATTTTCGATTTGCCGAGATAGCGCGCAATGGCCGCAATGAAGCGCCGCTGCCGCACATTGAAGCCGAGCAGCTCGGAGTGCGCCAGGATGTAAGCGGCATGGCGGCGGCGTCCGGCGCGGCTGATGAACGAACCGACTTCATGCAGCATGGCCGCCGCGTGCAGCAGGTTGGCGTACTCCGGAGGCAGTTGATGCACCGGCATCAGCAGCTTGAAGAGGCGGCGGGCGTGCTCGGCGACACGGGTGGCAAAGCGCAGATCGACATGGTAGTGCTCGGCGAGATTCTGAATTGAGTTGTGGCGCTCGCTCTCGAGCTGCTTACGCAGACCGATGTCCTCATCATCGGCGGCCATCTGGGCCAGAATGCCGTCGCGCAATCCGAAGGGCAGGTAACGGAAGCTGGTCAGATCGAACTCGGTGAACAGGTCGGCAAAGACATGGGCTCCGGCGACGATGATCTCAGCCCGGCGGGGACCGATGCCCTGGAGAGCGCGGCGCTGCTCGACGTTCAGAGCGGAAAGCTTCTTGGTAAGCCGGAGCAGTCCGGCGCGCGGCACGGTTGCGGTGGTGCTCTGCTGCCCGGCGGCCCAGAGTTCACTGAGCGCGGCAGGGGTGCCGGAGGTGGCGACGGTGAGATTGATCTTGTGCTCGGTCAGTTCGCGGCGAAGCCGTCCGACCTCTTCTCCGATGTAGCTGCGCATCTGATCGAGCTCGGTTTCGGTGGGCGGATCGTGCTGGAGAAACTCGCGGGTGAGGCGCACGGCTCCGAGCGGCAGGCTGTAGATATGCTCGATCTGGCCTTTGGAGGAGACGATGAGTTCGCAACTGCCGCCGCCGAGGTCGATCAGCAGCAGGCGTCCGGCGCCGATGCGGGTGTTGGCCATCACGCCGAGGTGAATCAGGCGGCCTTCTTCCACGCCGCTGACTACTTCGACGTGCCAGCCGATGGCGGAATGAACCCACTGGACAAAGGCGGTTGCATTGTTGGCGTCACGCAGCGCACTGGTGGCGACGACGCGAACTTTGGCGGCAGTGTAGGTCTGGGTCGCCTTCTGGAAGCGCCGCAGCACGCGGACGGTCAGCTCCATGGCCTCCGGGTCGAGGGCTCCGTTGCGGAAGACGGCCTCGCCGAGGCGCACGACCTCGCGATCCTCATGCAGCACCTGGAGGCGCTTGCGCACCACTCGGGCGATCTTTAAGCGCACCGAGTTGGCGCCGATATCGACCGCGGCCAGTGTCACCATGTCGACTGCGTTCGTCTGTCTTGTCTTAGTCTGTTCCGTCACCACGGCAAACAATACGCCATTTCCCGGGGCCGGGCAAATGGCGCGTGGAGATAGTGCGACTCCATGGGAAATGCAAGCTCAGCGGACGAGCAATAGGACAAGCAATAGAAGGCGCAAAAACCGAGTCAACAGCCCACTCAAGCCCACCCCACTCAAGCCCAAAGGAAGGGCTTGAATGGGCCACCCTCGATTTTCCCGCGGGCGGGCAAATGGCACGCTAGCGGACTTGTTCGTCTTCGACCGGCTGGGCTGATTTGCGGTCGTGCAGGCGGAGGAATTCGACGCTGCCTTCCTTGCCAAGATAACGCGCCAGCAACTCCGGTTTGGCTTCGCGCAGGTCCACCAGCAGAAGACCGTCCAGGACGTTGGAGAACTTGGCATCGACGTTGAAGCCGAGGAATTTTCCGCCGAGCTTCATGTAGTGGCGCACCAGCACGGGAACGCCCTTGCCGTCGCTCTCAAACATGCTGATCCACTCGGAGATGTCGTCCATGGAGAAGACGCGGGCGAACATTTCCGGCTGCTCCACATTTTCGGCCGGGGCGCGCGGCGGATTCTTGGGGCGCAACAGCTTCAGCAGCTCGGCGTCCACCGTATGCGCGCTGAGATAGTTGGTCAGCACCTCGCGCGATGCCATGGAGTAATCCGCGCTGATGCTGACGGCGCCGAAGAGCACCGGGGTCTCCGGATGGCGCACCAGGTAGCTGCCAATGCCCTTCCACAGGACGAGCAGGGGCGCGTACTGGCGCTGGTAATCGAGATGCACGAAGGAGCGCCCGAGCTCCAGCGCCGGACCGACCTTGGCGAAGAACTTGGGCTGGAAGCGGAAGAGCGTGGCGGTGTAGAGCCCGCGCATGCCGTAGCGGTGCAGCACGCTCTGCACGTTGCAGATGCGGTAGGCGCCGGCGATCTCCTGGCGCTCGTCATTCCACAGCACGAGGTGAGTGTAATAGGCGTCAAAGCGGTCGAGGTCGCGCGGCTTTGCCGGTGCCCTCGCCGGAGGCGCGGAAGGTGATCTCGCGCAGGCGGCCAATCTCGCGCACGATGCGCGGCGCCTGGCGCGAACTGAGGGCATAGACGCGCATCTTGCCGGCGGATTCCAGCAAGGCACTGGCGGGCAGCGACTGCAATTCGCGCAGCAGCACGGTGGGATCTTCGGCCGGAGCGACGTTGTGCTTGGGCTGCCACTGGCCGGGGAAGAAGCGGGTGCGAGGCGAGCCGATGCGGTCGCGCAGGGCGAGCAGCGAACTGTTCCAGCGCAGCAGATCGATGGCTTTGTCGTCGTCGTGAATGGCCTTGAGGGTTTCGCCCTCGACCGGAGCGCCGATGCGAATCTCCATGCGGCGTCCGCGTTTGTTGATGAGTTCGTGGGGCAAGAACAGGGTGCGGAGGCGGGGATTGATCATTCCCGCCAGGTGGAAGCCGACGCTGTTGGTGCCGGAGATGAAGGCGGGAATGCTCTTGGCGCCGGTCATGCGGGCGATGCGCGCCATGTTGCGATTCCACTGCGGATCGAGCACGCGGCGGTGATGGCGGCTCCAGGAGGCGACTTCGCCGGCCGGGAAGACGATGAGCATGTGTCCCTGCTTGACCCAGTCCAGGGCTTCGCGAATGCCGCGGCGATTGGCCTCCTGATGGCCTTCGCCCATCATGTTGTCCACCAGGATGCAGTGCTGCGAAAGCTCCTCCATGCAGCCGAGCAACTGGTTGGCGAGCAGCTTTACGTCGGGACGCAGGCGCAGCAGAAGCGAGGCCATCAGGATGCCGTCCAACATGCCAAAGGGATGATTGGCAAAGACCACGGCAGGGCCTTCCAGCGGCACATGCTTGAGGTCGCCCTCGCGCACCGAGTACTCGACATCCATCTCGCGCAGGATGCCGTCAAAGACGTTGCCTTCTCGGGATGGGCCAGCGCACCGGCATAGATGCGATCCAGGCGGCGGATGGGGAGGAAAGGACGTGCCCAGGGAATCTGCTTCCCGAGCTTGGCAAACGGAGTTGCGGGCGTTTCTGGTGGCGGCGCTACGCAGCATAATGATTCAATCTTGCCCACGGTTGCTTGCTGGGCTGTGACACCAGTGTAAATCTTTGGTGAATGCAGGGACAGTGATGCGATACCGCAGTCCGGATTTGATTGCCCTTAGCCTGATTTGATCGCGCTTAACCTGTTCCGGGGATAAACCTTAGAGCTAAGCACGGCATCTTTCGCCAGAGATGCGACGCAAAATCGAGTATCGGCCGGTAGCGATGGGAATAACCTATTGAGACATCACAACTACCCCACTTCTGCCAACAACGGCAGAAATGGGGCACCGAGCAAAAACTTTGAAAGCCATT
>CAVZYB010000026.1:0-61269 GCA_963779365.1 uncultured Acidobacteriota bacterium | reverse complement strand
TACGTGCAGGCGCTGGTAGGTGTAGCTCATACCAGTTCGAATTTCGCAATCGATGCGAACGCAACCCGTCTGGCCGCTTCTGCCGGTGGCGGCATCAATTACGGTACTCACCCGCTGCTGGGACGTCCGCGTACTGGAGGCTTCGTACTTAATGACGCGAATCCCCAATGCAGCCAACGAATACCAGAACCAGCTTCGCCTCACCACTGGCGTCGTCTTCCACTTCAGCCGCTCGGGGAACTGAGCTCGCAGCTCCCCATCGACTGATTCAAAGTGTCGGCGCGCGTCGTGGCGTGACGCTTATCGTACTTTTCTATCCCGAGCCGGTCGGTTTGCGAACGCCCCCACCCGGTGGGGCTGTTGTCGGTCAGTTTGGCCCGCGCCTGTGTCCGCTGACGCAGGCTATCGCATCCAGCGTATGGCGGGAGCTGGCGTAGTGTCGAGATTTGGGCAGTGGGTTCGCGCCAGCAGCTTTTCGTCAATTATTTACTTGCACCTGCTGCTCTGGTTGAAGTAGATTCTGCTTACGTTTCATAAGATTCTTCGTCCGCGTTTTCTCTTTTTTGTAGATCAGTAGTTGCGAAAAGCAGCGGTTATGTTTGCTCATAGATGTCTCTCTTTCCGCACCTTCTGACTCACCGCCGATCGAGTACACGATTGCGCAAGTTCTGATACTCCTGCCGTACTCGTCCCCTCCCGGGGCCGAGATTTCCTGCTTCAATTTCTGCTCGCCCGAGCTGGTCCCCGTGCCATCGACGCGGCCGCTCGTTTTAGTGTTTGTCGTTATCCACCTGATCGTGTGCGCTCTGCTTAGGAGAGTCTTATGTCCTGCCTTCGTCGTGTACTGGTTTCCTGCGTGATTGCCGATGCTGATCTTCACCCTCACAGGCGCCAGCGAGTTGAGCGCGCAGGGTTTTGCCGCGCCGGCGCCTACCTTTAACCGGAGGGCGGGACTGCTGCAGGTGGGGGCCAGGTCCCATCACGGATGAGGCCAGTGGAGCGACGGATTCGCAGACACGGCAGACGGTTTTATGTTGGTGTCGGCACGGGAGGAACCCGCCAACCCTGACCTCAGCCCGCGCCCGCACGGCGGGCGGGGAGCACACGTCGCACGACGCGGGTCGCAGCGCCCTGGGCCATCCCCACTAGTCCGCTTAATCCGCGTCCAGCCCCGGACCGCCAGTGCCAGCTAGTACCCTGTTTCTCCGCTCGGCTACCAGGAGATCATTCCGACAGCGACGGTCGGTTCCAGCTCGGTCGCCACGGTGACTGTGTACCTCAACCAGAATCAGGCACTGCTCTCAGCTCTCTGTTGGTACCAGCCCAGCGAGCCTCTCCCTCCCCCAAGTACATCTCATCTCCAGGCGGTTGCTCTCCCTCGCTCTCCGGCACGGCGTGTACGGTTCGGCGCCCTTAAATCCCGCCTATCCGTGGTATTGCAGTGGGGAGCTCGTGGTCGGCACTGCAGCCCGGCCGTACGGGGAGTGTGACTTCGAACGACTTTACATTGACGGGAAGTCGGGCAGGGGCCGTTGGCCCTGGCTCGTGCCGGATCAGATCAACACGATCCTGGGCAATGGAATCCTGGGGCTCACTATGAACACGCCGGCAGCGCTGGGCGCTCAACGGCATGGGCTACCTGGCTCATCGCCGACCCCTGCGGCGAATGTGATTCGCAAGTACCTTCATTCCCGGTAACCCTGCGCACGTGGCGACGGTGGGCACGGGCACACCCGGCTACGTGGATGGGGCGACCACGGTGGCGCGAGTTCCGTTCTCCGGAAGGCGTAGCGGTGGCCGGCAACACCGACGTCTACATCGCGGATACGGGTAACAATGTCATCCGCCAGCAGCAAAACTCTACGCGTATGGTCACCACCTACGCTGGCACAGGCACCCCGGGGTACAGTGGGGACAGCGGCCCGGCGGCACAGGTGACCCTCAACGCCCCGAGCGCGGTCGTCCTGGACCTCTCAGGGAACGTCTACATCTCAGATACGGGCAACAACGTTATTCGTACGGTACACTCAGGCGGACCCCACTCATGCGGGCGGCGCCACTACAGTGTGCGGCACGGCCACTTCTCCGGTTGGCGATGGCTGCGTGGCAGCGCAGGTTATCTTCAACGCGCCCACGGCGATGGCGATGGATGCAGCGAGCAATCTCTTTGTGCTCGACAGCGGCAACAAGGTGGTCCGCGAGATCACTGACCGGATCGGCGACCGGCGGCATCGTGACGACGGCGACGGTGACCCTCTGCTGCACGGTGACGACGGTGGCGGGCATGCTTGGCGCCAGCTGCGGCGGCTTCCTCAACGGCACGCCGGCGATCACGACGTCCGCTTGCAATCCGACGGCGATAGCGGTGATGTGGCGGATAATCTCTACATCGTGGACACGAACCGGTTGATCCGGGTGGACTATGCCACGGGCCTGGCCTGGCAGTTGGCAGGCGGCGACACGGCCGGCTATAGCGGCGACGGTGGTGCGGCGAACGCGGCCCTGCTGAGCGGCATCGGCGGCGTTGTGCTGGATGGAGCGGGCGACATCTATGTTGCCGACACCGGCAATGGTGTGCATCCGCCAGATCACGAACACCGCGGCCGTGCTGAACTTTGCGGACACCAACATCGGCTCCAGCAGCGCTTTGATGCGCGCCGGGGTGATCAATGGCGGCAACCAGCCGCTGCAGATGCAGTCCGACGCCTTGAGCACCAGCAACTTCGTAATCGACAGCGACACCTGTGGCAGCGGGCCCACGTTGGTGCCCGGCTTGGGCTGCGGAACCGAATTGCATTTTTGCGCCGCAGAGCGCGGGACCGCTCACGGACGCATTGGTCTTCACCGACAACTCGCTCAACCTCGCCGGCAGCACGCAGCAGATGGCGTTAAGCTGGTAACGGTCTTGCGCAGTCGCAGGCGCAGTCGATCAACTTTCCGATCCCGGGCCGCAGAGCTACGGCTATTCAATGATCCTGGCGGCAACGGCCAGCTCGGGGCTGACGGTAAGCTTTACGGCCTCCGGCCGGTGCTTGCTAAGCTCCCGACGGTGTAACGCTGAACTTCACCAACGGCGGCGTTTGTACGGTGACCGCGACGCAGCCCGGCAACAGCTATTACCAGGCGGCAACGCCGGTGAGCCAGAGCTTTTCGGTGATCGCCACACAGGCTCCGGCGCCTGCCTTCGCGGCGCGGGGGAGTTATCCAGGCGCCGTCGACGATCCAGATCACGGACTCAGCCCCCGGAGCGCTGATCTATTACACGCTCGATGGTTCGATTCCGGCAATCGATGGCAGCAATCCCGGAACCTTGATGTTCCCGGCGCCGGCGTCGGTGCCCGTTACTATGGTGGGCACAATCCAGATCAATGCCGTCGCGCTCTCCCCGCTGTACGTAGTGTAGTCCGCTGGCGACGATCAGCTACACCCTGTTGCCGGTCGGATACCAGGAACTCGGAGTGCCCACCGCCCAGGTAGGCAGTACAACGACCAGCTACGCATACGTATACCTGAACGCGGGCCAGGTAATTTATAGTGCCGGCCTCGGCTCGAGTCCAGGCGCTCCCAACGAGTTCGGTTTACAGAACACGAATCGCACACCGCTGTCCTCCGGTCAGGAGTGTGAGCTAACCATGAGTTTTACTCCTGCCTATCCGGGCGTTCGGAGTGGGCTGTGCTTCGGACGCTGGCGCTGTCTGGCAGCGTGATGACGACCGGCTTTTCATTGACGGGCATCGGGCAGGGGCCGCTGGCGCTAGTCGCGCCGGGGCAGATCAACACGATCCTGGGCAATGGAATCCTGGGGCTGACGATGAACTCGCCGGCAGCACTGGCGCTGAACGGCCTGGGCTATCTGGTGATCGCCGACCCTGCGGCGAATGTGATTCGCAAGTACATTCCCGGTAACCCTGCGCACGGAGTGACGGTGGGCACGGGGACACCCGGTTACGTGGATGGGGCAACCGCGGTGGCGCAGTTCAATGCTCCGCAAGGCGTAGCAGTGGCCGGCAACACCGACGTCTACATCGCGGACACCGGCAACAACGTCATCCGCCAGCAGCAAAACTCTACGCGTATGGTCAGTACCTTTGCGGGCACCGGCACCCCGGGGTACAGCGGAGACAGCGGCCCGGCGGCACAGGCAACCTTCAACGCCCCGACGGCGGTGGTGATTGACGCGAACGGATATCTCTTCATCGCCGATACCGGCAACAACGTGATTCGCCGGATTCTTGCGTCGCAGAACGTTGTCACTTATGCGGCGGGCCCCACGGCGGTATGCGGCACGGCAACTTCTCCGATCGGCGATGGCTGCCTGCGGGCGCAGGTTACCTTCAGCGCGCCCACGGCGATGGCGGTGGATGCGGCGGGCAACCTCTTTGTGCTCGACAGCGGCGACAAGTTGGTCCGCGAGATCGGCACGGAACGGCGACCGGCGGCACGGTGACGACGGTGGGCGGTATGCTCGGTGTCGGTGGCGGCAGCTTCCTCAACGGCACGCCGGCTACCACGATGTCGCTTTGCAACCCGACGGCGATAGCGGTGGATGCCGGCGGATAATCTCTACATCGTGGACACGAACCGGTTGATCTGGTGGACTATGCCACGGGCCTGGCCTGGCAGTTGGCAGGCGGCGACACGGCCGGCTATAGCGGCGACGGTGGTGCGGCGAACGCGGCCCTGCTGAGCGGCATCGGCGGCGTTGTGCTGGATGGAGCGGGCGACATCTATGTTGCCGACACCGGCAACGGCGTGATCCGCCAGATCACGAACACCGCGGCCGTGCTGAACTTTGCGGACACCAACATCGGCTCCAGCAGCGCTTTGATGCGTGCTGGGGTGATCAATGGCGGCAACCAGCCGCTGCAGATGCAGTCCGACGCCTTGAGCACCAGCAACTTTGTAATCGACAGCGACACCTGCGGCGGCGGGCCTACGCTGGCGCCCGGCTTGGGCTGCGGAACCGAATTGCATTTTGCGCCGCAGAGCGCGGGACCGCTCACGGACGCATTGGTCTTCACCGACAACTCGCTGAACCTTGCCGGCAGCACGCAGCAGATGGCATTGAGCGGTAACGGCCTTGCGCAGCCGCAGGCGCAGTCGATCAACTTCCCGAATTCCGGGCCCCAGAGCTACGGCTATTCAATGATGCTGGCGGCAACGGCCAGCTCGGGGCTGACGGTAAGCTTTACGGCCTCCGGTCCGGGCGCTTCTGGCCAAGCTCCACGGTGTAACGCTGAACTTCACCAACGGCGGCGTTTGCACGGTGACCGCGACGCAGCCCGGCAACAGCTACTACCAGGCGGCCTATCCGGTGGTGGATAGCTTCGTGATCAGCGCCACCCAGGCTCCGGCGCCTGCCTTCTCCCGGCGCGGATCAAGCTTGCAGACGGGTGCGTTGATTCGTATTACCGATGCGGCTCCAGTGGCGACCATCTACTTCACAATGGACGGTTCGATACCGGCCACCGATGGCAGCAATCCGTCCACGATCGTGGCCGCCGCCCCGGCCGAGGCACCGGTCACCGGCTGGGTATGACGGTGATCAACGCGCTTGCCACCACGCCATTCAATCTCGCCAGTCCACTGGCGACGGTCAGCTACACGGTGCTGCCGATGGGTTATGCGCAGGAGGGCACGCCGACCACAGAGGTGGGATCTTCGACGACTTTCACCGCGCAGGTGTATCTGAACGCGGGCCAGTTGTTCAGCGGGGTGGTGGTCGGCACGGCTGCCGCGCCTGGGCCGCCGGGCGGAGTTCATGGCAGGTGTTCCGGAGTGCACGCCGGGCATCTCCGGACAAACCTGCAATGTAATGGTGACCTTCAAGCCCGCCTATCCCGGGCTGCGTCAGGCGCAATTGTCGGTCCGCACCACGACGGTGACTTCGGATGGCACCTACGTTTCGACCAGCACCACCGGTAACTACCCGCTGAGCGGCATTGGCCAGGGGCCCATGGCGCTGGTGGTGCAGCCGGGACAGATGAGCACAGCGGCGGGAGCCGGAATTCTGGGGCTGACATTGATGGGCCGCGAGGCATGGCGATGGATAACACCGGCATTCTGGCCGTCGCCGATCCTGCCGGTAACGTGGTGCGAAAGGTAATCTTCGACACGACTCCGCAGGCCTCGAAGACCATCGGCACCGGCGTGGCAGGATACGTGGACGGGGCCTCCACCGTCGCGCAGTTCAATGCTCCACAGGGTGTGGCGCTGCCCGGAAACGGCGATATGTACGTCGCCGATACCAACAACGTAATCCGGCTGCAAAGCAATTTGACTCGCGCGATCTCCACCTTTGCGGGCAACAGGAGTCCCGGATACAGCGGTGACAGCGGCCCGGCGATCCAGGCGACCTTCAGCGCTCCCACTTCGGTGGCGGTGGACGCCTCCTCGGCAACGTCTACATTGCCGATACCGGCAACAACGTCATTCGCAAGGTGATGGCCACCAGCGGCAACGTCCTTACCTTTGCCGGCGGCGCCAGCGCGGTGTGCGGCGCGGCTACCTCGCCACTGGGCGACGGCTGCCCGGCAACGCAGGCGATCTTCAGCGCGCCGACCTACGTCACTCTGGACGCCGTCGGCAACGTGTATGTGGTCGATAGCGGCAATCAAGTGATTCGCGAGATCGCTGCCGGCACCGTCACCGGTGGCACCGTAACCACGGTGGCCGGGATGGCCGGCGCGAGTTGCGGCGGATTTGTTGACGGCGCTCCGGCGCTCGCCATGCCGTTGGCGCAGTCCGGCTGCGGTGGCGGTGGACGCAGCCCTCAATCTGTACATCGCCGACACCAACCGCGTCGAGCGCGTGGAGTTTGGCAGCGGACTGATCCGGTTGGTGGCGGCGGGCTCAACACGCCGGGCTATACGGGAGACGGCGGCGCGGCCAATGCAGCGCAACTGAACAACGTGGGCGGCCTGCGCTCGGATGGTACCGGAACCTTTATATTGCAGACACTGGCAACGCGGTCATCCGTGAGATTCTGAACACTCGCGCCGCTGGGCTTTGCCGACACTACCGTAGGCACAGGCAGAACCCTCTGGCGCAACTAGGGTTGCTCAACATAGGCAACGATCCGCTGGTGGTGTACTCCGACGTAGTGGGTAGCAGCAACTTTGCCATCGACAGTGACGCCTGCAGTGGCCAGACCCTGAATCCGGGCGCGAGCTGCCAGGCCCAGGTGCAGTTTGTGCCGCAGGCGGCTGGCCCGCTTACGGACACGCTGACCTTTGCTGACAATTCGCTGAACGTGGTCGGGCGACGCAGCAGCTCTCGCTGAGCGGTAATGGCATTTGTGGTGCCGGTGGCGCAGACCGTCACCTTCCTGAACCCAGGCACGCAGAACTACGGATTTCCGCTGATACTGACGGCTTCGACGAGCTCGGCTGCCGGGCTTCAGCGCTGCCGGAGCGTGCGTGCTGGCCGGCCAACGGCGTGACCTTGAACTTCACGGGCGGCGGCGCTTGCACGGTGACGGCCACGCAGGCCGGCAATCTTTATTACCTGGCGGCAACTCCGGTAGCGCAGAGCTTCACGGTGGTAGCCACCCAGGCAGCCGCGCCAACCTTCTCCTATCGCACTCCGCAGACTCTTCAGGCGCCTATTCAGCTGGGAATCAGCGATACGGCCCCGGGGGCGATGATCTATTACACCGTGGACGGCTCCACGCCAGCCACCGACGGCAGCAATCCTGCCACCCAGATGGCCGCTTCTCCCGTCGAGGTGCCGGTTACCGCGCTGGGCGCCACGCAGATCAATGCCATTGCCCTCTCACCGTTTAACCTGGTGAGCCCGATTGCGACGGCCAACTACACCCTCCTTCCACTGGGATACCAGTTGATGGTACCGACCACCCAGGTCGGTCAGCCTTCCGGCTTTACCGCCAATATCTATCTCAACGCCGGACAATCGCTCCAGTCGTTGTCAACGGCCAATTCAGCGGGAACGACTCCGGAATTCACGGCCTCCGAGTTCGTGAATTGCTCCATCGGCTGGGCTGGCAACCAGATCTGCCCGGTGTCCGTAGTTTTCAATCCGCAGTATCCCGGTCTGGAAGGCAAGCGCCGCTGGTTGTCCGCACCGTCTCCAGCTCCGAACCTGGGACCACGACCACGTACTTCGCGCTGACCGGGCAGGCGCAGGCTCCCATGGCTCTGCTCGGCCCCGGGGTGATGCAGACGGTTGTGGGCAAGGGCACGGTGATCCCCACGTTGACCGGCCCTCGCGGTCTGGCCGCGATTCCGGGACGGCTCTATGTCGCCGACACCGGAGCCAACATGCTCCACTGGATTAGCCTCGGCGTGCAGCCGCAGACCGCGATTAACATCGGCAATGGAACGGCTGGCTACGTGGAAGGGACAAGCGCGGCCGCGGAGTTCAATGCGCCGCAGGGCATCGCGGTGGCCGGCAACTTTGACATCTACATCGCCGATACCGGCAACAACGTAATCCGCAAGCAGAGCTCTGCCGCGCGCAGCAGCAGCACCATTATTGGCACCGGCGCGTCGGGCTACAGCGAAGATTCGTCTGGCGACGCTGGCGACCCTCAACGCTCCCACCTCGCTCGCGCTCGACGGCCTTGGTACCGTCTACATTGCAGGACTCGGGCAACAACGTGATTCGCGCCGTCGGGACGGGCGGCAACATCCGCACCTACGCCGGCGGCGGCACGGGTTGCCCGGCGCAAACCTCGCCGTTGGGCGATGGCTGCTCCGCCGCCCAGGCGACGCTGAGCATCCCCACTTACGTTGCGACCGACTCGAATTACATGGACATTTTGGACAGCGGTGACAACGTGGTCCGAAAGGTGCAATACGGTGGCGGAATTATCACCACCGTGGCCGGCGCGGCGGGCGCAAGCTGCACTACCTTCACCGAAGGCTCACTGGCTACGGCGACGCCGTTGTGCACCCCCAAGACAATCGCAGTCGATGCCGCCGGGGACATCTACATCGGCGGCGGCAACCGCGTGCAGATGGTCGATGCCGGTACCGGCCAGATCTGGACCGTGGCTGGAGGAGACATCTCCGGTGTACAGCGGTGATGGCGTGGCAGCCACCCTGGCGCAGCTGAACGATGTGGAGGGCCTTGCTCTCGATACGGACGGCAACCTCTACATCGCCGACTGGCAACGAAGTGGTCCGCCGCATGATCGGGCCAGCCGCGGCACCGCTCAACTTCGCCAACACCAAGCTGGGTTCCTCCAGCGACTCTGCGACGCTGACCCTGCGTAACGTGGGCAACCAGCCGCTTACTCCGGCGGTGGCGGCTTTGGGCAGCACAACTTCGCCATTGACCAGGATGGCTGCGGCGGGACCTTGCTCGACCGCAGGCCGCCCTGCACGGTGGCGCTGCACTTTGCGCCACAGACCGCAGGTGTGCTCGAATGACACCCTGACGATTGCCAGCAACTCGTTGAATTCGGCTACGGCGGTCGCGCCGGTGGCGCTCTCCGGGCACCGGCCTCGCAGCCATGGCAGACGATCAGCTTCCCGATTCCTGCTGCGATCACCTATGGCGCGTGCCGATCACCCTGAATGCCAGTTCGAGCGTGGGCCTGCTGTCAGCTACAAAGTGATCTCCGGTCCAGCGTCGCTCGACGGCAGCGTACTCAGCATCCTTCTGGCGCCGGCAGCATCACGGTCGAGGCCGACCAGGCAGGCGGCGAAGGCTACCAGGCGGCTACTCCGGTGCAGGTCAGCTTTACCGCCGCGCCGGCGCTGCTGACCGTGGCGGCAAATGCGGCGACGATGGCGCAGGGCTCGACGGTTCCGGCGCTGACGGCGACTACAACGGGCTTTGTCAACGGTGACACGCAGGCGGTGGTGAGCGGTTCGCCGAGCCTGACCACTGCGGCCACCAGCTCCAGCCCCGCCGGCAACTATGCGATCTCCGTGGGTCGGGGAACGCTGGCTTCGGCAAATTACAACTTCCAGTTTGTCAATGGCACGCTGACGGTTTCGGCTCCGGCGGTGGCGACGCTCTCGGCAATTCGCTTAAGTTCACGCCCGAAGCGGTGAACACCACGAGCCTTCCGCAGATGATCATGCTGACCAACACCGGAGGCCTCGCTCTGCACCTGCAATCCACCGCGATCACCGGCAACTTCAGCATCGCCGGCGCGGGCACCACTCTGCTCGGCGCCGCTTACCCTGGTGCCGGGCGCAAGCTGCAGCATCAGCGTGGTATTCCTGGCCAAAACGGCGAGTTCCAGCAGCACCGGAACGCTGACCCTGCATGACGATGCGCCGGGCAATCCGCAAACGGTAGCGCTGCTCCGGCAGCACCGGAACGCCGGTGATTACCTCGACGCCAACCTCGTTGAACTTTGGCAATCAGGCGTTGCAGCAGGCCAGCGCCGCGCAGATGCTGAATCTGCAGAACACAGGCACGGCTCGGCTGGTCATCAACGGCATCACCTCCAGCAACGCCGGATATTCCATCGGTAATTGCCAGAGCTACATGATGCCTGGCGATACTTGCAGCCTGAGTGTCGTGTTTACCCCGGCGGCGTTGGGAACACAGAGCGGAAGCATCGCCATCACCAGCAATATCGCCACCAAGAGCATTAGCCTCACCGGCGTTGGCGTGGCTGCAACCGCGGTCTCGCCAACCTCGCTGGCCTTCGGTTCACAGGCCCTGGGAGTGCCCAGCGCGGCTAAGACAATCACGCTCACCAACAACCAGTCCACCCCTCTGGCGGCATCACCCTCGCCCCCAGCGGCGATTACTCGGCAGTCTCCACCTGCGGAAGCACCCTGGCGGGCGGCGCAAGCTGCCAGATTCAGGTGACCTTCACACCGACCGCGATGGGCAGCCGGCCGGGTAGCGTCGTGATCACGGATAATGCAGCTCACCAGTCCGCAGACAGTTTCATTCAGCGGCACCGGTATCGCTCCCGTGACGCTCTCCTCGGCTACACTGGCCTTCGGCAACGTGGCGCTGGGGACAACAGGCACTCTACAGGTGGTGCTCACGAACAATCAGAGTATGGCACTCACCATCAATGGCTTCAACAGCAGCAGTCCGGAATATACGGTGAACCCCGGAACCTGCACGGGCTCCATCGCTCCGGCCGCCACCTGCAACTTCAGCGTCAACTTCTCTCCCGTGGGTGCCACGGGCGTGCGGGCGACCCAGCAGATCACGGTGAACGATTTCGTCGGTGACCAGTCCACACACACTGAACCTGACGGGTGCGGCAATTGCGCCAATCTCGGTTTCGCCCACGATGCTCAGCTTCTCCTCGCAGGCTCTGGGAACGGTGAGCTCTTCCTCCACCGTCACCATCACCAATCATCAGAACGTCAACCTCAACGTTTCGTCGATCACGCCGAGCAGCAGCGAGTTCGCTCATTGTCCCGGGCTCTTGCGCGGCGCCGGTTACCCCCAACGCAACCTGCACCTTCAGCGTTAGCTTTGCCCCCGTGGGTGCGGCCGGGACTCGCAGCGGCCAGAGCATCTCGATCACCGACTCTTCGCTGATGAGCCCACTCGCGGTTTCGCTTTCGGCAAACGCCGTCGCGCCGGTCTCGCTCTCAACTTCCACGCTGAACTTCGGGTCGCTGGCGCTGGGGACGACTTCGTCCCAGGCGGTGGTGCTGACGAATCTGGAGAATGTCAATCTGACGGTGACAGGATTCACCTCCAGCAGTGGTGAGTTTGCCGTCGATCCGGGTACCTGCACCGCTCCGCTTGCACCCAAGGCCACCTGCACCTTCAACGTGAGCTTTGCTCCCGTTGGCGTGCTGGGAAGCGCGCACCGGCCAGACGGTGACCGTCACGGACTCCTCCGTGGTTGGCACCCACACCATTACCCTCACCGGGAGCGCCATTGCTCCGGTCTCGCTCTCACCCACAAGCCTGACCTACAATCCGCTGGCGCTGGGGACGACTTCGTCCCAGGCGGTAGTGCTGACGAACCTGCAGAATGTCAATCTGACGGTGACAGGATTCACCTCCAGCAGTGGTGAGTTTACCGTCGATCCGGGTACGTGCACCGCTCCGCTTGCACCCAAGGCCACCTGCACCTTCAACGTGAGCTTTGCTCCCGTTGGCGCGCCGGAAGCACGCACCGGCCAGACGGTGACAGTCACGGACTCCTCGGTAATCGGCACCCACACCATTCCGCTCACCGCGAGCGCCGTTGCTCCTATCTCGATCTCTAACACGAACCTGGTTTACTCCATTCAGGCGCTGGGTACCACGAGCGTTTCCAAGCAAGTGGCAATTACCAACCACCAGAACGTGCCGCTTATAGTTAGCAGCATCAGCTCGGCCAGCAGCGAATTCGTCATCGATCCAGGCACTTGCGCGAGCCCGGTGAGTGCCGGCGGAAGCTGTGTCTTCAACGTCAGCTTCGCTCCCATGGGTGCAGCAGGCGCGCGCAGCGGGATAACGATCACAGTGAACGATTCCTCGGTCGCAAGTCCACTCACCCTTACCGCCTCGGGAACGGCCATCGCTCCCATCTCGCTCTCGGTCACGAGTCTGGCTTTCACCAGTCAGGCGCTGGGCACCGTGAGCGCGTCCAAGGCCGTCAGCATTACCAATCACGAAAACGTGCCGCTGACCATCGCCAGCGTCATCGGCAGCAGCGAGCTGATCATCGTTCCGGGTAATTGCGCCACGGCGGTGATGCCGAACTCAACCTGCACCTTTAACGTGAGTTTCGCTCCGGTCAACACTCTTGGAGCGCGCTCCATGCAGTTGACCGTCACCGACTCGGATGTGACTGGCCCGCACGTCATCCCTGTCACGGGCACGGCCAGCAACCCGCTGGCGATCTGGCGACCACGCTGAGCTTCAGCAGTCAGGCGCAGGGAACGGTGAGCGCGGCGAAGTCGCTGACGTTGACCAACAGTGGGAACGTGCCGCTGCTGATCGCCGGGGTGCAGTCCAGCAGCACTGCATTCATGGTGAGCAGCAGTTGCAACTCGGTCAGCATAGCGCCGGGAGGGACTTGCATTTTCAGCGTCAACTTTGCGCCGACGGCGATACAGAGCTGGCCGGCGACGCTGACGGTGACCACCGCTGTTGCCGGAGCCGCGCAGACCGTAACGCTAAGCGGCACGGGTACGGCGGCCTTCAGCCTCCCGACCTCTTACACGTTCACCACGGTGATCGCGCGAGGCTCGTCGGCAACCGGCTCGATCACCCTGAAGAACCTGGCCACCTCGTCGATCTCAATGGGCACGCTACAGACCACAGGGGACTTCCAGGTGGCCTCCACAACCTGCGCCGCAACCTTGAGTGCCGGACAGAGCTGCACGATCTCGGTCAGCTTCAAGCCGACGGTGGTTGGAGCCGAGAGTGGCACGCTGCAGTTCAGCGACGGCGCCTATGGCAACGCGCTGGTCTCGCTCAGCGGCACTGGCAAGTAGAAGTGGCTCGCAACTACGGCCGCAGTGGATAACACTCCGCTGGGCCGTACTCTTTGGTAGAAGCAGTGCGACTGCACAGAACCAACCCAAGGCTCATGCCCTTGCCAACTGCCGAGCGGTTGGGGTTCTCTGCTCCGTCCGATTTGTCGGCTGTGTGTCCCGCTTGATTCCCATTTTGGTACTGCCAGATCGGCTCCGTCAGACGACTTCAGACAACTATGGTTGGTGAATCGGACGTCTATTATGTTCGAGAGCCAATGGCGAAGTCCGACTGACGGATGGATTCTCCCCCGCCAACTGCCTTCGGCCCACGCCCGCTAAGCGGTCTCCTATGATGATGCAGCCTAGATGCGATACCGCTCTGGAAAGTGAGCTGCAGTTTCGGACAGGGTCCTCTGTGAATCCTGCTCCTGCCGCCGCTGCGGCAGAGTTGCGCCAGTCTGATCGGACACGATCGAGGCGGGACTTGCCTTGGTGTTTGTCTCGAGCCGATACAATCTTGACGCCATGGCTGAAAATCTTCGGCGGGAGTTCGGCGCAACCCAGGTAATTGGTTGCACTACGGCGGGTGAGATAGGGCCCTTCAGGCTATCTGGAGGGCGGAGTATCGGGGCTGACGCTCGGACGCAACGACCTGACTTTTGAGATCGGCCTGATCGAACAGGTATCCGACATCGATCATAGGCGAGTCCAGGCTTTTGCCTATGAGATCTCGGTCAGCGTCTGGCACAAAGGGCAGAAACGATTCGACACGAATCGTTGTTTCGCACTGCTGCTGATCGACGGTCTGTGCGGCCACGAGGAGCACGTGGCTCGCGCCGTTTATGACGGATTGGGCGGCATTCCGATGGTGGGCGGATCCGCCGGCGACGGAATGAACTTTCAGCAGACGGCCGTACTCTACGATGGCCGATTCCGTACCAATTCGGCAGTGCTCCTGGTCGCCTCTACGCCGCACCCGTTTACCAGCTTCAAGACCCAGCACTTTGTCTGCGGTACGCAACGCTTGGTCGTCAGCGGCGCGATTCCCGAGCGTCGCATCGTAACCGAGATCAATGGCCTGCCCGCGGCAGAGGAGTACGCCCGATCCATCGGCGTCAAGGCGAGTCAACTGGACCCGCTCGTATTCTCGGCGAACCCGATGGTGGTGAAGATCGGCGGTGCCGATTTCGTGCGTTCGATCCAGAAGGTGAATCCGGATGGCAGCCTAACCTTCTTCTGTGCCATCGATGAAGGCATCGTATTCAATGTCGCAAGTGGAGTCGACCTGGTGCAGAATCTCAGGTCGCTCTTTGACGATATTGCGCAGCGCGTTGGGCCGCCACGCGTGGTCATCGGCTTCGACTGCATCCTGCGGCGGCTCGAACTGCTGCAGACCGGAACGATTGACAATGTTTCCGCCATTCTGCGCGAACACAACGTGATTGGGTTCAGCGGCTATGGTGAGCAGTTCCGAGGTATGCACGTAAACCAAACCTTCACCGGCATTGCGATTGGCGCCAAGACCAAGCATGAATGATGACATCGACATCCGATGCGATCTCGACGACAAAGCCGGATTACTGGCCGAAATCAGGCGGCGGGACAAGATCATTCATGCACTGATGAATCAAGTTCAGCGCAATCTGAATAATCCGAACAATGATTTCAGCTTGTTGCAGACCACCTTCATGCTGGAGGAGGAGGTCAAACAGCGCACCCAGGAACTCGAAAGCGCGCTCGACGCGCTCGCTGGGGCGAAGGAGGACCTGGAAAAAACCAACAGCGAACTGGAAGAGCGTGTCACCGAACGCACGGCGGAACTGTCCCAGCAACTCCATTTTGTAAAGCAACTGATTGAAGCGATCCCCGGTCCGGTCTTCTACAAGGATGCGCAAGCGCGATACCTTGGCTGCAACAGCGCATTCGAGGCATTTGTTGGCCTTCCCACCTGCGAGATGATCGGCAAGACGCCGAACGACCTTTACCCTCCGGAGTTGGCCGAGGAATATCTCAGCGCGGATCGAGCACTGCTCGACCGGCCAGGGTCACAGATCTATGAAACGCGCGTCCGCTATGCCAACGGCGAAATGCGCGATGTGATGTTTCACAAGGCAACTTTCACCCAACCGGATGGAACTCTCGGAGGGATCGTCGGGCTCATCCTCGACATTACAGAACGAAAGATCGCCGAAGCTTCTGTACGGAAGAGCCAGCAACTGCTGCAGGATATCGTCGACAATTCCACGGCGCTCATCTGCGTGAAAGATCTGTCAGGCTGCTTCCTGTTGCTCAATCGCCGAATGGAGGAACTGTTGCGTACTCCCGGGTTTTTCGCGAGTGAAACTGTTCGGGAAATCGTAGGGAAAACCGAGCACGACCTGTTCCCCAAAGAGAAGGCCGACGCCTGTCGCGACCGCGAGCAGCAGGTACTGGCAACGGGAAAGGTCATGGAAACGGAGGAATCGATTCCGCAAGCGGACGGGCAACATACCTACATTGTGACCAGGGCTCCATTGCGCGACGAGCAGGGCAGGCTCTACGCCATCGGCACCATTTCAACGGACATTACCGAGCGAAAGCTCCTCGAAGAACAACTTCGCGAAGCCCAGAAGATGGAGGCAATGGGGCAACTGGCTGGCGGCATTGCGCACGACTTCAATAATTTGATGACCATCATCATGGGCTATGGCGAGTTGCTGCGCAACTCGTTGGAGGATCATCCCGCAAAGCAAGAGAAGGTCGAGCAGATCCTGCGAGCCGGAGAACAGGCTAACTCTCTCACCCGTCAGTTGCTGGCATTTACCCGCCGTCAAATGCTGCAACCAAGATTGTGGGATCTAAGAAGTGTAGTGGCCGATATGGAACAAATGCTCCGCCGGGCGGTGAGCGAGGATATTGATTTTGTCATTCAGAACGACCCGGAGCCATGCCTGATCCACGCCGACCGCGGACAGATTCAACAGGTGATCTTGAATCTGCTGTTCAACGCACGCGATGCCACAGCAAAAGGCGGCAGCATCTGCTTGTCGGTCAGCAACGTGGAGCCAGGAAATGAAGGCATGAGGCTTTCTACTGCAATTCAGTCATGCCCTTATGTCTGCTTGAAAGTCAGTGACACGGGACACGGCATGGATGCCGCGACGAAAGCCCGAATCTTCGAACCATTCTTCACCACTAAGGAAGTGGGTAAGGGGACCGGGATGGGCTTGGCGACGGTTTACGGAATTGTGCGGCAAACAGGCGGGCATATCGCTGTCGAGAGCGAGCCAGGGCGGGGCGCAACCTTCTACGTTTATTTTCAACGCACGGAAGGCACGATGCCTGAAGAACGACGGGCGGTTCCGTTCGAGATGGCCCCGGGTTCAGAGACAATCATGGTCGTTGAGGATCAGGATGGACTCCGAACGCTGGTCTGCGAAGTCCTGCGCAGGAATGGGTACACGGTGCTGCCTGCTGGCAACGGATACGAGGCTCTGTTGCTTGCCGGAAAGCATTCTGGGCGCATTGGTCTTATGATCACCGATCTTGTCATGCCCGTAATGGGTGGGCGGGAAGTGGCCGAAGCGATTCCTGCAAGCCACCCGGAGACTCAGGTGCTTTATATGTCCGGATACGCGGACAACATAAACGAACTACTCGGCGTTGGGCACGCCTTCATCGAAAAGCCTTTTTCTCCCGATGCTCTGTTACGCAAAGTACGCGAAGTCTTTGATCGGAGATCGGGCATTCGCCGATCTGCTTGAAGTTCCACCGGGCGGGAACAGTGAGCAGTTGACACAGCAGGACGAATACCGCAACAGCCGCCCAATAACCCCTGTTCCAACAGCTTGGCATGACTCTTCCTTAGCGCCTCAAATTCGATCAGCAATGTAGTGCAGACTCAGCAACTGTTTAAATTGATTCCAACAACTTAGCCGCCTCACCCACGTTTTGGTGACGAATTTGGGTTAGGAACCTGGCCCGACATCTCAGGACCGGTGCGGCAGGGGATGGCGGCACGCCATGTGATTCGGGTGAAAAGAATCTTCTCTGCCGCCCCTCGGTGAAGGTCTCCTGATCTCGCCATGGCTCTGAATTCCCGATTGCCGCCACTTACATCAGTCGGCGTCCTCAAAGTGGCCCAGCGGCGACTTAGGGTTTAAAGTAGTTACTCCTACTCGTCTTGATCTCGACCTGCGTCCTTGATCGATTGAGCCAACGGGCGAGGGCAAATGAACCACCATCTGCATGCGTTGGGGAGAGGTTTTCGCAGAGACTAACGATGGGAGCAATCCCGTCCCAATCCGGCCTTACTGGTGAGCATTCCGCACGCTCGATGTGCGTTCCCTCTCTCAGAAGTGATTGAAATCATGCGTCCGCTGCCAGTCGAGCCATTGGCCAATGCTCCTGACTGGATCCAGGGAGTAGCGCGCATTCGCGGTGCCGCGGTACCTGTAGTTCGGCTGGCGGCGCTGTTTCAGGCGGATAGTAATGACGTTCCCCTTACCCGTTTTGTCACGCTTCGTGTGGGTCCACGCTGCATCGCGTTGGGGGTGCAAAGCGTCGTTGGCATCATCGACCTGAGTGACTGCGGTTTAGAAAACCTGCCGTCACTACTCAAGAGTGCACAAACCGATGTCATTCGGACGCTAGGCACGCTGGATGCGGACTTTCTCGTCATGCTCAATACAGCGTGCCTGGTACCAGACTCCGTATGGCAGGTGATGACGGGAGCAGAGGCGGCGCTGTGAGGAGGGAATTTCAACCGGCCGAACTTGCGAACTTTCGAGCCACCGTGGCCAAGCGCCTGGGGCTGAGTTTCGATGATTCCAAGCTGGATGAATTGGCGGATGTCCTTCGTCGAAGAGTGAGTGCGACAAGCAGTTCCGATGTCGAGAGTTACTTTTGTCTCCTCGAGACCTCTCTGCAAGAGCTTCGAGAGGTGATTGGTCACCTTACGATTCCGGAAACGTACTTCTTCCGCATTCCGGACCATTTTCGAGCATTCCAGGAGGTTGTGCTCCCGGAGTTCATCCGATCCCGGAGTTCCGTCTCGACAACTCAGCATTCTCTCCGCTGGCTGCGCATCGGGTGAGGAACCATACACAATCGCTATGCTGGTGCAGGGTCGCACGGACTTGGCGGGTTGGCGCGTAGCTATAAAAGGCGTCGACGTCAATCCCGCCGTGATAGCCAAGGGAAAAGTCGGCAGGTATTCTCCGTGGTCGCTCCGGGAGATTGATCCCAAGTACAAGGAGCGATATTTTCGTCCCATTGGACGCGACTTCCAGCTTCACGACTCCATTCGGGAGATGGTTACCCTGGAAGAGGGAAACCTGATGGACTCACAGGCTTCCTTCTGGGAGCCCGGTGCGTATGACGTAATTTTCTTCCGCAACGCGTTCATGTATCTTTCCCTGGAAGCAGGTCAGTCGGTTGTCGCCCGGATGGCGAGATCGCTCGCCCGGAGCGGCTACTTGTTTATGGGGCCAGCAGAGACCTTGCGAGGCGTTTCTCACGATTTTCGTCTTTGTCACACGCATGGAACTTTTTACTACCAGCTAAAGACAGAGAGCGCTGAGGCATTGGGGAGCAATTCGCACTCTCTTGCGCCTTCGACCATGACTGGAAACCTGCCGAGCGTGCCAGAATGGTCTTTCGACAATACCGGAAGCGATTGGTCCGACTCCATCCATCGGGCAACCGAGCGCATACGAATACTGGCTCATGATCCAAACCGTTCGCCAGCGTACGACCCCGGCAATGCCCACCAAGGCGCGAGCCGAACGTCTGCCCGCTGATCTGACCATTGCTATGAACCTGCTCCAGGAGGAACGTTTTGAGCAGGCGCTGGCTGCCTTGCAGGAATTGCCGCCGGAAGATCAAATCAACCACGATGTGCAATTGCTGCGGGCCATTTTGCTCACCAACCGCGGCGCCTCTCGCCGATGCCAGGCAGGCGTGCTCGCTGGTGTTGAAAATGGATGAATTGAACGCCGGCGCCTACTATGTGATGGCGCTCTGTAGTGAGCATGAGGGCGACAATCAAACCGCCATGGAAAATGACCAAACTGCCATCTACCTGGACCCGTCGTTTGCCATGCCGCACCTGCATCTTGGCCTGTCAGCTAAACACGTCAGTGCATTGAATCTGGCCGTGCAGGAATTAAGCCGGGCATTGCTATTACTTCCACGAGAAGACGGGACGCGCATTCTCCTGTTCGGCGGTGGATTCAGTCGCAATGCTCTAACGGAAATGTGCCGCAGGGAGTTACAGGGATGTCGAGGACAACTATGAATTCGACGGCTTCCAAACTCGATGCCAAGGTCGCGGAAATGCGTCGGCTTTTCGACGATTCGTTTGCGATGGCGCGTCCGGGGCAAGTTGCCGAACTGGAGCCGATGCTTGCGATCACCCTTGAAAACAAACTTTTTGCATTGCGCGTGCGTGAAATTCTCGGGTGTGGCGGAAATTAGGGGAAAACTCGTGCCGGTGCCAAGCCGGGTTCCGGAATTGATTGGCCTTACCGGTGTTCGCGGGATCGTTGTTCCCGTGTTCAGCCTGGCAAAATTGCTTGGTTTCGATTCGCAACATGGCGAAGCGTCCTGGTTGGTCTTCTGCGGCGAAACGCAGGCGCCTATTGCTCTCGCGTTCGATCAGATGGAATACCTGTTCAAGGTAGCAAATACCGAAATATTTACCCGCGATGAAGCCTTCGGTCACCGCTATATAAACGCCACGGTAAGCGACGGCACAATGCTGAGAAGCGTGATCGGTATTTCCGTGTTGGTGGAGTACATCAAAGGGCGGGGCCAGGCGAAACCCGTAAGTAAAACATAAGGAGAGTCCCGATGGGCCGAAGGTGGACGTTTGGAGAGAAGCTGGCAATGGGCTTCGCTGCTACAGCAATTTTGGCCATGGTCATGGCGGCGATTGCCGTTTATGCGCTGAATAGCGTGGTGGCCAGCAAAGACCGCGTGCTCGCCGTCAACGCACAGAACCTTATCGACGCCGCACGGTTGCAAACCGCAGCCGCCCGGAAAGCAGCGGCCGTACGCGGCTATATGCTTTCCGGAGACCCTAAATATCTGGATCGCGGAAAATGAAGCGCGACAACTTTTCTTTCGAACTCTGGAACACATGAAGCCGAATCTGTTCACGCCTGAAGGCAAGGCCATGATTCGGAGCGTCGAAGAGATCGAGGCGCAACACCAGGTACTGGTGGAAAAAGCAAATGCGATGCGACAGGCGAATGCTTCGAACGCGGAGGTCGCTCACTTCATGCGCAGCGAAGTAATCCCGATGGTCGACCGTCTGTACGCCAGGGTCGACGATTTTGCCGCCTGGGAAGAAAAGCTGCTGAACGACGGGCGGAATACCTCCACCGCTGCCGCCACCTCTGCCCAGCGCCTTGTGCTGGCGGTGGCCGGATTAGTGGTCGTGCTCGCCTTTGTACTCGCAGGATTTTTTAGCAAAATGCTTTCCCGCCAGATCGGATCAGCCGTGCAGGACGTATCCAGTTCCTCGGCTGAACTGCAGAGCACTGCGACACAGCAAGCTACCGGCGCACGAGAGCAAGCAACGGCGATGAGCGAGATTACCACTACGATTAACGAATTGCTGGCTACCTCGCGCCAGATTGCCGAGAGCGCGCAGCGTGTAGCGAGCATATCCTCGGATACCGCGAACGCGGCCTCGGCCGGCGACAAGACGGTGCAACGCGCCCACGAATCGGTTCTTGGTATCAAAAAGCAGGTCGATCTCATCGTCAACCATATGCTTGATCTGGGCCGGAAGTCGCAACAGATCGGCAGCATCGTGGACATCATTAATGAACTGGCAGAGCAGACTAATATTCTTGCCATCAACGCCACAATTGAGGCTGCGGGTGCAGGCGATAATGGCAGGCGATTCGCGGTTGTCGCGGATGAAATCCGGAAACTCGCCGATCGAGTTGGCGGCTCCACCAAGGACATTCGCACACTGATCGACGAGATCCGTTCGGCCGTCAACTCCACCGTTATGGCGACAGAAGGTGGAACCAAGGCGGTGGATGCGGGCACGCGCGCGTTCGGCGAAGTGACTTCTTCGCTCAATCAGATCACCCTCATGCTCGGCACCACAACGGAAGCGGCACGCGAAATCGAGCTAAGCACCAAACAGCAGACTACCGCTGTGGAGCAGGTCAATGGCGCAATCACCAATGTGGCACAGGTGAGCAAGGAAGCCGAAGCGAGCACGGTTCAGGCGCTGCAGACCGCCTCCCAATTGGCAACTCTATCGCGAGATCTCAGCCGCCTCATCCGGTCGCAGGCGAACGGTGCAATCTGATGTCGAAGGATCCCTACAAATATTTCCGGGTTGAGGCCAAGGAGATTGTTGAGCAGCTCAGCCGTGGCGTGCTTGATCTGGAACAAGGGGCATCCGGAAAGGAACCCGTCGGGCGGTTGCTGCGTCTGGCACACACTCTCAAAGGCGCCGCGCATGTGGTAAAGCAAGCTGGAATTGCCGAGCAGGCGCACAAGTTGGAAGACATTCTTGTGTCCTATCAAGCCGGTGACGCCGTTCCCAGGAATCAGGCCCAAGTCATGCTTTCCATGGTGGACTCCATGGTCACCCAATTGGCGAGCCTGGGCACTGAAGCGCGTTCTGAAGGGCAGCAACCTGCCGAGCGCTCTGTCCCTGCTCCGCAAGATGAGGCGTTCGACTCCATTCGGGTCGAACTTGGAGACATGGATAGGCTATTGGAAGGAGTGGCGGAAAGCAGCGTGCGACTCGCCGGCCTGAAGAACAAACTTGCTTCTGTAGAAAACGCTACCGATTTGTCCGCATTGTTGTTGAGCCATTTGTCTGCACGTGCTGCGGATGCGGGAAGCGAACGTGCAGCGGTGTCATTGGCGAAAGCACGTGTCATTGCCGAAGACCTGCAAACCGCGTTGAGGCCGTTATCGAGCACTCTGCGATCGGGTGCGGAGCAGGTTGAACGCGAGTTGGTACAGGTTCGGGACCGGGCGAGTCAATTGCGCCTCGTTCCTGTGAGTGCTGTTTTTGCTCCCTTGCGTCGCACCGTGAGAAACACTGCTCAAGCCTTGGGGAAGCAGGTGGATTTCGTGACTGCCGGTGGAGAGCATCGTCTGGATGCTCACGTACTGGCGGCTGTCCGCGACGCGTTATTGCAGGTCGCCCGCAACGCGGTTGCCCACGGTATTGAGTCGCCGCAGGAGCGCGCCGCCGCCGGCAAACCCGCCCTGGGTAAAGTCTCGCTGCAGGTGCTTCGCCGGGGCAGCCGGATCGCTTTCGTTTGCGAGGATGACGGGCGCGGATTCGATGTGCTGGCTCTTCGCAAAGCAGTTGTCGCCCGCGGACTGGTGGCTGACGCGGCAGCCGAAGCACTCACCTCGGAAGATTACTTTCGCCTGTTATTGCGCGGCGGCATTAGCACCAGCGGCACGGTAACCGAAGTAGCCGGGCGCGGTATTGGCTTGGACGTGGTGCGTGAAGCCACGAGCAAACTCAAAGGCGAGGTTGCAATGCGCACCGTTTCTGGTGCCGGTAGCAGTGTGGAAATATCCGTCCCTGTGTCCATGTTGTCGCTCAATGCAGTGATCGTGGAGAGCAACGGGTTGAGTGCCTCCCTGCCGCTGGACACCGTACGAAAGACACTGTGGATTGCCGACACTGATGTGGTCCGCGGTCCAGATGGCGATTCGATCGTGTTTGATGGCAAGACCATTCCATTTCTTCCTCTTTCGCGGGCGTTAGGGCAACCGACTCCACGAGCGGAGACGCGTCTTCCTGCAGTAGTGGTACGATCCGGCATGGAATGCGCTGCCGTGGGGGTGGATCGCCTTCGCGGCACATCAACCATTCTTTTAAGACCAGTTCCCGCCTTTGCCGGGGTCGATCCTGTGGTAGCGGGTGCGGCACTTGATGCTGAAGGCAATCCGCAACTTGTATTGGACCCGGCTGCCCTGATTTTTGCTGCAAGTTCCGGGCGCGCAAGTCCCTTCCAGAACGCGCCGCCACGAGTACCGGTCGTTCTCGTGATCGACGATTCATTGACCACGCGCATGTTGGAGCAAAGTATTCTGGAGACCGCTGGATACGAAGTGCATCTGGCCACCTCTGCCGAGGAGGCGCTAGAGAAAGCACACGTTGAGGACTACGACCTATTCGTCGTCGATGTGGAAATGCCCGGCATGGACGGCTTTGAATTCGTAGCGCGAACACGCGCCATGCCAGCGCTGTCCGCCGTGCCGTGCATACTAGTGACTTCACGCAACTCACCAGAGGACAAAAAGCGAGGTGAAGAGGCTGGGGCACGGGCGTATGTGGTCAAAGGTGAATTCGATCAGGCACAATTGTTGCAAACAATTCGGCAGCTCATAAGGTGAAATGACAAAGATTCGCGTTCTAGTAGTCGAAGTTTCCTTGACCGTTCGCAAGCGCTTGATCGAGGTGCTGGAGTGCGACCCTGACCTGGAGGTCGTGGCCGAAGCGCCGGACGGCCAGCGCGCCGTCGAATTGTGCGTGTCGCTGCGGCCAGATGTCATGACCCTGGACATGATGCTTCCCATCATGACCGGATTAGCAGTCACCGAGTACGTGATGGCGTACTGCCCTACCCCCATACTGATTGTGTCCTCTTCAACGAACCGCGGTGAGCTATTCAAGACCTATGAGGCTCTCGCCGCCGGGGCGCTCGATGTCCTGGAAAAGCCATCTGCCACCGCAACGTCCGATAGTTGGGAGCGTAAATTCATCTCCACCGTCAAACTGATTTCGCGAATTAAAGTGATTACCCACTCGCGAGGTCGGCTAACCCCGAAGCACCTGATCAGTACTTCATCCGAACTTCCGTTTCGCCATGAGCCCTCTCAGCCGCGAGTGGTAGCCATTGGCGCTTCGACCGGCGGCCCTGCGGCGGTCCTTGCTATCTTGCGCGAGCTTCCCTCAAACTTCCCTTTGCCAGTGCTAGTGCTCATCCACTTGGGCCAGCCGTTCGCAGCAGCGATGGCGGAATGGCTAGACGGACAGTCTGCACTTCGCGTGCGGTATGCGAGGGACGGTGAACCATTACCGGCGTCTGGCGTAATATTGGCCCCGCCTGATAAGCACCTGGTGCTGCGCAATGGGCAACTACGCCTGACCGATGAACCGGAACGGCATTCATGCCGCCCCTCAGTGGATGTGCTCTTCGAATCTCTGGCCCGGGAGATGGGATCCGGGTGCATTGCGTGCCTGCTCACGGGAATGGGTAAAGACGGAGCTCAGGGATTGTTGCTGGCACGGCAAGCCGGGGCGATGACCATAGCTCAGAACGAGGCTAGCTCAGTGGTCTTCGGCATGCCCTGCGAGGCTATCCGTCTTGGCGCCGCCCAACGCGTACTCTCGATAGAAGAGGTCGCGCCAACCCTGATCGCTTTGACCAACGACCTGAAACTCGGGAGAATGTTGTGAAACCGCGCGCCCTTATCGTCGACGACAGCCTCACCGTGCGCATGGACCTGTGCGAGGCATTCGAGCAGGCTGGCTTTTCGGTCGCTCCGTGTTCGACATTGCAAGAGGCTCGCGCTGAGCTGGCCGGAGAATACATTCGCGATCATCGTGCTGGATGTTCTGCTTCCCGACGGAGACGGGGTAGCATTTCTGCAGGAATTGAATGCCGAGCCACGAACCGCCCCTGCTTCCAGTGATGCTGCTTTCGACAGAGGCACAGGTCAGGGATCGCATCCATGGCTTGAAGACCGGTGCTGACGAGTATATTGGCAAGCCATACGACTCCGGGTACGTGGTGGCCCGCGCTCGCGAACTGATGCGCCTGCAACAACCATACCCGGCGGCGGACAGACCGCGCCACAATTCTCGTGATCGATGACAGCGCGACCTTCCGGAATGAATTGCGAGAGGCACTTGGAGGCCGCTGGCTACAATGTGACCACCTCCGCCACTGGAGAAGATGGATTGCACTCGGCGGTGAACCACCGGCCCGCCGCGGTGATTGTGGACCACGGATTACCGGGCATTGATGGCGCCACCGTGGTGCGCCGCATTCGGGAAGATGGGGTATTGCGAAGAACCCCTTGTTTGCTTCTGACCGGCTCCGAGGATCGCAGCCAGGAGTTGCGGGCGCTGGAGGCGGGAGCGGATGGCTTTGTACGCAAGGATGAGGATTTGAGCGTTGTTTTGGCACGCTTGGCCGCCGTGTTGCGGTCGTCCCGCACTCCTTCTGTGGATGAGTCTCAGTCCAGTGTCCTCGGTCCTAAAAGAGTCCTTGCGGTTGATGACAGCGCTACTTATCTCGAAGAGCTCGCCAACCAGTTGCACGCAGAAGGGTATGAGGTGGCGCTGGCCCGTTCAGGAGAGGAAGCGCTTGAGTTGGCGTATGTGCAGAGCATGGACTGCATTCTGCTCGATCTGCTCATGCCTGGCTTATCTGGACATGAAACCTGCCGACGGATCAAGGAATCCTCTTCACTGCGCGACATTCCCCTGCTCATGCTGAGCGGCGTGGAAGATCGCCAGGCCGTGATTGAAGCAATCAACGCTGGGGCTGACGATTACATTCCCAAATCGAGTGATTTCGATGTCGTTCGAGCGCGCGTGCGCGCCGCGCTGCGCCGTAAACAGTTTGAGGATGAAAACCGCAAAGCCAGTGAACAGTCGCTGCGTATGGAAATGGAAGCAGCCGAGGCGCGAGCGCAACTAGCTCTGGCGGAATCCCGCGCCG
Source organism: uncultured Acidobacteriota bacterium (assembly GCA_963779365.1). Taxonomy (GTDB): domain Bacteria; phylum Acidobacteriota; class Terriglobia; order Terriglobales; family Acidobacteriaceae; genus TOLSYN. Next base: position 35,192 of record CAVZYB010000026.1, on the reverse strand, counting down.
AACTGTTGAGCAAACTGCAACAGAGTAACGACCGCCTTGAGTTTGCGCTGCACGTTGGCGGCTTGGGCGAGTGGGAGATTGACCTTCAGAGCCACGCCATGTCGCGATCGCGTCGTCATGACGAGATCTTCGGGTATGAGGATTCTCCGCCCGAGTGGAGTTACGAGCTGTTACTGGAGCATGTTTTGCCCGAACACCGCGATGAAGTCGACGCTAGTTTCAAAACAGCTCTCGCCAACAATTCCGTCTGGAATATTGAAACACGCATTCGCCGCAAGGATGGTGCTATTCGCTGGATCGCCAGCCAGGGGAAGATTGCTGCCGTTCGCGCTGACAAGCCAGCGACGATGATCGGCATCAATATGGACATTACGGCGCGCAAGCAGACCGAACTTGCACTCCTGGAAAGAGAGCAACAACTGCGCGCGATCCTTGATGTGCTGCCGGTTGCCGTCTTCATGTGCGATGCTGACGGAAAACTCATCGAGGCAAATCCTGCGGCCAGCCGGATATGGGACGCGAACGTACCGCTCGTCCAACTACAGCAACATCGTGAATACAAGGGTAGGCGGCCAGGAACCAACCAATCGCTTGCTCCAAACGAATGGGGACTCTCCCGAGCCGCTCTGCACGGCACAATTACCCGAGAGGAGGAAATTGAAATTGAGACCTTCGACGGGACGCGCAAGACTATCTTGAACAGTGCCCTGCCGGTGCGTGATCCTCAAGGCACTATCCTTGGCGCCGTCTCTGTGCATTTTGATATCACTGAACGGAAACGGGCCGAGCAGGCTCTGATCCGCAGCGAGAAGCTGGCGTCGGCGGGTCGAATGGCAGCCACCGTCGCACATGAGGTCAACAATCCGTCTAGCCGCGGTTAGCAATGCACTTTTCTTGATTGGAATAATCCAGACTTGCCGCCATCGCTTCGCCAATACCATGAGTTAGCAGATCGAGAACTCAGACGCGCCGCCCACATGGTGAAACAGACGCTAGGTTTTTACAGTGAGGTAGGTAGGGCAACAGCCGTAAACCTGCCGGATGTAGTCGACGAGGTTCTGCATCTATTTGAAGCCAGGCTCAAGAACAACACGGTGCGAGTGGAACGTCGATACAACAGCACGACACCGATCCAAGCAATCGAGGGTGAGATGCGCCAGGTTGTTTCTAATCTCATCGTCAATAGCATCGACGCAATGCAACCGGGCGGTACCTTGCATCTGCGCACCTTCGGTCCGGTGTACGTCGATCAGCGCCCTATGGTTCGCCTGACCATTGCTGATTCGGGCGTCGGCATCGCTGACGAGCACCGGAAAAGGATCTTTGAGCCTTTTTTTACGACCAAGAAATCTTTCGGCACTGGTCTGGGATTGTGGGTTAACGGTGAACTTGTGAAGAAGCACGACGGCAGAATCCGGGTTCGGAGCCAAACAGGCAAAGGCACAGTTGTGACCATCTGGCTACCAGTTGAGCGCCGCGTCGAAGAACGTTAAACGACCCGATCATTTTAGCCAAGATTTAGTGCGATTATGTGCTGCTGTTGTTGCAACACTTGTTGCAATACTGCCGAATCTGTCACAATGAGCTATCGATTTTGTAAGTATCTCGTCGGGCAGCTATTTCGCACCTCATGAATGTTCTTGCACCCAAACCCGGCAAACGAGTTTTTGTCGTCGATGACGAAGTCGCTATCGCGGACACCCTCAGCGTTATCCTGCGCGGGGCGGGATTTACGGTGCACACGTTTTATAACGGTTTGGACGCTCTCGAATATGCGCAACAAGAGCAGCCTCACATCGTGGTCAGCGACGTCATAATGCCGAAAATGGACGGCATCGCCTTGGCCGTTAAGTTGAGGGAGCAATTTCCACAGTGCCAAGTTCTACTGACTTCCGGGAACGCCTATTCAGCGACCCTCCTATCCGAGTGGCAGGATAAAGGTGCGCCTAACTTGGAGATAATCCCAAAACCGTTTAGCCCGCAGATACTCATTAGCAGACTCACGGCTATGGCCGCGGCAGTAGACGCGGCGGATAATTGCACAGACTGAGTCTCACCGCACGTCATGACAATGCTCTCGATTGGGCTGCTTTGATATCGTCAGCCGTAAAATCAATTTCAATCTTGGCAATGCCGAACATCTTCTAATCATTCGCAATTTCAGCGGCGCTATCATGGCACGGAAACGTGCCCCTGAGCCGTCTATGACAATTTTCATCAAAATAGACAACCCTGGCCTAACCGTTCACCTCAGACCCGAGGAGCTACTGGCCCGTGTTCCAGATATAGCCAACTAAGCGTTCATCATTCTCGAAAAGCTCAGGAGATAACTTAAATGGACTCGTCAACAACGGCCTCTTCGCCGAGCCGGAGGAAATTCTTACGCAATATGGGCGGGGTAGCAGCAGTTACAAGCACCATCGGATTAACCCCGGCTTTCGGTGCGATGTCTACAAATCCGCAGACAGCCCCCACGGTACCTGCTGGGGCCATAAACCCTCGCGTGATTCAGTCTTTTCTACTTCGCGTCGCGGCCGCCACCAGGAATGCCGCCGTGCCCGTTCCTCCCCCATACCACCAACGGTGACGAACGGCTCTATCCCGACAAATCTGCAAGCTATTCGAAGGCGCTGCTTCACGATGGTTATGGGCGAGTAAATTCGAATGCCTACGACAGTCTCATAACCGCCTTGAACAGCGGCAATCCTTCCGACTTTGAGAACATTATTTTGGGCGGGACGGTCCGGGAGACCGACCCGCAATCGGGGCTGGCTTTCGATCTGGAAGGTTCCGATGTAGTGCAGTTCGGCAATGCTCCATCTCCAGCCAATCAAGAAAATCTTGTAGTTGTTCCGCCGCCTCCGGCGGTCGCCAGTGCCGCTTACGGAACGGAATTGGTGGAACTCTATTGGACCTCGCTATTACGAGATGTAGCCTTTACCGACTACCCCACCAATTCCATCGCCGCTCTGGCCGCAGCCGAACTTTCATCGATGCCGAACTATGCCGGCCCGAGAAACAGCCAAGGCCATGTGACCCCCAACCTCCTCTTCCGCGGTGGCTTTCGCCGGTGAAACCGTTGGGCCTTACGTTTCGCAGTTGGATATTACTCCGACGACTATGGGTACTCAGCCGATTAGCCAGCAACTTACAACCTATCTGCCGGGCATCGATTATATGACCGATCTCACTACCTGGTTTGAGGTTCAAAACGGCATCAGCACCGGTCTTCAAGATCAGGTGGACTCACTGTTGCGTTATCTACACAATGGCCGGGGCTTAGCGGCACTTACACACAACGATGTTCTCTATCAGGAGTACCTAACGGCGTATCTCGTGCTGCTTACGCTGGGCGCGCCCCTAAACCCTGGAAACCCCTACGTCAACTCCAGGACCCAGAGTGGTTTTGGCACTTTCGGCGGCCCCGATATTTCGGCGACAATAGGAGAGGTAGCCGCGCGAGCCTTGGATGTCGTCTGGTACCAAAAGTGGTTCGTCCACCGCCGCAACCGCCCCGAGGAGGGTGGCGGCATCGTCCAACTAATCAAGACCGGCTTGGGCAACACGATTGATGCGAAATTGAACGGCAACGTCTTAAATTCGCAGGCGGTCCAGGCGAGCTTCAACCAGTATGGCACCTATCTGCTCTCGCAAGCATATCCCGAGGGCTGTCCGACGCACCCCTCGTATCCCACCGGGCACGGCGTGGTGGCGGGCGCTTGCATTACCGTCCTGAAGTTCTTCTTCGACGGCAGTTACGTGATTCCCAACCCCTTGGTGCCCACCGACAACGGCCTATCACTGGTACCCTACACAGGTTCGGATGCGGGCCAGATCACCGTCAACGGTGAGTTGAACAAACTCGCACGCAACATAACGTTCGGCCACGGGATTCATGCCGGAATTCACTGGCGGAGCGATTCCCAGCAGTCCATGATTCTGGGGGAGGCCTTTGCCATCAGTGTGCTTCAAGACAAGGCAAAGACCTATAACGAGAAGTTCACCGTTCAATTCGCCAAACTCGACGGCAGCATTGCAACGATTTCCAACAATTAGCTAATTCGAATGAATGCAGCAGGATCTCATTGCTGTGGCGGGTTGTTAGACGGCACACCGTGTGGCCCGACCGGGGCCTCCCCCGCCCTCAATTTTCGGCAGCAGCCGCTTACTTTGTCTCCCACCGGCAGAGTGACCTGTGCAGAGTATGGAAAACTTTGGTTGCGGACGGGATCCTTACAGGATTTCCTTTTGATGACAGCCGAAAGTCCGTTGACCGGAGCGAGAAGAGGGTTGCTTCGTTGCCACACCCAAACCTGGTCCTGTGGCGCCCATACAAAACTGCCGAGAAAGTCCTGGTCAGGCTGGTTGATGCCAACGTATCTGGCTCCCCAGGAGGCAAATTGAATGCTCCAGTCCGGGCCGTTGCCCCAGCAGACTACGTCCGGGGGCTTGGGCGGCGTAGTACGATTCGCAAATTTCGCCGGAGCTTGGGCCACTGAATTCGTACCCGTTTGCCCAACTGTCGAAACCACGGCAGCCAAAAGGATGAGAACTGCGATACAGCGTATCAGCGTGCGTGCCATTGAAATCTCCTCAGAGACGAGTGGTTAGTTTAACCTTGCGCGATGTCAACCGGTAATTCGTGAGTTGGGGACTGGCTTGGATTCCGAGCGGCTCGCCAGATCTGCTTGCGTTCCGTCGCGGTTGGCCTCACTCAAGTCAACTGAGGGCTCGACTGGGGCCAACCGGGCACACCTACACCTAGCGGTAATTCAGCGTTGCCGTGTCGGTATCCCCAAACGTTAGATACCAGCCTGCCACCAACCGTCCTCCGGCCTTCACAAAGACGTCGTACGTCTTCTGACCCACGTCGTAGCGGCGCACAGATCCAGTGTCGGGGCCGTCTCCAAACCGCTCAACGCTCGAAACGCCGGTGGTGTTGCCGTTGTCGCCCACATAAAGAGAGTCATGATCGGTATCCGAATTCGCCGGATTACTGCCACCGCCTGACGCCGTGTTTTGCGCCCAAGCGAGACTAGTGACCAGACGCAACGCAAAGAGCGAGGAGAGCACGCCAAGGTCTTTCACTTTCATATAGGGTTTCCTTTCAGTAGTTTCGGGAGGCGGTTTGCCTCGTGACCGCGGTGAGATCGGAGATAGGCGGCGGGAATGTCGCCCTTCTGGCGACATAGGAGGCGGAGTGCTGGTTGGGAGTTGCCCCGCGACAAGTTCGCGGGCCGGGTAGCGCCTTTATACTGTGTGGATCATCGGCTGAATTCGGAATTAGGCACTCCCACTTAAGTCCTCACTTTTGAATTGAAATTGGTCGTTTTACGCTCGCCGTGGCAATTATTTTGCACCACCATCCCGGAGCTGCCGGGGCCCAAGCGCCGCCTAGCCCATCTACATTTTCACTGGGCAAACGAGCTCCGGTTGGCGTTGTTCCCACAACCCATACGAAATATTGACGTTTGTGATTCAAGTCATAGCTTGGAGCGGAATCTCCCAATACCTTTATCGCAGAAGACACAACACTCCCTTTCAGCGCAAAGGAAGCAGCCTCATGGGAATATCGCTCAATCATGCCCATTCTGGATACAGGCAACCGTAACGTGTGGCGCAGAGCGGGACATGGACATTTGCCGGGCGTGTTGATGCAGTGCGGGATATTCTTGGCACTGTGTTGCGCCGGATTTGCGCAATCCACCTCTGCGTTTGCAAATGAGTCGCCAGCTCAACCTGCAACTCAGCCTGCCGGTCAGTTTCAGCGACAGCCTGCAACAAACCCGGATGCGGCGTTGCAGCCGAACCAACCCGGCGACAGTGACTTCACGGCGTTGAGCGCGGACCAGCGCGCGAGCTTGTTCTTCAAGGGATATCTCGGTTCGCCAATCACTTATTATGAATCGGCCGCAGCAGCCGGCGGCGACTTGATCGTCAATGTTCCCGAGGAATGGCATCGGACGTGGGAAGGCTACAGCAGGCGGGCTGGCAATTCGTTCGCTTTGTTCACCATGGAGGAAGCCATACACGACTCGGGTGACGCGGCCCTGGGTCTGGATCCGCGCTATTTCCGCTGTCGCTGCGCCGGGGTCTGGCATCGCTCCGGACATGCCCTCAAGATGACGCTGTTTGCCTATGACTCCAACGGAAATAAGCATCTCGATCTGCCACGATTCGTAGGGGATTATGGCAGCGCAATGATCGTCACCACCTGGTATCCGACGCACTACTCGCCGGTGGTGCAAGGCGTGCAGTTAGGGCATGCGCAGCTAGGGATGGATGCTGGCGTGAATCTCTTGCGCGAATTCAGCCCGGAGTTGAAGCGGTTTCTCCATAAGGTACACCTCAAGTCGACAGATCACGACGCCAAGTAGCCCGACATTCCAGGTCCGCACCAAATGCGGGGAGACCAGGAAAACAATCATGCCCGCTCCGGATTACGCCGGGGCGGGCTATTTGTTCCGGAGTTCAAGGCTACTGTGGGCCGAGGGTTTAGTGCTGGAATTGCCACTGCTCATACGACACCATGCCGCAGCTCGCTAGAACGATTGGCGCACCATCTGTTTGTCCCAGAGGCAGAAGGCACTTGCCGGAGCCAACTTCGCGGATGCGGCCATCAACGCTCAAATTAAACCTCTGATTCGGCCCGAAGTGACACTTCCACAACTGTACAGGAGACCCGGCCTGAGTCGAGGCACCACGAACATCCAGACAGTACCCGTCGAGGCCAATGATCGCAACTTGATTGTTCGCCGACTGAGTCACCGCCCATCGCTGATTGGCTCGGCCATGGCAGCGATAGAGAAACACGGGTGTGCCATCCGCAGCGCGATCCTGCTTGGCATCCATGCAGAATTGGTCACCGCCGGCAATCGACTCAATCTTGTAGTTCATACCCGGAGCCTGGAGCTGGGCGTACACCGGGGTCACCACGGCGAAGATGACTAACAATAGGCTGCTTGCAAAGAGAATCGAGCGGCGTCTGTGGGAATCATGCATGGGGGAACTCCTCATCCTGAGTTGGAAGAAATTCGCGATGGAACAGCTTGAAAATGGTAGCGCCGCGGCGCGCCGAATGGGAGTCTGGAACAGGGCTGCGGCGGGGGACAACACCAAGTCAGGCCTGAGCGCTCCTTCCCTTCCAGCAACGCTAGGATAGTTGCCCGGCGGAACCAGTTCCCTGCTCCTCGGAAAAACTTAGGCAAAGCTCCGCGTTTATTTTCCTAAGAGCAACCCGACAGACTACGGGGGAATCTCCCTGTCAAATTCCTAACGCCTCGAGTTCACGCTCGTGGAAGACACGCTTGGCTCGGGGGCTCAGCACGCGCTCTCAATTTTGGAGTGTTGGCTTTCTCCAGTTTGGAACACGAGGTGCGACCCGAAGGATGGTTGCACGAATTAAGGGTGCCTCGCAGTCCCGATTTTGTTGCTCTGAAAGGTGGCATTCCTCGCGGTGAAGGGCTGCCGCAACTTTCAAATCCATCAGGAAGACCGCTAGTCGGGCTGGCTGGCCGGAGAACTAAGAACTCAATGACGCACAGGAGGACGTATGGCAACTAGGAGAATAGGGCTAGTACCAGAGGTGGCAATGACGGCGGCACAGATTCCTGGACCTGGAGCAGATTTCCAGATCGTCGAGCGCGAGATTCCTAACCCGGATGCAGGGCAAGTGCGGATCAAGGTGCAGGCCTGTGGTGTCTGCCACAGTGACGTGCTCACGAAAGAGGGCTCCTGGCCCGGAATTCAATATCCCCGCGTTCCAGGACACGAAGTCGCAGGCATCATCGATGAAGTGGGCGCCGGTGTTTCCGCGTGGAAGAAGGGGCAGCGCGTCGGCGTCGGCTGGCACGGCGGCCAGGACAACACCTGCCGCGAGTGCCGGCGCGGGGATTTTCGCAATTGCCGGAATCAGAAAATTACGGGCATCAGCTATGACGGCGGATACCAGCAATACATGGTGGCTCCCGTGGAAGCACTGGTGGCGATACCGGCAAGTCTGAATGACACCGACGCCGCACCGCTGCTCTGCGCCGGAATCACTACCTACAATGCGCTGCGGCACAGTGGCGCCTTACCCGGCGACCTTGTTGCGGTGCAGGGCATCGGCGGTCTGGGTCATCTCGGAATTCAATTCGCAAACAAGTTTGGTTACAAGGTCGCGGCGATCGGGCGCGGGTCAGACAAAGCGGCACTCGCAAAAAAGCTCGGAGCGACCATGTACATCGACACCCAAGCGACGAACGCAGCCGAGGAATTGCAAAAACAGGGCGGCGCACGGGTAATTCTAGCGACAGCTCCAAACTCCAAAGCGATGTCTGAACTGATCGACGGTCTGGGACCGAACGGGGAACTCATGGTGATCGCTGCAACATTCGATCCCATTGAGGTCGCACCGGTACAGCTTATTAATGGAAGTCGAACGATTCAGGGCTGGGCCGCCGGAACACCGGCCGATTCAGAGGACACACTGCGCTTCGCCGAACTAACCGGCGTACGTCCCATGATTGAAACCTATCCGCTCGAAAAAGCGGCCGAGGCTTACGCGCGCATGATGAGCGGCAAGGCACGATTCCGCGTCGTTCTGACAATGTGAAATTGTCCGGGAATCAAGGAGATCAAAATGTCACTAGCTGTCATGCAGGTTCACGACATTTTCAAGAACCTTGAAACCAGCAACGAAGGTGCGTTCTTCGCCCACGTTGCAGACGACGTCGACTGGATCGTCGAGGGCACTCATCCACTAGCCGGTCATTACCGCAGCAAGGCCGATTTCCTGGCCCACACTTTCGAAAAGCTTGCGAAGGTCTTACCGCAAGGCGCGCAACTTCACGTGGAGAATGTGTTCGTCACTGGAGACTGGGCAATAGTTGAACTGCGTTCCCTGGCTACTGCGAAGAATGGCCTCAGGTTTGACAACCGGTACTGTTGGATTTGCCGGTTCAGTGGCGACAACATCGTCGAGGTACGGGCATATCTCGATTCCGCTCTGGTGGCTCGACTATTCCAGGAGAACCCAATCACCGAGGAGTCAACTCCATCGACGCGATTCGCCGCCTAGGTTCATGATGCGCCTTTCAACTTTGGAAACACGGAAGGAACGTCCCATGAAGTGCCCCACTTTCTATCGCACCGTACATTCTCAACGCCGGTCATTTCGCATTGGACACGGCGGCAGATGAGATCGCCGCGTTGGTCCGGGGATTTGTCAGCTCTTCACGCTCAGAGCTCCTATCACGGCGCGTTGGCTAGAAGGGTGCACAAGGACGACGATCCCGTGGACGCTGCCAAGAGACTGCCGCCACTTGGAAAAATCGCGAAAGTGAAAGACATTGTCGCTGCCGTTCTCTACCTGGTGCAGGCGGCTCAAGTAACCGGAGAGGTGCTCCACGTGGATGGTGGTGCTCACGCTGGCCGCTGGTAGCCAGACAGTTCACTTTTCCTGCATAGGATGCGCGAATGAACACCGCAGTGGCTAATCGCCGTGCGAAACGATGGCGCCGGAGCCGAGATCCGCGACCTGAGGTTCATTGTCGGACGCTGTCGAAGCCTGACTGGGGTCTTCGAAATGAATCTCAGGGAGTTGTTCCACCACCCGACGGAGGGCCTGTTCCCACGCCGAGTGAATGTAATTCAGATCAGCGTCAGCGAAACTCAGTCGTCGATAGTGGGAGACTTTAAAGCTATTTTTCCGGTAGAGAAGCAGGTCTATGGGCGGCCCCACCGTAACGTTTGACCGCATCGTCGCGTCCATGGAAAGCAGTGCGTATTTAGCGGCTACCTCCAGGGTCGTGGACCTTTCGATTCCGCGGTCTAGGATTGGCCTTCCATACTTGCACTCTCCGAGTTGCAGGTAGGGAGAATCCTCCGTGGCTCGCAACGGATTCCCCTGCGGATAGATTAAATACAGACCGGGCTCTTCGCCGCGTACCTGTCCTCCGAGAAGCAGATGAACATTGAAAGTGAAATTGTCGCGCTCCAGAGAATCCCTGTCAGTTTCAGCGACGGCGCGCACACATTCGCCAAGAATCCGTGCGGCCTGATAGAGCGAAGAAGCTTGCGCCAAACCCCTGCCCTGGTCGAAGTCCTCGCGGAGCAGCGTCATGACCGACTGACTGAGGGAAAGGCTGCCGCTATTGAGCACGACGAAAAACCGCTCTCCCGGTTGCTCAAACTGGAACATCTTGCGGGTAGTGTTTACTTGGTCGAATCCAGCATTGGTGCGCGAATCCGACGCAAGAACCAGACCCTCATCGGTAACAATTCCTAAACAATATGTCACTTAGCGCGCCCCAACGTAATGATCTGATCATACGCTAATGCACACCGTTCCCTCCCGGGACGTTCGAGATCCGATACTCAACTTCGCCGGGGCGCGGGTGGACGAGTATTCGCGGCAACCGCAGTTGCCGGTTCTTCGTGTCGACCCCACGGCCACGAGCAAGCGCGGCGCCGACGATGTGGAACCGAGCCCCGTGCAATCAGCTACGATAATCGGCTGAATCCCGGTTAGTTCGCAGTCCATGTAACATCAATAATGCAGAGCGTCACGGACTTGGACCTATTCCGTTTTAACCCGCGTTATCGACTCCACATAAAGGCTGGCAAATCGGAAGGACTGGTTTTCGGGGACATGTATGCTGACATCACTTGCACGAATCGCTTGGGCTGGGCCTTCTGCAGAACTGATTTGAAATGCTACAACGGAGTGGAATGCGATGTCGGATGCAAGGAGCTCGTCAACAGTTCGCCTGGTTGGCGGAATTGTCCTCGCCCAGACCTGCGGCATGTTGGGCTCGGCAACGTTTGCTTCTACGCTCACCGAGCTGGCACGCCTCTGGCATCTCGATTCAACCCATGCAGGATGGATCAGCAGCGCATATTTTCTCGGCTACACGATTGCCGTACCGCTGCTGGTGGCACTTACCGACCGCTTCGATCCGCGCAAGATCTATCTGGCCGGATGCCTGATAGGAGCCTGCGCCAGCGTGGGCTTTTCGCGCTTTGCCAACGGGCTCTGGAGCGCATCGCTGTTGCAAGCTCTGGCGGGCATTGGCGTCGGCGCAACCTACATGCCAGGATTGCGAATTCTTACCACGCGGCTCGGCGAACGGGCACGCATCCGGGCAGTTCCTTACTACACAACAACCTTCGCCGTTGGCACCAGCCTTTCCTACCTGCTGAGCGGATGGGTGGCGGCGCATTATGGATGGCGTTCGGCCTTCCTCGCCGCCGGCAGCCGGGCCGCTGATTGCCGCAGCGCTGGTGACCGTGGCCACCTGGAACACAGCGCCCACAGAACTCGGAGCTTACGCCCAAAGCGCCATCCACTCGACTTCCGCCCGGTGCTGCGGAACCGGCAAGCGATGGCTTATGTCCTTGCCTACGGTGGTCACTGTTGGGAGATGTTCGCCTTTCGCGCATGGCTGCCGACGTTCCTGCTTTTTGCCTGGCATCATTACGGACGTGCGAACGCCGGTCTTTCCGTAGCGCGATGGTCGATGCTGATCGTTCTCATTGGAGTTCCGGCAAGTATTCTTGGAGCTGAGTCGGCGGACATCCGGAACCCGCAACCGCAACATTCGGCGCTTTGAGTTCGCAAGCATCGCGCTTTGTCTGCTTGGAGTCGCTTGCCTCGGCTTTTCGCTTTGGCTCACGGTTGCTGCTTTGTTCGCTTACAACGTGGCGATCGCAGCCGATTCAGGCGCGCTTACGGCGGGCGCAGTAGTCAGCTCGCGCCCCGAAGAGCAGGGCGCAACGCTCGCCGTATATGCGCTGATCGGATTTCTTGGCGCCGGCATCGGTCCGCTCATCGCAGGACGTGCTCTCGACGTGAGTGGCGGCTTCCAGATGCGCACGCCTGGTATTTCGGATTTGCGTGCCATGGGCATCGGCTCGCGTTGGCAGCAACCGCGATCACTTTCACCACCAAGCCAGCAGAACGTGCGCCCTGGAGATCGAAACATGATCATGCGTCAACGATTGCTCGCAGTCCTTTTGCTCCATGGACGGAGTTTCAAAACCGAGCGCGGTCGGTGAACGGAACGAGTAACACATCAGCGAGTTTGAATCCGCTCCCAATCCACGAACCATGCCCGGTCCACTTCCCGCGGCGCGTTGCCGAATGTGCCGTTCGCCCGCATGGCGAAGGCAGCAGGATTGTTCTAGGGTGAAGCAAAAAAGCGCGGACCGTAAGGTCCGCGCCCGTGTAGCATTTCGCTTTTGGAAAGCGACTATCTTGTTAGGTTACGTTATGCCTTGGCGGCTTTGGCAGCTGTTCCCATGGCAGCCGCGAAGATGCCCATTACCTGCTGCAGGTTGGCAAGACGCGGGTTGGTGAACTGGCAAGCATCCTTCTTTGCGTTGGTCGCCATGACTTCGAAGTCGGCTTCCTTCACGCCCAGCTCGGCCAGGCCAGCGGGGATGCCCACATCCTTCGAGAGCTTGCGGATCGCGGCGATGGCCACGTCAGCAGCGTCAACCGGAGCCAGACCGGCAATGTTCTCGCCCATCGCAACCGCGATGTCAGCAAAACGCTGCGGACATGCGATCTTGTTGTAGGCGGAAACTTCCGGCAGCAGGATGGCATTGCAAACGCCGTGCGGCAGGTTGTAGAAGCCGCCCAGCTGGTGCGCCATCGCGTGTACATAGCCCAGGCTGGCGTTGTTGAACGCCATTCCGGCCAGGTACTCGGCATAGGCCATCTTGTCGCGAGCTTCGAGGTTGGTGCCATTGGCAACTGCCGGACGCAGATAGTCGGCAATCAGCTTGATCGCCATCAGGGCGCAGGCATCGGTGATCGGGTTGGCGATCGTCGAAACATAGGCCTCGACCGCGTGGGTCAGAGCGTCCATACCGGTAGCAGCCGTCAGAGCCGGCGGCATGCCGACCATCAGGAGAGGATCGTTGATGGCGACATTAGGAGTTACGCGCCAGTCAACAATGGCCATCTTCACGTGCGTGTCGGAATTGGTGATGATGCAGAAGCGGGTCATTTCGCTCGCCGTGCCAGCGGTCGTGTTGATCGCCAGGAACGGAGGCATGGGCTTCGTGGACTTGTTGACGCCTTCGTAATCACGGATGTCGCCGCCGTTGGCGATCATCAGGCCAATGCCCTTGCCGCAGTCGTGCGAGCTGCCGCCGCCAAGCGAGACGATGCCGTCGCACTTGTTTTCCTTGTAGGCCTTCACGCCGTCACGGACGTTCTTGTCGGTCGGATTCGGCTCTGCGCCCGAGTAGATGACAGCCTTCAGGCCGGCATCAGTGATCAACTTCTTGATCTGGTCAGCAACTCCGATCTTCGCAAGACCAGCATCCGTAACGATAAGAAGATTGGTCGCTCCAAGTGCCTTTGCCTGAGTCCCAGCGTCCTTCGCTGCTCCAACGCCCAACAACGTAACTGTAGGAATGAAAAAACCATAAGTCTGATCTGCTAATGCCACGGTGTGTTTCTCCTTTGTTTTAGTTTGTTGCGTTTTCGGAGTCTTAAAGCTGCACTGTTGATCGTTATCGCTTTCTTTCCAGCTCGGCCCACTTATTGGCGACCCGCGGGATTGTAGTACGAAACTGACTTACAGGACAACTTCAATCCAGCTTTATTTTCGTGCGGTCTCTGCAGGCTACAACCGAACCTTGCTTCTTTGGGAACGCTCGGAAGTGTAGCACAGAACCACTTGGTGTAAAGCGTTTACTCGATTTACTTTCGAAGAACGCCCGGAGTGTAGCATAGAAAAACCGGTTCGGTGTAAATGGAAATCGGACGGTAATCAAATATTTTTTAGGATTCCAGAGCACAAAATTACAAGGACTCAAAAAGCCATTCTGCATCGACTCCCAAGAGAGCCGATTGGCGGAGAATCGCGTTGCTGGCGTTCTTAAAACTCGTCATTGCCGCGTTGTTTCTTCCTCTCTCGTTTGCAATACACTCGGCCCGACCACCAAACTCATTGAAGCTTGTGGACATGGGCTGCAACTCGGAGGCTGCCCCGCTCTAAAGCGTGATCAACCGTTCTTTCGCACGCTCCGAATGCGCTGTTTCGCCGCGCAACATCTTCACCGCATCCGGAAGCGCAGGCAAGATCGCATTCAGGCTCTCCATTGCACTATTCAGACTTCCAGACAAGTTCACAATCAAAGTCTCGCGCCTCGCTCCGCCCACTGCTGGGGTTAGCAATGCGATCGAATCCTCTTCCGCCGAAACCGCACGCATGGCTTCAACAATTTCCGCCAACCCGCGGTCGACCACGTTTCGAGTGGCCTCCGGAGCAACGTCGCGCGCGGATATCCCCGCACTGCCGATGGTTATTACCAAATCAACCCGCCGATCACAGAGTTCCTTCAACGCCGCTGAAACCAGTTCGATCTCGCCCGGTATCGTCTGTGTCCACGCAATGCGCGCCTGGAGCCCAGCGCGCAGGAGTTCGGAAAGCGCAGGCGCGGCCGTATAAAATGCCGCACCTGCCGCGCTACTTTCCGAGATCGTGATGACCGCGGCCTGAATCACCGATCGAGCAACCCTGTGCACGACTTCGACGGAAGCGCCGGGCATCAGTTCTCCGCCTTCCAGTACCCGTGCAAAAAGCCCAGTGCGCGGCATGATGCAGTCGCCAGTGGCGTAATAAATTGCGCAACGCGTGTGGCAGACTTTCCCAATCTGGGTTAACTCCAGCAGTACCGGTCCAATCCTAAGGCGCGAGCCAACCCCAAGTTCGTCTGTCTGGAGTCCATCTATGACAAGGTTTTCGCCGAATGCGCCCGGTTCCAGCACTAAGCCCTTGGCGCGCATCGCCTCAATATCCACATGCGCCAGCAGACTCACCTGCCGATGCCATCCTCCAGCGTGCGCATCGCCTTCCAGATCCATGCTCAACCGTAATGCGAGCGCAGGGAACTTCGTGCTTGGCAATTCCCTTCTTTGCTGAAATGCAAATGTGCAACAGCTTCCCGTCAGCCACGGTAGGGCTCCGCGCGGTATTCACCGCTGCGTCCGCCGGATTTTGCCAGAAGCCGGAGTCCATCCAGTCGCATTTCCTTTGACAGCGCCTTCAGCATGTCATATAAGGTCAGCCCGGCAACCGAAGCAGCCGTGAGTGCTTCCATCTCGACTCCGGTCGAGCCCCGAGTCCTGACCGTAGTCCGGATCACGATACGATCATCCAATAGTTCCATATCCACAGAGGCATGCGTGAGCATCAGCGGATGACAGAGTGGAATCAGGTCAGAGGTGCGTTTTGCCCCCATAACTCCAGCAATCCGCGCTGTCTCAAAGATGTTGCCCTTCGGTGTCCGGCCATCGCGGATATGCCCCATCACTTCTTTCCCTACCCAAAGCACAGCTTCGGCCTCGGCCTCACGCATGGTTTCTGCCTTTGTACTAACGTCCACCATGCGAGGCAGACCCTGGCTGTCCAGGTGTGTCAACTCGCCCATTCTTATCCTCCGATCTGGCTCATCGCAAACTGGCTATCCATGGTTTGCGGCGGAATTTTTCCGGCAATATAGGCTCGGAACTCCTGCCGGGCGGCCAGATCGTCCATCGTCCCCAACACCCGGGGCAAATCCAGCGTCGTTGCATCCATCAAACAGCGGCGAATCTGGCCTCGCGCGTCCATCCGCAAGCGCTCGCAATGCTGACAAAACGGATGAGAACGAGGTGTGATCCAGCCCACTGTCAGTAGAGTTCCGCGCCAATTTACCAATGTCCTTCGCGCGGGGCTCCGGGTCTGCTGCTCCGCTGGAAGAACCTCGGCGCTCCAACCCGTTGCAGACCTCATCCACAGAGATATATTCGGATTCGCACCAGGCGCGCTCCGTTCCGGTACGCATCAACTCGATAAAGCGAATCTCAAAACCAGTGCTGGCCGCAAAATCCAACAGGCGCGGCACATCCTGTTTCCATGCGGAGCGCCGCAACACGGCGTTAAGTTTGATGGGCGTCAGTCCAGCTTTTTGTGCGGCCTCAATACCATCCAGTGTGCTTTTGAGATTTCCTCCGCGGGTTACGTCCGCGAATCGTTCTTCGTCCAGAGAGTCGATGGAGATATTGACGCGATTGAGCCCCGCGCTCTTCAGCCCCTGAACCATCTGAGGCAGTAATGAAGCGTTCGTGGTCAACGACACTTCTTTCATTTCCGGGATTGCTGATAACGCCTCGATCAGATGCTCGATACCCGGACGCACCAGGGGTTCGCCGCCGGTGATTCTCACCCGATTGATCCCGCTATTTGTAGATAACCACTGAACCAGTCCTACCAAGCCTTCCAAGGGTAGAAGGTCATCGTGCGCAGATCTTCCGTACCCCCTTTACGGGCATACAGTAGCGGCAGCGAAAATTGCACAGATTCGTAATCGAAAGGCGAAGTAACCGCAAGCACGACGAATCAGGGGCCCCACTGGAGTGACATTCAGGCAAGGAATTTGCCTGTACTGGTAACACCGACATCAAGTCTCCTTTCCAGTTCGGGAGGTTGCAGCGTTTCCAGTGTAATCCTTAGGCTGTCGAGCAGAGTGGAACAGACTAGCTAAAGAATGAAGACGTTACTCAGGCTCCAATGCCTTCGGCTGAGAGCAAGGGTTGAAGCGGATCCCTCGTTGCTTGAAAGGCACCGTCGTGCCGTTCGCCCCACCCCCTGGACCGTCGCATCACATAAGCTATATCGCCAAATTGACATGGACTCCGTGACCACCATCACCTATATTCGTGACAGCGCTCCTGCCGCTTCATCTAGGGTTGCTGTTGTATCTGTAACGCATAGCGGAGCCGCCAACGAGAGGCCCGCGGGTGCCCAAGGGGGAAGCTTTGGAACCAGATTGCGGATCAAAGCACAGCAACATGTCGGAGCAGAATTGGCAGTCCTTCGCTCTCTTACTCGTCGATGTGCAACACGACTTCTGGACAGACCAGCTACAAACCGATTTCCCGCATTTTCAACAAAACACAGTAGAGTTGCTTCAGTTCTGCCGCCAATCCGGGATTGAAGTCATTCATCTACGGGAAGTATTCAGTCCCGACAAAACCGATTGGCTACCCCGTTATCTGCTGCGTGGAAGGTCGCCTTGTGTTCGCGGCACCAACGGAGCAGAAGTACTGGATTTCGCCGTGGAGCAAGCGGGCGAAAAAGTTATCGAGAAGCAGACGCAGAATGGCTTTCACCATCCCGAATTACTGCCGTACCTGCGCTCGAAGAACAAGCGATTCTTGCTCGTTGCAGGATTGGTTACATCGGTTTGCGTGATTTTCACCGCGACCTCGGCCGCCCAGGTCGGCTTCCTGGCAGCCATCGTCTCCGATTGCTGTGCCGACTATTGCGAAGCCCACGCGCTTGCCCTGCGGCGATACAAAGGATTTCTATTGGACGTTGCGACATTCGGGGAGTTGCCCGACCAGAAATCAGGAATGGAGCGAACAGATTCACCGTTTGGCCGCGGAAGAACAATCGGTTGCCGCAGGGCGCGGTCCTGCCTAGCGCCGTACATTAGCGCAATCCAGTCATAAAGCTTCCGGCGCTGATCTGAGTCGCCTCTGACCAACGCCGGACCAATTTCACGATCTGCTCCCGCACATCGTACGGTTCCCAGATCCCTGTCAAAGACTTAGCGCCCTGTGCTTTGCACCAACTCGGCCAGGCGTCCTTGCTTTGAGTATTCCCCTCCAAAAGCTCGATTCTTTTCTGCCCAGACTGCCTGAAAAAAGACGTATCCCGTGAAGGAGCCAGCTCTAGCTTGCCGGCGATCCTTCACGGAATGCAGTCAACTTTAGAGCGCTCTAGAAGAACACAATCGCGCCGAGTGCAACCGAGTCTTCGGTGGCGATGAAGGAGCTATTGTGCGCCGTGGAACGTGTGTGTGTGTACTCTGCGATCGGAGTGACCCACTTGGTGAGTGCATAGCGGATCTGGGCAACTTCCGATGCAGTTCGACTTAAGCAGGGACGACAAAGTAGTGCTCGTCTTGTCGAAGCTGGTTAGGCTCGAGATGGCTTGCGCCGTAGCTAAAGCCAAACGTCGTCTTCTTGGCGATGGTGTAGTTACCCTGGACGTAGCCGCCCCTGGACTCGCGTGGGTGTCCCGCCGGGTCCGTAGACAAGAAGAGCAGACCTTCTGTCCCGATTCCGCGGCAGTTGTAACCGTAAGCTACAAGACTGGCCGGACCGGCCGTGAGTTTCAATGCCGCCATCGAATCCGGACGCCCGCACGTTATCCCCTACGTTGAGACCGGCCGCAAGACCTTGAGCAGGCGTGGCGGCTTCCAGGCTCTGGGTAATACCATTGAGCCAGAGACTAGCCTTCACAGGTCCCTTGGTGGGTACAGTGTAGGCGGCCTTGGCCTGGAACATAGGCTGACCATGTCCGGTCAGCGTAGCGCTGAGCCCAGTGTTCAGTCCAGCATTAAGTCCGGTGCTGAACAGGTCGTCGAACGGTTGCACGACTGCGAAGCCTAGCGATAATCCGCCCATCGAAGGCGTCGTATAGCTGATCTGCGGGACGAAGTCGGTATAGATATAGCCAACGCCGATTCGGCCCAGCGAGACGCTGCCTGGGTGAACGTTGCCGTTGGGGCTGCCAACAGCCAAAATCGTCATGTCGTTCAGGATCGCTTCCTGACCGAACAAGCCGATGTCACGACCGATTTTGAAAGTACCGATGTGTTTGTTACCCACCGTGGCGTACTGTTGGCGCATATCGACGCCAGGGGTACCGAAGCCCGTGGTCTGTCCGCCTTGTACGTAGAAACCACCAAGCCCTACAGCTTGACTATTGATGCCAGGATAGAAGCCGAAGTCGGCCGTAATGTCCAACCCCGCCTGCCTGGTCGAGACCGTTACGTTGAAGTCCGACGGGAGCAAGCCCTCGCGAACCGATGAATTAGAAACCAGTGCCGAATCCGCCAACCCGCCGATTGCCGGGTCTGCCCCACGCGACGGTCTGTCGTGTACGTAGAATGCGTTCAATTCGCCGGAGAACTTCAGGTCGACTTCTCCTACGTGCATTCCAATGCCGGTGTCCATCATGGTTACAAACGGCGTGTGGGTTTGTGGTGCCGGCATCGGCATAGCTGCTTCCGGTGTCGGGGTCGGAGCCGCAACGCGCTGCTTCAACGCATCATATTCTTGCTGAGTAAGAATGCCCTTCGCACGAAGGACCTCGAGCAGGTCAGTGGTGCCGCTGGCAGATGCTGGCGCAGGTGTCTGTCCAAATGCCAAAGCCGCGAGGAGTAGAACCAGTACCACTAACTGTGCAGCCCGTCGGTGATTTTTGTTCATTTCTATTTCCTTTCATCCAATTCACAGTTTTTCGTCTAGTTTCAGTCTTTCTTTCTTTGCGGAGCCTCAGGAGTGGGCAAGGCATCATACATCGGGGAGCTCTGTTTCCAAATCTTTTTTGACGGGTACTTTTCTTGCCCACATCATGAAATTCCACGTCCGGTAGCAGCCAGAAACGGTCGCGTGACTTTTCAAATTCCGCTTGCCCAGCTAAACGCGAACACGAGCCCAGTTCCAAACCCATCTCGACTTGCACTCTTCCACCCTTCAAACCCTTGTATTCCGGCCTCTCCCCGTTTCCTGCTTTGTCTCACCTGCGGCGTCAATAAAGGGCTTGCAATGTGATTCAGCTCACCGAAACGCCTGCACTACTCGTATATGCTTATGGATGTATAGTGGTATGATGCTATGTAACTAAAATGGTACGCCCCGTCCCCCGTACCCATCCGCGGTCGGCTTCGCCAAAGATTCAAAACAGTAGACGAAAATGCATCTCCCATTTCAGGACTAGAGGCCACACATGAGAGAACTGGAACGTTACTTTAAGGGATTGGCTGATCAGAACCGGTTGCGGATCCTGAATCTCCTCCTCCATGGCGAACTCTGCGTCTGCGACATTCATTACGTACTGGAAACTTCGCAGCCAAACACTTCGCGACACCTCACCTACCTCAAGAATGCCGGCCTCATCCTCGACCGGCGTGAAGGCACGCGAATCTATTACCGTCTGGCGCAGCCCGATGAGGAAGTTCACAAACTGTTATTCGCACTTCTGCGGAGCGTTTTCCTGCGATCGGAAGTCCTTATCGAGGACTCCCACAAACTTAAGAAAGCCATCGCAACCGGATCCTGCACCATCAGCGAATGGAAACCCTACTCGGCGCTGGCGCGTAGCCAGAAATTGCAGAAAGGAACCAGTGGACAATGAGCAAGGTCTCTTCACGCCTGAGTTTTCTTGATCGTTACCTCACCGCCTGGATCTTTGCCGCAATGGCAGTCGGCGTCGCTGCTGGTTGGCTGTATCCCGGAATTGTTCCGTTCCTCAACCGATTCAGCGTAGGCACCACGTCCATCCCTATCGCCGTCGGACTGATCGTGATGATGTACCCACCGTTCACCAAAGTGAAGTACGAGGAGTTGCACGAGGTTTTCCGCAACAAGCGCGTGCTCGGCCTTTCCCTCGTACAGAACTGGGTTGTCGGTCCCATCCTCATGTTCGTGCTGGCCGTAGTCTTCCTGCGCGGCTATCCCGAATACATGGCTGGACTGATCATGATCGGTTTGGCCCGTTGCATCGCCATGGTCATCGTATGGAACGAACTGGCCAAGGGAGACACCGAATATGCCGCTGGATTGGTGGCGTTTAACTCGCTGTTTCAGGTGTTCTTTTTATTCGCTGTACGCGTGGATATTCATCACTGTCCTGCCCGCCAAGCTCGGACTGCACAGTGCGGTTGTAAACGTATCCATTGGCGAAATTGCCAAGAGTGTCTTTATTTATCTCGGCATTCCGTTCCTGGCGGGATTTTTGACCCGCACTGTGCTGGTTCGTGCCCGGGGCCGCCAGTGGTACGACCACAACTTCGTTCCGCGCGTCAGCCCGCTGACTCTGATTGCCCTGTTGTTCACGATTTTTGTCATGTTCTCGCTGAAGGGCGAATACATCGTTCGTCTGCCGCTGGATGTAGTCCGGATTGCCGTTCCGCTGCTGATTTATTTCGTCGTGATGTTCCTGGTGTCGTTTTATATGGGGAAGAAGCTCGGCGCGGACTATGCCAAGACCGCCACGCTCTCCTTCACCGCCGCGTCGAACAACTTTGAGTTGGCCATCGCCGTCGCGGTCGCAGTCTTTGGTATCAACTCCGGGGCGGCATTCGCCGCCGTCATCGGCCCCTTGGTCGAGGTTCCCGTGATGATCGCGCTGGTAAACGTTGCATTGTTCTTCCAGCGCCGCTACTTTGCCGAGGCGGTAACCGGTCAACGGGTTATGGCGATCCCCTATGAGTATCGGAAGAGCGCCCAATGAAGAAACAACGGGTTCTAATTCTATGCACAGGGAACTCGGCGCGTAGCCAAATGGCGGAAGGGCTATTGCGCAGCATTGCGGGAGATCGTTTCGAGGTGTTCAGCGCGGGAAGCCAGACCGGTCGGCCTGAACCCGAACGCAATCCTTGCGATGCGCGAGAGGGGAATCGACATCTCTCAACATCGATCGAAGTCAGTGGATGACTTTGCTGATCAGCAGTTCGATTATGTGATCACCGTATGCGATAACGCCCGGGAAGCCTGTCCGTACTTTCCTGGTGGCAAGGCTGTTCATCACAACTTCGAGGACCCGGCGCGCGCACCTTCAGAGCAGCAACTGGAGGCTTTCGCCCGGGTGCGCAACGAGATTTCGGCGTGGCTGCAAGAGTTCGTTGAAAACAGCGAGCGAACGCTTTAGTGTTTAAGCAAGCAAGACCACAGAAGGATTTACATGTCCAGCAGTGAACCGGAAGACCTGGCCCGCAAAGTGATTGAGTTGTGTACCAATTGTGATGAGTGCAGAAGATCGATGGAGGACACCCCGTGCCTGTTCTTCCCCAGATTGTTCCAGCTCCATGACCGGGAGAAAGAGAAAGACAAGAAGATCACCTCCGACGAACTGAGAAGGTTGATCGATCTCTGTAACATGTGCGGATTGTGTACCTGTTTCACAGTTCGCGCCGATATCCGGGAGGCCAAGGATGCGTTTATCGCCCGGGACGGTCTGAAGCCGGAGATTCGGGTGCTGGAAGACGTCGAGCGCGTCGGAAAAATTTGCGGGGCCTATCCAAGGCTGACCAACCTGCTCTCAGAGATCAAGCCTATCGCCAACCTGGCAAAACAACTGGCGGGGATTCATCCCAAGAGGAAGCTCCCGAAGTTACCGCCCCAGAGCTTCGATGCATGGGCAAGAAAGCGCAATCTTCACCTGAAGCGCGAGACCACCGGCCCCAAAGTTGCTTACTTTGCAGGATGCACTGCCCGGTACCTGTTTCCCGAGGTAGCCAAGTCCACGGTTGAAGTCCTCGAGCGAAACGGCGTTACCGTTTATTTCCCCGAGCAAAAATGCTGTGGCATGCCAAGTCTGTTGGAAGGTGACCGGCCCTTCACCTTCGACCTCGCCAACTACAATCTGCGGCAACTCGAAGACGCGGTCGATGACGGCTACGACATCGTCTGTTCCTGTCCGACGTGCGGCTACATGCTGAAGGGAGTGTTGAGCGAAGGCGCTTATCTTTCGAAGGAATACCGCGAGGTCCTGAAAACGATGATGGCCGAAGCCGGAGGCGATCAGAACAAGGTGATCGAACGCATTCTCCAGGAGGAAGCCAATCCGCAAGGTCGTGCCACGCCCGCCTCGCCGCGCCGCAGCAAACCGCCCTTGCCGGTCATGCTGATCATCCGTGGCTTGCTTCACGACGAGGGTTACTTCGCCGCCATCGACGGGCGAACCCGGATCAAGATTGCCAGCCATAGCTACGACGCCGGAGAGTACCTCAGGGAACTGGATCGCCTTGGAAAGTTCAACCGCTCTCTAAGCCCGGTGAGCGATCGAATGGCGTATTACGCGCCCTGCCATCTGAAGGAGCAGAACATGGGCCAACCGTGGGCGGAGCTGCTCAGCTTCGTGCCGGGGATTTCCATGGAG
The DNA here is from genome assembly GCA_963779365.1 of uncultured Acidobacteriota bacterium. Taxonomy (GTDB): domain Bacteria; phylum Acidobacteriota; class Terriglobia; order Terriglobales; family Acidobacteriaceae; genus TOLSYN. The sequence continues at coordinate 12,258 of CAVZYB010000026.1, read as the reverse complement.
AATGTCGGAGGAGCCTTCGACTGCTGCGGGATTTCCGGCATTATGGGCTTCAAAAAGGAGTTCCACGCGATCTCCCTGGCGATGGGAAGCCGCTTGATGGAGAAGATCAAAGCCATAAATCCCGAGACGCTGGTGACCGACTGTCTGAGCTGCCGGATTCAGTTCAATCAGGAGCTCCCTTATCCGGTGCTTCACCCTGTCGAGGTACTAAATCGAGCCTATCGTCCTGCTTCCGAGACTGGCGCTCAGCCGTCCCTGTGCCTGACTAAATCGTCCTCTGACTAAATCGTGCGCGAGGGGACCGCATCCACGCTAGGAGACGTGACCTCGTCCGGTCCACTACTTCCATCCTCGCCGTAGTCATCCTCGAATTCGGCGGCGTGGTGGCTATCACCTCTACCCGTGAGGCTGTCCACTCGCCGCTGCCGCGTCCACCAAGGCAGTGACTCGCACTTCGTCCGGGAACCAAAGCTTGCCCTGCCGGCTGTACGCGTTCTCCTGTTGGCACGGCAGAGTCATAAACGATTGCCGCCCGAGCCACAACCACGCGGCGCACGTTGCCATCCCGTCCCATCAGGTACAGCAGGCCAGACGACCGCTCTCCGCGCGGCGCATGCACCACTTCGCCACGAAAGGTTCCTTGCGTTTCGGCCCACAGTCCAGAAGCCAGCAACAATACCGCGATCAGCGAATACAACCCCAGCCGTTTCATCCGTATTACGATGCTTGATTTCACTTTCGGGTGCCGTCGCGTGCAAAATTTCATTCCAGTCTAGCAGTTGTTTCCGCTCCGCCTCCACTACAGAAAAAGCAGGAGCCGAAGCTCCTGCCTTTCCGCAAAAACCCGCAGCACTCAGTCGTAATACTCCAGTCCGAGGTGGGTAATCAGCTCCTCGCCCCTGATGTGGCGCAGGGTGTTCTTCATCTTCATCATCTGGATGAACAGATCGTGTTCCGGATAGAGTCCCGGAGCGGTCATCGGCGACTTGAAGTAGAAGCTCATCCACTCCTGGATGCCGATTCCCTTCAACTGCGCTGCAACGCGCCGCCAAATCGAGGAACAGCACGATATCCAGCGCCAGCGGCGCCGCCAGAATCGAGTCGCGGCAGAGGAAATCCACCTTGATCTGCATCGGATAGCCGAGCCATCCGAAGATGTCGATGTTGTCCCAGCCCTCTTTGTTGTCGCCGCGCGGCGGGTAGTAGTTGATGCGAACCTTGTGGAAGATATTGCCGTACAGCTCCGGATACAGCTTCGGCTGCAGAATCTCGTCCAGCACGCTCAGCTTGGACTCTTCCTTGGTCTTGAACGAGCCCGGATCTTCCAGCACTTCGCCGTCGCGGTTGCCCAGAATGTTGGTCGAGAACCAGCCGTTCACTCCCAGCATGCGCGCCTTGAAGCCGGGCGCCAGAATCGTCTTCATCAGCGTCTGCCCGGTCTTGAAGTCCTTGCCCGCAATCGGCGCATTGTTCTTGCGCGAAAGCTCCTGCATCACCGGCAGATCGACCGTAAGGTTCGGCGCGCCGTTGGCGAAAGGCACGCTCTCCTGCAGTGCCGCGTAGGCATAAATCTGCGAGGGCGCAGATGTTCGGATCGTTCGCCGCCATCCCCTTTTCAAAGGCTGCCACCGAGCGCGTGAACCTCGCTCGCCGTCTGGAAGCTCTCCGTCGAGGCGCACCAGATCATCACCAGCCGGTCGCACTGGTTCTCCTTCTTGAAGTTGCGAATATCGGCGCGAAGCTGCTCGGCCAGATCCAGCTTGTTCTTGCCCTTCTTCACGTTCGGCCCGTCCAGCAGCTTCACGTACTCGTGGTCGAAGACCGCCGGCATCGGCTTGATGGTGTCCAGGAACGGCTTAAGCTGGAGCAGCAGCTCCTTTTCGAGAACCTTGGCATTGGCCGCCGCTTCATAGGCGCTGTCGGTAAAAATGTCCCAGCCGCCGAAGACGAGGTCATTGAGCTCGGCCAGAGGAACAAAGTCCTTAATCAGGGGGAACGTCCATCCGTGCGCTTGCCCAGGCGAATGGTCCCCATCTGCGTCAACGAACCGATCGGCGCCGCAATGCCTTTGCGTACGGCCTCCACGCCGGCCACAAATGTAGTCGCCACCGCGCCCAGTCCGACGATCAATATTCCAAGCTTTCCCTTGGCTGCTGCAATTTCCGTTGGAGTGTTTTTTTGCCCTGTCGGCATCTGTATGAATCACTTCCTTATGGAGTCAACATCACTATCCCAAACAACTTATGCTCTCCCCTGCAGCACTGCTTTGGCAAACATGTTGTACTATGTGGCGCAACCAGCCATCGAATGGCGTGCATCGCGGGTTGTGATGCGCTTTTCCACAGGGAATCGCAATGAATGAGCATTTAGCGGTAATCTACCGCCTTCGCCAGCCGATTTACACGCCATGTCCTCGCCGCCACAATCCCTCACCCGGAGAAGCCGTCGCCCAGCGCACCGTCACCGCCTACACGCTCACTCCCGAGCAGCTTCGCAAGTCCGAGGGCTCTGCACCGCACCGGCGTGGTGCTCTCGCTGGCCTCCACCCTCTTTGGCTTGGCCGTGCTGGCGGCGCTGATCGCCGTGCGCTTTGGCCCCAAGGTGCAGCGCGTCGTGGAATCCATCTCCAGGACAGCGACTTGCTCCAGGCGCTCGATCTTCGTTCCCGTCCTGCTGCTCACCCTCGCGTTCTTTGAGTTGCCGCTGGAACTCTACGGCCACCACATCTCCCTCGCCTATGGACTCAGCGTGCAGGGCTGGGGCTCCTGGCTGGCGGATTGGGCCAAGGCCGAGTTGCTGATCCTGATCTTTGCCACCCTCACGCTTGTGGGGACTGTACGCGGTCATTCGCCGTGCCCCCAGGCGCTGGTGGTTCTACGCGTGGCTGCTTACCCTGCCCATCATGGCCGCCGTGGTCTTCGCCGCCCCGGTACTCATCGACCCGCTATTTAACCGCTTCGAACCGCTTGGCGAAGACCAATCCCGAGCTGACGGCGCAACTCCAGAGCCTGGCCCATTCCGCGGGATTGGAGATTCCCGAATCGCGCATCTTCCTGATGCACGCCAGCGACAAACTGACCACCTACAACGCCTACGTCACCGGCTTCGGCGCAACCAAGCGCATCGTGGTATGGGACACCACCGCCCGCGACCTCACTCTGCCGCAGACCCTGTTCGTCTTCGGCCATGAGATGGGACACTACGTTCTCCACCACATTTATCTGGGCCTTGCCTTCAGCGCCCTGCTGCTGTTTGCCGGACTCTGGCTCACCCAGCGCCTCGCCCAAGCCGCGCTCGCCCGCTACGGCGCAGCGTTGGCAGATTCGCTCCCTTGGCGACTGGTCTTCGCTCCCCCTGCTGATGCTGCTGGCCGCTGTTCTCTCATTCTTCGGCGAACCGCTGGGCAACGCCTTCAGCCGATGGGAGGAGCACCAAGCCGATGCTTACGGACTGTCGGTCACGCGCCCGGTTACGAAAGACGCTGGCCAGGTTGCCGCCCAAGCCTTCCAAGTGCTCGGCGAGAAGTCCTACTCCTACCCGAACCCTTCGCCCTTACTCGTCTTCTGGAGCTATTCGCACCCGCCAATCGCGCAGCGAATCCATTTTGCCCTGTCGAGTGAATCCGCCGATCAGGCGCTGAAGAAATGCGCCCCTGCCGAGGCGCATTCTCGCGAATCTACTCCGACTCCTACTCCAATCCGAATTCCTTCCACCGCCGGGTGATGCGCTCCTTCACCTCGTCGGACATCTCAACCTCATCCGGCCATGGGCGGTCGAAGCCTTCGGTTGACCACTTGCGCGTCGCGTCAATCCCCATCTTGCTGCCGAAGTTCGGCAGTCGCGAAGCGTGGTCCAGCGTATCCACCGGCCCCAGCATGAACTGAATATCGCGCTCGGGATCGATGTTGTTGAGCGCGCGCAGTGTAACCTCGCGCAGATCCTTCACGTCGCAATCCTCGTCCACCACCACAATGCATTTGGTGAACATCGCCTGCCCCAGCGACCAGATCGCATTCATCACCTTGCGCGCCTGTCCCGGATACGATTTGCGAATCGAGATGAATCATCAGGTTATGCGCCACGCCCTCCGGCGGCAGATGGAAATCCACCAGCTCCGGAATCATCATCTTGGCCGCGGGAAGGAAGATGCGCGCGACCGCCAGCGCCATCCACGCATCTTCTTGCGGAGGCTTGCCCACAATCGTCGCCGCGTAGATCGGATTCTTGCGATGCGTGATGCACTGCACGTGAAACACCGGATACAGATCCTCCAGCGAATAGAATCCGGTGTGATCGCCGAACGGCCCCTCCACCTTCATCTCACCGATGTCGATATATCCTTCGAGCACGATCTCCGCATTGGCCGGAACCTCCAGATCGACCGTCTCGCACTTCACCACCTCCATCGGCTTGCCGCGCAGGAAACCGGCGATCATGTACTCCTCGATCTCCGGCGGCGCCGGAACAATCGCCGAAAACGTCAGCGCCGGATCGGTGCCAATCGCCACCGCAACTTCCATCCGCCCGCTCACCGGCTTGCCCTGTATGGCGATGCTGCCGCCGCCGCTGCGCGCCATGATGTCCACCGAAGAAGTCTTGCCCAGCGTCGGCCCGTTCGCCACTGCCGCCCGCATCAACTCGCGCTGATGTTCGGCGGCGTTCTTGTGCCGCTGCCAGTGCATCCCCGTGCTGGTCGCGTCGTAAACGTGCATGCGATACATCCCGATATTGCGCTTTCCCGTGCGCGGATCGCGCGTCATCACGCAAGGCAGGGTGATGAACCGTCCCCCGTCCTGCGGCCAGCATTGCAGAATCGGAAAATCGAGCAGCGAAAAATTATCGCGCTTGATCACTTCCTTGCATGGCCCCGTCGAGACTCGCTTGGGAAACAGATTTCCCAGCTCCGCCAGCATCGGCAGCATCTTGATCTTTTCCAGCAATCCCTTGCGGCGTCTTCACGTCCATCATCTGATGAATCCGCTCGGCAATCTCATCGAGCGAGTTGGACCCCAGCGCAAGATTCATGCGCCGCTCGGAGCCAAACTGGTTGATGAAAATCTTGTGCCCAGGATGTCCCTTCACGTTCTCAAACAGCAGCGCCGGACCGCCCGGCCCTTGCCCGTTGCGTGCGCCCCACTTGGAGACGCGGTCGGTAATTTCGGTGACTTCCAGTACAGGATCGACTTCGGCTTTAATGCGCTTGAGTTCGCCGGCTTTGTCGAGCGCCGTTATCCATTCACGCAGATCGTTGTAGGCCACAAAGACTCCGTCAATTGATGCTGAGTGCAGATTCAGATTGCAAAAACGATTATAGAGGCCAACCGCCTCGCAGCAAAAAGGGCGCGGATTCTCTCCGCGCCCGCTGCGTCCAACCTGACGCCTTACTGGAACTCTTCCATAATCTCATCCAGCACGCTCTTCGAGGGCCGCAGAATCTCCTGCGGCAGCGTCCCCAGCGGCCCGTCCACCAGGTTCAGCATATCGGTAAAGCTCGGCTGCTCCGGATTCAGATAGAACAATCCGGTCAGCACTTCGTCCTTCTCGCGAGCCTCAGCCAGCCGCGTCAGCGCCTGCAATGCGGTCGGTCGGATTGTAGTCTTCTTCCAGCTTGGTCAATCGCATCTTCGAGCCATCGTGCAGCGCGATATCGATCCCGCTGCCCGGCTTCGTACTCCACGTCGATCTCCTCGAATGCAGGCACGAAGTTGATGTCATGCAGCGGCTCTTCGTGGTCCTTATAAACTTGTAGCTCTTCGTCGAACCCTCGTGATCGTTGAACGTCACGCATGGCGAAATCACGTCCAGCAGTACCGTTCCGTTGTGTGCAATCGCCGCCTTCAGCAGCGCCTGCAATTGCTTCTTGTCGCCGGAGAAGCTGCGCGCCACAAAGGTCGCGCCCAACTCAATCGCCAGCGCGCAGGTATCCATCGCCGGCAGTTCGTTGACCACGCCGGTCTTCAGCTTCGAGCCCAAATCGGCGGTCGCCGAGAACTGCCCCTTGGTCAATCCATACACGCCGTTGTCTTCGATGATGTAGATCATCGAAAGATTGCGGCGCATCAGGTGCGCGAACTGTCCCATGCCAATCGAGGCCGTATCGCCATCGCCGCTCACTCCGATGTACAGCATCTTGTGATTGGCCACCGCCGCGCCGGTAGCAATGGCCGGCATGCGTCCGTGCACGGCGTTGAAGCTGTGCGCGCGGCTCATGAAGTACGCCGGACTCTTCGACGAGCAACCGATGCCGCTCAGCTTGGCAACCTGCTCCGGCTCGATGCCCATCTCGTAAAACGCGTCGATGATGCGCTCGGAGATCGCGTTATGTCCGCAACCGGCGCAAAGCGTAGTCTTGCCGCCGCGATAATCCAGCACGGAGAGTCCGATGCGGTTAGTCGGTCTCACCTCATCCTGAGGATTCGGTGCCGTGGCCATTACTTCTGCTCCTGCGACACAATGCTGTCGGTGACGAAATGGGCTTCCAGCGGAAGTCCGCTGTAGTGGCAAATGCTGCGCAGCCTCACCACCTCTGCCGCCGCAATATCCATCTTGATCAGTTGCAGCATCTGCGCGTCGCGGTTCTGGTCGATCACATAAACGCGCTCATGTGCGGCGATGAATTCGTTGACCGCCGCGCTGAACGGATAGGCGCGCACCCGCAGGTAATCCGCGGCGATTCCCTGCTCTTGCTGCAGTTCGTCCACGCTCTCCACCACCGCCCAGTGCGACGAGCCGTAGGCGATGATGCCAACCTTCGCGCCCGGCGCGCTGCGCTCCACAACCGGCGCCGGAACCATGCTGCGCGCCGTCTCCCACTTGCGGTTCAGGCGGTCCAGGTTGTTGACGTAATCCTCCGGACGCTCGGAGTACTGCGCCTTCTCGTTGTGTCCGCTGCCGCGCGCAAACCATGCTGCGTTGGGATGCTCGGTTCCCGGCAGTGTGCGATAGCCGATGCCGTCGCCGTCCACGTCCTTATAACGGGCAAAGCTGCCAAGCCGGTCCAGATCTTCCTTGCTCAATACCTTGCCGCGATCCAGCGGCGCCTCCGGATACGGGAACGGATCGCTGACCCAGTGGTTCATGCCGATATCCAGATCGCTGAGCACAAACACCGGAGTCTGCAACCGCTCCGCCAAGATCGAACGCCGCCCCGCCGAACTCAAAGCACTCCACCACCGAGGCCGGCAGCAGCATCGGATGCTTGGTATCGCCGTGCGAAAGAAAAGCCGTCGAAAGCAGATCGCCCTGCGCCGTGCGCGTCGGCAATCCGGTCGAAGGCCCAACCCTCTGCACATCCCAGATCACCGCCGGAATCTCGGCATAGTAGCCCAGCCCGGTGAACTCGGCCATCAGCGAGATTCCCGGACCCGAGGTCGCGGTCATCGCGCGCGCTCCCGCCCAGGAGGCGCCCAGCACCATTCCGATGGCGGCCAGCTCGTCCTCTGCCTGCACCACCGCAAACGTCGCCTTGCCGTCGGCGTCCACGCGGTATTCCTTCAGATAATCGGTCAGAGTCTCTCAATCAGCGAGGACGAGGGCGTGATCGGATACCAGGGCACCACCGTCACTCCGGCAAACAGCGCGCCCAGCGCCCCGGCCGAGTTGCCGTCGATGATGATCTTGTTCGCGTTCTCGTTCATGCGCTGCACCTGGAAGCGCGAGCGGGCCAGATGATTGGCGGCGGCGTACTCATACCCGGCGCGAGCCGCGGCCAGGTTCACCTCGGTAGCGCGCTCCTTGCCGCTGGAACTGCTTGCTAATCGCCTCTTCCACCTCCGCCATCTCCAGCGAGAGCAGGTGCGCCATCACGCCGACATAAACCATGTTGCGCAGCAGCTTTTTCAGCTTCGCCTCGGAGCGTCACCGGCCCCACCAGCTTGTCAAACGGAACGGAGTAAAACACCAGGTCGTCGCGCAGCGCTTCCAGCTTCAGCGGCTCGTCAAACAGCACCACGGAGCCGGGCTTCAGCGCGCGAACATCGTCAGCCGCGGTCTCCGCATTCATCGCGACCAGCACCTCCGAATCGCGCTTTCGAGCCACGTATCCGTCTTTGCTGACGCGAATCGTGAACCAGGTCGGAAGCCCGGCAATGTTCGAGGGAAACAGGTTTTTGCCGCTCACCGGAACGCCCATCTGAAAAATGGTGCGCATCAGCACGGAATTCGCCGACTGTGAGCCGGAACCGTTCACGGTAGCTACCTGGATGCTGAAGTTATTTACGACGGGCTCGCGATGTTGGCGGCTGTCAGTGCCCTGATCCAGGGCAACGTCGGTACTTGCCATTGAAAAGCCATCCTTCGAGGGCACGCAATTCGCTTGCTTGCAAAGAGTTGCGTGGAATATCATTATACCAGTCGGCATCCCCACCGGCAGCGACCTGCAAGCAGATTCAACCAAGCGCAAGTCTGCTCTGGCGGCCCGCAAGGCTCCTCAGGCGAGTCACCTCACATCGACTCGCATCGCCTTTTTCAGGCTGTTCAATAGTTATACCAGACCGCCGTGTTCCGCATCACAGACCCGCGCCGCGGACAGCGATAATCTGCCAGGTTTCAGGCCAACGCTATGAGCACGCCGACCCCCGCCCGCCGGTCAATCCGTGGATCGTGACCATCGCCGTGATGCTCGCCACATTCATGGAGGTTCTGGACACCACGGTCGTCAATGTCTCCATCCCGCACATCTCCGGAAATCTCAGCGCCACCTACGAAGAAGGCACCTGGGTCGTCACCTCCTACCTGGTCGCCAACGCCATCGTCCTGCCCATGGCCGGGTGGCTGGCCAGCTACTTCGGACGCCGCCGAATGCTGCTGGCCTGTGTCGCCGGATTCTCCATTGCTTCCCTGCTCTGCGGCATGGCCAGCAGTCTCCCCCAGCTCATCGTCTTCCGCGTCCTGCAGGGGCTCGCCGGAGGCGGTCTGCAACCCCTCGCCCAGGCCATCCTGCTGGAGACCTTCCCGAAGGAGAAACACGGCCAGGCGATGGCCGCCTACGGACTCGGCATCATCGTCGCGCCCATCGTCGGCCCCACCCTCGGCGGCTGGATCACCGACAACTACACCTGGCGCTGGATCTTCTACCTCAACATTCCCGTCGGCATCTTCTCTCTGATGATGATGGCGCGCTTCGTCCACGATCCGCCTTACCTCCAGCGCAAGCGCGATGCCAGCGTCGATCTCTGGGGCATCGGCCTGCTCGCCCTCGGCCTGGGATCGCTGCAAATTCTGCTCGACACCGGCCAGCGCAAGGATTGGCTCGGCTCGCGCGATATTCGCATCGAGGCATTCTGCTGCATCGCCGGACTGATCGCCTTCGTCATCCGCGAGATGACCGTCGACCACCCCATCGTCGATCTGCGCGCGCTCAAAGACCGTTCCTTCGCCGTCGGAGTGCTCCTGATGTCGCTGGTTGGCTTCTGCCTCTACGCCAGCATCGTCCTGCTTCCGCAATATCTTGAGACCCTGCTCAATTACCCTTCGCATGCAGGCCGGACTCGCGCTCTCCCCGCGCGGCCTCGGCTCCTTTGCCCTGACCTTCATCGTCGGCGCCATCGCCGCCCGGGTGGACGTACGCAAACTCCTCGTCGTCGGATTCCTGGTCGGCGCCACCACCATGTTCATGCTCTCCGGCCTCAACCTCAACGCCGGTTACTGGGACATCTTCTGGCCCCAGGTGCTGCAGGGCGGAGCCATGGCCTGCATGTTCATTCCGCTCTCCGCCGCCGCCATGTCTCACGTCCGCGCGCGAAAAGATGGGCAACGCCACCAGCATCTTCAACCTCATGCGCAACATCGGCGGCAGCGTCGGCATCGCCGTGATGACGACCCTGCTCGCCCGCCGCCAGCAATTCCATCAGAGCCGCCTCATCGAGCACATCCGCCCCGGCCAGCCCCAGGTTTCGGCGATGCTGCACCAGTTCACCCAGCTACTTTGCTCTCCGAGGCTCCGACCCAGTCACCGCCTCGCGCCGCGCCTACGGCGCCATCTTCGGCCAATTGCAACAGCAGGCCGCCATGCTCTCCTTCGTCGAGGCCTTCAAGATCATGGGCGTGGTCTTCCTCGTCATGATCCCCCTCGTCGCCTTGCTCAAAGACCCCAAGAAGCACGGCGTCTCCAAAAGCCCGTCGCCACAGCCAGCCATCAATGCGGAAGAAGACGCACCCTGAACTGCTCCACGCCTGATGCAAAGGGTAGTCGGTCTCGCAAGAAAGCTTCTCCAAGGCGCATAGGCGGATAAAAGCCCTGTAGTATTCAACAATGGCCAACTTCTTTCTTAAAGCTCCGTTGCTGAGCCATAATCGAACAGCTATATGGATCAAATTGAGTCAGGCGACCAGGTTCACTGCTCTCCGATCGCTCGGAGAAGGCGGGCACCACAGAAACTGGTTCTTACTACCACTATGGAAACCGCTGATGCCGAGCGGTGCGGGATGCTCGCCGTCCCTTGCCGTTCGTCATTTGCACGCTCACGGAGAACGCCCGTTTATCCTGACAACTTCCGCCGCTCCGAGTAAATCGCTTCACCCTCATCGCCATCCCGAGAGACGCAGCAGACCCTTCCGGAGGTAAAGTTTAGCCGTCTTCGGAATACAACCGCCGGATGTATTACCAGGGCGTTTAATTGGATATGGGCTTCGTGGTTCTTTTGGCACGATGTCGCGACGCCGAAGGCCTCATTCCATCCGGGCTACTCGTTGAACGGTTCTCGCCTTTGCTCCACGCTTCTTCTTCAGATTCCTGCTTCGCGGCGACTGCAGTTGCTGTCTTCTCTAACGCTTTTTACCTCCATCCGATTGGGCAGAGGACTGTCGCAGCCAAGGATCTACCAGCTAATTCGTCGTCGCCCATAAGGGTGATCCGCGACTCATTCCCACCTGGAGTACTATCTGCGAGCGTAACGTAGGCCGCGTTTAACTGACGTTGTTGCAGAAAAAACGTACCCCAGACTAGCTCTGAGATCATCGCGAAGCACAACCACACGCTCCCGCCCCTACTCTTCCCCGAAGAACCTCGCCATGTTCCTGAACTTCTCATACCGCCCGTCCAGCAACTGCGCCGTGCTCAGCTTCTTCAACTCCGCCAGACTTTCCACCAGCACCTCGGTCCAGATTCTCCGCCATCTGCGCATGATCCGTGTGCGCGCCGCCCTCCGGTTCAGGCACAATCGCGTCGATGATGCCGAAGCCCATCAGGTCCGGCGCGGTGATGTGCATCGCCTGCGCGGCCAGTTTGCGCTTGCCGGCGTCGCGCCACATGATGGAGGCGCAGCCCTCCGGCGAAATCACCGAATAGACGCTGTTTTCCAGCATGAAAACCCTGTCGCCCACCGCAATCGCCAACGCGCCGCCGCGAGCCGCCCTCGCCGGTGATGGTCACCAGGATCGGAACCTTCAGCCGCGACATCTCGCGCAGGTTATAGCGCAATCGCCTCGCCCTGTCCGCGCTCCTCGGCGCCCAGTCCCGGATAAGCCCCCGGCGTATCGATAAACGTGAATATCGGCCGCCCGAACTTCTCCGCCATCTGCATGGCGCGAATCGCCTTGCGGTAGCCCTCCGGATTCGGCATCCCAAAATTCCGGTACACCTTCTGCTTGGTGTCGCGTCCCTTCTGCGTGCCCACCACCAGCACTTCCTCGCCGTGGAAGCGCGCCATGCCGCAGATCATCGCGGCATCGTCGCCAAAGGCGCGGTCGCCGTGAATCTCGGAGAAATCGGTGAACATGTGCTGGACGTAATCCAGCATGTAGGGACGCTGCGGATGCCGCGCCAGCTCCGTGCGCTGCCACGCTTCAAAGTTTGCGTTCACCTGCCTGCGCAGTCCCTCGACCCGGCCGTGCAGAGCCCGGAGCTGTTTCTGCGCCTCCTGATTGCCCCCGGCAACTGATTCCAGTTGCGCAATCTGGCGCTCAACGTTTTCCAGTTCCTGGTCTGCCTTGATTCCAGCTTTCATGCTTACCTTCTCGTCCTAGTCGATCACCTTGATTGAGTCGGGACCGCACAACTGCTCCACGCTCTTCATGAAGGCCCGGTCCGCAGCCACATTATAGCCTTCAGCTTCCATCACCACGACGTACTCGCCCGGACGCACGAGGTCGAACAATACCTTGGCATCGCCCTTCGAGCGCGTGAACAGCCCATGCAGCGCATCCACCGTCTCCGGCAGTGCCTCCGGCAGTTGTATCGAAATCCGCAGCGAGCGTGGCAACCTCACCTTCGCCTCGTCCAGCGGAGTGATGTCGTTGATGAACAGCTTGGGCGAGGCG
>CAVZYB010000025.1:0-169021 GCA_963779365.1 uncultured Acidobacteriota bacterium | reverse complement strand
GAGGGTTTGAGAATACAATCTTGTACGGCGTGAGTAGTGAGCCGAGACCTCCTTCTTGCGCGTGGGGACCGAACTGTTCCTTCGGGGTCGCCACAAAAAGAAGATCCACATCACCCGTTCTAGCTCCAAATCCGACCCACACAACGTGAACACCTACTCCATGCTCAATCATCGGACCGACGACAAGCGGTCCAGCCGAACCGCCCAGCATGCCCGACGCATTGCGTGACACCGATCGCGGTGGCGAGGTAGCGCGCGGAGAATCCGCGCGCCGCGAGGTAAACAGCCCCGGTGAACGCGAACGCCGAACCAGCGCCCTGCAGCAAGCGACCGGTATTCCCTGCGGACACTGCCGAGACACTGAACAGTAGACAGCCAATCCCCAGAACCGCAATCCCGATGGGAACCGTGCGCTTTGCTCCCAGATGGTCCAGAGATGCTCCGGCGACCAGACTCATTGTGGAGTAAGTGTAGTAATAGACCCAAGAATCGCACCGACCCCCAGCAGGGTCGTATGGAACGAGGTTGCCAACTCTGGAATCATTACGGATGGCGTTGACCTCACCGCATACTCAAGGAAATAGAAGATGACGGTGAAAAACCAGGCGATCACGAATGATCGTGTTTGAGCCTCGGTCTGCTTTTGGTCTGATCGAGGCGCACTCACAGCTAATGAGAGCTTCCGTTCAGCCGCGGGAGGAATTTGCGATCGTGCATCGCTGGGCGTTATTGGAGACTTTCTCTCAGCTTCGGCCATGACCCTCTCCTGCACACGCTTCTTTGCCGGTAACACAAACCATCGCAAACGTCGCTAGTTCAGGAAACGCCAATAGATACGCCAGTCCCGGAGACCAGCGCGCCTCCCGACGCTAACGAAAGTATTGGAGCGAACCGCATCTTAGAAATTAGAAGGAGTGCATTGGGTTTCCCGTGTTGTACAGGTCTGTTGCGCAGCACGCCGAGCGCGAATTTGGACGGGCAACTCAGGAAGCAGTGGTGAGTACAGGACATCAGGCCCAAGGCATCTCCGTCGGGCCACACCTGCTTCAAAATCCAAGGCATTTACGTGCCCTCCACCGTACGCTGACCTCAACAATTAGGGATCGACATTTTCGTAACCGAAGGGAATTGATTATGGCCGATGCCCGTAAGTTGGCTCCGACCCCAATCGCGGAGCCGGCCAAGACCGAGCGGGTTGCAGCACCCCAGGAACCGAAGTGGCAGAGGTACGGAACCCCGGTACTGGTATTGCTGCTGGCCGCTGCGGTTGTATTCACTATCACTCGGAACTGGAATTCCTGGGAAGGCGGCAAAGCGGAGCAGGTTACCGACGACGCTTACGTGCGTGGCGACCTCACTGCACTCAGTACGAAGGTGCCCGGGCTAGTTCGAAGTGTCGCCGTCTCTGACTATCAGCAGGTGCACAAAGGAGACCTCCTGGTCGAACTGGAGGACGACGACTATCAGGCGCAAGTAGCCCAGGCGAGTGCGGCGGTGGCTGCGGCAAAAGCCGCCATTGAGAATATCCGGCGCGAGCAACAATTGCAGCAAACCAAAATCGACCGGGCGATTGCCGGGGTAACGCAGGCGCAAGCCGGAATTTCCGCGGCGCAAGCGGGAATCGCGGCCGCCCAGGCCGACCTGAGCCACAGTCTTCCCGAACGCCGCCGCCAGGAAGCTCTCATGGAGACCAACTCCACGACGCGCCAGAAAATTGAGCAAGCGGTGGCCGCCGAAGAAGGCTCTCAAGCGCAACTACTCAGCCGTCAAGCTTCACTGGAGCAGGCCAAGGCAACGTTATCCAGCAGTCAATCGGCAGTCGAGGCCGAACGCCGCGGGTTCGATGTGCTGAAGTCCCAGGAACTCCAACTCATCGCCGACCTACATGCCAAGGAGGCTGGGCTTACCGTCGCACAGGTCAACCTAGGGCTACACGAGAATTTTAGCGCCCGCAGACGGCACCGTGGGCGAAAGGCAGGTTCGACCCGGCCAGTTGGTCTCTCCGGGAACGCAGGTCATTGCTTTCGTTGATAAGACCAAATGGGTGCAGGCGAATTATCGCGAAACCCAGTTAACGAATGTCAAAGTCGGCGATCCTGCCGAGCTCCGCATTGACGAATATCCCGGACAGGTCATCCATGGAAAGGTCATTGAGATTGCCCCTGCCAGCGGATCGCAGTTTGCGCTGTTACCGCCCGACAATGCTACCGGCAACTTCACCAAGGTGGTACAGCGCATCCCGGTCAAGATCGCGCTCGATGATACCGACCTGGCCAGCAAACTTGCGCCCAGGACTTTCGGTTACCGCCGCCGTCCGGACGAAACGATAACAGGGCTTAGCATGGCTGCCTCCACATCATAAACCTCCACCACAGCAGAGATTGCGCGGGCAGCGGCGGCGGCAATGCCGGCGGAAGTCTCGACCAGACCGCTGCTAGGTATTCTGGGCGTTCTTATAGGTGCTGGACTCGTCACGCTTACCGGTCGCATGCTTTCGCTGGGGCTTGCAGATTTGAAGGGTCACGTCGGCATTAGTTTTGATGAAGGTGCATGGCTCGACAGCGCCTATAACGCTGCCATCATGTTTATCGGGCCCTTTAGCGTCTACCTCGGAGGCGTACTCGGACCACGCCGCGTCCTTCTGTTTTCGGCAGGGGTATTTACCGCGACCTGTGCCTTACTCCCGCTTGTCCACAGTTATAGCCTGCTGATTGCGATTCTGATTGTCGCCGGGCTAACGTCAGGCACCTTTTATCCCCTTACCCTGACATTTGCACTTCGGAATATCCCGCTGCGGTTCCTAACTTTCACGATTGCATTCTATGCAACGTTTATCGATGGGGCGGTCAATGTGGCGCCATCACTCTACGGCTGGTACCGCGATCATCTTTCGTGGCATTGGATGTTTTGGGGATCCGCCGTGATCGCGCCCGTGATGATGATCTGCATCTTTTACGGAATACCTCGGGCACCAGCCCGAAAAAGGGCAGCCCCGTCCCCAGTTTCGTCGGGTTCTTATACCTGAGTTTGGGATTGGCCCTGATGTTTGCTGCCATCCAGCAAGGAGAGCGGCTCGATTGGTGGCGCTCCGGAGCATTCAACGCATTGTTCTGGTCCGGCTCGTTCCTGCTATTGTGCGCGCTCGTACGGCGACTACTCGGGCCCAACCCCCTGGTGGCGCTCCCTTATCTCTGGCAATGGAACACGGTGCTGCTAGGTGCCCTGCTGTTCTGGTTCCGGTTTACTCTAACCGGGACCATCATCCTGATTCCGCAGTCGCTGGCTATCCACGGCTTCGAAGCTGATCAGATTGGTCCGGCCGTAATCTGGAGCGCGCTCCCACTGTTGCCGGTTACGTTTGTAGCTGCGCTCCTGCTGCTTCGGAAATTAGACCCACGACTTTTGCTGGCTGCCGGCTTGGCCTGCACAGCCTTCGCTGCCTGTTTGGACGCTCAATACACCAGCGCCTGGTCGGCGGCGAACTACTATCGCACCGAGCTGCTCACGGGCGTTGGACAAGCGTTTGCTCTCATCGGGCTGGTGGCGTGCATCATCCTGCACGGCATCTTCTCAGGAGGGTTAGCGAAGCCTCAGTGGATCCTCACATTTTCTGCGTTTTTTCATGTCATCCGCTTATTTGGTGGAACCACGGGAGCCGTGTACATGGTCCACTTTCTCGACGTCCGCGAGAAGTTGCACTCGAACCTTTTGGGTTTGCACGTGACCCAGGGAAGCTGGATCACGGACGGTAACATTCGGGCGTTATCGGCGGGACTCAACTCCAAGTCTTCCGGTGCGGCTGCGGCGGTAGCCGGTGCTGTCGATCTGATCGGCTCACGGATTCGTCTTCAGGCCTACACCTTGAGTCTCATCGAGGGATTCCTTTTAGTGGCATGGGCTTGCGTTCTGGGCCTTCTTTTGACCGCGCTGCTGCGCAAGTCGCCGTTGAACTACGGCGACCTCAGCACGCTGCAGTCGGTTAAGGAGACACACTCATGAGATGGAAATTACAGCTGTTGCTAATCACCCTGGTGCTCTCCGCGTCCTACGCCTTTGCCGGAGAGCCGGGCAATACTGCTTCGGCTCGCCACATCAATTTGCACGAAGCCGTACGGTTGGCGCTGCAGCACAACCATAACATCCACATCGCCGAGTACACGATCGAGGAGAAGCAGCACGCCAAAGAAGTTGCGAAAAGCGAATATTTTCCCACCATTCACAATGACAGCAACTTCGTACATCTGACCGACACCCAGCTGATAGCGATCAATGCGGGCGGTCTCGGCACTGTATCAGGCAGCCCCGTTCCTCCTGCAAGTTCAATCATTAACCAGGGTGGGCGTAACTTGACGACGAGTGGCACCCAGTTGACACAGCCCTTGACCACGCTGCTGAAAATCCGGCGCGCGAACGACATGGCGCAAGCGGAGTTGAAGGCCTCACGACAGAAAGCGCAACAAACGGAGAACGATGTTGCTTTGAAAGTTCACCAGCTCTATTACATGGTTCTAATCGCGCAAGTCCACCGCGCCGCGACCGAAGCCCGAATCAAAGCATCGCAAGATTTGCAAAGCGAAAGCGTCCAGCAGGTGAAATACGGCAGCGCGTTGCAAGAGAACCTGATCGAAAGCCGCGCGCAACTCCTGCAGGTAAAACAGGAGATGCTGACTACCGACTTACAGCTCAACGATCTCAAGCTACAGCTCAACGATGCCATGGGACTGCCACTCACAACGGCGCTGGATCTTGATCCCAACACTGGGGAAGTACAGCTAGCCTGCACGCGCGAAACGTGTGTGGCTGAGGCACTCGCATCCCATCCCGAGATTATCGAAGCGCGCAATGATGTGGAGAAAGCGAATGCTGCGGTTCACCTGGCGAAAACCGACCTCTATGTGCCGGATTTGGACGCCTTTGCTAGGTACAGCTACCAAGACAACGTTCCATTTCTGGCCCGTAATTTCGGCACTTTTGGTGTTCGCTTTGGCTACGATCTCTTCGACTCGGGGCGCAAGCGTGCGCTCCTTCGCGAGCGTGAGGCTCAGCTATCACAGGCGAAAGAAAATCTCGCCCGGCTCACCGATGATGTCGAAGTGACAGTGCAGACCGCCTACAACAAGCTGGAAAAAACCGAGCAAATGCAGAAGGTATCCGAAGAACTGCTGGCCTTGCGCACCGAATCCAATCGAGTTCTGCATGAGGAACTGGTGCAAGGAGAGGCTCTCAACTCCCAGGCCGATATGGGGACAGCCCAGGAACTCGACGCCCGGACATTGCTTCTGCAGTCCCAACTGGATTACACCCAGGCGAATGACGAGATCATCCACTCCCTGGGCCGGACACCTGAATAGATGAGTACTGATGTGTCAGCTCTGCGAGAGATGCTGCGGCGAGGATCAACGATAGTACAAAGCAAGTGCACCAGACGATCGCAGAGGCAACGAGACCAGACAAGCAGGGAGTAGACGCGGGCACGAACGCAAAAGAGGCAATATCAAACCTGAATGCGGCCAGCGCCAACATTTCGGAAGATGCAGAGGCTTTAAAGCACAACTTCCTGCTACGTGGTTACTTTTGCCATCGCGGCTACTACAGCCTGACCGGCATCTCGCTCGATAGCAGGCACCGCAGCTTGCGGGCCTTTTCCCAACTCGTGGTCCCCGTGGTCTGCCGAAAGTTGGTTCCGTCAGGCGCCGTGCCAGCCAGATACTTCACGCAAATGCAGCGGCGAGACTGATCCGGGTCATTCTTGATGTCGGCGTACTTGCAGTCGCCAGAGTGCCGGGTCCACAGATAAAGCCCCTCGGATCTGCCGCGCATGCGCTCGCTCCTGAGCGTGCTTCTCATCTCGGAGATCGCACAAAGTTTACACAAAATCAATTAGTGTTTTATAAATGATTGATAATACAGTTGGTTGCTTTGGTGGGCCTGGTAGGATTCGAACCTACAACCAAAGGATTATGAGTCCTCTGCTCTGACCGTTGAGCTACAGGCCCGTCCCGATCCTCCGTCGTTTCCAGACGAATGTACTTAGTTTAACTCAGTCGCCGTTTTGCGGAGTGCAGGAAGTGCAAATACCGCGGCGCAATTCCCCTTTGGCATATACTGTCGCGCATGCTTTTCATGGATCACGCGCTCGCTTTGTCACTCGTGCTCTTCGCCGGGATGCTGGCGTGTTTGGAAGCTGGATTCCGGACTGGACGCTGGCTGAACGCGTACCGCAGGCAGCTCGATGACGGCAGCGCGGTGATTGAAGCCGCCGTCTTCGGATTGCTCGGTCTTCTTCTTGCGTTCAGTTTCTCCGGTGGAGAAGCCCGTCTCGACGCAAAGCGCCAATTGATCGTGCAAGAGACCAATGCCATTGGCACGGCCTACCTTCGTCTGGATCTGCTGCCGGGCAATGAACAACCGGAAATGCGTCGCCTCTTTCGCGAATATCTGGATGCGCGGCTGCGGTTCTATGAGAACCTTTCAGACCACCCCGCCAACGCCAAGGCAGTTGCCGGCGTTTCCCAATTACAGCATGAGATATGGGAGAGAGCTGTAGAGGCTAGCCGGTCGGACCCATCGCAGAACATAGCCAGGCTATTGCTTCCGGCACTCAATGAGATGATCGATATTACTACCACGCGCTCGATTGCGCTGAGCATGCATCTGCCGACCCTCATACTTGCGTTATTGACATGCATTGCTCTGTGCAGCGGTGTGCTGGCTGGCTATGCGATGAAGGGGAATCAGCGGAGTTGGCTGCATAGCCTGATCTACGCGGCGGTGGTCTCCATCACAATTTATGCGGTGCTCGACCTGGACTCTCCTCGCACCGGTCTGATCCGGCTCGATGCCGCCGACTCCGCGCTCCAGGAGCTGAGAACCACGATCCAGCAAACGCCGTGAGATTTTCACCCGCCAACGAAAATCGCTCTAACTGTAGAAAGCCATGGAAACCAGGGTGTGTTGCTCCATCTGGTGAGCTTTGCCGGAGCCGGTTGCGGGCTTGCCGCAGCCTGACGCTTGATCGAGCGCACCGGCAAGCCTCTCTCCCACCAGGCGGCGCAGGCGCGGCTTCACAAAGCTGTGTGCGCCCATGTTGGCCGGTTCTTCCTGCACCCACACCAGTTCGTGTGCATTCTTGTAGGGTGCCATGGCGTCCAAAATGTCTTGCTCCGGGAAGGGATAAATCTGGTCCAAACGCAGAATTGCCGTGTTGGTGTTGTTCAGCCGCTTGCGTTCCGCCTCCAGATCGTGCCCGATCTTGCCCGTACAGAGCACAATGTGCATCACCTCGAGGGCAACAGCCTGAGTGTCCGGAATCACGGTCTTAAAGCGTGGAGCGCTGAGCGCGGCTAAATCGCTGGCCGCGTCCGGATGGCGCAACATGCTTTTCGGCGTGAAGCAAATCAGCGGCTTGCGCCATTTGCGCAGAGCCTGACGGCGCAGCAGGTGGAAGAACTGGGCCGCCGAGGAGGGCTGGCACACCTGCATATTATCGCGCGCGCACAGTTGCAGATAGCGCTCGATCCGGGCACTGGAATGCTCCGGCCCCTGGCCCTCGTAGCCATGCGGAAGCAATAGAACCAGCCCGGAAAGCAATCCCCACTTTTCTTCGCCGGCGCTGATGAACTGATCAATGATGATCTGAGCGCCGTTGGCGAAGTCGCCGAACTGTGCCTCCCAAAGCGTCAGCGCCTCCGGATAATCGCGGCTGAATCCGTACTCAAAGCCGAGAACGGCGGCTTCGGAGAGCTCCGAGTTGTAGATCTCGACGAACGCCTGGTCGGGCGAGAGGTGCTGCAGCGGCATGTATTCGCTCTCGTCTTCCACGTCGATCAGGCAGGAGTGGCGATGATTGAAAGTACCGCGGCGCGTATCCTGCCCGCTCATTCGAATCGGAACGCCTCCGGTGGCGAGGCTGGCAAAGGCCAAGGCCTCGGCCATACCGTAATCGATGGCGCGTTTGCCGGCTGCCATTTCCTGCGCGCTGCTTGAGCAGCGCGGCGACCTTGGGATGAATATGAAAGCTCCGCGGGGTATTCGCCAAGCTTCAGGCCCAGACGCGTGAGCTCTGCCTGCGCCACTCCGGTATCAACCTCAAGATCGGAGGACCATTTGCCGCCCTTGAATCCGTTCCAGTAGTCGGGAAGTTTGTAGAGCCCCGGCTTCTTGGTCATGCTTTTGGCATCCACCTTGGCCTGCTGATAGCGGGCCTTGACTTCCGCAACCTGGTTCGTCACATCGATGCCGAGCCGCTTCGCGTAAATTTCATAGAGCGGCGGGTGGGCCTTGATTTTGGCGTAGACAATGGGCTGGGTGATCGTGGGGTCGTCGATCTCCGAGTGGCCGTGGCGGCGGTAGCCGATCAGGTCAATCAGCACGTCCGAGCCGAACTGGTACCGGTATTCCAGCGCCAGCCGGCCAATGCGAACCACCGCCTCGGGGTCTTCCGCATTTACGTGGAAGATCGGAATTGGCAGCCGCTTGGCGATGTCGCTGGCGAAGCGTCCGCTGGCGTACTCGCTGGGATTCGTGGTGAAGCCGATCAGGTTGTTGACGAGAATGTTGATCGTGCCGCCCACTCGGAAGCCCCGCAGACAGCTCAGGTTCAGAGTCTCGGCCCAAATGCCCTGTCCGGCAAAGGCGGAGTCGCCGTGCATCACGACGGGCAGCGTCTGGCGCTTGCCTTCCGCGCCGCGCCGGATCTGCTTGGCGCGCACCCGCCCCAATGCAACCGGATCGACCGCTTCCAGATGGCTGGGATTGCTGACCAGGCGAATCTCCATGCGGTGGCCATTGAACTCGCGATACCCAGTGGCGCCCTGATGATATTTCACGTCTCCGCCGCCCAGGACGGAGCGCGGGTCGACGTCTTCAAAGCCCGCATAAATTTCGGCAGCAGAGCGGCCCACCGTGTTGCAAACTGCGGCCAGGCGCCCGCGATGGCTCATCGCCATGACACATTCTTCGGCTCCCAGTGTGGCGGCTCCGGAGAGAATCTCCTCCATCAATGGAATCAGGGCAGTGTTGCCTTCCAGTGAGAAACGCTTGGTGCCGATGTAGAGCGTCTGCAGCATCTGCTCGAAGATGTCGGCTTCCACCAGTTGCTTCAGAATCACTTCGCGATTGACCTCGGGCTGCGGGCCCTCCAAGTGGTCGATGATCCATTGGCGGCGTTCCGGATCAGGAATGTGCATGAACTCAACCCCGACCGTGCCGCAGTAAATTTCGCGGGCACGATCCGCGTCCGCCCCGCTGACTCGCAGCTCTGAGTAATCAATCCGGGGAAAGTGGCCGAGCGGATCGAGATCGGCCTGCAGATATCCCCAGCGGCGGAAAAGATCGAAAATACGCCCTCTCTGTTGGCTTTCAGGGCTGCCTTCAACAGATGATTCAACTGATGGAATAACTTGAGCCTGCGGCACTTTACTCCTCGCCCGGGATCAGAGTTCCGGGACTTTGCTGACGTGAATACCGACTTTTGCTCCACCGCAAAGGGTATCAAAAGCCAGAGAACGCCGCTATGGTGGGGCCACAAAAGTAAGATTCGCAATCCCCGCCGCAGGTTGAGGAATTTCTGCAAGTGAAAGCCGCCGGGAGTTGCTGCCCGGCGGCTTATCGGTTGCAGCAAAGCTCTACGCCTTCAGCGCGCCGGTGTACACGGCCATTCCCACCACGGCGTCCACGCCCAGGGCATCGAGCCGGTTCACTTCGTCCATCGACTTGATGCCGCCGGCGACGATGAGCTTGCGCGTGGTCGCAGCCTTCAGCCCTGCAACCACCTCGAAGGGAAAGCCGCTCATCGTGCCTTCGGTATCGATGTGGGTGTAGAGATAGCCGGAGCAGTATTCCTCGGTCTGCCGCATCATCTCCGCGGGCGTCAGCGTGGTGCCTTCCTGCCAGCCTTTGATCGAGACCTTGCCGCCACGGGAATCGACGGCGAAGAGCAGGCGCGCCGGTGCCGCGTAGTGCGCCAGAGCCTGCGCCATCTCGATATCGACCGCGCCGTTCTTCAACAGCGCCGAGCCGATGATGACCTTCTTGGCTCCGGCCTGCAGCATCTTCGAGGCGGCTTCGACGGTGCGGATTCCGCCGCCAACCTGCACTGGAAGATGCTGGCAGATGTGATGAATGAGGGCGGTGTTCTCGCCTTTGCCCATGGCCGCATCCAGGTCGATCAGCTGCACCGTCGGATAGGGAAGAAAGCGGTCGATCCAGTATTGAAGGTCGTCGAATTCGAGCGCCTTCTTTTTGCCCTGCACCAGTTGGACGACCTTGCCGCCCATGAGATCGATTGAGGGAATAAGCATCTTGGTTTGTGTCCTGAGTAGTGAGTGTCGGTAGTACGCCGAGACCGGCTGTGCCGTTATCGAAACGCCGTTAGCGTTATGCGTTTAGCACGGCAGCCGCACCGGGATGCCTTCGCGCTGCAACTGCGCCTTCAACTCGCGCACATCGTGAATGCCGAAGTGGAAGATCGAGGCCGCCAGCGCGGCATCGGCGCATCCGGCTTTGAAGACATCCACAAAGTGATCGCCCGAGCCCGCGCCGCCGCTGGCAATGACCGGAATGTTGACCGCTTTGGCCACGGCTGCGGTCAGCGGACAATCGAAGCCGGTGCGGGTTCCGTCGCAATCCATCGAGGTGAGCAGAATTTCTCCCGCGCCGCGTGACTCGGCCTCGCGCGCCCACTCCACGGCATCGCGGCCGGTGGCGATGCGGCCTCCGGCGAGATAGACCTCGGCCGGCACCGTGCCTTCGGCGGAGACCGCGGCGCCAGCCTTGCGCTTGGCGTCAATCGCAACGATCACCGCCTGCGAGCCAAAGCGTTCGGCAATTTCCGTGATGATTTCCGGAGCTTTGATGGCCGCGGAATTGATGCTGATCTTGTCGGCGCCTGCGTCAAAAATCGCCGTCGCATCGTCGAGCGAGCGCACTCCGCCGCCAACCGTGAAAGGCACAAAGAGTTGGCGCGCGGTGCGCCGCACCACGTCGATCAGAATGGGACGCGCGTCGCTGGTGGCCGTGATGTCGAGCAACACGATTTCATCGGCGCCGCTGGTGGCGTGGAGATGCGCGAGCTCGGCCGGATCTCCGGCGTCGATCAGATCAACGAACTGCACACCTTTGACGACGCGGCCCTTGGTCACGTCCAGGCAGGCAATAATGCGCTTGGTGATTCCCGTGCTCATCGCGTGCTCCTTTCGTTGGCATAGTCGCAAAAGTTCTTGAGAATGCGCAGACCGGTGTCGCCGGATTTTTCGGGATGGAACTGCACGCCGAAGACATTGTCCCGCTCCACGCAGGCCGCAAAGGTCTCACCGTAGTCGGTGACGGCAGAGACCCCGGCGACCACCGGCGCGCGATAGGAGTGCGTGAAATAAACAAAGCTATCGTCCGGCACTCCGCTTGAGCAGACGCGAATGCTGCCCCTCCGCGGTGCGGCGAATCTGGTTCCAGCCCACGTGCGGAACTTTGAGCGTGGTCTCAAAGCGCTCGCAGCTGCCTTCAAAGAGCGCGAGCCCCTGGGTCTCCGGAGCTTCCGTCGAGCCCGCAAACTGCCACTGCATCCCCACGCAGATGCCGAGGAACGGAGTGCCGCGCTCAATCGCCTGCAGCACGGCATCGCGCACGCCGCTCGTGGCCAGCCGCTCGGTGGTGCAGAAGTGGCCAACGCCGGGCAGCACCAAAGCCTGCGCATCGCGCACCTGCCCTGGATCGTCGGTGACCACGGTCTCCTGTCCGAGATGGGTGAAAGCCTTGCGTACGCTGGTCAGGTTGCCAGCCTTGTAGTCGATGAGCGTAATCATTTACAGAAGCCCCTTGGTCGACGGCAACATCTCAGCCAGCCGTTGATCCTTGCTGCAAGCCGCGCGCAGCGCGCGCGCAAAAGCCTTGAACAGCGCCTCGATCTTGTGATGGTTGGAACGTCCATACATGGTTTTCAGGTGAACGTTGGCCCGTGCTCCGCGGGCGAATCCCTCAAAGAAGTCGAAGACCAACTCGCTCTGGAGATCGCCGACCATGCGCACTCGCACCTTGGTATCCACCACGCAAGCGGCACGGCCGCTCAGGTCCACGGCGGCGATGCCCAGGGTTTCATCCATCGCCATCAGGAAATATCCCGCGCGCAGAATCCCCTTCTTGTCGCCCAGCGCGCGATCGAAAGCTTCGCCCAGCGCAATGCCAACGTCTTCGACGGTGTGGTGCTGATCGACATCGAGATCGCCGCGGCAGGCCAGCGCCAGATCGAATCCGCCGTGGCGGGTGAACAACTCCAGCATGTGGTCCAGGAAGCGGATGCCGGTTTCCACCTTGTAGATCCCGGTACCGTCAATGTTGAGCGCGAGCGCAATCTGAGTTTCCGTGGTGATGCGTTCCAACTCCGTGCCTCGCGGCAGGGTCTGGGGCACAGTTTTCGCTTTGGTCATCGCGCCTCCTTGGCGAGAGTGGGACGCGCCTGCGGCGTAAAGCCAATGCTGGCGAGTGCCTCGGGTAGTGCGCGCAGAAGGCGCTCGGTCTGCAGACGATTGCCAAGCGTGATGCGGACGCAGCCCGCGCAGCCGGGATCGCTGTTGCGGTCGCGCACCAGAATGCCGCGCTGCCGCATCTGCTCCACAAAAGCGACGCGGTAGTCGCCAAAGTAAGCCAGCACGAAATTCGCCTGCGAAGGCCAGTAGGGAATGTTGTGCTCCCGGTAGAACTGTTCGAGTCGGCTTCGGCCTTCGAGAACCTGTGCAATGTAGCCGCTGATGTACTCGCGATCATCGAGTGCGCCCGCGCAGGCAGGTGAGCGCAATGCCGTTCACGTTGTAGGGAGACGCGACCCGGCGCAGCATCTTCAACTGCCCAGCCGAACCAAGCAGCGCGCCGAGCCGAAAGCCCGCGAGTCCGTACGCCTTCGAATAGGTCCGGCTGACGAAGAGATTGTCGATGATGCCAACCTGATCGAGCAGGCTCTCGCCGCCGAAATGAATGTAGGCTTCGTCGATCAGCACGGCGGCCTGCGGCGCTGCCTGCACAATCGCCAGCAATTGCTCGCGTGTGGCGATTGCCCCCGTGGGATTGTTGGGATTGGCGATGCAGATGAGCCGGGTCTTCGGCGTGATTGCCTGCAGCAATTCGCTGGCGGGAAAGTCGAGTGCCTCGCCCGATTGCACCGTACGAACCACCGCGCCGGTTGCCAGCGCGTAGATCTCATACATGCTGAACGTGGGCACGGCGATCAGCGTCTCGTCCCCCGGTTCAAGATAGGTTTCCGCCAGCAGGTGAATCGCCTCATCCACGCCGTTGGTCAGCAGCACCTGCTCGGAGGCAATTCCGAGATGCTTCGCGACCGCCCGCTCGCCGGGTTCGCGCTCGGGATATTTGTTCAGCGTCTCGGCGGTGATGGAGTGCAGGGTCTGAAGCACGCGCGGTGAGCAGCCATCCACGTTCTCGTTGAAGTCCAGGCGCAGTCCGTCGCGTCCTCCAAGAGGTGGATGATACTCCTTCAGGGTTTCGACGGTGCGGCGCGCCCGCAACTTGGTACTCATTTCTCCAGCCTCACCCGGATGCTCGCGGCATGGCCTTTCAAGCCCTCGGCTTCGGCCAGCAGCGTGACCGTCGGTGCAATCTTCTCCAGGCCTTTGCGGCTCGCTTCCTGGATGGTAATGATGCGCACGAAATCGATCACATTGAGGCCGCCGCGATAGCGCGCCACA
Source organism: uncultured Acidobacteriota bacterium (assembly GCA_963779365.1). Lineage (GTDB taxonomy): Bacteria > Acidobacteriota > Terriglobia > Terriglobales > Acidobacteriaceae > TOLSYN. The sequence continues at coordinate 155,327 of CAVZYB010000025.1, read as the reverse complement.
TTGCCCGTGGGCAGGGTGTGATTGGGACCGCTGGCGTAGTCTCCCAGCGACTGTGCCGTGTAGTCGCCGAGGAAGATCGAGCCCGCGCACTTGACGTCGTACACATCTTCCGGCGGCACGCTGACGTGCTCTCCGCCGAGTTCATTGGTCCACTCGATGGCCTGTTTGCGGCTCTTGGCGACCAGCACCACGCCGCGTGCCTCCAGCGCCTGTTTGGCAATCGCATTGTCCTCCGCCATGGCCATCGTGTGCTTGATCACCGACTTTGCCAGACGAGTGCTGGCGGTGACGAAGATGGCGAGCGCCTCCGGGTCGTGCTCCGCCTGCGCGATCAGGTCGCTGGCGATGAACTCCGCATTGCCCTCGGTTGCGCAATAGACAATCTCGGTCGGCCCGGCGAGGAAGTCGATGCCGCAATCAAAGGCGACCAGCTTTTTCGCCAGCGTGACATAGGTGTTGCCGGGGCCGACGATCTTATTGACCCGCGGAATGCTTTGCGTTCCGTAGGCAAATGCGGCAATCGCCTGCGCTCCGCCGATGCGGTAGAACTCCGTAACGCCGATCAGCGCCGCCGCCGCCAGGGTCTCCGGCGCGGGATTCGGCGAGGCTACGGCGATGCGCCCCACTCCTGCCACCTGCGCGGGAATCACCGTCATCAGCACGGTGGAGGGCAGAGGATAGCGCCCACCCGGGGCGTAGCAGCCCACCGACTCCAGCGGGCGGATCGCCTGGCCGACGCGCAACCCCGGATGAATCGTACGAATCCAGGGCCGGGGCAGTTGCCACTCGGCAAAGTTGCGGATGTTTTTTGCCGCAATCTCAATGGCGCGAATAAACTCGGCGCTCACCATGCCCACCGCTGCCTGCAACTCTTCCGCGGAGACGCGCATCGGCTGCGCCCTCGGCGAGTCCGTCGAATTTCTGCGCGTATTCGAGCAGCGCCGCATCGCCCCCAGTGCGTACCTGGTTCACGATCCCGGCGACGGTCTGCTCCACCGCGGGATCAAACGACGCATAGCGATGAGCGAGCGAGGCGACAGCTTGCGCCGCCTCCTCGCCATTGAGCAGTCTCATTACATCACCACCTTGTTCAACGGGTATTCGACGATTCCGGTACCGCCCGCTTCCTTCAGCCGGGGAATCACATCGCGCACAACCGTTTCCTCGAGGATGGTATTGACGGCGACCCACTCGGAGTTGCTGAGCGCGGAAACCGTGGGAGAGTTCAGTGCGGGCAGCACGGCGAGCACGGACTGCAGATCCTTCTGCCGCACGTTCAGCATCAGTCCGACGCGTCCCTGGGCGGCGATCGCGCCCTGCAGCATCAATGCGATGTTGTCGATCTTCCGCCGCTTCCATTCGTCGGCATAGGCCTTCTTGTTCGCGATCACCTGGGTGTTGGATTCGAGCACGGTCTCCACAATTCGCAGACGATTGGCCCGCAGCGAACTTCCCGTCTCGGTAACCTCGACGATGGCGTCGGCCAGCATCGGCGGCTTCACTTCGGTGGCGCCCCAGCTGAAATCAACCTGCACCGGCACGTTCTTCGAGGCAAAGTAATTCTTCGTCACCTCAACCAACTCGGTCGCAATCGTTTTGCCGGCCAGATCGCACGCACATTGCACGGTCGAATCTTCCGGCACGGCCAGCACCCAGCGCACGCCTGCCACGGCTCTGCTTGGAGTAAATCAGGTCGCAAACGGCTTCCACCTTGCGTCCGCTTTCAACCACCCAGTCGAGCCCCGTAAGCCCGGCGTCCAGCACGCCTTGCTCAACGTAGCGCGCCATCTCCTGCGCCCGGATCAACATGCATTCCAGCTCCGGATCGTCGGTGGTGGGAAAATATGAGCGGCCATTCGCGTAGATCTTGAATCCCGCGGCGGCAAACAATGCGATGGTCGCATCCTGCAGCGAGCCCTTGGGAATACCGAGGCGAATCTTAGGCATTGGAAACCTCCGAAGCGGTGAAACTCATGGGTTTGGTGAAGCAGGAGCGCGTACCTTCGTGGCAGACCAGGCCGTCGCCCTCGACCTGAACCTTGCAGAGAACCGTATCGTTATCGCAATCGGTGGCCGCATAAGTCAGACGCAGGCGATTGCCGCTGGTTTCGCCCTTGGTCCACAGCTTATTGCGGGTGCGGCTGTAGAAGGTTACGTAGCCAGTCTGAAGCGTCTTGTCGAGCGCCTCCTGGTTCATGAAGCCCACCATGAGAACCTCGCCATTGTCGGCATCCTGAACGATCGCCGGGGCGAGTCCCCCCATCTTTTCAAAATCGATCTGCATTGTTCTATTCCTCTCTGGGCTGGCTCTTCTGGGGCAATCACGCGTCGCGGTCAAAAAACAAAAAACCCGCTGGTTGTGATTGCGCCAGCGGGCCAGTGCTTGGATGATTGCCTTTTACAGGGATCCACGCGCCTCCGCCGACACAATCGCCGTATGGTGATGATGGTGATGGCGGTGATGTAGCAGAGACGTCATTTCCATCAATCCTAAACAGAGAGTGCAGCCGAGGTCAACGGTAAAAAGCAAGATTCGTCAGCCCTTGTCGATATGCGCGAAATAGCAGAACTGGAAGGCCTGGTTGCGCCGTATCCCTTTCATGGAGCGTCCAATACACTAGATGATTGCACTTAAGGAAACGGGGAAGAATGGGCGAAGAGACGGGCGCGGTTGCCATCGAGGTATGTAGCGCCAGCCGTTACTACGCAATGGGCGAAACCACCGTACGGGCAGTCGATGACGTCAGCTTCACCATCGCCCGCGGAGAGTTTGCCGCGCTCTTGGGACCCTCGGGTTCAGGCAAATCCACCGTGCTGAATCTGCTCGCCGGACTGGACCGGCTGAGCGCCGGCAGAATCCTGGTGGCCGGCCGGGATCTGAGCACCATGGACTCCGAGGCGCTGGCTCGCTACCGCCGGCTCACCGTCGGCATGATCTTTCAATCCTTCAACCTCGTGCCCACCATGACTTTGGCTGACAACATCGAATTGCCGCTGCGCTTTGCCGAAACCCCACGCGCCGAGCGCCGCCATCGTGTGCTCGAATTGCTTACCAATGTCGGACTGGCCCAACGTGCCGGCCACAAGCCCACCGAACTCAGTGGAGGCGAGCAGCAGCGCGGTGCGATCGCGCGTGCTCTGGCCAATCGTCCTTCCGTGTTGCTGGCCGATGAGCCAACCGGAAATCTGGACAGCCGCAACGGTCAGGAAGTGATGGCCCTGCTGACCCAGTTGAACGAAACCATGGGCGTGACCGTGTTGATGGTGACGCACGATCCGGCGCTGGCCGCGCGCTATGCTCGCAAATCCCTGCACATGGCGGATGGAAAGCTGGTTTCCACCGTGGAGGCGCTGCGATGAACCGCCAGGACCTGTTTGAACTCGCAGGCCGCAACATGCGCAATGCGCGGCTGCGCAACGCGCTCACCACCATGGGAATTGCCGTGGGCGTCGCCTCGCTGGTCGCCATGCTTTCCCTCGGCATCGGACTGCAGGGATTTGCCAATCACCAGCTCATGAAGTCTGGAATGTTCCAGACCGTTTTTGTCACCGGCAAGCAGGACATGCGAAACCCGGACGCGAGAAGTGCAGAGGAGAACGCCGACGCCAAGCCCGAAGAGTCTCCCGTGCTCAACGACGATGCGCGTAAAAAGATTGCGGCACTGCCCGGAGTCGAGGAAGTTGCTCCCGAGATGCGCGCGATGGCCGAGGTGGAGTACGGCGACAAAACCAATTTCACCCTGCTGGCAGGGCTCCCACAGTCCGCGCGCGATGAGGACGCGGTCGAAAAAGTGGAGGGCAGGTTTTTCAGCTCCGCCAACGCCGATGAAGTTCTGCTGCAGCGTGACTTCGCGAAGAAGCTGGAGACGAATCCGGAATCCGTGCTCGGCAAAACGCTGACCGTGCGCTACGCCGAGCGCCAGAATGGGGACAGCAGCAGCTTCAGCATCGAGCGCAAGGAAAAGCAGTTCCGCGTCGTCGGATTATTGGATGACGAGCCATTCGGCGGCATGCGCATGATCAGCCGCGCCCGCGTCTTTCTGCCCATCCAGACCGCCGAGGCCATGAACCTGATGCAGCCCGCGGATACGCAGCAACTGGTCCGCTCCGCACCCGGTGCGCGCACCTATTCGATGCTCGCGGTGCGCATGAAATCCGCAGCCTACGCGGAGAAAGTCGAAGAGTCGGTAAAGAAGATGAACTACTCGGCCTACTCCTATCTGGACGCGACCAAAAGTATTCGCCGCTTTTTTGCCGTGCTTGGATATGTTCCTCGGAATCTTCGGCTCGCTGGCTCTGGCCGTGGCTTCGCTGGCGATTGTGAATACGCTCGTGATGGCGGTGCTGGAGCGGCGCCGTGAGATCGGAATCATGAAGGCCCTGGGCGCCAGCGATGCCGACGTAAAGAAACTCTTCTTCGCCGAAGCCGCCACCATGGGATTGAGTCGGTGGCGCGCTCGGCGTGGCGCTGGGGTGGGTCATCGGACGCGCCATTAACTTCGGCACCAACCTCTACCTGCACAAAATGAAAATGCCGGCGGAAAATCTCTGGACGGTTCCGCTGTGGCTGGTCGCCGGAGCCATGGTTTTCGCGGTGCTGGTCAGCGTTTTGGCGGGCATCTATCCGGCCGCCCGCGCCGCCCGTCTCGATCCGGTGCAGGCCCTGCGTTACGAATGACGTTACGAATGACGCTGCATCGAGATAGATCGATGAATCGGCATGAATGAAATGAAAGCTGTAAGTCGCGGGATTGCGGTGCTTGGATTTGTTCTTATGTTTGTTCCGCTCAGCATTGCTCACGTCCAACGCTGCAAATTCAAAGGTGGAGTGCTCCACGCTGGAAAGCCGGATTCTCGCTCGCCCGGTGCCTTATTGCGCGATGCTTCCTCCCAGTTATGCGGAGAACAAAGCTCGCCGCTATCCGGTGGCCTACTACTTGCATGGCCTGGGAGACAACGAGCAGTCGCTCGTGAACCTCGGCGGCTGGTCAATCTACGACCGCCTGATGCGCGAGAAGAAAATTGGCGAGTTCGTGTTGCTGGCCCCGGCGGGCTTCGCATCGTTCTATATCAACTCCAGGGACGGAAAATTCCGCTATGAAGATTTTTTTCTGCATGAGTTTCTGCCCGCCATGGAGAAAAAATATCGCATCGGAAAAACTCGTTCGCAGCGTGGAATCCTCGGAGTCTCCATGGGCGGCTATGGCGCGCTGCACTATGCATTCAAGTATCCCGGAATGTTTTCCGCCGTCAGCGCCAACATGCCCGCGCTGATTGAGCACCTGCCGCCGGAGCTCTCTGCGGAGTGGCAGCAAGATTTGATGGGCAGAATCTTCGGCGATCCCGCCCGATACGGCGTTCTACGAAAAGAACTCGCCGTTCCGCCTGGCGCGCACCGTTCCCGTGTCCGCGCTACGGCACATGGAGATCTATTTCGATTGCGGCGCCCAGGATCGCTTTGGATTCAATGTTGGAACCCTGTCCATGGACAAACTGCTTACCCGGCGCGGGATTCCGCACGAGGCACATATCTATCCTGGTAGCCACGATTGGCCCTACGTGCTGGAGCATTTCGCCGCCTCGCTCGAAGCTCAGTCCAAAGGCCTTGGTGTAAATTGAGCGCGAATTAAGATGCCAATTCAGGATGCAGAATTATGACGCGAAACAAGCTAACCGAGCGAAGTAAGACAGCACAGCCCAACCAGATTGTGCTTCGCGGCGAGGACCGTGTCTTCGTGCTGACCGGCGCGGGTATCAGCGCCGAAAGTGGACTGGCGACCTTTCGTGGCGCCGCCGGGTTGTGGGAAGGCGAGCGCGTGGAAGACGTGGCCTCGCCGCGCGGTTGGCAACGCGATCCGGAGCGCGTCTGGCGCTTTTACTCCCTGCGCCGGAAGGCTGCGGTAGCATGCCAAGCCCAACCCCGCACATTTCGCCCTGGCGGAGTTGGAGCGCAAACTGGGCCAGCGCTTCTTCCTGTGCACGCAGAATGTGGACAATCTGCATGAGCGTGCGGGCTCGCGCAATCTCGTGCATATGCATGGCGAGCTCTTCCAGTCCTGCTGCGAAAGCTGCGCCCGCGAACCCTTTTCCGACATGCGCCTGTACCAGAGCAAGGCAGAGCACCTCTTCTGCGAGTGCGGAGGACGTATCCGCCCCAACATCGTGTGGTTTGGCGAGACGCCATTTCACATGGAACGTATTTTCGAGGAGCTGCAGCGCTGTAGCGTGATGCTGGTGGTCGGAACCTCCGGCGTGGTGCAACCTGCGGCGAGCTTTGTGGCTTGGGCCAGGCGAGCGCGCTCGGACTCCCGCCGGCGAGCACGTATTATGTAGGTCCGGAGCATCCGGCGAACGCCGCAGCCTTCACCCGGGTCTTCCAGGGCAGGGCGGGCGAACTGCTGCCGAAACTATTCTGGTAGCATATAGCGGATTTCGGTTGACCTTGGAGTGCCTGGCGAACGACAATCGACCTTCCTGTCAGGAGTGGCAGGTCTCCTCAAAAATGCTAATTTATCTCTGTGGTGCCATCGAAAATTCCCCCGACCACGGCAAGGCTTGGCGGGACGAGATCACGCGTTTTCTTCATCAGTTGGGACATGAGGTTTATGACCCGGCGCTCGACGAAGAAAAGGACTTGACCGAGCAGGAACTCCGCGAATTTCGCGGCTGGAAACATACCGACCTTCCTCGTTTTCAACAAACCATTCGCAAAGTTATCCAATACGATCTGGACTGGATCGAAGAGCGCTGTGATGCGCTGGTCGCCTACTGGGACGAGTCCGCAGAGCAAGGGGCGGCCACCCATGGCGAACTCACCGTGGCATACCGTCGCGGAATGCCCGTGTACCTGGTGACCAAACTGCCCGTCGAACAGGTGAGTGGCTGGATACTGGGTTGCGCTTCGCAGGTTTTCCCGGGCTTTGAAGAGCTGCGTGAGTACCTCGCCAACAAGCGCTCCCGAGCCCCGCAGTACGCCTGATGGCGTGAGAAAATTGCCTCGTGGCTGTTGTTCGCACGGCGTTCCTCCAGGATTGCCGTGCCCGCAAAATCGCGCTAGAGGGAACGCATGACCGAAACGCGGAAGAGCCTGGACCCGGTGGCCGTTGCGCGTGCGCGCCGCCGCCTCGGATTTGTGGCGATGTTGTGGTGGGTTGCAGCTCTGGCCGGAACCCTCGGGCTGATCCAGCGGCTCCAGGCAAGCTGGGTGCGAGTGCTATTCGTTAGCATCTCGTGGGTGCTTGCCATTTTTTTCAGTTATGCGTGGTGGGAAGTCCGCAAGGGCCACTTGCCGGAGTGAACTTCACCAAACCAAGCGCGTCAAATTCCCCAAATACGCGCAGCTCGCGGGCATCCGCACGTTCCGTCAGCGTGCCTCGTCTTTGATTTTTTATCACGCGGTGGTAAAGTTCATCTCCAAAGGCAGGCGAGCTCTTTATGCGGAAACCTGTGCTTACTCTGTGGATCATGGCCGCGGTTCTTCTGCTGCCGACGCTTGCTCAAAGCTGGGGTGATGTTGGACACACCACCATCAATCGCGTCGCTGCCGAAAAAATTCCTCCTGCCATGCCGCAGTTTCTCAAGACCGCTGCGAGTCGGATCGGGTGGCTGGGACCGGAGCCGGATCGTTGGCGCTCCGCTCTGGAAAAACCACTGAACGACGCCCAGGCCCCGGATCATTTCATCGATCTTGAATACGTCGATTGGCTCCAGCCGCTGCCGTCGGACCGCTACCGGTTTATCCAGGCAGTGTACGAATATCGCGCGCGGCATCCCCAGAACGGAGTGCCGCTGCCCGAGAAAATCGGCTTCCAGCCTTACATCACCATCGAAGTCTTTGACCGCCTGAAGGTCGCCTTTCGCGAGTATCGCCATCTCCAGGCTGAGCACCGTTCCGGCCACCGATGCCGAAGCCAACGCGATCTTCTACGCGGGCTGGCTTGGTCACTATGTCGGCGATGGTTCCAACCCAATGCACACCTCAATCCAATACAACGGCTGGGTGGGCCCGAATCCCAAGGGATACACCACCTCGCATGACGTTCACTCGAAGATGGAGACCGCGTTTGTGAACGCCAACCCGGAGGTCACGCACATCGCGGATCTGGTATCGCGCGCCAAAGCATCTCGATCATCCTTTCGAGGACTACATTGCCTATCTGCGCGAGTCGCAGTCAAAGATTGAGCGAGCGTACGCGTTGGAGAAAATGGGCGGCTTTGATGGCAAAGGCACGGCGGAATCGCGCGAGTTCATCCGTCACCAGCTCGGCCGCGGTGCTCAGATGTTGCTGAATTTGTGGTACACCGCATGGCTGGACTCAGCGCAGGAGCCCGAGTCGCATGAGAAACCAAAGGACCTGCCGCCGGAGGGCTTCCGGCTGCGTTGAGACCCGTGCGGTTTCAAGTGGCCTTCGCAGTTGAGCGAACTTCAGAATTTGCTTTCAAAGTCGGCCAGGCGATGCTCCAGTCGCCACTGTTCGCGTGCCTTTTCGCTGCCGCTCAGGAATTTCATGCAGGCCGGATTAGGCACCGTCGTGGGCCGGTCGTTGGCGCACTCGTGCACGGCAGTGAACTTGTGAGCGTCGCTCCACAGGCTGCTCCCCGGTAAAAACGAATGCTCCAGGCTGGTGCGCGCCATCCGCTTCAGCGTCGGGTAGTCGAGCCCTTGGTCCAGCACGGCGCGTTCGTACTCCATGGTCATCTCCGAGCGCGAAACGCCCTCGTCATCGGTTGCCAGAGCTACCGGAACCCCTGCCTTCAAGTACATTGCCAGCGGATGCTGCCGTCCCCGGACGCCCAGAATCTCATCGTTCGAGGTCAGGCAGATCTCGACCATCACGTTGCGGCGAGCCATCGTGGCCAGTAATTCGTGCGGATTTTCCTCGTACATCACGTCCACGCCGTGGCCAATCCGCTCAGCCTTGCCCAACTCGATCGATTCGCGAATGTGGCTGCGCAAGCCGTCGGTCGGTACCATGCCGGGCCTTAATTCTCCGGCGTGCAGGGTGAGGTGCACATTGGGGTACACGCTCTTCAGGTAGTTCAACATCTCCATGTGGAGATGGAAATCGCGCATCGGCACATACCAGTCCTCGGGTTGGACCAGGTTCAGCCCCACGACCCGCGAATCATGGCTCGCCAACTCAAAGCCCATCAGCATCTGTGCGAAAACCTGTGCCGGCTTGGCCGCGCGCGACACACTGTAGATGTAGCGCACGTGCACCGAGCAGGCGCCCGGCTTGAATTTCCGGTTCCACCGCGCACTTGAGCTGTTCGTTCTTGCCCTGTTCCATCGCATCAAGAGCTTTGCGTGCGTCCTCCACCACCTTCCCAAAATCAGCGTCCAGTAGCTTCTGGCGCATCGCCGCGAAATCCGGCACATAGCCCAGACGAGCGCCCAGCGCGGCGGCGTGTCCGTGGTCTGGAGAGACCATCAGTTCCATGTACTGCACGTCTCCGTCAGCCGCGCGGCGGGTCACTTCGGCGAGAATCTGCGACATATGGTTTTCCGTCGCGGGACCAAACTTGGAGAAGGTGTCAAAGAAATGGTCGTGCCCATCGGACCCGGATTTGAGATCGCGCATCGACCACGCGTCGATCGCATTACGGTATAGCTCCGGATCGCTCAACGCCTGGCGCGCTTCCGCCTGGTTGGGTTGGCACGGTGCCTGGGCAAGCGCCAGCGACTGGCGATCGAGGCACAGTCCCGAGTCGGCGGCAAACTCCATCAGGCTCTCCGCGTAAACCGCGCCGGTAATATGGTTGTGCAGGTCGCCGCCTTTTGGCATTTCCTTGAGCAAAGCGTAGAGTGCCCCAGTGTTGCCGCGCGCCTCGTTCAGCGCTTTTTCCGTCCGTGCCTCCGGGCTCTCGGTTGCCGGACGAGCTTCGGACTGCTGTTGTTCTTTGGCAACTTGTTGAGCTGCGGTCGCGGGGCGTGCCGGGGAGTTTTTGAACGCTTGGATCTGCGATCCAGAAGCACCGAGGGTGAGAACTGCGACGAAAAGAATGGACAACTTTCCCGCGCTGCGCTGGCGCATGGCTTCCTCCAAGGGCGAACGTGGCCCATGTAAGCGGAACCCTTTGATCATATCGCGAATTGATGGTCTGCCGCTGCTTGGGAGTGCGGACAAGGGCTCATGCGGATTTGCTGGTTGAAACTTTTGCCCATACCTTCTACCATCCTTTTTCCCCGTTTCCGCCGTTACGCTTTTCCTGGAGCAACGCATCGTGCCGGAGCTGAAAGTACTTTTCTCGCGTGAACAAATCGCTGCCCGGGTAGCCGAGTTGGGCCGCCAGATTTCCGAGGACTTTGCCGGAGAACCGGTCGTTCTGGTCGGCGTGCTGAAGGGCGCGGCAATTTTTCTAAGCGACCTCGCGCGCTGCATCAAGTTGGACTCCACCTTCGACTTTATCGCCGTTTCCAGCTACGGCGACCAGCAGCAGAGCAGCGGCGAAGTCAAATTGCTAAAGGACGTCGATCAGTCGATGGAGGGCAAAAACGTCATCCTGGTCGAGGACATTCTCGACACCGGATTGACCATGTGCTATCTGCAAAAAGTGATTCTGGCACACCGTCCCAAGGCTTTCAGAATCGCCGCCCTGCTGGACAAAAAATCCAGGCGTGTGCAGCCCATCCAAGCTGATTACACAGGATTTGAAATCCCCGATGTCTTCGTCGTGGGGTACGGAATGGACCACGACGAGCGTTACCGGAATCTTCCGGATATTTGCGTGCTCCATAGCGGTGTTGCGCTCCCTTAGTCGTACACTAGTGAGCATAATGTGGGAAGGGGCGTGGGGACCGGATGACGCACACGATCGGTTTGAATTCCTCCGTGGACGCCATTCGTAACGATTGGCGTCTGGCGGCAAAGCTCATTGACCATACCCTTCTAACCCCGGACGCCACGCGCCAGCAGGTGGCGAAGCTCTGCCGTGAAGCGGGCGAGTACGGATTCTACGCAGTGATGGTAAACCCCTCGAACATCGCTCAGTGCAGGGCTGAATTGCGCGGCACTGGGGTAGTCACCGGGACCGTCATCGGCTTTCCATTGGGTGCGACCACCTCTACCTCCAAGTTGGCCGAGGCCAGTGATGCGCTGCGTCTGGGAGCCACTGAACTCGACATGGTGATCAACGTCGGGGCCCTCAAAAGCGGCGACCGCGACCTGGTGCAGGTAGAGATGCAGTCGCTGGTACGCCTCTGCCATCGCTCCGGAGCCCTGCTGAAGGTCATCATCGAAACCGCGCTTTTGACCACGGAAGAAAAAATTCTGGTTTGCCAACTCGCTGCCGCGGTAGAAGTGGATTTTGTGAAAACCTCCACCGGTTTTTCCAGCGCCGGGGCTACGGCGGCTGATGTTTCCCTGATCCGCGGTGTGGTCGGCCATAAGGTCGGAGTCAAAGCGGCGGGCGGAATCCGCACCGCTTCCAGCCTGCTCACCATGGTCGATGCCGGAGCCAGTCGCGTCGGTGCCAGTGCCAGCGTAGCCATCGTCAAGGAATTGGGCGCGAAGTAATTGTCTGGCGAGGCACTCTCCCGCTTGTATGCCCCGCGATGTGCTCGCGACCGTCCGCGCAGAGAATCTGCTTTGCCTCCAATCCTGTGTGGGATAATCTCAATTCGTTTTCTGTACAGATTGACCGGGCGCAACTTGGGCCCGTCCGCGCGATGGCCACCATTGCTCTTTGATTCCTAAACTGATTCTGGGCAACTCCGTTTGATGCCGAGGGCTGCGATGGGACGATTCACCGGAGTGCTGGGACTGGTCTTGCTGCTGGCCGTCGCCTGGCTCTTTTCCACCAACCGCAAAGCCATTCGCTGGCGCGTCGTCGCCACCGGAATCGCGTTGCAGGTGCTGTTTGCCGTCTTCGTGATCAAGGTATGGTGGGGACAACTGGCGATCGCAAAAGCCGGAGAAGGCGCCAAGCGTTTGCTTGCCTGCTCCTTCGCCGGCTCCCGTTTTGTCTTTGGAGAAGCCGGGGCGCAGAACTCCAGTCTCGGCTTCATCTTCGCCTTCCAGGTGTTGCCGGCCATCATCTTCATCGCCGCATTTTTTTCCATTCTGTACTACTTCGGCATCATGCAGTTTCTGATCCGCATGGTCGCCACGGTCATGGAAAAAACCATGGGCGCCAGCGGTGCGGAATCGCTCAACGTCGCCGCTTCCATTGTCATGGGGCAGACCGAAGCTCCACTCACCATCCGCCCCTATCTTCCGCGCCTCACCCAGTCCGAGCTCATGGTGGTGATGACCGCGGGCATGGCGCACGTCTCCGGCAGCATTATGGCCGCCTACATTGCCACCGGGGTAGCCCCGGAGCACCTGTTAGCCGCCGTGATCATGACCGCACCCGGAACCCTCACGGTGGCCAAGATGCTAGTGCCGGAGACCGAAGTTCCAGAGACCGCCAGCGGCGCCACCTTGCCCAAGGAGGAGCGCGCCAGCAACGTGCTGGAAGCTGCCGCCAAGGGAACCAGCGACGGCCTGGGCCTGGCGCTTGAACGTGGCGGCCATGCTGATCTCGTTCCTGGCCATCATCTTCCTCGTCAATTCACTGCTGGGCGGTGCCCATAATTTCTTCGCCGCGCACGGCTTCACCTGGTTCCCGGCGAGCCTGGAGAAAATTTTCGGCGTACTCTTTGCCCCCATCGCCTTTATCATCGGAGTTCCGTGGCATGATTGCATGGCCATCGGCAACCTGCTGGGTACGCGCATGGTATTGAATGAACTGGTGGCATTCACCATGCTGGGCGGGCAGAGAGCGGCGCTGGATCCACGCTCGTTTACCATTGCCACGTTTGCGCTTTGCGGCTTTGCCAATTTCAGCTCCATCGGGATTCAGATTGGCGGCCTCGGGCGCATTGGCGCCTTCGCGCCGCGGCGACCTTGCCCGGCTTGGATTTAAAGCAATGATCGCCGGAACCATGGCGAACCTTATGTCGGCTTGCATTGTGGGAGTGTTGTTATGAGTTCGCACGCAGATGTAAAGCACATGGCGATGGATGAGTTCACCCGCGCCGAATCCGCGGCCATGGTGATTCGCATGCAGCTTTCGCAGAAGCCGCACCTGGGAGTGCCCGAAATTGCGGTGGTGCTGGGCTCCGGGCTGGGTGCGTTTGCCGAAGCGCTGAAGGATTCGGTGGTCATTCCTTACAACGACATTCCGAATTTTCCGCGCTCCACGGCCGTCGGCCATGCGGGGCGGCTGGTGGTTGGAAAGATCGGCGATCTCACGGTTGCGGCCATGCAGGGACGGGTTCATCAGTACGAGGGTTACAGCAGCCGCGAAGCCGGCTTTCCGGTGCGCGTGCTGGGCCGCTTGGGCATCAAGAGCCTGGTGCTCACCAATGCCGCCGGAGGCATCAACTCCGCCTACCAGCAAAGGCGCGCTGGTCGTGCTCAGCGACCACATCAATCTGCAGGGCAACAACCCGCTCAACGGGCCCAACGACGAACGCTTTGGGCCGCGCTTTCCGGATATGAGCGAGGCCTATTCGCCGCCGCTATCGCCTGCTTGCGCAGGAGGCGGCGAGCCAACTTGGCATTGATCTGAAGGAAGGCGTTTACGCCGCGCTGATCGGACCGAGTTATGAAACCCCCGCGGAGATACGCTTTCTGCGCACCATTGGCGCGGATCTGGTCGGCATGTCCACGGTGCCGGAGGTCATCGTGGCGCGCCACGTGGGAATCAAGGTTCTGGCCATCTCCTGCGTCACCAACATGGCCGCAGGACTCGCCGGGGGTGAGATCAATCATCGAGGATGTGCTGGACACGGGCGAGCGCGTGCGCGGAACATTGCTGGCCTTGCTGACGGCAATTCTCCCCAGGATCGCGGCGGAAGGAAAGTGAACGACCCCTCCAGCGGTTTGCACAGGTTGTGGTGCAGCATGATTAACCGAACGATAATCATGCAGATGCGTTAGATTACTGCTCGGATAATGGTTGTCCGCCTTCACGGGTGTCGATTGGGTTTCGCCGCTGGCGTCTGCTCACACCCGCTGGTGACCAGCAACACTGAATGTATGTAGCTGAATCACTACCATCGGAGACGTTCTACTCACAACTTCAAATTTTCGGCACGGTGGACGCCGTTCACCGCAGCGGCGGGGTGTCCATTGGCGCAAGAAGTGTTCCGAGAGAATCGTGCGATTGAGGCACACAAATGAGCACAACGTCCATTTCTGAACCACTGGAAGACAAAGCCGCGGAGCTATCAGCCAAGCGGCGACCCGTATCTTCGTCATCGTGGCGGATCGCTGATCTTTCCGTGCTGGTCGTCTGGGTGGTGGTCACCACCGTTACATTGCTGCACCATGAAAAATGGGCCGACGAAGCGCAGGCGTGGCTGCTGGCGCGCGATCTCGATTTGCCGACGCTCTGGTTCAAGGAACTGCGCTATGAGGGATGTCCTGGATTGTGGCATTCCATACTGTGGCTCGCGCAGCACGTCGTTCACATCCCGTACTCAGGGTTGGGGGCTATTGGCCTGCTCTTTGCCACGGCAGGCGTGGCGCTTGTACTGCTACGGGCTCCGTTCCCCGGGTATGTGCGATATCTCTTGGTCTTTTCTTACTTCATGGTTTACCAATACGCGGTGATCGCACGTCCTTATGTGCTTCTTCCGTTACTGGCATTTGCCGCAGCACTGTTCTTCAAGGACCTGAAGCATCCAGAGCGGATCACAATCGTGCTGGCATTGCTGGCGAATCTCAGCATCCATGGAATCTTGCTTGCGGGGTGCATTGGCGCAGCGTACCTGTGGCAAGCCGCGCGAGGCTGGTCTGATCTGAACGAGCGCGTCCGCGGGCGCTATGTGCTCTCAGTCGGAGCGATGATACTGGTTCTTCTACTTTTGTGCCTGGTACTGAATCCTCCGTCGGACGTGGAAGCGTTGCATGGGGCCCAAGCCAGAACCTTGCCTGCTCTTGGCTCGGCCATGTGGCAGGGGGTCAACGGCGCGTTCTTTGACTTCGCGCCACTCACGCTGGCATGGCTCGCTCTGCTCGGGGCATGGAGTTTCCAGCGCAAGGGACCGAACGCGGTCCTGTTGCCAGCCTTGATTGTTGTGCAGGGAGTTTTCTACGGCTTTTATGGATGGACTCACCACCAGGGCACAATCTTTTTTGCAGCCATCGTTGGGCTCTGGATCGCGTGGCCCACGACGGAGGAGAAAAGAGAGTTTTCGGCAGAGGCCCAATGGACGCACAAGGCACTAATCGCAGGGCTGGTTTGTCTCCTGACCTATCAAGTATTTAACGCTGGCGCGGTCATCCGCAATGAATATCGTTACCCTTATAGTGGCGCAGAGGACGCGGCAAAATACCTTAAATCCGTTGGTGCCGGCAAGCGACCCATCATGGGCCTTATGTATGCTATGGTGGGCGTGCAAGCCTACTTTGACCACAACATCCAGGCGAACCGTCCCACAGCATACTTCCACCATGGCGATCCCTTCCTAACGGTCAGCGGCCAAGAAGTAGCGGCAGACATTGAGAAGTATGCGCCCGAGTATTTTGTACTTCCGTGCTGGTACGACTGCGAAGCTCAGACTCAGAATGATTCCTTCATGCATGCCAACGGCTATTCCTTGGTGCATCGCTCCAACGGCTATTTACTCACCAAGCGCGGCTGGGATATGAGGCAAGACTACTTTATCTACCGCCGAGACTGACCACGGGTTCCGGCGGTTGACAGTGACCTACAAAGCTCCTAGAGTCGTTGCATCGGCTTCAGCTACATTGCTGTCTCTCGGAGGGGAGTTTGTTCTCCTGTTTGTGAGCGCGCAGGGAAGTCGTGTTCTTTGCCAATTCAGCGTTCGCGCGCCTGAGGCTCTCGCCTTGGGCATGGGAAGCGGGTGAGAATCCCGCGCTGCCGCGCAACTGTAAGTAGGGGAAATGGCCGCATCGCCACTGTGCCACAAGGGCATGGGAAGGCTTGCGATGCCTGCGTCCGAAAGGACCAACCCGAACAGCCAGGAGACCGGCGCGAACACACCCACAACCCCTTTCGCGTGTAAGGGAGGATGTATGCGAGCTTTCCGCCTCGTAGTTTGTTATTTATTTCTATTTCTACTTTCCATCTCTGCTTTCGGCCTGGAGCTGAAGGTTCGTGTCGTTGATCCGAGCTCTGCCGCGGTGAGCGGTGCGCAGGTGGCGGTCTATCGCCGAGGGTTCGAACCAGCCGCTGGCGCTGGGGACGAGCGATGCCCAGGGCGTCGCCAGCTTTCACAATCTGGCAGGTCACAATCTAGAAGAGCGGGCGCTGCGCGTTGAGGTGCTGGCTCCGGGCTTTGCGCCGCTGACCATTGACGGCGAAGGAATCCGGTGAGGTCAACTGCACGGCTGAAGCTGGCTCCGCAGTCGGCAGACCGTGGTGGTTTCGGCTTCGCCTTCACCTCTGGAGGCCGGGCTGACGGGACTGAATGTTTCGACTCTGGATGCGGCGACACTGACTACGCTGCAGCCGGTGGCGGCCTCGGATGCGATTCGCTTTCTGCCGGGAGTGATTCTGGCGGATGTGGGCAATCGCGGCGGGCAGACCTCGCTGTTTATTCGCGGCGGCGACTCGGATTACAACAAAGTGCTGGTGGATGGGGTTCCGGTGGACGATCCGGGCGGGTACTTTGACTTTGGCACGACGTCCGATGGCCGGGGTGAGCCGGCTGGAGCTGATGCGGGGCTCGGAGAGCGTGCTCTATGGGTCGGATGCGATGAGCAGCGTGCTGCTGATCCATTCGGCGGTGGGGCATACGAAGGTTCCGGAGCTGCGCTTTGGCGGCGATGGGGGAAACTTCGGGACGGCGCACGGCTTTGCCTCGTTGGCCGGAGCCGATGGGCGCTACGACTACAACCTGTTCGGCGATCAGTTTGACTCCGACGGGCAGGGCGCGAACGATTACTACGAGAATTCGTCCGAGGGGGCGAACCTTGGGATGCAGCTTGCACCGCAGGCTTCGGTGCGGCTGCACGTGCGGCACAACGACTCGCGCTCGGGCGTGCCGGGAGAGACGACCTTCCTGGGAGATCAACTGTTTCCGCCGGCGACCGACGCCTGGGCTCGGCAGAACAACCTGCTGGGCGCGGTGGAGTTCAATCTGGCATCGCCTGCGAAGTGGCAGCACCAGCTTACGGTGTACAACTACAACCATCAGCGGCATGACGTGGATCTCGGCACCGACACGGCGGAATCGTGCTATCCGTACTGTGCGTTTGCCGACGTGGCCGACCTCAACCACTTTGGGGTTCGCTACGGCGGGGAATACTGGGAAACCAAGCAGGCGCGGAGCAGTTTTGGGTATGAGTTCGAGGACGAGAATGGGTTTGTGGGCTACACGACAGCGCCTCCGCTGAACCATGGTCTGAGGTTGAATCATGCGGTGTACGGCGAGCAGTTTGTGGAGTGGGGGCGGCTGACGGCGATTGCCGGAGCGCGCTATGTACACAATGGAAGCTTCGGCGACCGGGTGGTTCCGCGAGTTTCGCTGACCTATCTGGTGTGGCGCGGGAACGGGCTGCTGACCGGGACTCGGCTGAAGGGAAGCTACAGCGAGGGGATCAAGGAACCGAGCTTCGAGGAATCGTTTGGATTGACGGGTTACGGGATATTTCCGAATCCGGGGCTGAAGCCGGAAGAGGCGCGCAACCTGGAGGCGGGAGTGGAGCAGAAGTTTGGCTCGCGGTTCGCGGCGACGGCGACTTACTTTAACGCGCTCTATCGCGATCAGATTACTTATAACGGGCCATTCACGCAGTATATCAATCTCAACAAGTCGTTGGCGCACGGCGCGGAGCTGGACTTGAGCGGAAGGATCAGCCGGGCGTTCCAGGTACAGGGTTCTTACTTTTACACCTCGACGCAGATTCTGGCTTCGCCGCTGGGAGCCTACCCGGAGGCTACGGGCGATCCGCTGCTGCGGCGTCCGAAGCACGCCGGAACGCTGCTGCTGGCCTATAGCCGGCCGCGCTACGGAGCTACGCTGGGAGGCTCGTTCTTCGGACGGCGCCCGGATTCGGACTTTTTGGGCTTGGGGTACACGCACTCGGCTGGGTACGCGCGGGTGGATGCGGGAGGATGGTATCAGCTCTGCCGCTATACCACGCTGTATGCCAACGTGGAGAATCTGCTGAACCGGCATTACGAGGAAGTGCTGGGCTATCCGGCGCTGACGGCGAGTGTCCGGGCCGGGATGCGCTTCCGCTTCGGCGGCGATTAGGCCGGAGGAAATTCAGCAGAGGCCGGGTTTGCCCCCGGCCTTTGCTGTTTTTGCGGGAATCAGGCAAGGTGGTACGGATAGGATTGCCCTGCCTTTTGCGGGGAATTTATGGAAGGGAAAGATTCGTATGGAATTCATGGAACTACTGCGGGCGCGGCATTCGGTGCGGAAGTTTAAAGGCGAGCCGGTGGCGGAAGAACTGGTTGAGCGGATCCTGGAGGCGGTGCGGACGGCTCCGACGGCGGGGAATTTTCAGTCTTATGAGATTTACGTGGTGAGCGGCGCGGCGCGGATGCAGGCCCTGGCCAAGGCGACATTCAGCCATGACTGGATTGCGCAGGCTCCGCTGGCACTGGTGGTGTGCACCTTTGCGGAGCGCTGCCAATACGATCCCAAGGTGCACTGGGCGCTGCAGGATGCGAGCGTGGCGGCCACGCTGGCGCACCTGGCGATTGTGGATCTGGGACTGGCGACCTGCTGGGTGGGGGCATTTCTTCCGGGGAAAGTTGCGGAGGTGTTGGGCGCGGCAAAGGAGCACGTTCCCTTGGCGATTCTGCCGGTGGGATACGCGGACGAAGTTCCCCCGGAAACCGAGCGGCGCTCGTTGGCGGAGTTTGTGCACCGCTGCGAGTAGGGGCCAAGAGCGGGCGCTGCGAACCCACATTTGCTAACCACGGTAGTTCGCAAATGTGGGTCCGCAGGGGTAGCGCCAACCCTGCAACCGCTATAGCCGCGCAGTTCGGTCCAAGCGGGTTCATAGGCTTGGGAGCTCCCGGTCTCCACCCTCAGCGCACCCCTGCTAAACTTTCAAGGTGGGCGATTCTCAGTTCTCCTTCGAATTCTCCGTTACCGCGCCCGTACGCCGCATCTACGGCGTGCGCGAGCTCGTTACCGAGGTGCGCACTCATCTGGAGAAGGGCTTTCCCGAGATCTGGGTCGAGGGCGAGGTCTCCAACTACCGGCCTGCCGAGAGCGGCCATATCTACCTCACCCTCAAGGATGGCGACTCCCAACTCCGCGTCGTGATGTTTCGCGCCCAGGCCCGTCTGCTGCGCTTCCGTCCGCAGAACGGCATGCAGGTCATCACCCGGGGCCGCATCACCATGTACGAAGCTCGCGGCGAGATGCAACTGCTCGCCGAACACATGGAACCGATGGGTGCCGGAGCCCTGCAGGTGGCCTTCGAGCAACTCAAGGCAAAGCTCGCGGCCGAGGGCCTCTTTGCCCAGGAGCGCAAGAAGCCTTTGCCGGCTCTTCCCCGGCGAATCGGCGTCGTCACCTCCCCGCGAGGCGCGGTCATCCAGGACATTCTCAACGTGCTGCACCGCCGCCACCAGACCCTCAACGTGCTGATTTATCCCGCCCAGGTGCAGGGAGAAAATGCTGTCGGCGAAGTCTCTGCCGGGATTCGCTACTTCAACCAGCAGGGCGAGTCCTCCGCAACCGCAGTCGATGTCATCATCCTCGCCCGTGGCGGAGGCAGCGTCGAAGACTTGGCGGCCTTTAACGATGAGTCTCTGGCGCGCACCATTGCCGCCAGCAAGATTCCGATTATCTCCGCCATCGGCCATGAAACCGATTTCACCATCTGCGATTTTGTCGCCGACCTGCGCGCCCCCACCCCCTCGGCCGCCGCCGAGATCGTCATCCGCTCCAAACAGGAGTTGGAGGAGACGGTGGCCGCCCTGCGCGAGAGGATGCGCCGCGCCATGCAATACAAGTTGCTGTACGAGCGCCAGAATCTCACATCGCTTGAAAAAAACCGCGTCTTTGCCCGCATGGAGGATGCCATCTCCCGCCGCCAGCAGCGGGTGGACGATCTCCGCTTCCGCCTGGATAGCCTAATGCGCACGCGCCTCGCCGAGGCCTCGCGCCGTCTCGATCTCGGGCTCTCCCGCCTTCGCCAGCGCGACCTCCGGCAGCAGCTCAGAACGCGCCAGAGAGAGTTGCTCTCCCATCTTCAGGCGCTCGCCGCCGCCGCCCAGCAATCCCTGATGCGCCGCCGTTCGCGCCTTGAGCAAGCCTCCGGCAAACTGGCAACGCTCTCCCCTGTGGCAATATTAGAGCGTGGGTATTCGCTCATTTTTGACCATCAAGGCGCGCTCGTAAAGGATGCCTCGCTGCTCGCGCCCGGCGACTCCATTCATGCCCGCCTGGCCCGGGGCGAGGTCGACGCCCGCGTCGAAACCGTGCGCCCCAGTGAGCCCAAAGCAGGACCAAAGTAACGAAAGTTCACGATGCGACGCGGTGCGCTGCTTTACAATGAAGCCATCCGACCGCCGACCGTCCCGTCGCGCCCGATGCCAAGCTCTCGAAAGGAGACCATGCTGAAGTTCTTGCCGAATCTGTCCGGATACTCGCCGCACCTGACGGCTCTCTCCGTTCTGGACATTCTGCTCGTCTCTTTTCTCATCTACCAGTTTCTGCTGCTGGTTCGGGGTACCCGTGCCGTTCCCATGCTCACCGGTGTCGGCGCGCTGGTCATTGCCTTTTACATCGCGCATCTCAGCAATCTGCGCACCCTCGATTGGCTCGTCGGCACCATTCTGCCCTACAGCATCTTCGCCCTTATCGTCATCTTCCAGACGGAGATACGTCAGGCTCTGGCGCGGCTCGGCCGCAACCTCACCCTCGCCCGCGGCTCGCAAAACGGCACGGCCGATGCCTATGACGACATCGTCATGGCGGCCACTACGTTTTCGCAGGACCAGACCGGCGCGCTGGTGGTCATCGAGCGCGAAATAGGCTTGCGCACCTACATCGAGAGTGGCGTCCCGCTCGACGCCCATCTCTCCTATGAACTGCTGGCTACCCTGTTCCGTCCCAGCGCGCCCCTGCATGACGGCGCCGTCATTCTGCAGAAGGATCGCGTCGCCGCCGCCGCCTGTTTCCTGCCTCTCTCCATGAATCCTCTGCTCTCCACCCAGCTCGGCACCCGGCACCGCGCCGGCATCGGCATCACCGAGGAGACCGACGCCGTTTCGGTGATCGTCTCGGAGGAGACCGGCGCCATCAGCATCGCCGTCGCCGGACAGGTCGAGCGCGAAATTACCCCCGAACGGCTGCGGGAGCGCCTCGGTGAATTGCTCATGCGTTACTCGGCGCAGCCCACGCTCGCGCATCCCGGGTCGCACTTTGCCCCCGGTTCCCCCGAAGACATCCGTCACCAGGGCGGCCCCGTGCATTCCCCGGAGCGTCGCGCCGTCGATCGCGGAGACCATTTGTGATCACCCGCCTCCGTCATCTCATCTTCGACCGCGCCCTGCTTAAACTGGTGTCGCTGATCATCGCTATCCTCATGTGGTATGGCGTGGCGCACGATCCTGTCGCCGAGGTTTCCTTTCGCGTGCCCATCGAGTTCACCCGCCCGCCCAAGGGCCTCGACTACACGTCGGACGTTATTCCGCGAGGTGGTGCTGCGTCTCCGCGGACCTGCCCGCGTGCTGCGTGACCTCCCGGTCGAAAACGTGCACGCAATGATCGACCTGCGGGACGCGATCCCCGGCGAACACACCTATGACCTCACCACCGCTCAGATACAGGTTCCGCACGAAGTCGACGTCGTCCAGGTCACGCCCAACCGCCTGCGCATGGTCTTCGATACCCGCGCCACCCGCCAGGTCGCGGTCAGGCCAAGGGTGGTCGGCACTCTGCCGGCGGGATACCGCATCGAATCGGTGATCACCGACCCCGCAATGCTTACCATTTCCGGTCCGGCAAAGCATGTGAATGCCGTCGAAAACGCCGTAACCGATACCGTGGATGTCACCGGAGTCGCCGGACAGGCCAGCTTTGAAACCATGGCCTATCTCCCCGACCCCCTGGTGCACATCTCCGGCTCCGCCCCCATTCACGTCATCGTCAAAACGCAGAAAACATCTTCGAAAGCTGGAGTTCCATAACTTGGCAACTCCACCACGGGCAATCATGAGGCAGTTATTTGGAACCGACGGAATTCGCGGCGTAGCCGGCGAATATCCCCTGGACCGTTCTACGGTCTATGCAATTGGACGCGCCTGCGGCGCCCGCCTGGTGCGGCGCTCGGCAGATGCCAAAGTCGTGCTCGGCCAGGACACCCGCGAATCCAGCGGCTGGATCGCCGAAACCATCGCCCGCGGCCTGCGTGATGCCGGATGTGGCTTCGTCAGTGCCGGCGTGCTCACCACTCCCGGCGTTGCCTACCTGGCCCATACCCACGGCTTTGCCGCCGGCGTCGTCATCTCCGCCTCGCACAATCCCTGGCAGGATAACGGCATCAAGCTCTTCGGTCACGACGGCATGAAGCTCGCCGATGACATCGAGCGCGAAATCGAAGCCGACATCTTCGAGCACATCGACTCGGTTGACCGCTCATCAGCCCGACGAAGGCAGCCTGATGGCTGACATTCTTCCCGGCTCCGCCGCCCTGCGCGCCGACTACGAAGCCTGGCTCGCCTCCAGTGTGGACGCCACCGCCAACCTCTCCGCCATCCGCGTCCTCATCGACTGCGCCAACGGAGCCGCCAGCGCCATCGCTCCCGAACTCTTCGCCCGCCTCGGCATCCCCGCCGAAGCCCTGCACACCTCACCCGACGGCCGGAACATTAACGAAGGCTGCGGAGCCCTGCATCCCGAGCACGTCGCCGCCGAGTTGCTGCGCCGTCCCGGCCAGTTCGATCTTGGCATCACCCTCGACGGCGACGCCGACCGCGCCCTCTTCAGCGATGCCCAGGGCAACGTGGTCAATGGCGATGCCGTTCTCCTCCTCGCCGCCCGCTGCATGAAGGCCCGCGGCGTCCTCGCTCATGACACGGTGGTGGCCACCACCATGAGCAACATGGGCCTCGAAAAGGCTCTTCACTCCAGCGGCATCCGCATGTTGCGCACCGCCGTGGGAGACAAGTACGTCCTCGAAGAGATGCTCAAAACCGGTGCCACCCTCGGCGGCGAACAGTCCGGCCACATCCTTTTCATGGACTCCGACTCCACCACCGGCGACGGTCTCCTCACCGCTCTGCGTGTCCTTGAAGTCGTCGCCCGCTCCGGCCGCTCCCTGCACCAGTTGACCTCGGATTTCAAGGTCTTCCCCCAGCGCATCCGCAACGTAAAGGTGCGCGAGAAAATCCCGATGAACGAACTCCCCAAGGTAGCTGCCGCCATCCAGGCTGCCGAACAGGATCTGGACGGCAATGGACGCGTCGTGGTCCGCTACTCCGGTACCGAAAAACTCGCCCGCGTCATGATCGAAGCCGAAAGTGAAACCCTCATGCACAAACACGTCGATGCCGTCGCCGCCGCCTTGCAGGAAGCCATCGGAATCTAGCAAGGATTGGAATGATCGCGGGTGCCCCACCTTCGCCTTCTGTTGGCTGACGTGGGATGGCATAGCAGGTGCCCCATTTCTGCCCGTTGTTGGCAGAAGTGGGGTAGTTGACCTTGCTCTCCTGCTCTGTCTCCCATCCACGTCCCAGTCGTTTTTGCGATACCATTGTTTCTCATCCGCGCACCTCGGAGAGGAACTCATGACGAAACGTATCAACGCAGCCCTGTTATCCGTCCTTCTGTTCTCTTTGCTCGCCGTGGCCCAACCAGCCAAACCCTTGCTGACCATCGATAACAAGGTTCCGTCCGCCATCAGCATCACCCCGGAGGACTGGGCCAAACTACCGCGCACCACGGTGATGGCCACCAGAGGCCACTCCAAGGATAAGGTGCAGTATGAAGGTGTTTCGCTGAAAGCCGTGCTGGAGAAGGCAGGCGTACTCAATGCTGACAAACCGCTCCACGGCAAGCAACTGCTGCAGTATGTGGTCGTCACCGGCAGCGACGGCTACCGTGTGCTCTTCTCTCTGGCCGAATTGGAAGAAGCGACCGGAGCGACCGCGAACGTCTTGCTCGCCGATAAAGTCGAGGGCAAACCGCTCAGCGAGAAAGAGGCCCCCCTGAAACTCGTCGTTCCCTCGGACAAACGTCCGGAGCGCTTTGTTCGCATGGTAACCGGCATTTCCGTCGAAACCGTGGCGCCGTAAAACCCGTCAGCCTCACTGGGGATTGGGGGAGCGAACGCTCCCTCCCCTCACTCCATATCCCGCCAGTTCCCGCCCACGCTCACCTCCACATCCAGAGGAACGCTCAGCGCGTGTGCCGCTTTCCATGCACTCTTTCAACACGCCCTTCACGGTCTCCACCTCCGCCTCCGGAACCTCCAGCACCAGTTCGTCATGCACCTGCAGCAGCATCTTCGCCTGTAGTCCGCGCTCGCGGATTTCGCGGTCCAGCCGCAGCATGGCGATCTTGAGCAGGTCGGCCGCCGTACCCTGCAGCGGAGTGTTGACCGCCGTGCGTTCGGCGAATCCCCGCAGGTTCGGATTCTTGCTCAGCAGATCCGGAATCGGGCGCTTGCGCCCAAACAGATTGCGCACAAAACCATCGCGCCGCGACTGCTCCAGTGTCTGATCGATGAAGCCGCGCACCCCCGCGTAGCGCTCAAAGTAGGCTTCGATAAACCGCTTGGCCTCCTTCTGCTCGATCCCCAACTGTTGCGCCAGTCCAAACGGCGAGAGCCCGTACACAATGCCAAAGTTCACGGCCTTCGCCCGGCGGCGATGCTCGGCGTCGATCAGCATCGGCGGCACGCCAAAGACCTCCGCCGCCGTCAGCGTGTGGATATCCTTTCCCGTGCGATACGCCTCCAGCAGCAACGGGTCCTGCGAGTAGTGCGCCAGCAGCCGCAACTCAATCTGCGAGTAGTCCGCCGCCACCAGCACGTTTCCCTCGGCGGCCACAAACGCCGCGCGAATCTCCCGGCCCAGTTCCGTGCGGATGGGAATGTTCTGCAGATTCGGATTCGTCGAACTCAGCCGTCCCGTGGCGGTCGCCGCCTGGTTAAAGCTGGTATGCAATCGCCCATCGCGGCAGAGCAGCGGCAGAGCATCGATATATGTCGATTTAAGTTTTGTGAGCTGCCGGAACTCCAGCACCAACTTCACGATTTCGTGCTCTGCCGCCAGCCCCTCCAGCACATCCTGGGCCGTCGAAATCGTCTTCCCCTTGCCGTACTTGAAAGGCTTGGGCAGCCCCAGCCGATTGAACAGCACGTCCCCAAGCTGCTTGGGCGAGTTCACGTTGAACTCCACCCCCGCCATCTCGTGAATCGTGCGCTCCAGCCGCTTGATATCGCCCGCCAGTTTGCCCGACATCTCCGCCAGCACGCCGCAATCCAGTTGCACGCCCGCCTGCTCCATGCCGTGCAGCACAAACGCCAGCGGCAAATCCACCTCGCGATAGAGCCATGCCAGCTCCGCCTCTGCTTCCACCTCGGGGCGCAGCGTAGCCGCCAGCCGCAGCGTAATGTCGGCGGCCTCCGCCAGCGTCCCGGAGAGCTTCAGCCCCAGCCGCCGCAGCGCAACCTCCGGCAGCGTGTGCGCACTGTAGGTAGGGTCCAGCAGGTACGAGTACAGCATCGTGTCGTGCTCCACCCCGGCCAGCGTCAGTCCGCTGTCGCTCAGCGCGTGCAGTGTCGACTTCGCATCGTGCACGGCTTTCACCACCGCGCCGTCGGCCAGCAACTGTGCAATCCGGGCGCCGTGCGAACCGCGTAAGCTCCGCCGTGTAGCTCTCCGACGCCGCGCCGCAGAACGCAACCTGCTGCCGCTCCGGCGCAACCTGCTCGCCATCCGCACTTCCCAGGCCGGAGGCCGGACCGGTCGCCGTCGTAACCTCGGCATCGCCCAGTGCCAGCGAGCCCTGCTCCGGAGCGTCTCCCGGCGCATCTCCTGGCCCATCGCCTTCGGCTTTCGCCAGTGCCGCTTCGGCCTCGGTCAGCCGCACCGCCGCACTCAGCGCGAACGCCACGACCTCTGCCTTCGCGCAGATTTTCCAGCGCCGCCGCCGTCAGTTCCCCGTACTTCGTCTCGCCCACCGCCTCGCCTGACGAGAGAAACTCCTTTTGCAGGGTGGTGAACTCCAACTCGCCGAACAGTTCGCGCGCGGCGGTCACATCGGGCTCCTGCGCCCGCATCGCCTCCGGCTCAAACGGAATCGCCACATTGCAGTCGATCGTCACCAGCTCTTTGCTCAGCAAAATCATCTCGCGATTCTGTTGCAGCGATTCCCGATAGGTCTTCTTCGACACCTCTTCCGCCCGCGCCAGCAGCTCATCCAGCGTCCTGAACTGCTGAATCAGCTCCACCGATCCCTTTTCGCCAATGCCCGGCGCTCCCGGCACATTGTCAATCGAGTCGCCGCGCAAGGCCATCAGGTCCACCACCTGCTCCGGCGTCACCCCCAGCAGTTCCTCCACCTTGGCGCGGTCGCAAATCAGATTGTCTTTCGGAGGATTCAGCACGCAGACGTTTCCATCCACCAGTTGCATCATGTCCTTGTCGCTGCTCACCACGTACACCGCGTATCCCGCCTCGGAGGCCCGCCGCGCCAGCGTTCCGATCACATCATCGGCCTCAAAGCCCTCGCGCCCCAGGATCGGGATGCGGTACACCTCCAGCGCGCGATGGATGTGCGGAAGCTGCTGCCGCAGGTCCTCCGGCATCTCCACCCGGTTCGCCTTGTAACCCGCGTACGCCACTTCGACGATCTCGCCCGTCTCCTTGTCGCGCTTTTTCAGCGACGGCATGGCCGCCCCTTGCGCCTCTCGGAAGCTCGGTCCCATGTCGAAGACCGCCGCAATATACTCCGGCGAAAAATCCTTGCGCAGCTTGTTCAGCATATTGACGAAGACAAACGTCGCCGCCGTCGGCAGCCCGCTCCGTGTGGACATCGGCCGCTGCCGGGCCATCGCATGATAGGCGCGGAAGACAAACGAGTACGCATCGATCAAAAAGACGCGTCCCTTACCAGTGGGAGGAAGAACAGGAGCTTTGCTTTCGACTACGGCTTCAGAGGCGGCGGATTTCTTCTTGGCAGGCACAGGGAGAATCCTAGACCAAACCAGCGCTTCGTTCCAACCGCTACTCGATGAAACGCTACTCGATGAACATGCAGTCCCCGTAGCTGAAGAACCGGTAGCGCTCGCGCACCGCGTGCTCGTATGCGGCCATTACCCGTTCGCGTCCGGCGAAGGCGGACACCAGCATCAGCAGCGTGCTCTTGGGCAGATGGAAGTTCGTCAGCATCGCATCCACCACCCGGAAGCGGTACCCCGGATAGATAAATATGTTCGCCTCGCCGCTGTGCGCCTCGATGATCGGATTCCCAACCTCGTGCGCGCTCTTCCCCGCCGCATATTCCAGGGTCCGCACCGTGGTCGTGCCAATGGCCACCACCCGCCGCCCCTCGCGCTTGGCTCGCGTAATCTTTTCGGCCGTCTCCTCCGGAATCCGGTACCACTCGGTATGAATCTTGTGCTCCTCCACCACCGCTGTCCGAATCGGCGAAAATGTCCCCAGCCCCACGTGCAAGGTCACCGCTGCCGTCTCCACACCCTTCTCCCGTAACTGTCCCAGGACCTCCTCGGTGAAGTGCAGTCCCGCCGTAGGTGCCGCAACCGATCCCGGATCGCGCGCATAAACCGTCTGGTAGCGGCTGCGATCCTCCGCCGTATCCGCCCGGTCGATGTAGGGAGGCAGCGGAATGTGCCCCAGCCTTTCCAGACGCACAAAAAAGTCCGGCACCGGCAGAAAGCGCAGCGTACGCTCCCCGAACTCGCCTCGTTCCAGCACCTCGGCCTCCAGCAGCGGAGCCCCGGAATCCGCCGGAGCTTCGAAGTAGAGCCGCTCTCCCGGCATAATCTTTCTCCCCGGACGCACCAAGGCCTGCCAGCGCTGCTCTTCTCCCGGCAGCCGCCGGGTCAGCAGTACCTCCACTCGTCCATGCAGGAAGTCCCGTGAGGCCGGATTGGCCGGACTCAGCCGCTGCGCCCGGATTCCGCTACGCCGCCCAAAAAGCCGCGCCGGAAGCACCCGCGTATCGTTAAAAACCAACAGGTCGGAAGCCCGCAGCAGTGCCGGAAACTCGCCAAAAACGGTGTCCCGCAGCAGCTCGCCATGCACGTGCAACATCCGCGACGCGGCGCGCTCGGCCGGCGGATGCTGCGCGATCAGCTCGGGGGGAAGGGGAAAATCAAAATCGGAAACCAGCACGAAAATGATTATAGAGCCCCAGAGATTCATCAACGCATCACAGAAAGTGTAGCGAAGCCCTCGGCTGCTACGGTACTATGCGGTAGGCGGGAAAATTCTCACTGGATCGAACACCGCAATGAGCGAGCACGAATCCCGGCTGGAAATACTGCGCTTCGGCAAGATGTTGCACGAGCGCGGATTCATTGCCGCAACCGACGGCAACCTTTCCGTGCGTCTCAACGAAGTTTCGGTTCTCATCACCCCCACCTGCATCAGCAAGGGAATGATGTCCACCGAGGACCTCCTCGTGGTGGATATGAATGGCCGCAAGACCTCGGGCTTCCGCGACGTCACCAGCGAAGTTGGTCTGCACATGACCATCTACCGGATGCGTCCGGACGTGAACGCCGTCGTTCATGCGCATCCGCCCACCGCCACCGGCTTTGCTGCCTGCGGACTCGCCCTCGAACAGGCCCTCATCAGTGAGGTCCTGCTCTCGCTCGGCGGCATTCCGCTGGCCCGTTACGCCACTCCCGGAACCCCCGAGCTCTCCGAGACCCTGGAGCCGTTCATCCCCGATCACGACGCCATCCTGATGGCCAACCATGGCGTCGTCACCTATGGCAGTGACTTGACCCAGGCGCACATGAACATGGAGACCGTCGAGCACTTCGCTAAAATAGCCCTTGTCGCCAAACAACTTGGCTGCGAGCATCCCCTGCCCGCCGAGCACGTCAGTAAACTTCAGGAGATGCGCCAGCGCATTCAGCACTACAAGTCCGAACTGCGTACCCGCGCCTAGACCGCTTTCAGAGTAGGTGTGCTCCGACGGTGCCCCGTGGTTGACTTTTGTGCGAGTGCGACAATCTGCTTTGCCCTGCGGTCTTGCTTTTGTCGGCGATCTCTGTAAAAATATCCACAGTCCCGAAACTCGGGACGACTCTCCGCCATCTAAAGGCTTAATGCCTCCTCGCCAAAAATGGCGACGTACCCGTAGCGGAGCGGGTGCTCTTGTGCGCTGCGTGATAAAATATGAAGGTTTCGGCTTATTTTTTCCGGTTTTCAGCGGCCGGGAGGCCGAGTTGTGATTTTTTGGCGGTGGGTCCGCCGCCTGTGATGATTTTTCGGCTGCCTACGGCGCCAGTGAAGGATATTGCTCTTGGCTCTCGACGATAAATACGAAGATATTCAAAAGTTGATCGATACCGGCAAGGAAAAGGGTTTTCTCACCTACAACGAGGTGAACGACCTACTGCCTAACGATATCAACTCTCCCGACGATCTTGACGACCTGCTCGGAATGATCGGCACTCAGGGCATCAATGTCCTGGAAGACACGAAACTTCCGTCAGAAAAAAAGTTTGATCCGGATGAGGAATCGGAAGACGTTGAACTCGACCTTACGCCGGGCGCGCTGGAAAAGACCAACGACCCGGTGCGCATGTATCTGCGCGAGATGGGCACGGTTCCGCTGCTCACCCGGGAAGGCGAAGTCGAAATCGCCAAGCGCATTGAGCGCGGGCAGATTCGTGTGCTCAAGGCTTTGTCGCGCTCGGCGATCGTGATTCGCGAGGTCCTCGCCATTGGCGACGATCTCAAGCGCGGGGTTCGCTCGGTCAAGGAAGTGGTGGTCTTCGATGAAGAAGAGATTACCGATGAGGTAATGCAGGGACGGCTGAAGGAGATTTCCGGCAAGATCGACGAGCTTGGCCGCCACTACAAACGGGGATTGGCGCTCGCCGTCAAGCTGGCCGAAGTCGGACCTCCAGGAAAAGACAAGAAGAAGCAGAAGGACTATCGCAAGATTCACTGGGGACTGGGCCGCGCCCAGGTGGAAGTCAGCCGCGCCATCCGCAAGCTGCGCTTCACCAACCAGGAGCGCAAGCGCCTGATCGACCGGGTCACCAAAACGGTTGAGAACATGAAGGCGCTGGATCGTCAGGTTCTGAACCTGGAGAAGCGCTGCGAGTTCACCAAGAACGAAGAGCAGAAGAAAGAGATCCGCAAGCAGATCCGCACCGTGCGCACCGACATGGAGCGGATCGAGGTGGAAGCCGGAGCGGTTTTTAGCGAGCTGAAGCGCACGCAGCGCGAGATTATTCAGGGCGACATGGATGCCGAGCACGCCAAGCGCGAGCTCATCGAGGCTAACTTGCGGCTCGTGGTTTCCATCGCCAAGAAGTACACCAACCGCGGTCTCCAGTTCCTCGACCTCATTCAGGAGGGCAACATCGGCCTGATGAAGGCGGTCGATAAATTCGAGTATCGCCGGGGCTACAAGTTTTCTACCTACGCGACTTGGTGGATTCGCCAGGCGATCACGCGCGCCATTGCCGATCAGGCCCGCACCATTCGTATTCCGGTGCACATGATCGAGACGATCAACAAGCTGATTCGTACCTCGCGTCAACTGGTGCAGGAGCTGGGCAGGGAACCAACCAGCGAAGAGATTGCCCGCCGCATGGACATTCCGGTGGCCAAGGTGCGCAAGGTGTTGAAGATTGCGCAGGAGCCCATCTCTCTGGAGACTCCAATCGGTGAAGAGGAAGATTCGCACCTTGGAGATTTTATCGAGGATCGCGCCGTCGTCTCGCCCGCCGAGGCGGTCATCAACGTGAACCTGAAGGATCAGACCTCGCAGGTTCTGCGCACGCTGACGCCGCGCGAAGAGAAGGTGATCAAGATGCGTTTTGGACTGGAAGACGGCAGCGAGCACACGCTCGAAGAAGTGGGCCAGTCCTTCGCGGTCACCCGCGAGCGTATTCGGCAGATCGAAGCCAAGGCGCTGCGCAAGTTGCGCCATCCGTCGCGCTCGCGCAAGCTACGGGCTTTCATGGACGGGGTGCACGACTAATTGGGTTCCGCAATGCAAAAAGGGCACGGCTTCGGCCGGGCCCTTTTGTTTTGAATCGTCCCTACTCGTAGCGCAGGGCATCAATCGGGTCCAGGTTTGCAGCCTTCCATGCGGGATAAATCCCAAAGACCAGGCCGATGAATCCTGAAGATGCGAAGGCGAATAGCGTCCATTGCAGGCTCATGGTTGCAGGGAGGGCGGGCATGGTGGCAGCAATCAGGTAAGTGATTATGCCGCCCAGCAGGATTCCTACGATGCCGCCGATGGCCGTCAGAACGACGGCTTCGGTGGTGAACTGCAAGAGTACGTCGTGCTTGCGCGCGCCTACGGCTTTGCGTATTCCGATCTCGCGGGTTCGCTCGGTGACGGAGACCAGCATGATGTTCATTACGCCCACGCCACCCACGATCAGCGCCACGCTGGAGACGGCGAACATGAAGATGAAGACTCCGCCGGTGACCTGGTCCCAGACCTCGACTATCGAGTTCTGGCTGAAGACGGCGAAGTTATCCGGCTGATCGGGTTTGAGACGGCGGCGACGCCGCAACAGATCGCGGACTTCGTTCTCTGCCTTCGCCATGTCGGGCTGCGAAGTTGCTTTGATGGAGATCCAGTTCTGTTTCTGCTCGGGATGCAGCTTTTTGAAGGTGAAGTAAGGGAACATGACGATGTTGTCATCAGGATTGGAGCCGCCGCTGAAAGCGCTCTTTTTCTTTTCGGCGACGCCGATGACGGTGAACAACTCGCCCTCGATGTTGATCTCCTTGCCGAGGGGATCGGTTTCGGCGAACAGGGCATTTGCCGTGTCATAGCCGATGACGATCACCGGCATTCGCTGTTCGTCCTCGCTGCGGGTGAACCATCGTCCTTTGTAAGTTTCGAAGTCGAAAACTTCCTTGTAGTCCGCCGTGTCGCCTTCGAGAATTGTGTTCTTCGCCACGCGGCCTTCGTACTTCACGGTGTAGCTGCCCTCGTTGAACTGCGGTAGAAACAGCCGGATCGCCGGGGCCGCGGCCTTCACATGCGGAAGCTCGCGGATGGCCTCGGCGTCCTCATAGGTCAGCTCTTTGCGATTCAGCATCTCCGCCGTGGGACGGCCAAAGTTCATCATGTCCATGTGGAAGGCGAAGAGGATGTTCGATCCCATCTGCTGCACCATGTTTTGCACATTGCTGTTCAGCCCGCGCACCACCGAGGAGATGGTGATCACGGTGGCGACGCCGATGACGATTCCGAGGATGGTCAACCCGGAGCGCAATTTGTTGCGCAGCAGGGTTTCAAATGCCAGCCGGAAGATCTCCTTGAAGTCACCACGCGATGCCATGCACAACTCCCTTACAGTTCGAAGCGCAGCGCATTGATGGGGTCCAGTTTTGCCGCCTGCCGGGCCGGATAAACGCCGAAGAAGACGCCCACCGAGGTTGCCGTCAGCAGCCCGGCAAGGACTGTCCACAGTTTTACTTCACTCGGCATTCCGATGAGGATGGTCACGGTTTTGGCCACCGCGATTCCCAGGATTACGCCGATCACGCCGCCGATCAGCGACAGGGTCGAGGATTCGATCAGGAACTGCCGCATCACATCCCGGGAGCGCGCTCCCAAGGCTTTGCGAATCCCGATCTCACGGGTTCGCTCGGTCACGGAAACCAGCATGATGTTCATGATGACCACCCCGCCGACGATCAGAGAAATGGAGGCCAGCGCGACCGCTACCATAAAGAATGTGCCGCTCAGGTCAGCCCAGATGGAGAGAAAGCTCTGGTTGGTTTCCGCTACGAAACTGTCAGGTTGTCCGGGTTGATCGTGGCGGCGCGCGCGCATGACCACGCGCACCTGGTCGATGGCGGCTTCGAGCGGGGTGCCTACTCCGTCGGCCTTGGCCCAGATGTGCAGGGAGACACGCTGCGAGCCGAACTGGCGCAGCCAACTGGTGAGCGGAATCACTACCCAGTTATCGAGGCTCTGTCCCAGGGCTTTACCCTTGGGCAGAGCGACACCGATGATGGTGTAAATCTGCCCGTTGACGCGGATTTCCTTGTTCAGCGGATCGACGCCGGGCATGAGATTTTCGGCAATGTCGCTGCCGATGATCGCCACATTCGAGCCGGCATTCACATCGGCTTCCGAGAGCGAGCGGCCCGACTTGAGGTTCAGGTCGTAGATCGGCGTCATGCCCGGCGTCCAGCCCATGGCCCTAGTGTCGTTGCTGTTCTGCTCGTTGTACTTGACCTTCACGTTCTCCTGGCGGGCGGATGCACCGACGTTGCGGCACTGGGTGCAGGCCTCCTGAACCGCCAGGAAGTCGTCGAGGTGAATGTCTTTGCGCTTCTCGGCGTCCAGGTATTGATCGACGTTGGTGATGACATTGGGCGCCTTGGAGACGATGAAGACGTCAGCGCCGAGATTGAAGATCTTTCCAGCTACGTAGCCGTTGATGCCGTTGACGAATGTCTCGACGGCGATGACTGTGGCCACCGCGATGACCACCCCGAGCAGGGTGAGTACACTGCGCAATTTGTTGGCCCACAACGATTGCAAGGCGAGGCGAATGGCTTCCAAAGTACTCATAGGACATCAGTACTCGCAGTTTATCAGACGCAATTTGCGCGGAAAGAAATATCACTGGACAGGTATGCCTTCTTTCATAGAAGGATGACACCTCGAAAATACACTCTTTCCGATACAAAGACTCTGGCATTTGAGCTAGTAACGAAGTGAATTACAGGCATGCGCTTTCACCGAACATTCATAGGTGGTTTATCGGCACGTAACCGTAATCCCGGAAGATGGTTACGCTATGGCAGAGCCGGTAATGGATACCCTGGTCCTCTCCGACGTGCACCTGGGCAGCGAAGTGAGCCGGGCACGCGAGGCCGCCGAACTGATTGCGGAGACGAATTTCCGCAGGCTGGTGCTGCTCGGCGATATCTTCAGCGACCTGAATTTTCGCCGTCTGACCAGCGACCACTGGAAGTTTCTCTCACGAATCCGCAAGCTCTCCAATCCCAAGCGCCGCGTGGAAGTGGTGTGGGTGGAGGGCAATCACGACCAGGGACTTTCGCAGATCATGTCGCACCTGGTGGGCGTGCCGGTCTATCAGCGCTACGTCTGGGAATACCAGGGCAAGCGCCATCTGGCGGTGCACGGGCATCAGTTCCACCCGTTCTGCCGCAAGAACGAATTCCTCAGCCGCGTCGGCGAACGGCTGTTTTACCAACTGCAAAAGATGGAAGGGGAGCGCAAACGAATTTCGCGCTTCATCGACCGCACCAATACCCGCTGGCTGCGCATGCAATCGATCGTGGCCGAGGGGGCGTTCCTCTACGCCCGTGCCGGACACGTGGACCGGATCTTCTGCGGACATACCCACGTCGCTACCCACCAGCATCGCAACGGGATCGATTACTACAACAGCGGAAGCTGGATCGACGCCAACCCGACCTATCTCACGATCGGCGAGCAGGGAGTTGAGATTCGCGTGTATGAGGGCGAAAAGTACGCGTATGCGGAAAGCTCTCAAGCCGAGTTAGTGGCGGCGGGAGATGGATTCGACCCGTCCAGCGTGCCGGCGTTCGGGAGCTATGAGAGTATTCGCTGCTAGAACGCAGGGAAATACGCCCGGCTGCACCGGACATACCTTCCGCAATTACGGCCTAAGCGGTTGCAGGGCTGTATCCGCCACCCTTGCGAACCCACATTTGCTAACTGCGTGTTTGGTTCCATGGCATCCTTTACAAAATGTTCCGGGACATCCTTTACACTCCAGCGCGAGTGCGTGACCTGCGATGCCGTGGAAGACGATGGATGTCGAGGATCAGCTAGTTCGTTTTGTGGTCCCGGCCACCAGGGCGTGGCGAATCAGGAGTGCGGCAGTCTGAGGGCAGAATACACCAAGCCATCGATCAATGTCGCAATCCGATCTGAAAGTTCAAAGCAGCAATGGTGAGGTTATACTGTGCTCGCGCGCTGGCATTGCCGATAGCTGCTTGGGTCTGCTGGAGTTGGGCCTGACTTAGCTCGACGATAGAGCTGAGTCCAAGTTTATAACGCGCGCTGGCAAGATCAAGTGCTGTGTTCGATTCTTTCAGCAGGGCCGCGGAAACGGTCACGCGTTGCAGGGCGGTATTCGACTCGAACCATGCGGTACGGACATCGCGAACTACCCGGTCACGAAGTGCGCGGGTCTGTTCCGAAACCGCTTGCGCCTGCAACCGCGCCTCGGCAGCCTGCGCGCTGAAACGGAAGCCATTGAAAATTGGAATGCTGAGATTTGCTCCGGCAGCACCATACCAGTCACTTATAAAGTATTGCAAACTCCCCGAGGGAGTTTCGCCCACTACTCCAAGTGCGCTGAGCGTAGGAAGCAACTGTTGGTACTGAGCCTTGGCGAACTTTTGGGCTGCCCGCTGACTATAACTCAGCGATTGCAAATCGGGTCGATTGTCGATTGCCTGCGCAATTAGACCTTGTATGTCAGGGGATAATGGTGGCAGGTTGTCAGAATCGTCGACGAGTTCATAGTCAGTCTGTTTGTCGAAACCCAGAACATCGCTCAAAGCCGCCTTCGCGGAGTCCAGGTTATCTTGTGCATCCAACTGTAGCAATTGTGCCTGCGACAAATTGACCTGCGCAAAACTGAGATCCAGATCAGAGCGCAACTTCGAGCGCGCAAGCGCACTGACCTGGTCCGTCAGGGTTTGTCTCGCTGAGACCGTTTGTATCGCCACCTTGAGAGTTTCCTGCGCTTCGATTATCTGATAAAACACTTGATCGGTGGCCAGCACAATGTCGTCCCGAGTGGCTTCCGCATCAGCCCCGCGAGCTTTTTCCAGAAGTTTCGCGGAGGCGATGAGATTGGAAGTGCGTCCGAAGTCGGTGATCAACTGGCTCAGTACCACGCCTGCTCCGGTGTGATTCAATAGTACGGATGCGGTCAAGGCGCCACTGGAAAACCTGCTGGCTTCGTTGGCACCCACTGCAGTCACATTGCCCGCCAGGTTTGGTAGTTCATCGGCACGTCTCTCCCGAACAACCTGGTGCTGAACTTTAGCCACCAACTGACTGACATGAATGGCAGGGTTGTTGGTTAAAGCGATCTGCTCTGCCTGCTGACGAGTCAGAAGATGAGTGTTCCCTGTGACCGTGGGCGCCGTTTTTGGTATATCCTTCCCCGTCGTCTGGGCTTGTGCCACAAGATTTTTCGCAGAGGGTGCATCGGGCAAAGCGGACGCGGCGGCCTGCGAGCACAGTCCAGAGAAGAATAAGGCCAGGGTGAGTAGAGAGAGATTGACGCTGGTCTTTGATCTCACAGTGATTCCTCCTGCACGGCCGACGAAAGTTCGTCCATGTAGCATTTGTCGGCTTTGTGTTCTTCGTTACGATGAATCAACAGATATGCAGTCGGCACCAAAAAGACGGTTACCAGCCCTGAAACCGTAAGTCCGCCAAGAATGGCGCGAGCCAGGGGCGCGTATTGTTCGCTCCCGGGTTCGAGAGCCAGCGCCATCGGAATCAGTCCAAGGATCGTGGCCATGGTGGTCATTAGAATTGGCCGCAGACGTACTTTACAGGCTTCGGCTAAGGCAGCTTTAAGCTCCATGCCCGACTTTCCGGAGTGTGCCGACAAATTCCACAATCAAGATGCTGTCCGATACGGCAATCCCCGTCATCATGACAACGCCCATCAGCGACATTACATTGAGTGTGGTGCCGGTGAGCAGCAGAAAGATTAGCACGCCCGACAAGCCTGGTGGGACCGCCAAAAGGATAACAAACGGATCGGAGAAGGATGCAAACTGCGCCATCAGAATCAAGTAAACCAGAACTACCGCAAGGATAAGTCCGATGCCGAAGCTGGAAAACGATTGATCCATGTCTCGGACCGCTCCGCGAACCTTGATGGTGACTCCATCTGGTTTTTGAATTTGGCCGACGATCGAGTCGACCTCGCGCGATCAACCCGACTCAAATCTTCTTTCTTCGGCATGACGTAAATATCAAACTCACGGCGCAGTTGGTAGTGATCCACTTCTGTCGGAGTATTGATTCGCTTGAATGTCCGCCACCGACTCAAGCGGAGTTGTGTTCGCATTGTTTGGGGAACGCAACGGAATCTGTTTGAAGTCGGTCAGCGTCTGAATTTGTGTCTCTGGATATTGCACGGTCAGCATGTAACTGTTGCCGGTCTTTGGATCAACCCAAAAGCTGGGCGCGACCATGCCATCCGAAGTCAGCGCGGTGATGACGTTATCCACCACGTTCTTCGGCGAAATACCAAGCAGGCTCGCGCGCTCGCGATTGATGTTCAGTTCCAGGCCGGGATAGTTCAAATCCTGGGGAATCAGCACGTCATTGACTGAGTCGAGCCGTTTCACTTTGGCGGCGGTTGCCTGGGCGATGGCATAGGACTGCTCCAGGTCGTTTCCGCCAATTTGAATGTCAATCGGAGCAGGCTTGCCTTGATTCACGACGGAATCAACCAAGCCTCCGGCCTGCAGGTACGTTGAAACATCCGGGAAGTCGGCAGCCAGCTTCTCGCGAACTTTCTGCATGTAGACATAGCTTCCCGTTTTATGTTCTTCATTCAGGCTCACCTGAATGAACGCAGTGTGCATGCCCGAGTTCGAGGTATAGATCGCAGACAGATCCGGAGTGATGCCAATGTTTGAGACGATCATGTTCATATCTTGAGGAGCAACGACGCTGCGAATATCCTGCTCCATCTTGGCGATGTAATCGTCGGTGACCTCAATGCGGGTTCCTGCCGGCACCTTGACGTTGACGACGAATTGCCCAGGATCAGTACGCGGGAAGAATGATTTGCCGAGTAATGGATAGAGGGCAAAGCTGCCAACCACAAACAAACTGAAAACCACGACCACAATCACCGGACGCGCCAGGCACTTTGCAATCGCCTTGTCGTACTTGTTTTGCAGAAGATGAAAGCCTGCGTTGAATCGTCCGATGATACTGCCGAAAAACCTGAGCTCTGCTTGGCAGAATGTCGCCGGACTCCAAATCTTCCTCTATCTCAACCGGACCCTCTGGAGGAACTTGATGTTGATGCTCTGGACCCAGCGTGATGAACTTTGCGCAAAACAACGGCACTACCGTCATCGCTACCAGATAGGAGGCAAACAGCGCGAGCACAACCGCAAGTGCCAATCCGGTGAACAGGTATTTGCTCACTCCGAAAAGTAATACGACTGGGAAGAAGACGATGCAGGTGCTGATGGTCGCAGCCAGCACGGCCAACTGCACCTCTTTGCCGCCGCGTTCTGCTGCAATGGCGGGCGGTTCGCCCATTTCCATATGGCGGAAGATATTTTCCAGTACAACGACGGAGTTATCAATCAGCCGGGACAACGCCAGCGCAAGACCGCCAAGCGCCATGGTATTGATCGAGCTGCCGCCAAGATTCAAACCCAGAAACGTCGCCAGACACGAGATGGGAATCGACAGAAGAACCGCAATCGTTGCCCGCACATTGCCGAGAAAAAGCAGAATCATCAGCGCTGTCAGGCAGAGTCCGATGGTTCCCTCATTGATAACGTTCTTCACCGCAAGCTTGACGAAGCTGGATTGGTCGAAGACGACGTCTGTTTTCAATACCTTTGGAACGTCAAGCAGATTGGCAACCGCCTTCTTCACTCCATTCACGATGGTGATGGTGTTCGAGTTGCCACCTTGCTTCAACACGGGAATATAAACAGAGTGCTGGCCATCGACGCGGACGATGTTGGTTTGTAGTTGTCCGCCATCTTTCGCCTCGCCAATATCGGCCACCATGACGGAAGCTTTTCCTACTGTCTTCAACGGCAGGTCATTGATCTCATCCACCACCGGCACCTGGCTATTGGCATAGATGTTGTAATCCTTCTTGCCAATGCGCACGTCGCCAGCCGGAAGAATCAAGTTCGACTGATTGAGTGAGTCAACCACATCCGTCACGCTCATCTGGTGGGCTTCGAGTTTGAGCGGGTCGACGTAAACCATGATCTGCCGATAGCGTCCACCGTAGGGTTGCGGAACAGACGCTCCGGGAACGTTTGCCACCTGGTTGCGAACACTGAACTGAGCGAGATCCTTTAACTGCGTTTCATTCAGCCCCTGGCCCTTGAGCGTAATCAGGCAAACAGGCAGATTGGCGGCATCGAACTTCAGCACCACCGGCGGCAGGGTTCCCGGTGGCAGGCGCCGCAAATTTGCCATGGCAAGGTTGGAGATGCTGCTGACCGCTGCGTTGCCATCTGTTCCAGGCTGGAAGAAGATTTTGATCAGGCTGACGCCAGGCAGAGAGCGCGACTCAATGTGATCGATTCCACTTCCCAGCGTGAAGAAGCGTTCATAGCTGTTTGTGATATCCGATTCGATCTGCTGTGGCGGCATGCCGGCATAGAACGTGGCCACGACGACTACCGGCATGTTGACCTCAGGAAACAGATCAACGGGC
Organism: uncultured Acidobacteriota bacterium; assembly: GCA_963779365.1. Classification (GTDB taxonomy): domain Bacteria; phylum Acidobacteriota; class Terriglobia; order Terriglobales; family Acidobacteriaceae; genus TOLSYN. Next base: position 115,749 of record CAVZYB010000025.1, on the reverse strand, counting down.
ATGCGTACAATGGTCGTGATGCCCACCACGATAACGGACAAACACATCATCAGAACAAAAAACGGATACTTGATCGCAAAAGAGGACATTACTGGTTATCCTCCTGTTGCGGCATCGAGATTGTCATCTGCTTAGGCAGGACCTGCTGCCCTATCTGGTAGTTCGCTTGGCCCGATACGATGACCGACTGTTGATCAGTTAACCCACTGACAATCGCGATGCGGTCTGCGCCTTGAATGCCAAGTGTGACGGGCGTTTTCTCGACTTTGTTATCGGCGTTCACGATCAGAACGTATGGCTGCCCTTCACCTTTCATAACCGCTGATTCCGGAACCGCAAGCACATTGTTTTGTTGTTGAAGAACAATGGAGGTTTCCGCGAACATTCCCGTGCTTAGAGCCTGGTCTGAATTCGGGACATCGACCTCGACCAGCATGGTCCGTGTCGAGACATCCAACTCGCGGGTAAAGCGCACAATCTTTCCCGTGAAGGATTTACCTGTGGCCTGGACTTTGACCTGAACCTCGCCACCTACTTGAATGTAAGGAACGTCCTTCTCTGGGACAGGCATGCGCAAACGCAGCAGATCGTTTTGCGCAACCTTCACCACCGGTATCGATTGCGCGCTGGACGAGGTGCCTGCTTGAATCAGCGAACCCACGTCGGCATAGCGCATCGTGACCACACCATCAAAGGGAGCGGTTACCACCGAGTAACCCTGCATTGCGGTCACGCGCTGGCTGTCGGCACGGGAGACGTCGAGTTGCTCTCTTGCCGCGTTCAATGCGGACTTGGCGACGTTGACTTTGGCCTGCGCATCCAAATCCTTCGCCAGAGAATCATCCAGTTCCTGCTCGGCAACCAGGCCTGGACGCTGTTTTGCGACTTCCGCAAGACGCGTGTTACGCCGCATGGATGGCAGCGTAGTTCGCCTCAGCCAGCTCGACCTGGTTCTGCTCTCCTCAATTTCAGCTTGGCTGTGTCGAATGGCAGCCTGCGACGCGGCAACCTGCGCGTTCAGTTCCGGGACCTCCAGCGTTGCAATGACCTCTCCAGTATGGACGTGGTCGCCGATATCTACTTTGATGCGGCGAATGTACCCGGAGACTTTCGCATGAAGTTCAACCTCTTGATAAGGCTGAAACTGGCCCGCCACGGTAAGTGTGCTGGCCAGATTGCCGCGAATGACAGGCGTAACCAAAGCAGTTGGTATTGGCGTGGAAGAGGGCCGCTTTCCTTTGCCGCGAATATAGCCGAATGCCAAAGCCGAGAGCACGAGCAAAGTCCCGGCTCCAAGAACGATCACGGAAGATCGCTTCAACATATTAAAGTCACCTCTGAAATATCAATCAGGTAAGGGACGAGGGTAGCTCCCACGAGCAAGCACGAATGCGCAACGCAAACGGCTAAACCACATATGGGCTGCGAAGGATGAACTTACTGAGCGAAGGCGAATGCTGGCGGGGGACGAAAGAAGAAAAAACACGAAACGCAATCGCGAGAATGGCGCGCGTCCTGAGAAGCCGATGCGGTCATGCTAACTCAGCTGCATAAGCCGGATACCAAGACAAACAGCGCCAATCAGAAAAGGCAGAAATAGCCGCGGAAGTACTTGTGAACGAAGCTGCGCAACGGTTCGAAGCGAGTCAGAGCTCTCATTGGGCGATAGCAGCTTTGCTTGGGCAATGGACCGGGACGGACTGGACGGCGGATTATAAAGCGAGAGTTTATACTGCACGCCCCACACAAATATCCCAATGATGATCAAATATATGGGGATCAGGGTTGCATGCGATACGCGGCGAGCTGTGCTATCAGAGTTCATCGCGATACTCGGAAAATGCGCAATGACATCTCCATCCGCTAACAGACTACCCCAGAATGGAACAAAAGCATAGGACTTTCGCATCCACCGTAGCGGTGGTCTCTCCGCACGCGCGAAATACATCGCCGAGTCAGTCGATTCCCGTACATACGAAAGGTTCGTTTCCCGCGTGTCAGGGCGGGTTGCCCTTGCTGAGATCGAAGAGGATCTCAATGGTCGTGCTCAGTCCTCCACTCGCCAGTGGCGGACTGAGCGCCGGAAAGCGTCAAAAGGTCGCGGGGCTGGCGGCCCGTACTCGGATTCGGGGCACCCATCGACCGAACGCGGCGTCAGCTTTCATTTCCGGCACTACAGACCGACTTAAGGAATTGCTGATACGCCCTCAAACTCGACGGTGGATTGCGACTCACGAAGTCGGACCAGAGGCCTGCTCGCGCACTCTATTCCTTTGCAGAAGCTTCGTCGCTATCAGAACAGAATCGACTCACGCGGCAACCTTTGGCTTGGGATGCGCTTCACTACGCTAATACGACCGACCCGTAGTGATCGTGAGTCGCACACTGCCGTCAGGGATGCCAGGGAAGGCTGGTGTTCGAAAGCGATGAATCATTGTCGTAGCGGAAACTCTCCGCAACAGAATGTATCCGGCAGCATTATCACGTACGCTGCCTTGGTGCTTGCCGGGATGCTGGGAGTCGGCATGTTATCGTGCAGCGACGGACACAATAAGTCGAAAGAAAGTTCACAGCCGGCCGTTACGGTTGGCGTAACCACCGTAGAGAAGAAAACCCTCGGCCGCGAGATTACTCTGTCCTCTGAGTTAGTGCCGTTTCAGGAGATCGATGTCTACGCAAAGGAGTCCGGTTATGTAAAGAGTTTGACCGTCGATTACGGCAGCCGTGTGAAGGCGGGCCAGCTAATGGCTACCTTGGAGATTCCCGAGCTAGAGGCACAACTGCAGCAAGATCAAGCCGAGATCACGAATGCAGCGCACCAAGTGGACCGCGCGGACCACGAACTGAAGAGCTATAGCGCCCAGTACAATGCGCTACACCTTGAATACACGCGACTCAATGAGGTCTTCGTTAGTCAGCCCGGCTTAGTTGCGCAACAGGAGATCGATGACGCTCAGGGCAAAGACGTGGCAGCCGCTTCTCAAGTCGACGCAGGCCAAGCCACGTTAGATGCCGCGAAAAGCCAACTTTCCGCGGCCCGAGCCAAACTGCTGCACGATCAAACATTATTTGATTATTCGAAGATCATCGCGCCGTTTGCCGGAGTCGTTACCCAACGCTATGCCAACCTGGGAGCGCTCATGCAGGCAGGAATCTCTTCAAGCACGCAGGCGATGCCGCTGGTGAGGTTATCCCAAGACGATTTGTTCCGCCTGGTCATTCCTATTCCCGAGTCCTACGTTCGCTACATTCATATCGGCGACCGGGTGGATGTTCGCGTCCCTTCCCTCAATCGGACTTTTCCAGGCAAGGTGACGCGGTTCTCCGTGGACGTCAGAGAAGACACCCGCACCATGCACACCGAAGTGGATGTCGCTAATCCAGATCGAGTACTGATGCCCGGGCCTCTATGCGGAAGCGGATGTGTCGCTCGAACATCGCGAAGATATTCCGGCAGTGCCCTTGCAGGCCATCAATCATGAAGGCGATAAGACTACCGTGTTTATCGTGAATCGTGAAGACATGGTCGAGGATCGGACGGTAACACTAGGCATTGAAACTGCTACCGATGCGGAGGTGGTTTCAGGAGTAAACGAAGGCGAGCAGGTTGTAGTCAGTGATCGTAGTGGGCTGAAACCGGGCCAGAAGGTTCATGCCCAGGTTGTGCAGATCATGCAGTATCAAGAATCGAAGACGGAGTAATAGACCCGGCGGCCGTAGCGAGATTATTGAAGGGTGCGAGCTAATGTCAGGCTTTTCCATCCGGAACCCATATTTCATCGTCGTGATCTGTCTCGCACTTCTCGTCATTGGTGTTACGAGTCTGGCGCGGATGCCGGTGGACCTGTTTCCATCCATCAACCTGCCGGAAGTAGTTGTCGCAACCTTTTACTCGGGAATGCCGCCGCAGGATATCGAAACCGATATCACCGATCCTCTGGAGCGATTTTTCACTCTCGCCAGCGGCATCGATCACATGGAATCCCGTTCGTCTGCTGGGCGTCAGCATCATCCGGGTTTATTTCCAACCTGGAACCACTGCGGATGCAGACGTCACGGAACTCTCCAATCTCGCCCTGGCTGATCTGAAGCGTCTTCCGCCAGGCACCTTGCCACCGGTTGTCTTGAAATTCGACGCCTCAAGTTTGCCGGTCTGCCTGGTGACGCTGAAAGGAGAAAACCTCACTCAGACTCAACTTCACGACATCGGCCAATTTGCGATTCGCGACCAGATCGCAGTCGTGAAGGGAGCCGAGATTCCACCGCCATTTGGAGGGAAGTACCGGCAGATCATGGTGTACGTCGACCCATACAAACTGACGTCGCGGCAGTTGAGCCCGATGGATGTGGTGAATGCAGTAAACAGCTCCAATCTGATTCTGCCCGCGGGCGACGTCAAGATGGGTCCGTATGACTATTATGTGTACTCGAACAGCCTGGTCAGCGACATGCAACAACTGGGCCAGGTTCCAGTTAAGACCGTTGGGAATTCCTGGGTAACGGTCAATGATGTGGGCGGGGCGGAAGACGCCAACCAGATTCAATACAACCTGGTGCGCGTAGATGGACAAAGGTCGGTCTATCTTCCGATCATGAAGCAGGGCGGCGATACCAATACGATTGAAGTAGTCAACGGCATTCGCAACATGATTCGACATCTGTTCGATATTCCCAAACAGTTGATCGCAACGGTGGTGTTTGACCAGTCCGTCTTCGTAAAGGAAGCGATTCGAACCTTACTTCATGAAGGCTTGATTGGTCTCTTGCTTACCAGCCTGATGATCCTTGTATTCCTCGGAAGCTTCCGCGCGACCACGGCGGTATTTCTGTCCATTCCGCTGTCTGCCTTGGCCACGTTCGTGGTCCTGAATATGAGCGGCAGCACGGTCAACACGATGATCCTGGGCGGATTGGCTCTGGCTTTCTCGCGCATTATCGACAACTCCGTAATCTCGCTGGAAAACATCTATCGACATCTGGAGATGGGCGCTGCGCCTGAGGTTGCCGCCGAAGCCGGTGGCGCGGAAGTCAGCCTTCCCGTGTTGGCCGCGACCCTGACTACGGTTGTCGTCTTTTTCCCGGTGACATTTCTTTACGGCGTCAGCAAGTTCTTGTTTACGGCCCTTGCCCTCGCGGTAGTCATCTCTCTATTTGCTTCCTATATCGTTGCCATGACCGTGATTCCGCTATTCTGCTCGCGCTTTCTCAAGTCGGTGCCGCACCATGCCGGACATGCGTCGGAAGGGGAAGCGGAGACCAAGACGAGATTGTCTTGGTGGGGCCGGTTCAACGCCGGCTTCAATCGGCTCTTTAACAAGCTGCTGGATTTCTATGAATACTGGGTACGGCGTGCCCTGATACAGGCCCGGCCGAACAGTTGCGATCCTCAGCGGCCTCTTTCTCGCAAGTCTGGCGCTCTATCCCTTCCTTGGGTTGGCATTCTTTCCCCAAACTGACGCTGGACAATTCACGATCAACTTAAAAGTTCCGACAGGAACCCGCATCGAAGTTACCGAGCAGTATGTCGCAAAAGTTGAGGATCTGATCCGGCACGTTGTCGATCCGAAGGACCTCAAGATGGTCGTCTCCAACATCGGCGTGGTTCCTGATTTCTCATCGTTATACACCACCAATGCCGGACCATACACCGCCACAATTCAGGTCGCTCTTAACCAGTCCCATCGCGTGAGCAGCTTCGAGTATATGGATCGGGTGCAGAAGGAGATGACAAAGCCAGTTACCGGAGCTTCGGACTTTCTTTTCCAGCGGATCGATGGTAGATGCGATTCTGAACATGGGAATGCCAGCGCCGATTGATGTCCAGGTGAGTAGTCCCGACCTGCACGCAGATTTATGGAATTGCGCAAGATCTTGCCAGCCGGATACGGCAACTGCCCGGCGTCGGCGAAGTCTACATACCACAGGATCTGAACTACCCGGCGTTGCGGATGGACGTGGACCGCGTCCATGCCGGCGAACTAGGATTGACGCAAAAGGATGTCGTGGACAATGTTATTACCGCGCTCAACTCCAATTACATGATCGCGCCCAATTACTGGGTTGACCGCAAAAGTGGAAATGATTATTACCTGACGGTGCAGTATTACGAAACAGGCCGACCCGCGATCCATACCTTTGCAGATCTAACCAATATGCCCCTCCGTGCTCCCACCTTAAAACAACCCACTACGCTGGCCAGCGTAGTAAAACTACAAAATGTTGAAACGCCCACGGAGGTCGATCACTACCAGATCCAACGGGTTGTCGACGTGTACGTAACTCCATCGGGCGAAGCCCTCGGAAAAGTTGCGGATGAAGTAAAAGACATCATTCGCCAGACGAAGCTTCCGGAGAATGTCCGGGTAAATCTGCGCGGGATGGTGCAAGGCATGCAGGAGTCCTTCCGCAGCTTTGCGATTGGGCTGTCACTCTCAGTCGTGCTTCTCTATCTCATCCTGGTGGCCCAGTTCAGATCGTTCAAAGATCCATTCCTCATCATGCTTTCGATTCCCATGGGATTCATTGGGGTTTTGTCATTCTTCCTCTGACCGGAACGACTCTCAACGTGATGTCGCTGATGGGAGTGTTGATGCTGGTAGGAATCTCAGCCTCGAACAGTATTTTGATTGTCGAATTCGCGCATCGCCTGGAAGAAGGTGGAAAATCGGTTGAGGAGGCAGTGATCACATCCTGCCGCGTTCGCCTGCGCCCAATCCTGATGACATCGCTGGCCACCATTATCGGCATGGTCCCCATGGCTCTCAAGTTGGGTACGGGCAGCGAACAGTATGCGCCGCTGGCTCGCGCCATTATAGGTGGGCTGACCGCTTCCGTGGTTCTTACCGTTTTCATTGTTCCGGCCGCCTACTTGCTCGTGTACGGCAGGCGGCAACCGGCGGCGAAAGCTTAAAGCGCATTGCGTGCATGAGCAGAACGGTTCTTGCTGTACTGGAGTGTGGTGAAGGCTGATGCCAGGATTCTCCATTCGTAATCCGTATTTCATTGTCGTCGTCTGCCTGGCGCTATTGGTGATAGGCGCGACGAGTCTGGCGCGAATGCCGGTCGATCTGTTTCCATCCATCAACCTGCCGGAAGTGGTTGTCGCAACTTTTTACTCAGGAATGCCGCCTCAGGATATCGAGACCGACATCACCGATCCGCTGGAACGATTCTTCACTTTGGCCAGCGGCGTCGATCACATGGAATCACGCTCGTTGCTGGGCGTCAGTATTATCCGGGTCTATTTTCAGCCGGGAACAAATGCGGACGCGGACGTCACCGAGCTTTCGAATCTTGCATTGGCCGACCTGAAGCGCCTGCCGCCCGGTACATTGCCGCCGGTTGTGCTCAAATTCGACGCTTCAAGCCTTCCAGTGGCGCTGGTTACGGTCAAGGGGCAGGGGCTGAACGAAACTCAGCTTCACGACTACGCTCAATTCCAAATAAGAGATCAGATTGCAGTGGTGCCCGGAGCCGAGATTCCGCCTCCATTCGGCGGAAAATACCGGCAAGTCATGGTGTACGTCGACCCTTACAAATTGCTCTCCAGGCAAATGAGTCCGATGGACGTCGTGGACGCGGTGAACAGTTCGAACCTGATACTGCCTGCCGGAGACGTCAAGATCGGTCTCAACGATTACTACGTGTACTCCAATAGCCTGGTCGACAACATGAAGCAATTGGGAGATGTTCCGATCAAGACAGTTGGATCATCATGGGTATCGGTTAACGACATTGGAAGTGCCGAAGACGCCCACCAGATTCAATACAATATCGTCCGCGTGGACAGCCAGAGATCATGCTACATCCCTATCATGAAACAGGGTGGGAATACAAACACGATCGATGTCGTGGATGGTATTCGCGCGCTGGTAGGCCGGCTGTACGACATTCCCAAGCAAATGGTGGCGAGCGTTGTTTTTGACCAGTCTGTATACGTCAAGGAAGCGATTCACACCGTCTTGCATGAAGGCTTATTAGGACTGATTCTGACCAGCCTGATGATATTGATTTTTCTCGGCAGCGTGCGCGCTACCTCGGCCGTTCTTCTTTCAATCCCGCTTTCTGCGCTGGCGACGTTCGTCGTGCTGTACATGAGTGGCAGCACAGTGAATACGATGATTCTGGGTGGGCTGGCGCTGGCCTTTTCCCGGGTGATCGATAACTCCGTCATCTCCTTGGAGAACATCTACCGCCATCTGGAAATGGGTGCCGCGCCGATTGTGTGCGCTGAAGTCGGTGGCTCCGAAGTGAATTTGGCGGTACTGGCCGCTACCCTGGTGGATGTGGTTGATTTCTTTCCCGTTGTTTTTCTTTATGGCGTCGCCAAGTTTCTTTTTTCAGCGTTGGCGCTTGCATTTTGTTTGTCGCTGCTGGCCTCTTTTGTGGTTGCAATGACGGTGATTCCGCTCTTCTGCTCTCGGTTCCTAAAAGCGGTACCTCATGCACCCCAGGAGCACGGGGAATATGAGGTCGAACCCACGGCGGCAACCGATAAGTCTTGGGGAGCCCGATTTAACGCCTGCGTTCAACCGGAGGTTCAACAGGGTCCTGGACTTTTATGAGTACTGGGTTCGGCGAGCTCTGCAGCGGCCGGGCCTGACGGTAGCGGCTCTGGCAGCGGTGTTCCTGGCCAGCTTGGCCATCTATCCCGTGTTGGGCTTGGCGTTCTTCCCAAAAACCGACGCTGGCCAATTCACGATTAATCTGAAGGTTCCGACCGGAACTCGCATTGAAAACACTGAACAGTATGTAGCCAAATTGGAAGACCTGATTCGCCATAGTGTCGACAAGAAGGATCTCAAGATGGTCGTGTCCAATATTGGCGTGGTCCCGGATTTTTCCTCGCTCTATACGGTCAACGCCGGACCCTACACGGCAACGATCCAGGTAGCGTTCAATGAGCCTCATCGCGTGAGCAGCTTCGAGTACATGGATCGAGTGCGGAAGGCAATGGCAGAGGCAGTATCCCGATGTGCGGACTTTCTTTTCGAGCGGTTCGATGGTGGATGCAATCCTGAACATGGGGATGCCGGCTCCGATCGATGTACAGGTGAGCAGCCCGGATCTCGATACAGATTTATGGCGTAGCACAGAATCTGGCGAGCCGCATCCGCCAAGTTCCCGGCGTCGGCGAAATCTATATTCCCCAGGACATGAACTACCCCGCGCTGCGGCTGGATGTCAACCGGGTTCATGCCAGCGAGTTGGGCTTGACGCAGAAGGATGTTGTAGAGAATGTCATCACCGCCCTCAATTCCAACTACATGATTGCTCCCAACTACTGGGTGGACCGGAAGAGCGGCAACGACTATTACCTCACGGTGCAGTACTTTGAGAAAGGCACCGCCGCGATCCACAACTATCGTCGACCTTGGGCAGATCCCGCTGCGGGGACAGGCGAACACAAAGAGCGACATGAGTTGTGGCCCGGTTGTGCCTAGCCCCGGCCTGAGGGGGCACCGCAAGTCGTCACGCCTTCCAAACCTGCATGGACCTGCGGGCAAACATACCGATCCCACTCCGGTTCAGCCCGCCGAAGTAGCGGCTGTACGTAGGCCGATTACTGTCCTGGATAATGTGGTGAACGTAAAGTACGTTCAAACCCCGACGGAAGTCGATCATTACCAGATCCAGCGGGTTATCGACTTATATGTAACTCCCTCCGGAGAAGATCTCGGGCGAGTTACGAATGCCATACAGGGAATTATCAAACAAACCGATATCCAGCAAACGTGCGAGTAAATCTGCGCGGGATGGTCGAGGGTATGGAAGCTTCATTCAAGAGTTTTGGACTTGGATTCCTGCTTTCGTTTGTCCTCCTTTTTCTTATTCTGACAGCTCAGTTCAAGTCTTTTGTCGATCCCTTGTTGATTATGCTTGCAATCCCCATGGGATTTGTCGGCGTGCTGATCATCCTGCCGCTCACCCATAGCACATTGAACGTAATGTCGCTGATGGGCGTGCTGATGCTGGTCGGTATCGCAGACTCGAACAGCATTTTGATTGTTGATTTCGCTCACAATCTGGAGCGGCAAGGGTCTGTCGCCGGCCGATGCGGTCATCACGGCCTGCCGCGTGCGGTTGCGGCCAATCCTGATGACTTCGCTGGCTACCATCATTGGCATGATTCCGATGGCACTCAAGATGGGCACCGGCGCCGAGCAATACACTCCCATGGCACGCGCTATCATCGGAGGTCTAACTTCGTCGGTCCTTTTGACTATTTTTATCGTACCGGCAGCGTATCTGCTGGTTTACGGAAGGAGAGGGGACAAGAATTCAGAAGCGATTCCGACCACGCCAGCAGAATGAACACGGTTCCGAGCTTCGAGATTTGCGATGGGACCCCACTTCTTCGATAGACTCAAAGCAGGAGATTCCTGCACGTGTTCCCTTCCCTGATTCTGATCTGCCTTCTCTGGGCTGGCTTGCATTTTTATGTTGTCTCGCGGCTGCTCTCCATCCCATTCATCGCACACCACGTTCCGGCGCGCCTGTTGATTCCGCTGGTGATCCTGCTTGGGGCAAGTTATATCGTCTCGCGGGTGCTGGAGCACTACTCCATTGACGGGCTCTCACACGTGCTGGAGATCGTCGGTGCCTACTGGGTGGGCGTTTTCTTCCTGCTCTTTTCCTCCTTCCTCGCCTGCGATCTCGGCACCGGTTTTGGCCTGTGGTTGCGTCCGCAGTTGCCGGCACTACGCACGGCGGCGTTTATCCTCGCTCTAATAATGACAATCGCGGCGCTTATCCAGGCGCGGCGCTCCCCGGTGGTGACGGAGTACGAGGTCGCGCTCGACGGACTGCCTCGCAAGGCCGATGGAACGGTGCTGGTAGTGGCCAGCGACATGCATCTGGGAGCCCTGCTCGGCCATGGCTGGGCGAGTGAACGTGCGGCTCAGTTTGCGTCGCTCCGTCCCGACCTCCTGCTGCTGGTGGGCGACATCTTTGAAGGCGATGAGACGACCTATCCTGACTGGCTGCCTGTCCTGCGGCAGTTCCGCGCGACGCACGGCGTGTACGTTGCAACGGGAAATCACGAGTTCTACGCCGGAGGCGCGAAGATCATCGATCTGTTTCGCCGCGCTGGTTTCCACGTGCTGCGCGATGAGAGTACCGAACCCATTCCTGGGCTGGTCCTGAGCGGAGTGGATGATGTAGCCTTTCGGGGACGCGCGGCTCATGCAGCGATCGTGGAGAAGGTGCTGCGTCAGCGCCCCGCAGGCGCCAGCGTCCTGCTCTCACACACGCCGCTGGAGACCCAACGAGCGGCCAGCGCCGGGGTGGGACTCATGCTCTCCGGCCATACTCACGAGGGACAGATCTGGCCCTTCACTTATCTCGTGAAGCTTGCCTTCCCAATTATGTCGGGGCGTTATCGTGTGCAGGAGATGACCGCCATCGTCTGCCGGGGTACCGGCACCTGGGGACCGCGCATGCGCCTCTTCAAACGGAGTGAACTGCTGCGTATTACCGTGCGCGCAATGGACTAACGACCCGTCGCGTGGACGGCATTGACCTGAGAAACGGAGGGGCGCTTTTCCCGACCCGCGCGAGCCGGGAAAAGTGCCACCTCCGTTTTTTCCAATCCACGCTCAGAAACAACGCTCAGGCAAGGTCGTAGCGATCAAGGTTCATCACCTTGTTCCACGCCGCCACGAAGTCCTTCACAAAAACCTCCTTCGAGTCGTCACATGCATAGACTTCCGCGAGGGCTCGGAGCTGGGAGTTGGAACCGAAGACGAGATCAACGACAGTGCCCGTCCACTTGAGTTCGCCCGTCGCCCGATCGCGCCCCTCCAACACGCCTTCCGATGTGGCGGACTTCTGCCACTTCGTCTTCATGTCGAGCAGGTTGACGAAGAAATCATTCGTCAACGTCTCCGGGCCGCTTGGTGAAAACACCGTGTTTGGATTGCCCGAAGTTTGCATCCAGGGCACGCAGGCCACCAACCAGAACCGTCATCTCGGGAGCGGTCAGGGTCAGCAGGTTCGCCCGATCCACCAGCAGCTCAGCCGCCGATCCCTCATTTCCTTTGCGGAGATAGTTGCGGAAGCCGTCTGCGGTCGGCTCCAGTACGGCGAACGAATGCACATCGGTCTGCTCCTGCGTCGCGTCCATGCGCCCCGGCGAGAATGGAACCTTCACGTCGTGGCCAGCCTTCTTCGCCGCGGCCTCGACCGCCGCACAGCCGCCCAGAACGATCAGATCAGCCAGCGAGACCTTCTTCCCACCAGACTGCGCGCCGTTGAAATCCTTCTGGATCGCCTCCAGCGTGCGCAGAGCCTTCGTCAGCTCGGCTGGCTGGTTGACCTCCCAATCCTTTTGCGGCGCGAGGCGAATGCGCGCCCCGTTGGCTCCTCCGCGCTTGTCAGTGCCGCGGAATGTTGCCGCCGACGCCCAGGCTGTCGTGATCAGTTGGGAGACGGAAAGTCCGGACGCGAGGATCTTGGCCTTCAGGGCAGCAATGTCCTGCTCCCCGATCAGTTTATGATCCACTGCGGGAATGGGGTCCTGCCACAGCAACGGCTCTGCAGGAACGAGCGGGCCAAGGTAGCGCGAAACCGGCCCCATGTCGCGGTGCGTCAGCTTGAACCAAGCCTTGGAGAACGCGTCAGCGAGCTCCTGCGGGTTCTCGTGGAAGCGCTTGGAAATCTTCGCGTAGCTCGGGTCCATCTTCAGTGAGAGGTCCGTCGTGAACATGATCGGGGCGTGCTTCTTCGAGGGATCGTGAGCATCCGGCACAGTGCCCCCTGCGGATCCGTTCCTGGGAGTCCACTGTTGAGCACCGGCAGGGCTCTTCGTGAGCTCCCACTCATGGCCGAACAGGTTGTCGAAGTAGTTGTTGTCCCACTTCACCGGGTTGGTGGTCCATGCGCCCTCTAGTCCGCTGCTGATGGTGTCGGCGCCATTGCCGCTGCCAAAGCTGTTCTTCCAGCCCAGGCCTTGCTCTTCGATGGCGGCGCCCTCGGGCTCTGCACTGACATACTTACCCGGATCGGCAGCGCCATGGGCTTTGCCGAAGGTGTGTCCGCCGGCGATGAGGGCAACTGTCTCCTCGTCATTCATCGCCATGCGCGCGAACGTCTCCCGAATATCCGTTGCCGCTGCGATTGGGTCCGGCTTGCCGTTCGGCCCTTCCGGATTCACATAGATCAGACCCATTTGCACCGCGCCGAGAGGATTTTCAAGCTGACGGTCGCCGCTGTAGCGCTCATCGGCCAGCCATTTACCCTCGCGTCCCCAGTAAATCGCCTCGTCCGGCTCCCATATGTCCTCGCGCCCACCGCCGAAACCGTAGGTCTTCAAGCCCATCGACTCCAGCGCTACGGTGCCGGCGAGAACGATCAGGTCGGCCCAGGAGAGTTTCCGTCCGTACTTCTGCTTGATCGGCCAGATCAACCGGCGCGCCTTGTCGAGGCTCACGTTGTCCGGCCAGCTGTTGAGGGGAGCAAAGCGCTGCGCTCCGGAGCCTGCACCGCCGCGGCCATCCGCGATCCGGTACGTTCCTGCGCTATGCCAAGCCATACGGATGAAGAACGGCCCGTAGTGGCCGTAGTCCGCCGGCCACCAGTCCTGCGAACTCGTCATCAGGGCACGGAGGTCCTTGATCACGGCATTCAAGTCGAGGCTTTTAAACTCCTCCGCGTAATCAAACGCCTCTCCCATGGGGTCGGAGAGCGGGCAGTGCTGGTGCAAGCTTTTCAGGTTCAGCTGATTGGGCCACCAGTCCGCGTTTTTTGGGCCTCCACCGATGGTGTGGTTGCGAGCGTCCTCTGAGAACGGGCACGTAGCTTCGCCTGCAATTTTTTGTTCCTGCTCCGTGGGAAAGGGCGGCGGAGCTACCGATTTGGGTGTCTTATCCATTTTGGTTACCTTCCTTCGAATTAGTTATAAAAACTGTGCCGAACTACGAAGGACATTCGCGCCCCGCCGCCAGCTACGCTCGCTGACGGTGGCTCGCATGTCTACGCCCACACTTTACCAGAGGCGTGCCGGGAAGCGCATTTCGTGCAAAGCCCCCGGTCCGTAGATAGGTTCAGATGAGTAAAGGTAGGGCCGGCAAACAAGGCTCTCCAGAGTTGGATGATCAGCCGCGATACCATGGCTGGAAGTTGACTAGAAAAACGACCAACGTTTCCCGTTATGGATTACGTAATTCTTAGACCCGCGACGAAGGCTCACGGCGAAAGAACTCTCTACCTGACGGATGCTAATCGCATGCTCCCCCCGATCTCAGCAGTCTGACTGGCGGTTCATTGCCGGACATTCAAGCTTGATTGATGGGCAACCGCACTGCTTGATTACGGCGGGGACGGGCACGCGTTGGGTTTCAGCGCCGTAGGGGCGCGCCGGCGCGGAAGCGTTGTCGAGCTTTGTTTCGCGTTTTCCACCTGCTCCGCTAGAATCATCTCTACCCGATGCGCCATGATGAGATTCTCGGACTGCTGCACTACCTCCTTGCTCCCGGTGAGGAACCTACCCTGACCTGGGCGGGAAGGTGGGAGCTGGCGTTCTGGGCGATGGTTCTTCTGATCACGGCGCTTCTGCTGCTCTTCCGTCCGTCGTGGCTCGTCCGCGCGGAAGACAGTTTTCGTCGCATCAGCCAGCACCGCACCGCGTGTATCTGGGCGGTTGGAGGCGCGGTCATCGCACTCCGGACGATGCTCCTGCCGCTGATTCCCGTTCCTGTCCCGGTTATCCTCGATGAGTTCAGTTACCTGCTGGGAGCCGACACCTTTGCTTCCGGCCGGCTCACCAATCCGCCTCATCCGATGTGGATTCATTTCGAGACCTTTAATGTCAACATGCAGCCGACGTATCAGTCCATGTATCCGCCGGCGCAAGGCCTGGTCCTCGCCCTCGGACAGAAGCTGACGGGAGTACCCTGGGTCGGTGTGCTGCTGAGCGTAGCCGTCATGTGCGGCGCTTTTTGCTGGATGTTGCAGGGCTGGATGCCGCCGCAGTGGGCGCTTCTCGGTGGCATCTATGCGGTCGTCCGCTACGGCATCTTTTCGTACTGGATCAACTCTTACTGGGGCGGGGCCGTGGCCGCGACTGGCGGCGCACTGCTGCTTGGGGCGCTGCCTCGATTGCGCCGCAAGATCACCTGGCAACATAGCATCGTCTTCGTTGTTGGCCTGGTGATCCTGGCCAACAGCCGCCCTTTCGAGGGATTGCTGTTTGCCCTGCCGCTGTGCCTTGCGGTGATGTGGCTTCTGTTTCGAGTTGGGCGCGTTGGGCGCTCTGGACTTCCGCGACGCCAGTTGCTGGCGCGAGTAGTGGTGCCGTGCCTCCTGTTGCTGGGCCTGGCGTGCGCCTGGATGCTCTATTACAACTGGCGCGGCACCGGCAACGCGCTCCAGATGCCCTACACGCTCAATCAGGCGGCCTATCACGTCAGCAAGCCTTTCCTCTTCCAACAGCCCTCGCCGATTCCCCACTACCACAACCCGCAGATGCGGACGTTCTATATGTTTCACGAGTATCCGGATCTGCTTCTCTCCCGCACCCAGTGGGGGATTCAGACGGCTGATGGGACGGAAGTTTTTCTGTTACTACGTGTTCATGGTGTGGCCTGTTCTCCTCCTGTTCGTTCCCGGTCTGCTGCTGGCCGCGCGCAGCCCGGAGCTGCGGGTAGTTTTCCTGGCTGTGATCCTCATGCTACTGGGACTCACGATGCAACTGTGGCCGGCCCACGGACATTATGCGGCTCCTGCCTCGGGGGCGGTCCTCCTGATCCTGTTACATACTCTTCGCCAGCTTCGCACGGCCCGCAATTCAGCCTGGCTCCCCTGGTTCACGCGGGCTATTGTGTTGAGCCTGTTCCTCTGGATGCTGGTGCCGATCAGCGACCGGCTCTGGAATCCTTACGGGCTGGAGAACTACCCCCCAGCGATCGCGCTGACTTGCCCAAGGAAATCGACCGCGAGCGATTGCTGGCGCAACTCAGCCGACTTCCCGGCCAGCATCTCATTCTGGTGCATTACAGCATGCGCGATGTTCCGAGCAAAGAATGGATCTACAACCGGGCAGACATCGACGGCGCCAAAATTGTCTGGGCTCGCGACATGGGCCCCCAGGCCAACCAGGAGCTGCTGCGCTATTTCGCGAATCGCCGGATCTGGTACGTGGACCGCTCCAGCGGTTCTGTGCTCATGCCCTACGCCAGCGCTCTCGAGTTAGAGCACCCGGCGAATGGGGTGTTATCGGGCAACTGACCTCATAACGAAAGCTGATCAGGTATCGAACTTCGAAGAAGAATGCCAACTGGCGGCATGGGCTTCGCAATCGTACAGTTCAAATTCACTACGGCCTTTGGCACTGAAGTTGGCTCGCTCGCGGCCAGAATTTTGTCACAGCTGCGCCGCCGCCGCGACACCTACAGCAGTGATTTACATCACTAACTCAGAACACGATTAGGTACACAATCCACAGTCAATCCTGTTCGCAAAGGGCTCACCAGAATCTGGAAGCCGCAGCTTCGTTGTGGGCGCAGTTGGAATCGTTATCGGCCTTGCGGGCGAACTTGCTTCGCCCGGGGGTAACCCCGAAGGATCGGTATCCTAATGAGAGGTTTGTCGCCACGAGATGTGTTCGATCCGTTCTCAACAGCCACCGTGCTGATGGCCCAGAACGACCCGGCGATGGCGCAGGCCTTATCGAACGACCTTCATGCGCATTTTGCCGGAGTTGTGGTGGCCGAGAACGCATCGGAAGTGCGTCCGTTGCTGCTGCGCTACCCCGGGGTGCGGATGGCAGTGCTCGATCTGGAAGTTGTGAACCTGGAAGAAGTACGCGAGTTGGCTCAAACCTTTCGCGATCTAATCATTGTATGCACCCACCGCTCGCCGGATGATCGGATGTGGACGGCCGCGCTGGCTGCCGGCGCAGTCGAATACTGCCATCCAGATGATATTCGCGCCATCCTGCGGGCACAGAGGGCGGCTTAATTGTTAAATAGTCAACTTATCCTTTATCCAAAATTGCAAACTAATCCATAACACCAACTAACGATGCACAATTAACAAGTTTTACCGGCAGTAGCCCACCGTAAAGTTGGAACAGCATGGACGCTGAAAAGACCATTGCCGAGATCGAGTGGCTGGAGCATCTTTTTACGCTGCCGGACAACCGTTGTCATGGACGGAGGAGATAGCCGCGAACCTTTGCCCAATGTTCGGCCCTGCCTCGCCAGACGATCCGCTGGGCACCCGATGCGGCGGCTTACCACTTGATCCGTGCGATGATCCGCGCCGGGAAACCCCACGCCAAATGGTGCACTACTATTGGGGACTGTGTGTGGCAGCACTGCTGTTGCTCATCCTGTGTCTTCTAATCCGGTAGCGGACTGAGCTGCCCCACGTGCTGCCCCGGGCTGCCGAAGCCTGCGGAGAATCAGAGTTTACCTAATTCTTCGTCGATGTCCCGCAGCTCCGCATTGATTCGATCGCACTGGTCGGTCGCTTCTCTCAACTCGCGTTCCGCGGCCTCGACCTCGGCAGGTAGTGGCTTGGGAAATCCCGGCGTGCGCGATGCGGCAGCGGCCATCGTCACGCGGTCCTGCGCGTCCTGCCGTCTGGCTTCCGATCCCGCCACGCCACTCTGCTTGCTCATCAACTCTTGTCTCGTCTGCAGTAGTTCCTTGCGCCGTTGATCTTCCATACCGTCAGTCTGCCTGTCCCCGGCGGATTCGTCAATCGCCACTTCCGCGGTCCTCTAACCTGATCTTCCCGACCAGTGATCCGCGGCAGCGAAAAGAACAGTACTTACTCAGCCGATGGAACAGTGGTGGTGAGCCGCAGCTTTGGTTCCGCATTTGTTTTCGAGCCGGAGGGTGCCGATACGCCTCCTGGATGGATGCAGGTCGTGCAACCCTGTTTCGATTGAACGCCGAAGCCGCTGGCGCCGAGTCGTGCAACTGTGAAAATCCCGGTGCAAAGCCCGTGGAAAAGTCGGCCGTGAGCC
Source organism: uncultured Acidobacteriota bacterium (assembly GCA_963779365.1). Classification (GTDB taxonomy): domain Bacteria; phylum Acidobacteriota; class Terriglobia; order Terriglobales; family Acidobacteriaceae; genus TOLSYN. The sequence goes on along the minus strand of CAVZYB010000025.1, from coordinate 97,778 downwards.
ACTTTTAGTCAATTCCAGGCCGTTGACCTGCTAGACTCCCTTGATTAACAATGCCACCGTAATCGCCGCAGCGGTCCTATCGGCGAGCCTACCCAGTTGGTGTGTGACCCACAAGGAAATCCAGGAGAACTACGAGAAAGGTGTTTTTCAAATGACCGATGCCAGAATACTCTGCCTGGATGACGAAGCGGTTGGACTCGCCATTCGTGCGGCAGTACTTCGATCTGCGGGATATAACGTGTTCACGGCTTCCTGCGCCGAAGACGCACTGCAGATTCTCGCCGACCAGCCTATCGATCTTGTTATTAGCGACCACCTGTTGCAGGGCACGACGGGGACGCAGGTCGCCGCATCCATGAAGCAAATCCGGCCAGACATCCCGATCCTCATTCTGTCGGGATTCACCGAAGCTCCGGAAGGCATGGAATTCGCTGATTTTTTCCTGAGCAAATTGGAAGGGCCGCCCGTGTTACTGGCTACCGTCGAAAACTTGCTAGCGCGACGATGACCGCGGCTCCCGGCACAAAACTAGCCGGAACGATTCAACAAAGCGGCACGGGAGCGAAGAACGAAATTCCCGTCCGCCGAGTTTCCGCTTGCACCCGGAGCTGATTCGGATGAAAATGGCGTCCTTTCAGCGGAGGCCATATGAAATCCAATAAGCTGGAATTCCACAATATTTGGATCGAACAGTGCGAGGCCGCAGAAAAAGTCCGCAATGAATATGGGCTCCTAAGTGCGCTGGATTTCTTAATTGGAGAGAAGCTCTTCAGCTTTGTCGCGGTAGCAGAACATCGGCCGGAGTTTGCGGCGGAGCTGCCGCACTTTGTGGAGGGGATTCGCAGGATTTTTACTGACCAGCAGATTGGGTGCTATCTGGACGAATTGGAGTGTTCGTTTTTTGCCCCGTCCGAGCCCGAGGATGACTCGGTGCTGGATGAGGATGAAATTCTTGGCAACCCCATCCAAGGCGCTGAGGAGATCCTGCGATTCGCAAGAATCAGGGACATGCTGCAGGCGGGAATCTGACTGCGCATCATCCGTTCACCGTGCGAGTGCACTGGTCTCTCCGTCTCTGAAATTCCCTGCTAGATAATTCCCTGCTAGATAATTCCCTGCTAGATAATTCCCTGCTAGATCAAGCATTGACAAGCTGTATCGCTTGCCTGGATCGTTTGATCCGATCCAGTTCTTTATAGAGGGCTTTTATCTTATCGGAGCGTAGGTGGTAGTCGCGAAGCTGGGCCGAGGTGAGAGACGATTCCTGTCCCAGGGTGGTGATTTGCAAATCGATCAATTGTTCCAGTTCACGTTGAATGCCGGATGCTGGATCCGTGGTCATGGGGTTCCTCTGAGGAAAATTGTAGCTGAACCAATCCAGCTTGACTATCCAATCAGCGGCACGCCGTTCCAACCGTCCCAAAACGGCAGAATGACGATTTCATAGCGCCTCACCTTTTAAGCCTCGAAGCGGTCGTCCGCCACAACGCCTCCGGCGGATTTGCCCGCGTACCACCCCGTACGCGTCACCTCGAAACAATCGAAGGCTGGGACGTATGGCTTGATGTCGAGTAAGGGCGTACCGTCCAGCATATCCACATCGGAGATGAGCAGGCGGTTCTGATCCACTCCGAGAAGGCGCACGCAGGAGATACCAATATGATTCGGACGAGCCGGGGAACGGGTGGCAAAGATGCCGCGCTCCTGGGTGTCGAGGTAGGGCCGGACGATTAGCTGCGCCGCCGAGGCGTGGTCCAGCAGATAGATCAGCCAGAGACGCTCAAAGCCCTCCAGATCGCGCAGCCCCGGAATGAATTCCGGAAACAGTTCGACGGCACCTTGAGCGCCATTGGCCACCGCGCTTTGGATGGGGGTTCCATCCGCATGCTGAAAAGGCGTATGGATCAAGCCGATTGGAAACACCGTATAGGTGGCGGTGCGGGAGGACAGTTCTTCGTTGTTCACAAGTCCCTCGTATCAGAGTCGTCGGTTGCTTATAAAATACGTATTATTGTTCTTTGAGGCTTTTGGTGCAACGAATCGCATGAAACCGCGGCCACGGCTTACCTTCGCACCCAGCATAACTTGCAAGAGGACAGGATGAATTACCGCCTGCCGGTGCTACTTGCAATCGTCTTCGCATTGTTTCCGCAATCCGGATTTAGTGCTGCGGCCCCGTCCTCGAGCACGCGGAACTTCACGGACATGGCTGGACATACGGTCACGATACCGATGAACGCTACCCGGGTCGGAGACCTCTGGCCCGCTAACAACGAGGTCGGCGTGATGCTCGGGGCCGGGAGAAAGCTGGTGGCGACCAGCAAGGTCTCGCAATCATTGCCATGGATTAAAACGACCCATCCGGGATTCGACAAAATCGCTGCGCCCTTCACGGTCGGCGGCGTCAACCTGGAAGAACTGCTGAAGGCCGACCCGTGCCGCACAGGCCGTGGGCGAGACTCCGACGCTGAAAGCCACTGCGAATCCCGAAAGAACTCACCGTCCCCGTCGCCTACGGCATTGCGCTCCTCAATCGGGGCAATCAGGCTGGTGGCCAGCGGTTCATGGATTTCCTGCTATCAGCGAAAGGTCAGGCCATTCTCACCAAATGGGGATTCACGGCACCGTGATGTGAGCCCGTTCCGCGACGCAATGTCATCGTGCGTGTGTGACGCGACCGTGTAGAAAGCGATTGTTGAGTGTAAAAAGAGACACAGCGCGCCCGATCATCGTGTCCAGAAGCTTGTGATTGCCAAGCGGCGACCGTAGCGGAACTCATCTGGTAATCCAGACACGTGCAATGTTTTCAAACATTTCCTGCATCTTCTCGTGATTTCCACCGTTTTTCGCTCCTGCTTGCGGAGACAGGAAGCTGAACTGCTCAGCTACTTTCACGATGAGTACTTCGACGAGAATATTTGAGACCAACGCATTTAAACTGCGCAATCTGCGGAAGGAGCACGCCGAGATTCGTCGCCGTTGCTCCGGCTCGCAAAAATCGAATAATTGGTCAGCTCCGAAAGGTCAATCTCGCGTCCTCCCGTTTTTTTATAACCTCCGAGACCCTGGCGTTTCCGGCTTCCTTCACGTCCCGGCTAGTCCTTCCGGCGATGTCCTCATCCTCACCCACGGTGCCACGGAGAACTGCCAGTCCACACTTCTCGTCGCCTTGGCAACCACGTTGTGCGATTCTGGTCTGACTGTCCTTCGGTGTGACCTCCCTTTCCGCCAGTTGCATCCGCATGGCCCACCTCCTCTCCGCGGCGCTAACTGCGACCAGCAGGGACTTCGGCACGCGGTTTGGGCGATGAAGAGAACTTCTGGCCGGGTGTTCCTGGGCGGACATTCCTATGGCGGACACCAAGCGACGATGCTGGCGGTTGCCGAGCCGGGGCTGGTCGATGGACTGCTGCTGCTTTCCTACCCACTTCATCCACCAATGAAGTCGGAGCAGCCTCGAACCGCACATCTTCCATACCTCCGGACACCGGCACTGTTCGTGCACGGTTCGGGAGACACCATGGGCACCATTGAGGAGATGCAGGCGGCGGTGCAACTCATTCCCGGACATAAGGAGCTACTGACGGAAGGCGCGGGACATGAACTGGTTTCAGCGTGCACGGTTGCGGATGTGACGAAAACTGTGGTGGAAGCGTTCTGGAAATTCAACGCAATCTGAATTGAGCGCCTTGAGGCTGAGGCACTCTGCCTTCAAGGCGCGACCACTCTCATCTCGTTCGAACGTTACCGCAGCCCAAGCAAACGTGGAGGCGCAGCGAGTGTGGGAAACGCGTGATGGCCGTGAGCACCACAGCCGACGGGTTGGCCGGCCGTGCCCGGAAGCATCTGCGATATTTTCGTCAACAGGTCAGGCGGAGGAACTGGCTTGAGCAGAAGCTCAAAACCAAAGCCCTTCGCTCTCGCCTTTTCCAGAAGGTCACCGTAGCCGGCGTTTCCAGAGATTAGCAACACCTTGCAATCCGGCAGAATCCGCAAAATCTCAATCGCCGCCTCGATGCCGTTCATCTCCCCCATAACCACGTCACTCACGATGCAATCAGGCCGAAAAGAACCGGCAACCCGAACGGCTTCTTCTCCGCTGAAGGCAGTGGCTGTCTCGTAACCGTGCATTGCGAGTGTCAGTGCGACCGTGAGTCTTATTCCACCCTCGTCATCCACCACTAAAATCTTCGGTATCGCATTGCGCATCAATGAATCCCCAGATTGACTTGTGGAGTTTTGGTTCTGCCTCAGTGTGACGGTTCGTAAATATCTATGGGTAAGTCACCCGCAACGGCGTAGCAGCGAAATCCAGCTTCAGGTTCCCAGGCAATCAAGTGAAAGTGTGGAAGAAGGTTTGCTAGGTTTTCCTCGTCATCAGGAATTGCCGCGAGGCACTCGGAACCGTCGCAATCGTAGGCGGACTCGATTCGAATAAAAGCGTCTTTCAGTGACGGAATACTAGCCTTCGCCGAAGAAGTCTTCACTGTGTCCCCGTATCTCTGCCATAACTTCAACCTGAAGTCTATCTCGAAGCAATTTAAGATAGTGTGAATTTACAAGTATCCGGCAATTACACTAAGTGGACATTGCCTCGACACCCACACACTCAGGAACAGGCTTAACCGCAATCATCACAACAAGCTCTGGAGACGGGAGCGAATTCTTGAAGTTGGCTTCGGCTTCCTCGATGCTTTCGCCGAAAACAATAGCCCACCTCTGCTGGCCTTCGTAGACGAAGGTGATATCCCACCACATCTGGAGAGCGTGTTCTTCCAAAACTGGCATTGTTTCACCCGTGATCGCAAAATGTGAATTGACAGTATGAAACAACAGTTGGTTCAGCCCGCCAAGGTGCTTGGCTCTGCGCGTTTAACTTCCGAAGCCGTCAAGCAGTTGTGAATTTTTAGCGATTCCGGTTCTGGCAAACCAAAATCGCCAGCGTCCTTGGCGAGCGGATAGACTTCCAGTTCCGCAATCTCGCCTTGACGAGAATGGAGCATCACCCATACGGGAGTTCCCTCTGGAGAACGTCCTTCTGCGAGGGCAATCACCTCGGGAGATCCGAATCGTGAACGGCCTGCAATTGCGAAATCGATGGATGGACAGCCGCAAGGGCAACGGCTCACAACCTCGAGTTGCGGAATCTGTCTAGCGTATTCGAACGAATCAAGAGAGCTGTTGGCAATGAGCCATTCCACAAGCCTAAGCTCTTCCTGTGTAGGCAGTCTGCTCTCGGAAATTTGATGGCTGTAGCTCCTGCTCATAACCTGCCCTCATCAGAAGTATTCCGCTCTGTACTTCTTTGATAACAGAACGAGCTTAACAATCGGATGAATTTCCGGAACGTATTCGAGTTTCTGCAGCATCCAGGGGTGATCCTCCCTTAATCGACGTTATTCTGGAGTTATTTCCTCGAAACTGACTTGTCCATGCGGGAATCGAGTTTGACGTATTCGGTGAACGAACTCCGAGGCGGAGGCTTCATAATGATTCCATGTCAATCCGACCGCCTCGTGCTGAACCTCGTTGGCCTGTCCTAGTTGCACTGACTTCCGTCGTCGCTCTTAGTTTCGCTTTGCCTGAAATGCTGAGCGTCGGCCCTCGATGGCTTCTTGCGGTTGTGTTCGTGGTGCTTGCAACCGCCGTCATGATTTTCCATAAGAGAAATGACGAGCGGAAGGCATACGTCATTGGTCTTGTTCTGAGTGGAACGGTCACTGCCGCACTGGTCATATCCCTCGCCCTGCTGATCCACGCGTTGCCGACCCATAAGCAGGAGCCGGTTCAATTGCTGCGGGCAGCTGGGTCATTGTGGATCAGCAATGTGTTGATGTTCGCGGTTTGGTATTGGAGGCTGGATGCAGGAGGCCCCTACATGCGGGCGAAGGCGAGGTCTCATCAGAGGGGTGCATTCCTCTTTCCGCAGATGGCTCTGCACCCTGAATCTCCCACCAGGCCCGACTCATGGCATCCCCAATTCATTGACTATCTTTTTCTCTCGTTCAACACCAGCACGGCATTATCACCAACGGACACGGCGGTTCTGTCGCGCTGGGCCAAATGTCTGATGATGCTTCAATCTGTCATTTCTCTCACCATCGTCGTGCTGCTGGCGGCGAGAGCGGTGAACATCCTTTGAGGCTGGAGAGGTACTTCATGCGTTCGGAAGGTTCGTCCTCCGTTTCCAACAACGTTGGAAGGCGTGATGCGCATTATTCGCAACCGAGTAGCCGGCTTGGTGTTAGGGTGGAAGTCTTGCGCTCCAGCCAGTTATTTCTACCTCTGTGACCACAATTCCTGAGGTCGATGCCCGCAAACCCGTCGCTGCCTAAGTTTGGCATCATTATTGCCGACTATTATTGCTATGCGCTTGTGGCGAACGATACAGATAGGAGGTTTGGCGTTGCTGGTCATCGGTGGTTCTGTACTGGCCAATACGTTACGTTATAGGCACGGCCAGAATCACCTCATGCGCACGCTGACCGCGCAGAGCAACGAACTTCAGCAGACCAAACTCCAATTACAAGAAACTACACACCTTTTGGCAAACGCAGAAAACAAGTTGGCGTTTCTGAGCCAGAATAAAACGGCTGTGCAAGTAACAGCCTTTACCGGACGCGGCAGCTTTGCCAGTGGCCGAAAAACGGCAGAATCTTATGCGGTCCCTCATCACACCTTGCCGGAAGACAAAGTGCTCAACGTCGCTCTTTCACCAACCGCAAGGCGGAAGCTACATGCCCGAATGAATGACTACATCGTGCTGCTCGACAGGAACCAGCAGAGAGCAAGACTGGCGCGTTTCGTTGATACCACATCGGCAAATGAGGTGCGCCCAGTCATAGATGTCTATTTTGCCAAGAAAGACGACGCCATAACTTTCGGGCGGCAAGACTATCTCGCGGTCGACATCTCGGCGGAAAACTCGCCGTTTACAACCGAAATTGATGCGCCGTGATTCCATACGATCTGGGACACCCCCAGATATCCCTTCCTTCACGCAGCCTTTGGTGTACTTCATCCACCGCTGCCAGGAAAGCGTCGCCGTTCACCTTCGAAGGTTTGTTAGGGCCGCTGATCTTTCTCACGTATTGGAGCGATGCAGTTCAAATCTCTTCGGCGTGGCGCCTAGCTCATTCTGGGAAACGGCGGCCGTCAGCCATTCTGGGACCACGCTGGTTTGTCCTACCATTTCCAATTCGATATCATGCTGACTGCACGTTCCTGTCAGGCTTTGCTCGGCAGCGCGTAACGAAACCGATGGATGAGAGCCAAAGAGTACAGATTGAAACTTACCTGTCCCATCTCGATGGTCTGATCCGCTGCGGGCGTCAGCTTAGCGATACGCTGGCGACAGATCCCTCCGACGAGTCGACGATCGCGGTCACTCGTGTCTGGCAGGAAGACTGCGGCGTAACGATCAATCAATTGTCCGGCGGGAGCAAGGCTCATTGGCTCGCCCGGTCATTTAGCGGAGCCTTCCTGATGCGCTCAGCGACCGGCCGCGCCGTCGAAGTGGTGGCGCCAGCCGAGATCGTCAAGCGACTGCTCAGCGTCCTCGAGCAAGCTGTTGCCTCGCTCTCTCGGATGGAGGATAGCGCGGTCATTCCTGCATCATTGGAGGCCGCTCCGACTCCTCGCCGTTTCGACTTCGTTCACAACCTCGAGCTAAGGCCTGTTCTCGAGCAGGCCTATACCGATAGCCGGCGTGCCGTCGAGCAAGGGGACTTCCGCATGGCGCTTATTACTTCTTGCGGAATTCTGGAAGCCATCGTGACCGACGCGCTGGAGCACAGAGAACTGAGTGCGCTGCCTGCCTCAGGGGTGCCCGCAAAAATGGCCGATTGGTCGTTCGAAACGAGGCTTACCGTTGCAGAAAGTGCGGGACTCATTCGCGGCGGGTGCGCCCGTCTGCCAGCCGTCGCGCGGGCCTATCGAGATCACGGTGAGAGCGGCCCGAAGGAGACGGTATCCGAGCGCGATGCGCGAAAGGCTGGGCAGGTGCTTCATGTCGTGATGAGAGATCTGGATCCTGGTCGGTAGGAATGTGGTTTGGCGGGGAACTTTCGACGGGAGGGAAAGTCAATCTTCCAGGTCCTGCCGAAACACCGGTTGGAATGGATCTATGCTGCCGTTGACAACAGCCACGAGCAGGTCTCCGTATGCGCTCCTCGCCTCTTGGAGTAAAGCGTAGCCGCGTTCCCGCTGTAGGGCTCCAGTCTCCGAATAGATCAACGTGAAATACCGGCCTGATGAGTACTGAAGTTCGAGCAACTTGTTGGGCATCTCAGTATCCCCCTCCTGTCCCAGCACGTCCATCAGCGCCACGGTCCATTGCCTGCCCCTCGGGTCGGTGACGACCTCGCGCTCCAGATATTGCCACTCGTCCATGCTCCACGACGACATATTTTTATCGAAGCAACTGATCCAGTGCGTTTGCGACCTGCGCGCCCGTGAACGGTTTCGGGACCAGCAAGACTCTTCGGGCACTCCGGGAGCGCAGGCTCGCGTCGGCCTCGGCCGGGGTGTCACTGATGATGACGACGGGAAGCCCAACGTGATTCGGATGATTGCGAACCATGTCGAACAGCGACTCGCTCATATCGTAGGCGGAACAGTCGATCACAAGCGCATCGGCGCGTTGCTGCAGAGCCAGTTCATTGACGGTGTCCGTATATCCCGCTGGGAAGACTTCGTATCCGAAATCGCGCAGGGCAAACGTCAGAAGCTCGGCAATTTCCGGCGTGTCGTCGATGAGCAGAATGCGGCGCACCCGTACGTTACTGCTTCCCGGCTGCGTCGTCAGGCAGCCGGGCCTTCTTACCTTCGCAGGGTTCCAGATCCAGAACCCACACTCGTCCTCCGGCCGTGTAATAGGCGCGGTGGTCGTTCTCGATCATCACGCCCCAGGCCTCCAGCGTGCGCATCACGAATGTGTATCCCTCGAAGTTGTTACGCGCGTGGCTCAGCACTTGATTGGTGTGCCAGTTGTCCGTAAGGATAGCGTCACCTGCATGCACGCGCAGGACAGTGTAGTAGCGGTCGAAGGCCGCTTCCGGCCGTACGTCCCGACTCGATCCGCGCTTCTTTCCTTCGCTGACAATATAGCTTTCCTGCGTTTCGGTGGCAGGGGGTGGGGTCGCTTTGGTATTCATACCGTTTCAGCCACCTCCTCAGCCTCTTCCGCAGACGCCATGCTGGCCAAGTTCGTCGCATCCTCAGCCCGGATCAAGGCCTCGGGTAGTTGGACACCCATCATTCGCCATTGCTCGTTGGCAAACTTCTGCAACGTGGCGATGTGTTCTGCGTGGAGGTGACCGAAGCGCCCCTGCAACTTCAAGTACTCTGATACCGGCCGCATGTTCTGTGGGCGGAAGCTGTAATCATAAGCCCGCTTCTCTGGGTTCCACTCCCACATTGGAAAGAGCCCGCACTCGACGACCAGCCGCCCAAGATCAATCGAGCGCGGTGTTTCATATACGAAGCCCTTCTGGCAGGGGGTGTAGACCAATAGGTACGCAGCGCCTTTATGGTTGAGTCCCTTGCGTACTTTGTTCATCAAGTCAATGGGGTAGCCTACACTCGCCGTTGCCACATAGCAGTGAGGATGGCCTGCCGCCATCATGCGCGCGAGATCTTTGGGGAAAAGCTTCTTCCCCTCCGGAACCAGCGGACCGGGAGGCGAGAAGGTCGTCATGCCACCGTAGGGTGTGCGCGACGAGGCCTGAATGCCGGTGTTCGCGTACTGCTCATTGTCGTAGCAGATAATCAGGCAGTCATGATTCCGATACAGCGCGCCTGAGATCGAGGCAAGCCCGATGTCTGACGCACTGCCGTCGCCCGCCTCGCAAATAATGTTCGGGTAAGCGCCCTTCCACTTGCCCTTCCGGATCAGGGCTTCATAAGCAGCGGCGACCCCCGCGGTAAAACTGCCTGCGCTGCCTATCTGGGTGTGCGCCCAGGGCACATTGTATGGGGTGCATAAATACGAACTGTTCGCCACGTACATGCAGCCCGTCGGTCCGACTAGAATCGTATTATCGCCAGCCGCCTTACTCGTCATCCTGTACTGAATGGAGGGGCCGCAGCCCGCACACGTACGGTGACCGGGAACGAACGGCTCAGTCGACGGTAGCTCGGGGTTGTAGAAGCGCGCCCCCTGGTTAGGACTGTCGAAAATCGGCAGTTGCTGCCTCTGAACTTCAATGGTTGCCATATCGATGCCTCCAACGGCGGGGCCAGAGGTCCCGCATCAATCCTGTCGCGTCGCGGACTTTTATACATCCGCCGTAATACCTGCTACTCTTCGAATCCAACCCAATGCGTGCGCTTTTCGATTTTTCCGCGTTTCTGCGCATCGATCATTTTTTGAGTCATCCAGTAGAATTCCTTCAGCACGATCGCCTCGCCACCCATTCCAGCCATGAACGATACGACGAGCGGGCGCTGGGGGCTTTCGTAAAGAGCCGCACAGGCCTCAGCATAGAGCGAACCGCCGCTGCTCACGCTGCCAAGCCCCATGTTGGTTTCGATCACGCCGACCACTTTGAACTTGCTGAGGACCTCGTTCACGCGATCAGTGGGGTACGGCCTGATGGTTCGTAGCCGGACGAGACCGACGTTCATGCCCCGGTCGCGCATGTGCTGGATCGCATAACGCGCGGTGACCGCGTGCCCGCCCTGCATGAAAAAAACGACGTCGGCCCCATCGGTCATGAACTCTTCGACCCATGGGTCGTATCGTCGCCCGAATATGCTTGCGAACTCGTCGTAGGCCTGCTCAATCACCGCCATCGACTCTTCCATGGCGCGGGCGCGCTCCAGTTGCAGCGGCGGACCTTGCTCCGGCATGATTTGGGGACCGTGCGATACCGGATGCCGCGGGTCGAGCGGGTACGGATGCTTGTAGGGCGGCAGAAATTCCTTAACCTGGCCCGGATCGGGCAGCTCTACATCACTGGTGATGTGAGAGACGAAGAAACCATCCTGGCAGACCATCTGGGGCAAGAGCACGCGTCGGTCCTCACCGATTCGATAGGCCAGCAGGTGATTGTCAAATGTTTCCTGGGCGTCGCACGACCAACCCATGAGCCATCCCATGTCACGCGTCGACAAAGCGTCGGTATGTTCGGAGCCGAAATCGCCTGGCGGATCGAGCGTGCGGTCGGCGATCATCATCTGTACCGGCATACGGCTGCCCGAGATCGGCGAATAGAGCTCGTAGGCGAAGGTCACGCCGACACCCGAGCTACCGGTGAAAACGCGAGCGCCGCTCGAAGAAGCGCCGTGCGCCATGCTCAACTGCGAGTGCTCGCTGTCGGCTACGATGTACTCGGCATCGAGTTCTCCGTTGGCGACCATTTGCGCGAGCGCCATCATGGTCGCAGTGTAAGGCCGGATCGGGTAGGCCGTAATCACATCGACATCGGCGTACTTAGCCGCCTGCGCCGACGCTACGCAGCCGTTGATCCGGACTATTTTCTTCTTTCTTTCGGCAGCAATTGCCATGGTTTACTCCGAATCTAAATTTCCTTCGCCGGCCGGTCCCCGAGATGTATCAGCTCTTCCGCCTGCCGTCCGTGCAGCCCAGGCGAGATTGCGAATGCGGTGTCCATCCGCACGACTCCCGTATCGAAATCGAGTTCGGGCACGCCTTCCAGGCAGCCCGTCGGACATTCCTCGATGCATACCCGGCAACCTTTGCAGTAATCGACCAGAACCTTATACAGACCATTCGAACGCCCCGGACGCACGATGCAGGGCTCTGGACATACCAGATAACAGTTGTCGCACGCGTTGCAGGTGCCACAGCTAAAACAGCGGCTGGCCTCCTCGACTGCCTGCCCTTCCGAGAGCGACTGGATCACCTCGTCCTGCGTTTTACGCCGCGTTGCCGGCTGCAACAATGTCTGCCCAGCACGCGGGAAGTGCGGAAAATACGTCATATTCATCCGGTTCAAATCCACGATTACGTCGATGGGAACACTCCGCGGCTGTAACGGCACTCCACGCAGCACCTTGTCCAGATTGAATGCAACGCGTTTTCCGTCGCCTACCGCATTCACCACCATCAGCGGCTGACCGGAACCCAACTGCACGATGTCGCCCGCCGCGAAAAAGTTCGTGTCGCCGAGACGACCGAAGGCGTCGATCCTGATCGTGCCGCGCTCACTCTTGAACTCGTCCGGCAACCAGGCAAGCGACGAGTGCTGTCCCACAGCAACGATTACGTTATCGACGGCAAACCGTTCGGGAGGAGCCTCTCGATCGACGGTGACCGGCGAAGCATTGATGGCACCGGAGAAGCGCGCCGGATGCAACTGCAAGGCCTCGATCCTGCCGTTGCCAAGTACGGCTGTCATCGCCCTCCCATGCAACAACTCCACCCCTTCTTCAAGCATGTCGTGCAGATCATCCGGTACGGCCGGCATCTCGTCGGGATTGGCCTCCACCGTGATCATCGTCACTTCCACGGCGCCTTGCCGCAATGCTTCGCGGGCGCAATCAATCGCGGTGTTTCCACCACCGATGACGGCCACCCGAGCACCTATCTTGACTTTCGATGTACCCATGCCGATGTCACGAAGGAACGGCAGTCCGCAAAGAACGCCGTCCTTGTTTTCACCCTCGGCTCGTACGCTGTTGGGCTCAGTGAGGCCCACAGCCAGCACACAAGCGTCGTAGTTCTTCTTTAAGTCGTCCCATGCAACATCCTTCCCGACTTCGACGTTGGTCTTGATCTCAACCCCGAGTTCGACAAGGCGCTCAATCTCGCGATCGAGAACGTGCGCCGGGAGCACCCAGTCCGGAATTCCTCCGCGATTCAGTCCGCCTGCTTTTGGCGATTTCTCGAGGATCGTCACTTTGTAGCCGAGGCGCGCTAGCTGGTAGGCTGCGCTGTGGCCGGCAGGCCCTGACCCGACGACGGCAACTTTCTTGCCGTTTGGAACACCAGGTCTCACCACATCGTGTACGAGCCCCTGTCCGAGATCGCCGAGAAAGCGCTCGACCGCGCGAATCGAGATCGCCTCATCGTACTTACCGCGGTTGCACGCTTGTTCGCACGGATGATAGCAAACCCGGCCAGTGACGGACGGGAAAGGCATGTCCTCCTTAATAAGCGCGTACGCGTCCAGATATTTTCCGCGCTTCACGAGGTCGAGATAGCCCTGGATCTTTTCGTTGGTTCCGCAAGCGTGGTTGCAGGGCGGCAACTTGTCTCGGTAAACCGGTCGGATCGAACGCCAGTTGCCGGTGGGAAACAGGTCTTGCCCCTTCTCCTGCGACGGCGCAGGTGTGATACCAGCGAACGGGATCTTCAGCCTTTCGGGTACGCGCGTGCCTTTGGTAGACATAGAATCCTTCCCTACACTGCCACAGGATTCAGTGGCAAGATGTGCAACTCATGGAGCGCCGCGTGGAATGCATTCTTGTTTGCAATCATCGGTTCAATCGTCTCCATCTTGACGATACCGGTCGTCTTCACCACTGCTGCAATGAGTGGAGCGGCAATGTCGGGGGCAATGGATTTATTTCGCTCAGCTGCGCCTTCGGTCGATAAACGGTCGAGCCCCAGCTCGCCCAGTCGATAGTAGAGCCACTTGTGGTCCGCCAGCTTTGCAGCATCAACACAGACCAGTTGGGCCAGCCTTTCAGAACCTGGCACGAAACGGATCATGTACTCCGGAGTGTACTGTGTGTTGATCACCAGCGTTCCGCCGGAAGGCATTCCGCGCATGTAGTCCCAACCCTTGACCATCGTTCCTTCGACCAGCACGACGATATTGGGCTCTTCGTTCTCGTAGGTGAGCGCGTTCTCGATGACGGCATCGCTCACGCGACAGTACTTGCGCGTAGGGGCATTGGTGCGATCAGGATTGTCGACGTAATTCTCCATCGCCTGCGCGAACTTTCCCTCGAGGCGAGCGGCAGCGGAGACGGAATTGACGATGTCGCGCCCCTCTTTGTCCATGATGATGCCGCGTGTCCAAACGGTGAGTTCCGTGTAACTCATGACCACCTCGTCTCGTCGTCAGTTATCAATCCGCCGATGCGCCATTTTAGATGCGTACTTTTCTCGGCAAGTTCGCTCTTTCCTATTGCCTCCGATGTTACGATCAGATTCACAAATATCCCGCAAAACGCCAGGCGAGACGACGAACCACGCGACATGGCTAGTTGTGCCTGTCGAAAGAGCGTCGCCCTGTTCGGCTCCTCCATGTGGCCCGGGGTGATGAGACGCAATGATCACACCGGCTATATCATTTCTCTGGCAAGTCAAAACCAAACGCAAAATCTTCAGTTGAGCAAAACTTGTCGAGTACGATCTCTTCGACATCCTCGATATGCCGCCGCATCGCCGACTTGGCGGCTTCAGCATCGTGGCGTTTGATCGAAGCTAGAATCCGCCGATGGCCGGCAAGCGACTTTTGCGGACGACCTTCCACCTGCAAGGAGCGTTCACGAGTGTCGCGCAGCAAGTCCATGAGTATATCGAGCACCTTCAGCACGACACTGTTTCCGGAAGCCAGAGCAATGTTGTAGTGAAATTCCGCGTCTTCAGCGACAGCGGTGCCTCCTTGAATCATTTTTTCCTCTTGTCGGTGCAGAATCTCTTCCATCTCGACAATGTCGTCGGAAGAAGCGTGCACGGCGGCGCGCGCCGCCAGCGGCGGTTCCAGCATCTTGCGAAAATCCAGAAGCTCGCTGACCCGTTCCCGCCGCCGCTTAAGTGCGTTGGCAAAAGGATTGGGCAACGATTCAGTTAAAGCTTCGCGAACGATCGTCCCAGTTCCCTGTCGCGGCTCAACCAATCCCCTCAATTCCAAGCCTCGAATCGCATCGCGAACGGAACTGCGGCTCACTCTGAGCAACTCGGCCAGTTCACGTTCCGAGGGCAATTTGTCGCCGGGGTGAAGTTTCTTCAGAATTAGACGCTCGATCCGCGCGGCGACTTCTTCGTACACCTTGTTTTTTCGGATCACTCCAAAGTCGGACTTGGTTCCTGCTAGCAAAATCAGTCTCCGGTGGTCCCCTAAGCGGACCACCGGAGAATATACTCCCGTTGACAGGATCCGTGCAAATATTTTTTCTTGCCGGAAAATAGATGAGAGCTAGCTGGATGTCGGGGAGCGCGGCTACCTGAAACTCACGTCACAGCCTTCAGCTTCTATTCTGCGCTCCGCCAGTGTTCTAACGACTCTGGCACTCTTTGGAGAGGGTCTTAATCGTATCGATGGCGATTGTCACAGGACTGGCACTGCCCGCTCTGTTTATTTCATCTTCGCTTGTGCTCAGCGTAGGCGACGTCGCTCCTGTAACCTCCACGCGTTTCCCAAGGTATGGCCCGAGTCTCACTTTGTCGTTTGCCTGAACCTGGTAGGTGATGCCCGGGTTTTCCCTCATGAGCACATAGTCGCCATTCAACATGCTTAGACAACCTCGTACCGTGATCTCTCCATGGTCTCTGTTGGCTGTCGCCGCTTTCGAGCCGCCCGACTGACCTGTCTGGGTCAACAGAAAACCCGGAGTTAGCAGCAGGGCCAACACCATCATCATTTTCATACAATTCCTCCACACCACTGTTCCGCCGACTAAACAGAATGGCGAAGTGATGTTTGAGGTTGGCCAAAGCCTGCATAAACAGAGCGGCCCATCATGGGTCAGAGACGCTGTCGACTCAGCGCGTGGGCAAAGTCAGCAGACTACCTGACGTGTGTTTCCTGATAGTGAAGCTCCTTCCACTGTCCTTCACGTTTCACCCAGAGCTCACTGATATATAGCCTTGAGTAATGAAGCGCGGAACCAGGGGGAAAGCGCATCGTGACTTCGTAAATTACGAAGGCGGCTTCGCGCCCCACCGGAGTTACTCTCAATCCCCACAACGTGTAACTCGAGACATTTCCCGCAGGCACTTCGTTGAGAGCTTGCATCTTGGTTCTCTCCCCGTTGCCATCGAGTTCGACGCCCTCGTAGTCATCCGCCAGCAACTCGCCATAGGACTTTTTGTCTTTGTTCTTCAAGGCATCCCATTCGGACTTAACCTTCTCTTCAAACATCTGATTAAGTTCGGACGCAGCGGGCAACACTAGGTTTGCGGCTCCGCCGCTCATTGGTTTGGGCGCTGGTTGCTGGCCTAGGGATGGGGCCGCGCACAAGGCAGCTAACACGTACGCTAAAAGACCTCTCACGCGCTCTCTCCATTCGAATTCAGGCATAACGAAAGCTAGTCGCAATCAGGAGGCATGGCCATAATCTCTGCATTCGAATCGCACGGCGCTTTCCTTTTGCTGGGCTCCAGCAGGGCTGGGCGGCTGTAGCGCAGAATCCACAGCCCTTCGCTGTTGGTGACGTAGATCAGGCCCTGTCCTCCGTCCGGAAGGAAGCTTGTAACTCCGGTAAACTCCTGTAACGTCCTGGGATTACGCGGGTCGCTCAGATCGAGAATTCGTACCACCTCCGTAGGGCGATTGCTGCTGCTGAGAGTTGTAGGCTTTCTCTCCGGCGCTTCGGCGATCGCGACATCCGGGCTCACCATTTCCAACTTACCCGCGGTTGCCTGATCCGGCTCTGCTGTACGCCTAAGCAGATTTGGCCTCTCCGGTTTGGTCACGTCCACGATCATGAAGCCTTGTTTCGAAGCCTGCTGGACGTACAGATAGTGCTTTCCGTCCTCTTTCTGGAGCAACATCTGGCTTCCCGTGGCTTGCGGGAGCGCCAAGTGCGCGATCACGGTCGCGGGTAAATCGGTTGGCTTGGGCGGTTGATCATTTGCGCTGGCTACATGAACCAGAGCTGCGAAAGCCACTATCAAGCTGGCTAAGTGTCGGGTAATTGCATTGTAGTTAGTGTTCATGGATTGCTTCACCAAGCACCCCTCTTATCGATCTTACATTCAGAGCTGACCAGCATCTGAAGACTCTGGCTGAATGCTGAGCTGAGCCTCGCTTTCGCCTCATTGTTCCGCAATGACCGCTAAACAGCCATTGCTGCTTTGCGTTGTGCAGATCCCGCCGGACTGCATAGGCACAAAAGCGTGGTTGGTGCTGGAATCGACGGCGATGCTGTGTGAGTTGGCGTTAGTCGTTATGTTTACCAGCCATGTGTTTGTAGCCGCATCAATGACTCCCATCACCGGTCCGTTAGGCATATCGCGTGCGGCCAAATAATACTTGTTATCACCAGGGTTGTACCAGACTTCATCGACGCCACCGACTTTCGTGATCTCAGCAATGATGTTGCCGCCGCTGCCGTTGATAACATACTCGTTCGGCGGGAAAGCTTCGCCATCATGATCGGCACATCCTACCAGAAAGTTATTTCCGGGTCCTTGAACGATGCTGGTCGGCATGCAATTCGGCGTGACGAAACTGTTGACGACAACTGGCCCGTTCGGGTTCCCCAGCCGGGGATCGATTTCATCAACACTTCCAATGCTGGTAATTCCGATCGAGTTTGGATTCGTCTGGAGTAAATGACCGGTGTTGGGATTCCACGCCATCCCACCCAGCCCCGCCGGTGAGATCGCTCCGGCGCATGTACCACCCGGTGTAGCTTGGTTGCAAAACGCCCCGGTCGTCTGGTCGACGATAGGCCCGTGATGGCAAGGGATGGTATACGCCGTGCCATGCGGGGTAACTCCGATCCCGGGAATCATGGAGGACGCAGAGCCGGAGACGCCTCCGAATGTTTGCGGATTGGACGGATCTGGGCATGGGAACGTGCCTGCGACAGTGTCTACCGGAACGGTTGTACTGAGCCCAACTCCTGCTGACGCCGAACCTCCGGCACCGTCGTAGTAGATTTGGCCAATAATGCAGCTCGGAGGATTGAACGAAGCCCCCGCAATCGGCGTCACCCAAGTCGTTGCTATGCCTTGGAATGGATAGTTACCGGGTGCGTTCCCGATTGTGACTCCAGCCGCGTAAGGGCCGTACGCGGAGGTCGCATCAATCGGCAGGCAGTGTTGCTGAGCCGTTGTACCTGTCTTGCTCACGATGTGAGACACGTCAATAAGCGTGAGGAATGGTAGTCCAGGGTCGCCATCGATGACCGCGAGAACCTGGTGGATGGGATCGTATGCTAATTCGTCGGCGCGGTCGTCTCCACAGTCGGCGGCAGAGCCAGCCTCGCCATTCCAGGAAGCAATACAAGGCGCTATACCCAATGGTCCATCATAGTCAGCCGCCACGCCGGTCGGGATTGTGGCTAGCACAGTCGGCGGAGTCGGCGGGCTCTGGGTCAGGTCCATGGTGGTTAAATCGAAAACGACAACTGTAGCGCTGCCGTTCCCGGTAAACAGGATGGTGCCGTCAGGGCTGACCGCCTCCCCGTCAGGGCCGGACATGGGGTTCACGCCGTTGGCACGTGAGGCGCAGCACTGCGCGCCCGGAAACCCACCGAAGTTATGGTTCGCACCAAAGCCCGAGACGAGATGGAAGGTGGGCCCGCCAGCACCGGATAAGTCTGTCCTGCATCCGTATCTGGTGAAATTGCCAAATACCGAAACAATGGGAGGAATTATGTCGTTGCCAGTCACCGGATCTTTCGGGCACGCACTGGCCCCGTTACCCGCGCCTGTGACAGCATTGGTTCCTTGAATCGCATTTACCGCGATGTTGTTGACCGTATCGAACACGTCCACCGCCAAACCGATGCGATCCGACACGTAGTCGAGGTGGTGCACAGGATCTACCCAGCTTATGTCGAAGGAGTTAAATGGTCCGCCAGGCTCGCCGGTCGGATTGTGCTCTGGGACTGCAACGACATCAATGACGGCATAGGCGCCGTTTGTAGTGGTTCCGCACGTCGGACAGCCAGACACATTACCGCAGCTGCTCGCGAGCGCAAGCAACGCTGTCAGAAGAATAGTCAGCAGAATCCTGGATCTCATCGAATCTCCTCCTGCGATTTTCGCTTGGAGACAAACTTCTTAAGTCTTTGACCGTCATACATCCCAAGAACGCTAGAACCGGAACTGCAACTCCTGCATGAGCACAACGAAGTTCTGTGGCAACGCCCCCGCAGTACTGGGCTGGCGCAGTCGGTCGACGTTGATGTTGAACTGATATTTCGTCCAATAATTGATGTACCAATTCGTCCCAAACGTAAACTGGTCTGTGTGGTAGTCGTACTGGGGAACAAAACCCGGCGTATAGAAGTTCAGGAAGTTTGCCGACGGCGCGTTTGCCTGAACACCGGAATACCGAAAACCGATTTCCCACGCGCCCAATCCGCGTCCTTTGCCGCCCGGAGTGTCCGGACCAAATAGGGGATGCTTTACGCGAGGGGTGCCGTTCTCAGGGCGCTTTTCACCGGTGATCAGGTAGGTAGTACCGATATTCCAGGCCTTGGCACCGATCCCGGGAAGCGTCAGGAATCCCAGACCGCCTACTTGTTCTGACCCCACTCCATAGCGCTGCTCTTGTAGTTGCACGTATTCCCCGCGCAAAGCGAAAGGCCCTTTGAGGTAGGTAAATTCACCCTCGTAGCGCTCAGTCGGCCCATTGATTGGGAGTTGCGGAAAGAACGTGTAAGCCGCATCGGGGAGCGCGCCACTGAAGCTAACATCATTGGAAAGTCCTCGCGAGCGTCCGTGACCAACGGAACCTCCGAGGGCGAATTCTTTGAGCCAGGCGCTGTGGGTCTTCCGCCATGGATAAAAACGAAGCCGTCCTACAAACTCTGGCTCGTTGGTGACGTTGGCAGCTACGCCACCCCTGCCATTGAATGCGCCAGCCCAGTACTGAACCACTCCGCCAGCAATATCCCCGTGAAGCGTGATACCGGGGCAGCGATAGGCGGTCACTGCGCAGGGATAGAGAAGCGACTGTAGACCGCGCTCGACGAAATCCAGATTGGTGGCGCCGATTCCGGTTTCTTGAGCGAAAGGCTCTTTGAACTGCCCTGCCTGAAACTGAAACTGAGGTCTGATTCTGACGTTCAGATATACATCTCTTACAATTGCGCCTGTTGTCGCGTTGGCATCGGTCAACAGTGCGAAGTCGAAGTGCGCTCCATAGTTTCCCTGGAAGCCGAATCGGGCGCGTCGAACAAGGAAGGTATCGGCTGGCGCACCGTCCCCCTTATAAGCGCGGTAATCGCTGTCCACGTAGCCGTAGGGGCTAATGCTGAACTGTCCATCTGCGCTCCGGATAAAAAAGTGCTCACCGTTCCATCCGGACGTGAGCGGAGCATACTTCGTGGGTTCAGGATTCGGCTTTTCGTCTGCGGCCTCGACCTCCATGGAGGGCTGCACCAGCACAGTGTTCGCCAAATGAGCTGTGCCCCCATTTGCCATATCAGCCGAGACTGGAAGAGCTACCGCGTCTTTGGCAGTGTCTTTGGCGGCCGGCATAGCTTGCGCCGCGGCGGTCGGAGCTGGTGAGGACTCGACTGCCTTCATTTGATGGACGGCTTCCTTCAATTCCTCGATCACCTTACGTTGTGCGGCGACTTCGCTGCGTAGTTCGTTGACTTCTTCTTCGCTTGCGCTCACGGACACCGATGGACTGTTTTTGTCGGCAGGTTCCTGAGACTGAGCTATTGAATGGGAAGTTACGAACAATATCAGAAAGGAGACGTACCTTGGAAGCGAGCGCATGTTTTCTTCTCCGACCCTGCTTTCGAACAATCGACCCGGCCCGGAGCAAGCTTGCAACAACTCCTGAAACGGCTTGCCTTACGGACTAACAACTAACCCACGTACTTGTTGGGCAACAGATAACTGAACCAAGTTCAAGTATCAGGATGACAGGGGCCATGCAATTTAAGCTCTGCCGGTCATCCTCTCTGCCCAATGTTTTGCTATTGACGCGTCCTAACTTACTTGGAGTTTGCTGGAAGCTTTCAGTGGAGGCGAGAATCGAACCGTTCTCGACAGACACTTTGAAAAGACGGCTACAGTTCGGTTGAGAACTGCTGTGCTTTTTCATAGCTTCTCTTTTCGGGCTTCTGCTGCAAAGAGATCCGTATCAGCCCCGATTGAATGGGAATGGATTGCATGAAGATGGGCAGAGATGTCCGGCCGATCCGAAAAAAAGAGAGAGCCGCTGAAGAAAAATCGCAGTACACTGCGGACAAAGCTGGAATAAGTGAGGTGGACGTCTTCACGATAGCTGCATTTCCACGTGAACGAACAAGCACTCCTTTAGTTAGTAACTGTCCTCAAGTGCTCTGCTCAATCGAGCCGTGCCGCACGGCCAGCACCGTCAACTCTCGATTCTAAGCAACCCTTCTCTCCTGTTTGCCCTCTAGTGGACTGGTTCTGTAAGCGGTCCAATTGCGGAGCACGGACATTGTCAGAGGCAGTTAGGTTCGGGGGACTTCGCGGGAAAAAGATCTACGAAGAAGTTGCGCAAACAAGTCGAGCAGTTCATTCGCTATGAGTTGAATAGGGCTGGTCACTCCCACCAAGGGGGTACGATGGTTCGCGCGCCGTCGGGTGACTCAGCGGCCGTCAATTCGATTTCGAGCGCATCTAGAGCCACTCATGGAGTCGAAGATGGTTACATTTAACACACCTGGTGCGCTCATCCAGGAGGATCGCGTAGTCAATCGTTGGATTCAGTTGGTCGCAGGCATCGTGGCTATGATGGCGATTGCCAACTTGCAATATGCCTGGACCCTATTCACCAAACCATTGACCCTGAGTCTGCATGCCAGTCTCGCCGCCATTCAGGTGGCGTTCGCTGCCTTCGTTCTGGCAGAGACTTGGCTCGTACCCTTTGAAGGCTATCTGGTCGATCGCATCGGGCCGCGCCTGATGATTGCCGTCGGAGGCATACTGGTCGGCATTGGTTGGATTGGAGCAGGTCGGGCCACCACGGTACGAGAGCTCGTTTCGCTCTACGCACTGGGTGGAGTTGGAGCTGGTATCGTCTACGGTGGAACGATTGGCAATGCGCTGAAGTGGTTTCCCGACCACCGTGGGTTATGCGTCGGCCTGACCGCGGGGGCCTATGGGGTGGGCACCGCACTCACCGTGGCCCCTATAGCTTCAATGATGAAGAGCTCCGGCTATGCGCACACGTTTGTCGTCTGGGGATTCATCCAGGGAATTGTCGTGGTCGGCGCCTCGGCGTTCATCGTTCGGCCTCCCAAAGGTTGGTCGCCCCCAGGATGGAAAGAAAACGAAGCCAGAGTCAAAGCTCATGTGCACACCTCTTCGTTGGATTGCACCCCGCGCGAGATGGTACGCACAGGATCGTTCTGGCTGATCTACGTCATGATGACCATTTTGGCCTTCGGTGGCTTAGTGGTCACCGCGCAACTCAGTCCCATCGCAACCTACTACCACGTCGACAAGGTAGTGGTTGCCTTTGGCATGTCGGCCCTAGTGCTGGCAATCGAGGTCAATCGGGTGTTGAATGGGCTGACAAGACCTTTCTGGGGGTGGGTGTCAGACCAGATCGGCCGCGAGAACACCATGTTCATCGCCTTCATGCTGGAAGCACTGGCGGTATTTGGACTGCTGCAGATGATCTCGAAACCAGTCTGGTTCATCCTGTTGTCGGGCTTGGCGTTCTTCGCCTGGGGCGAGATTTTCTCACTCTTTCCCGCCATTACCGGAGACCTGTTCGGCAAAAGCTGGGCCACAACGAACTACGGCGTCGTTTACACCGCCAAGGGCGTGGCATCGATCTTCGCTGGGCCGGTCGCCGCCTTGGCGAGTGCCAGGACCGGTTCCTGGGTGCCGGTGTTCTGGGTAATGATCGCCTGCGATGTTGTCGCAGCTCTTCTGGCTCTCCTCTGGCTCAAGCCTCTGGCAGCCCGCACCGTCGAGCGTGCCGAAATAAGGCGTCAGGAATTAGAGAGTATGAGCAAAACTCAACAAGTGCGAGATGCGGCGTAGCTACACGGAAATGTCCGATTTCCAATGGGAGTCGTGACAAACGCGAGGAACAACCAAAGCTCTCCTTCATAGAGCGGCGCGGGATTGCATATTTACTGAGGCCCCTTATTTGCTAACAATAGCTCTTGGTTTGGGGAGGTCGGCCAATGTACCTTTACCTCATTGTTGCGAGTTTTGCCGTGATTGCGGGTGCCTGGTTGTTGCTCGGCTTCGTGCTCCCGGCGCGCCGATCAAAAAGGCTGGAACAGTTGGCTCGCGAGTTGAACTTCTCGTTCTCGGCGATGGCCAAACCCTTCGAAAATACTGACGTCCGAGGACTTACGATTCTGGAGCATGGCCCCTCGACGGTTGTGGACAATCTTCTCGAACGCACGATTGGCCATTGCCGATTTCTTATCTGCGATATCACCGCCCTCCCGCCGGAGGGCGCGGCCACAACTCTGGCCACCACGATTGCTGCCTTCCAGATGCCTGATTTATATCTTCCGGTCTTTCAGATAGGAGAGAAGAACTCGATTAAACGAGTGTTCGAACAGATTGAACATGCCTTTGGCAAGAAACTAGATGAGTTCGACGACGACCACGAGTTCGCGCGGAACTTCTTTGTCCATTGCGCGGCAAAGGGCGAAGTACGAAGCTTTCTTACTCCGGCCAAACTGACCTATCTCCGCGAGCACGCGGCACACTTCCACATGGAAGCCAGTCCTGACTGGCTGTTGATTTACCGCCCTGGGATGAAAGTGGAAACAGATAAGCTCAAAGAGTTTTCTGAGATCACCAGCGCGATCGCCTCTGTACTGCTTTCCAAACAGCTGCCGAAGGCTTCCTGACGATCATCCGTGAAGCACGCTGTCGCGCATAACTCACACTCATTCCTCATAGTGTGACTGTTGTCGGTCCCGCTCCATCAACTACCAGCATCTTCTTTAAGCGTAAGCTCCGGGCAGCACTGGCCGGGAGGTTTGCATCAGAAAACTCGATCTGCGCAAAATTCGTCCTCGCGTGATCCCGTTCACAAGCCGGTTTGCACGCAGGTTGCAGTCTCTCTCATGTATGAATCCAGGCCGCAATCACAAGTTCTACGAAACGACCCGATGGAGAGTTCCTTTGATCATGGCAGAAGAGTCCACGACACTTCTTCAGTTGTTCAGTGCTCACCCAGGCGACAAAACCGCAATCGTTCAGCCGGAAATGAATATTCAAATGAGTTATTCCAGCCTGAAGTGTCAGGCAGAGGCATTAGCTCAGGTCTTGGCCGCTATCGGGGTGCGACGCGGAGACCGCGTGGCCTTGGCGTTATCCAATGGACTGCCGTCGATCGTCGGAGTGCTTGCCGCCTCCCTTGTCGCCACTGCCGCGCCACTGAATCCGGCCTACCGCGAGGATGAGTTTCGCTTCTTTTTAGAGGACACAAACGCTCGTGTGCTCATCGTGGCCAGCGGACACGATGAGCACGCACGTCGAGCGGCAGGTGATCGCGTACTCGTGCTCCCGATCACAGTGGACCAGACCGGAAGCGTGAAACTCGATGGCGTTTCAGGCGTGCGTCCATTTTCTCCACCTTCGCCGGATGACGTAGCTCTGATCCTGCATACCAGCGGGAGCACGGGGCGACCGAAGCGGGTGCCTTTGACGCACGCGAATCTAACGATCTCGGCGCGCAACGTTGCGCGTACTTACCAGCTCACCCCCGAAGATGTCTCGTTTTGCGTTATGCCGTTGTTCCACGTTCACGGGCTGGTCGCGTCCGCACTGGCCACCTTGTACAGCGGCGGCACAGTCGTTGTGCCCACGACCTTCCACCCGTTGTCATTCTGGAAAACGGCGCAGGACCACGGCGTAACGTGGTACTCCGCGGTTCCTACGATTCACCAGGTACTCGTTGCGCGTTCGCATCCCGGCAGTCCGCGACCCGCCGGGGCGGAGAGGTTGCGCTTTATTCGCTCGTGCAGCGCACCGTTGTCTCCACTGCTCATGCACAGTCTGGAGGAGGCGTTTGGAGCGCCTGTGCTCGAAGCATATGGAATGACCGAGGCAGCTCACCAGATGGCCTCGAATCCGTTGCCGCCTACTTCCCGAAAGCCCGGATCCGTCGGATTAGGCAGCGGGGTCAAAGTCAGCATCATGGACGAGGAAGGAAAACATCTCTCCCCTGGCGAGCATGGAGAGATAGTTGTTCAAGGGCCTAATGTCATTCGGGGTTACGAGAACCATCCGGAAGCGAATGCGACGTCATTCGTCGATGGATGGTTTCGGACAGGAGACCAAGGCTATCTCGACGAGCAGGGATATCTCACCATTGTTGCGCGCAAAAAGGAGCTTATTAATCGCGGAGGCGAGAAAATCTCGCCTCGGGAAGTTGACGAGGTGCTGCTGGCGCATCCCGCTGTCGCCGAAGCAGTTTGTTTCGGCTTTCCCCATCACATGTGGGGCGAGGAGGTAGCGGCGGCGGTGGTGCTGCGCGAAAAAATCAGCGAAAAGGATCTTCTGACGCACTGCCGGCAGCATCTGGCCGACTTCAAACGGCCCAAGTGTATTTACATTACGGACGCGATCCCTAGAACCGCAACTGGGAAAATTCAGCGCCTCCTTGTTGCGCAGAAGTATGCGGAGGAGTCGTGAAAATCGTCATTGCCGGCGCCGGGGCCATCGGCGGCTACATCGGCGCCCGACTCGCCAAAGTCGGCGCTGATGTAGTGTTATTCGCGCGCGGACCTCATCTCGTAGCGATGCGGGAACATGGGTTACGCGTGGAAAGCGAAGGCTCCAGCTTTGAAGTGCGTCCGCAAGTTACGGGCGATCTCGCCAGCATCGGCGTGGCGGACGTCGTCATTCTGGGCGTGAAGGCCCACAGCCTGACCGCTTTGGCCCCGCAGTTGAAGCCACTACTTGGTCCGGATACCGCAGTCGTCAGCACGCAGAACGGAATTCCGTGGTGGTACTTCCAGCGGCACGGCGAAGCCCTCAACGGCCTGCGTCTGGAGAGTGTAGACCCGGGCGGTGTCATAGCGGATTCCATCGAACCGGAGCGTGTGATCGGTTCGCTCGTCTACTTTGCAACCGAGATCCTTGCGCCCGGCGTCATTCGGCACGATGACGGTAATCGCATCAGCTTCGGCGAGCCGGACGGCAGCCGCTCCGAGCGTTGCCGCGAACTGGCGGAAGCATTTATCGCCGCCGGATTCCGCTGTCCGGTCACGACTCGTATGCGTCACGAAATCTGGGTGAAACTGTTAGGCAACATCGCCTTTAACCCAATCAGCGCGTTAACCGGAACCACCCTGGCGCAAATGATTCGTCACCCAGAAGTTTCCAGATTGATCCGCCAAATCATGGCGGAGGCGGAATGTGTTGCGGCCAAACTGGGCATTGTACTGCCCATCTCGATAGACCAGCGCATCGCTGGCGCCGAAAAGGTTGGCGCGCACAAGACTTCCATGCTGCAAGATCTGGAAGCGGGTAAACCTCTGGAACTTGAGGCCATTGTTGGAGCAGTTGTGGAGCTGGCAGGTCGCTTAGCCGTTCCGGTGCCTGCTAACACTGCCGTCTACGCGTGCACGAAGCTGCTGGCTGAACATCGGCAGAGTGAGAGACAGGGAAGCTGATGTCAACACTCGATGTGAGGAGCCTCGCACAAGAACTCTTTGTGGCGTATAAGAACGGCGCCATGGTCACTCCACCCACGTCGCGTGATCCCGAGTTCGATCTCACCAACGCTTACGCCGTGGAAGACGAGCTTAGGCGTATGCGCGCCGAGCAGGGAGTGATGTCAGTAGGAAGGAAGGTCGGATATGCGAACAAGGCGCTCTGGCGAATCCTGAATCTTAAGACACTTGTTTGGGGAAATATGTATAGCGACACCGTCCGGTGTGCTTCTGAAAATCACGCCAACTTGAGTCTGGACGGAATGAGATCAGCCAAGATCGAGCCCGAGATTGTCATCGGGCTTCGCGAACCGCTCAGTGGCGACATTCTCGACGACGCTGCCGCGCTCCAGGCCGTGGAGTGGCTGGCCATTGGCTTCGAGATCATTGACTGTCCCTACCCTGATTGGAAGTTTCAGCCCGCTGATTTTGTCGCTTCATTTGGACTGCATGCCGGCCTGATCGTAGGAGAGCGCAGGCAGTTGAATGCGGATCTCATTCCCATCCTCATCGAGCAACTGCCACGGTTTCGAGTAAAGGTGTTCAAGAACGGACAGTTTGTAGAAGAGGGATTCGGCAAGAACTCGCTGCGCAGTCCCGCGTTATGCCTGGCCGAGTTGTCTCGCGCCGTGGCGCATCAACCTGGTACGCCCCCCCTGCAACCCGGCGAAATCATCAGCTCAGGCACGTTGACTGCTGGCCATCTGATCGGGCGTGGCGAGTGCTGGCGGGTCGAAGTGGAGGCTCTTCCTCTACCACTACTCACAATAGAGACGTATTGAGCTGGAAAACGATGCTAGCGTGCAACTGGCCATCTTCTGGCGATCCAGACATACAGAAGCATGTTCTCTCCCAGGTAGTGAAACTCTCGCTCGCAATAAGATTTCTTTATAGGAGGCAACAAAAAAACAAGAGCAGGCTTCTGGAGCACCAGACATGCATAGGAGGTCGCGATGCAGCTTTCAGATTCAACAACAACACACCATCTCAGCCGGACAGTCTTGATGCTGCTTGCGCTCTTCGTTGTCTTTAGCATTTCGAGCATTGCCCAAAATTATCCGCCGTTTGGTTCTGAGGTTCCTCTCGCGCAATTTGATCATGGCAAAAGGCCGCAACTGACTCCGCCTGCCCCGAAACTATTGTCGGATGGCCGCACCGCACAATCGGCATGGAACATGGAACTGGTGGGATATGACACATTGGATGGGCGGTCGACCTACCAGCCGTTCGTCATCCGGCAAGGCAACCGATACATTGCCTATATGGCTCATCACGCCGGAACCGCGGTAAATAGGTTGATCCATTGCGACACGACCGCATCGCCCGGATGCAATGTACAAACGAATGGGACTTCCCTTCTGGACGTGACTGATCCGGCGCACCCGGTTTATCTCGCGCACATTCCCGGACCCGGCGGCTCGATCGATGCTGCGGGTAACCAGATGGCGCATGTCTGCAGCGGCGACGTTTTGCCGTCCAACAGCAGTGCGGAAGCTGCGCGTAAGCGCGGACATTACTACCTGCTCCGAACGAACGGGAACACCTCCGGGACTGCGAATCCGGGGCTGGAGTCGCAAGAGATCTATGACGTCACCGACCCATCGAACCCAGTGCTTCTCACCACCGTTGCGGCTCAACTCAGTAATACCCACAAGAATTGGTGGGAGTGCGACACGGGCATAGCTTACTTGGTTGCAAACGACACCTCTCTGGCGACGCCGCGCCCCGATTTAGCCCCAGGCTGGAATCAGAGCGGCTCGAACCAGCATGTGAAAATCTACAATCTGCACGATCCTGCGAACCCGGAGTACATTCGCGATTTCGGTTTTGTTGGCCAGCAACCTACGGTGGGCAGTGTCGTAGAAGGATTGGTAACCCCACCCACGGGTATTCATGGGCCGATTTCAGCCGGTAAGGAAAGGAATCGCGTTTACATGGCCTATGGCGTTGGCGCAAATGGCGTGATTGAAATCGTTGACCGAAATAAACTGCTTACAGGATGCAAGCTGCCCACAGCATCGGCCAATTGTGCCACCAGTCCAACGGAGGCGGAGATGCTGGCTCCCCAGCTTGGCTACTTCAGCTTGCCGGGGCTGGGACTACAGGGGGGGCATACTTCTTTTCCCATCTTTGGCCAAGAGGATGGAAGGTCGCGTAACATCCTGCTCATGACCTCTGAAGAGGGTGGCAACGAATGTGGCGCGGGAAGCGCACCGCACGCCGCATGGCTCTACGACATCACCAACGAAGCGAATGCGAAACAAATCTCCGTGAACCCCAACGATCCGGCGCTCACGCGGTTAGACGTGCCCGACGGCTTCGATGGCACGTTCCATACGGTTTCCAATGGCCTCACCGGAGCCGCCTACTCTGGGGTGTATCCAGCCAGTCTTACGCCGCAGGACAATCCGGCCAATCCCAACGGCTTCTGTAATCAGGGCGGGCGTTTTGGCGCGCACGCCTCAAGTGAGGTGTTCTATCCGCCATATTACGGCAGGCTGGCGATCGTCTCCTGGTTTGCTGGCGGAGTACAGGTTTTTGATATTCGCAATCCGGATGATGCTCGACGGATTGCCTATTTCATTCCAGCGCCTAACGACACGGGTTGCGGTCCTGAGGGCGGACCCTCCGCCGGCCCGGGTTGTACTTTTGCAAATGCCGGCAGGGACGGTCACATGGTAAACGCAATCCAAACCAACAACGTGGAACTGGATGATCGCGGATATATCTACATTGCCGACCGCGCAGGCACGGGAATGCACATCTTGCGTCTCACTGGCGATGCATCTGGGGCAGCCCAAGGCCACTGATGAGTGCAAGAGAGTCGAACGGCTGAAATCATCGGGATATACCTTTGGGGACTTGCAAGGCGGCATATTCTGCAACATGCGGCGGCACCGAACCTGATCCGTCGGCATTTTGTGGAAAGCCTACATAGGCTGTGTACGATTCCCGGAGCAGCAGCCAGAGAAACACAGAGGGAGGAATTCATGAAATGTAAGGGAACGCTGGTGGTGTTCGTCGTGGCACTGCTGGCTGTGTTTGCCGCTGCTGCGGACGTGAAAGTTGTAACCAACGCTAACAATGATCTGCTGGTGAATGCCGGAAAGATTAGGGTAGGTACATCGACCGGAGCAAAAGTCACACAGTTGCTTGGGCCGCCATGGCGTACGACAAATTATGGAGACTGCCATCCCGAGGACTACCAGGAGATATGGGAATACGTGGGACACGATGCGGCTGGACTATTCCGAATTCACATCGAATTCGATGACGATAACATTGCACGAATCGTGGCAAAAGTCCCGCAGCAAGGGCGCATCACGGTACTGGCCGCCGCACCTAAACCGGACAAGCAACATCAGCATTAACACCATCGCGCGAGGCTCCGCCACGGGACGAGAACTCAAAGCCGCTGTCGTAGCGATGACCTGCGTGTTTGTCTTATGCCTCGGAGACACCTGCGCGATCGCTCAGGGAACGGCTCAATCCTTACCGGAACGCTCCGAACTGCTCCAAGTGACATACCAGAACGGGCTACTCTTCATCTCGGCCAACAACGCACCTTTAGCCGAGATTCTAGGGCGTATTCAGAAACTCACCGGTGCAGCCATCACCATGCCTTCTGATGTTAATGAGAGGGTCGCGGCTCAATTAGGCCCGAAGCCGGCGGCACAAGTGGTCGCCGAATTGTTATATGGATCGAGATACGATTATGTAATTGCCGGTAGGGATACCGACCCGCCTGGCATTGATAGCGTCCACGTAACGATAGAGCCGCCGAAGACCGTTGATCCTCCCGCGACTCGGACCTCGCCACCGCCGGTTGAATCCCAGAGCCTTACGAAAGCGAACTTGACCGGCGGCGACGAAGGCATGGACAGCTTCGACGTGTCAACTCCAATTCCGCAGCCGCAGCTACGGCCACAACTTGACGAAAGGCCCGAAGCTCCTGAAGCGAGACGGTGATACGGTGACTTCAATGATCTCGGGCCCGCGAATATCAGACTGATCAATCGTCGCACAAGCTGCCCCGACCGCTGCGCGCCCTGCCGTCGAACAACTTCAACAACAGCAAACCCCGCCAAGTGCATCGCAGATTTGACAGGGTCACTCCATATCAAAGCTGTTCCATGGTAGATGTATCCACCTCGTGTTGAGAGTGTCATCCTGCCTATAACAACGCCCCCCGTTGTCAAGGCATACTTTGCCTGAGACGCTGGCATTAGAGCTTTTGCGCCACTTTGTTTTCTCAGGGCTTTTGCCTTTGCTGTTGCTTTTGCGAAGCATTTCCGAAGGCCCGTCATGTTTTTGAATCCTACGGTGGAGGCCTGTGGCCCCACCAACCATCTATTCGGCAACTGCTACCAAGATTCCCTTCTTCGAACTCCCCTGCTCTCAGGGGAGGCGGGCTGCCCACACAAGCGCGCGGCTCAGTTACTGCTTGCCACAGAATGACCCGGGCTCACCCGCATGACGAACCAACTCCGCATATGTCCACTGGTTGCGGAGCATCCAGTACAACCTCACGGCCAGCCGCCGGGCCACCATCACCTTGGCCAGCGCGCGATTGCCTCTTTCGCACCCAATCGTTGGTAGGCGCGGCTCAACTCCTCATCGCCGCGCACCGCCGTTTGCCCGGCCTCCACCAGCAGAAACCGCATCAGCGCCGATCCCTGCTTGCTGATGTGTCCCAGCCGCTGCTTGCCCCCCGAGCTGTACTCGCTGGGAACCAGCCCCAGATAGCTGGCCACCTTGCGGGCGTGCGCAAACCGGCTCACCTCGCCCAGCGTCAGCACCGTGGCCAGCGCCGTCTGCGGACCGACGCCCGGATGGGTCATCAGCCGTACGGCATCCGGCGCGCCGCTTCGGCCTTCTGCCGCAATCAGAACGTCCAGCGCCGCGATCTGCTGATCGAGCAAGCCCCACCCACTGCAGCAACTGGTCGCGACGACGCGCCGCGTGCGGCATCATCTCCAGATCGGAGAGCAGCTGCCGCCCCGACTCCGTCCACAGCCGCTTGCCCTTCTGCACCCCCTGGTTCAGCGCCAGCGACTGCAACTGGTTCTTGGCCGCCGTCCGCGCCCGCATGCGATGATGCCGATCCATCAGCAACTGCCGCACATCGCGCTCCTCTTCCGACGGAACCCAGATCCGCGGAAACCGCTCCTCGACCATCAGCCGCAGGATCAGCTCGGCATCGCGACGATCCGTCTTCTGCTTGCGCGTCTCCGCCGCACGAATCTTCGCCGCATCGCCCACCCACAGCTCAGCGACGTTCTGAGGGCTGTAGTGCTTTTCGAGTGCTTTCATCTCTTGATAATATTCGCTCCACTTCGGACGGGATACGGATGCGCCCATTGCAATGTGCATCCCCCGCCAGCCGCTCGTGCCTGACGGACTCAAGCGCGGTCGAGTCGATGGTCGCGCCGAAGGTCCTCCTCCGGAAACCTCGGTGCCGAGGCGCTAGCACTCAGCAAAGGATTGCGTCTGCCCCAGCGTGCACGGCATGTAGCCAATTGGACTCCCCGACTCCGTAGGGACAACAGCGGGAACCGAACCGCGCATCCACCAGCCAAAGCTACAAGCCTTCCCCAGCAAAGCGAGACGCCCATGAAGTGGTTCAGGCCAATCTTGTTTTTCCTGCTATTGCAGACACTTCAAAGCTCTATCCCTGTGACTGCGCAAACTGGAGCACATGCTGAGAAGGAACAATCTCACAAGACCTCAGCAGAGCAGATATGGGCGAATCTAGCGAACGGAAACCAGCGATTCGTTAGCGGCAAAGCGCATGCACACGACTATGCGGAACAGCGACAAAGCCTTGCGAAGGGTCAGCAACCGGAAGTTGCTGTGCTGAGTTGCTCCGACAGTCGAGTGCCCCCGGAAATCCTGTTCGATCAGGGATTGGGAGCCTTGTTCGTCGTGCGCTCTGCGGGGAATAGCGCCGACGCGATTGGCATCGGTAGTCTCGAATATGCCGTCGAGCACTTGGGGAGCACGGTCGTAGTTGTACTGGGCCATCAGAGCTGCGGAGCGGTGAAGGCAGCCTGTTCCGGCGACAAAATGCCCTCTCCCAACCTCGAAGCGGTTGTGCAACCAGTGCTACCGTCCTGCACAGCAGGTGCACCCAACAAGGGGGACGCGCTCATCGCCTTTGCTATTCGCGATCACGTCCACAGAACCGCAGAGGCTCTCCTCGCTAATAGCGTAATTCTTAAGCATGCCGCTGACGAAGGGAAACTTAGCATTATCGAGGCTTATTACGACCTCGACACTGGTCGCGTAGAGCGGCTGCACTGACCACCGCAGGTGCAAACTCGACATCCGGTACCAGCAACACCTATCCGCCAGTCATGTGCATCTCCACGCCAGCCGCTCATGCCGGACATGGAGTCGATGGTCACGCCGAAGGTCTTCCACTGGAACCCGGTGCTTGGGCGCTGGCACACTGAAGGACCGCGTCGTTTAGCGCGGAAGCATCCGCATCCTAACTAATCCAGTGGAGGCAAGTGATGGCGGCAGAAGACGGAAATGGTAGTGGTGCGGCTGCGCTAGTGGGCAAGGTGGCCTTAGTCACTGGAGCATCGCGTGGTATTGGACGTGCCATAGCACTGGAACTTGCTGGGCGCGGAGCATCCGTCGCGGTGAATTATGAATCGAGCAAGGCTCGTGCCGAATCGCTGGCCGAGGAAATCCGTGCACTGGGCGTGGATTGCATGCTCTGTCAGGGCGACATATCCTCACCACCGCAGCCAACGTCGGCGAGGCTCTCCACCTGATCGACACGGAACCCTTTGATGTGCTGCTCTCCGACCTGCACATGCCCGGAGCGGCGGACGGCTTCACCGTGGTCAGTGCGATGCGCCACACCAATCCGGAAGCGGTCACGTTGATGTACACGGGGTACCCTGCGCTGAAGGAGGCGATGAGCGCCATCCTGCCGCAAGCGGACGAAATCTTGCTGAAACCGCTGGCTCCGCCAACGCTTGTGGCACAAATAAGGGAGAAGTTGAAGAACAGAGGTACGCGAAAATTGACCAACACAGAGCGGGTAGCTTCGATTTTGGAACGCGATACGACTACGACAATCAATGATTGGATTGAGCGAGTTGACGCCGAGGATGAACTGACCTGCGTGCCACTAAGCAAGGAACAACGTACTGGACATCTTCCGAAGCTCCTTCAGGAACTCGTTCATCGGTTGCGGGTGCCGAGAAACCTTGGGACAAAGCAGGTGTCAGACGCCGCCGTCGAGCACGGTAAAATTCGCCTCTCACAGGGCTATTCGATTCCGATGATCATTGAGGAATCTCGCATCTTGCAGGTCAGCATCTTTCATACCCTGCAGAAGAACCTGAGCACCGTGGATTTCAGCTTACTGCTCACCGACGTGATGACCATAGCCGATGAAGTGGATTCGCAACTGAAACAGACAATCACCAGCTTCATGGGACAGGCGGCGGCGACTACAGCGTAGCCCTTCGAAGGTGCGGCTGCCCCGCTAATCGTGCAGCACGACGCTGACAAGAGAGCTGTGGACGTTTACCCCGCCGCCGTTGTAATCAATGAAGCCCATCTCGCGGAATCTATTCATGAAGAAGCTGACTCGGGAGCGGGTTGTTCCTACCATCTCGGCGAGGGTCTCCTGACTCATTTTCGCTATCAGTGGTATCGGCTTCGATTCCTGACCAAAGTTGGCCATCAGTAGGAGTAGCCGGGCGAGACGTTTCTCGCTGGAGTTGAACAGGTGATCTACAAGATCGGCTTCCATGCGGATGTTCCGCGATAGAAGATAGGCAAGAAATTGTTCGGCAAACTCCGGTTCCTGATGTAGCAAAGCGACCATTGCACGCTTTTCAATGCGGATAATCGTGCTCTTCTGGTCGGCGGTGGCCGTTGCCATGCGGAGGGGCTGACCTGCCAGACAGCCCTCACCGAAGAAACTGGCTTCCGGCAGGATAGCAATCACAGCTTCCTTGCCGCTCTTGGATACGACCGTGAGCTTCACCTTGCCGCTCTGTATGTGGAAGACCGCATCCGCAACAGCCCCTTGAGAAAAGACCGACTCTTCGGCTTGGTATTCCCGACTAGTTTTTCCAGCGGAGAGTTTCGTTAGGATGAGCAGCGGGTCGAATGTGCTAACCAGCTCTGTCGGTACCGCAAATGGGCTCAACTTCACTGCGGGAGGTGACGCCGGGAGCAAAGACACGCCTTGCCCGGTGGGACTCTTCATTCTCTTTATCGCGGCGGTGGTGCTCTTGGTGGCCATCGGAATTTTCCTCTCGGACGGGTCATCCGGGAGCTTTCCCCGAGTGCAAAGCAATATAGCCCAAGCAGAACTCGAACCGTGGAATTTTCATTTTGGCGCTCCCGATTTGAAACAATGGATGTAAATGGGCGACAGAGATGCATATTCATTTACCCCACTCGGGAAACAGACAGTGCAGAGATGGTCAATTTTGCTCAGATTTAGGGAAATCATGAGAGTACAAGGTGTGTAGTCTCTAAGCCGCATTCCAAGGCTTAATGAGCGCGAGGAAAAAATATGAAGACGAGCACGGAAGACAAGATAAAGGGTAGCTTCCACGAACTCAAGGGAACGATCAAGGAGAAAGTCGGAGAGGCTACCGACGACCGTAAGTTGAGAGTCGAAGGGAAAGTTGAAAAGAACGCTGGAAAGGTTCAGCAGCAGATCGGCCACGCCAAAGATGCTGTGGCAAAGCTAAAGGGCAAGCTTGCGGAGATCAAGAAAGCTGGATAGGCATTGCTTAGCGCCAATGGACGAAACAACATCGGGCGGATTTCTTATGGAGGCTCCGTTTCTTGAAGCTACCCGCGTTTTGGGGAGAGACTCTATTGACCACGGCAAGAGGGGTGCTGGCAGCCAGAGTGTCAGAGGCCGAAGCCATCGAAGGTGCCAAACTGGGCCACGACGACTGCTTCGGAATTCTTTACAGTCTCCACAAAAGGCGCGTTTACTCGCTGGGTCTGCGGATGATTGGCAATGTCGATGCAG
The DNA here is from genome assembly GCA_963779365.1 of uncultured Acidobacteriota bacterium. Classification (GTDB taxonomy): domain Bacteria; phylum Acidobacteriota; class Terriglobia; order Terriglobales; family Acidobacteriaceae; genus TOLSYN. The sequence goes on along the minus strand of CAVZYB010000025.1, from coordinate 62,263 downwards.
CGGAGGATGTCACACAGGAAGTCTTTCTCCAGCTCTATCGCAAGATCGTAAGCTTTCGTGGCGATTCTTCGTTCGCGACTTGGCTGCATCGCGTTACCGTCAACATCATCCTCATGCGGTTCCGCAAGAAGGGTCTCATTGAGGTATCCCTAGAAGAGACTCTGGGCTCCACAGAAGATGGCGATCAGAAGAGGGAATTTGGTTCTGAGGATAAGCACCTTGCTGGTTCTATTGACCGTGTAATTCTGGAGCGGGTCATCGAAAGCCTTCCGCCCGGCTATCGCATTATTTTCGTGCTGCACGACGTCGAAGGATATGAGCATAAAGAGATTGCCGAGATGCTGGGCTGTACGATTGGCACGACGAAATCGCAACTTCACAAGGCGCGGATGAAATTGCGCGAAGTGCTAGACGTCGCTCGTGCTGAAAATAACCGATGCGAGGCAACACGAAAGATGAAGACTAGGGAACGATTGACTATGGCGACGAGACGGGGCGCAAGGGCTGCGGCCACCGCTGCCTAGAGCTGCACTATTCTGCCATCCCGTGAAGAAACCGAATACGCCAGTCTGGGCTCCGTACGGAGAAGATACATCGCGTGACTTACACGAACTACTGGCGAACGATTGTCGTTCCTGTACCACTGGCTTTCCGTGTTGACAACCTTCAAAAGGAAAAATCGAAATGGCGACTAATCGAGAACATGGAAAACCAAAAATTCTGGTGGTAGATGGTGATGAGGAAATGCGAACATCTTTGCGGGCGATGTTTGAGTGCAACCACTTTAATGTCACCGCCGTAGAAAACGTTGGAGAGGCTCTTCATATCATCGGCACAGAACACTTCGACGTGCTGCTCAGCGATCTACATATGCACGGAGCGGCGGAAGGCTTCACTGTGGTCAGTGCGATGCGCGATGCCAATCCGGACGCGGTTATCTTGATGCACGCGGGGTATCCTGCGATGGTGGACGCAAGGTGCGCGACTCACTCCATCTGCCAGTGGGTCTTGGAAATTGTGCGGTACGATTCCAAACAACCCCCTGCCGAGCACCTGTTCTCTGCACAGTCCACGGTCTTGGGTGCCGTGAGCCTCAGCAAGGGCATTTAACCAAAATTTCCGACCATGGACACAAATGCAGGACAGCAACAACGACGCGGAGAGCGGCCCTTCGCTCAGAGACCCGTCGTACTCCGAGTAACTCACCTCGATGAACTCCGCAACTTTCCCAACCGTTTGGGTTTTTATCAGGTGTGCATGGAGGTAGGGACGATGATGAAGAAAGCGATGTTCGCAGTGGTGGCTCTGATGTTCGCGGCGGTGCTGGCCGCTCCTTCCAAGGCAAATGCGCAGGTTCTGTTCCGGGTGGGCGTAGGCCCCGTCGTGGTTGGCAATGCACCCGCCATAGTGGCAGCACCGCCAGTGTTTGTAGCTCCCGCGCCGTACGTGGCGTACGCGCCGGGCTATGTTTACCCACCTGTGGTCTATCCGGGTAATGTCGTCGTGGGCGTGGGCTATGCGAGGCCGTATGGTTACCGTTATGGCGGCTGGCGTGGTTACGGTTGGCGGCGGTAAGAACTTAGCAACAGGATTTCTGGAGCCCCTCAGTCGATTGGACTGGGGGCTTTGCTGTTTGCGACAGTCTTACGACGGCAATACGGCGCGGGTCAGAGCCGAGGGCTCGAAGCACGTCTCGCTGTGAAGAAGCTGTGCACGCCGAAAGATTACTTCGCGAAGTCACCAACATGGCAACACAAGAACCGGGCAACGACTTCGGGTGGACACATTCTGTAGCGTGACTCGCTGCTGGTGCAATCCCAGCAGACCCGCATGAATACTGGCATTCAAAGCGATGCCCACAGGCATTTCCACATTTCTGTGGAAGAACTTAAAAAGCAGCACTATCGAGACAGCGGCTTCTTGAACTGGTCGTCAATCTCAAGCTGATATCCGGTGGCAAGACCGTTCGTTTCGTTCGCCATGCCGATGACCGCCATCAATTCCGTGAACATGGCGTCCGTCATGCCCTTCTTTTGGGCTGTCCTAATTCTGCGGGAACAGATCACAAAACCGTCAAAGGATTCGACGTTTTCACTTATCAGCGCCAAGACTTTCTTGAGGAAGACACGAGCTTCGGTTCCTGATTAGTACGGACGGAGAAGAACGTCGCCGTTGGTTGTGCATCAATTGTCTCATTGGTAACCTACTGCGATTCTTCCACGACGCCGGGTTGCTGAACAAAACAGAAGAAGGTTGTCTGACCCGCTGGAGGTGGGCGCGTGCGTGTGCTGAATATGCGTGTGCAGGTCGGCACTGTGGCACGCCACCCTCCGGAGTAATACTCCAGCGAGTGGCTCAAAGGAGATTAGGTTGAGTGACGTGAAGCAGCAAGGTGTGGACTTATACGGAACGGTGACCCGCGAAGGCCGAGTCTCGCACCACTATACGTGCCAGAGGAACCAGACTCAGCAAACCTGCACTCTGGACTGCGTGCAGCAGGGCTCGAATTTCGTGCTGATGGTTGGCGACAAACCATATCTGCTCGAAGGAGACAGCCACGACCTGAGGGCTTATGCTGGCGGAATAGCGACTGTCACTGGGGTCGCCGTGAACGATCAGATTGAAGTGCAGACAGCTTCAAACGCGAACCACAGCCTAAACGGTGTCGCACCCAAGACGCCAGACGCGATGGCGAACGGTTTGCGCTGAGCTGCTGCCGAGTGGCTGTTTGTTTCCGACCTCGACCCGATTCTTAAGCTGGCTGATGCCCGTTAACCACAGAGACTACTCCCGTTTGTCTTTGCGCCCTTGGGCTTACAGCGGACAGACACTCTCTGGTGATGAAAATCAATGGAGAGTGTCTGCTTTTGAGCCGCTGTTGCATGTCACGCGGTAACCTCCGATGTTCACTGGTCGGGCGAACTATGTCGCGTGATTGATGTCACCGCTCCGAGCACTCCAAACATCTATCCTTCAATCAATTAATAAGGCGCACGCCGTTGCCATCCTCACCCCACATTTTCGGCGTGCGCCATCCTCTTTAGACCTACCTTATGAAGTACCCTGACACTCGCCATTGTCAACTCCGGTTGAAAATTCCCCATTTAGCCGAAGTAAAATTCCCCGCCAAGTGATTAAGAAAGATGCTCACTGGCTCCGGACGTAGCAGAGCCCAGCGCCGCTTTGCGGCGCGTTTTGGGCGGAGCGGAGTCTGGAGCCAGTGAGGGCGGGGAGAACAATACCTGTCTGTCTCCGTCGCCCGACTGTTCTCGTCCGCCGATCAGCCCAGCACGCCGCCTCTCCTTCAGCCGATAGCTTTCGCCGCGGATGTTTATGGTTGTCGAGTGGTGTAGTAGGCGATCCAGAATCGCAGTGGCAATGACTGAGTCGCCGAAGATACTGCCCCAATCGGTGTAGCTCTTGTTACTGGTCACGATGATGCTGCCGCGCTCGTAACGCGCGCTGACGAGTTGGAAGAAGATGGTTGCACCCATCTCGTCCAATGGCAGATAACCCATCTCATCAATCACAAGCAGCTTCGGTGCCAGGTACACCCGCAGGCGGCGATCCAGCCGATTCTCGCGCGTGGCCCGCGACAGATCCGTGACCAAGTCATGAGCGGTGATGAAGTAAGCGCCGAAACCGGCTTGAATCGCCGCTTCTGCAAGGGCCACACTCAAGTGGGTCTTGCCCACTCCAGGCGGCCCAAGAAAAATCGCATTGCTCGCCTCATGCACGAAGCGCAACGTTTGCAGTTCGCGGACCTGGCGCTCGTCGATCGAAGGCTGGAAACTGAAATCAAACTGTTCGAAAGTCTTTAGATACGGCAAGTGCGCCAGTTGCAGCCGCGCCCGCAGATAGCGGCTGCGCCGGGCGTCAGCTTCTGTCTTCAGAGTGTCGAGCAGAAACTCCGCGTAGCCGGGCTCTTTCTGCGAAGCCTGTTCGAGAAGGTTCGGGAGCCGGGCTTGCACGGCCTTGAGGCCCAGCGTTTCAACGAGGCTTTCCAACTGCTCGAACTCGGTCATCGTCCACCTCCTGCTGCCATGCACTCATAAGCAGAGAGCGAACGCACTTCGACCTCCGGTCCTAGTGGACGAATCCGAACCTGTGTCTTCACGATCGAGCGCAGCGAACCGAGTGGAATGCCGGCGTGATGCACGGCTTGCGCCGCGATCCGGTGCTGACCGGCGAGCCGCGCATGGGTTGCAATCAGGACATCGCCGGCAAATACCTCGACCACACCGCTTTGTCCGCGTACCATGACCTGCTGTCCGGCATAGGTCCACGGCACTGAGTAGCGGTTGCCTTGCCACGCCACGTAGGCGTCGCGCGACACTCGCCGCAGCTCCTCTTCTACGTACGGATAAGGCAAGCGTCCGGCCATCGGCTCCAGATGCGCTTGTTCCGCCTGCCAGCGTCTCTGCACAATGCAATGTGTCGTGCCATGCACGCGCTGGTTGGCGACCTCCCAAACCCAGCTGCGTAACCTCGCGTTCAAATCATCCAGGCTGTGCGGCTCGCGCCCTTGCAGGCTACACAGGAAGTTACGCCGCACGTACTTTACTCCCGACTCCACCTTGCCCTTGGTCTGGGCGCGATACGGTCGGCACAGCCGCGGAGTGAATCCCCAGTAGCGTGCGAAGTCAAGAAACTGCGGATGCCATCGCACCTCACCGCGCTCATCTGTGCCCAGCCACACGGTCTTCATGCGGTCGTACAGAATCTCTCGCGGAATCCCGCCCAGCTGCCGGAAAGCTTCCTCATGCAAGCGAAGCAATGTTCCCAACTTCTGATCCAGCGCCCCTTCGGCCATCAGCGCCCGACTGTATCCCAGCGTAAATACGAAACCAGAGACCGCTTGTTCTCCGGCCTCGTCTTCCAAGTAACCGAGATGTCCCCAGTCAACCTGCGCTTGCACCCCGGGTGCCGTCTCAAAACGGCGCACTGCTGTCTGTCGCGCTGCTTCCCGCTGTGGTCGCAGGTAGTCGGTCAGGATCGTATAGCTGCCGCTATAGCCACGTTCACGCAACTCCCGCAGCAACACTACTGCGTTCCAGACTCCCGCCTTGCATCGTTCTTCCAGGTACGGCATAAACGCGTCCAGCTTGCCCGGACGCGGTGCCCGTGGCCCATACGACGGCCTCGTACCTGGCGCATGCGCCAGGTACTTGCGGATGGTCTTGCGATCGTGCCCGGTTAAGGATCCGATCGCTTGCAAGCTCATCCCAAGTTGCTTCAGCTCATTGATCTCGCTCACCTCTCCACCTCGTAGCAGGTTCCGCACCTCCTCTTCGAAGAGTCGGTGCTGTTGTAACACTCGTTACTAATAGGTGGGGAATTTTACTTCGGCACATCGGGGATTTTAGGACCGGCGCTGACACCATTGACGTCCGTCTTCTCCCATCGATGGCGTGACCGTCTCGATAGCCGACTTCTTGTGTTCAAACGCGGTCTCGTACTGAATGACAACGTAGTGGCCGTCAGGTGCGCCGGGCAGACTGGTGCTGTATACAGCGGACTTAATACTTCGGGAGATGACCCTCCCGAGAGGAGCGCGAGTAGCGTTCAACATTTTCGCCCATTGTTCCTTCGACACTGCTGCACCTGTATTTCAGGGAGCCAAGAGTACAATTCCGCTCAGGTTGAGAGGAATCGAATGAAATCATTGTTGACGATGCTGCTGTTCATCCTAGTTGTGACCACCACTTCCGCTGGCGAGGATAAGGCAGAGAGGGAAGCCATCAAAACTGCAAACCACTGGTTGTCGCTGACCGACGCGGGTAATTTTGCAACCAGTTGGGATGAAGCGGCCCCTCCCAAGGAGCGACCCCACGCAATGATTCGGTTGGGAGGGACGTGCAGGTCGTTGGTGAGGTAATTGTAGGCAGCTTCGCTGTCTTCGTAGAGATGCTCCTCGGACGGCTTACCTTTGCTGGTGCCATAGCCTTGATAGTCATAGGCGAAGACCGAGAATCCCGCATTGCGGATATCTTCGAGGAATCCAGCGTCGTAGCCCATGTCCTCAGCATTTCCATGGCTAAAGAGGAGGGTGAATTTCGCGTTCGCGTTGGGGAAGTATTTGGCCGAGATTCTCGCGCCGTCAGCACTGGTTAGCTTCAGGACGGATGCATCGTCTCGATATCCCGGCGAAGGAGGCTGGAAGATGATGCTGTCGGTGAAGACCCCGCCAATAATCGTCAGCACGAAGTAGGCTCCCGCCATCGCCAGTGCAGTTCCACGAACGATTCGTTCCGTCCAACCAGCAACCTGCATACCATATTGTACGAAAGGGCGATGCAGGAAGTTCAAGCCGCCTTCGCGCAGTTTCGTTCACCGTGTATCTTGCCAGCGCAGAACTCCAAGAAACGCATGAGTTCCTGCGGCTCAAGATTGGCAACTTTCAGGCAGCTAAAAACTTCGTCCGTCTGCTGCTCACTCATTGCAGATGCGTTAGGTACGAAATTTCCCGCTGGACTGGACATAATCCCCTCCCACCGTTGTTGGACTTCACATTAGTCGGAGTACGGGAGAGTCCCAATCGTCTTCTGGCTGAACTTAGGGTTTTGAGTACCGCAGCAGCCAAACCCTCCAAGCTCTGTGTATATGAACCCGTCCGAAGGAAAAAGTTGTCGCGGCTCATTGAGGTGCCGTTACCAGAAGAATCGGCATGCTCCGCGCAGAAGGAATCTGAGACGGAGGGCGTTTGCGGGTGTGTCGTTGTGGAAGCACTACCTCAGGCACAACGAAAAGGCCGCTGGTTTCTGCGCGGCCCTTATCGTCTACTCATTGACGCTGCTGTTAACGGACGGCGGCGTTGTGTTTGTCCTTATAGATGTCTTTGCTGACGTGGTTGGCTTCGCGGTTCAACTTCGCTTGGTCTTTCGTGGTCAGGTGACCACCATCCTTCGCCATGTCGCGCTTTTCGTTCCGCGCTAACCGATTCTCTTTATTCTCCAACTTTGCGGTTTCGTGAGGAGTAAGTTCGCCGCTCTTAATGCCGTTTGCGATACGGTTCTGCTGGTTCTGTTCGCGCCCGTTGATTTCATTGACACGGGGATGACCGGGGTCGTACACGCCCGGACCTGCACCAGCGGTGTTGGGATTCTGGGCTACTGCGGAGCCTACCATCAAGCCGCCGAGCGTCAACGTAAGAAGCATATTCCTAAAATTCATTATTTTCTCCTTGTCCCTACGTTCGAGGTAAACACTGCGACAAAATGAGAGTTGCGGGGGGAGAGTTAATTTTTTGGTTGCAGAACTGACCAATGAGATTCTCCACTTCACCATCAGCCGACTGTCCGCTAAACATCCTTCAGTTGTTCCTCGTCCATGCCGAAATAGTGACCGAACTCATGGATGACCGTGAGCCGGATTTGCGCTCGGATTTCGGCCTCCGTGGAGCACACTGCTTCAATGTTCTTCTGGTAGAGGACGACGTAATCCGGCCCCGTGGGCAGGTTGAATACGCTCTTCTTGGTCATGGGCACGCCATGGAAGAGTCCGAGCAGGAGCTTCTTTGGATGGGAGGCTGGGGGCTGGCCGGGTGGAAAGTCCTCCACCAGCACGGCGACATTGCTAATACGACTGCGGAATTCCTCTGGGAGCGAGTCGAGCACCTCCTGCATAACCTTGGCGAACTGTTCACGCTCCATGGTTCACCTATTCCACTATGCCGCCACCTTCAATCAGGAATTCGAACACTTCCGTCTTCTGCAATCTGGAAGGACGGATTCCATGCGACCTCCCATGGAAACCCGCCCGGGGTCGGAAAAGTATCCTGAATATCCGCCCCAGAAGGCTTCCTGAGCAGACTTGAGTAGCTTCGCACCAACGGCTTCAGCTTGCGCGAGAACCAAGTCAACTTCTTCGCGACTCCCTGTGTTGTATGCAAGCGTTATCCCGCTGAAACCATCTCCGTCAGGGGTAATGTTCGCGTCCTTTGCCAGTTCCGAACGTGGGTACAAGGCGAGAACCATCCCTCCGGTCTGGCAAAACACGACGCCTTCGGCCTTGGCCATCGAACGCCGCCATCCGAGGCGTTCATAGAATTCCTTGCTGCGATTTAGGTCGGCTACTCCGAGCGTGATTAGGCTGACGCGCTGTTCCACTCCGTCCTCCTGCGGAATAAGGGATTGCTGGCTCACGATATCTGATGCTCGACCACCACTCACGCACTCTGAGCATTAGGCTTGCAGAGCATCATTACATACGCTGCTTTCGAAGCAAGGTATCGAGCGAGAAGTAGTTTTCAGCCAGATGTGTGAGCAGCAAGTAGTAAGTGAGCGCATAGATCATCTGAATGCCAATCGTCGTCCAGTCGCTGCGGAGAGCGGTGCCAAAGACGAGCGCAGTGATCAACAAGCCGCCCACCGTGAGTCCCCACCTTGTAAAAATGCCCAAGGTGAGCGACAAGCCAACAATGGCTTCCGCAAACGGCAGAACTACGAGGAAGCTGTGGACAAGGCCATAGGTCAGTGGAGTATTAATGAAATCGTTCCCCATCTTCGTAGCAAATGCTCCGACGCCCGACCCGAGAACTCGTCCTACCCCGTGGATCAAAATATTAATCCCCAAAGTAAGCCGGAATACGCCGTATGCAAGCCTACGATCAAGCGAAGGCTCTATTGCGTTCATCGAGCTGTCACTCCTTTACCAGTCGGAGAGTCGTCGGGTATCACGTAGGCTCACTCCACGGTGCACAAGGCAGGGTCCATTCACAAGGGCATGAGTTGCGTGACGTGCTCTGGTTCTTCACCCGGCCACGCCTGGTTCTGCGCAGTCGAGTCGAAGATTGAGGTCGTCTTGAATGGCTCGAATTCGCCGCTCTTTGCAGCCTTCTCCGTCTTCGCCAACAAAGCCGTCAATTCCGCCTCGCTCAATGGATGGAAGGTGCGCCACGCCTCAAGTGCCTGTTCGAGAATCTCGAAGCTATCAATTCCAGTTATGACGACCGACGTTGGCAGGTTCAGTGCATAATGCAAGCACTCTATCGGCGTTACTGTCTTCGATTTCAGGATGATTCCATTCGCCATGGACTTCATGCCGAGCACGCCCATCTTTTTCTTGACGAGTTCAGGGACGACCAACTTCTCAAAGCTGCGGTAATGCCCATCCATTACGTTCAACGGCATCTGCGCCGTATCGAACCTGAACCCGTTATCATCTGCGACTTCGAGCATATGCAAATGGATATGCGGGTCTTTGTGACCAGTGAAGCCAATGTAGCGGATTTTGCCCGCCTTCTGGGCCTCAACCAGCGCGGCATTAGCACCATCTGCGTCAAAGATGCGGTGTGGGTCTTCAAACCGTAGAATCTCATGGTGCTGCACCAGATCGAGGTGATCTGTATCAAGCCGCTGGAGCGACTCGTCCAGTTGCTTTGTCGCAGCCTTTTTCGAACGCCCGTCAATTTTCGTCATCAGGAACACCCGCTTCCGGTAGCCGTCACGCAACGCTTTCCCCATGCGGATTTCACTGATGCCATTGTTGTAGTCCCACGAGTTGTCCATGAAGTTGATGCCGAGATCAATGGCGGTGCGAACAATGCGGATGCTCAGGTGCTCATCTACATGGGACAGACCGAGATGCCATCCCCCAATTCCGATTGCGGAAACCTTCTCTCCCGTTCCACCGAGCACCCGATACTGCAGCCCCTCTGAACCTGCTTCCATGGATTCACACTCCAACCGCTATGGATGCAACTGGCGTTATCCTGTTGCCCGACGCTTCCCGCACTGCGCCGTGGGCTGGAAATGTGCAAGGTTGCTCTTCCTTTAGAAAGAAAGCTCAATGGTGGAGGTTTGGGCAGGGTGGGAGGCTTCTACGAGCACAGCACACAGGGTCTTCACCATGCCTCCCAGCCGCGACCTTCAGTGGACGGCTTCCCTGTAATAGGCAACTAAATCCAGAGGCGGCGGTATGTGCCCCATCGCCCGCAGAAAGCCGGAAGCTTGCCCACGGTGATGGGTTCCGTGATTAACGACATGCAGCACAATTTGCCAGATCGGGGTTATGAACGCATCCCCCTTTGTGCTCTTGTAGGAAAGTTCTCGTTGAATGGAGTCTTTGGTCAGCAGGGCAGCCCATTGCTTCCAGCGTGCGCTCAACGCTGGCCAGTCACTCCTAAGCACCTCCAGATGCATGTCCTGCTCCGGAACCATAAAACGTGCGGGGGGATTTCCTTCGATTCGGCCAAGCCAGATACGATCAGCGGCGAAGACGTGTACCAGAGTGCCCAGCACATTGTGATCGGCGGTGCCGAAGTCTCTTGTCAGTTCCTGAGGATTTAGCGCACCAGCAGCGTCAACCAATCTTCTGCTAGCCCAAGCGGTGTAGTTCAGATGATCTCGGAGTACGTCTGCTGTCATCGGCATAAGTACGCAAGTTTACATCTGGAACCAGATTCAGGAGGGCTTCAGCTCTCCAATTCCCGGAGGCGGTAAGGGAGGTGCCATTCGGAGACACCTCCCAAAGATTCCTATGTCGTCGCGACCGGAGCCGCCTTCTTGGCAGCGGTCTTGGCCGCAGCCTTCTTCGCCCAGCTTGCTTTTACTGCTTCCGCCAGCTTCTTCTTTGTGGCAGGACTCATGGGTTTCCGCGCTCCCTTTACGGCGGGAGCAGCGACTGGAGCCGCCTTCTTCGCAGCAACCTTGGCTGATTTGGTCGCCACTGGAGCCACCGCCGCCTTCTTGGCCGCAGCCTTCACCTCCCGCTTCTTCTTCGCCCAACGCTTCTGCTGGGCTTCGGCCATACTCTGGCGGGCTTCGGGGCTTACAACGCGCTTCCCAGCAGCAGCAGGAGCTACAGGAGCGGTCTTCGTGCTTTTCACCGCAGCAGGTGCAGCGGCTTTGGTAGCGGTGCTGGTTGTTAGTTTGGCGGCGGCGGTCCAGCCCATTGCCTCAAGGGCGGCGATTGCATTAACGATACGGTCACGCTGGGCATGCAGGTAGGCAAGAACTTGAGCAGTATCCATATATATATACTTACTCCTTGGTGTGCGATGTTAGCAGTGCAAAGCTACTGTGCACAATCATAAGTGCATGCCGGGTGCTCTCTACTCAATGGAAAAGGCCGACGTTTGGTCGGCCAGTCCCTATTGCGGGATGTCAGGAGCTACTTCTTCGCAGCGGTTGTCTTGACCTCAACGATGAGGTCAGGCTGGCCTTGATAACGCCATATCCCGTCGAATCCAATCGCGTTACGCCGTCCTTGATAGAGCCCGTTCTCGACCTCGAAGTCGAGCCTCCGCCCGAGTTCATGCACGATGTCTTGGAGGACAAGCCCCTTCTTGTTGTAGGCAGATTCCAAGCAGTGCCGAGCGTAGTCAAAAAGTCGGTCACTGGGAACCGCGCTCAAGAATGTCCGAAGCTCGTCGGAGCAACCGCTCTGGTCTCGAAGGATTCCGTCTCCAGCATTGGAGACCACCTGCTCAATCGTTAAATTCAGGACTTCGTCGCGGTTGCTCTTCCAAAAGCTCAGCAAGGCCATGGCAATCTCAATAGGTCGGTTAAAGCAGATATAGGGAACAGAGCAGTTTTATGCCATCCAGCCGCAGGACGCAACCAGATTCGTGCCGACACGGCGCAGTTGTTGGAAGGTCTCAGCCAACCTCCCCGCATCTGGAACCTAGGCGATTTCAACCACGACTGGGCAATGGTCGCTCAGCTTCGACCATTGCTCGTACCCGCCGACCTCGACCGTCTGGAGCCGAGGTGCCCACTCTTGCGGGATGAAGACGTAGTCGATGTGGTAAGGCTTGTCCGCATGGCGAAACATAAATAAGGTGCGACGGGACTCCTCACCTTGCGGTTCACCAAAATGCTCGTGATAGGCGCTCACGAGGCCACAGTCGTCCAGAAGCTTCACGACGGCTGAATGGTCCCCGACCTCTCGGTGAGCGTCCCAGATTTTGTTGCTGTTGAAGTCTCCGGCGATTACGACTGGATTTCCGTTGAACCACTCGGGATGCGCGACGAGTGCTTGATACACCTGCCCAATGTAGCGGTCTTCTCTACTAGGCCCCACGGCACACGCCCAGACCGCTACTAATGTGAATGGTGTCTCTACCGCGATAGGGACAATCCACTTCTGTTCGGTTTGCGGGAGTACCCGGAAATTCCAATCCTCCCTGCAAAATACGCCCAACCCTTTATGGGGATTCGAGCCAAACCAGAGCGAACTGAAACCGCGCACCCGAAGTGCAATGGCAGACTTCTCGGAACATTCAGGAACGACCGCCGGGAGGCTCTGGGGCAGTTGCTAGAGTATTCCTGCTGGCCGGGAGCGCAGATGGCTGAGGAACTAATCATCTTAGGTTAACACACGCTCGATGCCGATTCCAAACACTATCTAGCCATCTTGAGGAAGCGGTTCTCGCTGCCCATTGAATATCAGCAATTCGTTCGCGACAAGTTGGTCAGCCGGAGCAATGGCCGGGTGAAAGCTGCGGGGGCTTGAGGTCGGGTACGGCATCGGTGGGCTATCCCGAACACAGAGACACGGTTTGTGCGCTGACGAGATTGTGAGCTGAGTTGAGCGTTCCAGCTAGTCACGAGCTGGCATTATGTGCGAAGCATGGCCGTGATGTGAAGTGGTAGGCGTGCATGTAAGGTGTGGGCTTCATTCATCGCCATGGTGTGAAGCGCATCGACATCGCCGGAGGGTCTAGACATTTGCGGAGAGGAAATGCAGCAGAAGATTACCAGCGCAGTTACCTGCAGCCAGAGTGCCGCAATGAAGGTCACAAGTCGCTTTAGGTTGAAATCGCTGGGTAAGCTCTTAAACATGGATACCCATTGAGTATATAACGGTACGACCATCAGCGTTTCGCCTCAGCTAAACCGGGCAACGGTCGCTCATCTACGGCTCAACTTCCGCTAGACTACCGCCACACCATCTTCACCGGAACCACGTCAATCGAGGCAGCTTTCCACTCCGTGCCGCGCCTCACGAGCGTAGCGGCCTTGGCCTTCCACACTGGCTCACGATTGTCCAAATCACCCAGCAACACACTACTTCGGCCATCCGCGTTGGGACTGCATCCATAGGTCGCCACCTTCCCCGCAACAAGCGGTCGCGTTCCTGTGAATGGAGTACACACCTCGCCATCGCTCAGTAGCACCTCCCACGCTTGATTGGAACCAGCGGATGCAGGGTTGCGTTCGGGTTCTGGCAGAGGTTTTGTAAGGGTGAGCTTGAAGCCGCTGCCGCCAGTCACCGAGTTCGCACCGCAAACAACATAATTACCGTTAGGCAGACTGAAGCAGGGGTCGTGAATCGCATTTCCCTCCGTGCATCGCCAAGCATCCGTCCGGTATGGAGCGGCTATCGAGCCAGTCCAGCAGTAGCCTTCGCGTCCGCTGTCCGGCAGGTTGGTCGGCGGTTGATACTGAACCACCGCCGTCTCTGCTTGAACTTGGGGGCTGCGGAATGCGCACAGCACGAGCAACAATCCAAGAGCGCAAACGAAGGAAGCGAGTTGTTTCATACTGGAAATCATGGTGTGTGCACCGTCCGATGACGTTTGTACCGGGGCAAACGAAAAGGCCGCAACTTGTGAGCGGCCTTCGCTGCTCCCCTGCGCTTCGGCAGAGTTAGTGTTTCGCCAAGTAGATGTCTTTGCTAACGTGGTTGGCTTCGTGGTTCAGCTTCATCTGGTCGTATTTTGTCAGATGACCGCCGTCCATGGCCATGTCGCGCTTCTCGTTGTGCACGAGCCGACCCTCTTGCCGTTCCAAGTGCGCGGTCTGATATGGAGAAAGATGCCCATTGTGGATGCCGTTGGCGATGCGGTTTTGCTGGAACTGCTCGCGCTGGTTGATTTGGTTGACTCGTGGATGACCGGGGTCATACTTGCCGGGGCCACCACCGACCGTGTTGGGGTTCCATGCCATTGCGGAGCCCATCAGCGAGCCACCGAGTGTGAGCGTAAGAAGCAGATTCCTGATGTTCATTTTGTGTTCCTCCCGTCTTTCACTTACGGTAAACACAGCGATGAATCGGGAGTTTCGAACGTCGGCGATAAAATCGAGGGCTGGATTTAACCTCCGGACATGAATGTCCACAAGGCGATGTGGACGCGGCTGTACTCGTCCGAGCCTTTTACTCTACGTCGCCGCGCCTTCACGACAACTCATCCGACCTTCTTGCCTTGCGTCGGTCGCGGTGCCACAATCCCTGCCGAACAGGGAGGCCATCCATGGAATCTCCAACTTCTCCCCGCAATAAATCGATGATTCGGTGTGAACGCTACGGCCCCAAAGAGAGGGTTGCAATCCCTCTCCAGCCTCTTGCGTCCGACACTGGAAAATCCGCTGCGCTCCCCGGCGATTTCATCCTGACTCACTCATCGGGGTGGTATGGCAACCTAATCCGGTTTGGGCAGACCTTTCGCTACCGGGGCTCCGACAAAATCTTCGCGCATTGGAGCCATGCCGCAATCTTCGTGGACGACTCCGGCAATATCATCGAGGCGCTCGGCGGCGGAGTGCAGAAGCGTAATATCGCTGAGATGGACGACACCGAATACGTTGTCGTCCATCTCCCGGAGGATACGAGTGCGCTCGACCGCCAGCACGCCGTGGAATTTGCCAACTTTTGTCTCCATGACTCGTATGGGTGGCTGACCATAATTAGCATCGCTTTCTGTCTGGTGACGGGCGCGAAGTTCAGCTTTGGGGTGGATGGCCAGCAGATATCCTCGGCGCTGGTCGCACGCTGCTTGGAGCGCGTCGGCGATATCTTCAACAGATACGAGCCGTGGCACCTCGTACCCGCCGACCTCGCGCAGCACTTCAACGTACGGCTTACTGGTGAGAAGGGACAGGCACCACCGCAGGAGACCGGAGTGTCGGCGTCTTCGAGTCTGGGCGGACAGCGGCGGTGAAAATGCGGCCACGTTTACCATAATGGTTCCGAGCCATCGAGACCTCCAACTGCAAGCGGAAGTAGGCCATCGAACACAACTGGCTGAATGCCAAAGTTGATTGTGACTTAAGGCGAGAAGGTATGAAACCAGATGTGGGTCTCATCGTTGCTGTCCAACGGCATCAGACCGGGGCTGATATTCACAAGATCAACAACCTGCTGCATCAATATATGTGTGCGTGCCACACCGACAATAGCATGCTGGCCGACCGCGCCAAGCACGAATTAACAGCGGTGATGATCGAACGGGAATGGAATCAGGCGACCATGATAAGGAAATAGGCAATAACTGGCACGGGCGGAGAACTCTATTCTTCCTCCTCGTCTGCTTCCTCCTCATCGCTGACCTTCGTCAGCTTCAGAGGCTCGACGCTGGCTACTTCAAAATCACCGTCGCACTCCAGACACGATACGAGTTCGCCCTCTTCGAGTTCCTCTTCCTCAACATCAATCTCATTCTTGCACTTTGGGCACACAACCATCATTGTCTCCGCTTCGTATTCTTGGGATATGGCACGCCGTCTAGCATTCATATTCGGTGCTCCTCTGCTCGTCGTCAAGGACTGTCGGAAGAATGAATGTGGTCGTGGCTGAAATTCTTACTCCTCAGAGGCAGGTGCGTCATCGAGGATCACGCGCAATCTTTTGTTGATCGAAAGCGAACGATTGATCTTTGAGAATCGTTCCAAGTACGACCGGATCACAGCCTTAAGTGGCCCAGCAAGTTCAGGCGTACCCTGTATGCGCGGGAGTAGCTCTTCGATGGTCCGGAGTTCAACGTCGATCAGGCGCAAATTCCATGCGATTTTTCCGGCTCCCGGCAGGTAACCGACGACAGGAATGAGGGAAAGTCCGCTCAGGACTCCCCCAAACCAGAGACGATTGGAAAAATCATAAGCCACAGACCCGCACGCGGCGATGACTCCGGGCATGGTGGGAACCATGGAAGCGAATGCCAAGATCGTGGACTTGAACAGGTTATCGAGGTAACCAGCGTGCCAACAGACCCACAGGCTGGGCGCGTTCAATTCGAAGGGTGGGGAACGCTGAATAAGTGGCATTCGCATCGGAAGAAGATTGCAACGGGGTGACAGATTTCCTACTCTCCTAACATTACACCATATTCAGAACCGAACGAGCAGACGACCGTCCCCTGATCAAGAAGGTGTCCGATGGGGCACACTCCCCCGCCTTTGGCTAATGCAGGAGGCATCTCTCTCGCTCCGAGCCTCCATCTTTTGCGTTACATTTGATTCAGGAGACACTCCATGCCCCTGTTCAAGACGTCCAATCCCGCCCTCGGCAGCAATACCTTCAGCGGCATGTCCGACAGTTCGTACGGCGGCGGCATTTCCAGCGCCCGGTATGGCGGAGCCATCGGCACTTCCACGAGCATGACCCTCAGCGGCACCGTCAATAAAACCGGAATCCTGCTTGTCCTCGCCGTCGTCGCCGCCGCCTTCACTTGGAACCAGTTCGCAGCAACTCACAACCCCGCCTCCGTCTCGCTTGAGATGCTGGTCGGAGTCTTTGGCGGACTCATCTTCGCCCTCATCACCAGCTTCAAGCGCGAATGGGCTCCCGTCACCGCGCCCATCTACGCACTGCTGGAGGGGCTCTTCCTCGGTGCCTTCTCCGCTATGCTTGACCTCCGCTACCCCGGCATCGCCATTCAGGCGGTCGGACTCACCTTCGCCACCCTCTTCGTGCTGCTCGCGGCCTACTCCACTGGCGTCATCAAGGTCACCCAAAAGCTCCGCCTCGGAATCGTCGCCGCCACCGGAGGCATCTGCCTTTTCTACTTCGCCGAGATGATTCTAGGCTTGTTCGGCATCCACTTCGTCGCCATCAACGGCTCTGGTCCTATCGGCATCGCCATCAGCCTCTTCGTCGTCGCCATCGCCGCCCTCAACCTCGTCCTCGACTTCGACTTCATCGAACAGGGCGTCAATCAGGGCGCACCCAAATTCATGGAGTGGTACGGGGCCTTCGGCATCATGGTCACCCTCGTTTGGCTCTATCTCGAAATCATCCGCTTGCTCTCCAAGCTTCGCAGTCGTAACAACTAGGCGAGCTGAGATAGTTGTGGTACGGGAATGTGAAAAGCCAGTCACGCGAGAGGGGCAATGGGGATACCGAAAAGATATAGCGAACTGCCAAACAGGCTAGTGATAGACGTGTATTTCAGCTGTCCCGGCAACCAAACCGGAACCGCGTGGCACAAGCGCAGCTTGGAGCAAATGGAGGCGACAGGTTGTGCTATGACTACGTGCTAGTCTCATCAGAACCTAGGGAGATTGGCTCTGCTATACGCCAGAACCGAGAGGTCAACTTAATAGCTGATCAAACCACAGGCCCTGAGACACAGAACGTCACAACTCCCAAGACTCCAGAGGAAATTGAGAAGTTGGAAGAACGGAAGAACATGGAGCGTGTTGCCAACAAGGCTGCGGAACAAGCTGGCGAGACGGAAACTCGGTACGACCAAGACCACGGTCTATTTACGAAGTAGTAGAAAAATCCGAGGGTACTTCGCCCGCTCCTGCGCACGGGCGGGCAAGTCTGACTTCAGCTTGCACACTAAGAATCTAGCAACTTCGAGCTAGGCTGCCTCGTTCAGTTCCACTCCGAACCGCTTTGCCGCAGACTGTATCCTCTTCCACGCTGCACGACGCTCTGCCTCAGTGACGCCCTTCACTTGGTTAAAACGGGCGGCAGCATTGCGAACGTGAGAGGCATTTTCCAACGGCTCCTTGCGCTGCTTAGGAAACGCGAACTTCTTTGCGGTTATCCGATCACGGGTTGCCGTGGTTAGCTTTGCCATGATTCTCCTATTTAACTTCTTTGACGTGGTGCAGCAACTTCCCGGTTGGACGACTTCTAACCCTGCAAGTTTCACAACCCGGTGGAACTACCGGGCCGATGCCTTTGCTACTGGAAATCAGGTCTGCTGGGAACGGGGCGACCAAGGAGCGGAAGTTCGCGGTAGCTGAGCCACTTTGTGAGGGCTTTGTTCGCCGCCGAGGTGGAGTTCCACCTCTATCCTTCACCGTCCAATGCGGATACCGGAGAAGGAATTAAAGAGTCCGGTAACCTTCAGTATCCACAAAACCACAGCTATGACTACGACGGCATTCAGGATTGACTTGATGGTTGACTGCATTGGAATGAAGCGATTCACCAGCCAGAGGAGGACACCCACAACGATTAAAACTTCCACGAGTTGAATTAACGGCATAACTTCTGCCTTTCGTTTTTCGAGGCCAATACCTCTCAATCCGCCCTGCTTGGGAGCTGATCGGCGTCAACTACTTGTTCCATTGGACGACAACTATTTCTCCCTATAAACGACATCTACCACCATCAGCTTTCGACGACATCTATCTTTGCTTCCGGCGAACTGGCTGGAGGCGAAGGGCGTAGCCCGAAGCCGGAGGCCGGTTCACCGGAAGCGGGCGTGGTGGCCGGCTCTTGACCGAGGGCTTGGACATTCTTTCTGGCCTGTTCCAGCCGGTAGCTTGGGATGTTGAGTTCCACGATGATGCTGTGATGGACCAGGCGATCGATGGCCGCCGCAGTCGTCATCGGATCTTTGAAGATTCCCTCCCATTTGGAAAACGGAAGATTGCTTGTCAGTAGGACGCTGCCACGCTCGTAGCGTTCGGCTAACAAGGTAAAGACGACTTCCATTTCCTCTCTGCTCTGCCGGATGTAACCAAGATCGTCGATGATCATTCCCTCGTAGCGCGAGTACCGCTTGATGAGGCGGCTTAGCTTCAGGTCGCGCTTGGCGATCAGCAGTTCCTGTACGAGCATCTCGCATGTGGTGAAGAGCATGCGATGTCCCTGCCTTACCAGCTCCTGACCGACGGCCTCCAACAGGTGCGTCTTGCCGCTTCCAGGATTGCCGAACACGAGAACGTTCTCCGTCCTCTCCAGGAAAGTGCCGTCGAGCAGAGAGCGCATCTGCCGCGCCGCCTTCGCTGGAAGCCGTTTCGTATCGAACGCCTCCAAGGACTTTTCCAGCGGAAGGTGCGACTCCCGCAGCATTTTGACAATGCGATTCTCCTGACGCTCCTCGCACTCTCGCCGCACCAGTTCGTGAAGATATCGTTCATAGCTGAACGATTCGCGCTCGGCCTGTTGAGCCACCTCTTCGTAGCATTGCCGCACCGTCGGCAGATGCAGGTATTTCAGACTCTGCGTAAGTTCAGCTTTGACGTCGACGGTGCGGCTCATTGCACACCGTCCGCGCTGCTTAGGAGTTGATCGAAGCTGCTGAGCGATACCTCCGGAATCGGAACGTCGGTGATCTCTGGTGCCTGCTCGCAACGCATCAGAAACTGATCGAACGCTTCCTTCTCCGCGATGGTCTGTTTTCCGGACTCGCTGGCAAGCAGCAACCGGAGAGCATCCTCCACCCGTGCTTCTCCCTCTTTTGCGGCGGCCTCCAGTACCTGGAGATATCGCCGGTCACAGCGGTTCGGCATGACCTCCTTCAACAGGTCATAGGCCATGCGAAACTGGCTGGTTGGAAACAGGTGCTCGCGGTATCGGTAGTTGGCGAAGGCACCGGGCTTGCGCACTAACCAGTCGATGATGTGTCGGTAATCAACGCGATAGTTGGTGCGGCCGTGCAGCCGCGGGAACTGGTCCACCTTCTGCCCGCCGTACCAGATCTCAAGGTGATCGGAGAACATGCGCGCCTCCACGATCTCCCCGATTAAACGGCTGTTCACCGAGTAGCTGTTCCGCCCCACGGCGATCAGGCTGCCGGAGTTCACACGCACCCGCGCTCGTTTCGCACTCTCCACACGGCGGTTGGGCAGCGGTCGCAGTCGCTCCATCTCTTCTGCCAGCCGTTGCTTGCGTCCACCGTTGAGCTGATCGAACAGCTTGCACAGAAACGCACGATACTCCTCAACCGTCTCGAAGTCCCGGCCACCGCGTAACAGCAACGCCTGATCCAAAGCGCGCTGGAACCGGTAATGCCGCTGTTCGATGTCGCCATTCTCATTTGGTCGGCCGGTCTGGATCTTCCTGCCTTCCATACCGTAGTGCCGGAGCAGTGCCTGATAGTTCTTCTGGAACTCCGCCTGTTCGGTTAGGTTGTTGACCGCTGCCGTCATGCGGTCGGTACGGTGCAGCGGCGGCACGCCGCCCAGCTCCCACAGTGCGTTCTGCAAGCCTTCACTCAGACTGGCGAAGCTCTCCGACGGGCAGATGGTTCCTGTCTCCCAGTTCGAGTACGTCAGCACGAAGTGATACAGCATGTGCGGAAAAGGCTGGCCCGCGATGGTGATATTCAACTCTGTCAGGTGGGTGAAATCGGACTCGCATAGCTCGCCGGCCCGATGCTCCTGCACAAAGTACACTTCCTGTGCGGGACCTTCGCTGGCACGCCATTGTTTAATCCGCCGTTGCAAGGTCCGCAACTGCCCATCCGCAAAACGGTCTGGATACTGCCGTTGCAGTGCGGCGAAGAGCGTCTTCGCCTCCAAGCCAGGATTCGCTTTCAACTGGGCACGGATCTCCGGCCACTCCTCCGCGAAGCCATCCTGCCGCGTTCGCCAATGACGCTCCGCTTTCGACTCACTCGGCAGAAGCCGGGCTCGCAGGTACTTCCGCGCCGTCTTCACGTCCATGCCTGCCTTCGACGCCGCGATCTCTTGCGTCTCCTCGATGTTCGACAATTTATACAGCCTCCTTATCTGCTGGTCTGTCACCATCCGGAAAGCTCTCTCCTGGAACGCTTTCCGAATCGTCTCAACTAACCTTCAAATAGGGAGAAATAATTGTCGCCAGCCGGGCAGTTCAATTGTCGCTAATCAGGAGCATTCGATTCCGGGTGCAGGTGTCTGGTTGCCAAGGAGTTAGGTTCAGCTCGGCTAGCCGAGCCACAAGGCGTTCGTGCAGGTAGCTCCAGCAGTCGTCGGGGATGGTCGTGGTGTTCCCTCTACCCCCGTGCTGGTAGATCGCGTGGTGGCCGACTGAGAGCCACTCGACTGCTGGCCATATTGTTTGCACTCGATGCATGCGTTTAACATCGCCGAGAGATTCGCGGAGTGGCAGTTGGCGCAGTGCTCAATCGGAGCTTCGTGCGCAATTTCACTTCTCATGATCTTCTCCACCGCGCTCTGTCTGGCGTAACTCAGTATTTCCGCCAACTGCGCGTTCATTGATGACGCGGTTCAGGACGCGCCGGGGAATCCGCAGGATGCGATACCGCCGACTGCCGGGCTCCTGCTCATGCCCGAGGTTGATGACTCCCGGTTCGTTTGCGAACATACGGCGCACCGTGTCCTCGCTCACGTCCAGCATGTCTGCTACTTCTGCGACTGTTAAGTATTCGTCGTTCATGTAATGAATGTAGCCGGATTTGCGATTGGTACCGATTCAACTGCATTTCTGCAACTGTCGCTGAATTCGCAAACGCTAACGCAGTTTGAGTAGCCATTCTGCGAATTTATCTGGACCCGAGGGCCGTTCCTGATTTATCTGTCAATCTGCAAGGCAAATCCTATAAGTGCCAGCATTTCAGGAACATTGGCGGCTTCGTTGAAGCGATGCAAGCGGCATTGGGTCGGCAAAAAGGGGCATCATGGACGAAGAGAAGGCAGCGGAGATCAGACGGAGGGTTCACGAGGAATACCAACTCGGAAGGGCAAGCCTGTTCAAGGTCTCTCAGGAGAAGAAAGTTAGTGCAGAAATTTCGAGGAACAGGGAGTTGCTCTTCGCGAATTTCAAGCAGCAAGGACTCGTGAAGCAACTCGAACTGATGGAGGCGCTGGAAAAATTACTAATGAACTTTAGCATGAAGGCGTCTTATCAGGGCATTTTCAAAGGCCACCAGATTTTTAGTGAGGGCTTCAAGCTTGGCGCAGATCGGGCACGCTTTTACTTAATCGAATATCTAAATGCCCACCCTGAAGCAAATAATACCGATAGTCTCCGGTGAATTCTGGGAAGCTGCACTGACGGAGCTTGCGCAGCCGACCATGGAGTACCTCAGTCGCACAAGAAAAAAGGCAAAGGAACCAACGGTGAAAAATGTTCTATTTAATTGGCCACGTGTCATCGAAGAACATTATAAGCGGCGCAAGAAACGTAGGGTTGAGCCCGGCGATTCACCAAAGGCTAAGGAACCAGAGACTGGAATAGAGCACCCTGACTCGGGAAGCAATACGCGCCCTAAATGCCCATCCCACACTCCACACCCACAGCCGCCCGGCTGTGGCATCCGGGTCATACTTCAATCGCCCGCCAACTCAAATGCATGGGAGCTTGTGCTGGCGTGTCCATTAACAGATAGTCCTGCCAAAAACGACATTAATACTGCGGCGGGCTTATTCACATCGCAGTCCTCCCAAAAAATATAGTTCTGTCGATTGGCACGATATTCGAGCCTGATTTAGCTGTCCCTCAGTACTTAGTTGCATGGAATCATTTATTGCCAAGTATGAAGTGCTAACATCGTCGGAGCTAGCAGGACGGCTGAAGGTGAAGGAGTCGTGGGTGATCGACCAAAGCAAGCGGTCGAAGACCTCAGACCCTATCCCAGTATTCAGATTGGGCAAGCATCGGCGATATCGCTGGGGTTCGCCCGAGCTGGATGCGTGGCTTGAACGTCGGGCTGGCACAACAACACGCAAAGCTGGGCCAAGAAATGGAGAAAACATTTAATGGCTCAGCAAGGCAGTCTGTACGAATCACACGGGGCATGGTACGTACGCTATCGTACGCAGGAGACTCAGGCGGACGGTACCGTAGTTATGGTGCAACGCGCCGAGCGACTCGTGAGTAGGCGGGACTACCCCAAAAAATCTGAGGTCGTACCGCTCAAGAACGATTTTATGACGCAGCTAAACCGGGTGGGATTCACACCGGGGACGGGAGTCGGGCTGGTGGATTTTGTCGAGAACAGCTATTTTTCGGCAATAGCGAGAAGACTGGCTCCAAGCACAGTGCGTGGCTACCGGGAGGCGTGGCGGTGCCATATAAAAGCGCGAGTGATGGGCTTCCGTGTGAGGGATTTTCGCACGGCGGACGGAGAAAAACTGATGACCGAACTGGAGCGTGAGCATGGGACGAAGTTGTCCCACGCCACTTTCAAGTGGGTTAAGGTCGCACTTTCTGCGATCTTCACCTACGCTCGGCGTCAGGGGCTCATCGATGGCGTGAACCCAATGCAGGGTGTCTCCATTCCCAAAGGTCGAAAGCACGGTCGAAAGCGGCTGGCGTATTCACTGGAGGAGATTGAGCAGCACCTTGAACTGTTCACCACTGAAAATCCGCTCGTTATCACGAAGGACGATGGTTCCCTATATCGACCGGAACTCTCGGCGGGGGTGGTCAGAGCGGTGATCGGTATGGCCAGCTTCGCGGGCCTACGGGAAGGTGAGCTGCGGGGGCTATGGTGGGACGATGATGACGGCGAAGTTCTCAACATCCAGCGTTCAGTTTGGCGTTCGCACATAAAGGACACCAAGACGGGCGAGGAGGAGGAGGATGCCGGGGTTGTGCCCATTATTCAGCCGTTGCGTCTGATGCTGAACGCCATCCGCCCCTGAACGCTTACGGGTTCATGTTCAGCAACTCGATTGGCGGGACGTTGGATTTGGACAATCTGGCCGACCGGGTAATCAAGCCCGTACTGAAGGTGAACGGACTGGTGTGGAAGGGCTGGCATGCCTATCGGCGTGGGTTGGCGACGAACCTGAAGAGGCTCGGCGTGGACGACAACGTCATTCAAGCCATTCTCCGGCATGGGGACGTCGGAACGACCCAGCGCAGCTACATAAAGATGGCACGCCCAGATGTCACCGCCGCCATGAAAACATTGGAACTAAAAATCCAGTGTGCAGCAAATGTGCAGCAGCAATAGAAAATCCCGCCGTGGAGCGGGGTTAAGTACTTGAAATGATGGAGCCGACGACCGGAATTGAACCGGTGACCTGTCGATTACGAATCGACTGCTCTACCAGCTGAGCTACGTCGGCGTCTTTTGTTATCTGAAACTTACGTGATCCAGATGACCACTCTGTTGCCCATCGGGGTCGGGAACAATCTTCATCTTTTTTACATGATCCGAACTCGGGATGCAAGTTGGTGCCATCGCATCCGCAGAATAGCCTGGATCGTCAGATCGTCAACTCCTAACTCGTGCAGATTAGAAGCGAGCCTCCCTCGGTATCTCACCCCGCCTCAGAGTTGCTCCAGCCTGCACCGAGCGATTTTCCGCGGAGCACGATGCTTCCCGGGAATTGGTCTCCACATTCGGCAGCGTGAACCAGAAGGTGCTTCCCTTCCCCAATTCACTTTCCACGCCGATTGCTCCCCCATGGGCCGTCACTGCAAGCCTGCAGAAGGTTAACCCTAGCCCCGTTCCGAGCTGCTGACGCTCCCCCTGCACCTGGCCAAACTTCTCGAAAATCCTCTCCTGGCATTCAGGCGAAATACCGCAACCGCTATCGCGAACGGCAACGTGGGCAGTCCCGTTGGAGAAGGCCAGCGAGACCTCGACAACACCTTGCGGGGGCGTGAACTTGAGCGCGTTATTCACCAGGTTATCAAGCACACGGCGTACGAGCTCGGTGTCGCACTTCACCCTTATCGCTCCCTCCGCACACAGCGTCAGCCGCCGGTTTCCGGCCATAGGCGCAAGATCATCCAGCACTGCCTGCGCGATCTTGCCCAGTTCGCAATCCCCCATGCGGACGGGCATCCTGCTGGATTCCAACCGGCTGACGTCGATCATGAGCAGCATCATTTCATTCAGCTTGGTGGTCGCCCTCTGCG
This sequence comes from uncultured Acidobacteriota bacterium, assembly GCA_963779365.1. Lineage (GTDB taxonomy): Bacteria > Acidobacteriota > Terriglobia > Terriglobales > Acidobacteriaceae > TOLSYN. The sequence continues at coordinate 37,540 of CAVZYB010000025.1, read as the reverse complement.
CCTTTTCAATGCAGCTCATGCGGTTTTCTTCGGAAAGAATCGCCAGTTCGAGCGGCCCCGTAATTGCCATTAGCAGCGAGCGCATGTCATGGACAACCATATGCGTAAGATTGTCGCGCATCGCCTCTAAATGACGGAGCTGCTCGTAGCTCTTCTGCAACTCTTGACGCTGCCGGCGGAGCGCAAGTTGTGTCCGGACTCGAGCCTCCACCTCTTCAAATCGGAATGGCTTTGTGATGTAGTCTTCGCCGCCCACACGGAACGCCTTCACCTTCACCATCGTGTCTGTGAGCGCGCTGATAAACAGAATCGGAATGTCTTTCAGAATCGGATCGGCCTTCAGCCGATCGCAGACTTCGAAGCCGTCCATCCCGGGCATGGCGACATCCAGCAAAATTAAGTCGGGAGCCATCAACCGGACAGCCTCCAGCGCATGTTCTCCGCTCGATACGGTCCTTGACTTATAGCCGCGCTCCTTCAGCATGCCCGCCAGCAGTTTCAGGTTGGCCGGCGTGTCATCGACAATCAGAATGTTTGGCGCTGCTGCGCTAGCGAGTTGGGCTTCCACTGGTCGCCTCCTTTGTGGGCGGGCCTGAATCCGCCGAAAATAAACGTTCCTCGTAGCCTCTTCAGTGCGTAACCGAATCCCCGTCCAATCCTTTGTAGCCATCCAGTTTGAGCGCAACCGGCGGCTGATCCGGATCAACTTCGACTCTGTTTCGCCCATTGTTTTTTGCCCTGTAAAGGGCGGAGTCAGCAATCTTCACCAGGGTCTCCGGGGTGGGAGACTCAAGCGATCGAGTGTTCGCAATTCCTATACTGATGGTCGAAAAGATCGCCTCATCGCCGGCGCGGAAGGGGTTGTTGGCGACGGCAAGGCGAAGCCGTTCTGCCACCCTACTCACATCTTTCGCCGGAGACTCCGAGGCGATGATCAAAAACTCTTCTCCACCGTACCTGCCCACCCAGTCCGAAGCGCGAAGGTTCAAATTCATTAGCTCCGCGACATGCATCAACACGGAATCGCCGACCGAGTGTCCGTAGGTATCGTTGATGTTCTTGAAGTGGTCGATGTCCGCCATCATCAGCCCGAGGTTGTTCGAGTTGCGAACGGACATGGCAAGCTGTGCCCGGAGAAATTCCATAATCGCCCCGCGATTCCAAAGCCCGGTGAGGGAATCGTGAGTCGCCTTGAACTGCGACAGCTCACAGGTCTGTATCAGTTTCTTCTGGAGGTCGATAATTCTGCTGCCGACAACCAGCCGTGCGTTCAATTCCTCAGGTTGCACAGGCTTCGTCAGGAAATCATCGAAGCCTGCTTCCAATGCATAAACGAGATCCTGCTTCTCATTTCTGGAGGTAACAGAAATCATATAGGTGTAGGCGCGGTCGGGAATCGCTCGGAGTTGTCGGCAAACCTCAATCCCATCGAGCCCCGGCATCATCCAGTCCACCAGCGCCAGCGATATGCCGGTGTCCAAGCGCAGAAGTCTCAAGGCCTCGACGCCGTCCTTCGCCGGCACCACGTCGTGTCCCCATTCGCGAAGGAAAGTGCAGATCACATGGCGCGAAATTCCACTGTCGTCAGCCACCAAAATTCGCATGTCGAAACTCCTTTTCCGTAAACCTGCCGCAATGCGCCGTGGGACGCCCGGTCACTGGATTGCCCTTGTTTCGGTATTCAATTGTTTTTCCATGCTGTTCAAATTCTGCATTGCGTTGAGAACCGCTAAAATTTCAGCTTCCATCGCCGAAGAAACTCCTGCCGCGCCCTCAAGCTCGTGTCTACGGCCCATCTCCTCAAGTTCACGCGCGTGTTCGCAAACCCCGGACATTCCGAAGTAGCCCAACTCTCCTTTGAGAGTGTGGGCAATGTTGGCGACGGTTTCTGAATCTCCATGCGATATCGCCTCCCGCAGCTGATCCAGGTTTTTAGGAGATTCTTCACGGAAGATCTCCAGCAGTTCATGGAAGAGCTTCTCGTTGCCATCCAATTTCGCCAGCACTAGTCCGGCGTCCCAACTGCTTATCCTTCCCGGCACAGGATTCCCGCTGCCTGTCCTGGTGGCCGCGCCGCCATGCACCGCGCTGGCGATCGCTTCTTCCAATGCTTTGCTGGAAATTGGCTTGGAGACGTAGCCGTCCATTCCACCCTCGAGGCAGCGCTCCCGGTCCCCTTTCATGGCGTGTGCCGTCATGGCAATGATCGGTATCCGTGAACCGCCCTCCCGCTCGCCCGCGCGAATCGTTTTGGTCGCCGTTAATCCGTCCATTTCAGGCATCTGAATATCCATCAGCACGAGATCGAAGGCCTGACGATCCAGCCATGAGAGGGCTTCGAGACCGTTATTAGCCACCACCACAGAGTGCCCCAGTTTCTCTAAATTGCGAATCGCAACCACCTGGTTCACATGGTTGTCCTCAGCCAGAAGAACATGCAGACTTCCGGCTGCCGGCGCAGGATTTAGCCGGGCGTCTGTGGCCGGCTGAGAACCGGGATGAACCCGGTCGACGGCCTCCAGAATGGCTGCGAGTAACTCCCATTTTCGAATCGGTTTAAGGAGATAGGCTGCGATTCCAAGCTGACTGCAACGCGCCTTGTCATTGCGATATCCCGCCGACGTCAGCATCATCATGGTAGTCATCGATAACTCGGCCGTATCCCGAACCCTCTCAATGAATTCGAAGCCGTCCATCCTGGGCATGTGCATGTCGGTCAAGATCAGTCGGTAAGCATCCCCGGCCGCTCGTGCCGAGAGCAGTTCCGCTAACGCCTGCTCGCCGCTCTCGACCGCGCATGCCCTCAGCTCCCAGCGCTTCAAAAGCTCCAGAAGAATTCTGCGATTGGTGGCGTTGTCGTCTACGATCAGAGCTCTCATGCCGCGCAGCTTGCCGGCCGGAATAACGATCCCCGGCTCTACGCCGCCTTCCCCTGAAACCTTCATCGGCACGGTGAAGTGGAATTGGCTCCCGCGTCCCAATTCACTCTCGAACCAGATATTTCCTCCCATCATGGATACCAGGCGCGCACAAATCGTTAGTCCCAATCCGGTGCCGCCGTAATGACGTGTAGTGGAGGTATCGGCCTGCGTAAAAGGATGGAAAATCGCCTCTCTCTTTTCAGGAGCAATGCCAATCCCGGTGTCCGTCACCGTAAAATGGAAATTCCTGATTTCGCTTTCCCCGTCTTCCATCTCTACTCGTATGCCTACTTCGCCGGCGGCGGTGAACTTGACCGCGTTACCCACCAGATTGAGAATCACCTGGCGGAGCCGTGTCATATCTCCCTGCAGCGTTTCCGGTACGTTGGCAGCGATGTCACATAGAAGCTCGATCCCTTTTTCGTCCGCCTGTAACGCCAGTGTCCTCAGAGAATCTTCCAGACAGTCTCGTAGACTGAAGTCAACCTCCTCCAACTCCATCTTCCCAGCTTCGATTTTGGAAAAGTCGAGGATGTCGTTGATGACCTGTGAGCAGAGATTCCGCCGACGACTTAATCGTCTTTAGATAATCGCCCTGCTCTGCACTCGGCCGCGAGTCGAGCGCTAACTCGGTCATGCCGATCACGCCGTTCAGAGGGGTGCGGATCTCGTGGCTCATGTTCGCCAGAAACTCGCTCTTGGCAAGGCTGGCGCCCTCCGCCGCTTCCTTGGCGATACGCATCTCAGCCTCGGCTCGTCTGCGCTCCTGAATCTCCTGCTCCAGCTCCGCCGTGCGCTGCTGAACCCGCGTTTCCAGCTCGTCATTGGCTCTTTCCAGAGCCAGGTCTTTCAGTCGAATCCGTTCCAGCATCTGGTTTAGCTGGTCATAGCTTGTATTCAGCTCCCGGCGTTGGCGATGAAGTTCAATCTGTATCCGAACTCGCGCCTCCACTTCTTCAAATTGGAACGGCTTTGTTATGTAGTCGTCTCCTCCCACCTGGAACGCCTTCACCTTCACCGTCGTGTCGGTCAGCGCACTGATGAACAAAATCGGAATGTCTTTCAGATCAGGATCGGCCTTCAGGCGCTCGCAGACTTCGAAGCCATCCATGCCAGGCATGTTGACATCCAGCAAAATCAAGTCCGGAGCCATCAACCGTGCCGCCTCTATCGCGCGCTGTCCGCTGGTAACCGCTCTTGGCTTATAGCCGCGCTCCCGCAACATGCCCGCCAGCAATTGCAGGTTTGCCGGAGTGTCATCGACGATCAGGATGTTGGGCGCCGGCAGGTTGGAAGTTTGGCTTTCCATTAGTCGCCTCCTTGCGGGCAGGACTCAATCAGCCGCAACAAATTGTCAGAGTCGAATTCTTCCGCCATGCGGCTAAGCTTCGCGGCAGCCTGCGGAGACAGCAGCGCAGCCTCGGAGATCAGTTCCGTAACCTGGTCAAACTCACCCATGCGGGCAGCGACGGAGATTCGTGCCAGTAGATCCGGTGGCAGCTTTGATAACGATATTTCCGCCGAGTCGCCTGCGGCCTGCGCCGCATCGGCGACCTCATCCTCGTGGATGTACTCGGCTCCAAGCAGTGCTCTGATCTTCTCCAGTAGTTCCGGTTGGCGAAACGGCTTTCCAATGAAGTCGTCGCAGCCATTCTCCAGTGCTTTCTGCCGGTCCTGCTCGAAGGTGCTGGCGGAAATGATAATGATTTTTACGGAATGATCGTGAGAGCGTTCGCGAATGTCGCGCACCGCTTCGTTGCCGTCAACCAGCGGCATCACAACATCCATCAGAATGAGATGAGGATGCCACTGTTCGTAGCTCCGTATGGCCTCCACCCCGTTGAACGCCGTTCGCACTTCGAAGCCGATCGGCTCCAGCATCTGTACTAAGAGGCTGCGGTTATCTTCCTTGTCGTCTGCGACCAGTATCCGGAACTTCGGCTGATTGATTTTCAGCCGTTGCACGCGACGATGCCAGTGTTCCTTGGGAGGGGAGGCTTTCGCCAGTTGCAGCGGCACGCTGAAGCCAAATACGCTGCCTTCTCCAATCCGGCTCCGAAGCGTGATTTCCCCACCCATGAGCCGCACGAATCCGCGGCTGATCGCGAGTCCCAGCCCGGTGCCTGTACCGCTCTGCCGGCCGCTTTGGGTTTGCTCGAAGTACTGGAACACGTTGCCGATTTCATCCTCTGATATCCCGATTCCTGTGTCCTCGATCTCAGCTTCCAGACGGAGACCTGACAATTCGTTTTCCTGAACCCGGACACGAAGGACTACGCCGCCTTTCTCCGTGAACTTCAACGCATTCCCGAGGAGGTTGATAAACACCTGCCTGAGCTTGCTCTCGTCGCCGGTAATGTGGCGGGGAACATCGCCAAGGCGCTCCACGAGAAAGTGCAACTTCTTCGCCTCGGCGCGCAGGCGGAACATGGCTTCCAGATCGTCGAGCAACGCATGCAAATCGAAGGCGCTTAAATTCAGAATCGTGCGGCCCGCTTCAATCTTCGACATCTCCAAAATGTCGTTCAGCAGTGACAAAAGGTGCTCACCGCACCGGTTGATGGTATTGAGATGAGATCTCTGCTGGTCGCTCAGTTGGGCATCCCCCAGCATCAACTGCGAAAACCCAAGGATGCCGTTCATGGGAGTGCGAATCTCATGAGACATGTTTGCCAGGAACATGCTCTTGGCGCGGCTGGCGGCATCAGCGCCCTCGCGGGCATGGATCAGTTCCTGCTCGTAGTGTTTCCGCTCGGTAATCTCTTCTGCAATGCCGGCCACACGAATCAGTTTCCCGCCCTCGTCGCGAATGGGAAACGCCCGGTCGCGAACCCATTTCTCCTGCCCGTCAGGAGTTCGTATGCGGTATTCCGCCTGCCCTTCTTCTCCCTCCATCTCCGCGGCAAACCTTAGCCGGGCCGCTTCCACGTCATCGGGATGAATCGACTCCAACCAGGAATCCGGGTTCTGGTACAAACTCTCGCAGCTTCGTCCCCAGATCGATTTGTACGCCGGGCTCACATAACGCTGCTCGTTGGCGTCCAGAGGCACCATCCAGATAACTTCACGGATGTTTTCCGCGAGCTGGCGAAACTTTTGTTCGCTGTTCTGCAAGGCTTGTTCCGCTTGCCGCCGGTCGGTGATGTCGATGATGGCGACGACGCCGCCCACGATCGCTCCACCGGTTATCTGGGGATGCGCCCAGTATTCGGCCGGGAAACACGTTCCATCCGCGCGCCAAAGCACCTCATCGTCGGCGTGCGTACCTCTGCCGGTCAAGACAGCCTCACGCATCCGGCATTCTTCCACTCGAATTGCCTTGCCGTCGGACGTGTGATGATGCACCAGTTCATGCAGATTCTTCCCGATAATCTCTGCGGCGCTCTGGTAGCCAAACATCCGCAGCCACGAAGGATTACAGAAGGTGCACTTGCCGTTCAGGTCCATCCCGGAGATCGCCTCCGCCGTCGACTCCAGCAACAGACGAAGTTGCTCCTCCTTCGATTCCAGCGCGTTTGTCCGCAGCTTGACTAGATCCTCAAGGTGCTCCCGATACCTCCGAAGTTCTTCGTTCATTCGCATCCGCTCTTCCAACTCCAATTCAAGGCGGCTGCGGTTCGTCTGGACTTCGTCGTCCCGAGCTTCGATCTCGGCCAGCATTTCATTGAATCCCGCGCTCAGTTGGCCAATCTCATCATCCCCAGTTCTGGGCACACGAATCCCATAGTCCTTTTCGGCTGACACGATGCGCATCGTGTGGGCGAGCTCTGAAATCCTCCGCAAAAATTTCTTCAGCAGGAGGTACCCCGCCGCGCTCCCGATGATAAGGGAAGCGATCAAGAGGGCACCTGCAACCCGGGCAAGTCTGTGCCACCGATTCTTCAACTCCAAGAGATCGGACTGCAGGTACACGCTCCCTACCGTCTCGCCGCGCGATGTTACCTGCCTGACCGTGCCGATGAAGTCGCGGTCGTTTCGTGACTTGCCCGGTGTAAAGAGAGGACATTCCGGGTTGTTGTCCAAGGATGGCGAGCGCAGATAGCGCGTAGCCAGTTTTCCGCTCCCGTCGTAGAGGCATGCCATGACCAGCGACGGCTCCGAGTGCAGCGCCCGCAAAACATCAGACGCAGCCTTCGGATCGTGAAATTCCAGCGCCGCGGCAGAATTTTCCCCGACAATTGCCGCCAGGGTTGAAAGCCGGTCCTCCAGCGATCGTTTCGAGTCGCGAAGATCATAGGCCAGAAACGCCGCACACAGCGTGCACAGGGCCATGCAGATGGAGAGAACGGTGATGACTCCCATCTTGAAGCGAAGATTGTCGAATAGGCGCATCCTACTTCGCCCCCGTAATTCGCACCACGCAGGACAGATTCAGCAGCCGGGAGCTGACCCTGAGGCGAGCCGCTTGGGCCGCATCCAGGTTGATCTGGATTTGCACTTGCTCACCCACCCGGACGAGGCCGACCATTCCTCCCTCGCGGGTGAAGGAATCCGATTCCCCAACGGTCAGAATGCTCCGGCTCCCCACTCGTTCCAGTGCCGCACGATTCTTCTTCGAAGAAGAGTGCGTAATGTAGATAATGTTGCACCGCTCCAGCGCCTCGTCCGAGGGATACAGAACTACCTCTATACGCCGGGAATCGCTGCTCTTGCCCGTCAGCATCTGCTTCAAGGTTTCGCCCATGGGACCCTCGCCGATAAAGCCGATGGTCAACACGGGGCTTGCATGAGGCCACTCCACGTACTTTGCCAGATTGAGTACGAACGCCGCTCTTACCGCGTATTCGTTCTGCGACTGAGCCAACGCCGCAGGGCCGGACAGCAGCAGCAAGAGCAGCAGGCATGACGGAATAAGCGACATGGCTGGCCTTCTCATCCGGCAGCACCACTGCCGGAGACGGAAACGGCGACTGCCGTTCCGGTGCAAACTGCTTCTCATGGGCTCGCCTGCGCTCATGGTTTCGTTCGACCCTCGCCGATAGCAAGACGATGGGAGAACCTGAAACGGAAAGTTCGCCCATCCTGCAAGATCTGATCCTCAAGGTGCCCTGGACCGGCACCGGCATACCATCGCCGGTCCAAAGCGTTGTAACAACTGCCGGAGAACTGCCAGCCTTTCCAAAGCGGTTTGGTGGAAAAAGTAACGTTGGTTAGGAATGATGAAGCTACCCGGGTGCCTTGGTAACTTTCTGCGGGCTGGAGTACAGCAGTTCCAGCCCCGCAAATGCTCGCCGCACAATCGGGATCGAAGCGTTCACCTTCGCCGTGTGCAGCGGTGAATTCGCCAGCCGTTCATGATTCGTATCCCGGGCGTCGGCCAGCGTGTAGCTGGCTCTGGCCGACAAACCCGAATCCCGTTTGCTCTCCAACTCAAATTCCAACCCTCGTCCACGGTCGCGGCCACTGTTGACAAAGTGGGTCAACCCGTTGGCCGGATCGGGAGTCTCGTCGATCAGATTCTTCAGGTTGTTGTAGAACCCATCCACCGTGACCTGCAGCCAGGGCCGCAGGCTCCGCTCCATCACCACTTCATTTGTTTGTATCTTTTCGGGCTGGAGATGCGGGCTTGGTTCTCCAATGACAATGCCGTCCACGTAATAGCTCTCGTAAGCGTTTGGCGCCCGGAATGCCCGGCCAAATATGTACTTGAACGAGGTTCGCGAATTCAGCTTGTAAATCGCTGCAATCCGCGGACTCAATGCTGCGCCGAAGGTGTCGAACCAATCAATCCGCCCGCCGGCATTGATCGTCAACCTGGGTAACAGGTTCAGCTCAGCCTGGGCATAAATGCCCCCCTGCTCGGGAGCCCGGTGATCGTCCAGAATAATTTGCCCCGGTACGGTGTAATTTTTTTGATCGACCCGAAAACAGTATTCGTACTCGGCTCCTACCGTTATCCGTTGCCGGCCAATCTGATGTCCGAGGTTGACGTCTGTTCCCAGCCAATCGGCACGGCCCCGCGAGTAGCCCAGGAAACTGGTCGCCGGATCTGTGCCCCCGAAGGCACCCACGTTGAACGATTCATAAGAATCGTAGTACCCCCGCAGATCCAGATCGGTCTTTGATGAGACGATCCTGTGATAGCTCAGATCAAGATAATCACGTTCGTCTCTGGTACTGGTTCTGGGATCGTTGAAGTTAGTCCCGTACAGCCCCGTTGGAACCTGCTTCGTACGATCGGAAAACAGCCCCTGCAAGCGAAGATTTCTCCACTGGAGGTCAGCGAATGCGTGATCGTACCGGTCTCCATCCATGTTCTCGGCAATCCCATTGTTTGTGTCTGGCGACGCAAATTGAGGAAAGAAGAGCTGTTGCTGCCCGGCACTGCGATACATGCTTCCCGATAAAAGCGCCGACACTCCGTTCTCTTCAAAGCTGGTGGTAACCTGTCCTGTGCGCCCCAGGAAAGATGACACGTCCCCAGAGGTCTCCAGTACCGCGCGGGACTTCGGTTGGCGAGTAATGACGTTGATGACCCCGAACACCGCATTCGTCCCGAACAACGAGGAACTGGGCCCACGGACAATTTCGATGTGGTCCACAAGCGCAAGGTCGAGCGGAAATTCGGTGCCAATCTGAGCGCTGTCGAAAACCTTATCGTTCAGCCGATGTCCGTTCACCAGCAGAAGGATGCGAGAGTTGTAATCGCCGGAGCGCAGAAATCCCCGAACCCCCAGATAGCTGTAGTCACGATCGTAGGCGGTGTAAAAGCCGCGCACACTGCGCAATACATCGGCCAGCGTTTGCCACCCGTACCGCGCAATCTCCTCGGCAGTGATGACGCTGACCGCCGCGGGAGCATCTCGTGAGTTCTCCAGATGCCGCGACGCAGTGAAGACCTTGACCCGCGCTAGGTCCTCGATGCTCATCGACGTCAGGTCCTGTTCGGAAGGATATTGCTGGGCGAATGCCATCACCCACGGGTTGAACACAAACCCAAGCAGGGCCATGCTCAACATTGATCGCCGACAAAAGAACGGACATTTCATTCCTGCTGTATCGGCATGACGCGTCAAAGACCTTAAAACTCCGCCCCCGCAGAGACGCTTTTAAGGTTTTCCGCATCCCGCCGATATGCACAGCAGGTCTTGAAGCCTCGGAGCCAAATATGTGTCCGGCCAATGACACCATCGAGCAGAGCGACCTGCTTACCGCGGTAGAGCAGACCGCCGACAGCATCGTCATCACCGATCTCGACGGGAATATCCGCTACGTAAATCCCGCGTTCACGGCGATGACCGGATATACCAGAGAGGAAGCGGCGGGGAAGAATCCGCGCATTCTCAAATCGGGACGCCAACCCGCGGAGTTTTACCAACAGCTCTGGAGCACCATCCAGTCCGGACAAATATGGCACGGCGAATTGATCAACCGGCGCAAGGATGGAACCTTCTATACCGAGGAGATGCGCATCACTCCGGTGCGCAACCCGAATGGCGAAATTGTCAGCTATATCGCCATCAAGCAGGACGTGACCGAGCGCCGGGCAGCCGAGGAGGCGCAAAGGCTCCTGCCTGCGATTGTGGAAAGCTCCGAGAACGCAATCATCGCCTTCGCTCCGGAGGGGACCATCCTCACCTGGAACCGCGGCGCGGAAGTGATCTTCGGTCACTCCGCCAAAGACGCGATCGGGAAGCAGGTGTCGATGCTGATACCACCCGATCGGTGGATCTACTGGGAGCAGGTGACCGAGCGCGTATTGCGCGGCAACGCCGTCTCCCAGCAGGAGGGGATAGCCTTCGCAAAGACGGCCAGAGATTTCAGGTATCCTACACCACCTGTCCCATCAGAAACACCGCCGGTGAATTGGTCGCCTTCTCCGTCATCTTGCGCGACATCTCGGAACGCAAGCAGGCCGAGCAAACCAAAGCTTTGCTGGCCTCAATCGTCGAATCTTCCGACGATGCGATTCACGCCGTAGCGCTGGATGGAACCATCGTCAGTTGGAACCGGGGAGCCGAAGTGCTCTTCGGTTACTCGAGCGAGGAAATCATCGGAAAGAACGCCGCGATTCTCGCTCCGCCAGGCCGTTGCGACGAAGTACGGCACTGTCTCATGGCGGTCGGCAATGGTCGCACCATCGCCCCTTTCGAGACTGTTCTCCAACACAAAGATCGGGGGGAAATCGATGTCTCACTGTCGATCTCACCAATTCGAAATCCAGCCGGAGAGGTAGTCGGTGCGTGCCGGCATCGCCCGCGACATTGGCAAACGCTTGCGTGCCGAACGAAAGCTTCGGGAAGGCGAAGAACTATTCCGCGAGGTCTTCGAGCACGCACCCTTCGGCATGATCGTCACCGGAGAGGATTGTCGGCTGATCCAGGTGAATGCGGCGTTCTGCCAGATGCTGGGATACTCCGAACAGGAGCTGATAGGCGCCAACTGGGCGGAACTGACCCACCCCGATGATCTGCCCACTTGCCTGCACAATTGGGAGCAGTTGAACAGCGACCCAAGCCAATGCGTCACGCATCGGAGAAACGCTACATTCACCGAAGCGGAGCCGTGGTATGGGCGCGCATTCGGACTTCGGTAACGCAAAACACCCTCCATAATCTTTCCTATCATGTGGTTCATGTGGAAGACATCACCGAGCGTAAGCGGACGGAGGCGGCGCTGCACGAAACTGAAGAGCGCTTCCGCGTCATGGCCGATGGCTGTCCGTCAATGATGTGGGTAACCGACGCCCAGGGTGAGCTTCAGTTCATCAACCGGACATACCGGGAATTCTGCGAGACAACTTACGAACAGTTGCAACAAGGCAAGTGGCAATTGCTGATTCACCCGGAAGATGCGCCCAAGTATCTTGCAGCCTTCCAGCGCGCGGTGCGTGAACATAAGCCTTTCCGGGCCGAAGCGCGAGTCCGCCGCTCCGACGGCAAGTGGCGATGGCTCGCCTCCTACGCGGAGCCGCGCCTGGCGCCGGATGGCGGCTACCTTGGGCACGTTGGCCTCAGTCCGGACATCACCGAGCGCAAGCGCGCCGAGCAAGCCCTGCGGAGCAGCGAGGAGAAATTCCGCCAGTTGGCGGAAAATATTCATGAGGTTTTTTGGATGATGACCCCATCGGCCGACGAGATTCTCTATGTCAGCCCTGCCTATGAACAGGTCTGGGGCAGAAGCCGCGATAGTCTCTACCAGAAACCCGATGGCATGGGCGGAGGCCATCCATCCCGACGACCTGGAACAGGCTCACGCATTATTCGCCCGCCAGATCAAGGGAGAAGCGATCGAGTCGGAATACCGCATACGAACCCCTGACGGGCAGGAGAAATGGATTCGCGACCGCGCGTTTCCCATCCGCGACCAGCGCAGGCCAACTGATTCGGGTCGCCGGAATTGCGGAAGAGATTACCGAGAGGAAACGCTACGAGCAGGAGCTGATCCACGCCCGCGAGGGTGCCGAGGCCGCCAATCACGCGAAGAGCCGTTTTCTGGCCAACATGAGCCACGAAATCCGCACCCCCATGAATGGCGTCATCGGCATGATTCAACTGCTTCTGGAAACCGAACTCACTCCTGAGCAACAGCAATACGCCAACGTAGCGGAGAACAGCGGGCGGGCTCTGCTTGCCCTCATCGACGACATCCTGGACCTCTCCAAGATCGAGGCCGGCAAGATCACCCTGGAGAGTCGGAACCTCAAGGTGCATGACATTGTCACCGATGTCGTCCAGCTCCTGCGCGTCCAGGCGAGCACCAAGGGACTCCAACTCCATGCGCGCGTCTCCCCGGAAATTCCGCCGCTTCTGCTGGGCGATGCTCACCGTCTGCGCCAGGTGCTGACCAACCTCTGCGCCAATGCCATCAAGTTCACCGAGCACGGCGAGATTATGGTCGAGGCGGCGCTCGATAGCCAGGGCGACGGCCGCGCCACCGTTCGCTTCAGCATCACGGACACGGGAATCGGGATACGTCCGGAACGGATCGCCGCAATATTCTCTCCCTTCACCCAGGCGGACGACTCCACAACCCGCAAGTACGGCGGCACCGGCCTCGGCCTGGCAATTAGCAAACAACTGGTCGAAATGATGGGGGGAACCATTGGCGTCGACAGCCGGCACGGCGAAGGCTCCACCTTCTGGTTCACCGCCGTCTTCCAATCGGCATCCTTCAGCCAGCCACCACTCGCGAGCGCACCGCGGAGTCAGGCGCCTTAACCCGGCCACTCATAGCGAACGAAACCATCGAATCCTGATCGCTGAGGATAACGCCACCAACCGCGCGCTGGCTCTGGCGCAACTGGAGAAGCTTGGATACCAAGCCGATGCCGTCGCCAACGGCGCCGAGGCCATGGAAGCTCTCCAGCGTAGCGAGTACGATCTCGTCTTAATGGACTGTGAGATGCCGACGATGGACGGGTTTGAAGCCACGCACCGGATTCGCGAGTCGAATCATTCGCACGTTCCGATCATCGCCCTCACGGCCAGTGCCATGTCGGGTGACCGCGAACAGATGCATCCGCGAGGGCATGGACGATTATCTCTCGAAGCCCGTGGACCTGCGGCAACTGTCTGACGTGCTGGCGAAGTGGTGCTCTGGACCCGCCCCGCAAAGCGCCGTCAAACCCAGCGCGAACGACGACGCGATACAGGCGGCGGCTGTCTTCGATGCCGCGTCCCTGCTGAGTCGGCTCATGGGAGATCGCCAGCTCGCCGGCATCATCGTCCAAGGATTTCTCCAGGATTTCCCCTCGCAGCTAAACAACCTGCGGAAGCGTCTCGAGGAAGCCGATGGGCCGGGCGTCCGCCTGCAGGCACATACCCTGAAAGGATCGGCCGCCGCTGTTTCGGCAAACCGGCTCAGTGCGATTGCCCTCAAAATGGAGCGGGCAGCGAGCGCGGAAGACCTGGATGATTTCGGCGAACTCCTGCCGCGCGCCGCCGCAGAATTCGAACAGCTCAAAACAACCCTGGACCACGCGAGCTGGTTATAAATCCACCAATGAAGGCGAAGCATAGTTGAGACGACTTCACCGGACGGCTTTCTCGGCAGACCCTTCTTCTTCTATCAGAGCTGTTCCATGGTAGATGATCCACCTCGTATTGAGAGTGTCATCCCGAACGAAGTGAGGGATCCCAGCACCCTTCAAGTCTCCCGTGGGGCCTCAAGCTTTTCGGCCAGTGATCGATTCTGTTTTGTCTTCGGTCTCCCGGTACACTTGGCGCGGAACTGCCCTAACATCTGCGGAGCGTTCCTGCTTGCGCTCACTTAACCCTGGCCAGCGCGACGCCAGCCAATCTCAAAAGCCCTTGGCGGCATGGCTGGTCTTTTTTTTCCAAAGCACTTGCGAGTGCAGTGGAGTTCAGTTAAGGTTGAATACATGATTTTCGTGATGCCAAGGACCGCCTGTCACGCCAGCATGTGTTGCTGCCGCGTACGCGCTGCTTCTGGCATTCGGAGTTAATCGACCAGCTTCTTTAAGTTTCGTCGAAACCCACTGCCAGACGGCAGTGGGTTTTTTCTTTAGGGCAATGTCGCACAGGATTGATTTAGAACACTTTAAGGAAGGACACATGAAAATTACCCTCTCCCGGTTTGCTGTCCTCGCACTCTGCCTGATGGGCGTGATTGCCGGAGCATCAGCACAACAGAGGGTAACGCTATTGAATGTGTCTTACGATCCTACTCGCGAACTGTACCAGGACTACAATGCCGCCTTCGCGCGTTATTGGAAGGCAAAAACCGGCCAGGAAGTCATCGTCAGACAATCGCATGGCGGTTCGGGAAAGCAGGCCCGCGCAGTCATCGACGGACTTCCTGCCGACGTGGTTACGCTGGCTCTCGCCTATGACATTGACGCCATCAGCGAGAACGGCGGCCTCTTGCCGCGAAATTGGCAATCCCGCCTGCCCAACAACAGCTCTCCCTACACTTCCACGATTGTCTTCCTGGTTCGCAAAGGAAACCCGAAGCACATCACCGACTGGAATGATCTGGTTCGCCCCGGCGTTTCCGTCATCACCCCGAATCCGAAGACCTCCGGTGGAGCGCGCTGGAATTACCTGGCGGCGTGGGGCTATGCGCTGCGTCAGAATCAAGAATGACCAGGCCAAGGCGCGCCAGTTATGTAACCCAGTTGTACAAGAATGTCCCCGTACTTGATTCGGGAGCCCGCGGCGCAACCACAACGTTTGTGCAGCGCGGCATTGGCGATGTGCTGATCGCCTGGGAGAACGAAGCTTTTCTCGCCGTGAAAGAGTTGGGCAAAGACAAACTGGAGATCGTCGTTCCCTCTTACAGCATCCTGGCCGAACCTCCGGTTTCGGTGGTGGATAAGGTCGCAAGCAAGCACGGCACCGACAACCGTAGCGACCGCCTATCTCCAGTACATGTACTCCGACGAAGGCGCAAGAGATCGCGGCACGTCACTACTACCGTCCGCGCTCGAAATCGATCGCAGATAAGTACGCGTGGCAGTTTCCAAAGTTGAACTCTCTTCACCGTCAACGACCAATTCGGTGGTTGGCAGAACGCGCAAAAAACACATTTCGCCGATGGCGGGATATTTGACCAGATCTATGGGAAGTAAGAGCTGAACATGGGAACATCTGTAGCAGAGCCTGTACGGCAAGCCGGCCGGCAACTTACCCTCCCGGTGCCTTGCCAGCGAAGTGGGATCGGTTTCGCTTCAAGAAGCCGGGATACTTCCTGGCTTTGGGATCTCGCTGGGCTTCGCCGTTACCTATCTGAGTCTGATCGTGCTGATCCCGCTCAGTGCGATTTTCCTGAAGGCCGCGACCATGCACTGGGCGCGCTTTGTCGCGACGGTGACCTCGCCGCGGGTGATGGCTTCCTATCGCTTGACCTTTGGCGCATCCTTCCTTGGAGCCGCCGTCGACTGCTGTCTTCGGTTTCATTGTTGCCTGGGTATTGGCGCGTTACAGCTTTCCCGGCAAGCGCATCGCCGACGCGCTGGTCGATCTTCCGTTCGCCTTGCCGACGGCGGTCGCAGGCATCTCGCTGACCTCGCTCTATGCGCCGAACGGATGGCTCGGGCGATACCTTCACCCTCTCGGCATCGACGTAGTGTTTACGCGCCTCGGAGTCGTGGTGGCACTTACCTTCATCGGTCTGCCGTTTGTGGTGCGCAGTGTGCAGCCGGTCATCGAGGATCTGGGCAGCGATGTGGAGGAAGCCTCCGCCAGCCTGGGAGCCAACTCTGGCAGACCTTTTCGCCGCGTGATATTTCCCGGCCGTCTTTCCCGCGCTGCTCACCGGCTTCACCCTGGCCTTCGCCCGCGGTCTTGGCGAGTACGGCTCCATCATCTTCATCTCCGGCAACATGCCCATGCACACCGAGATCACCTCTCTGCTGATCGTCAGCAAGCTTGAGCAATACGATTACGCCGGAGCCACCGCCATTGCCTCCGTGATGCTGGTCGCCTCCTTTGCCTCTGCTGATGGTGATCAATGGCCTGCAGGCGCGTACGCGCAAGATGGAGGAGACGCGATGAGTGCTTCGCAAGACCGATCCGCGGTGGGGAGTCCGCAATCGTTCGCTGGACCTTGATCGGCGTTGCGCTTTTGTTCCTGATAATTTTCCTGGTGCTGCCGCTGGCCAGTGTTTTCGTCGAAGCATTCGCCAATGGCTGGCAGACGTACCTGGCTCGCATCCGCGATCCGGACGCACTTTCCGCCATCCGCTTAACCCTGATCGCCTCCGGCATCGCAGTCTCCTTGAACCTGCTCTTCGGCTTGATGGCGGCATGGGCAATCTCGCGCTTCTCCTTTGCCGGCAAGAATCTGCTGATCAGTCTGATCGATCTGCCGTTGGCGATCTCTCCGGTAGTCTCGGGATTGATCTTCGTACTCCTGTTCGGCTTGCACGGCTGGTTTGGAAGCTGGCTGGACGATCACAACATCCACATTCTGTTCGCGGTCCCGGGAATTGTGCTGGCCACCATTTTCGTCACCTTCCCGTTTGTCGCGCGCGAACTCATCCCCTTCATGCAGGCGCAAGGCAGCGATGAAGAAGAAGCCGCTCTGGTGCTGGGAGCCAGCGCCTGGAGAACCTTCTTTTCCATTACGCTTCCCAATATCCGCTGGAGTCTGCTCTACGGCGTGATCCTTTGCAGCGCCCGCGCCATGGGCGAATTTGGAGCGGTTTCCGTGGTCTCCGGACATATTCGCGGAGAGACCAATACGCTTCCGCTCCAGGTCGAGATTCTCTACAACGAATATAACTTTGCAGCCGCGTTCGCCGTGGCTTCGCTGTTGAGCCTGGTCGCTGTGGTGACGCTGGTGGTGAAGAAACTGATCCAGGAGCAAGCGGGAATTCGCGGAGGACAGATATGAGTATAGAGGTCCGCAATATCTGCAAGCAGTTCGGCAGTTTCATGGCCGTCGATGACGTAAGCCTGCAGGTCGGCACCGGAGAATTGCTCGCCCTGCTCGGGCCGTCGGGCTCGGGCAAAACCACTCTGTTGCGCATGATCGCCGGCCTGGAATCTCCCGACAGCGGAACCATCCTGCTCAACGAAGAGGACGCCACCAAGCACGATCCCGCACGCCGCCGCGTCGGTTTCGTCTTCCAGCACTATGCCTTGTTCCGCCACATGACCATCTTTGAAAACGTAGCCTTCGGCCTGCGGGTTCAGTCCGCGCAAAGTGCGTCTCTCCAAGCCGGACATTCGCGACAAGGTTTCGCAGTTGCTCGGCCTCGTGCAGCTCGAAAGGCTGGCGGAGCATTACCCGAACCAACTTTCCGGCGGCCAAAGACAACGGGTCGCGCTCGCCCGCGCCCTGGCCGTAGAGCCCAAGTTACTGCTTCTCGATGAACCTTTCGGCGCGCTCGACGCCAAGGTGCGCAAGGAACTGCGCCGCTGGCTCCGCCGCCTGCATGATGAGATTCACATCGCCAGTGTCTTTGTAACGCACGATCAGGAAGAAGCTCTGGAGGTTGCCGATCGCGTAGCTGTCATGAACCAGGGACGATTGGAGCAAGTCGGCACTCCGCAGGAGGTCTACGACAAACCTGCCAACGCATTTGTCTATAACTTCCTGGGGAATGTAAACCTCTTCCACGGGCGCATCGATAGTGGACGCGCGCGAATCGGAGCGCTGGAGTTAGACTTGCCGGAGAGCGGGGATGGTCCGGCGTTGGGTTATGCCCGCCCTTACGAAATGAATGTAACTCGTGATTCCCAAGACCCCACGGCAATCCGCGCCAAGGTTCTTCATGTCTACGGAGTCGGACCGATCGTAAAGCTTGAACTCCAGAGCTGTGACGCGGAAACCTTGCTCGAAGCCGAGATCGGGCGCCGCCAGTTCGCCGAACTCGACCTGAAGCTGGGTGATATCGTTTTTGTCTCCCCGCGAAATTTACGAGTGTTCGCCGAGGATTACTCCATCTAATGAACTGCAGCTTGGATTTCAGTACTGAGACGGACCACTTGACTCAACATTATTTAAGCAGGATGAAACTCGCGTCCGCCGCCAGAGATGAGATCATCGCGCACGCCCGTCAGGATTCACCCATCGAGGCCTGCGGTTATCTGGCCACCCGCGACGGCGTCGTCAGCCGCGTATTCCGCCTGACCAATGCCGATGCCTCGCCGCAGCACTACACCCTTGTGCCCGCCGAACAGTTCGCGGCCCTGCGTGAGATGCGCAAGAGCGGGTACGAATTGCGCGCCGTCTATCACAGTCACCCGGCAAGTCCAGCGCGCATGTCCAGGGAAGATCTCCGTCTCGCCTTCGACTGCGGGCTCAGCTACGTAATCGTCTCGCTCGCAGGCGAGGAGCCGGACGTAAAGTCTTTCACCATCCACGATGGCGAAGCCACCGCGGAAGAGATCGAGATGATCGCAACCATTGAGGAGAAACCCTGATGTCCTACGAAATTCCGGAACGTCATCACCGTCATGCACGAGCCGCTCGAGGCGAGAAATCTCAAGGAGATTTGCTGTGAGTGAATTTCAGTTGTCATCGCAAAATGCCGAAGAGGCTGTGCAGCAATCGCTAGAGCATTTCGGCCCGGCGCGCATCGCGCTGGCGTCGAGCTTCGGCGCCGAAGACCAGGTATTGACCGACATGCTGGTGCGCACGAATCCCGCGGCCAGAATCTTTACCCTCGATACCGGACGAGTGTTCCAGGAAACTTACGACACCATGCAGAGATCGGTCGAGCACTATCACATGACCTATGAAGTCTGCGCTCCGGACGCCGCCGATCTTGCCGCGCTGATTGCCAAGGACGGGCCGAATCTTTTCTACTCCAGCGTGGAGAACCGCAAAGCCTGTTGCAATGTCCGCAAGATGAAGCCGTTGCGCAAGGTCCTCAACACCGTCGATGCCTGGATCTGTGGCCTGCGCCGCGAACAAAGCATTACCCGCACTGCGGTAGAGTTAGTAAGTTGGGATGCTGAGTTCGGCATCTACAAAATTTGCCCGCTCTTTGATTGGAGCGAGGCCCAGGTTTGGGATTACATCAAGAGCCGCAACGTTCCATACAATGCCCTGCACGATCAAGGCTTCCCGAGCATTGGCTGCGCCCCTTGCACCCGCGCCGTGCGCCCCGGCGAAGACATTCGTGGAGGACGCTGGTGGTGGGAGTCGCCCGAGCACAAAGAGTGCGGACTGCACAACTCGCCCGCGCACCGCAACCTGAAGGAGCAGTCGTAACCATGGACCACCTCGATAAACTCGAAGCCAAGGGCGTCTACATTCTTCGCGAAGCCTATCGCGAGTTCAAGAACCTGTGCATGCTCTGGTCGATCGGCAAAGACAGCACGGTTCTCGTGTGGCTGGCGCGCAAGGCTTTCTTTGGCCACGTCCCCCTGCCGCTCGTCCATATTGATACGCATTACAAGATCCCCGAGATGATCGAATATCGCGACCGGCTCGCGCTCGAATGGAACTTGAACATGATGTATGGCGAGAACCGCGAGGCGCTCGATGCCAAGCAGACATTTCCCGATGGCAACGTGGACCGCCTTACCTGCTGCCGCAACCTCAAGTCCGACGCGTTGAAGCATACCCTCTCCGGCGACTGGCCGCGTTACCGCATGGACCACGCGCTTCGGCACTACGTTCGGGATGAAAGCAAGGAGCCCTACACCGGCGTCATCGTCGGCGTACGCGCGGATGAGGAAGGCAGCCGCTCCAAGGAGCGTTACTTTTCGCCGCGTGACAAATACAACGAGTGGAACGTAGGCGATCAGCCTCCCGAGCTCTGGAACCAGTTCAAAACTGATTTTGCGCCGGGAACGCACGTACGCATCCACCCGCTGCTGGACTGGACCGAGTTGAACATCTGGGAGTACATCCATCGCGAGAACATTCCCGTGGTCTCGCTCTACTTCAACCAGGGAGATGGCAAGCGCTACCGTTCGCTTGGCTGCTGGCCCTGCACCAATCCGGTCGAGTCCGAATCGCGGAACATACCGGACATCATTGCAGAGCTGCGCAGCGGAAAATTTGCCAACATCGCCGAACGTTCCGGAAGAGCGCAAGACAAAGACGACGGCGGCGGCCTCGAAACATTACGCAGAGACGGGTACATGTGATGGATACAAGCATGAAGAGAGATTCGGCAACTGACAATTCACCGAACGCGACGTCGCACGCAGCCCAGGACGCAACGTCGTACGCAACTCCGGACGCAACCCTGGCGCCCGCGGCACCCTCACGCGAGCAGATGAACATCGTCGTGGTCGGCCATGTCGATCATGGCAAGAGCACCGTCATCGGACGCCTTATGGCGGACACTCATTCTCTACCCGAAGGCAAACTCGAACAGGTCAAAGCGGCTTGCCGCAAAAACGCGCGCCCATTTGAGTACGCGTTTCTGCTCGACGCGCTCAAGGACGAACAGGCCCAGGGCATCACCATCGACACCGCCCGATGCTTCTTCAAAACCGCGAAACGCGATTACATCATCATCGACGCGCCCGGCCACGTTGAGTTCCTCAAGAACATGATCTCCGGTGCCGCCCGTGCCGAGGCCGCCCTGCTCGTCATCGACGCGCATGAGGGGATTCAGGAAAACTCCCGTCGCCATGGCTACATGCTGGCCATGCTCGGAATCCGGCAGGTCGTCGTGCTGGTAAACAAGATGGATCTGGTCAACCACGACCTCGCGGTCTTTGCCCGTATCCGCGAAGAGTATTCGGCGTTCCTGCATGAGGTGAACATCACTCCCATCGACTTCGTGCCGATCTCCGCCCGCGACGGCGATAACATCGCCGAGCCCGCCGCCTGGGCGCCTGAGACACGGACCGTCCTTCAGCACATCGACGCTTTCGTCAAAGAGAGCGCACGTGAAGCGCAGCCATTTCGCTTTCCGGTTCAGGATGTTTACAAATTCACGGCCAACAACGACGATCGCCGCATCTTCGCCGGCACCATTGAAACCGGCTCCATTCAAACTGGCGATGAGATCGTCTTTCTGCCCTCTCAGAAACACTCACGAATCGAAACCATCGAAAGGTTCAGTGCGCCGGAAAGCGGGCAGGCCCACGCTGGCGAAGCGATCGGCTTTACCCTCGCCGATGAGTTGTATGTTCGTCCCGGCGAGATCATGTGCAAGACCGGCGACAAAACGGCAATCACCAGTTCACGTTTTCGCGCCAACGTCTTCTGGATGGGGAAGGCTCCGCTGATCAAGAACAAGCAGTACAGGTTGAAGCTCGCAACCCTGCGCGCTCCGGTCCGGCTGCTGGAGATCCTCAACGTGCTCGACGCATCCGACCTGTCTTCCGAGCGCGGCAAGCAGCAAGTCGAGCGGCACGAGGTTGCCGATTGTATCTTCGAGGCGACCAAGCCCATCGTCTTCGATCTTTCGCGCGACATCGAAGCTACCGGGCGCTTCGTTCTGGTCGACAACTACGAAATCGCCGGCGGCGGAATCATCACTGAAAACGCGTCGTCCTCCAAATCCAGCCTGCAGGAGCACATCCGCCAGCGCGAAGCTGGATGGGAACAGAGCGCCATCCCTTCCGCGACGCGCGCCGCCCGTTACGGTCATCGGTCAAAGTTCGTGGTCGTCACCGGCGCCTCTGAAACGGCCAACAAAGCGATCGCGCAAGCCTTGGAAAAGCGTCTCTTTGAGGACTCATTTTTCGCCTACTACCTTGGCATCGCAAACATCGACCGCGGACTCGACGCCGACGTTCTCGATAGCTTCGATCAGCGCGAAGAACGCGTGCGGCGTCTCGGCGAGCTAGCCCGGATACTCACCGACAGCGGTCAAATCTTCATCACAACCATTACGGACGTCGATGTGCACGACATCGAGCGTTTGAAAACGCTCAATGCGCCGAACGAGATCCTGGTCATTGCCGTCGGTGCCGCAGATTCTCAGGACGTGCACGCTCACTTGCAGATTTCCGACTGGCAGGATTTGTCTGCCGCCGTCGAGCAGGTCTGTAAGTATCTTCGAGAGCAGGAGGTCATTCCGGATTATTGCATTTGACCCGAGCGAATTCTGTCCAACAGCGGCGGATTCCATTCCGGCAGTTCGCCTTCTGTTTCGGGTTGTCTGGCTGCGCCCGAAACCGAAGCTTCGGAGTTACTGACCGCAGCTGTTTGGCATAAAGACAATTGACTGTGTAGTCATTTATTTCTCCCCACTCGTACCATTAGTCAAACAGTAATCTCGCTCCAGTGATAATTCACCTTCTAGTCAATCGTTACCTGGGAATTGGCAGATTCGACGAAATTCCAGAATGCCTTCACCACGGTCGCCGACACCTCTCCGGCCGTTCGCGCGGAGACCAGACCGTGTCCAACGCCCTGAATGACGACTAACTCCGTCTGGGCGTGAATGAGATTGACCGCCCTCCGCATTTCTCCAATCATCCCCATACTGTCTCGCGAACCGTGCACGAACAGCGCCGGTGTCCGTAGGTTCGGAAGATGTGCGGTTCGTAACTGCTCCGATTTCTTGGGCGGGTGAAGCGGATAGGAAAGCAGCAGCAGTCCATCCACCAGCCCCGGCTCCGCCGCCGCCAGCATCGTGGCCTGACGTCCTCCGTACGAATGTCCGCCCAAAAACATCCGGCCGGAAGCTCTCTTCATCGCCCAAACCGCATGCCGCAGCCCTTGCTGGTCACGGTTCGCGCTGCTGCGTGGCGGCGGCCCGTGAGGATGCACCTGACGAAATGGCAAGTCACAACGAAGAACGGTCATGCCGGATTCGCAGAACGCCACCGCCAAGGCAACAAGAAGTGCAGACTGGCAGTCCGCCCCCGCACCGTGCGTAAGAATCAGCGTATCGCCGGAAGGATTTGCGGGAACGTGGAGAAATCCGCAAACGCTAGGTGTCCGGAGATTGTGAAACAACGGGAGTACGCGGGATTCGCCCATCTCACCTGATCGGTTAGATGCACAAGGAAACGCCCGATGACTCGCTCCGTATCTTCCGAGGCAGGCGTATTGCGAGGCAAACGAAAAGGCCGCCCGGCAACTGGGCGACCTTTTCTCTTCTTCAAGGGAGAATAGTTCCAACGGAGGCTAGACCGTCAAAACTTTCTGAACAAATACTATGAGCCTGTAAAACAGGGTGTCAAGGGAATTCTCGGAATCAAATGTCTTTAGATTCAATAACTTAACTTTTTGGCCCAAGATTGCGTCGATGACAAAATTTGTTACTCATTCGTCTTTTTTGGCCTAACCTCTTGCCCGCAGCCAGCTTACGGGTACTTTTGGCTATCGCAGATCGAGCCGGATCATCTTGCCGTCGTCGCGTGTTTCTCCTGTTTTTCTCGCCCGGAAGCGGGGTAAGTAGATCCTTCCAAAGCCGAAAACGGCTCCTGCGCCGACGGAGATGAGGAAAAGAATAGCTGCCAGGGTGAGAGCGGCGACGACGACGTTGCCAATGTTGTCGCGCTTGCCTTGGCCGGCGTTCTCGTTCCAGGTGACGTTCGCATCGTAGTTCACGTCGGAGAGAATTCGATCGGCGTCTCCGCGAGAGATGTTGCCGCGAACAAGCGCAATGATGGGTCCGCTGCGTTTTGCGGCGCTCGTGCCCCCGCTGAAGGGCGGAGCTAGCTGTTCGTACGCGGGCAGCTTGTCGATGGCAATGTGTGGCGTTGGATAGGCAACCAGCAGAAGTTCGGCTGAGCCTGGAGCATCACCGTTGACCCGTGCCCAGAGAAGTTCAGGACTTTTGCTGAAATCGATGAGTTCAGGGCTGAGATTGATGTTCAGCGCGGAATAAGCCTCGGGACCGGTGAGGTAACGCGCGGTCTGCGGCACGAGTTCCTTCCGCGGCAGGTGATTCGGAAGAGTGGGTAGGGCTCCGACCGGCCCTTTGGCTTCCGGCAGATGCGCGGCAAGCTCCCGAAGTTGAGCTCCGCTCATTCCGGTGACGTGATCAAACTGCACATCGACCAGGATATTGCCCGAGAAGAAGAGCACACGCTCATTCAGCGATGCGGCGAGGGTTCCGGCATCTTCTGCGCGCATAAGTGGTTGGCGATAGAAGGTAAAGGCGGCATAGGCGCCGGCGGCATCTTCGAATCGCGCGGCTTTCACCTGTAGCGTGCGGTCGTCATGCTGGTAGGTGGCGATTTCAAAATCCGTGAAGCGGTCCTCTTTCAACACGTTGGAGGAGTGGCTGTCGATCTTTCGCGGATCGGTGCCGAGCTGGGGCGCGCCCCTGAGCTCCCATCCGGCAAAAGCATCGGGCAGAATTGCCGAAGGGCGCTTGGCCTGAGAATGCGCGGCAGGCGCGGCGAAGAACACGGCCAGGAGCGCGACGCAAAGCGATCGATACAGAAATTTCATGGTCCGGGAATCAGTCCTCACCCTTTATTAGACCACGGCGGAGGACTAGAAGTTGCGGAGCAGAGCAGGTTGATCGATCGGGAAGACGGATTGGAGCAGGCCGCGTGATATCCTTAAGTCACGAAGTGCGTCCCGCCTCCCGGCAATTTCAGCACTAACCGACAAAACTTATGATCTCAGTTTCCAGTGTTTCCATGCGCTACGGCGCGAAAATTCTGTTCGACGAAGTTTCCACGGCATTCACGCCGGAAAAGCGCTACGGCCTGACGGGTCCGAACGGGGCCGGTAAATCGACCTTCATGAAGCTGTTGACCGGCGAACTGGAGCCGCAGAAGGGAACCGTGGTGCGCCCGCGTAAGTTCGGCGTGCTCAGCCAGGACCAGTTCGCATTCGACGCCTACCGCGTGATCGATACCGTCATTATGGGCAACAAACGCCTGTGGGCCGCGATGGAAGAGCGTGAGGTCATCTACGCCAAACCGGATTTGACCGATGACGACGGAATGCGTCTGGGCGAGTTGGAAGGCATCGTCGGCGAAGAGGACGGCTACTCAGCCGACACCGATGCCGCATTGCTGCTGCAGGGACTCGACCTGCCGGATGAACTGCATGAGCGCAAGATGGGCGAGTTGCAGGGCGGCCAGAAGGTTCGCGTACTGCTGGCGCAGGCATTGTTCGGACATCCCCAGGCGCTGCTGCTGGACGAACCGACCAACCACCTCGATCTGGATTCGATTCACTGGCTGCAGAATTTCCTGAACAATTACGACGGCACCCTGATTGTGATCTCGCACGACCGCCATTTTCTGAACAGCGTGTGTACCCATATCGCTGACATCGACTACGAGACGATCATCACCTACACCGGAAGCTATGACGATATGGTGATGGCGAAGACGCAGGTGCGCTCGCAGATCGAGTCGCAAAACTCGCAGCGCGAGAAGAAGATTTCGCAGCTCAACGATTTCATCGCACGCTTCGCGGCGGGTACCCGTTCAAGTCAGGTTCAATCCCGCCGCAAAGAGGTGGAAAGGCTGCAACTGACGGAGCTGGCGAAGTCGAACATTCAGCGTCCGTACCTCAAGTTCGAACAGAAGCGGCCCTCCGGAAAACACATTCTGGAGTTGGAAGGCGTCACCAAGTCCTACGAAGACGTCGCGGTGCTGCGCGGGTTTACGGCAAGTGTGACGCGCGGAGAAAAGATTGGATTGATGGGGCGCAACGGCGCGGGCAAGACTACCCTGATCAACGCCGTGCTGGCCAACTCTCCGACCACGCCCATGAAAGAGCTGCGCGAAACCAGCGGCTACGATGGTGAGTTCCTGTCCGATGGCAAGGTGATCTGGGGACACGAAGCGTCAGTGGGATACTTTGCGCAGGATCATCGCGCGCTGATCGCACCAGGAATGTCGGCTTTCGAGTGGCTTCATCAGTGGGACCCAGGGGCGGCCGATGAAGAAATTCGCGGACTGCTGGGACAGATGATGTTTGCCCGCGATGAGGCCAATAAGCGTACGGACGTGCTCTCCGGCGGAGAGACGGCGCGGCTGCTCTTCTGCAAACTGATGTTGCAGAAACCCAACGTGCTGGTGCTCGATGAACCGACCAACCACCTTGATCTGGAATCGATTAACGCGCTGAACATTTCACTCCAGCGTTATCCGGGCACGGTGCTGCTGGCCACCCACGATCAAGACCTGATCGATGAGGTTGCGACCAGGATCTGGCACTTTGAGACTGACCACAAGATCACCGACTTCAAGGGTTCGTACGAGGAATTTCAGGGAGTTCTCGTTTAGTTTGTTCGCACGAAAAGAATTCGCCCTCTCAGGCTTTCCTGGAGGGCGTTTTTTTGTGAAAGATTCTGATTTCGCTTATTGCGGGCCTTCGCCGACGCCACCCTTGCTTGCAACCTTCACTCCGCTGAGCCCATTGATGTAGCGGGCCACGCCTTTGTAGAGAGACTCCGCAATCTTCTGGCGGTACTCGGGGGTCTGCAGCTTGCGCTCGTCACCCGGGTTGGAGACGAAAGAGATCTCGGCAAGGATGGAAGGCATATTGGCACCAATGAGTACGATGAACGGAGCTTTCTTCACGCCGCGGTCGCGCATAGTCTTGTCTTTCCCGGCAAGACCCTGGTAAAGCGAGTGATCCACGTCGGCGGCGAACTCTCGCGATTCCTCGACCTTCTCCTTCAACGCAATCTTCTTCACCAGGTCGCCGAGTTCGTGAACCGACTTTTCGCTGACGGCGTTTTCACGGGCGGCAACTTCGAGTGCATCCGGGGAAGGATTGAAGTTGAGGTAGTAGGTCTCCACGCCGCGGGCGGATGGGTCCTGGCTGGAGTTGGCGTGGATTGAGATGAACAAGTCCGCCTGATGCTGATTGGCGATGGCGGTGCGAGTCTCCAGCGGAATGAAAGTGTCATCGTCGCGGGTGTAGATCACCTCGGCGCCCATCTTGCCTTGCAGCATCCGTCCGAGCCGCAGTGAAACGTCGAGTACGAGGTCTTTTTCCAGCAGGCCGTTGGGGCCGATAGTCCCGGTATCATGGCCGCCGTGTCCGGCATCAATCACGATCCGGCCAACTTTCAGACCGAGAGCGCGAATCAGCGAGCGCTGTCCGTCGGCCGTCGGTTGAGCCTGACGAATCTCCGGATAGCGCGGGCTCTTTCTGCTGGACGCGCTGGTCGCCTTGTCTGACCCTCGAGGGGCTACCACCTGCACGGTCGGCTCGGAGGTGGGCTTGTCGGTGGCCTTGAGCTCCTGACCCTTGAGATTGGCCACCTCGGACTTCGTGGACTCCTGGGCAGCATCCGGAGCAGGTGAGGGCCCGACCGGGCGCGGAGAGTCAGGGAGAGTTACCGGAATGGCAACCGCTTTGTCACTCTCCGCCACCTCCGCAGGGAAATGCGAGACGAAGCTGCCGTCGGCCATCCTCGGGCCAAACTCGGCGGCAGGCCTGCTCGCAGGAAGCCCCGGCTCAGCCGGTAAACTCGGATTCACACCTTCCGGAGTAGCCGTTGGCAGTATTGCCTCGGGAGCGGACCTTTCCGGCTGCCGTCGCCTGGGGCGACGAAGGTGAGGGAAGACGCTTCTCCTCTTTCTGCTGGGCGCGCGCCACCAGAGTCTGAGGCACGTTGGGCTTGCGTCCGTGGATATCGACGATCAGGCGATAGGGATTCGGGAGGAGAAAGGCCGAGTAGTCAGAGACCGCGTCGACCTCAAGTACGACCCGCACCATGCCCTTTTGAAATTGGGCGACACGCACCCGGCGCAGGAAGCCATCGGAAACCTCGAAGGTCTTGCCGACCAGGGTTGAAGCCAGCTTAGTGTCATGCAGGTCAAAGAAAATCCTGTCGGGATTAGGGACGCGGCCCGCCTCGTACTTTACTTCCTGCTCAAGATCTATGGCGACGCGGGTGTAGTCAGGAGTGGACCAGTGACGGATTCCGGTGACCAGCGGCAGAGCGTTGCGTGTCGCATCGCTTGCGGACTCCTGCGGCTTCGAATCCTGAGCGCGGGATTCCTGCGGTTTTGGCGGTGGTGAGTGGGACTCGGGCGCCTTTGTTTCCTGAGTGCGGGTCGGCTTCTGCTTGCTGTGCGCCTGCTGATCCATCTCAGCAATGGCATCGCGGGCGTCGGCCGAAAGTTGCAAATGCGGATAACGGCGGATGACTTCCTGGAAGGTTTCCCTCGCCTTGTCATTCTCTTCCAGATCATCCTTATATATCTGGCCGATGGTGAATAGGGCATCAAAGCGATACTTGCTGCCGGGATATTCGCGGCGCAGAAATTCGTATTGCGCGATGGCGGCGCGCATGGCCTTCTCATCGCTGAAGGAGCGGCCGCTTTCGGCAAGCAACTCGGCTACGGCCACCACGCTGGCATCGGCCTTACTGCTGCTGGGTGCGGTGTAGTAGACACGGCGGTAGGCATCCGTGACGCGCTGGTACTCGCGGCGCGAACGTTCCGGTTGCGGCAGGCCGTTGAGCTCTTCGCGCATTCTCTCGGCGTTATCAAATTGCGATCGTGCCTGCTGCTTCTTGACCCGAACCCCTGCGGCAAACGCGGGCGAGGTAAGCAGGCAGAGCAAGGAAAACGCCGTCAGCCAGAGTTTCCATCCGCGCCCATCGATTTGTCCGGTCATCGACTGCATTATCCTTAAAGCTGGCCAGGCCAGTGAGTCAGTCCGTGTTGCTGAATACCAGTCCACCACGTTCATCACGGCTGACGTGAATGGGAATCGTCAAGCTGCTCACGCCAACCTCAGAGCTGCTACCCATCAGATTGGTGATCCGCTTTACATAGTTACGCGTTTCCGTGTACGGCGGGATTCCCCCGGTGCGCTCGACTGCCCCCTGTCCTGCATTGTAGGCGGCCAACGAGAGAGAAACATCCCCTCTGAAGTTTTGTAGTAACCCCTTCAAATGCCGAACCCCGGCATCGACGTTTTGCGCCGCGTCAAACGGGTTGCGCAGTTCATACATGCGCGCGGTCGCCGGCATCAACTGCATCAGGCCCATGGCACCCTTGCTGGAGACGGCGTGGGGGTTGAAGTTGGACTCAACCTTGACCAGGGCCCGCACGAGATTGGGATCCACATGATGGCGGGCGGATGCTTCATTAATATAGCGATCGATTTCGGCCGCGCTTACCGACCGGTTTCCGGCGGCGCGGGAGTAGTTCGGGTCGTGCTCGGCAAGCTCGCCTTTGACGTGCGGCGCGCTTCCCGAATCCAGGTGGGGACGTGACTCAATGTAGTTCGACACCTTTCCGGCAAGCGCGCGCGCCGAGCGCATCGCGCCGGGAGTTGCGGGCCGAACCGGCTTCCAGCGACGTTCGGTGTTGCTCCAGTAGAACAAGTCCGTTTCCTGACGGGTGGCTTTCGCACCACCGGCAGAAGACGCGCCGTCAGAGGGCGACGGACCGTCGTTGGTCCAGATGGTGCGTCCGTTCTCAGAAATGGGCTGCAGAGACTGCGCGGGAAGCGCGACGGCAAATGCAAGCACCACCCAGGCCAACGCCAAGGATCGAGTACAGTGCCGCGCCGGGCTTCGGAATGTCCACAGATCGATACTCATAAGCTTTCCAAAGGCTCGTTCAGCCCGACGCGGAATAAAGGAACGGTATCCCAGAGTGACTGGATTATAAGGCCGATGAAAGCTGCACAGCAATCATTGAGACAAGGGGAATCCAGTCAGTGAACGCGGTGAAACCCGTATAAATACAGGAGAAACACTGAAAGCGGGAGTGCGTGGTTACGGCGGGTCATGGCTGCATGGCAATTTCTGCGAGCACGCCGAGGCCGGACGCGCGATACGTCCGGCCCTTTTTTGCAAACGTGGATTACCCAAGCAAGGTTTCGACCGTGGCGTAGCTTTCGCGCAACGCCTGGTCGAGAGCTTCCGGATTTTTGCCGCCAGCTTCGGCCATGTCAGGGCGGCCTCCGCCGGAGCCTCCCACTTTCTGCGCGACCTGGCCAACGATCTTGCCGGCCGGAAGTTTCGCGGTGAGGTCCTTGGTAACGCCTACGATGACCGCGACCTTGCCGTCGGTGACCGAGCCAACGATCACAACTCCGGAGCCGATCTTGTTGCGGAAGTTATCGACCAGGGTGCGAAGTTGCGAACGATCAAGGTTGTCGGCACGATGGGCCAGAACCTTGATGCCCTTCACCTCCTTCACATGATCGTCGGCGCTGGCCACGGCAGAGGCGGCGGACTTCATGCGAATCTGATCGAGATCCTTGCGCAGCTTCTTGAGCTCGTCCTCGCGGCGATCCAGTTCCTGCCGGAGCGCTTCGGCGGGGCTGAGGTCGCTGCGTCCTACCAGGGTCGAGACCAGACCTTCGAGTTCGTGGTCCTGACGGAAGTGGCGCAACGACTGTTCTCCGGCCACGGCCTCGATGCGGCGCACGCCACTGGAGACGCTGCCCTCTTTCAGAATCTTGATGAGTCCGATTTCCCCGGTGGCCGCGACGTGCGTGCCGCCGCAGAGTTCAGTAGAGAAATCGGCGATCTTCAGCACGCGCACCTTCTCGCCGTACTTTTCTCCGAACAGCGCCATCGCGTGGTACTCGTTGACCGCAACCTCGAGGGGAACGTCCTCAACGGTTTCAACCGTCTGATTGCGGAGGACTTCGCGATTGGCGATGTCCTCAATCTCCTGCAACTCTTCGTCGGCCACCGAGGAGAAGTGCGAAAAATCGAAGCGCAGATACTCCGGCGAGACCAGCGATCCGGCCTGTTTGACGTGGCTTCCAAGGACCTGACGCAGCGCGGCGTGGAGCAGATGGGTTGCCGTGTGATGGCGGCGGGTGGCATTGCGCAGCTCGGAATCGACGACCGCGATCAGCTTTTCGCCCACGGCAACAGGCTGGCGCGCCATGACCTTATGCGCCCGGACTCCCTGCACCGGCGAGTACACGCCTTCAACCTCGGCGACCACCACGGTGCGGTCTGCGGAGTAGAGCCAGCCCTTGTCGCCAACCTGGCCGCCGCTCTCGGCGTAGAAAGAAGTATGGTCGAGGACCAAGTCGCCCTGCTGACCGGGAAGCAACTGCTGCGTGCCCTGTCCGTTGACAACGATGGCCAGAACTTCGCAGTTTGCGGATTGCTCCTGCTTGTAGCCTTCGAAAACCGTCTGCGGCAGTGCGGCAAAGACCGGAGATGCACTCTTCTGCGACCCGCCCTTCCAACTGGCGCGGGCGGTGGTGCGCTGCTCATCCATGGCGGCGTCAAAGCCCGCTTGATCGAACTGAACGCCCTGATCGCGGGCGGCATCGGTCATGAAATCCAGCGGAAGGCCAAAGGTGTCGTAGAGTTTGAAGGCCTCTTTTCCGGGCAGCATGTTGTTCTGCCGCGTGATCGAGAAGATCCTGCAATTTCGTGAGGCCAACCGCTACGGTGCTGGCAAAACGCGTCTCTTCGGCCTCAATCACTTTGGCTACCCGTGCTGCGGACTCGCCAAGTTCTGGATAGGCTTCGATCATCTCCTTCACTACGGCATCGACCATTTTGTAGAGGAATGGCTGCGTCTGGCCGAGAAGCCTTCCGTGGCGGATCGCGCGGCGAATGATCTTGCGCAGCACGTAGCCACGGCCTTCGTTGGCCGGAAGGATGCCGTCGCTGATGAGGAATGTAGCGGCGCGGCTGTGGTCGGCAATGACGCGGAGCGATCCGGCGCTCGTGGACTTCTCTTCGCCGGCCTTCCTGTTATCGGCACCGGTCAACTCGGCGGCGCGTTTGATGAGCGGGACAAACAGGTCGGTGTCATAGTTGCTGACCACGCCTTGCAGCACGGCGGTCACGCGTTCGAGTCCGGCTCCGGTGTCGATGGAAGGCTTGGGGAGCGGGTTCAGCACCCCATCTGAGTTGCGGTCGAACTGCATGAAGACGAGGTTCCAAATTTCGACATAGCGGCCGCACTCGCAGGGGAACTTGCACTCTCCGGCGGCGCATTCAGGCAGCTTTCTGTCGCTGGACGCAACGCCCATGTCGTAGTGAATCTCAGAGCAGGGGCCGCACGGGCCGGTGTCGCCCATCTGCCAGAAATTTTCCTTCATGCCGAGTTCGAAGATGCGTTCCGGCTGGACGCCCACCTTAACCCAGAAATCGTAGGCCTCCTGATCTCTGGGTAGTACGATGCCATTCCCTCCCCGGAAGATGGTGACGTAGAGCTTTTCCGCCGGCATGTTGAACCACTGGGGCGAGGTGATCAGCTCCCACGCGTAGGCGATGGCGTCTTTCTTGAAATAGTCGCCAAAGCTGAAATTGCCGAGCATTTCAAAAAAAGTATGATGGCGATTCGTAAAGCCGACATTTTCAAGATCGTTGTGCTTACCCCCGGCGCGGACACACTTCTGCGAAGTGGTGGCGCGCGAATAGTCGCGCTGTTCGACGCCGAGGAAGACATCTTTGAACTGGTTCATGCCTGCATTGGTGAACAGCAGAGTGGGATCATTGGCTGGGACCAGCGAGGAGCTGTGCACCTCGCGGTGTCCCTTCTGGACAAAAAAGTCCAGGAACATGCGTCGAACATCATTTCCAGTAGGCATACGAGTCACTTCCGATGAATCCCAAGGCCGCCAAAAAGCCGCGCCAGATGCGCGGCGGCAGACGCCCGAAGGGAGACGAAAAGTTGATTCTACCATTCTCCCGTCCCAGGCTCGGAGCGAGCTTCGAAACTGGGACTGTGGTACCGTATGTATCCCATCCCTGAAAACGAACGCTTTTTGAGTCGCGAAATCTTTTGCGACAATCGGGATGTGAGGCGATAATAAGCTGCGGTCATTGAGGTAGGAATGGATTTTGCAGTCAGATCCGGTAACCAGGTTCCAGTGCTTCCCAAGCGGCGCGAAAGCCGTCTCCCGGTTGCCATGAGTGTTCGGATACTTGGCATTGACGCCAATGGCAAGGTGTTTCATCAGGCCGCGACGACCATTGATGTCAGCCTCTCTGGCACGCGGGTCAACGGATTGACGGCGCAACTGAATCCCGGGGATATCGTCGGCCTGCAGAGCAGCGGCGAAAAATGCCGATTCAAAGTGTCCTGGACCATCGCTAACGGGGACGGTACGTATCAGGTAGGATTGCACTGCCTGGAAAAGGGCATGAGCCCGTGGCGCGATAGGATGACGCAGGCCACCACTACGGGCGAACGCCGCGGCAATGACCGCTATCCCGTCAGCGGTTCGGTTTCCTTGCATTCGGCAACCTTTACCGTGCCAATCTGGGGCACGCTGCGCGATATCAGCGCGGGTGGCTGCTATGTGCAATGCGTCAATGTAGCCGCCAAAGGCGACGTTGTCAGCGGGCAGTTCATCCTGAACGGAGTGCAGATCAACGGCGTGGCCGAGGTGCGCTCCTCGCGTCCCACGGTCGGCATGGGATTGCAATGGTGCGACCTCGGCTGGGACGGACAGGAAAAACTAAACCATATTCTGCGCGCCCTGGCCCTGAACTATACGGAAGCCAATTCCAGCAAGACAAAGGCGCTGGCACAACTGGAAAAGCTTCATCAGCTCGTGGTGGCGTTGCGCGAACGGCTGGAAAGTAACCACACGCTGGTGGATGTTCAAATGATCGGACGGCTCAGTGATGCGCAGGAGAGGCTGGCGGCCGCGCTGAAGAGCGTGCAGTCTTAGCGGCTCTGCTGTACCCTTAAACACATGCGTAATCTTTTCTCGACTACCCTGCTTCTGTTCAGCCTTTTGCTCTTTTATGCAAAACCAGGAAACGCCCAGAGCAGCACGGCTGCGGCTCCGCCCACCGAGATTTCGGCGGAGCTTGGCACCTGCTCAGCCTTAATCAACGTGACCGGAGCAGACTCCAAACCGGTCTACAATGCAAAAGTTACCACGCGCATTCGCTATGGATTTATGGGCGCGAAAAAGCTCGACCTGGAGACCTACACCAGTGCCAGTGGACAAGCCAAGATCGTAAAGCTGCCGGAAGTTCCGAAGAAGCCGGTCTATATTTACATCAGCAAAGATGACAAGACTGGAGATAGTGGAATTCATGCCGGACGTGCATTGCCGCGCAACGTTTGACGTGAAGTTGAAGTAGCGGCACGATGACAGGTTTTGTAAGGCCGCCTAGCTGGCGGCCTTTTTCGTCGCTGCATTCTTCCGTCGCGACTTTTTTTCTTGGGGCGGCGGCTTTGGCTTTGCCGCGAGGCTTGGGTGCGGGAAGTTCGGCGCAGCGCCACAGATACCAGCTTGCAACGGAACACCACGGCTCCCACTTACGGGCGCGGCGGCGCATGGCTTCCTTGTTGGGCAGTTCGCGCAACTTGTAGAGACGCTGCATGCCCTTGCGCACCCCATAATCATCCACCGGAAGCACATTCGGACGGCCCAACCGGAATAGCAGCATCATCTCCACCGTCCAGCGGCCGATGCCGCGCACCTGGGATATGCGCTCGATGATCGCCTCATCACTCATCCGAGCAAGTGCCCGCTTGGTGGGGACGGTGCCGTCCAGGCACTTGGCCGCGAGATCGCGCAGGGCCGCCAGTTTGTTCTGCGAGAGTCCGGCTCCGCGCAATGAGGCGTCCTCCATCTCCAGCAGGTTTCTTGGGGTCATGCGCCCCTTGGGAAAGAGCGCCTCGACTCGTCCCATGATGGCGGCAGCGGCAGCCCCGGCCAGTTGCTGATAGATGATGGAGCGGGCCAGCGAGTAGAAGATGCTGAAGTGATGCGGGATCTCAATGGTGCAGGGGCCGACCTGCGCAATCAGCGCGGCGAGTTTGGAATCGGACGTGGAGAGATGCTCGACCGCCTTGAGCCATTCGGGCTGCGGTTGTGAATTCACGATTCGTCCTCGCCTACCGGGGCCTGTTCGGCCATCTCGCGCTCCTGTTCGAGCGCGGAGAGCGTTTCGTCTTCGACCTTCCAGTCGCGCAGCAATTTTACAATGACCTGGGTGGAAAATCCGGCACGCGCCATCATGCGAAAGATGCGGGTTGCTTCCTTCTGATCTTGAGGCTGCTTGAGACGCTTGCGCTCGGTAAACTGGCGAGCGAGTTTCTGCTCGTCAACCTCACTGTAGGTTTCGCCGATAGCCTTGCCGATGACGTCCGGGTGAACGCCCTTGGCCTTTAAATCCTGCACCACACGCAGGCGGCCGAACTTTTCAGTGTCTCGGCGATAGGCGGAGTAAGCGGTTGCGTAGCTGGTATCGTTCAGATAGCGCTGCTCTTTGAGGCGCGCGGTGACCGCCTCGACCAAGATGTCGCAGTCCTCTTGCTGCCCGGCGCGCGTGCGCATCAGGCGCTTCAACTCCGCGACTGTCCGCATCCTGCGGCCCAGGGCGCCAACCGCATACTCGTACAAAGTGCTTTCCGTGTAGATCTTCCTGGCCCCGCTTTTTTTCCATCCCATCGTCAGTACAGTTTCCGACCGATGGAGGATTTATGCAAGGCAGGAGAGTCCGGAAGCGATACACCACGCCTGCACCGGCGCGTAGATGCCGGTCTCCGCTGTTAAGAAAACTGTTACCGCGGGCGGCGGATTCTTGCTCTTTATCGTTGGCTGCTGATAACTACTTTTCCCACTTTGGCCGTGCTTTCACGGTGTAAATCAGACCGAGGCCAACGCGCGCGTGGCTCTGACCGGCGCTAAGGAAGTGAGTACGAAGGAAGTCAAGCTTCCCGCGAAAGGCCCAATGCGGATTCAAACGGATGTCCGCCCCGCCGCCCAACTCCCATGTAAAGCCGGTGTTCGAGCCTGATTGGGAGAAGCCTTGAGACGAGATACTCTGATCAATATGGGATACACCGAACTGTGCTTCGACAAACGGCATGAGCGAGCGCAGACTGCCCCACTTGCCGCCGCACGGTCCATTGACGTCCTTATTCTTAAACGCGAGTGGGAAATAGGCGCGCGGACCTACGATGAAGTCTTGTAAATGAGTATGTGTGGAAACCAATCCTGAATCCGATAAACTTGTGAGAGAGGAGCTATTCCACGCGCTGTCGTAGTCAAAGGCAATCGAAACTGGCCTCACTGCTATCACTTCGGCACCGACATCGAAGCCGTTCGTACCAGAATAGCCAGTGATGTGCGTGTAACCGCCGCTGAATCCTGCGTTGTCCAAGTAGTGCGACTGCGCGGATGCAGCGTAGCTCAAAGCGAACAAGACCACCGCTGTGCAGACTAAGCTTTTCATCGTCTTCCTTCTTCCATTTCCCAAAGGTCAAGCCTGTGCCGAGTTGTTGCGCTACTAATGAACACAGGAATGAGCATGAGATACGAGGTTATGGAAAGAGGTTGCCATAGAAAAAACTGGGGGGATGCAGTTGATTGCTGAGGAAATAGCCCAAGTCGCGGAAGAAGATTTTCACGCGAGGCGGCCTGCGATCGAAATTCACACGCAAAAAACAACAGTGACTTAGAAGCGGCCCAACTGTTGTGAGAGCTGATCGCGCGTCGATTCCGCCGTACCGGAAATTCCCTGCACGCGAAGTTTGAAATCATCCGGGTTGCTGGCGTTCTCAATCGCGGTCTCGTAGGAGATCAGGCCCTTCTGGAGCAGGTCGTAGAGCGATTGGTCAAAGGTCTGCATTCCATACTGCGAGGTTCCCTGCTGGAGCGCTTCTTTGATGTTGCGGGTCTTCTCGGGGGTGGTGATGCACTCGCGAATGTAGGCGGTGGAGATGAGCACTTCCACGGCCGGCACGCGGCCGGCACCATCACAACGCCTCACCAGGCGCTGGCTGACCACGGCACGCAGGGTTGCCGCCAGTTGCAGACGAATCTGCTTCTGCTCCGGAGGCGGAAAGACGCTGATGATCCGGTTCACGGTCTCCACGGCATCGAGCGTGTGCAGCGTACTGAACACCATGTGGCCGGTTTCCGCGGCATGGAGCGCAGTAGAGATCGTCTCCAGGTCGCGCATTTCGCCGACCAGAATAACGTCGGGGTCCTGGCGCAGGCTGGCCCGCAGGGCGCTGCCAAAGGACGGGGTATCGACTTCCACTTCGCGCTGATTTACAAAGCCTTTTTTATCGCGATGGAGGAATTCGATCGGGTCTTCGATGGTGATGATGTGTTCCGGCCGCGACGAGTTGATGCGGTCAATCATGGCCGCAAGCGTGGTGGACTTACCCGAGCCGGTGACGCCGGTAACCAACACCAGACCGCGGGCTTCTTCGCAAATTCGTTCGGTGACCGCCGGAAGGAAGAGTTCCTCAAGCGCGCGAATCTTGGTAGGGATGACACGGAGAACAATGCCCACATTGCCGCGCTGCTGAAATACGTTGACACGAAAACGCCCGAGGCCCGCAGCGCCGTACGCCAAATCGATCTCAGCACACTCTTTGAACTTCTGCTTCTGGCGGTTGGACATCATGCTGAAGGCCATGTTCAGCATATCCTCCCCGGTA
>CAVZYB010000024.1:0-65917 GCA_963779365.1 uncultured Acidobacteriota bacterium | reverse complement strand
TTCGCACTGCCCTCTGGCTCTACCGCAAGCTCGGCGGATTTCCTCCTGCCGCGCCTGGCCCCGAAATCGAGGCCCTGCGCCGCTCGCTCGACCCCGCCCGGCGCTGGGCGCTGTATCCGTACCAGGACGCGCAGTGCGAGTTCCCCGAGCGTCTGGTAGCCGATTGGCTGCGCGATGCCTGTGCCGCTGGAGCCATCGCGCGCAATCATCTTGCCGTGCTCGCCATCCACACCGCCGAGGGCCGGGTTCAAGGCGTACGCCTGCGCGACTCCGTGACCGGGCAGGAAAGTTACGTACAAAGCGAGTGGGTCATCAACGCCACCGGTCCCTGGGTCGATCTCGTGCGCGACCTCACGGGTCTCAACGCCCGCTCACCCCTGGCCAGTAGCGTACGCGAGTCGCATATCATGCTCCGCCGCTGGGAAGGCGCTCCCACCATCGGTCTCCACGCCAGCACCACCAAGGGGCGCCCGATCTCGATTGCTCCCTGGAATGGCATGTTGCAGGTCGGCACCACGGAAGCCAGCCACTGCGGCGATCCATCGCTGGTCGCACCCAGCGCGGAGGAGATTGGATTCCTGCTGTCCGCCGCCAACGCCCTATTTCCGCAAGCAGGGCTCACGCTCGGCGACATCGCCTTCAGCTATGCCGGAGTGCGCCCCATCCCCTACCATCCCGGCCGGAGCTTGCTCCGCATCGGTCCCCGCGGACAGCGGCCATGTTCTGCACAATCACGCCGATGAGGGCGCACTCGGCCTGCTCTCCATCTTCGGAGCCACCCTGACCACGGCCAACGCGCTCGCCCATAAGACGGCGAGTACCATGGGCCTTCATC
Source organism: uncultured Acidobacteriota bacterium (assembly GCA_963779365.1). Lineage (GTDB taxonomy): Bacteria > Acidobacteriota > Terriglobia > Terriglobales > Acidobacteriaceae > TOLSYN. Next base: position 65,082 of record CAVZYB010000024.1, on the reverse strand, counting down.
CTGCGGACAGCGAACCCGCGCCACAGAGCGCCTGCGAGGAGTCCAGCGAAGTGCAAAACACCTTGGAGCGGTGGGCCAGCGCGGTTCATGCCTCCACCGGAATCCCGCAGGAGAGCACGGAAGCCATCGCCCGCTGGCATGGCCGCCACGCCATGTGCATCGTGCACAATGCCATGCGCGATCCCGTTCTGCGCATGCCCATCGTGGATGGCCGTCCGCAACTGGTAGCCCAGGCCGTCGAGGCCGTCACCTACGAGCACGCCTTCACTCTCGCCGACATCCTTCTGCGCCGCGTCCCCATGGCGCTCGATCAGAATTGGAGCGAGGACAATACCATTCAGGCGGCCTCGCGCATCGCTCCCGCCCTGAACTGGAGCGAGCGCCGCATGAAAGAAGAAGTTCAAGCCTTCGAAGAAGAACGCAGCCGATTCCTGCACAAGCCCGGAAATCTCAAACCAGACGGGGTCGCAGCTTAGTCGTTTGCATTGCCCTTGCTGTTTATGCTCTTCTTTTGTTTATTTGCTCTTGTTTCTTGTTATTTCTCTTTCTGAGGTGTCATCCCGAGCGCAGCGAGGTATCCCTACACTGCCCAACTTTCTCGTGCAGCCTCAAGTTTTTCTAACTGGAATCGACCTTGTTCCATGACCGTTTCGCGCTCGCGTCTTTTATCGCCCAGCGTTTGCGCTTATTCCCTGCCGCTCGCCAGCAGCACCGGATCGTCCCCGATCATCCCGTCCACTCCGGCGTCGGTCAGCCGGCGCATGGCTGACCCATGATTCACCGTCCACACCAGCACTTTCATTCCCTCCGCATGGAATTGCCGCACTCGTGCCGCAGTCACCAGACGCGCGCTCGGCTTCACAAATTGAATGGGCAGATCGCGCCACACCTTCGCCCGCGGCATCCGGTCGAAGATGTAGGCCAGCGGCAGTGAAGGATCGATGCGATGCAGGTCCAGCAGAACCGGCCGCCGGAAAGATGAGATGACAAATCCCCGCGCCGGACGATAGCGCCGCACCAAACCGGCGACCTGCGCTTCCAGTCCGCGCACCTTCAGCTCGATATCCATCCAGCCAACGTGCGCGTAGCGGGCCAGCACCTCTTCCAGTTGGCAGAGTTCGATCACCCGCCGGCGCCGCAGCCGTCCTGCCATCAAGCACCGTTCGCGGAGACTGCCAAAGCCGTGCCGTGAGATGAAGTGGCCGCGCACCCGGGCATCGTGCCAAATCACCGGAACCGCATCCGAACTCCGCCGCACGTCCAGTTCAAAGCCATCGCAGCCGCTTTCGATCGCATGATCGAAAGCGGCAAACGTGTTCTCCATAATTTTGCCGCGACAGCCCCGGTGCCCCAGCAGTAGCATTCGCCTCTAGCCTATCCTCGAATCCCAATCCTGCGAGTCCCGGTCAGCCGTCTAATCCAAATCAAAGTCGCGCAAAAACGGCTTCGACGGATCGGGCGCTTCCTTGGCCCGCTTCACCGCCTCGGCAAATTTCTTCTCCATCAGGTCGGCCTTGTTCTTTTCGGCTTCCACCGACTGGCGGAAGATGGATTCCTTACGCACATCCTGCTCGCGCATGGCGCGGGCTGCCTCTTCCATATCGGCAAATGTTTTAGGCACCGGCTTCGCCTTGTGGGCGATGACCGCGCGGGTCACCGGGTCCACCCGCAGCGTTGCCTCGCAGCATGGACACATCAGTTCGAAACCAACTTCGGGCGCGGAATTCTTCTGCTTCTTTGACATAGCGCATCCATGGTAGCACCAGTTACACCCGGCAACGAGAGCCGCCGGACTCCCAAATTTTCGTTCTCTGGAGAAAAGCCGGTCGCGCCTAGCGCTCACAAGCCGGATAATCTGGTGTCCCGGACACTGCGGAGCTGCCGCCTTCTTCAACTCCGCAATCAGCTCCGGCCCGTACTGCGCCAGAAAGTAGATCCCCGGCAGTACGCGCTCCTGCAGCTCTTTGTGCGGAAACAGCTCGGTCACCACCCGATGCGCGTCTTTGGTCAGCGCTTCGTTGCGCCGCAACTCTGCCCGGGCCGCCTTGCTGCCAATCTTTGAGAGCTGATACAGCATCTTGCGCTCGCTCCGCGCGGCCGAATCCACCAGCGTCGGGTCCAGCTTCCGCAGCTCTTCCCGCAATGCTTCCAGATGGCTTTCGCAGCGACTCCTTTGCCTCGTGCAACGCTTTCCGCAGCCCCGGTGCCAGTACTCGCGAGGCCAGCAGTTCGCAAACCCGTTCGCTGCCGTGGAACAAATCGCTGAAGCTCAGCCGGTAGCGCGCCAGCAGATCGCTCATCGCCGGGCTGATGATGGTTGCCGAAAGCCGCGGCATCACCGGAGTGGTGCGCCCCAGCAGCTTTTCGTACACCACCCCTGCCTGCGCAAAATACGCCAGCTCTGCCGGTCCGCCAAAGTACACCGCCGTCGGAAACAGATAATCCTGCACCACGGGCCGCAACAGTACGTTGGCGCTGAACTGCTCCGGATGCGCCGCAATCCTCTCCAGCATCTCGCTCCGCGATATCCGCTGCGCCCCCAGCATGAAGCCATCGCCCGCCAGATGCAGCACCGTGCGCCGGTTGCCCTCCAGCGAGAACAGCAGGGTCGACTCCGGCGTCACCCGCACCTGCTCGTGATACCCCGCCTTGTGCAGAGCCGTGCCGCGCTCCAGCAGAGCTTGGTCGAGCTCTTCCGCGCGCTCTGCCGCCGCCGTAAACAGTGGCTGCGCAATCGCATGCAGCTCATCGTCCAGCGGATCGACCAGTACCATCCCGGTTCCGGCCAGTATCCGGGTGAAGAGCCGTGCAAATGCCGAGCCATAGGTCTCGCCCACGCGATAGCTCTCGCGTAGCGCTTCGCTCACCCACCCCGGCCCCAGCACTGCCGTCGCCCGCTCCACCATCGCTTCGATCCGCGCATCCAGTGCAATCGAACCCACCGGAGCTTCCGTCCCATTCGGTCGGCCGCCGTCAGCTTCTCCAGCTCGCACCCGTCCGGGATGGTCACGCTGGCGATCTCTGCCAGATCATGATCCTCGGTGGCCAGCCAGAACACGGGAACCGCCGCAATCCCCTGCGCCGACAGTTCCTCGGCCATCTGCAGAGCTGAAACCGCCTTCAGTACGGAGTAGAGCGGTCCGCCCAACACCCCCACCTGCTGTCCGCTGATGCAGACCACCGCGCCTTGGCGGAACTTCTCAATCGAGGCCAGTGCTGCGTCCGATGCGCCCCATCGGCGGTTCTGCTTCTCCAGCACGTCCGCCACCCGAGCCCGCCGCTCCGCCGGAAACTCCAGCCGCCGCGCATACTCCAGCACCGCCTGCGCGTGTGGCCGGTGCGCGTAGAAGCGTTCCACCTTCTCGTACTGAAACAAGAAATCCAGGAACAGCCGTGAGTTGTGCGGAATCGCCGTGAACGGCATACATTCGGTCTTCACTGAGCCAGCTCCATACACAACTCAAGCATGTAGGCACTTCCCTTTGCAGGATGTCGGTAATCTTGGTGAATTGGATGTTACCGGAAGCCGCACGATGCACCAGCATCCATTGGCATTCATCCCGATCTTTGATTGTACCGGAATATGAATGTCTCAAGCTTCAAAGCGATGCAATCCAGCTTGCCTCTCGAACCCTGCACGCGCTTTCAACGTCTAATGGACATGACACTTCTGCTCGCGCCCTTCGTTCATTCGCTCTGGATCGTCGTGCGCCGCTTTGGTGCCATCGCTTTCTTTCCTCTCGGCCTGCTCGATATGTCCGTAATCCCTGCTCCGGGCAGCTTCGATGCTCTGCTCATCGTCCTCACCGCCGCGCACAAAGATCTCTGGTGGTACTACGCCCTCATGGCGACTGCCGGTTCGGTCTTCGGCGCCTGGCCCAGCTTTCAGCTAGGCCGCAAAAGTGGCGAGGAAGCGCTCGAAAAAAGGCTTGGCGCGCGCCGTTCCAAAAAGATTTTTGCCGCCTTCCAGCGCTGGGGTTTCTGGTCGCTGTTCGTGGGCGCCGTGGCTCCCCCTCCCATGCCCGCTTCCGCCTTTGTCTTAGCTGCCGGAGCCTTGCAATATCCCTGGCACCGCTTTCTTCTGGCGTGGACCTTCGGACGCCTCGTCCGCTTCGGCCTCGTCGCCTGGATCACGGAGCGTTACGGACACAACATCTTTCATTGGCTCCGCGGCTACTACCAGCCGGCGCTCTGGACCGTCGCCACCCTCGGCGTGATCGCAGGAGCCGTCGCGCTCTGGTTCTATATCCGCGAACGCCGCCGCCGCACCGCCGAAATCTCCGATCAGCCTCTGGCGGAAGATCGATTCCTTACGCACATCCTGCTCGCGCATGGCGCGGGCTGCCTCTTCCATATCGGCAAATGTTTTAGGCACCGGCTTCGCCTTGTGGGCGATGACCGCGCGGGTCACCGGGTCCACCCGCAGCGTTGCCTCGCAGCATGGACACATCAGTTCGAAACCAACTTCGAGCGCGGAATTCTTCTGCTTCTTTGACATAGCGCATCCATCGTAGCACCAGTTACCCCCGGCAACGAGAGCTGCCGGGCTTCCAAATTTCGTTCTCTGGGGAAAAGCCCGCTCCCGCCTGCGCTCACAAGCCGGATAATCTGGTGCCCTGGACACTGCGGAGCTGCCGCTTTCTTCAACTCCGTAATCAGCTCCGGCCCGTACTGCGCCAGAAATAGATCCCCGGCAGTACGCGTTCCTGCAGCTCTTTGTGCGGAAACAGCTCGGTCACCACCCGATGCGCGTCTCTGGTCAGCGCTTCGTTGCGCCGCAACTCCGCCCGGGCCGCCTTGCTGCCAATCTTTGAGAGCTGATACAGCATCTTGCGCTCGCTTCGCGCGGCCGAATCCACCAGCGTCGGGTCCAGCTTCCGCAGCTCTTCCCGCAATGCTTCCAGATGGCTTTCGAGCGACTCCTTTGCCGCGTGCAACGCCTCCCGCAGCCCCGGTGCCAGTACTCGCGAGGCGAGCAGTTCGCAAACCCGTTCGCTGCCGTGGAACAAATCGCTGAAGCTCAGCCGGTAGCGCGCCAGCAGATCGCTCATCGCCGGGCTGATGATGGTTGCCGAAAGCCGCGGCATCACCGGAGTGGTGCGCCCCAGCAGCTTTTCGTACACCACCCCTGCCTGCGCAAAATACGCCAGCTCTGCCGGTCCGCCAAAGTACACCGCCGTCGGAAACAGATAGTCCTGCACCACGGGCCGCAACAGTACGTTGGCGCTGAACTGCTCTGGATGCGCGGCAATCCTCTCCAGCATCTCGCTCCGCGATATCCGCTGCGCCCCCAACATGAAGCCATCGCCCGCGAGATGCAGCACCGTACGCCGGTTGCCCTCCAGCGAGAACAGCAGGGTCGACTCCGGCGTCACTCGCACTTGCTCGTGATACCCCGCCTTGTGCAGCGCCGTGCCGCGCTCCAGCAGAGCCTGGTCGAGCTCTTCCGCGCGCTCCGCCGCCGCCGTAAACAGTGGCTGCGCAATCGCATGCAGTTCATCATCCAGCGGATCGACCAGTACCATCCCGGTTCCAGCCAATATCCGCGTGAAGAGCCGTGCAAATGCCGAGCCATAGGTTTCGCCCACGCGATAGCTCTCGCGTAGTGCTTCGCTCACCCACCCTGGCCCCAGCACGGCCGTCGCCCGCTCCACCATCGCTTCGATCCGCGCTCCAGCGCAATCGACCCACCGGAGCTTCCGTCCCATTCGGATCGGCCGCCGTCAGCTTCTCCAACTCGCACCCGTCCGGGATGGTCACGCTGGCGATCTCTGCCAGATCATGATCCTCGGTGGCCAGCCAGAAGACGGGAACCGCCGCAATCCCCTGCGCCGAAAGTTCCTCGGCCATCTGCAGAGCTGAAACCGCCTTCAGTACCGAGTAGAGCGGTCCGCCCAACACCCCCACCTGCTGTCCGCTGATGCAGACCACCGCGCCTTGGCGGAACTTCTCAATCGAGGCCAGGGCCGCGGCCGATGCGCCCCATCGGCGGTTCTGCTTCTCCAGCACGTCCGCCACGCGCGCCCGCCGCTCCGCCGGAAACTCCAGTCGCCGCGCATACTCCAGCACCGCCTGCGCGTGTGGCCGGTGGGCGTAGAAGCGTTCCACCTTCTCGTACTGAAACAAGAAATCCAGGAACAGCCGTGAGTTGTGCGGAATCGCCGTGAACGGCATACATTCGGTCTTCACTGAGCCATCTCCATACACAACTCAAGCATGTTAGGCACTTCCCTTTGCAGGATGTCGGTAATCTTGCTGAATTGGATGTTACCGGAAGCCGCACGATGCACCAGCATCCAATTGGCATTCATCCCGATCTTTGATTGTACCGGAATATGAATGTCTCAAGTTTCAAAGCGATGCAATCCAGCTTGCCTCTCGAACCCTGCACGCGCTTTCAACGTCTAATGGACATGACACTTCTGCTGGCGCCCTTCGTTCATTCGCTCTGGATCGTCGTGCGCCGCTTTGGTGCCATCGCCTTCTTTCCTCTCGGCCTGCTTGATATGTCCGTTCCCTGCGCCTGGCAGCTTTGACGCTCTTCTCATCGTCCTCACCGCCGCGCACAAGGAACTCTGGTGGTACTACGCCCTCATGGCTACCGCCGGCTCGGTCTTCGGCACATGGCCCAGCTTTCAGCTAGGCCGCAAAAGTGGCGAGGAAGCGCTCGAAAAAAGGCTTGGCGCGAGCCGTTCCAAAAAGATCTTTGCCGCCTTCCAGCGCTGGGGTTTCTGGTCGATGTTCGTGGGCGCCGTGGCTCCCCCTCCCATGCCCGCTTCCGCCTTTATCTTAGCTGCCGGAGCCTTGCAATATCCCTGGCTCCGCTTCCTTCTGGCGTGGACCTTCGGACGCCTCGTTCGCTTCGGCCTCCTCGCCTGGATCACGGAGCGTTACGGACACAACATCTTTCATTGGCTCCGCGGCTACTACCAGCCTGCGCTCTGGACCGTCGCCACCCTCGGCGTGATCGCAGGAGCCGTCGCGCTCTGGTTCTATATCCGCGAACGCCGCCGCCGCACCGCCGAAATCTCCGATCAGCCTCAGCGCCGGGCAGCATAGCCGCTGATTCCAGCCATCTCATCTAGTTCAATTCTCCTCGTAAGGAGTATCCAGCAATGAAGAAGCAACATCGCGCCCTCAGTATTCTGCTCGTCCTCGCGCTCGCCACTCTGCCAGGCATCGCATATGCCCAGACCCAGGCCGACCAGTCCAAGAGTTCCATGCAGAGCGCCGGCACCGCTACCAAAGACGCCGCCAAGGACGTTGGCTCCGCTACCGCGAATGGCACCAAAGCCGCCGCCGACAAAGTCACCGGCAAGATCGACATCAACAGCGCCAGCAAGGCGGACCTCATGAAACTCGATGGCGTTGGCGATGCCATTTCCGCCAAAATCATCGCCGGACGCCCCTATCACACCAAACGTGACCTGCTCACCCGCAAGATTGTCAACCAGCCTACCTATAACAAGATCAGTGACAAGATTGTCGCGCACGCCAGCAATTCCAGCACCACCGCGACGAAGTAGCAATCTTGCGCTCAGGTGCCCCGCCGCCGGACAAGTGGGTGCACCTGACTTGATTCTAACTCGCGGACTTCCAACTCTTGAAACTCGAAGCCTCGGCCTGCTGATATCATGAAGTTTGTATGAGCCTTACCCACGCCACAAGCTCTCGAGATGTTCCGCTCCGATGATCTGATCGGTATCGGCATGGAAGCCGATGCCATCCGCCGCAAGCTTCATCCCGACGGCATTGTCAGCTACATCATCGACCGCAATATCAACTACACAAACATCTGCACCGAGTACTGCTCCTTCTGCGCCTTCTATGCGCCCGTGAAGGGTCCGGGCCGCGAAAAGGGCTACCTCCTCGACTTCGAAACCATCTACGAAAAGATCGCCGAAACCATCGAGATGGGCGGCACTGGTGTGCTCATGCAGGGCGGCATCAATCCTGATCTCAAAATCGACTGGTTCGAGTCTCTCTTCCGCGGCATCAAGCAGCGCTTCCCGCAGGTGCATCTGCACTGCCTCTCGGCCAGCGAAATCATTGGCATCGCCGAGTTCAGCAATCTCTCGCTGGACGAAACCATTCGCCGCCTCATGGACGCCGGACTGCAATCGATCCCCGGCGGCGGCGCGGAGATTCTCGATGACGAGGTCCGCTCCAAGGTCGCCCGCCTCAAGTGCACCACCCAGGACTGGCTCGACGTTCACCGCACCGCCCACAAACTCGGCATGAAGACCACTGCCACCATGATGTTCGGCGTGGGCGAAACCGAAGCGCACCGCGTCAACCACTTTCAGCGCGTCTACGATCTGCAGGAAGAGACCGGCGGATTCACCGCCTTCATCCCCTGGACCTTCCAGCCGAAACACACCGCTCTTGGCGGCCGTGGCTGGCCTGAGTCCACCGCGGTCGAATACCTCAAGACCCTGGCGATCTCGCGCATCTTCCTCTCCAACTTTCCCAACGTGCAGGCCAGTTGGGTCACCCAGGGATTGAAGGTCTGCCAGATGGGCTTGCGCTTCGGCGGCAACGATGTCGGCTCGGTCATGCTGGAAGAAAACGTGGTCAAGGCTGCGGGCACCACCAACTGCACCACCGAAGAAGAGTTGCGCCGCATCATCCGCGATGCCGGTTTCCGCCCCGTACAGCGCGATACCCTCTATCGCACCTTCTTCCTCAACTAGCGCGAAAAAATCAGCGCGCCAACTCAGCCAAGTTGGCGCGCTTCATTTTTCACGTACTCCTTAGCCGCTCTTGCGGCTCAGCGCCCGCGCTATCCCAGCTTGTAGTCCAGGCGAAGGTGAATCATTCCATCTGCGGTCTGCATCAGGCACTCCACAAATGAGCCGTTGATCAGCGGCCGCACTCTGTAATCATGTCCGCGAATCACGGTCGGGACCGAGATCACAGACATCTCTCCCGCCTTGCCCGTCTTGCCCTTGAAATTTCCGCTCACCATATTGCAGACTTCGCCCAGCGCGTCCCACACTTCGGCCCGCGCCTCTTTCTCGTCCACGCCCAGCATTCCGCACGCCAGTCCCATATGCTGTCCGCTCATCGCAGCGGATCGCAAAAACTCCATTGAGCGGCACCGGCCAGTCCAATGACGGCCGTAAACTCTCCGGCCTGGTATGGCGAAGTGACAGGGCATCGCTCCAGCGGGATGCCAATCATCATCTCGAAGACTTCCTGTGCGCTCGTGCACAGCAACTCTTCCCAATTGCGAGTATCGATCGATTCCGCATCTGTCAACGTGGCGATCTTATGCATCGGTGCTCCCGGCCAGCATCTCCCTCAAACCTTCTAACGGCAGAATCGCCCCAACACTTGAATCGCCAGCACTCGCATACCGCGCAGCGCACCTCATGTGCCGTGCGACGCGCGCCGGAATCGTCCGTGCAATAGGTTAGACTGCGGTCTTAAATCTTGATCGCTGCTATTGGCTTCATTCGCAGTCGCAGCTTACTCCTGAACGCCCTTTGCCTTCAGCTTTTCCGCCTGTTGCTTCGCGGCATCGGCTTCCGCCGTCATGCCCTTCGCCTGTGTATGCCTCGGCCAGCGAGCGCTCGGAAGCCTCATCGTCACCGCTCACTTCGATCTCCTTGCGAAAGGCGGCAATCGCTCCGCCATAATGCTTCCGCCGCATCAGGCACGCCCCTTGCCGGGCGTGGAGTCCGGCGAGCTGCGGATTCAGCTGCTCGGCCTCGGCATATTCACTTTGCGCCAGCGCGCAGTTGCCCTCGCTAAACGCCACCACGCCCAAACCCAGATGGGCTTCGGCGCTCTGCGGATTCATCGCAAGCAGTTGCGCAAAGCTCTGCCGCGCATCGCAAGTGCATGTTCCTCCAGGCGCACCCCGCCCAGCTCGTAAAGTATTGCCTGGTCCGTCGGGTGCAGTCGTCCAGCGCCTTTTGCAACTCGCGCTCGGCCGACGGCATAGTCCTTCTTCTCCCAGTACACCCGCCCCAGTTCGTAATGGATTGCGCCTGCCGACTCCGGACGAAGCTTCAGCGCAGCCTCGTACAACGGAATCGCCGCATCGCTCTTTCCATCTTCAATCTGCTCGCTGGCGCGCATCAGGTAATAGGGATAGGCGCGGCTGCGCTGCAGGGTAAACATTCCAGCGCACAGCGCCGCGGCCACCACCATCAGCACTCCGAGCCGAGGTATCAGACGATCGCCCGGTGCAACCTTCGCAATCAGTGCTCCCAGCACGAGCCCGCACAGCAGTCCTCCGCCGTGGCAGGCGTTGTCGGTTCTTCCGCTGATGACGCCGAAGACCACGTTGTATCCCACAAAGGCAATCAGGCTCTGCATCGTGCTCTGGGCCATTTCACCGGAGGCGAACTCACCCAGCTTCAGCGATGCGATCACCGCTCCGGCAATGCCGAAGATGGCTCCGGATGCGCCCGCGCTGAGCGTGGGAGTGCGATGCCACCACACGCTGCAGAGACTCCCTGAGATCCGCACAGAAGATAGACACATGCGAATGTAAAGCGCCCGTACAGCCGCTCCGCCATCCGCCGAGCGACCACAGGCACCACATGTTAAACGCAATGTGAATGATGCCGATGTGCACAAAACAGGAGGTGACAAGCCTCCACCACTGGCCCGTCAGTGTGTAGGGCCCGTAGTTTGCGCCCCACGCCAGCAGGCTCGCCCCGGAAGGACTCCATCGGCGAAGCGCCCGAGAGCAGCATCCCGATGAAGACCGCAACGTTGATGCCGAAGATCGCCTGCGTCACCAGCATCGGCATCGTCTGCCTCGCGACGATTCCACGGCGTTGCCATCACCGGCTGATACGGCGAGTCTTCGCCGCGCTGCGCCGCTTCATGCTGCTTGCACCAGTCGCAAATTTTTTTGCCGAACGTGAACCCGGAGAGCGTGCGACCACAACGAATGCATTGAGCCATGATTGTCCGTGAGAAAAGAAATTCCTTTAGCAGTGTGCCACGGACCGGGAGTAACGCGAAAGAACCGCAAACGATTCACTCATCGGTCATCCTCGCCGGGCTCAAGTTGATTGAAACATTAATCGCCTGGGAGACGATTCACCACTTTGTAACCACTGGTAGCCGTTCCATTCACTCAAACGTCAATGGTTTGAGTATTTTGCACTATAAATGGTGCATAATGATCAAACTTACTGTTGTGGATTCGCCGCAGGATTGTCAGCGAGCAGACAAACGTAGCAACTAAGCTGAACGCATTCAGCTTAGAACGCAGTCACGCTCTCACTCTCAATTGTTATTGATCGACGGCAGTTGGCCGTGGAAGGCGGCGTAGCCAAACCATATGGCCGCCACCAGCAGTGCAAACGCACCCGCGATGATGACTCCGTTCGACGTGAGTCCCTGATTACGTTTCTGAAAGAACACCGCAAGCGGAAATAGATAAGCAAACTGCAACAGCGCAAACAGCATATATCCGAGGATGCGCACCTCTGGAAGGGACAGCCCAGAGACGAAGAGCAGATACGCAAATTGGCACAGCATGGCCAGGGCGATACCCTTCCAAAGACTTCCCCCGTCCGCCGGGTCCAGTTGTTCATCTGCGCCGTTCATCGTCGATAAATCAAGACCTCTCTCGGTAATCATAGGTTCAGAGCAGGCGCGGCGCATGGTCCCGCCTTGACGGACTAGCCCGCATTTCGGCTGTTTTCGAACTACGAATAATCCAGTTGGAAGTAGCGTGAACTACTGGACCGAACCATGCATGAAAATAACGTAAGTAAACCGCAGATCGGCTAAACCTCGACCGAGGATCACCTCCTTGCGTCATTCCCATGCGTCATTCCCACTCGATGGTGCCGGGAGGCTTGGAGGTAATGTCGTAGACCACGCGGTTGATCCCCGTGACTTCGTTCACGATGCGGCTCGATATTGATTTCAACACCTCGTGCGGCAGCGGCACCCAGTCGGCGGTCATTCCGTCTTCGCTGGTAACGGCGCGAATGGCGCAGGTGTATGCGTAGGTGCGCTGGTCGCCCATCACACCCACCGACATCACCGGCAGCAGCACGGCGAAGGATTGCCAGATCTGCTCGTAGAGTCCGGCGCGCTTGATCTCGGTGACCACGATATCGTCGGCCTCCTGCAGCAAGGCAACCCGCTCGGGCGTAACTTCGCCGAGGATGCGCACGGCCAGGCCGGGGCCGGGGAACGGCTGACGCTGCAGCATTTCGTCGGGCATGCCGAGATCGCGCCCGATGCGGCGCACTTCATCCTTGAAGAGATCGCGCAGCGGTTCGATGAGTTTGAGCTTCATCTTGGCGGGCAGTCCGCCCACGTTGTGATGGCTCTTGATGGTGACCGAGGGGCCGCGAACGCTGACCGATTCGATGACGTCAGGATAGAGCGTGCCCTGCACCAGCCACTGCACCTCGCCGTACTCGCGCTTGATGCGCTGCGATTCCTCGTCGAACACTTCGATGAACTCGTTGCCGATGATTTTGCGCTTGCGCTCGGGGTCGGTGACGCCGGCGAGCTTGGAGAGGAAGCGATCGGTGGCATCCACGGCATCGATATTGAGTTTGAGCTTGGTGCGGAGATTGTGCTGAACCTTGCTGTACTCGTCCTTGCGCAACACGCCGTTGTTGACGAAGACGCAGGTCAGGCGTTCGCCGATGGCGCGATGCACCAGGGTTGCGGCAACGCTGGAATCCACTCCGCCGGAGATGGCGCACAGGGCGCGGCCTTCGCCCACGGTCTCGCGAATCTGCTGCAATCGTCGAGTCGATAAACTTTCTGCGGCGTCCACGAGGGCTGCGCGTTGCAGATGCCGAAGACGAAATTCTTCAGAAGGTTGGTGCCGAATTTGGTGTGGTGCACTTCGGGATGGAACTGCACCGCGTAGTAGCCGGCGGCAACGTTTTCAATGGCCGCCACGGCGTTCGAGGTACGCGCGATGAGCCGGAAGCCGGGGGCGAGTTTGTCCGCCTCGTCGCCGTGCGACATCCAGACGGAGAGCGTCTCCGGCAGGCCGCTGAAGAGCGCGGAGGTTTCCAGAACCGAGACCTCGGCGTGGCCGTACTCGCGCTTGCTGGCGGCGTGGACCGTGCCTCCGAGGGTGTGGGTCATGAACTGCAGTCCGTAGCAGATTCCGAGCACGGGCAATCCGAGGTTGAGCACCTCGGGATCAGCCGGAGGCGCGTCGACGTCATAGACCGAGCAGGGACCACCGGAGAGAATGATGCCGACCGGATTGTAGCTGCGAATTTCCTGCAGTTTGGCCGTACAGGGCAGGACAACGGAGAAGACGTTCTGCTCGCGAATACGCCGCGCAATGAGTTGCGTGTATTGCGAGCCGAAGTCCAGGACAACGATGGAGGGAAGCGCAGTGTGTTCCACACTCAAGGTTCGCAGAATTGGGGGCGGGCTGTAAAGCGATTACGCGCGTCGATGCGTTCCGGAACGGTCTGAGAGGAACCTGCAAGTCGACTGCGGCAAAGTCAGTTCGCGAACCGCGACCGAGGCGTAGGCCGCGAGGCGGGCCAGGAGAAAAATATCGGAGATCAACACAAGTACACCAGCGTTTCCAGCGCGAGCAGAACGGTGATGGCTCCAGGGCGGGTAACGCGAGGTGCATGAGCCACGGTGGAAATTCCCGCGAGGGAAATTACGGTGGCGGCCAGCTCCGCGCAGAGTGCTGTTCCAGAGCGCAATGGCCGTCGAGGCGCGAGCGGTTGCGGCGGACAAAGGCAATGGCGGCGACCACGGAATCCAGTGGCGAGAGCGCGTCGCGCACCACAAAGATCGGCGCCAGCGAAAGCACCCAGTTGACATAGCTCCAAAGCACGCTGGAGGCGGCCAGCGAGGCGAAGATGATGAGCGCGGAAGCAGAGACAGTTCTGTCCGGGGCCGTTGACGAGCGCAGCGAGCAATGATCCGCCGAGATAGCCGATGACGAGAATCAGCAGCATCAGCACGCGGGCGAACATGAGAATCGCGAACGAACGTCCAGCGCGGCGCATCGGGAGCAATCGGTGAGACCAGTAATCGGCGGCAAAGCGGCGCACGATGATCCGGGTGATGATTCCGCGGCCAAGGGTGGCGGCGGCAATCCAGAGCACGGCCGCCACGCCGAAGACCTGGGCGAAGTTTTGAGCAGCAGCGGCAGCGCTCCGGAGATGAGGTCCGCGGCCGTGGCGGCAAGGCGAATGGATCCTGCCCGCTGAGGGCCGACTGGTCCGCGTCGGAGAGGAGGATGGCCTGCCGCAGATGGGCGTAGGCAAAGAACAACAACGCCAGCAGGCCGAGTCCGAAGCTCCAGCGCCAGAGAAGTTCCATGGCAAATAAAGCCGGCTCGCTGCGAAGGATGCGGAAGCCTTCACGATTGGCGTCTGCGGTCATGGAGAAAGGATAGCGCAAGGAAGCGGCTGGAGGTGAGGTGCAAGCGTTTCAAGACACACCGGCCGCGCCCAACGATTCCCTGCATGCCCGGGATGGCATGCTAACTCGGCAGTGCGCGTGCCATCGCAGATGTGGGACATCTGTCCAGCTATGCCAGCCTTTGACTGACGAGATTGACCAGCTTGTTCTTGACGACGATGACTTTCACGATCTGCTTGCCATGCGAGCGCTTCCTTCACCTTCTCATCGTTGAGCGCGGCTTCGCGGACGGCATCGTCCTCGGCGTCATGGGCGACGGTGAGGCGCGAGCGCACTTTGCCGTTGAACTGGACGACGATCTCGACCTCATCCTCCTTGGCCAGAACAGGATCGGCCTGCGGCCACGGATGGCGGAGCAGCGCGTTGGGATCTTCGCCGAGAGTGGACCAGAGTTCGGCGGCAAGATAGGGCGCAAACGGGTTGAGCAGCAGCACGAGCTTGCGCTGCACTTCGGCGCGGAAGGCCTTGGGCGCGGCGGAGTTGGCTGCAGAAGAGCTCCTGCTTGACCATGCAGGCGTTGAGCAGCTCCATCATGGCCGCAACCGAGGTGTTGAAGTGCCAGCGTCCCTGGAAATCGTCGGTGATGCGCTGGATGGTCTGGTGCAATTTGCGCAGCACTTTTCGGGCGTCCGGCGCGAGCGCGGAGACGTCGTAGTCGCGGGACTCGCCGGCGTGCGAGGCGCACCGGGTTGCTCGGTGATGAAGCGGTAGAGGCGCGAGAGAAAACGATAGACGCCTTCCACGCCCTGGTCCTGCCAGTCGAGATCGCGGTCGGGCGGGGCGGCAAACAGCGTGTAGAGGCGGGTGGCATCGGCGCCGTAGCGGGCCACCATGTCGTCGGGCGAAACCACGTTGCCGAGCGACTTGGACATCTTGGCGCCGTTCTTGATGACCATGCCCTGGGTGAACAGGCGCTGCGGCGGGTTCGTCGTTGTGGATGAGGCCGATGTCGCGCATGAACTTGGTCCAGAAGCGCGAGTACATCAGGTGCAGAATGGCGTGTTCGACGCCGCCGATGTACTGATCCATGGGGAACCAGTAGTTGGCGATCTCGCTGTCAAACGGAGCGGTGTCGATGGGGCTGGTGTAGCGATAGAAGTACCAGCTCGAATCGACGAAGGTGTCCATGGTGTCGGACTCGCGGCGGGCGATGCCTCCGCACTTGGGACAGGAGACCTCGTAGAACTCCTTGACGCGGGTGAGCGGCGAACCGCCGGCGAGGGTGATCTCGACGTTCTCCGGCAGCAGCACGGGAAGTTGATCTTCCGGCACGGGAACCAGTCCGCACTTTTCGCAGTAGAGGATGGGGATGGGCGTGCCCCAGTAGCGCTGGCGCGAGATGCCCCAATCCTTCAGGCGATAGGTGATGGTTGCCTTGCCGAAGCCGTGCTGCTCGGCGTATTCGGCCATCTTCTTCTGCGCTTCTTCGCAGGCGAGTCCGCTGAATGGGCCGGAGTTGATGAGCAGCGAATCCTCGGCGACAAAGGGCAGCACGGGCTGCTCGGGCTGTCCGGCTTCCGGCGGCTCCTGCTCGCGGCGCGGCAGGATCACGATGCGCACCTCGATGCCGTACTTCTTGGCGAACTCGAAGTCGCGCTCATCGTGCGCGGGAACCGACATGATGGCGCCGGTTCCGTAATCCATCAGGATGTAGTTGGCCACCCAGATGGGCACGCGCTCCTGGTTGAAGGGGTTGATGGCATAGTGGCCGGTGAAGAATCCCTTCTTGTCGACCGAGCCGATGTCTCCCGCTTCGCGGGCTTTCTTCTGGTCGGCGAGCATCTGCTCCAGGCTGGCGAGTTTGGCGGGATCGTTGCCGACGAGTTCGGCGACCAGCGGATGCTGCGGCGCAAGCTGCAACGAGGTGGCGCCGTAGATGGTGTCAATGCGGGTGGTGAAGACGGTGATCTTCGTCTCGGAGCCGCCGTCGAGCTGTGAAATCGACATTGGCGCCTTCGCTGCGGCCGATCCAGTTGCGCTGCATGGTGCGGACCTTCTCCGGCCAGCCTTCCATGTGGTCGAGACCTTGCAGCAGTTCCTCGGAGTAGTCGGTGATGCGCAGGGACCACTGCTCGAGTTCGCGCTGCTCGACCAGGGTGTCTTCGTGACGCCAGCAGCAACCGTCCACCACCTGCTCGTTGGCCAGCACGGTGGCACAGTTCGGGCACCAGTTCACCTTGCTCTTCTTGCGGTAGGCCAGGCCCTTCTCAAACAGCTTGAGGAAGAACCACTGGTTCCAGCGGTAGTACTCGGGCAGGCAGGTTGCGATCTCGCGCGACCAGTCATAGCTGAAGCCGAGGCGCTTCATCTGCGTCTTCATGGCGGCGATGTTGTTGAGCGTCCACTCGCGGGGCTGGCGCTGGTGCTTGATGGCGGCGTTTTCGGCGGGCAGGCCGAAGGAATCCCAGCCCATGGGATGCAGCACGTTGTGGCCGCTCATCCACATGTAGCGGGCCAGGGCGTCGCCGATGGCGTAGTTGCGGACGTGGCCCATGTGCAGCGCGCCGGAGGGATAGGGCAGCATCTCGACCACGTAATACTTGGGCTTGCCGCAGGAGGGCGGCTCAGGCGCGTAGCGGGTCAGATCGTTCTCCCAGAGCGCGGCCCACTTCTGCTCAACCGGAGTGGGATCGTAGCGGGTGTCATCTTCCGCACGAGCCGGCGGCGCGCTGGCGGGGCTTCGGCGGCATTCACGACACGACTTCCGTGGGTTGATCGAGCGCGGGTTGTTCAAGGATGTCGGCGGGAGAGTCCGGCGACGGCTTCTGAATGGATTTCTGCTGATCTGCCATGAGTGTTGGTTCGCCCTGTCAGTGGCGCAAATTGCGCAATCGATAAGCTTTTATTCTACAACTTGTGCGCAGGATCGCCACTCCTCTACCCGACCAACGACTTCAGCGCCTCGACGTTATGGAGATCGTCGAGAGGCTCGTCGATGGGAGTTTCCAGGATGAAGGCGGCGTGGGCGTGGCGCGGGTCGTTGAGCAGGCGGCGGAAGGGTTCGAGGCCGATGCTGCCTTTGCCGATGTGTTCGTGGCGATCGAGTTTGGAGCCGCAGGCGGCTTTGGCGTCATTGCAATGCCAGACGCGCACGTTGGCAAGGCCGACGGTCGCGTCAAGCTGGCGCATGGTTTCCGCGTAACCCTGCTTCGCTGACAATGTCATAGCCGCGGACGTGGGTGTGGCAGGTGTCGATGCAGGAGGCGACGGGAATGTGCTCTTGGCCAGGGCGGCGATGAGTTCGGCGACGCTCTCAAAGCTCGATCCCAGCGAGAACTCGGCTCCGGCGGTGTTCTCGATCAGCAGGGTGAGTCCGTTGTCCGCCATGTTGAGCCCGTCAGCGGCGCGAGCGATGGCCTGGCAGGCGTTGCCGATGCCCTCGTCGCGCGAGCAGCCACGAAAGCTGCCGGGATGAAGCACCACGTATTCGGCGCGGAGCGAGATGGCGCGCTCCATCTCGGCGCGAAAGGCGGAGACGGACTTTTCCAGAATCTCGGGATTGGTGCCGGCAACGTTGATGAGATAGTTGGCGTGGATCACCAGCGGCTTCAGATCGTAGGCGGCGCGCAGGCGGGCCATGGCCTCAAACTGCTCGGGCGAGATGTCATAGGGCCGCCACATGCGCGGGCTGGAGCTGAAAATTTGCAGCGTGTTGCAGCCCAGGCGCCAGGCGCGCTCGGCGGAGGTTTCGACGCCTCCGGCGGTGGAGGTGTGAATGCCGATGCGGCGCGAGGAAGGCTGCGGCCGGTGCTCAGAGGCGGGAATCAGCTTGAGGATGTCTCTTTCGGGCGTAGTCGCGGACTTCTTGACGGCTCGGGGCATGGAGAGATTGTAAGGCGCAGCGCGGCATGGAGCCAATGCGGGCCAACTGCTCCCATGGCGCGGGCGATGGGGCTGAAATCCGACATCTGCCACCGAACTCACAGCCCGGGCCGAAGGCGGATAGGGCACGGAAGGCGAAACCACCACGCTGGAATAGGCGCGCGGTGATATCCTAATCGGCATCACGCCAGAATGAGGCTTTCACCTTCCATGTCCAACCCGAATAGCCCTGAGTCCCAGCCCACTCCCGAATCCAACGAGTCCTTCGAGGACATTCTTAAGCAGTACGAGCAGACGCATTCGCGCAAGGCTCCCGATGGCAACAAGCAACTTGAGGGTACGGTTGTCGCCGTCTCCGCCGAGTCGGTATTTCTCGATATCGGCTACAAGACCGAAGGCATTCTGCCGCTCGCGCCGTTTCAGGGTGCGGGCGAAACGGTAAAGGTCGGCGATAAGTTTCCGGTCTCGGTGAAAGGCCGCAATCCGGAGGGTTACTACGAGCTTTCGCGGCTGAAGGTGGAGTTGCCGAAAGACTGGTCGGCACTGGAGCAGGCCTTTGCCGAGAAGACCGTGATCCTGGGCACGGTGACCGGCGTGATCAAGGGCGGGCTCAGCGTGGACGTGGGAGTGCGCGCGTTTATGCCCTCCTCGCGCAGCGGAGAGCGCGACGCCACGGCGATGGAAAAGCTGGTGGGCGAGCAGATCCGCTGCCGCATCATCAAGCTCGACGTGACCGACGAAGACGTGGTGGTGGATCGCCGCGCCGTGGCCGAAGAAGAAGAGCGCGCCAACAAGCAGCGGCGCTACAGCGAGATCGAAGAAGGCGCGACGCTGAGCGGGACGGTCCGCAGCCTGGCCGATTATGGCGCATTCGTTGACCTGGGCGGAGTGGACGCGCTGTTGCACGTCAGCGACATTGCCTGGGGCCGGGTCAACAAGGCGGCCGACGTGCTCACCGTGGGCCAGCAGGTGGAAGTGAAGGTTCTGAAGGTCGATGCCGAGAAGCACCGGATTTCCGTGGGACTGAAGCAGCTTCAGCAGCATCCGTGGGATGCGGTTCCGGAGAAGTACAAGGTTGGCGAGCGGGTGCAGGGAACGGTAACGCGGGTGGTCGAGTTCGGAGCGTTCGTGGAGTTGGAGCCGGGCATTGAAGGATTGATTCACCTTTCCGAAATGTCGTGGGCGAAGAAGGTGAAGAAGGCCGGCGACGTGATCAAGCCGGGCGAGACCGTGGAAGCCGTGATTCTGGGCGTGAGCCCGGGCGAACGGCGCATCTCGCTGGGACTGAAGCAGGCGTTGGGCGATCCCTGGGCGCAGGCAGCACAGAAGTTTGCGGCGGGCACGGTGATCGAAGGTCCGGTCACCAGCATCACCAAGTTCGGCGCATTCGTGCAGCTTGCAGAAGGCATTGAGGGCATGGTGCACGTCAGCGAAATCAGTGCGGAGAAGCGCATTGAGCATCCGCAGGACGTGCTGAAACTTGGGCAGGTGGTAAAGGCCCAGGTGCTCGAACTGGATCTGGAAAAGCGGCAGTTGCGGCTCAGCATGAAGCAACTGGTTCCGACCGGTCTGGATGAATACATTGCCGAACACAAGGTCGGCGACGTGGTAACCGGACGCTTGATGGAGGAATCCGGCGAACGGCCGGGTCGAGCTGGGCGAAGGCATCCGGGCGACCTGCCGGATTGCCGCGGCACCGGCGGCGAAGGAAGAGCCCAAGGCGCGAGGCCAAAAGCTCGATATGTCATCGCTCAGCGCCATGCTCAATGCGAAGTGGAAGGGCGGCTCGCGAGCAGCGAGGCCAAGCCTGAGGCGGTGCGCGCCGGGCAGATTCGCAGCTTCCGGATTGTGAAACTGGACGCCGCCGCGAAGAAGATCGAGTTGGAGCTGGCGTAGAACTTTCTGCCGCGCCGCAGGCCGCCTGACAACGGCTTGCGGCGCGGAATGCAACCACACGCCCGTCGGCGCGCGTGCCCGGATTGCCAGGGGCTTACGCTAACCCGGCTTCCGCAACCGCGAGACGTGGGCTGATAAACGGGCTAATACAACTTCTGTGAGGGAACCATGCTGGTAGTAATGCAGTCGCATGCCACGCCGGACGAAATTCGCGCCATTTGCGAAAGAATTGAAGCCCTGGGATTCCGGGCGCACTCGGTAGAGGGTACGGAACGTTATGCGGTTGCCGTAACCGGCGACCTGAGTGGGATAGAAACCTGCGGATTCGAAGACCTTCCGGGCGTACAGGAAATTATCCGCATCAGCAAGCCCTACAAGTTGGTGAGTCGCGAATCCAAGCCGGAAAACACGGTGGTGCGATTCCCTAACTCCAACGTCACGATCGGGGGCCCGGAGTTTGCGATCATCGCGGGGCCGTGCTCGGTGGAAAGCCGCTCGCAAACCCTGAACGTTGCCGAGAAGGTTGCCGCGGCAGGCGCGAAGCTATTTCGCGGCGGCGCATATAAGCCGCGCACCTCGCCCTACGCATTTCAGGGCATGGGAGTAGAGGGACTGAAGATTCTGGCGGAAGTGCGCGAACGCTTCGGCATGCTGATCGTGACCGAGGCGGTGGACACCGAGGCGATGGAAGCGATTGAGGATTACGCCGACATGATTCAGATCGGCGCGCGCAATATGCAGAACTTCTCGCTGCTGAAGCGGGCGGGACGTTCTCCGCTGCCGGTGCTGCTGAAGCGCGGGCTGAGCGCGACCCTGGAAGAGCTGCTGATGGCAGCCGAATACATCATGAGCGAAGGCAATCGCAACGTTGTGCTTTGCGAACGCGGCGTGCGTACGTTTGCGGATCATAGCCGCAACACCCTGGACCTCAGCGTGATTCCGGCGGCGCAGAAGCTGAGCCATCTGCCGATTCTCTCCGACCCGAGCCATGGCACCGGCAAACGCGACCGGGTGACGCCACTGGCACTGGCTTCGGCGGCGGTGGGAGCCGATGGGCTGATGATTGAAGTGCATCACGATCCCGACCACGCCCTCTCGGATGGAGCACAGTCGCTATACCCCGACCAGTTTGCGACGCTGGTTGTCGCAATTGCGGGAAATTCTTCCGGTGGTGCATCGCACCCTGAGCCCGGAGCCGGCGCGCGCCGTGACGAAACCCGTGGCGGAACGCTCGTGAAGCTTCGAAGGAAGGGTATGACGGGCCGGCGGGTTGCCGGCCTTGTGCTTGGAGCCATGGGGATGCTGGCAGGTTGCAGCAAACACAACAGCGAACCGGCACACACCTTTGCCTACATTACCAACTCCGGCTCCAATTCGGTCAGCGTGCTGGACCTGGCAACCCTGAAGATCGCGCGGACACTCAGCCACGGGAAACAATCCCACGGGAGTCACGGCCAGCCCCACCAAAGATGAAGTGTATGTGGTGAACACCGACTCGGGCACAGTGAGTGTCATCAACAGTGCAAGCAACCAGATCGCGGGCAGCATCAGCGTGGGCAGAAGCCCTTATACGATTTCTGTAACCACCGACGGGAAGCGCGGCTGGGTTGCCAACGCGGGATCGAACACGGTGACAGCACTGGATCTGGATGCGCATCGCGTCGATCGGACAAGTTGCGGTGGGAGAGCAGCCGGGGATTGCGCGGGTTTCCGGCGATGGCAAGTTCGTGGCCGTGGCCAATCGCGGCGATGATTCTGTGAGCCTGATCGATGGCACGACGATGAAGGTTCGCGGCACCCTGCATGTATGTAGAACCCCGGACTCACTGGTGATTCTGCCGGATGCTTCCAAGGCCATTGTCGGCTGCTCGGGTTCGCATCAGGTGGCATCGGTGAACCTGAAGAATGGGCGCGTCGAGGCGCTGCTCCAGGTGGGCGGGACACCCGTGGACCTGGGGATGAAGCCCGATGGCGGCGAAATCTTTGTATCCAATTACGAGGCGCAGACGATCTCGGCAGTGAGCCCTTATACCGACGAGGTGAGTGAAAGCTTTCTGGCTGGCGATCATCCGGTGCGAACGCTGGTGAGCGGCGACAACGGCACATTGTATGTGAGCAACTTTGCATCCAACAGTGTGGCCGTCTTTGACGCGACCACGCGCAAGCTGATTACCACGGTGGAGGTTGGTTCGAAGCCCGATGCGCTGGCATTGACGCCGGCGGAGAACATGCTGCTGGTCGCCGACTCGGGCTCCGGAGACGTGGCCGTACTGCTGCTGGACAAGCGGCGGGACAAAAAAGTTCAGGCGCCGCCGCCGCGACTGTTCGTGATGATTCCCACCGGGGCAAGGCCATCTCAGATTGCCGTGAAGACCTCGTCGAAAGCGAATTAGCATGAACATCTGCACGAATTGCGGCCGCGACTTTGAGGCTACCTCCGACAGCGAAGCGCTCTGTCCGCAATGCTCGGCGGAACAGATCGAAACCTGCCCAGGCAGCACCGGGCCGACTGCAACAGCTCTCCGAGTCGCCGACCATCGTTCTGATCGCGCTGAACACGCTGGTCTATCTGATCATGGCGTGGCAAGCCCGCAGCTTCCTCACCTTCAATCCGGAACTTCTGCTGAACTGGGGCGCGAACGCCGGAGTGCTGACCTCCGGCGGGCAATGGTGGCGACTGCTCACATCCACCTTTGAGCATGGCGGACTGCTGCACATCGCGCTCAATATGTGGTGCCTCTACAGCCTGGGATGGCTGGCGGAGTTGCTCTTCGGTCGCGCGCGCTTCACCCTGCTTTATTTGCTGTGCGGCATTGGCGGCAGCCTGGGCAGCATTTGCTGGCACGGGAACGGCGTGAGTGTCGGCGCGTCGGGAGCCATCTTCGGGGTAGCCGGAGCGCTGATTCCGGCGATGCTGCTGCACAGCAATCAGCAGCTCCGCGCATTGCTGAAAGGACACCTCACCAGCATTGCGCTCTTCGTTCTCTACAATCTTGCGTTCGGAGCCGCGGCCAGCGGCATTGACAATGCGGCGCACATTGGCGGACTTTTGACCGGATTGATTTTGGGCGTGGCCTTCCCTACCGGTCCCGACCGCTATGAACAGCGCGGGCGGATGCGGGTGATTGCGGGCACGCTGCTCATGGTGCTGGCGTTCGCCGGAGCAGGAGCCTTTGCGAAGCAGCGCAACCAGCCTTATATCGAGATCGAGAAGGCCTCCGATGCCCACGAGCACGGCGACCTGCAACGCTGCGATTGCACACGCCCAGCGCGCCACCGCCTTGAAGCCGGAGGATGCACATGCGCAATTCATGCTGGGAACATTGCTGCTGAATGCGCATCGCTACGCCGACGCCGTGGGGCCGTTCACAAACACGACACGGCTGCGTCCGAAGTTCGGCCCGGCCTATGTGAATCTGTGCGTGGCGCAACGCGAGTTGAAGCAACTCGACGCGGCGCTTGCCAACTGCGAACAGGGGGCAAGACTCGCTCCTACCGAAGCAGAATCGTGGTTCAACCTGGGACGCGTGCGCTATGAGCTGAACAACCCGACCGGGGCGCGGGATGCGCTGGCCAAGGCCGTGTCGCTGAACCCGCAGGGCTTTGACGAAAATCTGCAATACGCCCTGATGTTGATCTCAACCGGCGAGACCCGCAAAGCGGTGCCCTATCTCCAGAAGGCCCACGATCTGCATCCTCAGGATGAGGAAGTGGACGACGTTACTGAAACAGGCACAGCGGCAATAGAAGACGCGCAGTACCGCCATCATGTGAGCAGAATATGAAGATCCAAGAAAACTTCCACTGGCACCGTTCACGACGTTGCAGGTGGGCGGGAATGCAAGATATTTTGCCGAGCCGGCAAGTGACGACGAAGTCATTGAGGCTCTGCGGTGGGCGCGCGCGCGTTCGATTCCGGCGTTTGTACTGGGCGGCGGCAGCAATCTGCTGGTGAGCGACGCGGGCTTTGACGGCCTCGTGCTGCACATGGCGATCGGCGGCATTGACATCGCGTGATCGACGGCGACAGACGGATCTTCTCCGCCGGAGCGGGCGTGGATTGGGATACGTTCGTGGCGCGCGCGGTGGAGGACAACTGCGCGGGAGTGGAGTGCCTCAGCGGGATTCCGGGAACCGTGGGCGGTACTCCGGTACAGAACGTGGGCGCCTATGGGCAGGATGTCTCCGAGACGATTGTGCGAGTTTGCGCCGTCGATACGGCGACGCTTGAGCCGGTGGAGATCGACAAAGCGGCTTGTGGTTTCAGCTACCGGCAGAGCCGCTTCAATGGATGCGATCTGGGCCGCTACGTTGTCACCCGTGTGGACTACTCTTTGCAACCGGGCGGGGCGCCGAAGATTGCCTATGCCGACCTGAAGCGATACTTCAGCAACGATGGCGCAAGCGACGTAACTCCAACACTTTCCGATACGCGCGAAGCCGTGCTGGCGATCCGTCGAACGAAGGGCATGGTGCTCGATAAGGATGATGCGGACAGCCACAGCGCGGGTTCGTTCTTCAAGAATCCGGTAGTGAGCCTTGCCGAGTATGCCCGGATTGCGGCGGCTTCAGCGATGCCGGTGCCGCATTTTGCGGCGAGCGAGGGATACGTAAAACTGGCGGCGGCCTGGTTGATTGAGCAGGCAGGAATTGCGAAAGGATTCGCGCTCGGTCCGGTGGCCATCAGCAGCAAGCACACCCTCGCGTTGATCAACCGGGGCGGCGCGAAGGCCGCCGATGTGCTGCTGCTGAAAGAGTTTGTGCAGCGACGGGTACACCAGCGCTTCGGGGTGGAACTGCGTCCGGAGCCGGTGATGCTGGGCTTCGACACCCATAAATAACGGAGATCGAGTGGCTCCCAGTTCGTCGCGAGCATTTACTTCTGCGGCAAATTGCGGACGCGTTTGAGTTTCAAGACACTGCCGGGCATGCCGCGCGTTTCACTCAGGACAGCCACCGTGGCGAGCACGCCCATCACCAGGAAGAGCGCGAAGAAGATTACGGCAATGACAAGAACCGGCATAAACCACCTCGCCGCCTATTGTCCGCCGACAACAACCATCCTTCGGTGACGCCAGTCACCGTCGCGAGTGAGGACTGCGCTTAGACCAGCTTTGTGAGTTCGCTGTCGATCTGCTGCAACTCGGTATTCAGGAGCAGCGTGTAGCGCTCATTGCTGGTGCGCGACAATTGCTCGCGAATGCGGGCCCGGGTCAACGTGAGAGCCTGAACCTTGCGGGCCACTTCCGCCCTCAATCGTCCCACCCGCTCTTTTTCATCAACAATTTCCTGTGAACGGATCTGTTCTTCCTGATCAATTTGCAGCGCTTCTACGGATTTGCTTTCCCAGCCATTAGCCATAGATCGATTATAAGCGGGCCGAAGCGGGTTAGACAAAGCAAAGAGGGCCGGAATGCCGGCCCTCGGGCAAAAAAGTCAGAATCCAGACTCGAGGCAATGCAGTCGCTGGGTTGCCAGAAGCTGCTGCGAGGCTTTCACCCTCAGAAGGCTACTCGGCTAGAAACGCACCACACCGCCGGCGTAGCGGAAGGAAGACTGGTTGGTGCCGTAGTGGTGGGTGTAAAGATAATCCACCTGCGCCAGACGAACCGCCAGGTGACGCGACAGATTTCCATCGAATGCTGACGCCCGCAGCGGCGGCAAAATTCAGATCTGTCTGGTCGAAGGTGCTGGGAAGAGTTGTGGGTACGGTGAAATCGTCATGATCAACACCGGCGAGCACGTGGACCGACGATGTAAGAAATCCCCATTGGTGCAGGCGATAGCTGGGACCGGCCAAGTAGCTTGTGCGGACGTACTTGATTCCGGTGGAATCGACCTTGCTGTTGGAACCTCTGGAGATATCGATGGTAAAGCCGAATTTGCTGTGGAAGGTAATGGCTGAACTCGAAGGCAAATCCGTTCAGGTTTGTGCTGTCCACGTTCACCAGATTGGTGGGCACACCACCGATCTGCACAAGGTTGCTGCCGGAGGTGTCGGCATGCTGATAGGCATATCCGAGGAACAATTCCGTATTCGGTACTACCAAGGGCTGCGGTTCCATTTGGGCCAATGCAAACGCGCCGAAAACCAGGACAAACACAAAAGAAGCGGCAAATTTACGCATCGATATCAATCCTCCGGGAGGTGAGAACCATCACCGGCAAGCCCGGAGCCAATCGTAATTGGCCGGAACCTGAAACCTGAGATGAATTGCTCGTCTGCTCTCAACTTAACACGGCGAAGCCGCCAAGGGCAGAAGCGATTGAATCGCAACAGCCTCCGAGCGAGCTTTCCCTCAACTCAGGATAATACGATTACTCGTCTTCGCGCGATTCGCGCAGCAGGCGCAAGGATCGTCCGGCGATCTCCGGGGTGGTTTCCACCGGACCATTGGAGAACGGGCTTTCCAGATTGCTGGTGTCGAGCACATTGCGCCAGCCGCGATTGTGCGGCGTACGGCGGCAGTTTGTAGGCGACCGCATCGTGATAGGAGTTGAGCAGAATCAGGAATGTGTCGTCGATCAGCGGCCGGCCCATCTCATCCACGGTGCTCAGGGTTTCACCGTTGAACAGCACAGCGATGCTGCGAATCCAGCCGGCATTCCACTCCTCCTCGGTCATTTCATGGCCATCGGAGCCGAACCATGCAATGTCTTTGACGATTGAGTTGCGGATACTGCGGTCCTGATAGAAGTTGCGGCGGCGCAGGTTGGGATGTTTCTTGCGCAACTCGATTAGTTTGGCGACGAACTCCAGCAGATCGTTCTGCTCCGCGGCGCGCTTCCAGTCATACCAGCTCAGCTCGTTGTCCTGGCAATAGGCGTTGTTGTTGCCCAATTGAGTGCGCGCAATCTCGTCGCCACCGCAGATCATCGGCACGCCCTGGGAGAGCAGAAGCGTCGCCAGAAAGTTCCGCATCTGCACCCGCCGCGCCGTCTGGATCGCCGGATCCTCGGTCGGTCCTTCGACGCCCATGTTCCAGGAGTTGTTGTCGTTGGTGCCGTCCTGGTTGTCTTCGCCGTTGGCGAGGTTGTGCTTTTCGTTGTAGCTCACCAGGTCGTTCAGGGTGAAGCCGTCATGCGCGGTGATGAAATTGATGGAGGCCGAGGGCTTGCGGCCATCGCTCTTGTAGAGATCGCTGCTGCCGGTGAGGCGGTAGGCAAGATCGGAGAGCTGGCCCTCATCGCCCTTCCAGTAGCGGCGCACGGTGTCGCGGTACTTGCCGTTCCACTCCGCCCAGAGCACCGGAAAGTTTCCGACCTGGTAGCCGCCCTCGCCCACATCCCAGGGTTCGGCAATCAGCTTCAAGCGGGACAGAATCGGGTCCTGATGAATGATGTCGAAGAACGACGAGAGGCGATCCACGTCGTGCAGTTCGCGAGCCAGAGTCGCTGGCAAGATCGAAGCGGAACCCATCGACGTGCATTTCCGTGGCCCAGTAGCGCAGGCTGTCCATGATGAGCTTGAGCACCTGCGGATGGCGCACATTCAGCGTGTTTCCGGTGCCGGTGTAGTCCATGTAGTAGCGCGGCATCTCCGGGACAAGGCGGTAGTAGTCGGTGTTGTCGATGCCACGGAAGTTGAGCATCGGGCCGAGCTGGTTGCCCTCGCCGGTGTGGTTGTACACCACGTCGAGAATCACCTCGATGTTTTCGCGATGCAGCGCCTTGACCATGGCCTTGAACTCGTGCCACCTGGCCGCCGGTGTCGCCGCTGGAGGAGTAGCGCGCCTCCGGGCTGAAGTAGGCCATGGTGTTATAGCCCCAGTAGTTGCGCAGATTGCGGTCGATCAGGCGCTTGTCGTCGATGAACTGATGCACCGGGAGCAACTCCACGGCGGTGACCCCAAGCCGCTTGAGATACTGGATGCTGGGCGGCGAGGCCAGCCCGGCATAGGTGCCGCGCAGCTCCTCCGGAACCTCGGGATTCAACTTGCTGAAGCCGCGCACGTGCAGTCTCGTAGATGATGGAGTCGCTCAGCGGCGTATTCGGCGACGCGGTCCTGCTCCCAGTCGAAGTAGGGATTGACCACCACCGACTTCGGCATCCCGTCGCCGTCATCGCGCTCGTCCCGCGTCAGGTCCGGATCGGCGCCGCCAAACTGGTATGGGATAGATCGGCTTGCGACCAGTCAACGCCGCCGCAGACGGCCTGCGCCTGCGGATCGATCGAGCAGCTTTGGAGGAGTTGAAGCGAAGACCTTTCAGCGGGTCCCACGGCCCGTACACGCGATAGCCGTAGAGCTGGCCGGGCTGAATCCCTTGCAGATAGCCATGGTGCACAAAGGCCGTGGTCTCGCGCAGCTCGATGCGCTCCGTCTCCTGCCGGCTGCGATTGTCATAGAGGCAGAGCTCAACCTTGGTGGCGTGCTCCGAATAAATAGCAAAGTTCGTGCCCGTTCCATCCCAGGTTGCGCCCAGCGGATAGGGCCTTCCAGGAAGTATGTTTCCAGCCATTTCGTTACCCGTTCGATAAGAATAGACTCCTGCTTGCATTGGATGCAGGAACAAACCATACGCTGTATCGGGCGCAAGGAAAAGCCTTCCTCGGGGGAAGGCCTTGAAGAACGATGTCCGTACTTCACTTTCGGATTTACTTGCTGCAGAGCGCGGCGCTGTGCACCGGGGCTGCCTTGCCCGCAAAGTAGTTGTGCTCATCCAGGTTGCGGTAAAAGCGCCCTGCCAGCTCCGCGGCCTTCGGACCGTACACGGCATGGTCTCCCTGCGAGGAAGATCACGGTGACGATGCGGCCGTACTGCGAGTTGGCAAAGGAGCCGAACCAGCCGAAGCGCGTTCCGGCGTTGCTGCAGGTTCCGGTCTTGCCCAGCACCTGCTCGGAGGTGAAGTTGGTGCGCAGACTGCGCGCGGTACCGTACTGGGTCGCACCCAACATGCCCACGCTGACTTCGGGAATCAGCGGCGCGATATCCAGGTAGCGCTTGACCTTGGGCTGGAAGTTGGCGACCTCCGCCGCCGAGTGCGGATGCTGCAGGTAGTACAGCGTGCCGCCATTGGCGATCGCAGCCATCAGCGAGCCCAGCTGCAGCGGAGTCATGCTGACGCTCTCGCCGAACGAACACATCTTGCCGACGCCGCCCAGACTTCGCCGGAAGCTCTTCGCTGGGATACACGCCAAGGTGCTCGCCTTCGATGTTCCATCCCGCCAGCTCGCCCAGTCCGAACTGGTGCGCGTAGTAGCTCACCTTCTGGAAGCCAAGGCGGCGGCCCAGCGCTTCAAAATACTGATTATTGGAGTGCGCCAGCGCCTGGTTCATGTCGATCTTCCAGCCGCCCAGATTCACCGGCGTGTCCTTGGTCACGATGCCTTCGCTCAAGGCGGCCAGGGCCACGGAAACCTTGATCGTGGAGCAGGGCTGCGCGCCGCTGGAGAGCGCCAGCTTCTGGTTGACCATCGCCAGGATGCGGCCATTGCTGGGATCGATGGCGACCACCGTGCCATTCATGATTGCCCAGGGCGTTGATGGCGGCTTCGCGCACCATCGGATCTTCGCCCGCGGTGTTGTCGCCCGCAGCCGGATCGCTGGTGAAGGAACTGGCGGTAAAGCGCTCGTAATAGCGAACTCTGTCTCTTGCCTCGCTGCCCGCGGCAACCACCGCCGCGTGCTCTTGCCCGCCTGCCTTGGCCGCACGGAAGCGACCGCGCGGCTGTGCCGGGAGGCCGCCATGCGCCTCTCGGTATTCGCGCTCTCTTTGATCTTGCGATTGCTTCGCGCCTCATGACGGGTGGATACGGTGGCCGCAAAAGAGCTGAGCGCGAACAACAAACGTCAGCATTGCCACCAGTGCGGCTTTCAGACTGCGGGTTTGCATCAGCAGTAAACATTCCTTTACCTACACCTCTACTGCCGCTCCGGTGTTCCGGGCTTCTAGAAACTGTTGTTCCAAGTGGTGAGTGTCTCGATGGTATGTGAGCTGATCCTGCGTTTACAAGCTCAAAACGCCCATCTCAGTGATTCTCCCCGATAACCTAAGTACAGTGCCATCCATCACTGATGCAGCAGCACTCGGCAGAGTTGTAGGATCTGCGCTGACTCGCATATATCTATCGGCAGACATCCTGTTCATGTTGATTGTTAGCACAAATGGAGTCGTCGTAGAGGCTAACCGTCTTGAGTCCCCGCCCGAAAAATTCGATTGAAAAAAATGCACGACTGCTCGTTCGCGATGCCGGTGCGATTGAATGCGTGGCAGATGAACGGCAGCGGGAGCAACGACAGTGCGTCAGGGCGCTGCTGGCGGAGTACCTTCGCGAGTTCCGCCAGCGAACGCCCTGCACGTGCTAGCTCGAAGTATCGGAATTCTTCTTGCGCAAGTACGCCGGAACATCGAGTTCGTCGTGCTCGTCTTCGGCGCTCAGGGCCTCCAGCGAAGGCGCCGGACGGGTCGGTTGCACCGCCTCCCAGATCCGGGTCGGGGGCGGCGCTGGCGGCTGAGGAGCCTCTACCGACGGGCGCGGCGGGAGGAGCCGCGATGCGTGCTCGGCGGTGCGTCTCGGGCGCATCGCGAAACTCCATCTCCTCGGCTTGCAATTCGTAGGCGGCATCGGCGCGGCGCGTGATCTGCGGCTCGGGCGGCGCAGGCCACTGCGTCTGGCGCGCCTGCTGGATGGCGGCAGCCGTGGCTGCTCATGGTCTCGCCGCGAATGCTGCCGGGCTTCGGCGCGAAAGCCGGTGGCGATCACCGTGATCTTCACCTCGTCCTTCATCTTCTCGTCGAGCACGGCGCCGAAGATGATGTTGGCGTCCTCATGCGCGGCGCTCTGGATGATGGTGGAGGCCTCATACACCTCGGCCAGTTTGAGCGAACTTGAGCCGGTGATGTTGAGCAGGATTCCGCGCGCGCCGTCGATGGCGCCCGCCTCCAGCAGAGGCGACGCAATGGCGCGCTGTGCCGCCTCCAGGGCCCGGCGCTCGCCCTTGCCCGTGGAGGTGCCCATCACGGCGTAGCCCATGCCGGCCATGATCGCCTTCACGTCGGCAAAGTCGCGGTTGATGATGCCGGGGATGGTGATGATGTCGGAGATGCCCTGCACGGCCTGACGCAGAATGTCGTCGGCGACGCGGAACGATTCGAAGAAGCCCGCGTCCTGCGCCACGGCGAGCAGCTTTTCGTTGGGAATCACGATGACCGTATCCACCGATTCGATCAGCTCGTTCAGCCCGCGCTCGGCCTGGTTCATGCGCCGCTTGCCCTCGAAGGCAAACGGCTTGGTGACCACGGCCACGGTAAGCGCACCCATCTCGCTGGCCAGCGAAGCGATGATCGGCGCGGCTCCGGTGCCGGTGCCGCCGCCCAGGCCGGTGGTCACAAACACCATGTCGGCGCCCTCAAGCGCCGCGATGATGCGGTCGGTATCTTCCAGCGCGGCCTGGCGGCCAACCTCGGGATTGGCGCCCGCGCCCAGGCCGTTGGTGAGCTTCACGCCCAACTGCAACTTCTTCGGCGCGCGCGACATCTGCAGCGCCTGCAGGTCGGTGTTGGCGGTGATGAACTCAACCCCCTCCACGCCGGTCTCGATCATGCGATTGACCGCGTTATTGCCGCCGCCGCCCACGCCGATCACCTTGATCTTGGCGTTGTTGCGCGCTCCTCGTGAAACTGAATCCGAATATCCTGCTCTTCCATTATTGCCGCCTCACCTGACGCATCGTCGCGCCATATCAATCAATCTGAATATCCTCGGGCAAATAGTGCCCGCAGGCGTGCGCCGAATCCGCTCTCTTCCTTGCTCTTCAGTACGCGCGCGCGTTGCGTGTAAAAAACCATTCCGATCGCGGCCGCATATTCCGGCTCCTGCAACTCCACGGGAAGCTGCGCCATGCCCATGGGCAAACCAATGCGCGCCGGACGCCGCAGAATGTCTTCGCAGCTTTCGGTCAGGCTGAGCAGCCGCGCTCCTCCGCCGGTGAGAATGATTCCTCCGCCGAGCATGTCCAGAACTCCGGCATGGCGCAGATTATCGCGGCAAAGTTCCATCAGCTCGCGCGCCCGTGGCTCCAGAATCTCGCCCAGGTCGCGCTGCCGCATCATGCGCGGCGGGCGGTCGCCCACCGAGGGCACCTCGATCTCATTCTGCTCGGCAATGCGGGTCACCATCGAGCAGCCAAACTGCCGCTTCAGACTCTCGGCGTCAATCAGCGGAGTCTCCAGGCCGTAGGCAACATCGCGGGTAAAGTTAATGCCTCCCAGCGGCACCACGCCCGAGTGGATCACCACGTCTTCCTGGACCACCGCGATATCGGCCGTACCGGCGCCGATGTCGATCACCGCCGCGCCCAGTTCGCGCTCATCGCGGCGCAACACCGACTCGGAGCAGGCCAGTGCCTCATAGACCGTATCTTCCACATGCATTCCGGCGCGGTTCAACGCCGTCACCACGTTCTGCACCGCCGAGTGCGCGGCCGTGATGACATGCACGCGCACTTCGAGCTGACGGCCCAGCATTCCCACCGGCTGACGCACGCCGTCCTGCTCGTCCACCACAAATTCCTGCTGCAGAAGGTGCAGAATCTCGCGGTCTTCCGGCATGGGGATCTCGCGCGCCCGGTCTCCGGCGGCCTGCACGTCCGCGCTGGTCAGCTCGCGCGCCCGCGAACCCAGCGAAATCACTCCATGACTGTTGACCGAACGGATGTGCGGACCGCTGATGCCGACCACTGCCGACTCCAGCGCCAGCCCGCTGGCCTGCTTCCGCGCGAGCCACCGCCTCCGACACGCTCTTTGCCGCCGACTCCAGGTCAACGATCACGCCCGCGCTTGGTTCCCGCCGAAGGCGCGATGCCGTGACCGCGATAGCGCAAGCCCGCCTCGGTGGTTTCCACCACCAGAGCCATGGTCTTCGCGCTTCCCAGGTCGATGACCGTGATGATGTTTTCGTTTCGCTTGCCCATCTACTTCCGTTTCTTCTGCGGCCTGATGCCAAGTTTTGCCTGCCTTCGCGGCCACAGGCTTGCGGCGATGGGGCCGCGGCCTTGGCAGCTTCAGGGGCAGGCGGCGGCGGAGCGGCGTGCATATCCGGATTCAGAATCACCTCGCGCCCGTAGCGCAAATCCACTGACTCCAGCTTACCGCGCTCCTGCTCCCACTTTTGCACATTGGAGAGAAACACCATGAAGCGCGGCAGAAAATTCTCATTGCCCAGATGCAACAGAATCGGCCCGGAGCCGCCCTTCGCCGTCACCTTCACGTCCTCCGGGTCGGAGAGATCCACCTCATCCAGATTGCGCGAGTATTGCGTCTTTGCCGGCGTCCGCCATTCGCCTCCGTCGAGTTCACGCATCAACCGCATGAAAGGTCTTCATGCGCGGCGCACGGGTGGAAAGCGGCTCACTCTCATTCATTCCCAGAATCACCGGAAACGAGTAATCGCTCTGCACGCCCGGCGGAATCTCCATCAGCACGCCCTGGGCATCGATCAACTCGACGCGATCGCCAATGCGCGATAAAGGCCACCGGAGTGCGCTCCTTTACCATCACGCGAAGGCGATTCGGCCACAGACGAATGACCGTGGCCGTCTCAACCCAGGGAATCTTCTCCAACTCCCGCTTCCGCTCCGCCAGCGAAATCTGAAAAACGTTTCGGCCGACCACCTCGTGCATCTTTTCCAGCACCTGCGCCCGCGAGTTGGGAGCCTCGCCCACCAGTTCAATATCATTTCGCGCGCGTACGCGGAAGCGCCACGAGCGCATGGCAAAGCTGTGGGCTTCGTAGATCGCCGCGCCCAGCGCCGCCAGCACCAGCAACAAGACCAGCACGTTCTGCACCCGCGATGCCGTTTTCCGGGGCAGCGC
The DNA here is from genome assembly GCA_963779365.1 of uncultured Acidobacteriota bacterium. Classification (GTDB taxonomy): domain Bacteria; phylum Acidobacteriota; class Terriglobia; order Terriglobales; family Acidobacteriaceae; genus TOLSYN. The sequence goes on along the minus strand of CAVZYB010000024.1, from coordinate 31,148 downwards.
TCCACGCCGCACCGGAACGCGCTTGTTGGCGCGCCGGAACTGCTGCGGCTCGTCCTCGTCGTCGTCTTCGGTCAGTCCGGCGTCCAGCGGCAGAGCGTCGTCCGCAAATGAGTTGCGGCTCGCCTGGCCACGGCGGTAGAACGGATCGTCGGAGGGTGGTTCCTGATTGCGCGCCATAGAAATAAAGCAGGCAGCGAGCGCCTTATCCGCTCACTATACCTGCTTTTGCCGTGGATTCAGCTAGTGATTATCCATGCTTCCCCGGGCGGTTCTTGAGTCGCCAACAGTAGCAGGTAATTTCCACGCCTGGATGCACCTCATCCGGTGCATCTTCAGGCTCTGGCCGCCTGCTCGCGCGCGCGCAGCTTCTCCAGAATCTGCGGTCCCAAGTTGCGACACCGTTCCCGCGCCCAAGGTCAACACCACGTCGCCCGGCTGCGCCTGCTCCACCACGGCATCGACGGCAGCGGCAAAGCTGGCGGCAAATTCCGCCGGCTGGCCATTCCGGCAGCGAATCTTCTGCGCCAAGGTCAGTCCGCTGACGCCCGCAATCGGCTGCTCGCTGGCGGCGTAAATGTCGAGCACCAGCAGGCGGTCCGCATCCGGAAATGCCGAGGCGAACTCATCCATCAGCAGATAGGTGCGGGTGTAGCGGTGCGGCTGAAAAACTACGTGAATCCGCCCGGTCTGCACCCAGCCACTGCCGGGCCGCCGCAAGCGTTGCCAGAATCTCCGTCGGATGATGGCCGTAGTCATCCACCACGCGCACCCCGCCGGCGGTTCCCCTTCTTCTGGAAGCGGCGATCCACGCCGCGGAATTGCGCGATGCCCTCGCGAATGCGCTCCACCGGAATTTCCAGCCCCATGCCCACCGCGATGGCCGCCGTGGCGTTCAGAATATTGTGAGCGCCGGGAACAAACAGATCGAAGCGGCCCAGGTCTCCGCCCTTGAAATTCACGCCGAAGCTATTGTGCATCGCTCCGGGAGCGTGTTCGGTCAACAGGTCGAAGGCCCGGAAATCCGCATCTTCGCGCCTGCCGTAGCTGAGCACGCGGCGCTCCACCCGGGGCAGCAGATTCCGCAGCGCATCGTTGTCCGTGCAGGCCACCACCGTTCCGTAAAACGGCACCCGGTCCATAAACTCGACGAACGTCGCCTGCACGTCCTCCATGTCGCGATAGCAGTCCATGTGCTCGCGATCGATATTGGTGACCACCGAGAGAATCGGCGAAAGCTTCAGAAATGAGCGGTCGCTCTCGTCGGCCTCGGCAACCAGATATTGCGAGGTGCCAAGCCGCGCATTCGAACCCAGCGAGTCCACGCGTCCGCCGACCACCACCGTCGGATCCAGCCCACCGGCGGCCAGAACCGCTGCGACCATGCTGGTCGTCGTCGTCTTGCCGTGCATTCCCGCGATGGCAATGCCGTATTTCAGCCGCATCAACTCGGCCAGCATCTCGGCCCGCTGAATCACCGGAAGATGCAGGCGGCGGGCTTCGGCAACTTCAGGATTTTCGCGCGAGATGGCCGAACTGGTGACCACCACCTCGGCCCCGTGGACGTTGGACTCGCCGTGGCCTTGAAAGATCTGGGCTCCCAGCTTGGTGAGCCGCTCGGTGGTGGCGGAGTTACGCAGGTCGGAGCCGCTGACGCGGTATCCCAGGGTAAGCAGCACTTCGGCAATTCCGCTCATGCCGATGCCGCCGATTCCGACAAAATGAATGCGCTGAATTTTTGCGAACATGACTCTTGAATTGTACGGCAGGCGGGCGAGCGATCATACCAGGTGCGAATTCTCTTCCTGCGCGGGAGCCACGATGCCCTCCGGCAGTTCGCCTCCGTTATAGCTGGCCATGCGGTTCTTCCACTTCAGAAAGTCGGCAATCCGCTGGGGCTCGATCCGCACCTCTACCCGGCGCAGACTCGCCAGCAACAGATTCATCTCGTTCATCAGTCCTTCGGGCTGGCGCAGTTTGCGCTTGGACTTCTTCACCACCTTCAGTTCGCGCCCCTGCGACTCCAGCAACCCCCATCCCTCGGGCATCTGCTCCGCCTTGAGCATCCCGTTCGGGGCGGCGTAAGTATCGCTCGCAACCAAGCGCAATTTCAGGATTCTTCCGCCAGGGCTTGGCCGAGTCCGCCAGAAAATCAGCGCGGCTGATTTTGCACTCGATCACGATGGAGTGGTTCTTGCCCTTCCAGCCGATTGCATCCGGCATCTCTCCGCTGGAGCAGCCCTGCTCGCTGAGCACGATACCGCAGCGCGAGCGCCGCAACCATGCCTCCGCCATTTCCACCAGCCGAGCGTGTGTCATGTGTCTTTATCGCACGAAGAGCCCGCCAATGGCGAGCCCTTGAAACCATTCGAATCATCCCACAATCGCCAAAGGGCGGCGCAGTGCACACACGCAAGCCCGTTTACGTCGAGTAGTCGGCGTTGATGTGCACGTACTCCACCGTCAGGTCGCAGGTGAGGAACTCCAAGCGAGCTCTTGCCGCGGCCGAGTTCGACCCTGATCTCGTACTCGGGCTGCTTCAGATATTCGTGCGCCTGCTTCTCGTCGAAGGGATGCGCCATGCCTTTCCTGCATACCTGCTGCGGACCGAAGAAGATATTGATCGTCTCCGGATCGACCGCGATGCCGCTCTTGCCAATCGACGACAGAATGCGTCCCCAGTTGGGATCGCAGCCCGCCCAGGCGGTCTTGACCAGCGGCGAGTTCGCGATCGAACGGGCAATGGTTCGCGCCTCATCCACCGATTTCGCGCCCGTGATCTGCAGCCGGACCAGATGCTTCGCGCCTTCGCCGTCGCGCACAATCTGCTCTGCCAGCGAGGCGCAGACGCCGCGCAGGGCTTCGGCAAACTTCTTTGCCACGCCGCTCGCCGTGAGTTTCACCTTGCTGCCGCCCGAGGCCAGCAGCAGAACCGTGTCGTTGGTCGAAGTGTCGCCATCGACCGAGATCGCATGGAACGTGGTATCGACCGCCGCCTTCAGCGCGCTCTGCAAATCCTTCGGCTCCGCATCGAGGTCGGTGAAGAGGTACACCAGCATGGTCGCCATGTTGGGATGGATCATGCCCGAGCCCTTGCACACTCCGGCGATGCGCACCGTCTTCTTGCCCGCCACGAATCTCCGCGGAGGCCAGCTTCATGCGCGTATCCGTGGTCATGATCGCCGTGGCAAAAGCCTTCAGCGCCTCCGCGTCGTCGCCACGCCCGGCGACCACCGCAGGTACGGCGGCAACCAGTTTCTCCACCGGCAGCGGCACGCCGATGATTCCGGTTGACGAAGGAATGATGAATTGCGGCGCGGCTTCCAGTGCGGCGCCCAGCGCGGCACAGCTCTGCTCGGCGACCACAATCCCGGAAGCGCCGGTGGCGCAGTTCGCGTTGCCCGCGTTGACCAGCACGGCGCGCACGCGGCCCTTGTTCTTGCGCAGGTGCGCCCGGCCCACTTCCACCGGCGCGGCCGCCACGCGGTTGCGCGTGAACATCGCCGCGGCGACTTGCGCCCAGCGGAGCCTCCGCCAGCGCAACGTCGCTGCGTCCGCTTGCCTTGATGCCGGCCTTGGTGGCCGACCAGAAAAATCCCAGGGGAAGAAATACCGGTTCGTCCGGTCCGTGCAGATTCATTTCTCGAGTTTCACCAGCGGCTGTCCCAGGCGCAGTTGCAGCTTCGCAGGACGAGGAAGAATCGCAAATTGCGGCAACTCGCCGCGATACATCGCCATCTCGTCGCACTCATGCAGCTTGGGACAGTTCGCACAATCCTTATAAATTTTGTCCGGCAGCTCTTCACGCTTGGCTTCCGCAAAGCCCATGTGCGCAAAAAACTCCGGAATGCGCGTGAACAGGCAGACGCAGTGTACGTGATGCTGCTCGGCCTCTTCCAGCAGCGCGTCCACCAGCAGGCGGCCCGCGCCGGCTCCCTTGTACTTCGGCCACACGGCAATGGAGCGGATCTCCGCCAGGTGCGTGCCGTAAAGATGCAGCGCGCCGCAACCGAGCAGCTCATCGCCTTCCACGGCGACGGTGAAGTCGCGAATGTTCTCGCAGATCTCCGCCAGCGACCGCGGCAACAGCGTGCCGTCGCCGGAGAAATCCGCGATCAGTGCGCGAAGAGTTCTCCGCATCCGGCAGAATCGCTTTACGCGTGTACATCGGCAGCCTCGGATTTCTGCAACTGCTTCACCCGCTGCTCCATCGCGGCCAGCGCCTCCGCAACCTTCTCGCGCGCCGTGCCGCCGGTTACATCATGGCAGTCCAGCACCGCCTCCAGGGTTACGTTTGCGTAAAAGTCTTCGCCAAACGCGTCGCTGATGGCGCGCAGATCGGCCATTGCCATCTCGTGCAGTTCCAGGCCCTGCTCCATGCCAAGACGCACCGCCCTGCCGATGATTTCGTGGGCGCGGCGGAACGGCACGCCCTTGCCCACCAGGTAGGTGGCAGCGGCCATGGCATTCATGTAGCCCGAGGTCGCGGCCTTCGCCATATGCTCGAAATCGAACTGCACTTCGCGCATGAATCCCGCGGCAACCCGCAGCATCATGCTGACGGTCTCGGCCACCACGAAGACCGGCTCCTGCGTCTCCTGCATGTCTTTGTTGTAGGCCAGCGGCAGTCCCTTCAGCGTGATGAGCAACTGCTGCGCTGCGCCGATCACTCTTCCCGCCTTGCCGCGAATCAACTCCAGCCCATCGGGATTCTGCTTCTGCGGCATCGCGCTCGATCCTGTCGAGTAGCTCTCCGGCAGATGCACAAAGCCGTACTCCAGGTCGAGAAGAGAATGAACTCCTCGGCCCAGCGGCTCAGATGCACCGCCAGGATCGACAGCACCTGCGCGAATTCAATGGCAAAGTCGCGATCGCTGGTCGCGTCCATGCTGTTCGCCGTGGGAGCCGTAAAGCTCAATTCCCCGGCCACCATTTCGCGATCCAGCGCCAGCGTCGCTCCGGCGATTGCCCCCGAGCCGAGCGGACAGAAGTTCACCCGCTTGCGGCAGTCCAGCAAGCGGTCGGCATCGCGCAGAAACATCTCGCAATAGGCCAGCAGCCAGTGCGCCACCAGTACCGGCTCGGCGCGCTGCAGATGCGTGTACGACGGCATGGCCGCCATACCCGCCTGCTTTGCCCGCAATGCCGTCGCACTCACCAGTTCCAGTAGCAGACCGGCAATTTCATCGCACGATGCGCGCACGAACAAACGCAGGTCGGTGGCAATCTGCTCATTGCGGCTGCGGCCGGCGTGCAGCTTGAGCGCGGTTTCCCCAATGATCCGCTGCAGATGTTTCTCGACGAAGTGGTGAACGTCCTCAGCCTCTTCGTCGTCCAGAAACTCGCTGCCCGGTAACCGCGAGAGTCTCCAAGCCGCGCAGCATCGTCGCGTATTCGTCCGCCGGAAAGAACGCCAGCCGCGAGCAGGGCTTTCGCGTGCGCGCGGCTGGCTGCAATCTCTTCCTGGAGGAGACGCTGATCAAAGGGAAACGACCTTTGCCAGCGTTCAAATTCAGGATCGAGCGGTTGCCTGAACCGCCCGGACCACATCTTCACTTCGTCACCTCAACTGCTTTTTTCTTCTTTGCGTTTGCGTTCAGCACACGTGCTCGCGCCGGCAGCGCCAGAATCTTGATGAATCCGGCAGCGTCCTTCTGATCATAGCTCTCGCCCATGGTGAATGACGACAGATCCGCATTGAACAGCGAGTGTTCGGACTTGCGGCTGCTGATGCTGACATTGCCTTTGTAGAGCGCGAGTTTCACGGTGCCAGTGATCTCCGCCTGCGTGGAGGCGACAAAAGCATCGAGCGAGGCGCGCAGCGGCGTGAACCACAGGCCGTTGTAGACGATTTCAGCATACTTCAGCCCGACATGCTCTTTGAAATGCGACAGATCGCGGTCCAGGCAGAGTGCTTCCAGCTCACGATGAGCCAGCAGAAGCAGGGTGCCACCAGGAGTTTCATAGGCGCCGCGCGACTTCATGCCGACAAAGCGATTCTCGACCAGGTCGATGCGCCCGATCGCATTGCGGGCACCGATTTCATTCAGCAGTTCGAGCAGTTGCACCGCCGGCATAGCCTGCCCATTCACCGAAACCGGAACCCCCGTATCAAAGCCGATCTCCACTTCCTCGACGCGATCCGGGGCGTTCTGCGGGGAATTCGAAATCTGCCAGGTCGTGTCCAGCGGCGCGTTGGCAGGATCTTCCAGCTCGCCGCCTTCGTGCGAGATGTGCCAGATATTGCGGTCGCGCGAGTGAATCTTGGTGCGGCTGGCGACGATGGGAATCTTGCGCGCTTCGGCGTAATCGATGCAATCCTCGCGCGACTTCAGCGTCCACTCACGCCACGGCGCAATGATCTGCAACTCCGGCGCAAGCGCCTGGAATGCGTGTTCAAAGCGGACCTGATCGTTGCCCTTGCCGGTGCAGCCGTGCGCGACAGCCTCTGCGCCCTCGGCCAGTGCAACTTCCACCTGGTACTTGGCAATGATCGGCCGCGCCATCGAGGTACCCAGCAGATACTTGTGCTCGTACACGGCGCCCGCTTGCAGACACTTCCAGACGTACTCGGTCAGGAACTCTTCGCGCAGATCCTTCACCACAACTTTGGACGCGCCGGTCTTGATCGCCTTGACCGCGACCTCTTCCATGTCTTCGCCCTGTCCCACGTCGGCCACAAATGCGATCACATCGCAGTCATAGTTTTCCTTGAGCCACGGAATGATGATGGAGGTATCAAGACCGCCCGAATATGCCAGTACAACTTTCTTCTTAGACATTAAAACTCCTCGTTGGGAAGCGGCGCGCGCCTCCTCCCAGTAACTGCAGAAGGATCGCCTTCTGAATGTGCAGACGGTTCTCCGCCTGGTCAAACACAACGGATGCGGGCGAGTCAATCACCGCCGCGTCCACTTCTTCGCCGCGATGCGCCGGCAGACAATGCATGAACACAGCTCCCGGAGCGGCGTTGGCAAACAGCTCGGGAGTCACCCGGAAGCCTGCGAAAATCCGCGCGCGCTCGGCAATCTCGGCTTCCTGTCCCATGCTGGCCCAGACGTCGGTATACACCGCGTCGGCGCCCTGGACGGCTTCCACCGGATCGTTGACCACCTGAATGGTCGCGCCGGTCTCCGCTGCAATCTCACGGGCCGCCGCCAGCACTTCGGCGCTGGGCTCAAATCCCTTGGGCGTTCCGACGACGATATGGCAGCCGAAGAGCGCGGCTCCGATCATCAGGGAGTGCGCCACGTTGTTGCCGTCTCCGACGTACGCCAGCCGGACTTTGCTCAGATCGCCAAACTTTTCGCGCAGGGTTAGAAAGTCCGCCAGCGCCTGGCAGGGATGCTCGTAATCGCTCAGAGCGTTAATCACCGGAATCGACGAGAACCGGGCCAACTCCGTAACCGTGCTGTGCTCAAAGGTGCGCAGCACCATGGCATCCACCCAGCGCTCCAGGTTGTGAGCCATATCGCTGACCGGTTCGCGCTCGCCAATGCGCGATGTCAACTGGTCCACGAACATGGCGTGTCCGCCCAGAGAGTAAATACCGGACTCGAAGGTCAACCGCGTGCGAAACGAGGGCTTCTCGAAGAAAAGCACAATCTGCTTTCCCGCCAGAGCCGTGCGAAAATCCGCGGGCCGCGCCTTTACCAGCGCCGCCAACTCCAGAAGGCTTTTGCCTCTGCACGGGACTCAAGTCACTCATCGCCGTCAAATCGCTCAGACCCGGCGCGGGGACGGTGTTGTCAATAATATCCTTTTCCACGGGGCGTGATGCCATGGCTTGTTCCTCCTGGACTTCCGGATCCGGATCGAAATCCGGGGAGTTCATTTCGCGCCGCTCGCTGATGCCTTGGGGAGCCTCTGCCGAGGGCTGCGCTTGGTTGCGGGCGCAGCGTCGCCAGATGACGCGCAGGAGGACAGAACTTGATCGAGCGCCTTCACTACAGCTTCGACTTGCTTCTTCGTCACCACAAACGGCGGCAGGAAACGCAGTACCGTTTCATGGGTGCGGTTGATGATGATCTTCTGCTCCAGCATCGCTTTTTGCGCGGCCTTGGCCAGATCGGCGGAGTCCAATTCCACTCCCGCCATCAGCCCCATACCGCGCACATCTACGATGCAGCCATGGCGGGCGTCCAGTTGCTGGAGAAGATCGAGAAAATATCCGCCGACTTCTTTCACGTGGTCCAGAATCTTCTCGTCTTCAATGACCTTCAAAACTTCCAGGGCCACCGCGCAGGCCAGCGGCCCGCCGCCAAATGTGGTGCCATGCATGCCGGGATGAATTGCTTCCGCCACCTCGGCGGTCACCAGGATCGCTCCCAGCGGGAGCCCTGAGGCCAATGGCTTCGCCAGGGTAACTACATCCGGCTTCACACCGTAATGCTGGAAGGCGAACATCTTGCCGGTGCGTCCCAGACCACACTGAATCTCATCGAGCAGCAACAGCGCGCCGCTCTTTTGCGTCAACTCGCGGGCGGTCTTCAGAAACTCCCGGCTGACCGGATGAATACCACCTTCGCCCTGTATCGGCTCAATGCAAATGGCGCACACATCGTCGTCGAATTTCTTCTTCAGATCCTCGACGTCATCAAACTTCACAAACGTTACGCCCGGCATTACCGGAGCAAACGGTTTGCGGTACTTCTCGGTGTACGTGGTCGCCATCGAGCCCATCGTACGTCCGTGAAAGGAGTTCTCCAGCGCCAGAAACTTCGTGCGCTTCTTCAAACCCTTGCTGCTGGCCACCGACGCGCGCAATCTTCAGCGCGCCCTCCCAGGCCTCGGTGCCGCTGTTGGAGAAGAACACGCGGTCCATTCCGGAAAGCTTGGCCAACTTCTGCGCCAGCGCCGATGGGTACTCGGTGTAGAACAGGTTGGAACAATGCACCAGTTTGCCGGCCTGCTCCTTGATCACCTTGGTGATTGCCGGATGCGAATAGCCCAGGGCCATCACGCCGATTCCGCTCAGGAAATCCAGATACTTGCTGCCGTCTTCGGCATAGACATATGCGCCCTTGCCATGCGTCAGCAGTACCGGATGCCGATCGTAAGTGTGGAGCAGATATTTCTCTTCCGCTTTCTGTATCTTACTCAAACTCACGACGCCATGACCTCCGTACCGCATTCGATCTTTGTCTGGTAAAACGCCGGCAACATCTCGGCTTCGAGCGCAGGCAGAATGCGAACGCGATGCACTCCCGAACGTAGCGCATCCTGGCATGCCTGCAGTTTGGGAAGCATTCCGCCGCAAACCACGGCGCTCTTTACCAGCTGCGGAATGTCACTGGTCGAGAGCCACCGGATCACCGTTCCGTCCGCGTCCTTCACGCCCTCAACATCGGTCAAAAAGATCAGCGCGTTGGCCTGGCAACCGCTCGCGCAGGCCGAAGCCATCTGGTCGGCGTTCACGTTGTAGTACTCGCCATCGGAGCCCAGCGCGAGGCTCGATATCACCGGGATTCCGTCGTTGTCCCAGATCGCCTCGATCCAGCGCGAATCGACCGAGCTGATCTCGCCGACAAAGCCAAGATCGCCTCCGTTGGTCTTCTTCTTGCGCGCGAGAAACGCCGCACCATCGCCGCCGCACAATCCAACCGCGGCCTGCCCGGTAGCGGTGATGGCCGCCACCAGTTGCTTGTTCACCCGGCCGGCCAGCACCATCAGAGCGACGTCACGAGTCTCGGAATCGGTGACTCGCAACCCGTTCACAAAAACCGATTCCTTCCCCATCAGTGCCAGCGTCTGGGTCAACGCCTTGCCGCCGCCGTGCACCACGGCAACCTTGTGTCCTTCGGCTGCCAGATCCGCAACCGCCTGGGCGCATTTTTTCAGGAGCGCCTTGTCCTCCAGCGCCGCACCACCAATTTTCACCACGAGCTTCATCACTAGAATCCCTCTTTCTCGCTCCACCCGAACATTACGTTCAGGTTCTGAAGCGCCTGGCCAGCCGCGCCCTTCATCAGGTTGTCCAAGCAGGACACCACAATGAGGCGCTTTCCATCCGGGGCCAGTTCAAACCCCACGTCGCAATAGTTCGTGCGCAACGAATATTGAATCTGCGGCAGCTTGCCATGGCTGAAAATGCGCACCCAGCAGGCGCCGCGGTAGAAGTCGCGCAACACGGCTTCAATTTCGTCCGGAGTAACGGGCCTGGTTAGCCCTAGATAGATCGTCGAAAGAATGCCGCGTGGAATCGGCAGTAGATGTGGGGTAAAGATGAGTTCGTCTGCATGTAATCCCGCCTGTTCCAGAATCTCGCCGGTGTGGCGATGTCCAAATACCGAGTAGGCCGAAAAGTTATCGGCTGTTTCCACAAAATGCGTCTTTTGCGTTGGCTTTTTGCCCGCGCCAGAGACGCCCGACTTACAATCGCAAATCACGCCGCGCGCGGTGTCTACCAGTCCTGAGCGCACCAGCGCCGCCAGCGGCACAATCACCGAGGTCGCATAACACCCTGGATTCGCCACCAGTGCGGCGTCGCGAATCTCGTTCCGATGCAACTCCGGCAACCCATATACGGCCGTCCGGTCCAACTCGGCCGCGACTGCGGCGTCTTTGTCTTCGAAACCATAAACCGCGCGGTTCGCCGCTTCTTTCAGCCGCCACGCACCGCTCAAATCAACAATCCGCAATCCCCTCGCCAGAGCCTCTGGAACCAGCTCCCGCGAAAGCTCATGCGGGGTTGCGAGGAACAAAACTCCAACTCCGCGCGACTTCAGCAACTCCCACGAAAACGGCTCCAGCGGGTAACTCGTGTCGCCGGCAAGCTCCGGATAAAAATTTTCCAGAGTATGCGATGCCGTCTCCTGCTCCCGCGTTAAAAACAGCGGCGTTGCCATGTGCGGATGCCGAAGCAACAACTTTGCCAGTTCGAATCCCGCGTACCCCGTAGCCCCCATCACCGCGGCCTGCAACTTCGCCGCGCTCACTGCATCATCCCTTTTATCCGAAGAGATAGCTTGTGCGCATTCTTTCTGTTCTGTGAAATCACCAGGATCGTGTCGTCGCCTCCGACTGTACCGACAATCTCTGCCCAACCCTCGGCGTCGATTGCCGCCGCCACCGGCTGCGCCGAACCGGTTGCCGTCTTGATTACCAACAAATTCTGAGCCTCACGTACCTCGATCACAAACTCGCGAACCAGCCGCCCCGCCGAATGAAATCCCGGCTCCACCTGCTGGTCGCCATGAGTCACGCTATAGCCGGCCGGCGTCTTGACCAGGGCCAGTTCATTGATGTCCCGGGATAACGTCGCTTGAGTCACATCAAATCCCTGCCGCAAAAGCAGCTTGCGCAATTGCTCCTGGTTCGCAACGGACTCCTGCTGCACCAGGTCCAGAATCAGATTTTGACGCGACAGTTTCGACATAGGTTTCCCGAGGACAGCATTATTATTCAAATGATCGTATAAGTATGCATCCGATTGGGAGAGCACGTCAACAATTTTAGAGACAAAAACCTCCTTTTCACGCATATGGACACTGTGCATATTCGGATCAATATCCAGGCAGACCTGCCGCGCGTCCCCACGGACCCGCGTCAGGATGGCGCAACTGCATTGGCGCGGTTTTTTGCACTCCGCGCGACTCAACCAGAGCATGTAGCCGACCGTCGCCAGTCCGCCCACAAACAGCAGCAGGAATAACACGATCACTCCGGTCTGCGGGCGCACAGCGAGCGTTCCCAGGCTCAGGTAGGGCTTCAGATAAGCCAACCGCAGCAGATAGCGCAGGCAGACCATCAGGAAGAGTGTCACCAGCGACATTCCAAAACCAATGTGGACCATCGCCGTGGGCTTCTCCGCCAAACTCCCCAGCAGGATCAGCAGCATGGCGGAGATCACCGACAACAGGGCTAAGCCAAAGACCGCGCCGGCCAGCGGATCCCGCAACAGAACCATCGCAATTTCACGCGGAATTGCCAGCAGCAGCCACATCCCGAGCAGAAACTGCAATCCCGTACAGGTTGCAAACACCAGCGCCGAGCGCTGCACCATCCAGCGCCCGTATTCCGCATCCACCTTCATCTTGCGCATGCCGAGCTGCGCCAGGATCGCCGAGAACAAGGCTATCGAGCCGTTGACGATGTGCAGATACCGCGGAATCAGGCTGTGATCGCCGAAATTCAAATTCCATCCGTTCGGATGGGCGCGATACATGGCGAGCCATCGTCCGGGGCTCAGCATTAACGTCATGTTGTTGACAAAGATGAATGCGATGCCCAGCAGCACACAAACCGAAATCGCCAGCACGCAGCCCGCGATTCCCTTCCCTCGCTCCGCCGTGTAGGAGAAGTAATAGAATCCGTAGTACGCCACCATCACCAGCGGGATCACCAGCAGCCAGAAGATGCCGATCAGGATCGAACTGGTGTAAAGAAAGTTTCCGAACAGCACTTGTACGAACAGTAGCGCCGCAACTCCCAAGGTCACCGTGAACGCCAGAAATGTGGGCAGCATGGTCGCCAGTTCATTGGCCAACCGGCGCGAGTACGGATGCTCCGAGTGACGTCCGCGAAGATAGTTCCACAGCGCCCAGATGCCGCCTCCAAGGGCGGAGTTCATGGCTGCTAAATGGAGGGTGAATACCACCAGCAGCAATGCGGTTAATAGCCACACCGGGCCGGGCAGCGGCAAGGGATCGACGTGAGGAATCGGAATCGTCTGCATCAGCGCACCCCTTGTTCTGGCTGCGCCGGGCGCACAAGTTGCGAATGAGAGCTGCCGGTGGGTGTTTCCGCCGGAGCAGATTTTTGCGGCAATGGCTTGCCAGCCTCGTGTGCAATGTAAAAGGCCAGTGCCTGCGCCTGGTCATCCGGCGCATTGAAGTTCGGCATATTGCTGCTCATCGCACCGAGTGCCGGGAACATTTCCTGCACCTGGCTGGGAGGCTGTTTTTCAAAAACACCACGCAGCGGACGGAACTTTCCGTTGACGGTGTGGCAGTGCCCACAGCGGGAGGCAAACACTTTCTCGCCAATTTCAAGACGGTTGCCGTCCGTGATGTTGAATCGCCATGCGGGATTGAGTCCCGCGAGATAGGTGCCCAGGGCTTTGCGATCTTCTTCGTTCCCCGCATAGGGAGGCATGGTCCCGCGCAACATATGGATGTGTTGCAGAATATCGGCAGCAAACTCGGCATCCCAGCCATCGACGCGCCGCTTCATGCCGCGATATCCTCCTGCCGCATGGCAACTCCCGCATTGCAGATGAAATAGATTTTCTCCGTACGCCGCACTGGCCGGATCGTCGGTCAACAGAAAATTCGCCGTGTGGCTCACTCCTTTTGACTGCAGCGCTTCTACCTGCGAGGCGCGCAGGTCGTTGGCATACACCACTTGATTGATCACCCAGGGCTTGCGTACGAATTCGCGCAGATATTCACCCTGCGCCAATCATGCCCAGCCCGCAGACCACCAGCAGCGCCACCACCGGAGCCCGCATCCAGCGCGGCTTCCACAGTCCGCATAGCAGCACGATCACCAAGGCCAGCAGGGTAAAACCTACGCCGCCGCGAACCGCGTGACGCACTCCGATCAGCACTCCATTCAGATACAACTGGGAGAATTGCGGGATGCGCGCAAAGTACCACCACAGCGACAGCGGCAGCACCAGCACACCGGCGATCATCCACAGCGCCGCCCAGCGCGCCACCTTCTCGCGGCCCTCATCCTTGGGCAGCGTAATGTAGCCAAAGATGCCGGCCAGAATCACGCTCACCGCCGTGCGTGCCACCAGCGAAGGCCAAAATGTGGGATTAAATATTCCGTCCCAGAAGCTCTCGGTCTCAATCCAGCGCCCGGGAGTAAGCATGAAGGTGAGGATTCCGTTGATGACAAACAAACTCATCCAGGCCGCAATAAAGTAGATCCAGCCCACGATCTGATGATCGCGCGCCGGCAGGCTCTCCCAGGTTTTGGCGTAAATGATTGCCGCCGCTATCTCCACAAAAAAGAAGACCCACTCGATCGCCCACGCCCACACGAAAGTATGAATGAGCGTCGACGTCGCCTCCGGGCTTACCAGACCAATCGTGAACCAAATACCGACGCCGCTGATCGCGCCGAAGACCAGAGTAAGCAGCGCAAAAAAAATGGAGTGGCGGCGGCAATACTTGAGCAGCGCCGCATCGTTCTGCCGCCGCGCCAGGCTCTCAGTCACGACCAGGAAAAAGCCTCCACCGACCGCGAAGTGCGAGATGAAAACGTGCAGCACCGCGACCAGCGCAATCAGCATGCCGCCGGGAATCGCGAGTTGCCAGTGTGGGTAGTTCAAGGTTCAGACTCCGGGCCTAAGCAGATGATTTCCCCAGTATCTTCTACCTGCGGCAGATTGAAAGCAATCTCGAAAGCAGGATGAAACGATTCGTCCCAGAGCGACCGCTGAATCTGAATCCTTTGTTTCGCTGAAACTGCTCGAACGCCGCGCAAAAAAGCGCCTCTCCGCAGAGAAGCGCTTTCTTAACTCCCGTCCGGTTGACTCACAGACGTTGTTAGGTTATTTACTTGAAGAATTCCGCATTCTTGTCTGCTGCGGCGGCCTTGTCAGCAGGCACTTCATCAGCGGGGAAGATCGCGTCAACGGTGCACTCTGCGATGCACGCACCGCAATCCATGCACTCAGCGGGATTGATGTAGAGCTGGGTTGCTGTTTCAAACGCAGGTTCAGTTTTAGTCGGGTGGATAGCATCTGCCGGACAGCAGTCGACGCAAGCGGCGTCCTTCTTGCAGGCATCTGTGATGACGTGGGCCATAGAAAAATCTCCTTGCAGCTCCGGGTTCTGCGAATCTCAAACCATGTACCCGCTACCCGCGCGCATTTTTATCGTAGCGGGTTGGGTACGGGGATTCTGTGATTTGGATCACTTTTTCTTTCGATTTTAGTAGCCAACTGTTCCGGCGGCCATCGTCCGCAAACTTTCGGGACTCTGCCCCCTGGCACGCAACGTGCGAAGGCTGAGCGCATCGTGGCGCTTGGCAAGGCGAACCCCGCTCTCATCCGTCATTAATGCGCAGTGATAGTACTCTGGAGTCGGAAGTCCCAGCGCACGTTGCAACAGGATTTGACGGGCCGTCGAACGCAGCAGGTCCTCGCCGCGCACCACCTCGCTGATTTGCATCGCCGCATCGTCCACTACCACGGCCAACTGATACGCCGGAACGTCGTCACGGCGCCACACCAGGAAATCTCCGAAATCACGTCCGGCCTCATACGATTGCCGGCCCATCCGCTGATCCACAAACTCAACCCGCTCGCCGTCAGGAACGCGAAAGCGCCAGTTCACTCCTGCGGGAAACGCCGCCGTCCATCGCTGCTCTCGACAAGTTCCCGGATAGATCGGCTCATCATTGTCGTCGTGAGGTGCGCTGGCCGCCAATGCCAAGTCCTTACGCGAACAGAGGCACGGATAAATCCATCCTTCGTCTTGCAATTTTCTCCACGCATCCAGATAGAATTCGCGCCGCTCACTCTGTGCATAAGGTCCAAGCGCTCCTCCCACATCCGGGCCCTCCTGCCATTCGAGCCCGTACCAGCGCAAGTCCTCAAACATTGCCTGCACAAACTCAGGACGGCACCGCTGCGGGTCGAGATCCTCGTTGCGGAAGATCAGCACGCCCGCCTGCTCCCGCGCCCGCTCGAACGCCCGCCAGAATGTCCGGGCGTGGCCGAGGTGCAAATACCCGGTCGGCGAGGGCGCAATCCGTCCGCGATATCCTTGAGTGATCGCCATCACTGTAATTCTATCGCCCGCAGTGGCCGTGACAAAAGATGCGCCATCAGGTCGACGGCGCATCTCAATCCCGCCCAATGCAAGCCGAACGTCTCTTAAGGCTTTTCCACGATCTCCCGGGCCACACGCACGGCGCTCAATATCTCGGCGAATGAATTGATCGCAAACAGGCGCTTGTGGATTTCGTCCACTTTGACCCTGGTATTCAGTACCTCGGCAACGCTAAAATCCCGAATCTCGCAGCCGCCGGAAAGTACATTCGTGCACTCTTCCTGCGATGACGCAACGCCGGAACCGTAGACCTTCACGGCACCGTCCTGGCGGATCAATCCGAACTCAAAGGTGTACCAGTAGAGTCGGCCCATGCGTTCCAGTTTCTCTTCACTCCCCATCGCGTGGCACACCCGCCCGTACTCTGCCACGGCGTCGGCAAAGCGCTGATCGGCGAACATCGGAAGGTGCCCCAGTGCGTCATGAAGAATGTCCGGCTCCGGCGTATAGTCCATCGACTCGCGGCTGCGCAGCCAGGTGGTGGTCGGAAACTGCCTTGCCTCCAGCATCTCGAAAAACGCGCGCGAGGGCATGAAGCCTGAAACCGGCTGCACCTTCCATCCGGTTCGCTTTTCCAGTCGCTCACTCACCTCCGGCAGATGCGGAATCCGCTCCTGCTCCAACCCCAAAGCGTGCCAGCCTTCCAGGTATTCGCGGCAGGCGCATTGCTTCAGTTGCGCCATGCGCCTTGCGACCAACTCACTCCAGAGCGCGTGCTGATCGGAGGTGTACTTGGTGTAGTCCTGTTCAATCAGAAATGGCTTTGCCGCGACCAGTTCGGTATGCTCTAAACTCCGCATCTGCTCCCTCACCTGCCCCATGCAACCTGGTACCTATCTGAGATGCCGGTGACGTCGATGACGATGCGACAACAAATTGTGGATGGCATTATCCACGGAGGGATAACGCGGCCGGGCGCGTGCGATTCCGCGCCAAACTTGTTAGGCTGTCTCTCGGAGACTCTCCCATGTCTAACTTCAACGATCAGCCCGAGATTCGAATTCAGAATTCCGAAGATTATCGAGAAGGCTATTCCAACAGCGTTCAGGTGCGCATGAGTGTGTGGGATTTCTTTCTCGCTTTTGGAAAAGCTCTGCCGGGCAATGGCCCAGGGATTGATCTGATCAATTTTCAGGGAATCTATCTGAGCCCACAGCAGGCGAAGGCGCTCTCGCTCATGCTCCAGCAGAACGTGGCAAACTACGAGCAGACCTTTGGTGAAATCAAGCTCGATCCGCAGTTCGCGCAGAACGGTCCCATCCACTAAATCCATGCCTCGGAAGACACCGCATGCATCCGCCGGAGGCGCACTGGCTCCGGCCCTGGCTTGCCTTCGGAGCTATCTTTGCCGGGCTCTGGCTGGTGCACGCTCCTCTGTTGCGGCTGCCCTACTTCTGGGACGAAGCCGGGTACTTCATTCCGGCGGCACGGGACATTCTGCTTACCGGCGATCTGATTCCGCACACCACCTTGTCCAATGCCCATCCCCCTTTGGTGATGCTGTGGCTGGCCCTGTGGTGGAAGCTCACGGCCTACACGCCGCTGGTGACTCGCACGGCGATGCTGGTGGTGGCGGGGTTCGGGTTCACCGGGCTGTGGCTGCTGGGGCGCCGGGTGGCCAGCGCACCGGTGGCCAGTGCGGCCGTGGTGCTTACGGCTCTGTCGCCCACGGTCTTTTCACAGTCGGTGATGGCGCAACTGGATATCGCGGCATTCGCCCTGGTGCTGTGGATGCTGTACGCGCACATCTGCGGCCGGCGCTGGCAGGCGATTGCCTTTGCGGCCCTGGCGGCGGTGGCAAAGGAGACCACGGTGGCCGTCACGCTGACCTTGGTGGGGGCCGACCTGCTGGGCTGGTTCGCCTACCGGTGGTGGCCGGTGGTGGCCGGGAAGTGGTGCCTGCCGCGGCGCACGCTGGCGCAGATCGCGGCGTATCTGCTGGCGTTGCTGCCGCTGGTGGGCTGGTATTGGTATCACTTCCACCGCACTGGCCATGTCTTCGGCAATCCCGACTATCTGCGCTACAACGTGGGAGCGACGGTGACGCCGCTGCGCATTGTGCTGGCGGGGCTGATGCGGCTCTGGCACGTGACCGGGTACATGAATCTGTTCGTGCTGACCTCGGCCGCGCTGCTGTTGCTGTGGGATGCGCGGCGACCATCCCACATTCGCCAAAGGAAGGCGGATGTGGGCCGCCAATCCGCCGATGTGGGCCGCCAAGTCGATGATTCCGCGCCTGCCATTCCGGCGAACGTGCGGTTGCTGCTGGCGCTGGTGGTGCTGGCGCAGGTGGTGGAATTCTCCGTGGTGGGGGAGCGCTGCTGGCGCGCTACATGATTCCGGCGATTCCGCTGGTGGTGCTGGTGGCGGTGAATGTGCTGCGGCGATACGCGCCGCGCTGGCAGTGGTGGGTCGCCGGATGCGCCGCCGCATTCCTGGCCGCGCTGTTCTTCAATCCTCCGTGGTTCATCTCGCCGGAAGACAACCTGACGTGGACGGAGTTTGTGCGGATGCATCAGCAGGCGGCGCGCTACGTGGAAGCGCACTACGCCGAGGATTCCATTCTGACCGCGTGGCCGGCTTCGGATGAGCTGAATCGGCCGTTTCTGGGCTATGTGCAGCGGCCGCTCAGCGTGGTGCGAGCTGGAGAACTTTACCGCCGGGGAGGTGCTGCGCGCGCAGCAGCAGCCGGAGAGCTTCGACGTGGTGGTGGCGTTCTCTACCAAATATGAGCCGCCACGCGGATTCTTCCAATACATTCCGGGCTGGACAGCCATTCAAACCCGATACTTCGATTTCCATCAGGATCTGCCGCCAGCGACGATTGCGCGGCTTTTGCATGGGCGCATCGTCTGGAGGGATTCAAGTCCCGGAGTGTGGATTGCGGTGATCGAGATCGACAAGATCCGGAATGCGGAGTTCGAAGTTTCAAGGTTTCAAGGTTTCAAGGTAGAGCGGCGCTGATGACAGCGCCGCCCCTCCCCCTATATTTCCCGCTAAAAATTTGAAAACAGGATGGTTAGGAGCACATCCCGACCTTTTCCCTAATTCCAGGATAACAAAGTTGCGGAACGATCCCCTCAGTTGGGGACAAACTCTATCTTGCTTACAATCAGTGAGTTGCGAAGGATTGACGAGAATTTTTGCTTGACACAAGGGCAAAAGGTGGCACTTTGGGTGCGAAATGTTGCTGTTTTGTCGCGTGAGAGTGGATTTTGGGGAAGTTTTGGGGCAGTCGGGTTTCGATGTATTGCACCGTTTGTGGTGCAATTTCAGGGAAACCATTGGCGAGAGGATTAATCGGTGGAAGGCGGGTTTTACTGGTTTGCTAATCTTTGCCGGGCCGATTCCGCCGGAACATGCCTCGGCAGTTCCGAAACGGGATACCGGGCTACTTGGCGATTTTACCGCTCGGTCTAAGCTAAAACGCACACCTTGGCGTCTCGACACGGTATTCCGTACCTCTACCCCTGCGGTACGGCAATCGGGGAATGTGTCGGAGCCGATTCGATGCGTCTATTTCCGACAGCAACGCCGGACCTGGAGACTCGACCATGAAAAGAGCAGCTCCTGCAAATCCTGTTACTCAGCGCCTTGGTTGCGGTTACGGCGCTTACGTCTGTTGCCCGTGCGGACACCCATGCACATGCCAAACATTCGGGGGCGCCCCCACTTCATATGCCACACGGATCAGTTGTATCTACCACTGACATCTTTCCTGTTTGCGGGCGAAAGACTCGGCGGCGCGAGCCGGTTACGGCATCCTCTGGCGTCCAAGGGCAGGGGCAGATCGTGAAGCCGATCCTCCGGAAGGTTCCCTCTGTCCAGCGGCGGAGTTGGGGACCTTTTCATCGCCGAAGCCAGCTTTAGTGACGCAGCCACATTCGACTCATCGACCGCCATCAGTGGGGACCTGGTGTTTAATTTTGTGGTCAACGGGAGAAACCCTTGTAACGGGAACGGGGCCGTATCGTGGGGGTCTTGCAGGTGGACGATATGCCTCTCGGACTTGGATTTGGTTAGCAGGACGTCTGACGACCACGTCTCAATTGTCAAACGGACTAACAGGACCTACAGCTTCGTGGTGCCCTTCGGTTCTGGACAGGTCAGTGGATCTGGACCCCGGTGGACACGGATATGTTTATCACCGTGCCATTCCACTTTTATGCTGACCACCACTGACGCCTGCGATACCCGGGGCTCGTCCAATTGTGCGGTGTCGGTTGACGATACCGCGACTGTCACGGGGTATTCGCTTACGGACGCCTCGGGGAATCCTATCAGCGGAGTCACTTTCGCTTCCGGAACAAATTACGATGCTATTTCCGGTGACACGGCTGTTCCTGAGCCATCCTCACTGGTTCTATCTGCTACTGGAATCGCTGGGCTGTTTCTCATTCTGCGCTTCCGGCACCGGGATTGCGCCGCTGCGCGGTTGAGTTTGGGAAAATCATTAACCTGGCAGAAAAACTTGCCGGATCGCAACCGACAATCGCCAACTGAAGGCGGTTGTGGGCCACCTGCCGAGAATCAGACGACAGAAAATCGATTGCAGGTTGGAGAACTCGAAGCCGCACTGCGTATTTGCGCAGCGTAGGGGCCTTCGCTTCGCTCAGGACGACACTCTCGAACCACTCCTTGCGAGCAAAACACCCTAATTGCCCTAACTTGCTAATTCCTGTGTCCACCTCGCCTCGCTCCCACAATCGCCAACTGAGGGGTCGGGGCACCTGCGCGGACAGAAGGACTCCGAACAGCTATTCCATGGCCAGCTCGCGGGCGCGGAGGAAGACGGCTTCGAACATGGGGGTGGTGAGTTTTCCGGTGGCGGTGTTCTGGTTGGATGGATGGTAGGAGGCAAGCAGGGTGATGCCGTTGGGCATGGGGTATTCGGCGGCGTGGGCGAAGCGGTAGCCGGTTTTGCGGGCGATGACGGACTGGCGGCAGCAGGGTGTCGAGGTAGGCGTCAAAGGCGATCTTGCCGAGGGCGACGACGACTTTCAAACTCTTTAATGCGGCGAGTTCGCGGGCGGTGTATTCGGCGCAGTTGGCGAGCTCGGAGGGCAATGGTTTGTTGTCCGGGGGAGCACAGCGGACGGCGGCGCTGATCCACAGATTGCGCAACTCCATGCCGTCATCGCGGTGGAGCGCGTTGGGCTGGGAGGCGAAGCCCAGGCGATGCAGCACCGGGTACATGAATTTGCCCGAGGCGTCTCCGGTGAAAGGGCGTCCGGTGCGGTTGCTGCCGTGAGCTCCGGGGGCGAGGCCGAAGACCAGCACGCGGGCCTGGGGATCGCCGAAGCCAGGGACAGGACGCGCCCAGTACTCACAGCCGAGGTAGGCACGACGCTTCTCGCGGCCGATGCGCTCGCGGTAGTCGACCAGGCGCGGGCAACGGCGACAGTTCACGACCTCGTTCTCCAGAAGCTTGAGCGGAGTGTCTTCCATTCGACTTGATTCCCCAGGCTGCAATATACGCCCGCAGAACAGGTCATGGGCAAGGGCGAGGGCAGAGTCAAAACAGAAGAACACAAGCCAACCTCGAAAACGGGCAAAGCAAAAAACAGAGTCAACTACCCCACATCTGCCAACTGCGGCAAATATGGGGCACCCGAGCAAAGTCACTCGGAGCAAAGTCAACTGCCTCACGTGCGCCGACGGATGCCGGATGTGGGACGCCAGAGCACGTCGGGAATTCCAGTGCGGCTGGTGCTTTGCGCCAACTTGTGTCCGGGGATTGCCATCAGAGGACGAAGACGCCACTTGACGTTTCGACCGGTCGTGGCGGTCACGACCGGAAACAGAATCATGGAGAAAACCTACAGATGCGTAAACTTCTTTTGATCGCCACCCTCTCACTCGGAACATTTGGCTTTGCCTTGGCTCAGACCACGGGCAGCGGTTCAGCCGAAAGCACAGGAACTACGGGTTCAGGTGCCGGCGCACCGGCCGCCAGCCAGACCGGCCAGACGGGCACGCAGCCGGGAACTATGGGCGGAAACAGCAACACCGCTCCGGGAAGCAACCCCGGCGATATGGGCACAAGTGGCTCCGGTACAACGATGAATGGAACCACCGGTTCGGGGAGCAACTCTACGGGAACCGCTGGAGAATCGACGGGCACAAGCCCGGGCTCGATGAGTAATCCGAGTGGACAATCCGAGCGCGACGCCTGAGCCAGCCCCGAGCTCGCCACCACCGGCCACGACCTCTCCTGAGCCCTCGACGAGCACGCCGCCGCCAACGGGGACATCGCCGACTCCGGGGTCGAGCAACGCCGCGCTAACTCCGCCACTCCGGAGGACGCGCTTCTCCGGTCGATCCGTTCTGGTGGCCCGTGTCCATTGCGGGCCACAGTTTTTGCTGGAAAGATTTTATTGGCCGCCGGTTTGACCCGCGCTTGCTTGGTCTCATACACTGGATCGTTCGCAGTCGGCGCTTGCGCCGCTGCATGTGCTCACAGGTTGGAGCGAGGGGCCCCCCGGCCTCCGCAAATCTTCTGAAGACTTAAGGCTATCCCATTGACATCCACTGATTTGACATCCACCGATTCGACCGCCTGAAGTAACCAAGAACCCGTGCGAGCGCGAAGTCTCGGTCGAGGTTCCCGCCGAAGACGTAGCCCGCGAATGGAAGAGCGCGGTTGCGCGCTTCCAGAAGCACGCCCGTATTCCCGGCTTCCGCAACGGCAAAGTCCCGGCGACGATCATCCGCAGCAAGTATGCCGATGAAATCAAGTCGGAAGTGGTGGAGCATCTGGTTCCGCCGGCGTTCCGCGAAGAGACCAAGAAGCAGAACCTGATCCCGGTCGGCCAGCCGCGGGTGACGGAGCTGGAACTGGAAGAGGAGAAGCCACTGCGCTTCAAGGCTGCCTTCGAGGTGCTGCCGCCGATTGATGTGACCGGCTATAAGGACATCAAGGTGGCGCACGAGAGCGTCGAAGTCAGCGACGAAGAGGTTCAGAAGGCGATCGACGCGCTGCGCGAGCAGAACTCGACCTACGTCAACGTGGATGAGGATCGCGGCCTGGCCGACGGCGATTTTGCCTCGGTGGCGTTCAAGAGCACCAGCCAGGAAGAGGGCGCCGAGCCGGTCGAGATGAACGACGTACTGGTCGATATCGGCGGGACGAACACGCTGCCGGAGTTCAGCGACAACCTGCGCGGAGCCAAGGCAGGAGAGAACCGGAGCTTCGACGTGACCTATGCGCCGGACTTTGGCGACAGCCGCCTGGCGGGCAAGACGCTGCACTACGAGGTCGAGATCAAGGGCATCAAGACCAAGTCCGTGCCGGAGATGAACGACGAGTGGGTGAAGGATCTGGGGCAGGAGGAGATGGAGACGCTGGACGACCTGCGCGCCCGCATCCGCGAGAGCATGGAGCACGAAAAGACGCACCAGTCCGAGCACCGGGTGAAGGAACTGATTGTGCAGGAGTTGACCACGAAGTTCCCGATCGACGTGCCGACGACGATGGTGGAGAACGCGATTGACCAGCGGCTGGAGCGCGGCTTGCGCTCGCTGATCTCACAGGGTCTGCGGGCCGAGGACATCAAGCGCATGGACCTGAGCAAATTGCGCGACGGACAGCGCGAGGGCGCGCTGCGGGACGTTCGCGCCAACCTGCTGCTGGAAAAGATTGCGGACTTGGAAGGCATTGC
The DNA here is from genome assembly GCA_963779365.1 of uncultured Acidobacteriota bacterium. Taxonomy (GTDB): domain Bacteria; phylum Acidobacteriota; class Terriglobia; order Terriglobales; family Acidobacteriaceae; genus TOLSYN. The sequence goes on along the minus strand of CAVZYB010000024.1, from coordinate 7,702 downwards.
AGATCACCGACGAGGATCTCGACAAGGAGATTGCGGCGGCGGCGGAGCAGTCCAAGCAAAACCCGCTGGCGCTGCGCAAGCAGCTTGAGGAGAAGAACGGGCTGGATGGATTGCGGCAGCAGATGCGCTGCGATCGCGCCCTGAGTGCGCTGTACAAGCAGTGCTGAGTAAAAAGCTGGAAAAGTTTCGCAATCGACCGCTCCGGTTGAGCATCGAATATGTCGAGAGCGGGGTTTTACCAGGACCGGGATGGCGTTCCAACCTCGGTCCGCAAAGGAGCCGGATAATTATGCTTGTGCCGATGGTGGTCGAGCAAACCAGTAGGGGCGAGCGTGCCTACGACATCTACTCCCGGTTACTCAGAGATAACATTATTTTTCTGGGCACTCCGATTGATGACAACGTCGCGAACCTGATCATCGCGCAGTTGCTGTTTCTCTCCGCCGAAGACCCGGAAAAGGATATTTCGCTGTACATCAACTCGCCGGGCGGCTCGATTACGGCGGGCATGGCGATTTATGACACGATGCAGTTCATCCGCAACGACGTGGTAACCATCTGCATTGGACAGGCGGCCTCGATGGGGGCCATGCTGCTGGCGGCAGGCGCGGCGGGCAAGCGCTATGCGCTGCCGACCTCGCGCATCCTGATCCACCAGCCGCTGATCATGGGCGGCGGAATCTCCGGACAGGCGACCGACATCGACATCCACGCGCGCGAGATTCTGCGCATGCGCGAGTTGATGAACCAGTTGATGGCCAAGCACACCGGCCAGGTGCTGGACAAGGTGGAACGCGACACTGAGCGCGACTTCATCATGAATGCGCAGCAGTCCAAGGAATACGGCATTGTGGATGACATCATCTACAAGCATAAGTAAGCGATGGGAAGGCCGGGGAACGCAGAGCTCCCCGGGCTTTTGTTGGCAAATCCGGTTCGGCGGACGATGCAAGCCGGGAAGTTGCGCGATTGTTAGGCGAAGGTGCAGAGCGCTGAGTTGGTTAGCGCTAGTTGTGACCAATGTGACATGCACGGTTGACCATCGGTGTTAGGCATCTTACCTGCAGGTTTGTACCTCTCAAGTAGCGTGGGGAGGATAATCGGTTGTAGGGCGGTTACGTCCGGAAAGCCAGACCGAATTCCGGGCCTTACAGATTGATTCCAGGGCGATTCACAGAGCCCACGGCCCAGGGCCAGTTATTAAACATCCGGGCTAACCGGGAAAGCAACAGGAGTTCCTAGTGAGATCCAGGTCTGGTTCTGACGAAGTATTGCGGTGTTCGTTTTGCCACAAGTCTCAGGACGCGGTGGCGAAGCTGATTTCTTCTCCTTCCGACTATCCGCGCGCCTATATCTGCGACGAGTGTGTTGCGGTCTGCAACTCCATCCTGGAGGATGACCGCAGCGAGGCGCAGACCGCGGCCAGTCCCAACCACCTGCCCAAACCGCAGGAGGTCAAGACCTTCCTGGACGAGTACGTGATTGGACAGGAGCGGACGAAGAAGAAGCTGGCGGTGGCGGTTTACAACCACTACAAGCGGATCTACATGAACCGGCAGCAGACCAGTGAAATCGAGCTGTCGAAATCGAACATCCTGCTGATTGGACCGACGGGAACCGGCAAGACCTTGCTGGCGCAGACCCTGGCCAAGATGCTCGACGTGCCGTTTGCGATCGTCGATGCGACCACGCTGACCGAAGCCGGTTATGTGGGCGAGGATGTGGAGAACATCATCCTCAAGCTGCTGCAGGCTGCCGACGGCGACGTTGCGCGGGCGCAGACCGGCATCATCTACATCGACGAAATCGACAAGATCGGACGCAAGGACGAGAATCCCTCGATTACGCGCGATGTTTCCGGCGAAGGCGTGCAGCAGGCGCTGCTGAAGATTCTGGAAGGCACGGTTGCCAATGTTCCGCCGCAGGGCGGCCGCAAGCACCCGCACCAGGAGTTCACGCCGGTGGATACCACCAACATTCTGTTCGTGGTGGGCGGAGCCTTTGTTGGACTGGAGAAGGTGATCGAGCGCCGCATCGGCAAGCGCGCGGTGGGATTCAAGACGGGCGAAGAAGCCGAGCGCGACCAGACGGTCAATGCCCATAAGCGCGACGACGAATTGCTGCAGATGGCCCAGCCGCAGGATCTGATCAAGTTCGGGCTGATTCCGGAGTTCATCGGCCGCCTGCCGGTGATGGGGGTACTGAGCGACCTGGATGAGGCCGCGCTGGTGGAGATTCTGACCCGGCCGCGCAACGCGATCGTCAAGCAGTATCAGCGGCTGTTTGAGTTTGAAAACGTGAAGCTGCGCTTCTCCGACGAGGCGCTGACGGCGATTGCACGCGAAGCGCTGAATCGCAAGGTGGGAGCACGCGGACTGCGCATGATTCTGGAAGAGCTGATGCTGGACCTGATGTACCACCTACCCGGACAGAAGAAGATCAAGGAGTTCGAGGTCACGCGGGAGATGGTGGAACAACGCAATGTTTCCATGCCGCGGGTGGAGAAGCAGGCTTCGTAGGCGAAAAGGATGTGCGATGACGCCCAGCCGCGGATCGGCTGGGCGTCTTTTATAGCTGCTTTGCAAGAAGCACAACCGGAATACGGTGGCAACCTCCGGAGAGTGGAAGCGTGATGGCCAAATCGAGCAATTCTCCCTCCTGTTTCGTTCCGGTACGATGCAAGCAATGGCAGGCCAGATACGTTCCATTCCGGCGTTCCCGCACGGGTTTTGGATCCATTTCAGCATGGTGCGTGCGAATTAAGGCAGAATTGCTTGTGCACGGACCCGTATTGCCGCCGATATGACGATGTAGTAGGCTCGAAAACAATCAGTGGACGCCAGCGAGTTGCAGACGCCTTGCAACATTGGCTTGGTCCACAGGGGAAGTGAGGCTGAGTGAGCCTGATTAAAGAAAAATTCGAAACCCGCAAGCTGCCGATGATGCCGATCCGGGATGTCGTCATCTTTCCGTTCATGATGACGCCCTTTGTGGTAGGCCGCGAGTCCAGCGTGCGCGCCCTGGAAGAGGCACTTGCGGGAGACAAGACGGATCTTCCTTGCCACCCAGCACGACCCCGGTGTCGATGAACCCAAGCCGGATGAGATTTACCAGGTCGGCTGCATTGCCAATATCGTGCAGAGCCTGAAGATGCCCGACGGCAATATCAAGGTTCTGGTCGAAGGCATTGAGCGCGCACGCATTCTGCAGGTTACCGAGACCGATGGCTTTTATATGTCGTCGGTGCGGGTGAACCGCTACACGCCGGAGATCACGCCGCAGGTGGAAGTCGACCATGCAGCGCGTCTCCTCGCTGTTTGAGCAGTACGTCAAGCTCTGCCAATCGCTGAACCAGGAGACGATTGCGGCCACCGTGCGCATGGACGACATCTCGGCGGCTGAGCGACACCATTGCCGCCAATCTCCAGCTCTCGATCGAGGAGAAGCAGGAGCTGCTGGAGATCTTCGATCCGGCGGAGCGGCTGAACCGCATCTCCGACGTGCTCGACATTGAGATTGAAAAGCTGAACATGGACCGCACCATCCAGTCGCGAGTGAAGCGGCAGATGGAGCGGGCGCAGAAAGAGTACTACCTCAACGAAAAGATCAAGGCCATCCAGAAGGAACTGGGGCGCGGCGAAAAGAGCGAATTCGACGAGCTGAAGAAAAAGATCGACACCGCCGGGATGCCGCCCGACGTGCTGGAAAAAGCCACGCAGGAGCTGAAGAAGCTGGAAGCGATGCCGCCGATGTCGGCCGAGTCCACCGTCTCACGCAATTACCTGGACTGGCTGCTGGCGGTGCCGTGGAAGAAAAAGTCGAAGGAAATCCGCGATATCGACTTCGCCGAGCGCACGCTGAACGAGGATCACTACGGGCTGGAGAAGATCAAGGAGCGCATCCTTGAGTTTCTGGCCGTGCGCCAGTTGGTGAAAAATCCCAAGGGCTCCATCCTCTGCCTGGTTGGACCTCCGGGCGTCGGCAAAACCTCGCTGGGCATGAGCATCGCCAAGGCGACGGGGCGGAAGTTCGTCCGCATGTCGCTGGGCGGAGTGCGCGACGAGGCCGAGATCCGCGGCCATCGCCGCACCTACATCGGCGCGCTGCCCGGGCCAGATCATCCAGATGATGAAGAAGGCGGGGACCCGCAATCCGGTCTTCATGCTGGACGAAGTGGACAAGATGTCCAATGACTTCCGCGGCGATCCGTCCTCGGCGCTGCTGGAAGTGCTCGATCCGGAACAGAACTTCATGTTCGTCGATCACTATCTGGACGTGGAGTACGACCTGTCGCAGGTCTTCTTTATCGCCACGGCCAATGTGCTGCACACCATTCCGAGCACCGCTGCAGGACCGCATGGAAGTGCTGCGGCTGCATGGTTACACGGAGCCGGAAAAGCTGGAGATCGCACGCCAATACCTGGTGAAGAAGCAGCTTGAACAAGCCGGACTGACGACGGCGAACATTCAGTTTGAGGACGACGCGCTGCGCGGCATCATCCGCTACTACACGCGCGAGGCCGGAGTGCGCAACCTGGAGCGCGAGATTGGCAACGTTTGCCGCAAGATCGCGCGCTCGGTGGTGCGCGAGGGCGACAGATTTTCCGCCAGCGATTACGGCCGAGAGCCTGAACACCTATCTCGGAGTGATGCGCTTCCGCGATACGCCGGCCAACGAAAAGAGCGAGATCGGCCTGGTCACCGGACTGGCCTGGACCGAAGTCGGCGGCTGCATCCTGACCACCGAAGTTGCCATCATCGACGGCAAGGGCAAGCTGACGCTGACCGGCAAACTGGGCGACGTGATGCAGGAGTCGGCACAGGCGGCGATGAGCTATCTGCGCTCGCGCTGGCAGCGGCTGGGCATTCCACGCGACTTCTATCGCAATGTGGATATCCACGTTCACGTGCCCGAAGGCGCGATTCCCAAGGACGGTCCTTCGGCGGGAATCACGATTGCCACGGCGATCGCCAGCGCGCTGAGCAAGATTCCGGTGCGCCGCGATATCTGCATGACCGGCGAGATTACGCTGCGCGGCAAGGTGCTGCCGATCGGCGGACTGAAGGAGAAGCTGCTGGCCGCGCACCGGGCGGGAATTATGGAAGCCATTCTGCCGGCGGAAAACGAGAAGGACGTGGCCGAGGTGCCGGAGAACCTGCGCGACGGAGATGAAGCTGCACTTTGTGGACTCGATGGACGAAGTGCTGCAGATCGCACTGGAGCAGCCGCTGCCGGACATTCCAGTGCGCCAGCCCACTGCCCGCGATCACTCCGCAACCGGAGGGAACCGAAGCCCGGCAGTAAGGCTCTCTGCAGCTCGCTATCTGCCGATGCAAGGCCCGCCGTGACCGGTGGGCCTACTTTATTGCCATCTCTTGCTCTGCCAGAATGTTTACCGAACTTGCCTGCCTCCTGTGGAAAACGATCTTGTATGCCGATGCAAAGCGCAACACTGTAACGAAACCTCTCGTATTTGTTGCAGCTCCTCCTAAGCTGTTGATTCCATGTGATTCACAGTGACATGGATCGAGCCTTGCTGGCTTCTTTGTGTTGTGATTCACAACGTATGCGATTGTGGCGAATTTCCGCACTACGTCCTCGTATCATGGCTAACCAGCTTGTTTTCCGTGCAGTTAGCCACTCCTGCCGGCGATGGCCAGCAGACTGCATTTAGAGAGTGCGTACGCGGCAGCCAAGGAAGAGCGGAAGCCGCGAAAATTCAAATAGATGCCCCGAGAAGAGGGCGGAGGTCTAGGTCAATGACAGTCATTCTGGTTCTCGCACTCTTCGTTACGTTCCTGGTTGTCGAGCGCTTCACCAACAAGAAAGCTCCTGAATTCGTTCTGCAGACCGCACCCGCCGCCGAAGCCGGCTGCCCGCAAAGCCCAGCCCATCGTCGCCGGCTTTGAGATTCCCGAACACCTGCGCTTCCACCAAGGTCATGCCTGGGCGCTGGGCGAGAGCCCGAACCTGGTTCGCGCCGGCATCGACGACTTTGCCGCCAAGCTGATCGGCGAAGCCGAGGAAGTCAACCTGCCGCAGCGCGGCCAGTGGATTCGCCAGGGACAGAAGGTGTGGAGCTTCCGCGTCAACGGTGAGCTGGTCGAGATGGTCTCCCCGATCGAAGGCACGGTCAGCGACGTCAACGACGAAGTGGTTCGCCACCCCGAGACCCTGACCGCCGATCCCTACGGCAACAGCTGGCTGATGACCGTGCAGAGCCCGGACGCCAAGACCAACTTCCGCAACCTGCTGAGCGGCAACATGGCCCGCAACCTGATGGCCGACAGCGCCAAGAAGCTGGCCGCCTACATTCCGGCATCGGCCGGCAACCTGGCCCTGGCGCAGGACGGCGGCAAGGCTCACGACGAGATCGCCAAACAGCTTCCGGCCGACAAGTACGTCGAGATCACCAAAGAGTTCTTCCTTGCCTAATTAACCTGTTGCGGTCTTGTGCGACTCGCCCGGGGGGAGCCCCCCCGGGCGAGTCGCGGGCGGATAGAGAAATTTGCCGCGTTCGCATGGCACCTTGCACCCCAGGAATCCCTGGGGGCCTTTATATGTTCTTAGACAATGCCTGCACCTGAAGGAGCGAAGGAGCGTTGAGCTTCTTTTTACCCAGCCAGCATTTTCTAATTACCTGAAGCCAAAGGGCTAGCTTATTTACCCTTGGGATTGCGGAACTCTTCTAAGGTCATTTCGATCAGTCATCGCCTTCTCTGAGTGGCCACAGCATGGAGATTTAGCACGATGGTAGCTGGGGCAACGCCCTTTGGTATCACAAATTGGGTGCTGACGACAGCGCGACCATCTTCCTGTGGGACTTCTACGTGCAACTCGACGACGCCTCTGTCAGCGCCGCACAGGCGTGGGAGTATGACGCTTTTCAATTCGTCGGCGCCGCTGGCATTGAACGAGCTGCCACTGGCGCCTGCGTCGAACCGCAAGGACTAGCCTCTTCAACGGCTCTTATTCGATTGCCCTCGTGCGTGCGGCAGTTGGCTTCTGCACGTGTGCGGATTTGCTGGAACCACAATCGTCCGCAAGCTCCTCCTCCCGTGGTGTAATAATGAAGAACGGCGGCTGGCGTGCATGGTCGGTGTTTGACCGCTATGCTATGGTGAATATCAACGAAGTGAAGAAAAAACGGTCACACGATAGCCCGAAGGCGGGACCCATTAACGACAAGCCGGGATGGCGAAACTGGCAGACGCAGCGGACTTAAAATCCGCAGACCAGAAATGGTTGTGGGGGTTCAAGTCCCCCTCCCGGTACCATGTTTTCAGTGAGTTACGAACCGAGTAGTCCAGCTATAGTCCAAACCGGCGAACAGCCGCATAGAACGTGGCCTTCGCTACAGTGCTCCAGCCGCGTTCTTGAGCATTCCGACGACATTCTTGTTAGCCTCGCGCTGAGTCTCCGGCACGGCACCGCCATAAATGTCCATCGTTGTCGTAATGCTCGCGTGTCGCATCAACTCCCGTTGCACACTAATCGGCGCTCCGGTAGCATCTAGCCAGGTGCGGTAGCTGTGGCGAAGATCATGCCATCCGACCCGGCCCAGTCCCGCCTTTATTCCAGCCGGCGCCAGCGCCCAGCATTGTGCGGCCTGGGCGTGGATCGGCTTCCTCCCAAGTTTTGCAGAGGATGCAAACACCCAGTCTTCGTCATGGGTGAACTGGCTCTGCTCCTTCCATCTGT
>CAVZYB010000023.1:0-22495 GCA_963779365.1 uncultured Acidobacteriota bacterium | reverse complement strand
CAAACAGGACGCTTAGACTGCCAGGCTTCTGAAGGAGGATGCATTATGACGGACGATTCCCTCGGCGTCCGCGGAAGGCGAAGACGTGACCAGAAAGCGGATCCTGTTCGAGTGCCGTCTGCACCAGCGCGCTCAGCCCAGTGAAGCCGCGACGCATATCGGTCACACCTGCCGCAATCCAGATGCGCGTGTTTGCCGGAAGTGCGATCATCGGAGCAGACACTCCAGCACCATGCGCAGCGCAGAAGCATCGGCGCAACCTTCTACTCGAACCTGTGCCTTGGGAAACTGAATGTGAATCGAACCTGAGGGGACATAAGTGTTGCAGAGAATAGGTGCCGATGCCATCGTCGCATCGGCCGCAGCCGCGCCCAGTTGCTGGCCTGCGTCGCTGACAGTTACCGGGAGTAAACGAGGAGCAGTCGGCGTAACCGCCTTCAATCGCTTGTCGATGAGCTTGCCTGTGAGATGTAGCTTGCGCCATGCAAACACCTGGTTCGCGTTCACTCCATGCGAACGAGCCACCAACGCAACGGATGCTCCTGGCACCAACGTCTCTTCAACAATCCGTAGCCTCTCCGCACTGCTTCGATGCTGCCGATTCTTGCGCTTGACCGCAACGGTCGTAGTTGCGGCAATCACCGCCGTGCTCAAACTCTCCATCCTCGCCCCCTGAGAACGCGACCACTCTCGCGTCCACAAACCGAGAATGCCTACTCATCGCACACAAGTCCAGACGGCACTCACCGGGTGCTTACGCATCCACCGCTCTTACCGAAGATTGTCTGGCTGAATGGGCACCGCAAATCAGAGGAGCCGTTCTCCCATCAACCTATGCGGCCTTTCCAATGGTGCTGGTCGGAGAGCCCTGGCTGCCCGCCTGGCGCTCTGCCAACGGGCCGATGATCGGCAGCACGACCGTCTCTCCCTGATAGCTCTTCCACATCATGTAGAGCCAGACCACGAAGAAGCCAAAGCTTACGAGCAGATGAAGCGAACTCATCATCAGCCCCAGGGAAAAGCTCACGGCGTGGAACATCAGCGCCAGAATGGTGACGCCGATGTGAAGTCACGATCACCGCGACGTTCAGAAAGATCGACTGAAAGGCATGGAAGCGCACCCGCCGGTCCTGGTTGTACGGAGCCAGCACCAGAAAGAGTATCCCGGTGAGGAAGCCGAAGAGATAGCACAGGGCGGACGCGGCGTTAAGGCTGAGCCCGGGCGGTGTGCTCTCGATGGAGGCGGCTGGGTGACGGGCCGCGCTGGGCGCGGGTGCCCCGCATTTTGGACAAAACTGCCCGTCCACTTGAGTACCGCAATTCGTGCAAAACGCCACTGGTGCGCCTCCTAGGGAGGACGCGGCTATTTCTGCCATCCCGCCCAGTTGGATGCGGCGCTGTACTCAGGGTTGCACGATGCGAGTTGCTAAAAAAAAACTGCGCGCGGCGGCAATCTCGGTAGCCGAACCGGCGGCTCATTGCGCCGCTGGCGACGGATTTAGGTGTTCTTCGATCTGATGCTGCACCTGGCGGCGGAATTCAAGGGGGTTGGCAACGTGGATGAAGGGCTCGTTGGTGCCGCCGGTGCCGCGCACGGTGATGCTGCCGTATCCCATCATGCGTCCGAAGAGTGTTTGCTCCACGCCGACGCTCTCCACTTTGGAGAGAAAGAGTTCGATGGTGCGCTTGGTGAGGAATCCGACCTTGATGATGATGCGTTTGTTGGTGACAGCCATTTCGGTGGCATTGCGGCGGATGCAAGCAAGGGCGAAAGTGCCGCAGGCGAAGAGGATCAGCAGGAGTCCGGCGATGCCCGCTGCCTGCGCTTCGCCGCGCGCGGTGTGCTTGCCTGCCATGGCCCAGACGATGCAGCGCAAGTCCGGCGGCGGAGGAGATTGCGTCCACCAGGATAGAACGAAAAAGCACGATCCAATGCAACTGGGTTGCGTACAGGATGCGCTCACCCGGGTTCAGATTTTGTTGCACGTAGCCCATGCGGTGACCTCCCTTGGCGGGTCCGCTATGATGGTAACGCGGACGGAAAAAGTGCCGGGTTAGATAAAGTGCGGAAGGCTCGGCCTATGCCTGCCGCGGAGCTTCCCATGCTGTGCGGCAACCTGAGCCATTATCCCCTTCATCCGCTCGCGATTCTCCGCAGCGAGCTTGCGCCCGTCCGGGGTGGCGTCGATCAACTTCTCCAGGTTGGCGGCGAAGCGCGGAGAGTAGGCGGCGCGGATCTCTTTGAGCAGCGGTTCGAGCTTTCCGAACACGCCGATATGCTCGCCGTTGCAGTCATTGAACAGATCCAGACTGATAGCACCGTCGTTGACGAGGGCTGCTGCCATGTCCCAATACGAGACAACCATGCGCAGGTGCCCGCTATGCTCGCCGAACATGGCCGCACTGAAATCAGTGACCGACTGCGGATTGAACTCGAGGAAATACCAGTCGCGCGCTTTGCGCATCGTGTCTTCGCGGCGCAGCGAGTAGAGTTTGAGGATGAGACCGGCTTCTTCTTGTATCGACATGGATGGAGCTCCTTGCTGAGGGTGCGGTTGACTCACCCAGCAGCGTTCGCTAAGAGTTTAGCAGACCGCCTCTGCGGAAACTTTGCGGCGCGGCGGCTGGCAATTCACTTCCGCCAACCACCTTCGGGCACTCGTCTGGGCGAAATCCCTACGTTTGGATTGCGGCAAAAACCTTGCGCGCCGCCGCGATGGTGGTGTCGATGTCCTCGGCCGTGTGCGCCGTGCTGAGGAAGGCGGCTTCGAACTGCGAGGGCGGCAGCCAGATGCCGGCATCCAGCATGCCGCGGTGGAAGCGGCCGAAGAGTTCGGTATCTGCAGGGCGCGGCGGTATCCCAGTCAAAGACCTCGTGATCGGTGAAGAACCAGGTGAACATGCTGCCGACCTGGTTGGCGGTGACCGCGATTCCGGCATCGCGGGCGGCCTGCGGTGACGCCGGTGACCAGCTTTGCGCGCCAGCGCGTCAAGGCCGGGATAAATCGTTTTGCGGCCTGCGCCCAAGGTCTTGAGCATGGCCAGTCCGGCGGCCATGGCCAAGGGATTTCCGCTGAGCGTTCCGGCCTGATAGACCGGGCCGAGGGGCGAGATCTGGTTCATCAGCGCGGCGGAGCCGCCGTAGGCACCCACGGGAAGTCCGCCGCCGATCACCTTGCCCAGGGTGGTGAGGTCGGGCTTAATGCCATACAGTTCCTGGGCGCCGCCGTAGCTGACGCGGAAGCCGGTCATCACCTCGTCGAAGATCAGCAGGCTTCCCTCGCGCTGGGTCAGGGAGCGGACCGCTTCGAGATAACCGGGCTTGGGCGGAACGCAGCCCATGTTGCCGACCACCGGCTCGATGATGACGCAGGCGATCTGGTCCTTGAACTTTGCGAAAGCTTCCTCGAGCGCCGCCACATTGTTGTAGGGCAGGGCCAGGGTGAACTTTACGAATTCTTCCGGGACTCCGGCCGAGCCGGGGATGCCGAAGGTAGCGACGCCGGAGCCGGCCTTTACCAGCAGCGCGTCGCTGTGGCCGTGATAGCAGCCTTCGAATTTCACGATGTACTTGCGGTTGGTTGCGGCGCGGGCCAGGCGGATGGCCGACATGGTGGCCTCGGTGCCGCTGGAGACGAAGCGCAGTTTTTCCATCGAGGGAAAAGCCTCGATGACTTCTTCGGCGAGATCGGCCTCGGAGGGCGTGGAGGCTCCGAAGCTGGTGCCCTTGCGGGCGGCCTCGATGACGGCTTCGACGACCTGCGGGCGCGCAATGGCCCAGCATCAACGGGCCCCAGGAGAGCACGTAGTCGAGGTAGCGGTTGCCGTCGGCGTCGGTCATGTAGTGCGCCGCTGCCGCTGACGATGATGGGAGGCTCGCCGCCGACGGCGCGAAAGGCGCGAACCGGAGAGTTGACGCCCCCGGGGAAGAAGGTTTCGGCACGCTGCTGCAGGGAATGCGAGAGATCAAGTTTTCTGGACACAGGAGACCAACCGGGGCGGAGCGGTTTAGAATAAGAGCTACTCCGCAAATTGAGATATTTGCGACTCTTCAACATAGCAAAAACGCGGAAAGAAGGTTTGTGAAATATTTCACAGGCCGACGCGGTGGGAAGGCGTAAGCGGAGAAATGCAAGGCTAATCCTGAGTAGAGTCACGCATCGAAGCAGAATACCGCACCAGTTGGTTGCGGATGCGAGAGGCTCATTCAGCGATTTGCGTTTACGCGCAGCCGGCCTTGGAAAGCGGCGCAAGAGTAAAGATGAAGAAAATAACACGATTGCTGATCCGGCTGACTGGAATTGCCGTGTTGCTGACGACCCTGTGCGGCGCAATGCAGGCCGAGGTCGGCCTGATGCTGAATGAAGCGCTGAGGATTGGCTCCTCGAAGTGGACCGGCGCGGGACATTCGTCGGTGTATCTGTCCGGAGTGTGCGTGGCCTCGCCGGTGGAATTGAGGATGTGCGGCCCGGGGGAGAATGGGGTCGTGCTCACCAACTACCGCTGCCTTTGGCGAAGACCGCTCCTATGAGTGGAATGCGGTTCCGCTGAATGTGTACCTCTATGGCGTGGAAGACGAATCGGCGCGCCCGCTCTATGCCAGCACCGACGATGCGCTGGATGCTGCAGGAACGCTACCGCGAGAAGTATCTGGGAAGCCTGTGCACGGGCAGTTGCGCGACCGATCCAAACGCGCTGTGGCGCGAGACGGTGGCGGCCAGCTTTCATCCGCGATGTTTACATGTTCACGCATGAAGACCACGGCGGAGCAGGACCGCGCGCTGATCGCAAAATTTAACGGGCGGGGAACGTGGGCCACTTCAACGGGACTGACTAACAATTGCGCGGATTTTGCCCGCAGCGTGGTGAACACATACTTTCCGGGCGCGGCCAAGGCCGATCACATCAATGACTTCGGAATTACGAGCCCGAAGGCAATTGCAAAATCCTTTTCGCACTACGGGGTGAAGCATCCCGAGCTTGAGTTTCACGTGGTTCGCTTTTCGCAGATTCCGGGCGAGTACACGCCCAGCAAGGACAATCGCAAGGGAACCGAGGAACTCTTTCGCGCGAACCGGTGGCGTCTGCCTCTGGCAATCTTGCGTCCCTACGAATTGACGATTCTTCGCCGGCAGCTACAACCTGACGGGAAGATTCAATCCGGAGCTGGAACTGCGGCGGCGGCCGACCAAGGAAGTGATTGAGTTGGGAAGTGGCTCTGCGCGAAGCTCGTGCGGAAGGAGACCGTGAAAAGGAAGACAGAGCTGAAGCAGAAGATTCGTTGCCGTGCGCGCGAATTCCCTGGGCACCAAGGAAGAGTGGTCGGGATATGATACCAGCGTTCGCCAGTATGAGGCCGAAGCCCTCGAGCAGGGCTATGCGAAAGATGTGGATAGTTTGCGGCAGTCTCGCGCAAGCGACGGTTTCCAAGAGCTGGATCACGATGGATGCGCAGGGCGGGATGTGGCTGAATCCGCGGGATGGACGATCTCATCCGAAAGTCGGACTGAGCGCGAACACCTTGGCCGCAGGACTCCTCGAACCCGAAGATGGGTTATCTGCTGGCGCTGTCGAGGGTGGATGCCGAGCTGCGCAAAAAGCCGAAAAATCGTGAGACGCTCGGCTTCTTCCGCAAAGATTGGGAGTTGATGGAGCGGCTGCGCGGCCAGGTGGTTCCTATCGTAGCCGGGGCGCGGCGGACAGAGGCGAGTGGCGGAGCGGCTCAGTAGAGTCACGCGGCACACTTCCACAAAGCCGCGGGACGCGTGCGTGCTGGAAGTCGGTACGCGGCAAGCCGCTCCGGTTGCTGGCGCACGGCGGGTACGTGGCAAAGCCGCTCCGGCGGCTGGCGCACGCTGATAGAATGGTCGGGAAATGATCCTACCGTTCGTCCGCGAGTTGCTCGCGGATGCCGAGACGACCTCTAGCTTTCAACGCGCTGCAACCCATCTCAAGGGAGGCGCGGGGCGTATCCGTGTCTCCGGACTGACGCCGACGGCGCGGGCGCTGCATTATGCGCTGCTGCATCGGGCCTCGGGGAGGCCGCTGCTGCTGGTGGTGAGCGACAACCGCACGGCCGAAGAGTTGCTGCCGCTGCTGCAAAGCCTCTGCGAGATGACGGGCGCGGCCACCGCGGATTCGGTGGCCTACCTTCCGGCGCGCGATGTGCTTCCCTTCGAAAATCTGTCTCCCCATCCTGAGATTCAGGAGATGCGCGCGCGTGCGCTCTGGCGGATTGCCAGCGGCACGGCATCGCTTGTGGTGGCGCCATTTGCCGCGACGGCGATTCGTCTGCGCGACGCCGAGTACTACCGCGAACCTGGCGCGCATGGTGCGCCGGGGGGATTGGCTGGATCTGGAAAAACTGGTGCAGCACCTGAACATCGTGGGCTACCGGCAGACGGACGTCGTGGAGCAGCAGGGCGAGTATGCGCAGCGCGGCGGAATTCTGGATGTGTATTCGCCGGAGATGGAAAGACCGGTGCGCATTGAACTTTTCGGCGATGAAGTCGAGTCGCATGCGGCGCTTTGACCCGGTAACGCAGCGTTCGGCGCAGAGTCGTGGAAGAGGCCGCGCTGCTGCCGCTGACCGAAACTCCGGTCACCGAAGAGTTGCTGGCGACGATCAACGCGCGGCTCAGCGGAAGGCGAGTCAGCGGAAGCGAAGAAGCACTGGAAGACGCGGCGCGGGCCGGCGGAGTGACGGTGTTTCCGGGCTGGGAGTTCTTTGCCCCGGTGGCGGGCGGCGGAGAACACGATTTTTGATCTGATGGCCGACGCCGCCGTGGTGCTCGACGAACCCGAGAGGCTGGCCGAGGATCATGATGGCTGGTGGCAGCGCCTGCAGGATGCGCACGAGCGCAGCGGGGTGGGAAACCTGGTGCGTCCGGAGGAGTTGTACGTCACTCCCGAGGCATGGCGCGAGCGCGTGGCCCAGAGCCTGCGGACTGGATGTGGAGCAGCTTGGATTGGCGTCGAGCGATGGCGCGGAGCTGGTGGAGTTCAGCTCGCGTCCCACGCCGCGCTTCCACGGCGCGGTGCCGAAGCTGCTGGAGGAGGTGAAGAAGCTCTCCGCGGCGGGCGAGCGCGTGGTGCTGGCGGCAGGCTCCATGGGCGAGTTGGAACGGCTGGCGGATATTTTCAACGAATACCAGGTGCCTTACCGGCTGGGCACGCGGGCCAAGACGGCCAGCGTCAGCGAGGAGGCCACCTACTTCAACGACGAGAGCGCGGCGACCACGCTGATTTATGGGTATGTGCCCGGCAGGTGTGGAATTGCCGGAGGCGAAGCTGGTGCTGTTCGGCGCCAACGATCTGTTCGACGATTCCGAGGCGGGCGCGCCCGGGCCAGCCCAAGCAGCGCTCCAAGACCTCGGCGTTTTTGTCCGACTTCCGCGACCTGGCGGCGGGCGATTACGTGGTGCACGTGGAGCACGGCATTGGCCAGTACCAGGGCTTGCGCGAGATTCCGCAGGCGGATGGCTCCAAGGCCGAGTTCATGGTTCTGGAATACGCCGAAGGGCGCGCGGCTGTATGTTCCGCTGACCCGGCTGGATCTGGTGCAGAAGTATCGCTCGGCCGAGGGCGGGCACGTGGTGCTGAACCGGCTGGGCACGCAGCAGTGGGTGAAGACCAAGGCGCGGGTGAAGAAGGCCATGCAGGACATGGCCGACGAGCTGCTGAAACTCTACGCCCAGCGCAAGACCGCGCAAGGATTTCAGTACTCCGGCGACAGCCAGTTCATGCGCGAGTTTGAAGACGCCTTTGAATACAACCCGACCGACGACCAGACGGCCGCCGTGGAAGACATCAAGCGCGACATGGAAGGCGCGCAGCCGATGGATCGCCTGCTCTGCGGCGACGTGGGCTATGGCAAAACGGAAGTCGCGATGCGCGCCGCCTACAAGGCGGTGAATGACAGCAAGCAGGTCACCGTGCTGGCGCCGACCACGGTGCTGGCCTTCCAGCACTATGAGACCTTCAAGCGCCGCTTCGCGGCCTTCCCGGTGAACATCGAAATGATCTCGCGGCTTCCGCACCGCGAAGCAGCAGAAAGAGATCGTGGAGAAGGTCGAGAACGGCAAGGTGGACATTCTGGTGGGCACCCACCGCGTGCTCTCCAAGGACATCAAGTTTCCCGACCTTGGCCTGGTGATCATCGACGAGGAGCAGCGCTTCGGCGTGCGCCACAAGGAGCGGCTGAAACAGTTGCGCAAGGAAGTGGATGTGCTGACCATGTCGGCGACGCCGATTCCGCGCACGCTGCATATGTCGATGCTGGGCCTGCGCGACATGAGCGTGATCGAAACTCCGCCGCGCGACCGCCTGGCGATCCAGACGGTGGTTGCGATCTGGGACGAAAAGCTGATTCGCTCGGCGATCGAGCAGGAGCTGGAGCGCGGCGGCCAGGTCTATTTCGTGCACAATCGCGTGGAATCGATCTACGAGATCTCGGCGAAGCTGCGCGAACTGGTGCCCAAGGCGCGCATCCTGGTGGGCCACGGACAGATGGGCGAAGGCGAGCTGGAAAAAATCATGCTGGCTTTTATGCGGCATGAGGCCGACATTCTGGTGGCCACCACGATCATCGAAAACGGGCTCGATATTCCGCTGTGCAACACCATCCTCATCAATCGCGCCGACCGGCATGGATTGAGCGAACTCTACCAGTTGCGCGGGCGCGTGGGCCGCTCCAACCGCCGCTCCTATGCCTATCTGCTGGTGCCGCCGGAGCGCGAACTGAACGACCTGGCGCGGCGCAGGCTGGCGGCGCTGAAGGAGTTCAGCGACCTTGGCGCGGGCTTCAAAATCGCGGCGCTCGACCTGGAACTGCGCGGCGCGGGAAATCTGCTCGGCGGCCAACAGAGCGGGCACATCGAAGCCGTGGGCTTTGAGATGTACACCACCATGCTGGAGCAGATGATTCGCGAGTTGAAGGGCGAACCCGTGCAGGAGGCGCTCGATACGGCGCTGAACCTGGGCCTGAACATTCGCATTCCCAACGACTACATCCGCGAGGAAAATCAGCGCCTGCGCATCTACAAGCGCACCGCCGCCGTGGAGGACGAAAAACAGTTGAGCGACGTGGCCAACGAACTGCGCGACCGCTATGGCGAGCCGCCGCCGGCGGTGCAGCACCTGCTGCAATATGCGCACCTGCGGCTGGAGTGCCAGCGGCTGGGCGTTGCCAGCATCGAGCGCAAGCGCGACCAGGTGAGCGTGAAGTTTACCCAGACCGCCGAAGCCGATCCGCAGAAGATCATGCAACTGGTGGCCAGGAACAAGGGCGTGGTGTTTACGCCGCAAGGAATTTTGAAGTTCTCACTGAAGGCGACGCGGCCCGACGAAGTCTTGAATGGCTTGCGCAAACTGCTGGAAGGATTCGAAGCGGAACCCGCCCGCGCCTGACTGGCTCCCGACAATCGCAAACCGACGAGGACAGGAAGTTGCCGTAGATCGCCGCGGAACTTTGTAATCAAGGATTGAAGATGAAGCAGACGATTGCAATTTTAATCACCGTGTTGGCGATTGCGGGAGTGGGCATGGCGGGGCAGGCGAATACCAAGGCTTATCCGCAGAGTCTGGATAAGCTGAACGATGAGTTCATGACGAGCTTCTTCGACTTTCAACCGAGTGCGGGGACGCGTGCCGGCTTCCACCAGTACGACGCGCGCCTGGAGAGCTACGACGCGGCCCGGGTGGCAAAGCAAGTTGCACTCTATCGGCAAGTACGAGCAGCGGCTTGAGGCGCTCGACACCAAAGGCTGGTCGCGCTGGGCTCTGGATGATCGCGAAATGCTGCTGTGCTTTGTGCGCTCGCGGGTCTTCGATCTGGAGACGCAGCGGGGCTGGCGGCAGAATCCGGATTTCTATTCGTCGCTGCTGAGCGACTCGACGTTTCTGCTGATGGGCCGCAACTTCGCATCGCCGGAGATGAGGCTCGCGGCTCTCATCGCACGCGAACGCCAGATGCCCGCGCTGCTCGCGGCAGGCGCGCACAAATCTCGAAAATCCTCCGCGCATCTTTACCGAAATTGCCCTGGAGCAATTGCCCGGCATCATCGATTTCTACCGCAAGGATGTGCCGCCCGCGTTCGGCGACGTGAAGGACGCCAAGCTACAGGCGGAGTTTGCGCAATCGAATGCCGGGGTGATCGCGGCACTGAGCGCCTATGAGACGTGGCTGCGGAGCGATTTGTTGCCGCGCTCAAACGGCGATTTCCGTCTCGGCGCGGAGAATCTCCGCCGGAAGCTCGCCTACGAGGAGATGGTGGATGTACCGCTGGACCGCCTGCTGCAAGTGGGACTGGATAACCTGCATCGCAATCAGAGTGAGTTTCAGCGCGTGGCAAAACTGATTGATCCTTCGCAGACTCCGCAGCAATTGCTGGCGAAGCTCGAAACCGAACATCCTCCGGCGGGCGAGCTGCTGCAGGCTTTTCGCGGCAAGCTGAAAGGCATCCGCGAATTCACCGATACTCACGCCATCATTACCACGCCCGGGCGCACTTTGCCCATCGTGCAGGAGACGCCGCCGTTCATGCGCGCCACCACCTTTGCGTCGATGGATGCGCCCGGACCTTTTGAGACGAAGGCCACCGAGGCGTACTTCAACGTAACTCTGCCGGAGAAGGATTGGACGCCGCCGCAGGTGGAAGAGTACATGGCCGCCTACAACTGGGGCGTAATCACCAGTACGGCGATCCACGAGGTCATTCCCGGGCACTACGAGCAGTATCTGTGGAACGAGCATGTTCCCTCGCGGATACGGCAGTTTCTCAGCCTGGACCTGAGCAACATCGGCGGACATTTCTCCGGAACCAACGTGGAAGGCTGGGCGCACTACACCGAGCAGATGATGATCGATGAAGGCTACGGCCGCACCGCGGGCATTCCCGAGGCGCAAGACATCCCCTACCTCAAGTTGCGGCTCGGACAGTTGCAGGACGCGCTGCTGCGCAACGCGCGCTACGTGGTCGCCATCCGCATGCACACCGGAACCATGACCATGGAAGAGGCGATTGCGTTCTTCGAGAAAGAGGGCTACCAGACAAACTCGAATTCCGTGCGCGAGGTGAAGCGCGGAACCGGCGACCCCACGTACCTGATGTACACGCTGGGTAAATTGCAGATTCAGAAGCTGCGCGCGGATTGGACGGCGCGGCACACCGGGATGGCGGAGCCGCGTGAGTTTCACGACCTGTTCATGCGGCAGGGCGTGGCGCCCGTCAAGGTGATACGGCGGGCGCTGTTGGAGAATGACTCGCCAACGCTGTAACCGGTATCCGATATGAGCTGGGCGGCGGAGCGTCGCGGCGTTACAATGATTGAACCTGACGTAGCGAGTAAGAAATCGATGAGCATGAAAGTTCGTAAAGCAGTATTCCCGGCCGCGGGCATGGGCACGCGGTTTCTCCCCGCCACCAAGGTCATGCCCAAAGAGATGTTGCCGGTGGTCGATAAGCCGATCATCCAGTACGGCGTGGAAGAGGCGATTGCCTCCGGCTGCGATGAGATCATCATCGTGACCGGGCGCGGCAAAGTCGTCATGGAGGATCATTTCGACATCAGCTTTGAGCTGGAGCACTCGCTGGCCAAGCGCAACAAATCCACGTTGCTGGAGACCGCGCAGCAGGTTGCGCGCATGGCGCACGTCAGCACCGTGCGGCAGAAGGAGCCGCTCGGCCTGGGCCATGCGGTGCTGATGGCCAAGCGATTGGTGGGCAATGAACCGTTTGGCGTGATTCTGCCCGACGATCTTGTGGATTCGCCGGAGAATCCGTGCCTGAAACAATTGATCGACGTATTCGAGGAGAAACACGCTTCGGTGATTGCCACCCAGATTGTGGAAGGCAAGGCGATCTCCGCCTACGGCGTGCTGGATGCAAAGCCGGTGCCGGGATTCGACGGCCGTCTGTACGAGATCACCGACATGGTCGAGAAGCCGAAATTCGAGGAGGCTCCCTCGAATCTCGCCATCATTGGCCGCTACGTGCTTACCCCGCGCATCTTCGAGATGATTGAGACCATCAAGCCGGGCGCGGGCGGAGAACTGCAACTGACCGACGCCATGAAGAAAGCTCCTGCAGCACGAAAAAATTTACGGCTTCGTCTTCGAAGGCAAGCGGCATGATGCGGGAGACAAACTCGGCTTCCTGAAGGCCACCGTGGAGTACGCCCTGCAGCGCGAAGATTTGGGCCCGGCGTTCAAGGAATATCTCCTGGGGCTCGACATCGAGAAAGCTTCGCAAGGCCCTGTATATTGAGGCAGGAACATACGGCCGAGGCTGAAAACCGGCCGGACCGGAAAGGCATCGTAACGCCATGATCCAATTGCTCGTGAGATGGATTATCAGTGCAGTTCTGCTGCTGGTGGTCTCCCGCCTGGTGCCTGGGTTTGAGGTTGATGGTCTGCGCTCGGCGCTGATCGCCGCCTTGGTGATCGGCCTGGTGAATGCGACCTTGGGCGCCTTCCTCAAATTGTGACGCTTCCGCTCACCCTGCTGACCCTGGGACTGTTCTTACTGGTCATCAACGCGCTGATGCTGATGTTTGCCTCGCACTTTGTGCGCGGATTCGTTGTCCATGGTTTTGCGCCGGCTTTCTGGGGTGCGTTGCTGCTCTCGATTCTAGGCATGGTGACGCGCTGGCTCACGCCTTCCGGAAATTAGAGCGAGCGGAGCGAACGCACCAGTCCCGGCAGATCGGGAGATTGCTGAAAGAGCCGAATTCCGGCGATGCCGATGGCTCCGGCAGCGGCACACAGCGCGGCGCGTTCCAGGTCCACTCCTCCCAGGGCAAAGACCGGAAAGCTTCTGCGGGTGTCGCCCGCCTCGACGCGCAGATCGGGACTTCAGATCTTTGCGGGCAGCTCGGCGCAGCTCCGCGAGGCCAATTCCATTTGCCGTTACATTCACTTTTTCGAAAATCGGCGCGAGCACCGCGAAATCAGCCCCGTGGGCCTCGGCGAGCCGTACCTGCTGAGCCGAGTGGCAGGACGCGGCGATGAGAAACTGCCGCGGCGGGGCGGCTTTTGGCGGCCAACGCGCGCGCGTCCGAGGCGGCAATATCGGTGCCCGTCAGGTGCACGCCGTCAGCCCCCACGGCCAGGGCGACGTCCGTGCGATGGTTGATCAGCAATCGCGACCGGCCCTCGGCGCGAATCGACCTGCAAGACTTCGCGGGCGAGCAACTCAAGATCACGGATCGCGAGATCTTTCTCGCGGAGCTGAATGTAATCGACTCCGGCGGCAGCCGCGTTGCCGATCGTTCGGAGAAGCTGCGCGCGGCGTTCGCGCTTCGCTTCCGGCAAACTGGCTTCGATCCGTAATGTAGTAAATCAGCACAGAGGAACTCTATCCTCAGGGGTTACGGGATGCAAGCGCATTGCCGGCTTGCATCCCGCGGTGCGCGCCGTCAGCGCATCAACATGCCGCCGTTCACGTCCAGCACGTGGCCGGTGATGTAGCCTGCCTCATTGCTGGCAAGAAACAGTACGGCGTTGGCGATGTCGGCATCCGTGCCCTGGCGTCCCAGGGGAATCTGCGCGGTGATCGCCTGTTTCTGTTCGTCGGTGAGCGCCTCGGTCATCGCCGTGGCGATGTAGCCGGGAGCGACGGCATTGACCGTGATATTGCGCGAGGCGACTTCGCGCGCCACCGAAAGCGTAAGCCCGATGAGTCCGGCCTTGGAGGAGGCATAGTTCACCTGTCCCGCCGCGCCCATCTCGCCCACAATCGAGGTGATGTTGATGATCCGTCCCCAGCGCTGCTTCAGCATGCCGCTGAGCACCGCCTGGGTCAGCAGAAAGGGCGCGCTCAGGTTGGTGGCCAGCACGTCGTCCCAGTCGGCGCGCTTCATTCGCAGCAGCAGGCTGTCGCGGGTAATCCCGGCGTTGTTGACCAGAATGTCGATTTTTCCGAGCTGGGCGGAGATCTGCTTTGACCGTGGACTTGATGGCTTCCTCGGAGGCTACGTCCAGACGGAAATGCCGCGGCTTTGCCGCCCTCGGCTTCAATCTGCGCGACCGCTTCTTTCAGCTTCTCTTCATTGCGCGCGGCCAGCGCCACGGTTGCGCCAGCCTTGGCCAGCGTCACGGCGCAGGCGCGGCCAATTCCCTGCGACGCTCCGGTGACGAGCGCCACGTGTCCCTGCAAGGACTCCATAGATTCACCTCGATGTGCAAATGGAACTTAGCGGATTATATCCGACGCGACTAGCTGAGCTGACCGGATATCTGCACCTCGGCGGGCTCCTCGCCGCCGGGAGCGGCGTCGCCGGGCCTTGCCGTTGGCGCAAACAGCATTCGGAGAAATGGAGGCGGCAGGATGGTGGTCACCGCGGTCATGACGATGACCAGGGCGTAGGCGCGTTGCGAGATCATGTTCATCTGCAAGCCGATCAGCGCGACGATCAGCGCCACCTCGCCGCGCGGCGTCATGCCGACCCCGACCTGCAACATGCTGCGCCAGCCCTCGCGATAGAGGGGCAGGCCGCAGCCGACGATCTTGGAAACCACGGCCAGCGCGGAGAGTGCCAGTGCCAGCACAACCACGGAGCGGCGAGAACACCGAAAGATCCAGACGCGATCCCATGGTGAAGAAGAAGAACGGCGACAGGAACTGATTGATGGCCTGGGCGCGCGGTTCCAGATTCCAGCGCGGAGAATAATCCGCAAAGGCGAGGCCGGCGAAAAATGCGCCGATGATCGCAGCCATTCCAATCCGGGTAGCCGCCACCGAGAGTCCAAGGCAGAGCGCCAGCGCCAGCACCAGCGGAGCATCCTGGGTCTGCATCTGCTGGATGCCGGGCTCCAGGCGATCCACCACCCGCGGCGCGACGAAAATCATGAATATCGGCAAAGCCGATGGCTTCGACGGCGACCAGGCCGAGATGCAGCCACTGGACGCCTCCCGTGCTGACGGTGCTGACCAGCACGCCCAGCAATAACATGCCGAGGATGTCATCGAAGACCGCAGCTCCCAGAATGATCTGCGCCGGGCGCGACTTGTGCACATTCATGTCGCGCAGCACCCGGGCCGTAATGCCAACGCTGGTGGCGACCATGGCGGCGGCGACAAAGACGGCCTCATGCATGGGCTCGTGATGCAACCGCAGGAAGAGGAAGCCCATGCGCGAACGGCAGCACGATTCCGGCAACGGCAACGCCGCAGGCTGAGCCGTCCCACGCGGATCAGATCGCTGGGCGAAGTCTCCAGCCCGACCGTGAACAGCAGGAATACCGCGCCGATTTCAGCGATGGAGTAGATTGTGTCGCCGGGCAGAATAAAGCGGGTGGCGTAGGGACCGAGGATCACGCCAGCCAGGATTTCGCCGAGAACCGCGGGCAGGTGCATTCGCTCGAACAACTCACCAAACACCTTCGCCCAGACGAAGATGGTAAACATCTGCAGCAGAAGTGAGTCGGTTCCATGAGGCATCAGGCGATTGTCCGTAGTGCGGCGCAAGCGCTTCGGCGCGGCAGGCTAACTAGACCATTCTGCGATACAAGGGGCGACTTCAGCGAGCAAAATCGAAGGCTGCGGCACGTTTTTAGCGCTCGTTAAGTCAGATGTGTAAATTTGCTACGTAGGCTGAATTGCGCTCTCGGGGCGAATTCATTGAGCCAAAATGGACATCGTCTGTAGGTGCTTACGAAGTAATCGCCTTCTACTCTCGATTTTTTATCATTCAACTCTGGATTCATGCGATCTTGGCGTGTTCGTTAAATTCGCCTATCCCCCGCATACGACATATGAAAACAAAATTGCTCTACACCTTGCAGTCCACGTCTCGGAATCGCCGTCAGTGCTCTGTGTGCGATTGCCGTTGCCCTGATTTTCTCCAGAACCCAGTGGAAGCTGGCTGCCCCATTTCTGTTCGCGGCCGTGCTGGTGCTGCTGGCGAGCCGCTTCGGAGCCATGGTCAGCGTGGTTGGATCATTGCTGGCGGCCATGATTTTCGCGTTGTCTGCTGTTCTCTCCCGTGCATTCGCTGCACGTTGAGAACGAAACCGAGCGGGCCACGCTGGCCTGGATGATTCTGCTCTCGGTTTCGGCGTCCTACCTTCTGTTTCCATCGCGAACCGACAGGACACGACCTCTGAATCAGCGGGCGAGACGGATCACGCTCGGGAGCCCATGACCAGCATTTTGAGCGAACGGGAGAAGTGACAGAGCTCCGGCTTTGCCGGCAGAGTCAGGCCGAAAGGTTCAGCCATGCTGTTGGCGCGGATCTCGACGCTGGCCGGCTGCAACGGCCACGGCTGATGATGGATTTCAGCGCGATAATACTTCCGCCGATTCCACGATACACGCAATAGCGTTCGGTTAGGAATTCATCCAGACTGCCGCGGCGCGCCCGCTCGGGCTTCGCCCTCCGGAGCGTAGATCACGTCCAACTTAGCGGGACCGTTGACTGCCGCCGGACCGTGCAGACGCGAGGAGCGGAAGTGAATCGCTCGCTCCCTTGGATTGCGCGCCCGAATTGTGGCGCCGCTGACCTGGATTGCCGCGTGCCAGTACGGCATACGGAAGAAGACGCGGGCAAACCATACTGCCGATAGATTCGCCGCATCCACGCTGAAATAGAAGAGTCCGGGCTTGCCCTGCATGGTGACATAGGTGCGCAGATTGACCTGCGGAAAAAATGAAATGCCGGGCAACGGCGGAACTCCGCTGGGGCGCATGTGGCTGGTGCAGAACGGCGAAATCGTCAGCCAGGCGACCCCGTCGTAAAGATCGAGCGTGAGAGCGTCCGGAACCAACCGCCGCAGCGTGGCCGGGTCCATCGCGAAATGAGCAAACAGCAGGTCGTTCCAGCTCTGCGAGAACAGCCACTGGGCTGTCCGGCGGCAGCCATGGCCGGTGCTCGACCGAGTAGAGCAGGCTGCCTGCCGTGACGAATTGGGTCTGAATCTCGGGCTCCACCGTGTCCGCCTCACAAAGCGTAGCCCAATTGCGTGCCACGCTGCACAGGAATCCACAAAAGCGTCGATTTCGATTGAGTTCACGGAAACTAGCCGGATCAGGAAGCACTGCCCGAGAAATTAAGTCGCAGATTGTGAGTTGGGTTGCGTCAAAATCAAGCGCATGACCGTTCCTGCCTCTGCCGCAACTTCCATCCACCTCCGAGCCTGATCTCCGCCGAAACCGCAGGTGTATTGCATCCACGGCGCCGACCCGGAGGTTCAGGCCTATGCCATGGCCAAGTATTCGCGCTCCTCGCTTTCGATGAAAGAGTCGCTGGCGGAGTTGAACGAGCAGAAGGCGGAGAAGTTTCTCAGCACCTTCTACTTTCAGTACGGGCACCGCTCCATTGCCGACCTTGCGCACGTCGCCATGGCCATTGAACGGCTCTCGCTGCTGGCCGCCACTCTGGTGGTGGATGAGACGCGCTGGGACGGCCAGGAGCGCTCGACCCGCTATCAGGATTTCAGGAAGAGCGGATACTATACGCCGGAGTTCAGCAATCCCGCGGATCGCCTCCTGTACGAAGAAACCATTGAGTTTCTCTTCTCCGAGTACCGCAAATTCAGCGAACTGACCTTCCAGTACCTGGTGGGCAAGACACCCCGAAGCCGCCGGAGATGGCGCAGGAAGCCTACGAGCGCACGCTGCGCGCTCGCGCCTTTGACATTTCGCGCTACCTGCTGCCCCTGGCGACCAACACCTCGCTCGGCCAGATCGTGAACGCGCGCACCCTGGAGACGCAGCTCTCGCGGCTCCTCGGCAGCCCCTACGAGGAGGTGCGCCTGCTCGGCGAGCGCATGAAGCAGGCCGCGCGCGGAGCCGCCTGGGATGTCAATGCCGCCAAGCGCCGTGCATCTGGTTGAGGCGATCGCCGCCAAGGACGCAGCTCTCGGCGAGCGAGCCCGCGCCGAACTCCTGCGTGAGACCAAGGCTTCTCCCACGCTGGTAAAGTACGCCGAGCCCAGCGCCGTACGAGCTTTCCTCGCAAGCAAGAGTTGGCGCAGGCCGAAGCGGAGTTGATGCGTGGGCAGAGCATCGCCCCGGCTCCCGACGGTCGATCTGCTCGACGAAGAGCCGCTGGAAATCGAGCTGGCGACCACCCTGCTGTACGAACACTCGCGCCACTCCTACCGGCAGTTGCGCGAGGCGGTACTCGGCCTCGACCAGGCGCGGCGAGAGGAGATCATCGACCTCGGCATGCGCCATCGCGGAGCGCCACGACGAACTGCTGCGCGCCTACTGCGCCGGGCAAAAGTTCCGCTTTGACATTCTGATGGACATCGGCGCCTACCGCGATCTGCACCGCCATCGCCGCTGCGTGCAGATTCACCAGGAGTACTGCTTCGCGCATGGCTTCGATACCCCGCGTGAAATCCAGGAGGCGGGCGATGCCGCGCTCTACGCCGAGGTGATGCAGCAGCTCGGCGACGCGGGGCAAAAGCTCGCCGCGGCGCTCGCCGCCCGCGGGGAAGCTCCGCAGCCCGCGCAATATCTGATTCCGCTGGCCTACCGCAAGCGCACCCTGTTCAAAATGGATCTCGCCGAGGTGGTGTACATCAGCGAACTGCGCACCGGCACCGGCGGCCACTGGAGCTATCGCAGCGTGGCCTACCAGATGTACGAGCGGGTTGCCGAGCGCTATCCGGCGCTGGCCAAGTACTTCCGGGTTACGGATATCCATCAGCCCATGGACTTGCTGCAGCGGTAGCCGTGGGAGGGTTCGTCGAGAGGCCGGCAGGGGTGTTCGCATCAGGCTTTCTATGGAGCCTGTCGAGCAATGTTTCGCAGGAGGAATGTAGCGCGTTCATTCCCCTATCGCGC
This sequence comes from uncultured Acidobacteriota bacterium, assembly GCA_963779365.1. GTDB lineage: Bacteria > Acidobacteriota > Terriglobia > Terriglobales > Acidobacteriaceae > TOLSYN. Next base: position 3,704 of record CAVZYB010000023.1, on the reverse strand, counting down.
CCGCCCGTGCTATCCTCTCGTTTGTCGCCATCATCTGTGAACCATGCGAACACGCATTTTACGCAGTTCCGGCGGCTCCGGAGCGGAACGTTTCCGCCCTGAAATTATTGCAGCCTCGCGCGCCTGAAGGCGGCGGGCAAGGAGTGCTTCATGGCCGAAGACCGATCGCAGCGCAATTGATCTCGCGCTGGCTCAGATTGAAAAGCAGTTTGGCAAGGGTTCCATCATGCGCCTGGGAGCCAAGGGCCCCATCGTTCCCATCGCGGTGATCTCCACCGGCAGCATCTCCTTTGACGCCGCTCTGGGCGTGGGTGGAGTTCCCCGCGGCCGCGTCGTCGAAGTCTTCGGTCCGGAATCCTCCGGCAAAACCACCATCACCTTGCAGATCATTGCCGAAGCCCAGAAGGCCGGCGGCATGGCAGCCTTTGTCGATGCCGAACACGCGCTCGACCCCGCCTACGCCAAGAAACTCGGCGTGGATGTGGATAACCTGCTGGTTTCGCAGCCCGATTACGGCGAGCAGGCGCTGGAAATCACCGAAGCCCTGGTGCGCTCCGGGGCCATCGACGTGCTCGTGGTGGATTCGGTGGCGGCCCTGGTTCCCAAAGCCGAGTTGGATGGCGAGATGGGCGACAGCCACATGGGATTGCAGGCCCGGCTGATGTCGCAGGCGCTGCGCAAACTCACCGGCACGGTCAGCAAATCGCGCACCTGCCTGATCTTCATCAACCAGATTCGCGAAAAGATCGGCGTCATGTTCGGCAATCCGGAAACCACCACTGGCGGCCGCGCCCTGAAGTTCTACTCCTCGGTGCGCATCGACATTCGCCGTATCGCGGCCATCAAGGACGGCGATCAGGTCGTGGGTTCGCGCACCAAGGTCAAGATTGTCAAGAACAAGACCGCGGCTCCCTTCCGCGAGGCCGAGTTCGACATCATGTATGGCGAAGGCATTTCGCGCGAAGGCGATATGCTCGACGTCGCGGTGGAGCGCAACATCGTCGAGAAGTCCGGTGCCTGGTACAGCTTCGAGGGCGAACGCATTGGCCAGGGGCGCGAGAATACCAAGAACTTCCTCAAGGAGAACAAGGACATCTCCGCCAGAATCGAACTCTCGGTGCGCAAGGCCCTGGGATTGGACAGAGCCGCTGCCGAGGCGCCCGCCGACCCAGCGCCGGTTTCGCCCAGGGAAGTGGCCGCCGCCAAAGCCGCCGTGCCAAAGAAGTAATCCTGCGGGACGCAATCAAAGAAGGGCGGAGAGATCCGCCCTTCTTGATTGCTCTATGGAATATTTGGTTTACGCCACGGATTCCCGGATTTTCCGCACCAGTTGCGGTTTAGGACCGCTGCGCTGCTCCAAGAACCGTTCCAGGTGAGTGACGTGAAGCATCTGCCGGATCAGCGAGCAGGCGTTGACGAGTCCGTACCTGCCGGCTCTTGTCCACGGCAGCGGCCAGCACGGCGGCCAAACTACCCAGGCCTCCGCAGTCCACGGCGCGCACTCCGGCAAAATTAATGACTAGCTTATCGAAGCCGCCCATCAGCAAGATGGCGTTGCTGCGAAAGGCATCGGCTTCCTTGCCCCCGATCAGCTTCCCATGGCATGCCATCGTTACCTGCTCGCGGCCCGTGCGAACTTCCAAGATCAGATCCATAACCGTTCCTTCGGTTGAATTCTCACTCTTCTTAAGAAATTCAAGCGTAAAGAACACGGGTTATTGAGGAATGAATGACTAATTAAGAATGTGTGAATGGAACGATTCCGGGATCCGGAATAAGTCCAAGGCGCCCGGCTAGCGCTGTCCGGCAATTTCTATAGTGGCTTCCAGGTTGCTACTGTGACGGTGCCAGTGGCTCCACAGAATGCGGGCCGCAGCCAGTACCGGCACGGCGAAGTAGATCCCGGCTACGCCCGCAATTTCTCCGCCCACCAGCACCCCGAAGATCGCCACCAGTGGATGCACTTCGACCCGTCCCCCGAGCACCCGTGGCGAGATCACGTAGTCCTCCAGGCCGCGCCAGATCAGCAGGAACAGCAGCACCATCAGCAGATGTCCGTAGTTCAATCCAAAGCTCAAGGCCAGAATCAACGTTCCCGCCAACAGTGGGCCGACGAAGGGAACGAACTCCAGCAGTCCGCCCAGGGTTCCCAGCGCCAGCGCATAGGGCACGCGCATCAGGGACAGCACGACCAGATAGACGGTTCCCGAGATTGCCGCCACATAGACCTGCGCGCGCACAAAGTGCGACAGCATATCGTCCAGGTCGCTCAGGATATCGCTCAGCAACCGGCGGTCGCGCGGATCATCCACCAGGCTTTCAATGCTGCGGGCAAAGCTGCTTTTTTCCTTCAGGAAAAATATGGCGAGGATCGGAATCAGCACCAGCCAGAGAGCACTGCCGGCGAGCGGCGCAATCTTAGCGGTCTGGGCGCTGATCGCGGTCAGAACCTCGTCGCGGTGTTCCACAATAAACTGCTGGAGATACGCCTGCGTCTCCCGGCTCCATCCATGTGCCTGGCCAAGTTGCCAGGCAATGTTGCCGGTGGCAACCCGGTTGTAGAGCTCCGGTGCGGTCTCCGAGAGATGCCGCGCCTCCTCCAGCATTCGCGGACCCACCGCCAGTCCCACGGTTAGCAGAGCTGCCAGCAAGCTCAGGTAAACCGTGGCGATGGCCAGGCCCCGGCCCCATCCGCGCGTACCTCTGCAGCACGGCGATCAGCGGCTCCAGGAGGTAGGCGAAGAGCATCGCAAACAGGAAGACCAGCAGCGGCTTGCGCGCCATCCAGACAGTCGCCAGCAGCGCCGCAGTGAGCAGAACGGTGAACAGAATGCGCAGTGTGGTCCGGTCGAGAAGGCTCATGAAGTGGGTGGCCTAAGAGAGTCGCCCCATTGTAGAACTAAGAGCCGAATTCTGCAGCCATGGAGTACTCGCTCGCCAGCGCCCAAGGCTCTCGATTGCTGTGATGCGTCGTCAGCCGACGGTGATTTCCCACGCCGCCGGTGGCGCTCCATGCGAAATGTCCTCTTGCCGGTCGCCAGGAAAAAAACCGCGGCGGGTTGCTTCGCCTCTCCTACGGGGCATAAAATTGAAGGTGTCGTGGCGTTGCCGTGAGGAACATTGAAGCGAGTCATTGCCATCTACCCCGGATCTTTCGACCCGCCGACCAACGGCCACCTCGACTTGATTTACCGGGGCGCGAAGATCTTTGATCAACTCGTGGTCGCGATCCTGCGGAATTCGGAGAAGACTCCGTTGTTTTCCGTCGAAGAGCGCCTGGAGATGCTGCGCGAATGCACCCGCCAGTGGGATAACGTTCGTGTCGAATCCTTTTCAGGGCTGTTGGTGGACTACGCAAGAGATTGCGGCGCCCAAGCCGTGCTGCGCGGGATACGCGCCGTCAGCGACTATGAGTATGAGCTCCAGATGGCGTGGATGAATCGCAAGCTCGATCCCAGTCTGGAGACCGTGTTCATGACGCCGGCCGGGGCTTATTCCTACCTGAGCTCGCGCCTGGTGCGTGAGATTGCAGCGCTGGGCGGCGAACTCGGAGACCTCATCCCGCGATCGGTCGAGGCCCGGCTGCGCGAGCGTCTCGGGGTGGCGTCGCCGACACACAAATAAATTCTGCCGCCCTGCAAGACTCAGGGCACGACACAGATCGCAAACGGAAAGGAATTTCAGTGGCATCTACCGCAGGAGTT
>CAVZYB010000022.1:0-233390 GCA_963779365.1 uncultured Acidobacteriota bacterium | reverse complement strand
GATCGCCGCGATGCCGAGGGCGGAGCCGAATCGCTTACTGTAGCCTGCCATACCTTGCTGCCACGCCGCCGGAGTATTGTCCATTTGGCCTATGCCAGCCACTACGGCGGCACCGGCGATGGGATACGGGCCAAACGCGTCAAAGACGTAATTGCGAAGCTTGATTTCCTGCGTGGGACGCGTGTACACCAGATCGGCCTGCGTTGCGGTGCTTGCAACCAACCCCGAGGGCTCTATCGAATCTGCCAGTAACTGCGCTTTTGCCGTTACAGGTAATGCTGCGAGAGCCGCGATGGTACACAACATGAAAACGGATTGGCGCAACTTCATCTGGGATTCTCCGTGGTAGAACACACTGGCCCTGTAGGGCTGGTATTTCGAGATTCTGGCAGAACTGGGAGGCGAAAGCTGCTCACTATTGCTCAGTTGCGGCAATTAATTAGGGTCGCGGTCTCGGAACTGAGGTATGCGAAGCAACGAACGCAGTTTTTGAAGAATGTGGTCAATCTTGAACAGACCAGCTCTCTTTCGTCACATACCTTTTCATCTGTGGCTGTCACTCGTCAAAAGGCTGCTGTCGCTGATGTCAGGTACTTTGCGTTTCCTGCATTCCGCTTATCGGCGAGCCGCGCGATGAAATTACATAGGAGATTCAAGAATATGAACAGGGCTGGATATGTCGCAGGGTTCTCATGGCCTCGAATGGGCATGCGTATTTTTGCTCCACTAATGGCTCTTCTCTTCGTGGCCATGCCACTGTTGGCAGACCAAAACACGCCACCTCCCGCGCAGGCAACATATGCGCAGCAGAGCCCCGAGCAATTGCAGCAATTGGTAGCGCCCATCGCGCTATACCCGGACTCTCTGGTGGCACAGGTCCTGGCGGCTTCTACCTTTCCCGAGCAAGTAGTTCAGGCAGACAGATGGGTGCAAGCGCATCCTGACCTGAAGGGTGACGCTCTGGGCCAGGCGGTAAACCAGCAGGCGTGGGATCCAAGCGTCAAGGCACTTACGGCATTTCCATCTGTCCTTGGAAACATGGACAAAAACCTTGCTTGGACGTCATCGTTGGGAGACGCCTACTACAACCAGCAGCAGGATGTGACTGATGCAGTGCAGGAAATGCGCCAGCGGGCGCAAGGCGCAGGCAATCTCAAGACCACGCCGCAGCAAACCGTAACCGACCAAGGCTCGACAATTGTTATTCAGCCGGCCAGTCCTGAGGTCGTCTATGTCCCTGCCTATGATCCATGGCTGGTTTATGGTGGCCCGATTATGGCGTGGCCGGGATGGTATCAGTACCCCGGAATCTGGTTTGGCGAACCCTACCTCTCGTTCGGACCTGGGTTTGGAATTGGTTTCTTCGGCGGCTTTGGATGGGGCTGGGGTAATTGGGGATTCGATTGGCACAACCGATATGCCACCTTTAACCATGGCAGGTATTACTCCCGGAGCAACACATTTTATAACCGCAGCAGCTTTGCCCGAGGCGGTGGGGTTCGTGCCAACGGCTATCGCGGCGGGGCATCGGCCAGGCCTTTCAACGGAAATACCAGGGCTGCGCGAGGATACGCTGAACCCCGCGGCCAGAGCGGTGTTCGCTCGAGTGCATTTAGCAATTACGGGCATGGCGCGCAGGCAAGAAGCTTCTCCTCACGCGGCAGCGCCAGTGTTGGCGGCGGAGCGCGCGGTGGTGGAGGTGGTGGACGTAGCAGCGGCGGAGGCGGAGGACATGGTGGCGGTGGGCGCCGGTAATTAACGCGTTGTAACGTTCCGAACCGCTTGTCAAATTTCGAAATGGAGAGAAATCGTATGCGGCCAACAAAGCTGAACTTCAACACATCACATTGGACGAATCTTCCTAAACTCGCCGTGCTGGTGATCTTTTTGACGGCGCTCCTTCCCGTTCGCTCCATGGCGCAGCAACACGGCCAGAAAACGTTTTCCTCACCGGAAGACGCGAGCAACGCACTAGTAAAAGCCGCGCAGGATAACGACGAAAAAACAATGATCGAGATACTCGGCCCCGATGCAAAGCAAATTGTCTCCTCCGGAGACGACGCCGAGGACGCCGACAGCCGTGCCAATTTCGTGGAGAAGTACAAGGAGATGCACCGCCTAGTCAAGGAGTCGGATGTAGCCACCGTTCTGTACATCGGTGGTGAGAATTGGCCGACCCCCATTCCCCTTGTGAGCAATGGCAAGTCCTGGTATTTCGATACCGAGGAGGGAAAGAAAGAAATCCTATACAGGCGAGTCGGCCGGAACGAAATGTCGGCGATTCGTATCTGCGAGGAACTCGTGGCGGCGGAGAAGGACCACTACTCTACCCATCACAACGAATACGCTCAAAAGATTTTCAGTGATGAAGGGCAGCACAACGGCCTGTACTGGACATCTGCTAGTTGGGAACCCCAGAGCCCCATCGGGCCGCTGGTCGCATCGGCTGTGTCGAAGGGCAGATCCAATCATCAAGCTGGGGTCCCGACTCCCTACCGTGGCTATTACTTCGAGATCATAACCCGTCAAGGGAAGAACGCTCCGGGCGGCGCAAAAGATTACATCCTAAACGGCAAGATGACCGGAGGCTTCGCCTTCTTGGCCTACCCTGCAGAATACCGGTCGTCCGGCGTGATGACATTCATCGTCAACGAGAATGGCATCGTGTTGCAGAAAGATCTTGGACCGAGGACGGATGAAGTCGACAAGATCATGAAGGGATACGATCCGAGTTCCAGTTGGGAAAAAACAGAAGTGCAGGAGGAGTCCGCAGACAACCAGGCAACCCAATAGGAGGCATTTCTGCCCGTCGGCTCATCGATAAGCTAGGAGTCATGGCTGGCGGTGGTCTGGATGTCAACCTCTCCAGGCATTTCGCATGGCGGTTGGTCCGCGCCGACTATGTAACGTCCAGCTACCGGTTCGGTCCTTCGGCTACGACTCCGACCACCGATTTACATGGCGTTAGACTCCAGACTGGCCTCGTGTTCATGTTCGGCGGCGCGCCTGTGGTGCCACCCACTGCGGCCTGCTCGGTGCAACCTACGGAAGCCTTCGCAGGCGAGCCAGTGACTGCCACCGCCAGCGGTTCTAACTTCAATCCCAAGCACACCGTAAAATACGCGTGGTCCGGTAAGGGAGTAAAATTCTCCGGTAGCGACGCTACGACCCAGATTGACACCGCCGGACTACAGCCCGGCTCCTACCAGATCACGGCCAACCTGAGCGACGGCAGCCGTAGAGGTGTTGCTTCCTGCAACGCAAACTTCACCGTGAAGCAATCCAATCCCCCGACCATTGCGTGCTCGGCTAGCCCTGCGACACTGCAGGTTGGCGGAACCTCAACCATCAGTTCGATTGCCACCAGCCCTGATGGCCGCAGCTTAACTTACAGCTACTCCGCCAACAGCGGAAGCATTACCGGCAACACCTCTACCGCGGTCCTCAGCACCAGCGGTGCAGAGCCGGGCTCGATCACCGTGTCTTGCAACGTAAGCGACGACCGGAATCCGCCCCTTACAGCTTCCTCCACAACTACAGTCAACGTGCAAGCGCCACCGCCGCCAGTGCAGGCGGAAGCCAGCCCAATCGAAAAGAGGCTCGCTCTACACAGTATTTATTTCGCGACAGCCAAGCCCACGCCCGAGCATCCCGACGGCGGTTTGCTTGCCAGCCAGGAGAAGACCCTTGTTGCGCTCGCAAGCGATTTCCAGACCTATATTCAAAGCAAGCCAGACGCTCGCTTAACTCTTGAAGGTCATGCTGACCCTCGAGGTTCGGTGGAATACAATCAGGCACTTTCCGAACGGCGTGTTGACCGCACCAAGCGCTTCCTGGTCGAACATGGTGTTGCCGCAGCCGATATTCAGACCGAGGCGTTTGGTAAGCAGAAAGAGCTAACCGATGCTGAAGTGAAAAGTGCGGTTGAACGCAACCCGGAACTGAGCACAGAAGAACGGCAGAAGTTGCTCGATCATATGAATACGATCATCCTCGCCAGCAACCGCCGCGTGGACATCACTTTGAGCAATGCTGGTCAGAAGTCTCAGCAGTCGGTCCGCGAATACCCGTTCAACGCTGCTGATTCACTGGCCCTGCTTGATACTGAAAAGACTGTCAAGCCGGCAAATCATTCAGCTAAAAAGAGGAGGCACGCGAAGAAACAGTAACTTAGCGAGTCGCAATCTCACGGTGGTCCGTCGTTAAGCGGCGGACCACCGCTGTTTGTACCCTGGCACCAGGGTGTGGCGAGGCTGGCATTGATTTCACAAACTGAGCATTCTTGCCCAGACGGACAACGGAGCCTAACGTAGACATGTCCCATCGCAGAGTTTGTCGGATCGTTGCTGAGTTTGTTTTCGTTTCCATTTTGGCTACTGGCGTCAGTGTAGCGGGCGACACTGGCACCTGCAATCCAATCAAATATTTGAGCTCTCGGTCGAAGCTTAGTCAGGTAAGTGCAAACCTGCATGCGATTGTTAATAATGGTCGTCTGCAGGATCTCCGGAGGACCGAGATCGCCGGCCTGCGTGCCCCGATATCCGAAGTTTACCGGCAATCGACCTTCACCGCAGTGTGGATTCGAGGCGGGAGGCCTTCGGCACAGGCAGCGAGGATGATTGCGATCCTGCAACAGGCAGAAAACGACGGGCTCGCTGCGGAAGACTACGACGCATCTAGATGGGCGGAACGGTTGGCTAGTCTCCAGAACCGGGACACTCCCTCTGAAGAAGCGAACTTCGATGTAGCGCTAACATTTTTCACGATGCGCTACGTTTCAGATATTCGAGCAGGAAGAATAAACCCGGAATACTTCAACGTTCCCCTCGATGTAGGTACGAATGAGCTGAACCTTCCAAAGCTCATCCAGGAGCTTTCCGATGGGGCAGATGTGAAGTCCGACATTGCGAGTATCGAACCGCCTTTAGCTGGCTATAAAAGATTGCGAGCGGCACTGCCGAAATATATACAAATGGCAAAAGTGGATACTGGAGAGAAACTCCCAGCTCTGCGGCATGGGTTCTTTCTCTACGAGGGATCTGAGTACGAGGGTGTTCCAAGATTGGCCAGATTACTTCACCTGTTGGGCGATCTGCCGGACAGCGCAGTGATTTCGGAAAACTCTCAGGTGTACAGCGCGCCTCTGATACCGGCTGTCAAGAGATTTCAGGAACGTCACGGGCTGACAGCGAACGGCTATTTAGATCCGGAGACCATTGACCAGCTGAACGTTCCTCTCAGTGAACGCGCCGCACAAATGCGCTTGGGGCTGGAACGCTACCGCTGGCTACGTTACGAGTTTTCGCAACCACCGCTCATCATTAATATCCCGGAATTTCGCCTCTACGCTTTGAACGAAGAGGGCGAGATTGGTCTTACGATGACCGTAGATGTGGGCCAGGATTTCAAGAGCACCCGCACACCGGTGCTTGAAAGCAACATCGAGTACATGATATTCCGTCCATATTGGGATGTGCCACTCGATGTTCAGAAGGCCGAGATTGTTCCCGAAATCGAAAGCGATCCCAATTACCTGCCAGAAAATCACTTCGAGCTTGTTGATGCCAATGGAAAAATTGTTTCCAACTCTGGGGTCAAAGGTGAAGTCTTAGAGCAGATCCGAAGGGGTGAGCTTCGGGTCCGGCAGAAGCCGGGTGCGGACAACTCGCTGGGCCTGATCAAGTTTATTTTCCCGAACCGCTACAGTGTCTATCTGCACGGCGTTCCGGACTGGGAGAATTATTTCTCGGAACCAGACCGCGACATTAGCCACGGCTGCATCCACCTGAAGGAACCTGCCAAATTGGCGGCCTGGGTGCTGCGTGCCCAACCGGGATGGACAATCGAAAAAGCGAAGCATGCAATGACAGACGGGCCCGACGACTTCAGGGTCAACCTTACAAGGCCGCTGCCGGTTGTGATTATTTATATGACCGCGGCTGTACGCGAGAACGGGGAGATTTACTTTTATCCTGACATTTACGGTTACGATGCAGAACTGCAGACTGCATTGGCAAATGGTCATCCACATCCATGATTTTTACGGAGATAAATCACGGCTCGCCTAACGAGTCTACACGCCTCACTATGGATCGCAGTCGTTCATGTTTCCGGTTGTCTCGAATGGCTTGCGTTCTGATATTGCTTGTTTCAGTACGTGCTTTTGCGGGCCCGCCACATTTCTTGCCCCAACGAAGAGGACAAGGAACGTGCCCGGAAACTGGGAGCACGTCCTGGGGGCGACATTATGATCCACGGACTTGGCAAGGATCTGCAGACCATTGCTCAACTGATGCAGAAGTTTCCGGAACAATTGCTGGGAAAGCTAGCTGGACGCTTCCAACGATTTCCGCTGCTGCTGAAATTCCTCGATGCTCGGGAAATGCTGTCGGTGCAGGTACATCCCAGCGTATCGAATGCCAACCTGCTGCCGGCAGGCGAGACCGCAAAGACCGAGGCATGGGTCGTGCTGGAAGCCGGGCGAAAAAGCCGCATCTATGCGGGTCTGATGCCGGGCACAACCGCAGCCAGTCTGCGGCAGGCGCTTGTCACTGGGACGGTGCCGGACCACCTTGCGTACTTTACGCCAAAACCCGGTGACGCAGTGTTCGTGCAGGCAGGCACGGTTCACTCATTGGGCGGCGATATTGTGGTCTTTGAGATCCAACAAAACAGCGACGTTACCTTTCGCTTGTACGACTGGAACCACGTCGATGCGAAGACAGGAAAGCCGCGGGCGCTCCAAGCCGACAATGCGATTGCCTGCATTAATTTCGCGCGGGGGCAGGTCAGTCCCGCCGTGCCGGTGCTGGAGTTAACAACGCCGGTGGAGCGCGAAAGACTCTTTGATTGTGAACACTTTCGGCTGTGGCGCCTACGCGGAGATATTCCGTTTGTCGTCGGCGCATTGGATGTGGCCCGCGTGCTTGTATGCATCGAGGGCACAGGACATATCGAGCACAGCGGCGGCAGGTATGACGTCGGAAAAGGTGACGTATTCCTCTTGCCAGCCGCGATTGGCGTGTGCGAGTTCCAGCCAAGCAATGCTGTGACCTTGCTGGAAATTGCACTGCCGGATTGAGAGATCAGGAATTCAGAGGTGGAAGCGTTGTGAAAAAGCTGATTGTGTTTGATCTGGATGACACCCTTTGGCATTAAGAAACGGCAAGAGATTCTGCACATTTCTTTGAAAGATATGATTTACATCGGCGAGCCTTGTTCGTGGGAGCAAATGACTATCCTGCCGAAAAATCAGGTGTGGATTCAATCGCGATTAAATAGCCCGATGAGACGAAGCGGGTTGTAGAAGCAATCATTGCTTGTTTAGCAGGTTGCTGTCAGGCGGCGTGACTTGAGGGAGATCGATGAGTGTTTACTACGGGATGGCCGACAACCGGATTGGAGTGGCACGCCTTGACGTGCCGGAGTTCTTGCCTGCGGAAGCAGTCGCCGATTCTCCGGAAGCGAAAGTATAACGCCGGTAGATCGAAATGAACGCGACTCTCAAAACTGTGCACTTCACTCCACTCTCGACCTCAGGACGTCGACCGGTACCTGCGTTGGGAAACCATCCTCCACGAGGAGGTCACTTGTGAACTCAGATGTTCCAGTGGCCTTTGCGAGCATGCGGCCTTTCAAGGTTTCGTAGATTGGCTCGCTTTGGAGGAGTATCGCAACCAGCATCGCTGCCAACGACGCCCCCAGCAAACCAAGGGTCAAATCGCCGCGGCCGGTCATTTCAATGGTAAGCACAATTCCTGTCAGGGGTGCACGCACGCTGGCCGAGAACATTGCCGCCATCCCGACCACCGCAAAGGCGATGGGTGAGTAACCCGACAGCGGAATGAAGTGATTCAGAACTCCGGCGAAAAGCGCGCCCGAGGAAGCACCCAATACTAAGAGCGGTGCAAAGAGCCCCCCTGGTGCGCCTGCGGCGTACGACCATGGGCCAAGGAGAAAGCGCGCCAGAAAGACCATCAGCAGACTCCCGATTGCATAGCGGTCGGCGAGTATGGCCTGTGTCAGCAGGTTGCCACCCCCAACCACAGCCGGAGCAAACCAGGCGACAAGTCCCACCATCGCACCGATGATGGCTGCGCGGTTCGTCGACGAGAGGTGGGGAAACCGGTCCAAGCGGTCCGCGAAATGAAGCAGGCCCACGACGGTGACGTTATAGAGTGCGCCAACCACGCCCAGAAGTGCACCCAAGGCCAGAAAAGGCCCGATTCTCCAAGCTTCGATGAAACTGACCTGCCTCACCGCGAAGTCCAGACCGTTGCCCGACATCCATCGCATGATCCACACCCCGACCAAGGCGGCCATCAACGTGGCCACCAATAGCCAAGGCGTGATGCTGCCAGTCAGTTCCTCGAACACAAAGATGGAGCCACCGAGGGGAGCATTAAAAGCTACCGCGAGTCCTGCTCCTGCCCCGGCCGCGCCGATGACCTTTTTGTCCCGATCGTCATTTATGAGTCTGTGCGAGATCAACCAGCCTAGCGCGGCGCCCATTTGGACGGTCGGCCCCTCGCGGCCGAGGGCAAGGCCAGAGCCTAGGGCGAGCAGTCCACCAAAGAACTTGATAGGCACGATGGTAGGCGGTGCTTCCTCCGCCTCCCCGCTGAAAACGGCTTCCACATGTTGAATGCCGCTACCCTCTGCTAATGGTGCAAACCTAATCACTATGCCGCGCGCCACGGCGGCGCCTCCGAGTCCCAACGCGACTGGCGCGAGCCACCCGATGTGAGGCCAGAAGTGCGCCCAGCCGATTAACTCATTGCGCCATTGCTCAAGGACAATCAGAAAGTAGCGGAACGCTCCGCCGATAAGGCCGATAAGAATTCCAGCAAGTATGCTGCCGGCTGAAAGTCGGATCAGACGCGAATTGGGGAATGTCATTAAAATGGGTTCCTAGCTACCAGGGCAGCAGCTGAGTATTCGAAGCGTCCTGAGGAGGCGTCCATTCCGGGTGGAAACATCTGTATGGCCTTTACTCGGAACCGATTTTCTTGCGCAGGGCTGTGGCGCGTCTTCGTGCGTACTCCCGAGCAACCACCGCAACCAGCACAACTACCACTGCGGCAATCGCGATTACTCTGACATCCGACGGGATTAGATCCACATCAACCTCTTTCTTCACACAGCTTTCCCTTGGGGAGAAAACCCATTCAGCTGACCAGTATCCATGATCCGAATTGGAGATGCTGGTCACTATTGATCGTCAATGGCCGTCAAACACGAGGGACACATCGACGTGCTACTTACCGATCTCATAATGCTGGGGATGAGCGGAAAGGAGCTATCCAAAAAACTTTGCTGCTCACGCCTTAATGTAAAGACGGTCTACATGTCCCGTTATACGGGTGATAAATTGTCGCCGCACGACGTTCAAGAGACTGGAGCAGTGTTCTTGCAGAAACCCTCCAGTTTGGGTACGCTTGCACGCAAAGTGCGTGAGACCCTCGGAAAGAGTAGTTGAGCATAATTCGCGACCGAAATTAGACGGCGCAACATGAGTCCAGATAGGGACCGACGACTTCAATATCGATCCTACCGAGCATTCGGAGGAGGATGGCGGGTTTGAGGGCTATCACATTTGTACCCCAGTGGCTTGCTGAGGTCTGAGCTGTGTTGACCATTCGTTGAATCTTCCCGGACACACCTCGGGCGGGGGGAGTTTAGGTGGGAATCAGATGGGGATACTTCAGCGTGGAAAGTTCAACTACCTTTGAGGGGCAGCCCATTGAAACGGCTGCCGAGTGTGCGGAAAAGCGCCCGGTGTTTCTGCTGTGGTCTCAGTAGATGCTGTTTTGCCAGTAGAATATGAGCAACATTGACCAGTTGTGGATTTTTTCTGGATTTCTCGCTCACCGCCATCCCTGCTGACCATTATGGATATCAGGTAATCCACATGCCCCGGCACCGAGATCAATGCTGGCACTGGCTGTCGCGACCATGCGGGTGTAGACGCTATCGGGTTCGTATTTTACCGTGGATTGAGACCATCTCACCGTCGATTGAAAAGAAGTTCCGCCATGGCGCCGGTCTTTGCGGAGAACTCGACAAAGCCGGGGATACTATGCTCATACATCGTCCGACCTCCATAGCCTGAAACGCGGGTCATCGGTATACCTCTCGTCATACTTCTGTTTTGCGGTCTTCCAATCTGTCATCTGCATCGGCCTTTGGTCGGGCAGTCGGAAGAGCTTTTCCAGTTTTTTGGTTGCGGCGATCGCTACGCTCCGTGCCAGAACCTGCGAAGCCCGGAGCCTGAGCACAGTAGACAGTTCGGCCTTCGAGGCTGCGGCCCTTTCTTGGCCTATACTCCTTCTCTAATACAAACCCCTCTGGGCTAAAAAGTTGTTGGTTTCATTGGCACAGGTTTTGCTGGTGGGCCATCCAGGCGAACGAAGCAAAGCCCCTCAGTCCATTCGACTGAGAGGCTCCACAATTCAGAGGCCTACGCTTATGTCGATCCCGCGCCTTACGTGGCGTACGCGCCGGGCTACGTATACCTGCCCGTGGTCTATCCGGTGTCGTCGTGGGTGTGGGCTACGCGAGACCGTAAAACGCAAAGCGGCAGAGCTGTTATGCTCCGTCGCTTCTGATTCGTGCTTCGCGAAACTCAGCAACTAACGGTTAGCGGCGTTCACCACCACCGTGTGAGCCACCAGCGTGTGAGCCGCCACCACCGCCACCATGACCGCCACTGGCATGCCCACCACCATGAGAGCCACCCCCGCGCGCCACCGCGTGAGCTGCGCCACCGCCGACGCGAGAACCGCCACCGCTACGCGCTGCTACCGTATGGAGGCCACCACTGCGATACCCACCGCCACGTCCTGCCAATGAGCCCCCCCCGCCCGCCGCCATATCCACCTCTGGCGACATACCTTCCTCCTCCGCCCCCGCTGAAGCGATGACCACCCCAGCCGTGGCTATAGCCCCAATTCCCCCACGGGCCGACGCCTAAGAAAATGCCGTTATAGAAATAGCCCGGCCCGTAGAAACCCATCGGTGCGCAGCCATACGGTGATTAGTCATAGTAGCCGTAGGTACATACTGGCGGATTAACGCTGATAATAACTTGCGCGTTGGCCTTTGGCTCTATGACCAAGGATGCGAATAAAGCTGTTGTACCGATCAGAAGCAAACTGTGCGTTGCGAACTTCTGAATCCGAGAAGCTACATGCTTAACTTGCCACATTTTGTTTCCTCTTTGTTGTCCGAAGGACTTCGAACTCCGGATAGTCCTGCGTGAGGAAGCTTTCCAGGTTTTCTTCCAGTTGAGGTTCCAGCCCGCTTTCGATGTGGCGTTCCAGAATCACATGCTCGATACTGCCACCAAGAACCGGATCTTCGGACCCGAATTTCTTCTTCAGGCTACGGCCTGATAACTATTGTCGTGTGATGGTGATGATGATGATGGTGCCTTCTGGCGAATGCTGGCATCGCCGCGCTCAGCAGCAGAACACAAGTCAGTAGACCGATCATTGATTTTTTCAATGCATTTCTCCTGCGAACGCACTTAGGAGCGTTCAGCCTCTAGCAGCTTCAGCATGCCAACACTCCATGCGGTACCGTTGAGCGAGACGTCCGCATGGCGGTCAAGGTAGTGGGCACCAAGCCAGCAGAAAATATCTTGATCTATGTTCCGGCGATTCTCAGGACGGTCTCGGCCACCGAGTACGTAGCTGCGGGCGAGGATGTGTATGTCTGCACCTTCGCGCCCGGCAAGGTCTTCGAAAGGGTTTTCTTGAAGGCGAAGATAACTGATTTCATGCCTTCAGATATATCCAACTTAACCTGCCCGTTGACTGAGGAACTTGGTGTATGAACTGCATCTGGCCGCACCTGTCCAAAGCTTCTCTGCTTGTTATCGTCAGCCTCAATGTTGCACCACCGCACCTGTTGCCTTCCGGAAAGTCTGAAACGGGACAGTCTTTTTATTCGTTTGAAGACTTGGAGTTAGCGGTTCTCTCGGGGTAAAGCCCTAAACAGGTGACTCGGGATGATGATTAGATAGAAGGAGCACAGGAAGTGGGCGGTTTCAACACCAGTGCGAAGGAGAACAATGCTTGTCATGGACGACGATGACGTCATACCTGAAGAATGGCTGGCTCAGGTTTTTGAAAGTTGCCACACTGAAATCGCTAAAGAAGGACGTGCCGCAGCACAGATGGTTAAACTTCACACCCCACGCTTCAGACTGCTCATTCCCAAACTATTCTGAGTGACTTCAGGAACCGTCTGTCCTCCGCCGTGAGTTTGACCATGACCGTCCGCGACGGTTCCGGAATCTCCTGTCGCCGCCCATTCGAAGCAAGCACATAGTCTGCTCCGGTGCCGAGATGGTTGGGGTTCACGCAGTCCTTGCCCAACTTGCAGTCAGGCATGCGGTACAGTTTCCCGGCAGGAAGGGGAGCCCCGTAGGCTAGCGTTCCTCAATCGCCACAAATATTCACAATTCTGAAACGCCCCCTGCGTATCATTTAGATAACCTCCGGCGGTCGCCCACCTCGGATTAGGAGTCGTTTGAGCCCCGAAAGAAAAATGCGCGTTGTAATCGCAGACGACACTCAACTCGTCTTGCGTGTTTGTTCTTGCTTAGTCACTGAGTGCCACCGTGCAGAACTGGTTGGCACGGCACAAAACGGAGCAGAGTTGTTGAATGTTTGTCGGTCTGCTCAACCTGACTTGGTACTCGTGGATGTCCATATGCCAGTGATGAATGGGCTGGAAGCCGTGGCCTGTCTGACGCGGGAATTTCCGGACGTGAGAGTCGTTTTTGTGACCTGCGATGATTCCTCCCAGCTTAAGGATGAATGCATGGCTCTCGGTTCGCTGGCCGTCCTGCCGAAGCTTACGAGCCAAGCGGAACTCTGTACGCTTATGGGTGAACTAATCGGCTCCTGTGACCTGCGCTCACACAAGTAGGAGAGTACGCTCGCTAACCTTTTCACTGGAGGCGCGTCTATCAGGTATAACCTCCTGATGAACACTTCAGACCGGACGGCTCCTCGAAACAGAGCCCCCCGGTCTTAACTTGTTGTGTTGGATATCCATACAGGCATCACTCAGCTTTAGCCATTCCAGTCGAGGCCGTAGGCGGCGGTTCGATTTTCGACGTTGGCCTTCGGAGATCTGTTCCTGCCGGACGTCCGCGCCTACCGCGAGACCCAACTGAAGCCGACCGGACTGGAGCCACTGTTCCCCCTGTGGGAGCTACCGACGGCAGCCCTTGCCCGTGACATGATCGCTAGAGGGCTACGCGCCAAGCTGGCTTGCGTGGATTCGAAGCAACTGTCGGAGTCCTTCGCTGGCCAGGAATTCGATGACGCTCTCCTGCGTGAACTTCCGCCAGATGTTGACCCTTGCGGAGAGCGAGGTGAGTTCCATACCTGCGTTTACGACGGACCCATGTTCAGCCATCCGGTGAAGGTGGAGGCTGGAGAGGTCGTCAACCGGGGCGGGTTCGTGTATGCCGACTTCAAGTAGTGGGATCGGAACTTCGCAGGTTCATGCCAGACAACGCTATCCTGGAATCAATCCGGCTCAAAGTCCGGGAAGAGATTGAGAAGACGGAACACCTGATTGAGTTAATTCCGCCCGACCGCATCGAGTGGAATCCTCAATGGCGGTCCGGCTCTTCCGGTATCGGTCACCCGCATAGCCGCGAGAGGCGGAACACTCACACGCCAACCGCCGCTTCCCGCTCCCCGCATGCCGCCCACAAGGGGCCGCTGTTCCGCACGACGCGGGCCAGCACTGTCGTGCCGAGCGATCCCTCCATGCTGCAATCCGGTATGTCGAGGATGCAGTCGGCTCGCCGCCGTCTCCAATGCGGATACCTATTGAGGGCGAAGTGGAAGCCAGGCCGCCGCGTCCGAGGAAGGGCTTCTCTCCGTCCGGTGTGGTGCCTTGGCAGAGCTAGAACTCAGTGCTTGTTTCCGAGCGGATTTCGCTGGAAGCGTCGGCCTACCCCCTCTGTCGAACTGCTGCTGGATCGGTGGCATCCCCGCCCCAGGCTGATTCTGTTCCCAGTTGGCCAGTTCATCCTCTGCATAGCGCACGATGGAGCCAAACTTGCGATACTTCGGCCCGCGATTCTCCAGTCGCCATCGGCGCAGCGTGGCGAGACTGACTTGTGTGCGCTCTGCAACTGGGCGCGGGCGGCCGTCTGCGCTTGTCTTTTCGACGCTGTGGCCTCGGAAGCAAAGGTTCAACCAACTGCCACTGCTCATCTGTCAACACCTTCCGCCGATTCTTCATGGCAGAAGTTCACCAGTTCACCTGCTCACGCCGCCAGTTCATGGCCCTGCCGCTCTGCCTGCTTCAGTAGAAATTCCGCTTGCTTAGTTGCCCCGCGTGCTCTGTCCCCTTCAGTTCAGCGAAGTCCATCAACCCGCCTATAGCCATCTGCCTGTCTTTCTGCTCGCTTGCCTGAGTGATTTCTCCTTGCAGGGGGGAGAGCCTATGATCCCAACGCTTGTACTGCCATCGGCGTTGGCCGACCAAGCTGCTGTAGATATAGTCCGCGCCTCCGCTCTCGGGATGCCACCAATTCCGCAGCCGACACAGAGTCTTGCCCCCTCCGCGACCAAATAGAGAAGGTCGGTGCTCTGCTTCTTCAACCTCGGGAAATTCTGCGAGCACTGTTCGATTACTGGAATGGACATTCCATCTTCCGCAGCCCCTATCAGCAGCATCCGCGCCTTCCTGAATCTGTTGAGGTTCGGGGAAGATATTCAGATCAAAGCGAATACTGGGACAACGAGTGGCCGGGCGTGAATCCCTGCCAATCCTGCCGGGTCCAAACGTTGAACAAAATCAATAAACCTCCTATAGCCGTACGTTTCGATGGCGTCTTGGCTTGGTTTATCAAGCAACTTGTGTTGCAAAACTCAGTCGTTTGGGGCGCTTTTGGATTAAGTTTCGGAGCTTTGTCGGATCAAGGTGTGCTTTTCATCACGTTACAAATGGGTTGTACTCCGGTAGTACTTCGGAGTTTGTCATCCCCAGTATTTGTGTTGCTTGCCGAAAGATGTTTGCTACTGTCGCTACAGCAACACAAGCGAGCGTAGGTCGCAGCACACTCCAGGCTAATCGAACCGCGCTGGTCGGACAGCTAATAGCGCATGTCATCGGGGTCTGCAGAACACCGGTTCGCAGGCGAAAGCTGAAATTTCGCTCTTCGAACCGGACAGGTGAAGTGTGCCTGCTTGGCTGAGCAAGGCGGCTTTGCTCAAAGGACCGAAGTCGCTTGGTCAAATTCAACGCCGGAAGCGTGTGACTAAAGATTGTTTTCGTCGCGCCCCGGTTGGAGCAGGTGTCAAATGAAGAAGCTGATTGTGGTTCTTGTTATACTCCTTGCGGCGACGGCCGCGTTCGCGCAGAGCGTTCCTCCAACGATCTTCTACTCAGACCTTACATCAGGTCCGAACAGCGGCGGCCAGAGCAATGCTGGTGCTTTCGTTACGATCCATGGCAAAGGATTCGGAAGTTCGCAGGGGTCATCGACTGTAACGACAGGAGGCGGAACCGCTGTCAGCTATGCGTCTTGGTCAGATTCCGCAGTAACATTCCAGCTCGGATCAGCGGCAAAGACGGGCAGCATCGTCGTCGAAGTTGGCGGTGTCGCGAGTAATGGGGTCCCGTTCACGGTACGCGCCGGCAACATTTATTTTGTTTCGAATAGCGGGAGGGATGGTAATTCAGGCTCCTATACTTCGCCATGGCGGACAGTTACTCATGCCACGACCACGATGCATGGCCGGTGACATCGTTTATGTCGAGAGCCAAAATGCGCGAAGTACTGCGTCCTCCAAAACGTCTGAATGACAGTTCGTTGAATCTCAGCAACGGTGGAACTGCTTCCGCGCCTATGGCAATCGTTGCATATCCGAACAGTGTGGTTACGATAGGTACCAGTGCAGGACTTGCAATCGGAGTCAACATTACAGCCAGTAACTGGGTTCTATCAGGGCTCACGCTTCGCGGAGCGCAGGCAGCTGTATCGATTGCCGGCGTGAGTGGCATACGCCTCACCAGCAGTGATGTGTCATGTCCGAATGGTTACGGCTCAGGATCGTGTATCGCGGTCAATGGTGGTTCCTCTCTGGCCATCCTTGGAAATAACATTCACGACAACGGTTCGACTACCAATACGAACCTTGAGTCTTATCAGACGATGTACCTGCTCGGAACGAATGGCGTGGAGATTGGATGGAATACGATTACGAATACCCGAGGATGTAATGCCATTGGGGCGCACTCTGCTACCGCGATGCAGTACTCCTACTCCGTTCACGATAACTACATTTACGAAACCCGGTGCGAAGCGATCGCGCTCGATACGGTTGATCCTTCGCAGGGCGCGGTCAATGTCTACAACAACATCATAGAGAACTCGGGAACCGGGCCGGCGCCAGGAGGCACGGCCGAAGGTTATGGGTATGCCGCGATCGTTATTGGCGGTGGTTCGGGAACGCCGGTTCAGGTGTATAACAACACTATCTACAATGCGGGAGCCTTTGGCGGTGCTAGCGCCGGAGCAATTCGCGCATTCGGCGCCACAAACTTCACCAATAATATCTTCGATTTGCTGAGCGGTCAGCAGTACGTTTCGCTCGACACGAACTTGTCGTGGGTTACGGGCTCGAACAACTTGTTCTTCGGAGCGGGAAATCCTCTTGGCGTGTTCTCCGACAGCGTTGTCGGCGATCCGATGTTTGTGAGCGTGGCATCTAACAACTTTCACCTGCAGGCAGGCAGTCCCGCGATTGACAGCGGGGCGACCGTGCAACTTGCCACCGATTATGATGGCGTTCCACGGCCGCAAGGCGCGGCTTATGACATCGGAGCCTATGAGTATTCCGAGCAGGGATCCGTAGCAGGAACGCTAAGCGCATCGCCAGCAAGCTTTGTCCTTCGAGCCCGTAGACCGTTGGACAAACTGCCACGACCACTACGATATTGAGCAATAGCAGCAACGCAAGTGTGACAATCTCCCAGGCGAACAGTAATAACAGTAATTTTCAGACGAGCGGAATCAGCTTCCCTCTGACTCTGAGCGCCGGGCAATCGGCCACGCTGACCGTCAGCTTCGTACCTGCATCCGCAAGCGCGCAATCCGGGACGATTGCTCTCGCAAGTAATGCATCGAATGGGCCTGCGAATATCGCAGTGACTGGTACTGCTCAGGCGGCTTCACCTGTGGTGAGCTTGTCTCCCGACGAGCCTGACGTTCGCCAGCCAGACGGTTGGAACAACGAGCGCGGCGCAGGCTGTTACCTTGAGCAATACCGGGACAGTTCCTCTGTCCATCAGTGGCATCGCTGCCTCGGGAGACTTTTCGCAGACGAATACCTGCGGATCGAGCTTGGCCGCGAACGCCAGTCTGCACGATCTCGGTTACCTTTGCTCCGACAGCGACGGGAACACGCACCGGAGCGATCACGTTCACCGACAATGCAGCATCGAGTCCTCAGCAGATTTCGTTGAGCGGCACGGCGACGGCTGCACCATCTGCCACTCTGCAGGCGAACGCATCGGCGCTATCGTTTGCCGGCACCGCGGCGGGCAGCAGCAGCACGCAGACACTGGTGATCACGAACACGGGGAATGCGAGCGCCACAGTCTCGCAGATCAGCACCGGCAGCACTGTATTCAGCGTGACCGCGGGCACGCTTCCGGCGGCAATTGCGGCAGGCGGGTCGCTGACCCTGACAGTCACATTTGTGCCCACGGCGGCTGGATCATTTAGCGGTACGCTGGCGGTTCAGAGCAATGCAACGAACCCAAGCCTCTCCGTCGGGTTGAGCGGAGCCGCGGCTGGCTCCGGCCGCGGGGTTGTCTCCTGCGAGTTTGTCGTTTGCCAGCCAGACGGTGGGAACAACGAGCGCGGCGCAGGCAGTTACGCTGACCAACACCGGTACGGCAGCGCTGACGCTGAGCAGCATCGCCGCCTCGGGCAGCTATGCGCAGAGCAACACCTGCGGATCGAGCCTGGCGGCAAATGCCAGCTGCACGATCTCAGTGACGTTTAAGCCGACCGCTGCGGGTACGCAGACGGGTGCAATCACGCTGACGGATAACGCAGCCTCAAGCCCGCAGGCGGTATCGCTGACGGGCACGGCGGTAGCGGTACCGGGAGTGAGTTTGTCTCCTGCGAGTTTGACGTTTGCCAGCCAGACGGTGGGAACCACGAGCGCGGCGCAGGCAGTTACGTTGACCAACACCGGCACGGCAGCGCTGACGCTGAGCAGCATCGCGGCGTCGGGCAGCTATGCACAGACCAACACCTGCGGATCGAGCCTTGCGGCGAATGCCAGTTGCGCGATCTCAGTGACGTTCAAGCCGACCGCTGCGGGTACGCAGACGGGTGCAATCACGCTGACGGATAACGCAGCCTCAAGCCCGCAGGCAATATCGCTGACGGGTACGGCGGTCGCGGTACCGGGGGTAAGCTTGTCTCCTGCGAGTTTGACGTTTGCCAGCCAGACGGTAGGAACAACCAGCGCGGCGCAGGCAGTTACGCTGACCAACACCGGCACGGCGGCGCTGACGCTGAGCAGCATCACCGCCTCAGGCAGCTATGCGCAGACCAACACCTGCGGAACCAGCCTGGCGGCAAATGCCAGCTGCACGATCTCAGTGACGTTTAAGCCGACCGGCTGCGGGAGCGCTGACGGGTGCAATCACGCTGACGGATGACGCAGCCTCAAGCCCGCAGGCAGTATCGCTGACGGGTACGGCGGTCGCGGTACCGGGGGTAAACTTGTCTCCTGCGAGTTTGACGTTTGCCAGCCAGACGGTAGGAACAACCAGCGCGGCGCAGGCAGTTACGTTGACCAACACCGGTACGGCGGCGCTGACGCTGAGCAGCATCACCGCCTCAGGCAGCTATGCGCAGACCAACACCTGTGGATCCAGCCTGGCGGCAAATGCCAACTGCACGATCTCAGTGACGTTTAAGCCGACCGGTGCGGGAGCGCTGACGGGTGCAATCACGCTGACGGATAATGCAGCCTCAAGCCCGCAGGCGGTATCGCTGACGGGTACGGCGGTCGCGTTACCGGGGGTGAGTTTGTCTCCTGCGAGTTTGACGTTTGCCAGCCAGACGGTGGGAACCACTAGCGCGGTGCAGGCAGTTACGTTGACCAACACCGGCACGGCAGCGCTGACGCTGAGCAGCATCACCGCCTCAGGCAGCTATGCGCAGACCAACACCTGTGGATCCAGCCTGGCGGCAAATGCCAACTGCACGATCACAGTGACGTTTAAGCCGACCGGTGCGGGAGCGCTGACGGGTGCGATCACGCTGACGGATAATGCAGCCTCAAGCCCGCAGGCGGTATCGCTGACGGGTACGGCGGTCGCGTTACCGGGGGTGAGTTTGTCTCCTGCGAATTTGACGTTTGCCAGCCAGACGGTGGGAACCACGAGCGCGGTGCAGGCAGTTACGTTGACCAACACCGGCACGGCAGCGCTGACGCTGAGCAGCATCGCCGCCTCTGGCAGCTATGCACAGACCAACACCTGCGGATCGAGCCTTGCAGCGAATGCCAGTTGCGCGATCTCAGTGACGTTCAAGCCGACCGGTGCGGGTACGCAGACGGGTGCAATCACGCTGACGGATAACGCAGCCTCAAGCCCGCAGGCAATATCTCTGACGGGTACGGCGGTCGCGGCGGTAGTGCAGCACAGTGTGGCACTCTCGTGGACTGAAACCGCTGGTGTGAGCGGATATAACGTGTATCGGTCGACGCAGTCTGGCACTGGCTACGCAATCCTCAACAGTAACCTTGTTCAAAGTCAGTCGTATACGGACAGTTCGGTGATCGGCGGACAGACTTACTATTACGTCGTCACCTCCGTGGATTCCAGCGGCACCGAAAGCGGATATTCGTCCCAGGTGACGGCAGTTATTCCGACTCCGTAGGTATAGCCCAATTCGGGAACAGCCGCATGTTTGCATTACTGATACTTGCGGCTGTTTTCGTGCGTGCACAGCCTGCGACAACCGGGTATCATCACGGCAATCAATATAAGAGTTAATGCATGCAAGTTGCCATTTGGCTTGCTTGCAAGGAGTTGATCGAAAGTGCGCGCCGCTTCGTTTGGAGTTAAAGATTTTCGGCTCTTTGCTTAAGCGCGGTGTGCGACTTATCTAGGCGAATTCACGGGAGTCCAAGCTATTGGGCTTCTGGCGAGTAGCACTAATCTGCAAATATTTACATAATTATTTGTGATTTGCCCTCCGTAAGTTATCACCTCCCTCGGCATAAGGCTTTTCTCTGAATGGAATTGAGCAGAAGTGCCATTGTCGCTCAGGCGGCCCAAGGAGACTATGGGAGGATGAATTATCGATCCGGGTTCTGCCTAAATATTATTGCTGCTCTAGTTCTCATGATTCTTAACGGCTGCGGAGGGGGTTCCAATTCTTCGAGTAGTCCCGCGTCTTCCGCGAGCAATAATTCCTCTGCTGCCAGTTTGTCTGCATCAAGTTTGAACTTTCCCAGCCAGACCATAAACGGTACGAGTGCAACCCAGTCGCTGACGTTCACGAATGCCGGGAGCAACAGTATCTCCTTGAGCGCAGTGACCGTTACGGGGGACTTTGCCCAATCCAACAATTGCAGTGCTACGCTGGTCGCTGGCGCAAGTTGCACGGTGAATGTGACGTTTACACCGACGGAGGTGGGCGTTCGGACGGGCACGGTGTCGTTCACCGACAACGCTCCGCAGAGTCCACAAGTAGTGAGTCTTGCGGGTACGGGCGAGACTGGCGGACAACTGGTGGCCGGTCCCAGCAGCATCGCCTTTGGCAATGTTACGATTGGACAGATCGGTTCGCAATCGGTCACGATCACGAATACGTGCGGGCAAAGTATCTCTGTGACGTCGGTCAGCACGAGCGGTGCGGGAGTCGAGGTGAGCAGTATCTCCACGCCATTTACGCTCGCGCCCAACCAGAGCAGTACGTTCACCGTTACCTTTAGCCCGTCTAGCAGCGGTTCGGCAAGCGGAGCTATCTATCTTGCGAATAATAGCGCTACGGGTAGTCTCACGATTCCGACGACAGGAACAGGAACGACAGCCTCAACGGACTCGAGCCATCAGGTTGTTCTCTCTTGGAGCGCCTCCGGTCCAACGGTAATTGGCTACGACACCTACCGAGGGACGGTCAGCGGAGGGCCATATACCAAACTGACTTCGTCGCCCATCGCGCAGACGAGCTACACCGACCAAAGCGTTACGGCCGGAGACACGTACTACTACGTTGTTACCTCCGTTGGCACGGACCAGGTGGAGAGTGCATTTTCAAGCGAGGTTAAGGCGACCATTCCCACGCCTTAGAGCCACACGGAGGCGGGCTGGCGCGACAATCGGCTGAATTATTTTGCTCACGAAGTGGAGGAACTTTTCACTCCTACGTGCGCAGAGCCAACCTACGGGGGAGAAGCAAGTACCCATCATGACACCGTGCACGTAACCCATTGAATATAAGGACATGATCCATATCGGGCAATTTTTCAGTTTGGCGCGCAACGTGCATGAGTTCTTTGGGTAGATGCGAGCGCATTGCCTATGTCTTCATCCGCCGATCGAACAGAGAGTAGGGTCGTGTCGGGCCCCGAACTGCCACCATCAGAAGTGATCTTTGGTTCGACTCCGGCCATGCAGGCTGTCCGCATGAAGCTGATGCAGGCCGCTGAAACGAACATTCCTGTTCTAATTAGGGGTGCCAGTGGGACGGGAAAAGAGATCATCGCCAGACTTGTGCATGCGAATTCCCCTTGGCGCAACGGCCCATTCGTCAAAGTAAACTGTCCGGCAATTCCCGGGACGTTGATGGAGAGCGAACTGTTCGGATACGAGCGGGGAGCGTTCACCGGCGCGTATGGCAAGAAGGCTGGGCGGTTTGAATCCGCACATCTCGGCACGCTTTTTCTGGACGAAATTGGTGATCTCGATGCCAGCCTGCAAGCCAAACTGCTTCAAGTTCTGCAGGATGGAAAGTTCTGTCGAATCGGAGGGGAGTCCGACCACAGTGTTGAGGTACGTATCGTCTCCGCCACCAACCACTACCTTGAGGACGATATGGGAAGTGGCCTCTTTCGCCAGGACCTCTTCTATCGACTGGATGGTATCTCAATTGTCTTGCCGTCATTGGCGGAACGGCGGGCGGACATCCCTCGACTTGTTGAGTATTTCGTCCAGCGCTATAACGAGGTCTTCAGCCGCCGGACGCCACCGTTCTCCGACTCAGGCATCGCGCAGCTCATGAATTCCCAATGGCTGGGCAACGTTCGCGAACTTGAGAACGTGATTCGCCGATACGTGATCTTCGGGCGGGAAGATTCCTCGCTTGCCGACGTTAACCGGCGCGACGACTTGCTATATACGCCTGAGATCTCTCTCGACGACGATATTTCACTGAAGCAAATTACGCGCCGCGCGGTGCGCGAACTGGAGTACAAGATCATTTCACGTGTACTTCTGAAGCACCATGGAAACAGGACAAATGCTGCGCGCGCGCTGAAAATTAGCTATCGCGCTCTGATGTATAAGATCCGCGATAGTGGAATCCCGCGCCTTCGAGTATTCGCGGCAAAGCAGGTCACGGTCGAGTCGCCCGCAGAGCTGAGCGTTGACAGGAATGAACCGCCAGATGAACTGGAATAGGGCATAGAGCGCAAGGCGTGTGATTGCCGCCGCTTCTGTTCGAAGGAACTTCCACCTGAGATGAAGAGATTTGCAGAAAGTATTTTTCATCGCAGGTCGAAGCAGTTATGAGATCAGTGGGAAGCAGGCGAATGTCGCAGCTTTTGTTTCAATGAGAGTTGTGGAATCAAAATTGCTGATGTGTAGGTTGCTACTGTTGTAGTGGGAGACTCAAATGGTGAAACGAACCGCAACAATCGCAGTATTCCTGCTGGTATTATCGTTCACCGCGTTTGCGGGGAGCTTTCCGCTGACCGGACCCGGCAGTGAGGGTGGCATTAAACATCACCCTATCAAATACCACGAACCCTGCGTTCCAGTTCCAGAACCTGCCAGTGTTCTAGCGTTCGGCACGGTGCTGTTATTGGGAGGCAGATCTCTGAAACGCAAATTTAGTGGCAGTTAATTTTGCACTTCGCTCGAGCAGAGCTGCAAACTGCCGCCTGCTCGAGTATTTGCGCAAACCGAAGGTTAAGTTCTAGCTTCCGAATATTGCAAGAGCCAGCACAGCAAGCCTTCGACGGCAAGCACTAATCCAAAAAACAGAAATCCTCCACGATGGTGCAACGGGCCGCTGATGACCGAGCGGTCAACGTATATTGTCAGGAGAGCGAGGGTCACAATTCTGACTCCATTTTTGATGAGTACCAGTGGAACAACGGCAAGGATCAATGTAAGCCGTCGCCAAGTTGAATGCAGTGCGAAGTGAGAGAGCAGAACTGTGAGGACGAGCAATGCAAAACTGGAGCGTATCCCACTGCACTCAGGGGCGATCTCGATATTGAGATTGGAAAAGTAGAATCTTAGGCCATCGCGAACGTATTGAACATGGAGCAAAGTAAGCAGAAGACTGACCACCGCTGCTGATCCGCACCGGAGCCAGTGTACTAAAGGTTCCAGAACGATTTGTGGAATCGGCACAGCGAAGAGCAGAAACCCAAGAGGGAAGCGGGCCTCCGCCAAGCATCTTTTCCGTAACAGACGAGAAAGGCGCCAGCCAGGGTTATTACGATTCCGAGGATAGCCAGAACATTGGCATCGGAGAGGTCAAGAAAGCGTCGCAGGCTGAAACTTTCAGCCAATATGCAAATTCCGAAGGCGGGCAGCACGAGCGCGAAGGGCGCAAATCTAGGGTTGGCAAAGACCACGAACCTGCGCTCATAGAGGAGAAAAACCGTGATCAGAGGGATAATCCACAAGCTGGATGATTGCTCGCTGTTCTGTGCTAATTCCAGCCATGTGCGGAGACTGCTCCACGCTATTGCGGCAACCAGCAGACAGATGCACAGAAAAGTGATGTGCAGAATCGTTGGTTTCGGCTTGGGTTGTGTGCTGGATATCATGTTTTCTTCATGAGAGAATTGAACGTCCACGATACCTGATTCTTGCACTCCCGGTCGCCACTTCCCCTCCCGGTGCGGAACTGCATATTGAGTGGTGCTCTTGATGCTGCTGCAGTTTTCGGACAAATCATAGGAAAAGATTTGCAGTAGGGAAAGTGTAATTCATTTGAGTGAGGACTGAAAGGTGCATTGATTCGCCGGCGGGAAGACGTAAGTGCAGTGTTCTGTGCCGATGGAGAGGGCTGTTTGTACCTATTCGACTGAAAGCAGAGCGTTCAATAATTTTGCAGATCATTCTTCCACGCTGGTCAACTCTGGCGCGAAAATTGCATCTGAATGATGATTACCGGGCCCATCAACGAGGACGAATATGGAAAAGACTTTCATGCCCAATCTAGCAGCCACCGACTCCATCGAGGCAAAAACTGGAACCGGAGCAGGAGTTTGTGCTGCGGGTAGCACAAGAATGCCGAAGGGCGGAACGTTCGGGGCAGCGGTTTTTGTTGGTGTTGATCGAAGGGTTCGAGGCACGACTGGAGTGCGTTCCGGCTGTCGCTAACTCGCTTGGCGCGCTCATCCGCGAGACAGACACCTTACGGTTGGTATGAGGATCTCTGCACGCTCGGCATTCTGTTCGCAGAGTTGGGGGGAGCAAAGCCGGAGGGTGCGCGCGGCCCTATCGTCGAGAAGATCCAGGCTGCATTGCAGCAGGCAGGGTGCGCGGAAAAGCTTTCTGTATCGACCCATATCCTGCCACGGGATCTTAATGAGCAGGTCAGATCTGAGCGCCGGCCCCGATCGTATCTGATAAATACCTGGAGCCGTTTTCCTCCTCCAGCTTAAAGTTGCAATTGGGCAATCAAGCGCGTCATTGACCTCGTCGGCTCGGCGCTGCTTCTTGTTGCGTTACTGCCGCTCATGGCGATGATTGCGCTTGCCGTGAAATGCGGTTCACGAGGCCCGGTGTTGTTTCGCCAGACACGGGTTGGTCAGCGTGGACGTCCTTTTACATTTCTGAAGTTCCGTTCGATGGTGGTAGCAAACGATTCTAGTCTTCACGAAAACTACGTCAAGGAGTTTATCCGTGGAACGGCCGCCAAGAATACGAACGAAAAGGGCGAGGGCGTATTCAAACTCACCGTGGACCCTCGCGTTACCGCGCTTGGAAGATTTCTGCGAAAAACAAGCATGGACGAATTGCCGCAACTCTGGAATGTTTTGCGCGGTGAGATGTCGCTTGTCGGTCCCAGACCTCCTATACCCTACGAGGTGGAATGTTATGACCTCTGGCATCAGCGCAGAGTGCTGGAGTTGAAGCCAGGAATCACCGGGTTATGGCAAGTACGTGGTAGGAGTCGTACCGGGTTTAACGAAATGGTACGGCTTGACCTGCTCTATGCGCGGAAGTGGTCCTTGTGGCTCGATCTAAAAATCCTGCTGCAAACGCCCCGCGCGGTTTTTGGCGCCGGCGGAGCACACTGACGCAAAAAGCCCCCATCCATGAGGAAGTTTCCTCTCCAGAATGGGCTTCTAAGAGCCGAGGCTGTGCTGCGTTATTCGGATTGGACTGCGTGCTCGCCGGCTCCATAACCATAGCCATATTCCGAATAATACGTGGCAGATGGTTCTGACGTCCGGTTCAACACAACCCCGAGTAAGCTTTCGCGCGGGAACTCCTGGGTCGCGCGTTTCGATAGCTGCGCCGGAGTCGAGCTTGCATTGACTACCATCAGAACGCCATCGGCCAAGTCTGCAATTGTCCGGGCATCCGCAATTGGGACGACTGGCGGCGTGTCAATGATGATCCAGTCGAAGACCGGTCGAAGCTGCTCGATCAGTGCCGGGAACCTGGAATCTCCGATGAGTTCCCCAGGCTTCGAAGTTCGCTTCCCACACGGAATCAAGTATAGGTTTTTCAGCGAACCCGCTTGAATGATGTTCTCCAAGCGGCTGCTCCCCGAGCAAGTAGTCCGTCAGCCCTGGGCGTGGAAGGGGCTCCCAGCAGCGTTGAGAGTCCGCCCGCCCGACGTATATCCGCATCAATCACGAGCGCTCGCCGGTCGCTCTGCAGTGCGAAGGCATGGGCAAGATTAGCAGATACGAAACTTTTGCCTTCGCCAGGCACAGCACTGGCAACAACAATCACCTTTAGCTGGCTGGTCCCCTGCATCTGATAAAGCCGGGAGCGGAGGGTCCGGAATTGCTCTTGGGCGCCTGACGTGAGTTTCACTGGCGAGGAATATCAGATTGCTTTCGCTGGCTTGCCAATTTTGCTGGCGGGCACTTGCCAGAATCGATGCACTATCAGTGACAGACTCCAACATTTCGAGCGGCCCACTGTCTGAGGTAAAGTCGGTGACGCGAGCGGGCGTTGGCAGGGGCACCCCCGCGGTGATGATCTCTTGCACATTGGGAAGCTCCCGCGCACTCCCTGGTTGGTGTTGCTGTCGGGCCTTTTCCAGCGCTTCATGAATGCGGCTCACTTGGTTGTTATCCCCTTCGCCAGTGGTTCATAGCCCTGTATTTCAGGGTCCGGCTCTGCGTTAGGCTGGCTCCGCAAGTCGTCCAATTCACCACGGTGTGAACGCTGTGGCCAGCTAAGTTGGAGTTCGCGGGCAGAATGCTCGATGTGCTTTGCAGCGATTCTCGTTTCACCATCACAGAACGCGCTGATCATGGCCTGCTCGCATATCAAATTGATCAGTCGCACGATGCCGCCGGAATAGCGGTGAATCAATTCCAGAGATTCTTGATCGAAAATCTTATTGTACTGACCACCCGCGACTTGAATTCTCCGGGCAATATATTCCTCGGTCTGGAGATAGCTAAGTGGCAGGGTTGCGCAACGCAAGGTGATGCGCTGCCGCAACTGACGTAACGACGGGCGCGCGAGAATTCTGTCCAATTCAGTCTGCCCGGAGAGAACAATCTGAAGAAGCTTGTGGGTTGGGGTCTCGAGATTCGTAAGGAGCCGCAATTCCTCCAGCATCTCGGCCGATAGCTGCTGGGCCTCGTCCACGATGAGTACAACAGGTTGCCCGGCCGCATGGCGCTCGAGGAGCCAATTGTTGAGCGCAAGCAGGCGACGGCCTTTTGAAACTGCATCACAATTGATGCCGAAGTCCGCCATCATGAATTCGAGAAACTCGTCCGGTCCCCATGCGAGGGTTAAAAATAAAGGCGGTAGCGGCGGAACGTTTGCCAAGCCACTGCATGAATACATTGAGCAGTGTGGTTTTGCCAGTTCCCACGTCGCCCGTCAACAGCACGAAGCCTTTTCGGTTGGCTATCCCATAGGCGAGGGTAGCCAAGTGCCTCCTTCACCGAATCTGTGACATAGAGAAACCGCGGATCGGGATTCAGATTGAAAGGCGCAGCCGTGAGATTAAAATGCTTTTCATACATAGGGCACTACACCTTGGCCTGACGTTGTTCAGCAGTTTGTTCGCGCGGGACTGATCTTACAAGGGGAAGGGAAGCGGTGTTCTTGGTTCGCTCCGGCTTCAACTCCGGGATTGAGATCAGCACTGGCAACCCGAGAATCTGTATGACGTCGTCTTCGGTGCGGATGAAATTCTCTCGTCGTTCGATCAGCAAAGCCGATAACAATGCCCAGAGCGAGGCCGGCGACTAACTCCGGAGAGTCCAAACTTTAAACGGTCTGGGAAGGTTGGCTTCGCCGGAAGATCAGGTGCGTCCATAACTCCGAATTGTTCTCCCTCCTGGCGCCGCTCGAGGTCTGTGGACATTTCAGACTGCGTCTTCTTGCTCAGCAGGTCATTGTAGAACTGAAGGGCGGTTTCGTAATCTCGCGTCAGTGCTTTGTAGCGTTCCTCCACCACCGGGCTCAATTGCAGGCGGGACTGTAGGGTTCGCACTTGTTCTTCGAGATGCGATTGCTCGATGCGCTTGCTGCGAATATTCTCTTCGGTAAGGCGAAGTGCAACCCGCATCTGGCGCATTTCCGCGGTGTCCAACAACCGGCTCGTCTTTTTCCGGTGCTGCCGCTGCAGTGGCATTGGCTGCCTTCAGTTGGCTCTGCAGAGCTCGAATCTGTGCTTTTGTCTTGCGGACATCCGGATGACTCATCTGTATACCGCGATTGCAGCGACGCCAGTTGCTCCTGCAGGGTCGCGAGCTCTTGCTGCACGTCACTGGGGCTTGCTCTTAGGGGCGCAGCGGTTTTTTTTGCGTTCATCTGAGATAGCGCGGATTCCTGAATGATCTTCTGCTGCTGTGCCTGGCTCAGTTCCTGGTTTAGGGTTTCGAGCCTGGTTCTGGTTGCGGTTAGCATCTCCAGATTGGGCTTTTCGTCCGTCGGAAGTTGTCCAAGATACTTGCTCTTGAACGCAGCAAGCTGTGCGTCCTGCTCGTCGAGTTTGCGCTTTGACTCCTCCAACTGGCCGGAGAGAAAGTCCGTTGTGCCCGCAGCTCGCTGTTCTCGCAATTTCAGGTTTTCCGACATGAACATCGAAAGAATTTCTGTGCATACTTGTTGCGCGGTCCTCGCGGAATCAGCACTTGCCGTGATATAGAAGCCGGAGGGCACACGGGTGGTCCCTTCCGGAGTGATCATCTTAACATCGATGGATTTGCGAAGGTGGTCGACCATCTCCTCCATGGATAGCTTGCCGGCCTTATCCTTATAGAGGCCGAGACGTTCGATAATCGGCTCAAGCCGCGACCGGCTCAGTATCTGTTCCTGCAGCGTCATCAGTCGCGTGTCCAACTCGTCGGTGATCACCTGGGTGACAAACTTGTCCGGAACCTTTGGTTGCTCGATGAGTACAAATGCCTTCGACGTGTAGACCGGCTGGACAACGAACGTGAGGCCAATTCCGATGGCCGGTCCAAGCAGTGCGGGGAGCAGCATCCACCAGAAACGCCGCTTCAACATCGCCAATACTTCGCGAATTCCGAATTGCTGTTCTTCTTCCATATTGGGGCACGAATCCATTAAATCGCACACAACCGCAGGGCGAATCGCGTCACGGTACGGAGATTACTGAGCAAGTCTTGTTCCAAACCATTCCATCAACACTACTTTCAGGAAAAGTAGTGAGAAACAGCAATTCAAGGAGTTGAAGCCATGGGCAGGACTCATTTGTAGCGCAAGAGCAACTAGTATCAAATGTATGGGTGGAATCAGGAGAGACCGGGCGGAGAATCTTGAGTTCAGGATTCGCAATGAGAAAAGTTTTTCCTATTAAGTACCTAAAGCAGATACGGGGCTACTCATTTCCGTGTTCGTCGAGGCAGGTCCTGCTGGCGCTGGAATACGGCTTAAGGAGGTACCGGCGAACTGAGCCGAGCTGCACTAAACTCGAGGGCAGGACCGCCGACACGACAAGTGAAATTGTTTTCCTATTCGCTTTCCATCTGTCCACAATTCCTCTGGCAGTTGTGAATCCGTTATCGGGCATTCCGAGGGAGACGGTTCATGTAGGCTGCCCAGCCAGGTGCCTTGAGGTCTGTTATGCGGATGGTAAGTTAATGAATAAAAACGGCATAGATCCATCTAAAACCACCGCGAACCAGGTTCAGGCGGACCATTAAGCAGCTTTGGTCCCGAAACTGCTCGTTGGACGCTTGTGTGGGAGGATGTTCCCCTTCACAGTGTGCAAAGCGGGAAATTCCACAGGTCTCAATGGGACTGAGAGGGCAAAGCTATGGGAGTACCATGTCCGGTTGCTGTTTCCGTCAATGTAACTCCGGCCATCGAGGCGGCGGCAGAACCACTGTGGTTTGCCGTTCAGACGCGCGCGCGTCACGAAAAATGGATCGAGGCTGAGCTTGGCCGAAAGGGAATCACGGCTTACGTGCCGACTACGCAGGAGACTCATCGCTGGAGTGATCGCAACAAGGTTGTGGAGCTCCCGTTATTTTCCTGCTATGTCTTTGTGAAGCTGCAGGTTGCGGCCTCCAGTCGGCTGGAAGTAATGAAGACGCCGGGGGTTTTCCGTTTTGTCAGCGTCAACGGCGCACCCGCGCCAATCCCCTACGACCAAATTGAGAGCCTGCAGAAGGTTCTGAACAGCAAGGTCTCGGTCGCGGCCTGCGACTATCTTAAGCCGGGCCAACGGGTCAGGATTCGCGGTGGATCTCTGGACGGCATTGAGGGAACACTCGTGGGCAATCGGGGCGAGCACAAGCTGATCCTCTCAGTCGAACTCATCCACCAGTCGGTCTCGGTGACCATTGATCACTATGCAGTGGAGCCGGTGAACTAGCCCCTCTTTCTTCCACGGTGCGGCGTTTGGATTTCCGCATCGTTAACGTTCCGAAGTCTGGTCCGTGGTGAGCCCAATCCTTATTCGCGCCGCGACCGACGTTAGTCCCGGCTCAAATCATGGCAGCTCTGCCCGCTCAGGCGCGCTGGGCTGCTCGCGAGGCAAATGTGAAGTTCCTAGGCATCAGTGGGTTGCAGGACTCAGCGCCCTTCAAAAAAGAGCACTGGTCGGGATTGGATCCGAGGGAGTATCGCATCGCGCAAGGGTACGATTCTGCGGCTGCGCTCATCGTGGATGGCAAGCTGGTCGCCGCGGCCGCAGAAGAACGCTTCAGCCGCAAGAAGCACACGGGAGATTTCCCCATCGGTGCGATTCAATATTGCTTGGCAGAGGCAGGCATCGCGATCGAGGACGTGGACGAGATCGCGCACGGCTTTGACTACGCCGCGCTGCGTCCGCTCTACGCCATGGATCCCGCCTCGTCCGCACTCTATGAGCAGGTCTTCGCCAAGGAAGCGCTGGTTCGGAACCTGCACCGCGAACTGCCGCAGGTGGATGCGGCGAAGATTCACGCCGTTCCTCACCACCTGGCGCACGCCGCCAGCGCCGCCTTTACCTCGGGCTGGGACGAGTGCTTGGTGGTGGTAAATGACGCAATGGGCGAAGTGCAGAGCCTCTCCGTCTTCCAGGCGCGGGGCAACGAATTGAAGAAGCTACGCGAAGTTTCTGCCAACGACTCGATCGGCATTCTCTACTCACTGGTGACGCTGCACCTGGGATTCGATTTCAACTCCGACGAATACAAGATCATGGGACTGGCGCCCTACGGCGACCCCGCGCACTATCGGGCGTTCTTCGATCGCGTGGTAGAGTTGTGCCCCGACGGCACGCTTCGCATCCCCATTCTGCGCCTGAACAAGACGCGCGAGGAGCGCGAGAACTATCTGGCAACGCGCGCCTACTTGGAACAGAATCTGATTGCCGCGCGGCCAGACGATGCCGAGGTCACGCAGGACCACTGCGACGTGGCGGCCGCACTGCAGGAGTGCCTGGACCGCGTGGTGCTGCACGTCTGCGGACATTTCGGCAAACAGACGGGTATGCGGCATATCGCTCTGGCGGGCGGCGTGGCGCTGAACTGCACGGCCAACGGAAAGCTTATTGAATCGGGCATCTTCGACGAAGTTTACGTGCAACCGGCGGCCGGCGACGATGGCACCGCGCTGGGCGCGGCGCTCTACCGGGCCTCGCGCCATGGCGAGGTGCAGAACCTGCGCATGCCGGTTCCCCTGCTCGGCCCGGCTCATCCACAGTGCCTCATTGACAAGACGCTGGCGAAGTACGCGGAGCGCACCAAGGTCATCCGCTTTGCGTCGCTTGATGAGACCTGCGCGGCAGCAGCAAAGCTGATCGCCGAGGGTCGCGTTGTCGCCTGGTTCCGCGGGCGGATGGAATACGGTCCGCGCGCGCTAGGTAACCGCAGCATCCTCGCCGATCCCGGTCATCCGGCAATGCGCGACCGCATCAACGCCATGGTCAAGATGCGCGAAGCATTCCGCCCCTTCGCTCCGGCCTGCGCAGAAGAAGAGGCGCCGCGCTGGTTTGCCATCAAGGAAGGCACGCAGATGCCGTATATGATCACCGTCGTGGATGTGCGTCCGGAGTATCGGGCGGCGCTGCCGGCGATCACTCACGTGAACGGCTCGGCGCGACTGCAGACGGTATCGGCGCAGGACAATCCCGACTTCCACAGCCTGCTGGAAGCCGTCGGCCAGACCTCTGGACGGAGGATGGTGCTGAACACCAGCTTCAACGTAAAGGGCCAGCCCATCGTCAACACGCCGGAGGAAGCACTTGACACCTTCCTCGGCACCGGCATCGAGTATCTCTTCCTGGAGGACACGCTTGTCGCGCGCAATGACTGAGGAGAGACCGCTCAATGCCGTGGACGCACAGACCGTGCCGCAGGCGATCGAAGCACAGGTGCGGCGCACGCCGGAGGCGGTGGCGCTACGCTGCGGTAGCGAGAGTCTGAGCTACGCGGCGCTTGACGCCCTTGCCAATCAGTTGGCGCACCACCTGCGGCAACTTGGTGCCGGGCCGGACGTCCTGATCGGCATCGCTTTGGAACGCTCGATCGAGATGGTTGTGGCTCTGCTCGCCATCCTCAAGGCGGGCTCCGCCTACGTTCCGCTCGATACGACTTATCCGGCCTCGCGCCTAGCGGTGATGATCGAGGACTCGAAGGCCGGAGTCATCCTGGCCAGCGCGCGCACCTGTGCCAGTGTGGAAGGCGCAGCCAGTCGAGTTGTTTTGCTCGACGGCGAAGCGAGGGCTATCGCCGCACACAGCGCGGAGCCATTGGCAGCGACGGCCGCGGGAGAGAATCTCGCCTACGTGATCTACACCTCAGGCTCTACTGGGAAACCTAAGGGGGTGATGATCGAGCACCGCAATGTCATCAATTTCTTTGCCGGCATGGATGCGCGCATCGGGTCTGCTCCCGGCGTCTGGCTGGCCGTCACCAGCGTTTCCTTCGACATTTCCGTGCTGGAACTCCTGTGGACACTGTCGCGCGGCTTCGAGGTCATTGTGCACGGCGAAGAGGGCGTGCAGACCATCCCCGCCGAGATCCGCGGCTATGGCGTAACGCATCTGCAATCCACCCCTTCATTGGCGCGCATGGTGTCCCTGCTGCCCGATGGGCTGGAAGCCCTGGGTCGGGTGAAGAAGCTCTTCCTCGGCGGTGAGGCGCTATCTCCCTCTCTGGTGGCGCATCTACGGCAGAGCTTTCACGGCGAGTTTTACAATATGTACGGCCCCACCGAGACCACAATCTGGTCCACGGTTCTCGATGTGGTGGGCGCGCCCGAGCACATTTCTATTGGCACGGCGATTCGCAACACGCAACTCTACGTGCTGGACTCTGCCCTCCGGCCGGTGACAGCGGGCGAAACCGGAGAACTCTACATCGGTGGTGATGGTGTAGTGCGCGGCTACTGGCAGCGCCCGGAACTTTCCGCTGAACGCTTCCTCGACGATCCTTTCCTGAGCGGCAACCGCATGTACCGTACCGGTGATCTCGCGCGCTTCCTGCCCGACGGCAATCTCGACTTCTTGGGACGCGCCGACTTCCAGATCAAGCTACGCGGCTATCGCATTGAGATCGGCGAGATCGAGGCCGTGCTGGAAAAGCAGCCGGGCGTGCTGCAGGCGGTGGTGATCGCCCGCGAGTTCAAGCCCGAGGACACGCGCCTGATTGCGTTCGTGATCGCGCAGGCTGGCGCAGCGGTGGCGGGCAACACTCTGCGTGTCGCGCTGTCGGCGCTGCTGCCCAGCTACATGGTTCCGGCACACTTTGCGCTGGTCCAGAGTTTTCCGCTCACCGCTAACGGCAAGGTGGACCGCAAGGCATTATCCGCAGCCTTTACTCCCGAGACCGAGGTCGCGGAAGCCGCGCCCGAAGGCAGCCTGGAAGCGTTGATCGCGCAGACATGGCGCGATGCGCTAAGCGTGGAGAGCGTGGGCACGCACGACAACTTCTTCGATCTTGGGGCGCACTCGCTGATGGTGGCCGAGGTGCACCTAAGGTTGCAACAGCAACTGGGCCGCGAGTTTTCCCTGGTGGATCTTTTCCAGTATCCGACGGTGCACGCGCTGGCCGGGCATCTGGGCGGAGAGGAAACGGTGGCCGTGGCGGAAGCGGCGGCCACGGAATCAAGTCGCGCCGAACGCCGCCTGAGCGCAAGACAGCAGAAGAAGCGGACACTATGAGCGAAAACGCAATTGCCATCATTGGCATGTCGGGACGCTTTCCCGGTGCGCGCCATGTCGAGGAATTTTGGCGTAACTTGGCCGCCGGCGTGGAATCGGTACGCCTGCTGAGCGATGCCGAACTGCTGGCGGCGGGCGTGTCGCGCAAGGAACTAGCAGAGCCTGACTACGTGAAATCTGGCGCCGTGCTGGAGGGACTCGACCAGTTTGACGCGGCGTTTTTTGGCTTCAGCCCGCGCGAAGCCTCGATCATGGATCCGCAGCATCGCCTCTTCCTGGAGTGTGCCTGGGAGGCTATGGAGCACGCTGGCCACGTGCCGGGCAACCCGGGAGCAGGCGCCGTCGGAGTTTTTGCCGGCTCGGGCATGAACTCCTACATGATCCACAACCTGTTGACTAACGCGCCGCTGATGGCTAGTGCCGGTCTCTTTCTGATCCGGCAGACGGGCAATGACAAAGACGTGCTGGCAACCCGTGTCAGCTACGAACTCGATTTGCGCGGCCCCAGTATCAGCGTGCAGACGGCGTGCTCGACTTCGCTGGTTGCGGTTCACTTAGCCTGCCAGAGCCTACTCAATCAGGAGTGCGATCTGGCGTTGGCGGGCGGCGTCACCATCGAGTTCCCACACGGCCAGGGATACTTGTACCGCGAAGGAGAAATCCTCTCGCGTGACGGCCACTGCCGCGCCTTCGACGCCGACTCCAGCGGTACCGTTTTCTCCAGCGGAGCCGGTGTGGTGGTGTTGCGCCGCCTGGAAGACGCCTTGGAAGATGGCGATACCATTCACGCGGTGATCCTGGGATCGGCTATTAACAACGATGGCGCGCGCAAGGTCGGCTACCTGGCTCCCAGCGTGGACGGCCAGACGGAGGTGGTGCGTGAGGCGCTCGGCGTGGCCGGTGTCTCGGCGGCCGAAATCTCGTACGTGGAGATGCACGGCACCGGCACCCGCGTCGGCGATCCCATCGAGGTCAAAGCGCTCACCCAAGCCTTCAGCAAGGACCCGGTGAAGTCCGGCGCATGTGCCATCGGTTCGCTGAAAACCAACATCGGCCATCTGGACACCGCCGCCGGCGTTGCCGGGCTGATCAAGACTACCCTCGCCCTGCGTCACGGCCAGATCCCTCCCAGCCTGCACTTCCGCAAGCCCAATCCGCTGATCGATTTCGAGCACAGTCCGTTCTTCGTCAACACCGGGCTGCGGGAGTGGACGCGTGCGGGGGCGCCGCGCCGTGCCTGCGTGACCTCGCTGGGCATCGGCGGCACCAACGCGCATGTCGTGCTAGAGGAGGCGCCGCCGATTGCAACGGCTGCGGAGGGCGAGCATGGTCAGCAGTTGCTCGTGCTTTCGGCGAAGACACCGACGGCGCTCGCCCGCGCGGCTCAGAATCTCTTCGCTCACTTGCGCGAGCATCCCGGACTGCGCTTGCAGGATGTGGCCTTGACCCTGCAGTCGGGGCGCAAGGCCTTTGCTCATCGCCGCGCACTGGTGGCCGCCAGCGCAGAGGAGGCGGCGCAGTTGCTGGCGCAGCCCAGCGCGACGCGTGTCTTCAGCGGACAAGCTGCCAGCGCTGTGCCGGGTGTGGTCTTCCTTTTCTCCGGACAAGGATCGCAGTATTTGAACATGGGCCGCGAACTGTACTCCTCCGAGCCCACCTTCCACCATCATCTGGAGCAGTGTTTTGACGGTCTGGCGCCGGATCTCGGCCTCAATCTGCGCAGCCTGTTCTATCCCGAGGGCGACACCAACACAGCGGCCGAGAAACTTGCGCACACGGCTTACACGCAACCGGCGCTGTTCAGCGTCGAGTACGCGCTGGCGCAGTGGTGGATGGAGCGCGGCGTGAAGCCTGTGGCCATGCTCGGGCATAGCATCGGTGAATACGCGGCGGCCTGCGTGGCTGGCGTTTTCTCGCTCGAAGAAGGGCTGCGCGTCAGCGCCACGCGCGGCCGTCTAATGGGCGCCATGCCGTCTGGCGCGATGCTCTCGGTGGCTGCCGCGGTGGATGCGGTCGCGCTTGGGCCGGAACTGTCGGTGGCCGCCATCAACGGGCCGCAGCAGATTGTTGTTTCGGGCATCAGTGCGGCGATCCAGAAATTTGCCTCTGAGCTGGAGGAGCGGGGAATTGCCAGCCGCCTGCTGCACACCTCGCACGCCTTCCACTCCAGCATGATGGATCCGATGCTCGCAGAGTTCCGGGCTGAGATGTCGTCCATTCGCCTGGCGGCGCCAAAGATTCCCTTTGTCTCCAACCTAACCGGCACCTGGATCACGGCTGCGGAGGCCACCGATCCCGACTATTGGGTGCGCCATCTGCGTAACACCGTGCGCTTCTCCGATGGATTGAAGCTGCTGTTCCGCGAGCCTGGCCGTGTGCTTCTCGAGGTGGGGCCGGGACAGGCGCTCACGGCGCTGGCGCGCCAGCATCCGGAACGTCCGAAAGCGCTCAAAGTGCTGCCCTCGATGCGGCATCCGCAGGATGCATCCTCCGACACGGTCTGCCTGCTGAACGCTATGGGCCAGCTCTGGATCGAAGGCATTGAGCCGCGTTGGGAGGCCCTGCGCGCCGGCAGACAGCCGCGCCGCGTTCCACTACCGACCTATCCGTTTGAGCGCAAGCGTTATTGGATTGATCCGGGCACGCGTCCGCTGGCCGCTGCGTCGGCCGTTGCCGAGGCACCGCCTACGCTCGATGACGGACCCGGGTTTCACCAGCCAGTGTGGAAGCGCTCGCCCCTGGTTTCCACAGCGCACATCGCAGCCACGCGCTGGCTGATGTTTAGCGATTCCGCCGGGCTGGGGGCAGAACTTGCACGCCAGCTTCGTGCCGACGGACACACCGTCGTGGATGTCGCCGCCGGTGACCGGTTTGAGCGGCGCGCCGAATACTCGTTCTCCATGCGTATCGGCGAGGGTGCGGACTACGAGACGCTGCTCGGCGACCTCGCGCAGCGGGGCGAAACTCCCGTGCAGATCCTTCATCTCTGGCCGTTTCTCGCAGAGGGCCGTGCGCCGGAGACCGCAGAGTTGCTGGAGGCAAGCTTCTTCAGTCTGCTGCTGCTGGCGCAGGCGTGGGCCAAACTGGATCTCGGTCCGGTCGCCATCACCACGGTATCAAACGGTCTGCAGTCGGTGGACGGGGAAGGGAATTATGCCGCCGCGCGCGCTTGCCTGCAGGGACCGGTACGCGTGATCGGCCGCGAATTGCCGGGTGTCCGCTGCCGAAGCGTTGACCTGGAGCGCACGATCTCCGACCGCAGCGCCGCCGCGGCCGCTATTCTTGCCGAATGTGCGGTCGCCGACGGCGAGAGCGCGGTTGCCTATCGGCAAGCAGAGCGTTGGACGCAGGGTTTTGCGCCGTTACCAATGACGCTGACCGCGCCGCGCCGCCTGCGCGAGAAAGGCGTGTACTTGATTACTGGCGGCCTCGGCGGACTTGGCCTAACTCTAGCCCGGCATCTGGCGCAGGTCGCGCACGCACGCCTGGCGCTGGTATCGCGCACCGCGCTACCGGAGCGGGACGAGTGGCTGCGGCAGGAGGCTTCCTTGCCGCCGACACAGCGCCAGCGCATCGAGGCCCTGCGCGAAATAGAGGCGCTGGGTGGAGAAGTGCTAACGCTGACCGCCGATGTCACCGATCCACAGCAGATCGCCTTGGCGGTAAAGCAGTGCCGCGAGCGCTTTGGCACCATACACGGCGTGATCCATGCCGCTGGACTCATCGAAGACAGCCCGCTGCAACTGAAGACGTGGGAGAGTGCAGCGCGCGTACTGGCGCCCAAGGTGCAGGGCACGCTGGCGCTGCAACAGGCACTGGGCAACACGGAACTCGATTTCTTCCTGCTCTTCTCGTCAATAAGCGCGCTGGCACCCCCAGCGGGTCAGATCGATTACGCCGCGGCCAACGCGTTCCTAGATTCCTTTGCCCAGGGACAGACCGGAAGTGTGGTGGCCGTGAACTGGGGCATGTGGAATGATGTGGGACTTGCCGGACGCGATGCGGCCGACGGCCTGCCCATCCTCGATCGGCGCATCGTGCAGACCCGCAGCGAGACCATCTTCTCCGGAACACTGAACGCAAAGCGCGACTGGGTGCTTGGCGAGCATCGCTTTAAGAACGGAACCGCACTGCTGCCGGGCACGGGCTACCTGCAACTGGCGGCGGCAGCGCTGGCGAAGAATCGCGTCGAGCCCGGAATCGAGTTCGAGGATGTCTACTTCCTTGCGCCCTTCGCCGTGGAACCGAACGAGACAAAGGAAGTCCGCGTCCGCCTACAGCGGCAGGGCACCGGCTTCCGATTCTCGGTCCTGGCCAAGAGCCAGGAGTGGCTGGAATATGCCTGCGGACAGATCACACGGCGTGAAGGTGATGCTCCTGCTGTTGTGGACCTTGGCGAGATTGCTGGCCGTTGCGGAGCGCGCGAAATCCGCTTTGACGAGAGCTACCGCACGCGCCAGGAGCGTTATTTCGACTTTGGTCCGCGCTGGCGCAACGTTCAGAGCCTGCGCCTGGGCGAGGGCGAGGCGCTGGCCGAATTGCGTCTCGGTGAGGACTTTCTGGAGGATCAGCAGCGTTGGTTCCTGCATCCCTCCCTGCTCGACATGGCCACCGGAATCGCGCTCTACCTCATTCCCGGCTACGAGGAGTCCGAGGCAGTCTACTTGCCGCTCTCCTACAAGCGGATGACGCTCTATCGTCCGTTGCCTGCGCGCTTCTTCAGCCACATACGCAGCAATGCGGAGAATACCGGCGAGCGTGGAGTCGCCACTTTCCGCATCACCCTGCTCAATCCCGAGGGCGAAGTGCTAGCCGAGATTGGCGACTTCGCGGTGCGGCGCATGGCGGTGCCGGCCGGGGCGGTCTCCCCTGAATTGCCCGCCATCGAGTCTGTTGGCAGCCAGAACGCGGTGCAGATGCCAGAGTTGGAAGGGATGTCCTCGGTGCAGGCGCTGGCGGCATTCTCACAGATTCTCGACTCCAGTCTGCCGCGCCAGGTGATCGTGACACGAGGTCCATTCCCGCCGCGGGACGCCGAAAAAGAGAAGCCCGCCCAGTCGACTGCCGTAATTGAGGCTCCGCGCGGCGAAATCGAAAGCGTACTCGCCGGCTGGTGGCGGGAACTGCTCGGCGTGGATAACGTGGGCCGTGATGATGACTTCTTCGATCTCGGGGGGCATTCTCTTACCGGCATCCGCTTGTTTGCCAAAATCGAAAAGACTTACCAGGTCCGACTGGATTTGACTGCCCTATTTGAGGTGCGCACGGTGCGCCAACTGGCGGCGCTGATCCGCGAGCGTCAGCGACCGAGTGCGGCTCCGGTGCGCGCCTGGTCGGCGTTGGTTCCCATCCACGCCAGCGGTTCGCGCATCCCCCTGATCTGCATGCACGCCCTCGGTCCGAGCGTGCTCTTCTATCGCCAACTGGCGGGGTATCTGGGTCCTGACCAGCCGTTCTACGCCATGCAGTCGCCACTGGCCTCGGACCCCACTATTAAGGAGACGAGCATCGAGGAGCTGGCCGCAACTTACACGAGGGAACTGCTCGACTTCCTGCCGGACGGCCCCTTCCGCCTCGGGGGTTCCTCTCTGGGAGGCATCATCGCGTTGGAGATGGCGCAGCAGCTCCATGCCCAGGGCAAGGCGGT
Organism: uncultured Acidobacteriota bacterium; assembly: GCA_963779365.1. Classification (GTDB taxonomy): domain Bacteria; phylum Acidobacteriota; class Terriglobia; order Terriglobales; family Acidobacteriaceae; genus TOLSYN. Next base: position 193,668 of record CAVZYB010000022.1, on the reverse strand, counting down.
GGATATGCTGCTTCTCTTTGATGCCATCGTGCCGGGCTGTCACGAAAGGGTGCCAGTGGGCAAACAGGTGGCTAGTCACTGGCACAATTACCGGGAACTCGGCGCCGGATATCTATGGAAGCGGACGCAGACCAAGGTGGACTATTGGAAGTTCCGCGCAACGAGGATGCTCGAAATCGCTGGCCCGGTCGTGCTACGACCTTACCTGAGGATGACGGGCCGAAACATGCCGGCCAACTGGCGCACCGCCCAAGTGGAGGAGGCGCACAATCGAGCCCTGTCGCGCTATGTCGTCCGTCCTTACCCGGGCAAGGTCACGTTGTTGCGTGCCACCGACGCCCTGGAGAACATGGGCACGCATCGCAATCCCAGCCTTGGCTGGAAGAACATGGCCCTTGGAGGCCTGGCGATTCACGACGTGCCGGGCGACCACATCTCCATGTTCGAAGAGCCGCACGTGCCCATCCTAGCCGAAACGCTTAGGATCATATTGGCAGGCGACGAGACCAGAACGGGGCAACCCATGGCTTTAGCCGTGATGTAACGGCTGTCGACCTTCACCTCGGCAACGGGCTCTCCTCGGGGTGCGGCGACAGGTTCAGCCGGGCGAACTCGACACGGGCAAGTCTGCCATATGTCGCTGAGCGCAGGAGACCCAAAACGCCCGGGTCCCGATCGTCCCACTGAAAGTGGATCTGCCGGAAAATCCATCGATCCCCCTGACGCGTCAGGATGGCGGTGAAGCGTAGTGGGCGATTCAATCGAGCCTCGCGTAGCGTGCCTACGCTGGCCACCCAAGCTACATCGCCGGTCGAGCAGACCACTGCGTCCTCCACCTGAAACCTGAGATCTCCCCACTGCCGCCAATCCCCGCGGATGAACTCCGAGACCGCGGGATAGCCCCGGGCCCACTCACCAGTATCCGTCCCAATCAACAGAACATCATCCCTGGAAAAGAGGCGCTCCATAAAAGGCCCCAACTCGGCCGGATTGCGCCGCACGTATCCTTCATGGAAGTCGCGCAAGGCGGCTAGCACTCCACTCCGGACTGCCGGAGGCGCGTCACCGGGTTCAGTGAGATACCGGCTGCGGATGCTGTTGGGAATCGAAGTCTTCAGGTGCCTACATGTGTCGAATCCTGCAACAAAGCTGCCGCAGACCAGCAGCAGGATGACAGCGGTTGCGAGGACTGCTTTGCAAGTCACGCCAAGTTTACTCATTGTCCTATTTTTCTTGTTTTTATCTCTGGCTTCGATTATTTTGCGGCTCCTGTACAGTCGACGAGGAAGTTTGCGAATAGGAAAAGTTTTTCCTACCAGTCGCGCTCTGCCTTCCCTAGCGCGAACCATGGTGTCAGCGGGGCCTAGCAGGCTTCAACAGACAGACACTGGAGACCATTCTACTCTGGCGTGTGAACTGCATGACTTTGCAGGATATAACTGAGACTTACGGCCTCTTGTCTGGTCCCAAGACCACTTCCAGTGGCGGACGTCATGACGATCCATGCGCCCTTCCCACCGTGTCTTGGTGAGCGGTGAATTGGTCATTGAAGTGCTTAGAACCATTGTGCTCCCCTTTCCGGTCGCGCTACGGAGGGCCCAGGAATGTTGACGCCTGTACCTTGCGAATCAACGACCTGGGCAAGGAGTGGGGCATCGGCTTCGGGTCTTCCAAGGGTCACCCATGTGACTCAGAGGGCGAAGCTACGAATACCTGTACCTGCGAACGTCGTGAATGAAGCGGGTGGGAATCTGGTTTCCATCCTGCACAGCTAGTTTCTGGCCGGGACTTTACTCGCCCTGGCCAGTTGCTTGCCGCGTGCAGCCAAAACGCCAGCCCGTTCGAGCGAAAAGAACCGGTCGTGTTTCAGAAAGATGGACCCGCGTTTGATCACGCATCCCCTTCCGAACTGGACACGAACGCAAGGCCGCTGAGGACTTCTACAAGCCATGTCACGTCTTCCTACGTATGTTGTGATTAGCCCGGCACGCAACGAGTCTCGTTCTATTGAGCTAACCTTGCAATCGATGGTGCAGCAGACGTTTCGTCCGCTCAAATGGGTCATCGTCAGCGACGGATCGACTGATGGAACCGACGACATTGTCGAATCCTACGCGCGCCAACATCCGTCGTGGATCGAGTTGGTACGTATGCCCGAGCGAACAGAGCGCCACTTCGCAGGCAAGGTGAATGCATTTAACGCAGGTTATGCCAAGGTAAGCGGTATTCCTTATGATGTGCTGGCGAGCCTGGATGCAGATATATCTTTCGGCGGGGACTACTTCGAATTCCTTTTGCGGAAGTTGGCCGAGGATCGATCCTTGGGCTTAGTAGGGACGCCATTCAGGGATGGGGAAAATGGAATCTACGACTATCGCTTTGTGAATATCGAACATGTCTCTGGTGCTTGCCAGGTGTTCCGACGGGAGTGCTTTGAGGCAATTGGCGGATACACTCCGATGAAAGCAGGAGGAATCGATTACTTTGCAGTGCTCTCTTCGCGAATGAAAGGGTGGAGAACCAGAACTTTCCTGGACAGGATATGTGTTCATCATCGTGAGATGGGAACGGCCCAGCATAGCGTTCTTCAGGCGAGATACAACTACGGAGCCAAGGATTATGCCTTCGGTAATCACCCAGTCTGGGAACTGTCCAGGTCAGCATACCAAATGACAAAACGTCCTATCGTGATCGGCGGCGTTGCGCTGCTGTGGGGGTACATTTCAGCGGCATGTAGTCGAACCGAACAGCCAATTCCGATTGAAATGAAGCAGTTTGTGCGCCGCGAACAAATGCGGAGACTGAAGAACTTCATTCTGCGGAAATCGCCCGAGTCCGCTAACTTGCAATCACCCAGGTCTGCCTAGCGCGTCCACGAATGCCAAAGATGCTTGAAAACCATGTCGCGCGACACCTTCCCGGCGTTCTAATTGTGAATGCTGATGATTGGGGACGAGACCGTAATACGACCGATCGGATACTGGACTGCATTAAACTCGGATCGGTGAGTTCCACAAGTGCAATGGTATTCATGGAAGACTCTGAGAGGGCTGGGTTTCTCGCCCGCGATCATAAAGTCGACACAGGATTGCACCTCAACTTCACAACGCCTTTCTCCGGGCAAGTGCATACTGCGCAGCTCCTGCACCACCAAGCCAGAGCCGCTCACTACTTACTACGCAACCGGTTCGCACAAATAATCTACCATCCAGGTCTTGTGAACTCGTTCGAATACGTTGTCGCCGCACAAATTGACGAGTACGAGAGAGTCTACGGTACCCATCCTGAGCGTATTGATGGACATCATCACATGCACTTATGTGCCAATGTCATCTTTGGAAATCTGTTGCCAAAGGGAGTTTTGGCGCGCAGGAACTTCACCTTCCAGGCAAAGGAGAAAGGAAGCCTGAACAGGTTGTATCGGGCGTACATCGATCATCAGGTGGCTAAGCGGAACCGAGTAGTCGATTATCTCTTCTCGATTGTCCCTATGGATTCAATGGAGCGGCTTCGAAGAATATTTGTTCTTGCAAACTCCGCCGTCGTCGAGTTGGAAACACACCCCGTCTTGCCAGCTGAGTACGAATTCCTAACTTCAGGGAGGATTTTTTCGGAGTTGAATGGGGCTGAAATCGCGTCGAGTTTTACCGGGCCTTATACATCAGCGAGAGAGCGCCAAGGAAGCAATCATGTACCGATTCATTGAGGCTCAAGGACGAGGATAAAGATGCTAGCTCTGAATCGCGACGCGTCCGGCCTGATGTAGGCGCGGGCGGAGATGGCGGCTTCATCAGCTCGGCACTGGTACGCGCATTTCAGAACTTCACATCCAAGGCTGAATATGTGTACGACTACAGAATGCCTCAGCCAGTTGTGCCGGTCCGGTCATTTCTTTTCTGCGCTTCACCTGCAGCAGTAATTCCTCGGCCGTCCCAGTTCCTCCATTTCCGAGTGCGGTATCGCGATCAGCTATCCAATTACGTTCGCCAGGTGCTGCTTCATCGCTATCACAGCCGTATTTGCAGTAGAAGCGGTTGAGACCGTTGTTGAAGGACATATCAAGGGCAATCGCTTCACCGACTTCTCGCAATCGAACTAATTACTGAGCCGACCGCCGAGGGGATGGCCCGGTCTGCGGTGCAGATCAAAGGCACGGAGAGGACCGATGCAGGGTGAAATAGCCGTGAACTCGCGCGAATTCGGGGATAGCAAGCACATCGCGGTATGCGTTTGCACGTACCGACGACCGGCCTTATTGACGCGACTTCTGCTCGAATTGCAGAAGCAGGAGACCGGCGGTTTGTTCGATTATTCGATCATCATCGTGGACAACGATGACCAGCGCTCGGCGGAAGACACCGTAAACGAAATAAAGGGAGTCTCGCACGTTCCGATTGTGTACTGCAACGAACCACGCCAGAACATCGCCCGGGCTCGGAACAAGGCAGTGGAGGTCGCTACCGGGGAGTTCATCGCTTTCATTGATGACGACGAATTCCCCTGCGAGAGTTGGCTGCTTAGAATGTTTATGGCCTGCACGCGGTACCAGGTGGATGGCGTGCTGGGTCCTGTATTGCGGCACTTCGATCAAACACCGCCGCGTTGGTTGGTGAAAAGTAGCTTCTACGTTCGTCCAAGGCATGAAACCGGATTCGTGATGGGATGGCTGGAGTGTCGAACCGGCAACTTATTGCTCGACAGGCGTGTCTTTGGCGCTGACGAAGCACCGTTCCGCCCAGAATTTCGAGCGGGAGAGGATCAGGATTTCTTTCGTCGCAAAATAGACCAAGGGTGCACTTTCATTTGGTGCAACGAAGCACCAGCGTATGAAACGATACCGCCATCACGCTGGAAATGCAGCTTCATGCTTCGGCGAGCCCTGCTTCGAGGGGCCACGGCGGTGTTGCACCCGACGTTTGGGTCTTGGAACATCGTGAAATCCATCACAGCAGTGCTCCTGTACACTGTCGCACTACCGTTCTCATTCCTGATCGGATATCACCACTTTCTGAGCCTGCTCGTTCGTCTCTTTGACCACCTTGGCGCACTGCTGGCGTTGATGGGTCTAAACCCCGTCAAGAGTGAATACGTCATCGAGTAGCGATCCCGCTTCTAAGTCGACGAAAGTACTGCTTTTGAATTCCTAAATGCAAGCATGACATCGAAGAGTCCGCCGTTGGCTACGACCGCGGTCGACTCGTCAGTCGTGGCTTGGGCAACTATCCGGAGGTTCGAATTCTTCCATTTCCGCCATTCTTGTGTGATGGGTATTTCCAGGTGGCATTGCGCCGAAAGTTGATGATTACCGTTGGAGAGTTGCGGGCACGCCGCGCTGAAAGGAATTGCTGTGAATTCGCTGATTGAAATTTGCAACCAGCAGATCAGAGTTGCCGGGCGCTGGGCGCGCATCGCTTCTCTGGATGCGGACAAGTACATGTTTCTCGATGACCCATCTACCGTGCTCGAGGAACTGAAACGCTCAAAGAAGATCGACCTGTTCACCTTCTTGCAGCGCGTCTCAGAACCCGAGCCCAAATATAAATATCCCATGGAATGGGACAATATGGCCGCGGTTTCGATCACCACCTTCGATGAGTGGTGGAACAAGCAGATCGGGTTTAAAGCGCGCAATAAGGCAAAGCAGGCTGAGAAAAAGGGAGTTGTTCTCCGTGAGGTGGAGTTCGATCATTCGCTGGCAAGGGGCATCTGGGCCATTTACAACGAAGCTCCGTCCCGTCAGGGCCGCCGTTTTCCACATTACGGAAAAGATTACGACACCGTCTACGCAGAGGAAGCGACTTACCTTAGCAATAGCATTTTCATTGGCGCCTACGTTGGTGACTTGCTGATTGGGTTCATCAAGTTGGTTCACGATCAGACCGGCACGCAGGCAGGGCTGATGAACATTATCTCAATGATTGCGCATCGTGATAAAGCTCCTACGAATGCCTTGTTGGCGAAGGCCGTGAACTCCTGCGCGCAACGTGGAATAAGGCACCTCGTCTATTCGAATTTCGCGTACGGCAAGAAGCAAAAGAGCGGGCTGAGCGATTTCAAGGAGCGCAACGCCTTTGCGCGCGTCGATGTGCCGCGCTACTACGTTCCGCTTACCCTGCGGGGTGCGTTGGCGTTTCGGTTGGGCTTGCACCACAGATTCGTCGACCATCTTCCTGAGTCTATCGCCGCAAAACTGCGTGCGTATCGCGAAGCCTGGTATTCCCGCCCATTAAACTCCGATGAGGCTCTCTAGTACATGCCCGGAATCGTCGGTCTAGTTACAAATCGACCTCGGCGGGATGCTGAGCACCAGTTGCGAGGCATGCTCGACTCCCTCCGGCACGAGGTGTTTTACAACTCGGGTACTTGGATGAACGAAGAACTCGGGGTGTATGTCGGCTGGATGGCTCGTGAAGGATCCTTCTCCGATGGAATGCCGCTCTGTAATGAGCACGATGACGTCGTACTGGTTTTTTCTGGCGAAGACTACCCGGAGCCCGGACTCGCAGCCGAACTGAAGAGCCGTGGGCACGACCTACGAGACCACAATGCATCATATTTGCCGCACCTATATGAAGAAGATCGGGACGGATTTGTTACCAGATTAAATGGACGATTTCATGGCTTAATAGTTGATCGCACTCGTCAGATAGCAACCTTGTTCAATGATCGTTATGGCATGAGTCGTCTTTACTACTACGAATCCGGCGACGAGTTCTATTTTGCGGCAGAAGCGAAGGCATTGCTCGCGGTTTGTCCGGAGCTGCGAAAGGCATCGATCAGCGGACTAGCTGAATACGTGAGTCATGGCTGCGTGCTCGAAAACAAAACAATATTCGAACGCGTCAGCGTGCTGCCGCCCGGCTCGGCTTGGGTCTTTAAAAATGGCGGAGTACGACGCAAAGATTCGTATTTCGATCCAGCGGAGTGGGAACAGCAGGATAGTCTCACGCCTGATCAGTACTATCAGGAATTGAAGCAAACTTTTGTGCGTATTCTCCCGCGGTACTTCGACGGAGGAGAGAAGGTCGGAATGTCGCTCACGGGCGGCCTCGATACCAGAATGATCATGGCATGGCAGAGGTTCCTGCCCGGTCAGCTTCCGTGTTATTCGTTTGGAGGCATGTTTCGGGACTGCCAAGATGTGTTGCTGGCGAGGAAAGTGGCTGCTACAGTGGGTCAACCGCATCATGTGATCCCTGTGGGTGACGATTTTCTGCGCCAATTCTCACATTACGTTCAGCGCACAGTGTACTTGACGGACGGATGTGTGGATGCGGCACATTCTCCTGACCTATACGTCAACGAACGCGCGGCCCAGATCGCGCCTGTGCGGATGACTGGCAATTACGGCGGCGAAGTACTCCGCCGAGTACGGGCTTTCAAACCGGTTCAACCCGATGCGGGTTTGTTTGTCCCGGATTTTCTCAACCAGGTCAAAGGAGGCCAAGAGGTTTACAACCGGCAGCTATCTGTGCATCCGCTGTCGTTCGCGGTGTTCAAGCAGGCACCGTGGCACCATTACGGGTTGCAGGCCCTGGAGCAGACTCAGCTCGCGCTCCGTTCCCCGTACCTGGATAACGAGTTCGTCAAGATGGTATTTCGCGCACCGGCGTCTGCAACGGTGTCGAATGAAAACTCGTTGCGTCTAATTGAAGATGGCAACCCCGTATTGCGCCGGATCCGAACGGATTTCGGGGTGGCAGCAGAAAGCGGCATGGTGCCCGCCAGCTTGGTCCGCCAGTACATGACGTTTACCTTCAAGGCTGAATACGCCTATGACTATGGCATGCCGCAATGGATCGCTCAAATCGACCACATGCTTGCCCCGTTGCAGCTGGAACGACTGTGGCTTGGGCGTCACAAGTTCTATCATTTCCGCATATGGTACCGTGATGCGCTCTCCAAATACGTCCAGGAAATGCTGCTTGACCCATTGACGTTATCCCGACCCTACCTGGATCGCAAGGCGGTGGAAGTCATGGTAAGGCGCCACGTGAAAGGCGAACGCAACTATACGACCGAAATCCATAAGCTTCTGTCGCTTGAGTTGATGCAGCGCCTTTTTATCGAGCAATAGGGTATCCGCAAGCAGAAGCTATTACACTCAAGATCTTCAATGGCCTGGCTGACAGGCCCGGTATGTCGGCGGTTAACGATTTTGATGTCGTAAATGCAATTGAGCAGGCGATTCCAAGGTCGCGGATTTTCTTTTAGCCGCCGTCGTCGGGGACCTGTACGTCGCCAATGCAACGAGAAACCTTTGCACGAAGGAAGAAGTGAATGTCTCCGCCACAAGCCGCCATTATTTTCGCGATCGGTATCGCAGGTCTCTTCTTTTTCGATCGCGATAAGAAGGTCCGGGTGTCCAACGCACTTTGGATTCCAACGCTGTGGCTATTCTTCTGCCTCTCGCGGTCGGCATCGCAATGGTTGGGGATGAGCCCGCCGCCAACAGATACGGCCAGCGTCTATCTTGAGGGCAGTCCCATTGACCGGAGCATTCTTATGGCTCTCGAGGCTGCCGCGTTGATCGTGGTTGCCTTAAGGGGACGGAAAGTGGTCCCCATCCTGCGCAAGAACTGGGCGCTGTGGCTGTTCTTCTGTTATGCAGCACTTAGCATGGTTTGGTCTGATTATCCTTTTGTGACGTTTAAGCACTGGATCAAAGGGATTGGCGATGTTCTGATGATCCTGATCGTGCTGACAGAGCCGGACATCCCCCAGGCCGTCAAGCGCCTGTTCACGCGACTTGCCTTCGTGCTAGTGCCGCTATCAGTCCTCTTCATCAAGTACTACCCGCAACTGGGACGGGTACTGAATTTGAGCTGGGAAATGGAACCGGTCGGAGTCGGTACGCAGAAGAACAGCTTGGGGGAATTGTGCGATTTCCTCGGGCTGGCCCTTCTTTGGCGTCTGCGCGGCGCCTATAACAACAGGGAAGACCGCAACCGTAGACGGCGCCTGCTGGCGCTTGGTGCGGTTCTGGCGATGGTCATATGGCTGCTGTGGACGTGTAACTCGATGACTTCCATTTGCGCGTTCAGCATGGCTAGCGGTGTAATGCTGCTTTCCACTAAGCCCGCCTTCCGCCGCAACCCTTCTACCGTGCACCTTCTGGTTGCAGGGGTGCTTATCTCTACCATGTATGCGCTTTTCTTTCAGTCTTCAGGGGATCTAATCCAGAGTTTGGGAAGAAATCCCACACTAACCGGCCGAACTGATATCTGGGCGCTAGTCCTCTCCATGCCCAGCAATCGTGCGCTCGGTGTCGGCTATGAGAGCTTCTGGATGGGAGCACGGCTGCAGAAGATATGGAACACAATTCAAGGACTTCGGCTCAATGAGTCGCACAATGGTTATATTGAGGTGCTGATTACATTGGGGTGGATTGGACTGGCCCTGCTGGTAGTCCTGATCACGACGGGTTACCGAAATGTGATCGCTGCATACCGCCGCGATCCTGATACCGGCAGCCTCAGGATCGCCTGGTTCCTCGCGCCCCTCATCACCGGCTTTACCGAGGCGGCGTTCAGGATGATGGGTGTCCCTTGGATCATCTTTCTGCTGGCAACTACCAACTCGTGGTGGGACGCAGCACCGAAAGATCCCGCCGCCGTAGTCGCCGGACCAGGCGACCGCAGCGGCATCCTGAGGAGGTTCGTTCCATTCGCGGGGAAGCGCCTGTTGGTTGTTGACTCGGGCGCAGTTTCTCCGGCACGATCTCGGGGTCGACTTGCAGCAGATGTGAAGCTGCTCATGTGCAGGCGAGCGCAGGCTCCTCATTGCACACTAAACACGGAGTACACGAAATCAAATACAACGCTTCCTTCGACGGCAAGAGAACGTGCCGGGGTACAGGAGAACTGATGGGTCGCTTACGTGTTCTGGTGTTAGGGCCAGACTGCAATCCGGAGCAGGTCAGCATTCCCTTTGTTACCTATTCTCACGCTGCAGCACTCGCCAAACTCCACGATGTTACCTTGGTCGCCCGGTCGTCAGTTGAGGAAGCTTTGCACCGCGCAAAAGCGCCTTTCCGCGCCATCGAGGTAGTTCGGACGCCACTGCTCGACCGCATCTTCGCATGGTGTTTTCGTTCGATCTTCAAATGCAACTATGACAGTCAGGCGTTAACTGCTTTCAAGTATCCATTTAGCGTTGCCTTTGAGCTACGGGCGTGGCGAAAATTGCGGGGCCGCATCCTTGCGGGTGAGTTGACGTCGTCCTCCGCTAGTACCGTTGACAGCGGTGTTGCCGAGCCCGTTCGCTTTCTTCTTACGGAAACGGCGCATACCTTTCGTCATCGGGCCGATCAGTGGCGGCTTGCCGTGGTCGCCGGGTTTCACCCAGCTCGACAACCAACGGGAATGGATCTCCGGCTTGAGGAATCTGTACCGGTTTCTGCCGTTCGCCCGGTCTACCTATCGCCACGCGGCGGCGATTATAGCAGCGTCGTCCCAAACATATGGGGAATTTGCCTCATATCGCGACAAACTGTTCTTCATCCCTGAGAACGCCATCGACCCCTCGGTCTGTCTCGGCGCCCTGCGCCGCCGCGACCCAGGCTCCAAACTTGAGCTGATCTTTGTTGGCGGGTTGGTCCCGCGGAAGGCCTGTGATCTTGCTTTGCGCGGAGCCGCTCCGCTTTTACTGAAGGGTTTGGCCCGCTTTACCGTCGTTGGTGATGGTCCCGAGCGGGGCCGTCTCGAGCAGCTCACAAAGTCGCTGGGAATTGAGAAGGCGGTCTCCTTTTGCGGATGGCTGAGTCATGCGGAGGCACTTAGCCGCATGCGATCTGCTGATTTATTAGTATTCCCATCAGTTCGAGACTTTGGCGGAGGAGTGGTCTTTGAAGCGCTCGCAGCCGGTACCGTACCTGTGGTCGTAGACTTCGGTGGTCCTGGAGATATCGTTCATCCGGACGTCGGGTACAAGATTCCCTTTACAAATGAAAGGGAGGTGGTTTCAGGAATAGAAAAGATCCTGTCAGAGCTGGCTGGTAATCGCGATCTTCTTAATCGATTGCAACAACGAGGCATGTCCTACGCAGTGGAAAGCCTAACCTGGGACGCAAAAGCAGAGAGCACCACGCGCGTCCTGAACTGGGTCCTGGGGCAAGGACCAAAGCCCGATCTTGCTCCGCCAAAGATGCTGCTGGTGGATTGTGCGAAGTGATTTTGGGAGCGTCGGGTCCCTCGAAGGACATCCCAAAGGGCCACATGTGCGGTGCCTAGGGAATTCGAGAGTGTTCGGGAAGCTAGGGGACGAGAGCCTCTGGACAATTATCGCCTCAAAAAATCCTAGATTAAGAGCCACTAAGAAAGCATGATCCCATTCGATGGCACCGGCGCTTTTCGCCCGAAGGCGGGAAACCACGAATTGCGACGCCTCGCCGTTCGAGGCGCGGCAGCTACGGTGTCCGCCCAGGGGTTGGGACTCGGCGGCCAGGTGATCAGTACAGTCATCTTGGCCCGGCTGCTGACGCCGGCCGATTTTGGGGTCGTCGACCATGGTCACCACCTTCAGCCTGCTCCTCATTTGGCTTAACGGCTTTAATGAGGCGGTCATTCAACGCGAGGAAATGAACCGGTTTCATGCCAGCAATCTGTTCTGGATCAACTGCGCGGTCTGGAGCTGATCCTGACAGTCGGGTTTCGCCGCGGCGGGGTCGCTGCTGGCGCGATTCTACCGAAATCCTCTGGTCGCGCACGTCGCTGCCGGCCTTGTCGCTGGGCATCTTCATTGCCGCAGCCTCCGGCATACATTTAGCTCTCCTAAAGCGAGCGATGCGATTTGCTGCGACTCTCCAGTCAACGACCTTGTCGGTCGTGCCGTGTATACCGCTGTCACGATCCTGCTGGCCTCTGAGAGGCTGGGGATATTGGGCGCTTGGTGGCCGGAATCGTTGCACAGGGGCTCGGCGCTGACGATTGGGGCCTTGTGGCTTTGCCGATGGATTCCCAGCTTGCCACGGCGGGGGTGGGGACGCGGGCCATGGTAAGCTTCGCCGCGAAGGTCTATGGCAGGTTCAGCGCGAACTATTTTGCGCAGAAACACTGACAATCTGCTGGTTGGCTGGCAATTCAACGCTGCGGCCCTTGGATTCTACAAAAAAGCTTATGACTTGTTCGCTCTTTCGGCCAGCCAGCTTACTGGCGCCGCTCCACAATGTGGCCCTCGCAGCGTTGAGCCGGCTGAATCAGGACCCGGCTCGCTTCAGGCGATACCTCGCCAATTCGCTGGGAATCGTTGCGTTCGTTGGCATGGCGATGGGCGCCGATCTTACTTTGGTCGGCAAAGATGTGGTGCGCCTGATGCTTGGACCCAAGTGGTCGGAATCCGGCAGGATCTTCGAGCTGTTCGGACCGGGAATCGGAGTCATGCTGCTCTATAGCACTATTGGCTGGATCCATCTCTCCATCGGGAAGCCGGGGCGCTGGCTTCGCTGGACCCTGTTCCAACTCGGCTGCTACGCGTCTTGTTTTTGTTCTGGCGCTGCCATGGGGACCCGCAGGTGTTGCTGCAGCTTGGAGCATGTCCTTTTGGATCCTATTGATTCCCGCCTTCTGGTATGCCGGGCGACCCATCGGGTTTGGCGCTCTCGTGCTTTGATTGCCGCGTTTGGAGGTATGCTGCGCGCCGCTGCTGGCGGGCTTCGCAACTGCCGCCATCATCGGAGGCACGCCATTCTGGGACACCCATTTCGGGAAGGGCGCCGCGCTGGAGGCAATCATCATCATTTCAACACTGTTTGTCACGCTTTACCTGGGCGCGGTCATTCTTTTGCATTGGGGCTTGGCGCCGCTGCGCCAGCTTGCCAGCCTGCAGCGCGAGTTTGTACCGGCACGGAAGGACACAAGACCGACCGCCGAAGTCGGGGAGCATATAATTGAGCCAGTCGGCAATCCAACTGCGGAGAGCTGAGCCGGCGCGCGGAGAAAAGGTCACGGCGGCTGCCTTGAACTCCTGCGGATACTTCCCGTGCGACAATCCCATGAGACCACTATCCTTTCGCTGGAAATTGTGTCTTATCTGGTTGTCTCAAATTGGGATGCAGTCCAAGGACAGCTACTTTGGTTTGTACCATGGCTGCCCGGTGGTACACGAGAGTGTTCCGCCCTATGACAGAACCCGGAGTTTTAAACTTCAATCTAGGGTCTTTGGTGCTGTTGACAGCATCGCCGCGGGTGGTAGCTTGTTAACTGTCGCGATCATCCATCGCTGAGGAATATACCAGGGTGCAGGCCCGGGTAAGGCACCCGAGCCAGATGCCGCTGAAGGCCTCTTCGTTGTACTACTCGGATTGCGTTGACAGGAGTATCTATCAATGAACCACCGACTTCTCTTTTTGCTAGTATTGTTCAGTATCAGTGCCCAAGCGCAGAACTGGTCCACGTTCCTCAACCCCTCCCGTGCGGTTAACTGGTCGAGCGCCGGATTCACCATCCCAAGCTACACAACTGCTTGCCCAACGCAGCCGACATTACAGGCTGGATCAGCAAGCGCTGCCGCTAACGCGACCGCCATTCAAAACGCTTTAGCCTCCTGCACATCTACGCAAAACGTGGTCAACATCCCGGCAGGTACATGGTATGTGACTGCACTTAGCTTCGGAACACAAGGACAACAAGTGCTGCGTGGAGCAGGCCCAAACTCTACCGATCTGATTTTTACTACGGGTGTCGGTTGCGGGGGTGGGCTGACCAGCGGAATGTGTTTGAAGGATTCAGTGGGTTACTATAACGGCAGCAGTCCCGTTCAGCCCGGAGGTTCAAATGCTTGTTCGTGGACGGCTGGCTACTCACAAGGAACCACCAGTATCACACTATCCGGTTGTGGCAGTGCCCCGCCACTGAACCAGACCATCGTCCTCGACCAAGCCAACGACACCAGCGACACGAGCGGCATTTACATCTGCGACGTGAACATGGCCAACTGCGGCTACGAATCATCCTCCGGCGGTAACAACGACGGGCGCTCTATCGGCGGCAAGACCTACTCGCAGCAGCAGGTCGCTTACGTTACGGGAGTGACTTCGCTGGGGAGCGGTTCTTACACGGTGACAATCTCGCCCGGCGTCTACTTCTCGAACATCCGCTCCGCTCAATCCCCCGGCGCGTGGTGGCCAGGGTTCGTCGCAAACGATGGTGTGGAAAATATGACGCTCGATGGCTCGAACTCTAACTTCAGCGAGGGCAGCACCGTCAGCATGTACGACTGTTACCAGTGTTGGGTTAAGAACGTTCGCTCGCTTACGGCTGGAAGAAATCATGTGATGCTCTATCAGAGCGGCAACGACGTGATCCGGGATAGTTACTTCTACGGATCCCAGTCGCACTATTCGGAGAGCTACGTGGTTGAGTCGGAGGAAGCATCTTCCTTTCTGATCGAAAACAACATCTTCCAGCAGGTAACCAATCCGCTGATGTTCGGGCAAGCCTCGGGCGCAGTCGTTGATTACAACCTCAGCCTCGGGAACATCTACTCCGGCGCAACCAACTGGATGGCGGCAGCGTATGCGGTCCATAACGCCGGGAACGAGATGAATCTTTTTGAGGGAAACAATTTCAACGGTATCTGGAATGACGATGCGTGGGGTTCCAGCGACCAAGAGACTTATTACCGCAACATGTTGATAGGGTGGCAGCCGACACTTCAAAATGCGACATTCCCGGTGATGCTGAGAGCTAACGACAGAGTATTCAACATCGTCGGCAATGTTCTAGGCCAACCCGGATACCACACCCAATACCAGACCTACGCGACCTCTACGACGGCTGGAACGGGAGCGAGCGCGGAAAATACCAGCATTTACACACTCGGATGGGGCGGAACTGGTCCGGTATGTGCGTCAGGATCAGTAACCACTTGCGACCCGCTGACATTTTCAACCTTGATGCGCTGGGGTAACTATGACGTGGTGAACGCGGCGGCGCAGTGGAACTCCACTGAAGCCTCCCCGGCAGCAGCCACTTACATTAACGCCAATTTCACATCCTCCTACTTCGGGTCTCTCTCGCACACTCTCCCTGCTTCTCTGTACTACAATTCAGCGCCCTCTTGGTGGCCTTCGGGTAAGGCATGGCCTCCAGTGGGACCGGATGTATCGACCGGAAATCTCGGGACGTGCAGCGGTGGAACGTATGTCGGTTCCCAGGCGACATCATCGAGCCAATGCACAGGCGGAACTTTGAGTACCGCTTGGGCATCTCATGCGGCTTCGATTCCAGCGCAGGACTGCTATCTGACGACGCTGGGCGGACATCCAGACGGGTCTGGAACCGTACTGAGCTTCGACGCCAGCGCTTGCTACGGCTCAACAGGGACTTCTCCGGCACCGCCTGCACCTCCGCCACCTCCGACAGGCGTTTCGGCTGTAGTCATATAAACTGATTGCATAGTCAACAATGAACAAAGAGGTGCGGCAACTAGTTGCCGCACCTCTCGCACCATTGAGTGAGAACCGCAAAGAAACTCGGTGCCGGTGTACCTCGCGCCCGCAGGTTTCCGGACATCAGTAGCAGGGTTTGAAGGTCGCAGTTGGATTCGGATACCCGATTGCGGGTGCACCCACAAATCTAGACGTCGCCTCAGTCAGCATCTTCGAAGCTGCGGTATAAAAGTAGATTTTCGGACGATCTTACCTCTAATTACCTCTTATGTATTTTTGGCCGCAAAGCCGTCGGCCCGTGTCATAGGACTATAGGACTGGACATTCAGTTCAGACTAAGCGCAGGGTAGGCGAGAGCGGGCGACCGAAATCGGTAGTTTATCCAGAAAAGCTAGCAGAATCTGTACTCGGACGCTTGGAACTCATTGAATGATGAGATAGCGACAGGGGAAAGGTACGAATCTTGAGAATCAGTGTTTTTGGATTGGGTTATGTCGGTGTAGTCTCGGCGGGGTGCCTCGCGTGTGATGGGCATGTAGTCGTTGGAGTCGATCCTCTCACGACCAAGGTCGATTTGGTCAACCGCGGCCAATCTCCGATCGTTGAAAAGGACATCGGTGAAATCATCTCAGCAACTGTGAAGATGGGGCGCCTACGCGCCACCGTCGATCCATGCGAAGCGATCCGCGAGACCGAACTGTCTTTCGTTTGCGTAGGAACACCGAGCCTACCTAGCGGCAATCTTGACCTGCGATACATCCGAAGGATTTGCGAACAGATCGGCGAAGCACTCAAAAATAAGAGTGAACGTCATACAGTCGTCATTCGCAGCACAATCTTACCGGGCACGATGCGGAACATCGTGATTCCTACTCTGGAGGACTTCTCTGAAAAGAAAGCCGCCGTTGGATTCGGAGTCTGCAACAATCCTGAATTTCTGCGAGAAGGTTCGGCAGTAAACGATTATCGCTGCCCGCCGAAAACGGTCATTGGCGAATTGGACCAAGCCAGCGGTGACGCCCTTGCGTCGCTCTACAAACAAATCGACGCGCCATTGATCAGAACGGACTTAGAGGCTGCTGAAATGGTCAAGTATGTCGACAACAGCTGGCATGCGTTGAAGATCGGCTTCGCGAACGAAATCGGCAGTCTGTGCAAGGCGTCCTCAGTGGATTCTCACCTGGTAATGGACATCTTCTGCCAAGACACGAAACTCAACCTCTCATCCGCATATCTCCTCCCAGGATTCGCGTTCGGCGGTTCCTGCCTGCCCAAGGATCTGCGTGCGATGTCTTATCACGCAAAGGTAAAAGACCTGGAGTTGCCGATACTTACCTCCGTCCTTCGCAGCAACGAACTGCAGGTGAGCCGTGGTTTACAACTCATCATGGAGAATGGTCACAAGCGGATTGGCATCCTCGGATTCAGCTTCAAGGCAGGCACTGACGATCTCCGCGAGAGCCCGATCATCGAAGTTATAGAGCGGTTACTGGGCAAAGGGTACGACCTTCGCATCTACGACAAGAACGTGAACATCGCGAGCCTTGTCGGAGCGAACCGAGATTTTATTCTGAACCGCATTCCACACATCTCGCGGCTCATGGTTGCAGAAGTTGATGCGGTTCTTGAACACGCCGAAACAGTTGTGATCGGCAACAAGGATCCTGACTTCAAAAGCGTGCCCGAGCGTCTTCGCGAGGGGCAACGACTTGTGGATTTCGTTCGAATCAATGGGCGGAGGAGTATGAATGGAAACTACGCTGGCATCAGTTGGTAAGGGCAACGCTGTTCGCCACGCAAACGAATTGTCGAAGGGCGAAATCTTCGAGGCCATTAGCCGCCTCTGCGGTTGGCTGGACAGGCATGATCTTCGCGGCTACGATCCTTTCGATGGTTTGAGCACGCCGCTGCTGCGTCCGCTTACCTTCGAGAACCCGTTGCTTCGCATCCTGCTGCAACAGGGCATACGCCGCTTTCCGATCAACCTTCGACCGGTGGTGGGGATTGCAGAGAGCCGCTCCAGCAAGGGCATGGGCTTCCTGGCGCGCGGTTTCATACGGCTCTATCAAGCCACTGGAGATGAGACTTGGAGGGTCAAGGCTGAGGATGCTCTGCAATGGCTTATGGAGAATAAGGTTTCCGGCTACCATGGCGCGTGCTGGGGCAACCATTTCGACTACCAATCGCGTAGTGCTTATGCGGCCAAGGACCTGCCTTCCGTCGTTTGGACTTCTCTCATCGGACATGCGTTTCTCGATGGCTATGACCAGTTTGGGCTAGGGACTTATCTCGAAGTTGCCGTCAGCGCTTGTGAACACATCCAGCGTGATCTTGGTGTCTACACCGAAGGAGAAACGCACTGCATTCATTACTTCCCGACGTCTCACCACCAGGTGCACAACGCCAACGTATTGGGAGCCAGCTTGCTGGCCCGCACGTTTTCACACGTGAAGGACGCATCCTTTCTCGAAATGGCGCACAGGGCGATGCAGTATACAGCGAAATATCAGCGACCCGATAACTCGTGGTATTACGGCGAAGCCGGTAATCTTCATTGGGTAGACAACTTCCACACCGGATACGTGCTTGATTCTTTCAAGCAGTATCTTCAAGCCACCGGCGACCATCAGTTTGAGAATGCGATGATGGACGGTTATCGGTACTGGAAAGAGACCTTCTTCCAGTCCGACGGCACCCCAAAGTATTACAACCACAAGAAACTGCCATTGGACATTCAGTGTAGTTCCCAAGCTATCGACACGCTCACGTTCTTCTCTGATCGGGACACTGAAAGTGTTCCACTGGCAAAGAAAGTGGCTCGATGGACAATTGAGAACATGCAGGATCGCAGCGGCTACTTCTACTATCGGAGGTACTCCCCGTGGATTGTGAACAAGACACCAACGCTGCACTGGGGACAGGCTACGATGCTGTGCGCGTTGGCGCGTTTATACCTACTCGCCTAGTCGTCCGCTCTGACTGTGTTTCCAATCCTGACATGAATGAAGACGCGCTGCAAAGGAGGGTGGCTCCGTCCAATATATGAAACTGATCGAAGCCTTGGAGACTCTCCGTCGTCCGGTTTCAGATGATGCGCCAGAGTTCAACGTATTCCTTGCCTGCGGCTTCACTCCCCTGCATCTTCAAACCTTTTTGGCTGCCGAGCTACGCCAGCGCCTTCAGTCCTATCGGGTCGATGTACGCGCAGGACTCTTCGGCGACTTGGCCGGAAACATTGAGCGCCTTAATCCGCCTGCCGTCAACACTCTTGTAGTCGTAATCGAGTGGGCAGATCTTGATCCTCGTCTTGGAATTCGCACTTTGGCTGGCTGGCGTCCGGCGGAACTGCCCAGCATCGTGCAATCCGCAACGCAGATGGCAGCACGCCTGCAAAATGCAATCAGCAACGCGTCTCGGGCTGTCCCTGTGGTCGTCAGCTTGCCGACGTTACCGTTGCCGCCCATGTTTTCAACCCAACTCGCCCAAGCAGGCCGCAGCGAGTCTCAGCTTCACTCTCTTTTCGGCCTCTCTCGCCGCCGATCTTGCCGCGCTCTCTGCCGTACGCGTTGTGAGTGCGTGGGCGCTCGCTGAGTTGTCACCGATTTCCAATCGTTACGATGTCAAGGCAGAGTTGAGTGCTGGATTTCCATACTCTCTGTCGCACGCGTCGGGTGTTGCAGGTGTACTTTCGAAGCTTGTTGTGGAGCCCGCGCCAAAGAAGGGGGTGATCACCGATCTGGATGACACGCTCTGGGCGGGATTGTTAGGAGAAGACGGGGTTGATGGAATCTCTTGGGAACTCGACCGTCATTCCAAGATGCATGGGGTCTATCAAGTATTGCTAGCCTCTCTGGCGGGAGCAGGCGTGTTGGTGGGAGTAGCGAGCAAGAATGATCCCTCCAACGTCGAGCGAGCCTTCGCGCGGCAGGACCTCCATCTTACGAAAAATGATATCTACCCGTTCGAAGTCCATTGGTCTTCTAAATCGCATTCAGTGCGCCGCATTCTTAACACCTGGAACGTCGGCCCGGAATCGGTGGTTTTCGTCGATGACAGCCCCATGGAGCTCGCCGAGGTTGAAGGAGCTTTTCCCGAGATGGAATGTCTGCTTTTTCCTAAGGACAATGTCCAGGCTGCATGGCTGTTTGTCGCGCATCTACGTGACCTATTTGGCAAGTCAGTAGAGACGGATGAAGACAGGCTCCGTTTGAACAGCATTCGTGACGCGGGTGCATGGCGAGCAATTGCGCAGTCTTCCGACGCAACGTTGGACGAGTTCCTCAGAACCGCCGAAGCATGTGTCACGTTTGAGCCGCTTCTTGCCAACAATAGTTCACGCGAGTTCGAGCTGATGAACAAGACGAATCAGTTCAATCTGAACGGCAGACGCCTCACCGATTCGGACTGGCGGAAATACTTGAATGACCCTGACGCAATCGCCCTATCTGCAGTCTACAAAGATAAGTTCGGACCGCTTGGAAAGATTATGGTTGTCATGGGAAGAGTAAATGGGCGAAGCCTCATACTGAATGGGTGGGTTTTGAGTTGCCGTGCTTTCTCAAGGCGCATTGAACATCAGTGTCTCAATTACCTGTTCGAAAGCTTCTCTGCCGACGAAATCACCTTCGACTTCAACGCCACTCCTCGAAACGCTCCACTGCAGGAGTTCCTGACGCAAATGTCAGGGCGCCCGCCGGAACCAGGGTTAGTTCTAACGCGGGAGCAGTTCGCCGCCAAAGTTCCGAAGCTATTCCAATGTGTGAAAGGGAGAATTCATGCCTCAACTTGAGGAACGTCTGATTCGGTGCTTTGCGTCTGTCTTTCCGGGCTACAGCCCGGACCAGATCGTGGGGATAAGCGAGAACGCCGTTGGAGTTTGGGACTCGCTTGCGGCCGTCACCGTCGCTGCTGTAGTGCAAGAAGAGTTCAATGTCGAGATTGACCCGGAAGTGCTTCCTCTGCTAGGTTCTTTTGAAATGTATCGCAGTTACCTGGACAGCATCAATTCAACGTTGGAGTAAATACCTGCACCCATGAAGGAAAGCTTCCTGCGAGGTATTGCGAACCGGATACTGCAGCACCTGGCAAGGATTCTGCCCGGCGCGCAGACACTTCGAGTCAAGCTGCACCGTCTTCGCGGAGTTAATATTGCCGAGAATGTTTGGATTGGCTACGACGTCATCCTCGAGACGTCGCGCCCAAACCTCATAACTCTGGAGGAAGGTTGTGCCATCAGTGTTCGCGCCACGGTGATTGCGCACTTCCGTGGGTCTACTGGAGTAAGGATCGAGAAAGATGCTTTCATTGGCCCTGGCGCCATCATTCTCCCGAACGTGGTCGTCGGTCAGGGTGCCGTCGTAACCGCTGGAAGCGTTGTGTCTCGCTCCGTCCTTCCGATGACGGTGGTTCAGGGTAATCCGGCGGTTCCCGTGGCAAGATGTGGAATCCCCCTGGGACAGAACACGCAAAGCAAAGACTTCTCCAGACATCTTCGACCGATTCTTTCGCGCACACCGAAGCCCGTTGCAAAGCCATGAAACTCATCATCCCATTCGTCGATAAACTGTCGCTGCTCGACTCCAGACTGATCAAATTGGCTGAGTTTCTCGGCGTCAGTTATGAGACACTTGACCTCGCTGGGAGCAACAGTCTGGAGCGAACCAGCGCCAGTACGCGTTCCTGCGTGATTGTGAATCCCGAGGTCATTGCCGCGTGGCTGGGCAAGAGTAGCATCTCACTCGATGCAGCCACTGAGGTTCTCGCCCAGTTCCCATTCGCCCTAGTGCATGGTCTTCGTACGGAGCCGTTCGACGACAACCTTGTCGCCGCGCTCTCTAGAAATCACATGGGGCCTCTTGAACGGGTCGGCGAAGGCAACTTTTCATACGAGATCGCCGTGGATGCAGGAGATGTGTGCGGCCCCTATGCAGGGCTGAGTTTTGGACCGGTGAACGACGCGAACGATACTGTGTTCTCCAGCATCCATGCATCCACAGCGCGCGCCCTGATCTCCGTCGCTGAGCGCCCATTCATGGCGTCTGTAGTGCAGCACAGTTCAACCGTTTTCTTCATCGCCGGTGGTGATATCGCTGATCTCGATGTAGAGGTTGGTTCTAGGCCTCTCGTTCATTTCTTCTCGCGCCTTTTGCCCCATGCCATGGTGCTGCGCCACCTTTTCGGGGCTGAAGCCTGGCAGCCTCGCGACTCGTACGCTTCGCTGGTAATTGATGATCCCCTGATACGGCAGGAGTACGGTTTCCTCAATTTTCCCTCACTGCTAACTCTCATGAAGCAGTACGGTTTTTGCTCGAATGTCGCATTCATTCCACATAATTGTCGGCGCAGCCTGCGCCGGACCGTAAAACTGTTTCGCGAGAATCAGGATTGCATGTCCCTTTGCTTTCACGGCAATGATCACACTGGCGCCGAGTTTGCTTCCACGGATACAACGTTGCTCAACACGATGCTCATGATTGCCGAACAGCGCATGAAAGTTCATCGTGCAAGAACCGGTCTCAAGTGCGACCGGATCATGGTGTTCCCGCAGGGTCACTTCTCAGAGGAAGCCATGCGCGTTCTGAAGGCGCACAATTTTGAGGCAGCAGTCAACACCACCTGCCATCCACTGAATCAACCTAGCCGCCTTCTGCTGCGAGAACTTGCGCAGCCGTCGATCCGCAGATATGGTGGCTTTCCATTATTTGTCCGAACCAGCAGTGCAAACATCAATGTTCACGACGTCGCGTTCAATTCTTTTTTCGGCCGGCCCATTCTCATCGTCGAGCATCACAGCGCTTTCCGTCTTCCGGAATCGGTGATCGATGCGGTGGGCATCATCAATTCAGTCCGGCCAAAGATACGTTGGGCGTGTTTGTCTACGGTAATAACCCATGCTGCGCTCTGGCGTCGCACGCCCGATGGCGAAGATCAGGTTCGTCCCTACGCTCGGTCGGTAGAAATCATGCATGACTCCGATGTACCGCGCCGCTTCGAACTAAAGTGGACTGATGATGCGCGACCGTCCTCGGTAGAGAGCGTCGTGCTCAACGGAGTGGATGTTGTGCAATTCAAGGCAACAGGAACACAACTGCGGGTCACGGTAGAAGTGCCGCCACACAGCCCGCAACTCTTCTCCCTCGTTCATAAAAACCCGTACCCCGCACTCAAATCCCTAGGGCTTCGAAGAAACGCAAAGGCGTTTGTGCGGCGGCGTCTCTCGGAAATCAAGGATAACTATCTCAGCAAGAACGCGCACATCCTGAAAATGGCCGAGTTCCTCAAAACGAAGATTTCCTGACCAGACGCAATTATCAACGGCACCATTGAAATCGCTTCTAAAAACGAGCTAACAGACCATCCCTCCAGCATAAGCATGAAAAAGGTCCTGATCATCGTAGAGAATCTGCCCGTGCCTTTTGACGGCCGCGTCTGGAAAGAGGCGTGTTCGTTGCGTGACAACGGCTACTTAGTCTCGGTGTTGTGCCCGCGGGGCAAGGGATACGAGCGTGGATATGAGATTCTGGAGGGTGTACACATATTCCGCCATCCCATGGTCAAAGAGGGCGATAGTGCGCTGGGCTATATCTGGGAGTTTAGCTGCGCTCTATTCTGGGAGGCGCTCTACACGTTCTACATCTATATCCGCCGCGGATTTCATGTTATCCAAGGATGTAATCCGCCCGACGACATCTTCCTCGTCGCTTTGCCCTACAAATTCCTGGGCGTGAAGTACATCTTTGATCATCATGACGCCAATCCTGAACTCTACGTATCGAAGTACGGCAAAAAAGGATCGTTGTACAAGGCCCAGGTGTGGCTCGAGCGACTGACTTATTTATGCAGCGACGTAGTCATTGCTACGAACCACAGCTACAAAGAACTTGCGATAAAGAGAGGCGGCTTGAATCCGGACAGGGTGTTTGTTGTTCGCAACGGTCCTGATCTTAAAAGCTTCAGGCCCGTACCGCCGAACTCCGCTCTCAAGCATGGCAAGAAGAGACTAGTCGGCTATGTAGGTACCATGAGTGTGCAGGAAGGTCTCGACATTCTGCTTGAGGTCGCGCAGTACATCAAGAACTCAGGCCGAAGCGATGTACACTTCACCTGTGTCGGCGGCGGTCCGGGACTCAAGTCCTTGCGGCAGATGGTCACCGAAATGAAGCTCGAGGACACAGTGAACTTCACCGGCCGGATTTCGGACCAAGATTTGCTTGCGATCCTCTCCACTGCGGATGTTTGCGTCAATCCGGACAAGCCATGTGAGATGAATGACATCTCCACCATGATCAAGATTATGGAGTACATGGCACTGGGCAAACCCATCGTTCAATTTGACTTGAGAGAAGGCCGCGTCAGTGCTGCCGAAGCGTCGTTATACGTTGACAGCAGGGCGGGCGTTCGCGGATTTGCTGATAAGATTCTGTGGTTACTTGAACATCCGGAAGAATCTGCGCGCATGGGACAAATTGGCCGCGAGCGAGTGGAGCGGGAGTTGTCATGGAAGCACTCGGAATCGAATCTCTTGGCGGCATATGAAAGGGCTTTCTTGAAATGAGCAACTTCCGTGACTCGGAGCAGGTAAAAAGGAATGGATTTCAACGAAATTGCCATCGAAGGCGCTAGAGTGCGAGCATGATTTTAGGATCATCCGAGCCACGTGTGTTGGTATTTTCGTATCGGAACATATTCAGAAATGCTCTGTTCCGTTGCCCTCACTACGAATTCGAGGATGTAATTTCGCACGTAGATTCTGTGGAGTTACTTGCGCCGGAGTTCACGCCTTCCGGGTTGCGGTATAGCTTAGCCAAAATAGCGGCCTACCGGTTACCGTTTGCTCCCAATCCAGGGATTAAGAGGAGTGAGGCAAAGAAGCGTTACGACCTGTTCTTCGCGATCTGTGGTCAGCCGTCAGATCTGATCACGGCCAGCGCGGCTTTTGATTGGAAGAGATCGTGTGGAGTCTCAGTCTGCCTTATCGACGAGTTTTGGGCCAAAGAGATAAACGCCTGCCAACACCTCCTTCATCTCATTGATAAATTTGACGTCATTGCGCTGTATTACAGACAAAGTGTTGAATCGGTCAGCCGAGAGGTAAAATCCAGGTGCATTTTCATTCCGCCTGGTGTCGATGCTATTCGCTTCAGCCCCTATCCCAACCCGCCTGAGAGGGTAATCGATGTGTATAGCATCGGCAGGCGCTCCGAGGCTACACACCAGAAACTCCTGAAATTGGCGGTTGAAAATCGCTTGTTTTATGTCTATGACAGCATCGCGGGAGGCGAAGCAATTGAGTCAGCACAACACCGAGCCCTGTTTTCAAACGTTGCAAAAAGAAGCAAAAGCCAGCCCGAGGAAATCGAAAACATAAGGCGCACCAATGTTACCCAGGCTCTTCTGCGGCATGACTGGGTATATCGTTGGGAATCCATTCTGCGAGATATTGGCCTTGCCCCGATGCCAGGGTTGTTCGCACGGAAGGAACGTCTTCAACAACTAGCCGGGCTCGTTTCAACGAATGAAATGCAGACTACGGCTAACCCCCGCTCAAAATGATACATAGCAAGTAATCTTCATACTAGAGCCCTCCTATGCAACGAGAACACACCAAGATCGCGATCCTGCATCACGCGGGCGGTGGCAATCTGGGGGATGATGCAAGCGTAGATGCAGTAATCACAGGCATCAAACTGCGTTGGCCTGACGCGGTTATTGCTGCGTTTACCATGAATCCGGAAGAAATCGTCAAAAGACATGACATTCATTCTTATCCATTGAAAAGGCATCGATGGACGATAGGTTATAACTGCGTAATGGAAGATGTTGGCACCAGCGGATCTCGCGTGGTTGACTGGCTCAGAACGACGAAGGCGCCACTCATTCGACGGCTAAGATCTGCTTTTCGAGAACTCGCTTTCTGGTTTGCTTCACGCCGAGTCCTTCGATCGTTTGATCTTTTGGTTCTTAGCGGAGGAGGTCAGCTAACCGACAGGAGTGGCCCATGGAGCTTCCCATATACGATCCTTTCATGGTTCTTGCTGGCGCGGTCTGCAGGCGTCCGAAGTATCGTACTCAATGTAGGCGTAGGTCCGCTAATTCATCCATTAAGTAAGCTTTTCATCACTGGTGCGTTGCGCGTCGCCGACTATGTATCCTTCCGAGATACAGAATCGCAAGTCCTAGCTAAAAACGTTGGTTTTTCAGGCAAGAGCCAAGTCTTTGCTGACAACGTCTACAGTTTCGAAGTGCCTTCATGCGTTAATGAAAAGCAGCGTCAGCCAATCGTCGGCATCGCCCCTATGCCCTATCCAGCCGACCCTCCTTTTAATGCCGCAACTGACAAAATAATCTATGAGGATGTAATCGCCAAGTTCGGAATCTTTGCTGCATATCTAGTCGAACGTTCTCACCGGTTGATGCTCTTCGGCACTGATTACGGTGTTGATTCTGGCCCGATTGGGGACCTTCAGACGATTTTGCGAGACCGTCACCATATCGTTACAGCACCCTATGTTCCAGCTACGAGTTGCGAAGCTCTCTTGTCCGAGATGGCGGCAATGGACTATGTCGTTACATGTCGCTTCCACGGCGTGATTTTCGCGCATTTACTAAACAAGCCGGTTCTCGCCGTCTCGCACCATTCAAAGGTAGCAGATCTTATGAGCGCAATTGGGCTCTCCCAATACTGTCTGGATATTCGGACCTTTGATCCAAAAGAGTTAGCAGAGAAGCTAGCGGAGTTGACCGAGAATCGCGACAAAATTAAGAGTTTAATGGCCACAAGTGTGGCGATCTATAGATCACAGCTGATCAATCAATTCGATCAGCTGTTTCCACCCCGGAAGACAAAATTGTGCTGCTTTGAAAACGGAGATAGTGCACAATGCTATAAGTAGCGATAAGGCGTCTGTACCTCGCATAGGCACTGTGTGTGTATTGCAAAGGAAAAACAGAAAAGATGTCTACGTATCCATCGGCGAGTAAAAGAGAGTCGCCAACCATGTCAAAAGCAGATACGAATTTCGTAATTCGCGTTGCCCACAAGCTCCTGAACCGTTCGCTCCATAGCGGAATCATTTGGTATCGTCTGCCCGCTTCCTTCCGTTCCGAGCCGTTGGGACTTGCGTACGGGAGTTATCTGCACACTCTCGTTTGTCGGTATAGTGCGCGTCGGCAAAACAACTCAACATTGTTTTTTCGAAATCGGGCAGAGTTGGCTGCGATGCGCCGTTTGATTGACCAAAGCCCTCATGGTGCTAGCGTAAACATTTCTGTACTGGCTTGCAGCAAGGGTGCCGAGGTGTATTCAATTCTGCAGACGATTCGTTCCGCACGTCCGGACCTGAGAGTACAGATGCATGCAGTTGACATTGACGAAGACGTCATCAACTTCGCCAGGAGGGGGATCTATTCACTCAGAAGCGACGGCGCGGGAGATGCAAGCGATCCACATATGGGGCGGGTAAACCTTCCCGATCTCACCTGGAAAGACCAGTCGTTCGTATCCCCTTTCGCGCGGATTACGAGTGAAGAAGGGAATGAGATGTTCGATGTGGAAGGAGGTCAAGCGAAAATCAAGGAGTGCCTGAAGGAGGGGATTACTTGGGTTGTAGGCGATGCAGCTGATCCGAAATTGGCAGAGACTCTAGGACCTCAGGGTGTGGTGGTTGCCAACCGATTTCTTTGCCACATGTTGCCAAGAGAGGCCGAGAGTTGCTTGCGGAACCTAGCACAAGTCGTCGAGCCAGGTGGACACCTTTTTGTTTCCGGGATTGATTTGGATGTGCGGACGAAAGTTGCGTTAGATCTGGGCTGGCAACCAGCAACGGATATGATCAGGGAGGTTCACGAAGGTGACCCTACCTTAACGCAATCGTGGCCGTTGAGCTACTGGGGCCTGGAACCATTTCGAGACAACCGATCTGACTGGAAGATCCGCTATGCTTCAGTGTTTCAGATCGGCGAAGTTTGCGCTGAAACAATCCCCAAATGACGCACGATCGCCGTTGTCAAGAGATATACGATACGCTATCGTCATTCTGTTAGGAACTGCCGATGAGTGTAGATGTGGGCCTTCTTAGCTGCAAGATGGACCGCCGGGCAGCACGTCAGCTAGGTACTGGCGGATGGGCAGCCGGCAGCTCTCGACGATGCTGACGGAACGATTCTCAGGTCCACGACATCGAAGTTCGGACCTTGCACGATTTGAACCGGGTGGCTCCATCCTAAGCACGCGGGAACCTGCTGGATTTCCCGCTTCTTCCGGGGCGTCGAGCGAAGTCGGCGACCCTGTGTAGCGCGGTGATGGCATTGTGCGCGGGCACAGGGAATGACCAGAACTGAAGGTGAACGTTAATGATTCCAAGATTCCCTACGATTGCTTTTTTACATCACACGGCCGGTGGAAATCTCGGAGATGACGCGACCATAGCTGCCATAGTGCACAATATCAAGGCGCGATGGCCGGAAGCAAAGATCGTTGGTCTGCCCTTGGTGCATGAAGATCCGGTCCGGGCAATGGAATTTCCTTTCTCCCATAGAATCTTTGATACTCCGCCTTCGGTCCGGACCACTGCCAACCTGAAGGCAAAGATAAAAGCTGTGGTGCGCAATAATCGTGTTCTCTCAAGTCTGCTGAGAAGGTTGTATACATTGGCAAACACGGCGCCCAAAGCAGTCTTTCGTGAAGTCCCTTTCTTAGTCAGTTCGTTCCTCCGTCTGCGCTCGATTGACCTGCTAATCATCAGCGTGGGTGGGCAATTTGCTGAGTTGTCGGGCAGACCAAGGGCTTTCCAGTACTGTCCGTGGAAGTATTCGTACACAATTTCCAAGTGGGCTCTCCTCGCCAAATTAGCCAAGGTGAAGCTCATAATGCTGAATGTTGCCGCCGGTCCGCACGGCGGTGTCCTGGACAAGCTATTCTTCAGGCAAGCCATAATTTCGGCCTCGTATGTTTCGTTTCGAGAAGAAACATCGCGGGAACTGGCTCACTCCCGTGGAATTTGTGGTGAAAGCCACGTGCTTCCGGATACTGGATATACGACGAATGTTTTTGCCGTTAGTGCGGCTCGATTAGGGGGACGCAGGAGAACCATGGTTGGCCTTGGTCCCATGCTGTTTGGTGACCCTGGCTCTTCTCCGCAAAATGAATCTCTTTTCAATTCGTATCTTCTACAGCTTAGCCAATTCACGTTGTGGCTTCTCAAGAACGACTATCATGTAAGGCTATTCTGCACGGATATTAGCGTGGATCCAGCTGCGCTCTGCGGCCTAACCAAGGTGGTGAGAGTTGATCTTGGATATGGCGAATCCGAGGAATGCTTTGATCGCGTTCACCAGTGGTCATGCGATGAATTGCTCGCGAACATGAGCACAATGGATTACGTCGTTACCTCTCGCTTTCATGGGGCTTTATTTGCTCAAATGTTAAACATACCGGTCCTTACAGTTCCCCATGACCCCTGCGTCAGTGCACTGATGCACAAGTCAGGACTTTCGCGGTATTGTGTCGACGCCAACAAATGCGATTCGAAACAGTTGGTCGAGGTATTCACATCTCTGGTGAGCAATCGAGATGAGATCAAGAAGGAAATGACCAAGACTGTGGCTTGTTGCAAGGAAATGGTGTCGAGTCAATTCGACGAGTTATTCCCAGTTGAGGGCGAACTTGGCTTCGAACCGCACAAGAAAGCCCTGCAGTCTTGTATGAATATTCGGTATTCTTGAAGATCGAATCTCTTGGTTGCGTACGAAAAGGTTTTCGCGAAGCAATGCGTCTTAGTGGTGTTCGGAACCCGAGCACCGAGCAGGTATAAAGAAATGGACTTTACCGAACTAGAGATTCGAGGCGCTAGCATCATCGATCCAACTCCACACCGGGATGACCGCGGAAGATTTATGCGCGCATGGTGCCTCGAAGAATTTGCCGAGCACGGGATCGAATTCGTACCGGTGCAATCGAATTTGGGATTCAGTAAAGCTAGGGGAACACTAAGAGGGATGCACTTTCAGCAGACTCCCGCATGTGAAGCGAAGTTAATTCGCTGCACGCGGGGCGCTATATTCGACGTGGTACTCGATTTGAGGCCAGACTCCATGACTTACTTAAAATGGTACGGCACCGAATTGACTCAAGAGAACGGACGCATGTTATATGTTCCCGAGGGATGTGCGCATGGGTATCAGACCCTCGAGGATTGCACGGAGATGTTCTACATGGCGTCGGCCCTTTACACACCATCCGCCGCTCATGGTGTCCGATTCGATGATTCAAGTTTCAACATCCAATGGCCGTTGCCTGCGACTGCCGTCTCCGAACAAGACCGTAATTGGCCGCTGTTAGTGCAGCGAAGGACCTAAATGGTTGCATTCTGCGACTCGAGCATGATCTCAAAATCATCCGAATCACGCGCTTTAGTATTTTCGTACCGGAACATATTCAGCAATGCTCTGTTCCGCTGCCCTCACTACGAATTCGAGGACGTGATTTCGCGGGTAGATTCAGTGGACCTACTCGCACCGAAATTCACACCCTCCGGGCTGTGGTATAAGGTCGCCAAAAAAGCAGCTTACCGGTTACCATTTGCGCCCAATCCAGGGATCAAGAGGACGGAAGCGAAGAAGCGCTACGACCTTTTCTTCGCGATATGTGGTCAACCTTCAGACTTAGTCACGGCAAATGCGGCGTTCGACTGGAAGGGGCACTGCAGGGTCTCGGTCTGCCTTATCGATGAATTCTGGGCCAAAGAGATAGACTCGTGCCGCAACCTTCTTCATCTTCTCGATAGGTTTGACGTCATCGCGCTGTATTACAACCAAACAGTGGAGCCCCTCAGCCGTCGGTTAAGGTCCCGATGTGTCTTTATTCCGCCTGGCGTCGATACGATCCGCTTTAATCCCTACCCCAATCCGCCCGAGAGAGTTGTTGATGTGTATAGTATTGGCCGGCGCTCGGAGGCCACCCATCAAAGACTGCTGAGGATGGCATCTGAAGATGGCCGGTTTTATCTTCATGACAGCATCGCAGGTGGAGACGCGATAAACTCAGCACAACACCGAGCTCTGTTTGCAAATGTGGCAAAGAGAAGCAAGTATTTCCTTGTCAATCCAGGTTTGATTGACCGTCCCGATATTCGGGGAGACCAGATCGAGATTGGGAACCGCTATTTCGAAGGAGCGGCTTCTGGCACCGTAATGGTGGGAGAGCATCCCAATACCGAGACATTCGACCAGTTGTTTGATTGGCCTGGTGCGATGATTGACTTACCTTACGACTCAATTGACATCGATGAACTCCTCAACGACTTGGATAGGCAGCCCCAGAGAATTGAAAACATCCGGCGCGCCAATGTTACTCAGTCCCTTCTGCGGCATGACTGGGTATATAGGTGGGAAGCTATTCTGAGAGCTATTGGTCTTGATCCAATGCCAGATTTATTTGCAAGGAAGGAGCGTCTTCAACAACTAGCACGGCTCATCACGAAATCCGAGAGTCAGAGCACGGTCGCCCCGCGATGAGAACGAGACTTAGCGCTCGGAGTCGCAATTGTTGATTAAGCCGCTAAGGTCGAGCCTGATTATTTGGCTGATCGCGATACCGTCGCTGTTGGCTGGTGGACTTATCTGGCGGTACGACAGGAGCCAACCTCTACATGTTGTGCTAGCTGTCCAGCCGGCTCTTTCGGTTCCTGGCGGCCAACGCAATAGCTACACGACGAGTTTTGGTGCGACAGAACAGCCCATCTCTGAGGGTGGTAAGTGGATCTCTGGAAAAGCGATCGGGCTTGACTGGACAGACGTAAGAACCAGCGTCGGCTTAGCCTATGGAACCGAATCTGGAACAGGGAAAGGCAATGAAGCCTATGATGATTCAGCCGCACTGTTGACGGGCGCTTGGAGGCGTGACCAGACGACTGAAGCAGAAGTGCACTCCATTAATCAGAATGATGATGATTTCGAAGAAGTGGAATTGCGGCTCCGCAGCTCTCTTTCCAGTCACAATGCCACAGGCTACGAGGTGCTCTTCCGCTGCTCGAAAACGGCAAATGCGTATGCATCGATAGTGCGGTGGGATGGGCGGCAGGGGATGTTCACTTACTTAAGCCAGAAGAAAGGTTCGGAATTTGGAGTTACGGATGGCGATGTCATCAAGGCGACAGCCGTCGGCAATATGATTACGGGCTATATAAACGATGTCGCGGTGATTCGAGCAACCGATAACACATACGCCAACGGAAATCCTGGTATCGGTTTCTGGTTCAAGAGGAGTTCTAGTAAGAGAGTGTGGCTGATCAAGAGTGCTGGCGCGAATGCTGACTGCGGGCTCAGGCGATTCGCCGCTTGGGAATAGTTCTTTTGACTGTCGCAGATTCTTAACCTCCGGATGCTTGTGCGTCCCGTAATAGTCCAGGATGACGTGCACCGCCAGAACTTGATCGATCATGTCGTCCATGGGGTTCAGGAAGTCCTGCGCAGGAGTTAGGCGAAGAGCGGGGGCGGGCGGGGCATAGTGCGTTCAATATGCCGCAACGTTCCTTTGCAGCAAAGACATTTATGAGACAGTACACTAGCGCGAGTACCCGGACACGGAAGTTGAAAGCTGGCGCGCGGGTGTGGGTTCTCAGTAAGCTTGGCGGCAAAACTGCCTAAGCTTGTTTCCAGAACAGCTAGCGCTCGGGTAGGAGGTTGAATTCTATGAAGGTGGTTCTATTCTGCGGAGGATTTGGTCTTCGCATTCGCGATGCCGAAGATATTCCCAAGCCGATGGTTCTGATCGGCTATCGTCCGATTCTGTGGCACGTGATGAAGTACTACGCCCACTTCGGACACAAGGAGTTCATTCTTTGCCTCGGCTACCGCGCCGATGCCATAAAGAATTACTTCCTCAACTACAACGAGTGTGTCTCCAACGACTTCGTACTGTCCGGAGGTGGCCGGAAGGTCAAGCTCTTCAACAGCGACATTCAGGACTGGAAGATGACATTCGCCGACACCGGAGTCGACGCCAACATCGGTGAGCGTTTGCGCGCCGTGGAGAAGCATCTGGATGGCGAAGACACGTTCCTGGCCAACTACAGTGACGGTCTCAGCGACCTGCCGCTGCCGCACCAGATCGAACATTTCCAGCGCCATGACAAAGTCGCCAGCTTTCTCTGCGTCAAGCCCAACCTCAGCTACCACACGGTCGCTCTCGAGCAGGGAGGCGGCAACCTGGTCTCCGACATTTGCGCCATTCGCGACACCGATCTGCGCATCAATGGAGGCTTCTTCATCTTCAAGAAGAAGATCTTCGACTACATCGGCGAAACAGAGGAACTTGTCGCCGAGCCCTTCCAGCGCCTGGTCGCCGAACGCCAGCTCATAGGCTATCCTTATGAAGGGTTCTGGGCCGGCATGGACACCTTCAAAGATCGCCAGCATTTGGAGAGCCTCTACGCCCGCGGCCACGCCCCTTGGCAGGTTTGGAACGGCGACGCTAGTCAGCCGCACGCAAGCGCCACCAAAAGTGCTATTGCGCAGGCTTCCCCGCACTAAAACGAAGTCCGGAATAGGCCAAGCCACGATGATTCCCGGCGCTTGCAGCCAGCGTCGGCACCACGGGAGATTGACATGAGTATTGATACCGCGCTTCAGAAGCTCGAGACCAGCGGCCGGCCCATTCGCGTCGGCATGATCGGCGCCGGAGCCACCGGACGCGCCATCGCCCTGCAACTCGGAACCCCTGTGCCAGGCATGCGCCTAGTCGGCATTGCCAACCGCACAGCCGCGCATGCCGAGCGCGCCTTGCGCGAGGCCGGGATCGAGGGCTGGAACCGCGTCGACTCCACGCAGCAGGCCGAGGCCGCCATCAACCGCGGCATCCCTGTCGTCACCGAAGATCCGACGGTGCTCACCCGGTGCGGAGCGGTGGATATCTTAGTTGAGGTCACCGGCTCGGTGCTGCCCGCCGCGCGCGCCGTGCTCGACGCCTTCGCTCATCGGAAGCACGTCGTGCTGGTCAACGCAGAACTTGATTCGCTTATCGGCCCCATCCTCAAGCAGAAGGCCGATCAGGCTGGGGTGATCCTTACCCACACGGACGGCGATGAGCCCGGTGTCGCGCTCACCCTCTTGCGCTATCTGAAGACGACAGGACTGCACCCGGTGGCCGCCGGCAATATCAAGGGTATGGTGGACCACTATCGCAACCCGGATACGCAGGCTGGCTGGGCCGCCAAGTACGATCAGGATGTAAAAAAGTTCACTTCGTTTGCCGACTCCACTAAGCTTTCGATGGAGACCACGGTCATTGCCAACGCCACCGGCTTCCACGTCGGACGCCGGGGCATGTACGGCCCAGCCTGCGCCGATGTGCGCGAGATGGCCAATCTGCTGCCGCCCGAGGATTTGCTGGCGACCGGACTGGTGGACTACGCACTGGGTGCGGCACCGCACACCGGAGCCTTCGTCATCGTGCATGAAGAGAATCCGCTGAAGAAGGCGCAGCTTGCCTACTATAAACTCGGCGACGGCCCTTTCTACGTTTTCTACACCCCGTTCCATCTACCACATATTCAAATCGCTTCCACCATTGGCCGCGCTGCTATTGATCTGGACCCTACCGTGGCACCGCTCGATGGTCCGGTCTGCGAGGTCGTCACCGTGGCCAAGCGCGATCTCAAGGCCGGCGAGCGACTGGATGGCGTCGGCGGCTTCTGTAGCTACGGCCTGATTGACAACACTGCTTCCGCCCGAGCAGTGGCCGCGCTGCCCATCAGCCTATCGGAGGGCCGGGTGCTGTGCGCGCGATGTTGCCAAGGATGCGGTTGTCAGCTTCGACGATATGCTGCCGGCCGAGTCCGATCTGGTCGAAACTCTTTGGAATGAGCAGTTCGAGCGTTGGCCCACCGAGGCTTCTCTGGCCACCGCAAAAGGCTCTCGTTAGTGGTTTGCCATGCTTGATCGCTCCTATTGGAAGGGCCGCCGCGTTTTTCTCACTGGCCACACCGGCTTCAAGGGAAGCTGGCTATGCCTGTGGCTACACGCACTCGGCGCCGATGTTACGGGCTACGCGCTGGAGCCTCCGACCCAGCCCAGCCTCTTTGCGCAGGCAGGGGTTGCGGCTACGGTGAGCACCATTCAAGCAGATATTCGCGACTACGCCCGACTGCACGCGGCGATAGAAAAGGCGCGCCCCGAGGTAGTGGTTCATATGGCGGCGCAGACCGTGGTGCGCCGCGGCTACGACGATCCGATCGAGACCTATTCCTCGAACGTGATGGGTACGGTGCATCTCTTCGAAGCACTGCGCCAGCTCAAACGTCCTTGCGTCGTGGTCAACGTCACCAGCGACAAGTGCTACGAAAACCGCGAGTGGCACTGGGGCTATCGCGAGAACGAGCCAATGGGTGGGCGCGACCCTTATTCCAACTCCAAGGGCTGCGCCGAGCTCGTCACCCATGCCTATCGCGAATCCTTCTTTCCGCCGCAGGAGTTTGCGCGCCATGGCATCGCTCTGGGCAGCGTGCGCGCGGGCAACGCCATCGGTGGCGGCGACTGGACCAGCGACCAACTCATCCCGGACCTCATGCGGGCATTCCTTGCGCATCAGCCCTGCCTGATCCGCAATCCAGCCGCGTACCGGCCGTGGCAGTTTGTTCTTGAGCCGCTGCACGGCTACCTGCTGCTCGCCGAGAAACTCGCTAGGGATCCGGTCCGCTTTGCCGAGGGATGGAACTTCGGCCCAGCCGATGCCGACGCCGTGCCCGTCTCCTGGATCGCCGACCGCCTCGTTTGCTCTTGGGGCGAGGATGCCTCCTGGACGCAGGATGCGGCCAGCCATCCCCACGAGGCGCACGCGCTCAAGCTCAATACCTCCAGGGCACGCAACTGCCTCGGCTGGCATCCGGTGTTGCCGCTGCCGCAGGCGCTGGAGTGGATCGTGGACTGGTACCGCGCTTTCCGCGACGGTGCCGACCTCGCCGGCTTCACTCGTCGCCAGGTGGAGCAGTTCTCCACTTTGCTTGTAGACTGAACCATGCTGCGCTGACCGCTTCCAGGCGCCGCGCGTACCTGTGATAGAACGCCTATGATGAATCTGCGACTGATCCCGCCCGGCGACCGGCCACTGCGTATCCTCTGCCTTGGTGCCCACTCCGATGACATCGAGATAGGCTGCGGCGGCACGTTGTTGCGACTCCTCGGCGAGTACCCTGGTTGCCAGGTCCACTGGGTTGTCTTCAGCGCGATCGGCGTTCGCCGCCAAGAGGCCGAGCTCGGCGCTGCCCTTTTCGCTACCCCGAAGCATCTTGCGCAGACGATTTTCCGCGAACTGCCAGACACGATGATGCCTTTCGTCGGCCCCGAGGTACGCGCCGTCTTCGAAGAACTCAAGGCCGGACCCTTACCCGACCTTGTCTTCACTCACAACCGTCGCGATGCGCACCAGGACCACCGCCTGATCTCGGAACTCACGTCCAACGCATATCGCGATCACCTCATCCTAGAATATGAGATTCCGAAGTACGATGGCGACATGGGACAACCGCAGTGCTTCGTGCCTCTCGACGAGCCAATTTGCGCCAACAAAGTTAAGAACATCTTGGCGGCCTTCCCTTCGCAGCGCGGCAAACGCTGGTTTACCGCCGATCTCTTCTTTGCTCTTCTGCGACTGCGCGGTATGGAGTGCAACGCGGCTAGCGGGTTTGCCGAGGCGTTCTACACCCACAAGGTTGTGCTATGACGCCACGGCCCCGGGAGGATTGACGCGCGCATCTGAGAAGCGAATTGCATTCTCTGCCTGCTTCTGCTGGTATGTTACGTTCGTGTCCAGCGAGTCCACGCCGACAATGACCAGCGCCACCAAAATTGTGCATCATACCTAGAGCACGAGTTTTTTTGTCTCGAACACATAGGGAGAGAAGACCTCAATGAAGACTCCACGGGTGGCCGTACTGGGGACAGGAATGGCCGGATTCGGAGCTGCACACCACCTCCATTCGGCAGGCGTACAGCCCACGATGTACGACAAGAACCCATACCACGGCGGCAACACTGCGTCGTTCCGTTATGACAACGGCTTTCTGTTTGACGTGGGCCCCCACATCACCTACAGCAAGGATCCCCGCATCCAGGATCTACTTGCCGACAGCGTGGATCAGAAGTTCGAGACCCTGCAGGTGACACTCAACAACTACTGGCAGGGTTACTGGCCGCTGCATCCGGCGCAGGTCCACCTGCATGGCCTTCCCACCGATGTCATCGTCAAGGTTATCGAGGATTTTGTGGATGAGCGCAACGCCCCTGAGCGCGAGATCCGCAACTACGCCGACTGGCTCTATGCCAGCTTCGGCCGCTCCTTTGCCGAGAACTTTCCCATGAAGTACACGCGCAAGTTCCACACCACGACGGCTGAAAACATGAGCACCGACTGGCTGGGGCCGCGCGTCTATCGACCGAACCTCTCGGAAGTGCTAAAAGGCGCACTCTCCGCCGACTATGAACACCAGCACTACGTCTCGCACTTCCGCTATCCAAGCGAAGGCGGCTTTGCCAGGTACTTCACCAAGTTCCTGCCCAACGCCGAGATCAAGCTCAACCACGAGGTTGTCGCCATCGATCCGCGCGAGCGTACCATCACCTTCGCCAATGGATACGTCGCGCAGTATGACGCGTTGGTCTCCTCCGTGCCGCTGCCAGATTTGATTGCCATGGTGAAGGGCGTTCCCGACGATGTTGCCGCCGCCGCGCGGCGCCTGGCCTGCTCCACCTGTGTGCTGGTCAATGTCGGCATCAACCGTCCCGACATCTCCAAGGCGCACATGAGCTACTTCTATGACGAGGATATCTGCTTCTCCCGTCTCGGCTTCCCGCACATGCTCTCGCCGAAGAATGCCCCTCCGGGAACCAGCAGCATTCAGGCCGAAGTCTATTTCTCTGACAAGTACAAGCCGCTCGAAGGCAAGCGCGAAGACTGGATCGAACCCGTCCTGCGCGATCTTCGCCGCTGCGGTCTGCTCCGCGAGGACGACACGATCTTATTCAAGAACGCCACCCTCATCCGCTACGCCAACGTGATCTTCGACCTTGAGCGCGCCGGCGCACTGAAAACCGTGCACGGCTACCTCGACGAGATCGGCATTGCCTACTGCGGCCGTTACGGTGAGTGGGGCTACCACTGGACGGATGAGAGTTTCAAGAGCGGCGAGAAAGCGGCAGAGCACAGCCTCGCCGCCCTCGCGCTAAGCCGGTAGACATACACCTTCGTTACATTGCGCTGCGCGGCACGGGCCACTATGCTAAGCGAGACTGGTCAGGTGCCGCGCGGGAAGCGTGCGGGACTTGGTCCGCGCGCTCCTATGAGACTTACCGACTACTTCCGCTGCCCCAACGATCTCTTCGAAATCGCTGCCGCGACGGATCTATCGGCAGAGCCTCGTCCTTTCTCGTTCGGCGGAGCCAGGGGCTGGAGCCCGGTCAGCGCCTCGATTCCTCGCGACGGCAGCTACTGGAACGATGTTTCCTCCCACGCCGTCGCGCGCCAGCGCACGCTCCAATTGCCCTTCGATCCTGCCAGCGCCACCGACAACCTGCTGTTTGAGCGCTACATCGGCCACATCGCCAACACCGCCTCGCTCGGCAGTTCGCAACTTCTGTCCATCTACTACCTACTGCGCCCTTACCTGCCCGCCGTCCTGCGCCGGCTGGAGCAGCGTGCCTTCTTCTGGAATCGTCATACCCGCAAATTTCCGCAGTGGCCGGTGGATTGCGGTGTAGATGAGCTTTTTGAAGCGATCCTGCTCGCCATCCTGCGCTCCGGTGCCCTCAAGGAGGTCCCGTTTGTCTGGTTCTGGCCCGAGGGTCATCCCGGATGCGTCATTCTCACTCACGATGTTGAGACCCGCAAGGGACGCGATCTCTGTCCCGAGATGATGGACCTGGACGAGGCATACGGCATTCACAGCTCCTTCCAGCTTATTCCCGAGTCACGCTACTCGCTTCCTCAAGGCTTGATCGCGGCTATGCGCCAGCGCGGCTTTGAGGTCAATGTCCACGACCTCAATCACGACGGCAAACTCTTCATCGATCACGCTCGATTCCTGCGCCGCGCTGCGAAGATCAACCGGCATGCCCGAGATCTCGGTGCCCGCGGCTTCCGCTCCGCTGTCCTCTACCGCAATCAGGAGTGGTATGGCGCCTTCGATTTTGAATACGACATGTCTGTCCCCAACGCCGGTCACTTTGAGGTGCAATTCGGCGGCTGTTGTACGGTAATGCCTTACTGGGTGCAGGGCATCGTCGAGCTCCCGCTCACCACGATGCAGGACTACGTTCTCTTCACTCTGCGAGGCGACTACTCGCTGGACCTCTGGAAGAAGCAAGTCGCGCTCATCCGCCAGAAGCATGGCCTCGTCAGCTTTCTTACCCATCCCGACTATTCCTTCGAGCCGCGAGCCCGCGCTGCCTATGAGCACCTGCTCGACTACATCCGCAGCCTTGCCTCGGTGGAAGGACTCTGGCTCACCCTGCCCGGCGCGGTCAACGATTGGTGGCGGCTGCGTTCGCAGATGCAGGTGGTCCAGGAGGGATCTTCCTGGCGCATCGAAGGCCGCGGCGCCGAGCGCGCCCGGCTCGCATTCGCCCGCCTTCGCGATGACAAACTCGTCTACGATCTCGTTGGTGGCTCCCGTGACGCAAGGTTCCACCCGTGACCGTTTACGTTCTGGATCCCCTTGCCGACCGGCGCTGGGAGGTCCTGCTCGCCCAGCATCCGCGCGCCGGAGTGTTTCACTCGCGTGCTTGGCTGCGCGCCCTCCGCGATACCTACGACTTTCGGCCTCTTGCCTTTACCACCTCCCCACCCGCCGCACCACTCGCCAACGCGATCGTCTTCTGCGAAGTGCGCAGTTGGCTCACCGGCAGACGCCTTGTCTCCCTGCCTTTTTCCGATCACTGCGACTTCCTCACTTCCACGGCGGAGGAAGAAGCCGCGATTTTGGACTTCGCCCAACGGAATGCCGTACAGAACGGCGCGCGCTACGTCGAACTCCGTCCCACCCTCACTTTTTTGGAATCTGCTTCCGCGCCCTGGCATCCCGCGGCCCGCTTCTGCCTCCATCGTCTCTCGCTCGATCTTTCTGAGGAAGCGCTCTTTGGCCGGCTGCACAAAACCTGTCTCCAAAACAAAATCCGCCGAGCCGGCCGAGAGCACCTTACCCTGGAACAGGGGCGCTCCCTGATTCATCTGCGGGTTTTCTACCGGCTTCTGGTGCAACTTCGCCGCCGCCACGGCGTGCCGCCCCAGCCTTTCGCCTGGTTCCGCAACCTCGCCTCGGCCATGGGCGACAGCCTCGAGATCAGCATTGCCAACTACAACGCGCGGCCCGTTGCTGCGATCCTCACCATGGACTGCAATCGAACCGTGACCTACAAGTATGGTGCCTCCGACCCTGTCTGGAATCAACTTGGTGGCATGCCCTTCCTCTTCTGGAACGCCATTCAACAGGCGCACCGAAAGGGCCAGCAGCTCCTCGACCTCGGCCGCTCCGACCTCGACAATCCAGGACTGCTCCAGTTCAAGGACCGATTGGGCGCGGTCCGCCATCGCCTCACATACTGGCGCCCCACTGGCTCATCTGCCATCGCGCCCTCCCCGAAGCGAGCCAAAGCCATCGTCTCCCATCTTCCCGACTTTGCCCTTCGTGCCTGCGGAACGCTCCTTTACCGTCACTTCGGCTGATAAGCCCCACGGACCCGCATCTACTGTGGTGCGGCAATGGGAGAGACCGTTCTCCCCTATGCCGATTCGAGCAATCGTGCGGCGGGCAGAAGCGGCGACTGGACAATTTGTCGTGGTTTGCCGCGGTAGGCAATCGCGGCCGCGTAGGCCGGGGAGATATCCAGGTTGTGGAGCACCCACGCAGAGGCCGCAGAAGGATCATTCCCGATATGAACGAAGCGGGCTGGTTCGCCCTCTCGGAAGGCCACGCGAAACTCGCTCAACGGCGTGGAAAGACCGTTGCCGGTTGCCTTGATATAGGATTCCTTGCGTGTCCAGCATCGAAAGAAAGCGCGCTGCCGCTCTTCCTCCGGCAATGCCGCTAGTTCCCGTGCCTCATCGGGACAGAAGTTGCGGCTCGCGATCTGCATCATGTCCTCTAAAGGGCGAATGCACTCGACGTCCACGCCAAGTGCACACCCTTGGGTGAATGCGAGCAGGACTACTCCGTCCGTGTGCGAAATATTGAACTTAATCACGGAATCAAGGAGCGACGGCTTGCCGGCGGAGCCGTATATAAAATTGATACCGGCAGGCAGAGTACCGAGATAGCGGCCCAATAGTACGCGGAGCACGCCCCGGGCCACGACAAAAGCATTACGGTCGCGCTCGAACTTAAAGCGCGCAGCACGCTCTCGCTCCTCTGCGCACAATGCAGTGTCCAGCTGGCGGATCACACCCTCCGGCGCCGCTGTCTCGGCACACCAGATTTCAACACGGGCATCGTTCAGCTGAAACGACGGGGAATCGTGTTGCCGCCAGAGATGCAT
Source organism: uncultured Acidobacteriota bacterium (assembly GCA_963779365.1). Lineage (GTDB taxonomy): Bacteria > Acidobacteriota > Terriglobia > Terriglobales > Acidobacteriaceae > TOLSYN. The sequence continues at coordinate 152,759 of CAVZYB010000022.1, read as the reverse complement.
CTGATGAAGTCACCGTTTTTGCAAGACTTAGCCACTGCAGAGTGGCGCCATCCCCTGAGTGGAGTCAGGTGATACCTCCTGAGGCAATCGCACGGCGATCGATTTTGCCATTCGGAGTGAGTGGCGGGGAGGACAGCGCACAAAACTCGAAGGGGAAGTTGATAGGTTGGCAGCCTTTGCTCCCGGTCAACCGGCTGAGCGCAAGAAGTGATACTTCTCGATCTTAATCGCGAGGCCTTCCTCGGCTTCGGTATCCATCGGTTCTCTTCGGACAACCGTTCCGTCGCACAACGCCAAAAGCTTGCAAGAGGTCGTGATCTCCTTTGGAAACGTCATCAAGAAGCGAATGAAGCCCCTCAGCTTGAGCTCCTTCTCCACACCGATGAAAATTCCACTCGCGCTTAGGTCGCGGGTGAAGACGCGTAAACGGTCGCCGTTCTCGAAGAAGAGTTCCACCGGCACCTGCATGGAACAGCGTGACGCAAGCCTGTTATCGACCAAGTCCTTGGAATTGCAATCGATGGTCAGAAATCTTGACATTTCTTACATGCCTCTTGGCAATGATTCGTTGAACTTAGCTGCCCTCAGCTTCGAAGCGATCACGCACATAGAAGCCTTATCCTGACAATTGCATTTTTGTTACCGTAACATTTTGCCCAAAAACGCACAAAATAAGGTGGATAAAAATTGAATCCTGCAAGTTGATGCAGGTATTGAGCCGTAAAGTCGCCACTTCAGTGCCCAAGGGGAGCCTATTTCTTCTCGATCTCCGATAGCGCCGCCAAAACCTGCGCGCTGTGTTCGGCCGGGTTCACATTATTGAAGACCCGCGCAATCCTGCCATCTGGGCTGATCAGGAAGGTGTTTCGCGCTGCGTGCGTGAATCCCATGTGCGTCAAGGTGCCATACTCTTCCGAGACCTTATGATCGGTATCGGCCAACAGTTTGAAGCTGAGCCCTTCCTTTACGCAAAACTGCTTGTGCGAGTTCGTGTCGTCCACACTAACGCCCACGATGACGGCATTTCGCTTCTCGTACTCCGCCAGATCCCGCTGAAAGTTGTGCGCCTCCAAGGTGCAGCCGCTGGTGAAGTCCTTGGGATAGAAGTAGAGAACTACCCATTTGCCGCGGAAATCCCGCAGGCTCACCGGCGTCCCGTCCTGCGACTTCAACGTGAATTGCGGCGCTGGTGAACCGGCCTCGGGATGAGTGGCCGAACTTCAGCAACGCAGGCAGCAAAAGAACGAAGCAGGCCAACCACAGTAAATGCTTTTTTGACATTTGTATTTCCTCCGGGCCGCTTCTCCCCACGGCTGCTGGATAACCGGAAGCAAAGCCAGAGGCTTTAGATGCCGGGATTTAGCCCCGATGCTGCCGATGCGTAAAAACCACAGATGATAACATGCCCTTGTTCGAACGGGTACATCTGCCGCTTTACGATCGTTAATTCGCGTGCAGCAGGAGGCTATGCGATGGGCTCGACTTCCAGTTCCAATTCCCGGACGGCTACCACTCGGATCGGCGCGCCAGAGCGCATGGGCTTGGAGGAATGGGCATTCCAGAGTTCGCCGTGGACAAAGACCTTGCCCACGGGCAGGAGATCGGTGCAGGCGACGCCAAGTTCGCCGACGATTCCTTGGGGACCGGTAATGACTTTGTTGCGGCGGGCACGCCACGCAATCGACATGAGGAAGGCCGTAATGAGTCCGAAGGGAAGGCTGACTGCCAACGAAGTGAGCAGCTTGACGCGCATCTCGGGAATCGGACCATCGACCAGCAGCAGTCCTCCGAGTGTGAGCGAAACAATACCACCCGTGGTGAGGATGCCGTGGGAGACGAATTTTGCCTCCAGGGCGAAAAGAACAAAGGCCAAGGCTATAAGGGCAAGCGAGGCGTAACGGGTGGGCAAAAGATTAAGCGCAAATAGGGTGAGGAGGATGAAAATCACTCCGACCACCCCGGGGATGATGGCTCCGGGATGATTGAATTCGGCGTACAGCGAAAGGCATCCGATGGCCAGGACGAGGAAGGCAATATTGGGGTCCATGAGCCAGCCAAGAACGTGCTGACGCAAGGTGGGCGGAAGCTCTTCAACTGTCTGATTGGCGAGGTGGAGGGTCGCTGTTGAGCCGTCGAAGCGGTGAATCGCACGGCCATCGAGTTGCTTCAGCAAGTCCGCTTCGTCGCGCGCGGTCAGGTCGATGAGATGGAGATCGAGGGCTTCCTTCTCGGTCCAGGAGATGGATTGCCGGACCGCCTTTTCGGCCTCCGCAACGTTGCGTCCGCGACGAGAAACGTAGGAGCGGAGAAAGGCCGCGGTGTCGTTCTCAATTTTGGCCTTCATGACCTCGTCCGGGCTTCCGCCGCCGATGGTCACAGGATGGGCCGCTCCGGTATTGGTGCCATTGGCCATAGCGGCCACGTCAGCGGACTCCAGGATGAAGAATCCGGCGGAGGCGGCGCGAGCACCGCTCGGCGCCACGAAGATGATTACCGGGACAGAGGAAGCCTCAATGCTGGCGACGATTTCGCGCGTGGAGTCGAGCAGCCCCCCCGGGGTGTTGAGTTCAATCAGAAGCGCGGCAGCGTGACGCGACTGCGCGGCATAGATGGCGCGCGAGATCTGTTCGGCGGCGATAGGCTGGATGGTGCCGTCGATGTGAATACGCAGGATTTGCGCGGCGGCTGGGAGGGTGCGACGAGCAACAGAAACGCACTGAGGAACGCGGGAAAGCGTTTCATGGAAAACCTCCACTTACCGCCGTGTGAAAGGGAACTGGCTTCACTGAGCTGATCGGGTCTGCGCCGGATAAATTGGAGCGAACCCCGGAGCTACCCAGCTACGGCTGCACAAATTTACCGCCCCGGAGGGTAGTGACGCAATGATTAGTGCACCGGGACGTATTCGCCCGCGCGATCCTGGATCTCTTGCTGCACGGCTTTGGCGTCGGCGTTATTAGGATCGAGAGCCAGGGCTTTTTGCAGGTTCTGCCTGGCGCTGGTGCTGTCATTATCGTGGAGATCGGCGCGGGCAAGAACCAGGTACGCTTCTACGCTTAGCTGCTGGCGGAGCGCCGCGACCGCCTCACGCCGAGCCTGCGGGAACTTGTTTTCCAGCAATAGAGCGTGCGCGAGTCCTGCGAGCGCCCCGGAATTTCCCGGTTCCTGGGTCAGAGCTTCGCGAAATTGATTCTCGGCCTCCGCGGTGGCTCCATTCGCCAAAAATTCGCGGGCTCGCTCGATGTGAAGCGTCGGCGCGATCGGAGGGCTTGGCTTTGTCGACGGACTCATCGATCGCGTTTTGTAGCTCGACGGCGAGCTGGCGATAGGAGCTCTCATCATAATTGCGCTTGATGCGGGTGAGCGGGACAGCGATTGTGGCTGGATGTACCGCGTTGGTCAGGCTGGCGGCCAGCGATTCCTGGAACTGTTTTGCCTCGGTATCATTGGGACGACGGCTCAGGGTTTCACGAAGTTGCCGCTGGGTTCCTGCCAGGTCGCCTTTGCGGTATAGCGCGATGGCAAAATTGAAATGATAATCCGCGTCGGAAGGATCGGCCTGCACCGCCTTCTGGAAGTAGTCGGCAGCGTCGTGGCGTCCGCGGCGGTTCTCAGCGACTCCGATATTGTTAAGCACTTCGGTGAGGGGAACTCGCTCGGCAGTTGCTTTGAAGGCAGCGGAAGCTTTCTCAAACTGGCCTAAATGGAATTCGCAAAGGCCCGAGCAGAAAATTTGCCTCTCCATAGGAAGCATCGTCCGATGGGAGTTTGGCGAACCAGAGTGCCGCTTGCTCATAATCGTGTCCGGCGAAATAGGTTTTGGCGAGCAGAAGGATCGCCTGCGCATATTGCGGATTCACCGCGATAGCGGCTTTGAGATAACGGATCTTGTCCGGAGCCCCGCTGGCAACAACCCCGCGAATGAAGTTTTCGAACGCATCCAGGCGGATGGCGGGCGAGCGCTGCAGGAAGCCCTGCCGCGGCTCAGAGAACTGTGGACGCATCTGGCGGAGTACGTCCCAGGCCAGCGCGGTCTGGATGCCAATTAGATTGTTCAAGGGGCCGCTCTCGACCTGATCGGGAGAGAGACGAAGAGCTTTCATGTCCAGAATCTGGGCACGGGCGGTGAAGGTTTGACCGTCGAAAGAATAGCTGCCGAGAACGATGTAGTCGGCATCCAGCTGCGCGGCGATGCGGTAAAGAGTGGCACGCGAGGCATGGAGGTTGACGGGAATTCCCATGCGGTCAAAGGCGTATTGGCGGTCGTCTCGGCTGATGAGATAGAGCGACTGGGTGGCGAGGCGCTGGCCAAGAACCTCCGGGAAGGCTTCGCTGATCCACTCCAGGCCGGGCTGGTGGGTAGAGTTGTCAAAGGGGAGCACGAGCACGGTCTGCGTGCCCGGTGCTTGGCCAAGGGATGCGGCCGTGAGCAGCGGAAGCATGAGGAGGAGCGCGAAAAGAATCGATTTTCTGTGCGGGTTCAAAGCTCCACCATTATATAGAACGAGTGCGCGCAGGGATGGCTTACTCTCTCCGGCAAAGGAAGTGCTAGAGGGCTCGCTCGATCTGCTGGATGATGGCCTTCTGCAGCTTCGGTCGGATAATCGGCGGCGGTGATGGGGCGGCCAACGACTAGATAATTGGCTCCGGCACGGATGGCGTCCCCCGGGGTGACGACGCGGGCCTGATCTGCGTCCATGCCTCCCGCGGGACGGATGCCCGGGGTTACGAGTGTGAATCCTGTTCCAAGCGCCTGCCGTAGTCGGGCGCTTCCTGGGCGGAGGCGACGATGCCACCGCATCCGGAGTTCACCGCCAATCCGGCAAGGCGCAATACTTGGGCTTCGACGCTGCCGCTGACGCCGATTTCCTCGATGTCGGTTGCAGCGAGCGAGGTCAGCACGGTAACGGCAAGGACGGTCGGCTTGGTGGTGGATTGCGCCGCGGCCTCGGCTGCAGCTTGCAGCATCCGGGAGCCGCCCGAAGCATGGACGGTGAGGAGCGAGACCCCGAGCGAGGCGGCGGTGCGGACCGCTGCGGCGACAGTATTCGGAATGTCGTGGAATTTGAGATCCAGAAAGACTTTCTTACCGCTGGCGATCAGATCGTGGACAATGGAGGGGCCGACGGCGGTGAACAGTTCCTTGCCTACCTTATAGAAGCCGACGGTTTCGCCAAGTTCTCGCACCAGTGCGCGAGCCTTATCTTCGTTGGCGACATCGAGTGCCACGATCAACCTGTCTCTGCCATTTTGCATGGCAACAGGATAACTGACTTCCCAGGATAAAAATGAAAAAGGCTGCAAAGCAAAATCCTACGGCAGCAAGTACCGTAGGATGGGTTCGAAAGAAATGAAGTTCGTTTCTAGCGCATGGGCATCTGTCTCGCCATCGCCATCTCAGCGTCCTGAGGTGGAACGACGTCGATGCGAACCTTTTGCAGTCCATTCTGGTGCATTTCAAGATAGCGTGCTGCGCTATAGGATAAATCGATGATGCGCCCAGGAGTGACCGGGCCGCGATCATTAATCCGGACAATCACGGCTTTCAGATTCTTGAGATTTGTTACCTTGACGAAGGTACCCAGGGGCAGTTCACGATGAGCAGCGGTGAACTTAAGCATATTGTAATTCTTCGCCGCTCGCCGTGGCTTTACCTTCGAATAGGCCGCCGTACCATGAGGCGTTCCCCACCTGAAACGCCTTGGTGGGAGTCTCCAATTCCCTCGGTTCTTGCTGTTGCGTCAGAGCTGCTGGCGCATTCAGGGGCTTCAGTGTTATGTGGTCGGGTACCGCGCCCATGGTGCCGCCTAGCAACAGAAGAGCATAGACAGAATGGGTGAGAACTCGTCGCAATGAAACACCTCGCTCAATGATTTTCCCCAAAACTCCAACGCCTGGGTACATAGGCCCCAGGCGGTTTGACTATTGTATGCAACGGAAAGCGGCAAGGTCAACCCTGGATAAAATATTGTTAGTTTTCCACTTGTCAAACAGTCATTGGCGTGGTAAGCGACGCCTGGCTTGCCAGCGTATTCCAGTTAACCTGCATCGCTACGACTGGGCTGGGATAAGAAGGCGTTGCTTAATCTTTTCCGGCGTGATCGAGCCCCATCGGTCCTTTACCGCACGCCGAGGCCGGGCGCTCTTTCGATGGCCCGGCGAACAAAGGCCTTTGCGGAAGTGACCGCAGTGGGAACATTCTGTCCGCGGGCAAGCGCACAGGCAATCGCCGTAGAGAAGGCGCAACCGGTACCGTGGGTAGAGCTGGAGTGTATCCGGGGACCACGAAGAGTCTCGACGAATTCCGTACCTCCGGCGGCGTAGGCGAGTACGTCCTCCGCGTACTGCATATCGGCGTCAGCCGGGAAGTCTGCAAGCCTGCCGTTGCCGTCTCCACCGGTGACCACGGCGGCAGCGGCTCCGAGTTGACGGAGAGCTCGCGCCATGGCTTCGCTGTCTTCGCCGGAGAGTCCGGTGAGGACAGCGGCCTCGGCGCGATTGGGCGTGACCACGGTTGCCAGCGGGAGGAGCCGCTCAAGGAGAACATGGGCTCCGGAGGCGTCGAGTAGCTCGGCTCCCGAAGAGGAGCGCAAAATGGGATCGAGGATGACGGAACAGGCTGGCTGGTGAAGAGCCTCCAGAAAGTCGGCGACTGCTGCAGCGATATCAGCCGTGGCCAACATTCCAATTTTGATCGCCTGGGGAGGGATGTCCTCAAGCAAAGCGTGCAGCGTTTCAAGGACGATCTCTGGGGCGACCGGATCAACCCTCCGCACGCCCACCGTATTCTGCACGGTCAGCGCGGTGATGCAGGCCACACCGTAACAGTCGAGGCTGGAGATCGTCTTTATATCGGCGGTAATGCCCGCGCCGGAGGAGGGATCAAAGCCGGCTATCGTCCATACCACCGGTGGCTTTCTCATTCGAGAAAGTTAGCACAACCTTTATAGGATGCGGCACGCTTCACTCGTCGCGCCTTATCGGCTTGGCGTCTCGTCGGGAATGACCGGGAGCAGGGGCGTTTCGTCCTGCGGCTGCGTCGGGGTGACTTGGGGCGCGGCGGGCACGGGCTGGGGTTGGGCGGGTGCGGGCTGCGCCAGAGGGCGCGACTGACTGCGGCCGACCGGCTGGGCGGGAGCGGCCATGGCGGCTGGGGGCTCGGGCGGGGGATTGTCTTCCGCAACGATGCGCACCGGAGTTTCCGGCTCCGGCCGTGGCGGCGTAGCGGGCTCACGCACCACCGCCTGATCGCGGGTACGCAAGGGCAGGGGTGGAGCCCCGCGAGCGCGAAGCAACTGCGAGCTGTCTTTCCTGTTCGGACTGGACGGACTGCTCATTCTGATCGGCTACCGATGCCAGCTTCATGCCCTGCAGATTTTTGCGGGTTGCGAGGGCAACGCGCGCCGAACTGTGATTGGCTTCGCGGGCTTTGGCGTAGTAAAAGTCAGCGGTTTCCCGGTCGCCATCGACTTCAGAGATGTACCCGATGTTATTCAGGGCAAACGCGTTGTCGGGGTCGAGTCGGTAGGCTTGCTGGAAGTATTGGCGGGCTTGCGGGAGTTGGTTGCGGTTCAGTGCAGAGACTCCGCGCAGGTTGAGCCGGGCAACTTTGGCCTCGGTCGAGCTTTCGCTGCCGAGTTCGCGGCGAGCCGCCTGGGCATTACGATTCGCGATTTCGGATATGCTACGGCCGCGCCAGTTGTGATTGAGGGCGACGACGATTTTTTCGTTGGAGTTGCTGGCCGCGGCGCGGTCATAGAAGCGCACGGCCTCCTCAAGTTCGCCCTCCTTTTCCAGGGCGTAGCCGAGGTTATTCAGGGTAAAGGGATTGTTGGGCGCAAGCTTGAGGGCTTTGCGCAATGCGATTTCAGCCTCGGGAGCCCGCTCCTTCGCCATCAATCCCATGGCGGTGACATTGAGCCGATTGACCTGCATGGACGCAGTCACGGTGCTGCCGAGGACCTGCGAAACCTGCTTGCCGTCCAATTCCGGATCGTTAGAGAAAGCGATGGCGGCATTCGAGCTGTTGGCGGCCGCCAAGTCATAGAACTTCTGCGCCCTCGGCATGTCTCCATCAATCTCGGCGACGTAGCCGAGATTGTTCAGCGTGAAAGGATCGTCGGGGTCGAGGAGATAAGCGCGGTAAAATGCGCGCTTGGCGCGAGCGGTGTCGTTCTTCGCCAGCGCCTTCACGCCCTCCTGATTGAGTTGCTGGACCGGTGTCGGCTTGGTGCGTTTGGGGATTTTGATGTGAAGGTCAGCCGCCCTCGCAGACGTCACGGCCAGAATCATAGCGAGCAGGATGGCGCTCGCAAACCTGCTTCGAAATGGAAGTAAAGCTAGCACCGGAATCATTGCCGCACCCTGAACTAGTTGCTTGGATGGGAGCGCCTCGGATTCTGTTGTAAGCCGCCGGATGCGGATCTGGAAATTACTTTCGACTTCCTTCTTGAACCGAGTCCTGCATCTAAACCAACCAGAGCTCTGCTTTCTCCGGGGAGAAGATGAAACACGTTTTGATTGCTGTAATTCTGCTGATGAGCGCATCTGTGGCTATCGCGCAGAGCGCAAATGGGATCGTGCGCGCCGACGCCGCACGGGCCGCGTCAGCGGCTGAGGATAACGACACAAGCTCCGACTCCACGGCCATCACTCATGCCGCTACTCCGGCCGCTGCCTCAATGCCCGCGCTGCCGGAGCCGACAGCCGAGGGAGAGCCGCACACCGAGATGCTGGACACGGCCAACAGTCCTGCGGGCGATCCGCTGCTGGAGCCTAAGCCACTGCCGCGCGCCGATTTGTCTCTGATCGGCGGCATAGCGCGCAAGGTGGATACTGTGCACAATCGGCTCTTGCTGGAGCCCTTTGGTGGAGGAAGCAGATATCTGATCTACTTTGACGAGCGCACGCGCATCCTGAGCGGGGGACGCGAAACCACGGCGTCGGCAATTCATCCCGGAGACCGCGTGTACGCTGATACGCAAGGCCTTGGAGCGCAGGTGTTCGCGCGTACACTTCAAGTGCTTACCGCCGGCGGTCCGGCGCAGGCGAGTGGACAGGTGATCGAGGTTCTGGGAGGGCAGGTGCGACTACTGGACCGGTTGAGCGGACAGACGATTCACTTCGCGATCACCGACCGGACGAAGGTTGAAACCCACAGCGGACCGGCATCGGCAGGAGAGCTACACTCGGGATCGCTGATCGAGGTAACGTTTATGGCGGGCGGACGAGAGAGCGAAGCCCAGAGCATTACGATTCAAGCTTCGCCGGGAGAATCCTATGCGTTCGAAGGCATATTGACACACGTCGATCTAAGCGATGGAGTGCTCGCCCTCGACAATCAGACGGATGGCAACAACTACGAGCTTTACTTTGATCCGCAGGGCGAAAAAAGTGTGGGCCGGCTGATGGTGGGAACTCCGGTCTCGGTGACCGCTAGCTTCGATGGCAAGCGCTACCGGGCAACTTCCATCAGGGTCACGGAGACGGCGCGCGATCGCTAGAAAAGTCGCGGCGGTGCCACGTCCAAAAACGAACTGTTCGCCGAGCTATCAGGCGAGTTCGAGGGCGCTTCGGCGCTCTTCCAACTTAAGGCCCATGGCGGCCAGTTGAGCGCAGGTGGAGGCGTAGCCGGTGTGGTGAACCCCGCGAATTCCGAGGCCTTCCGCAACTTGGACGAACATGAGGCGATCATCCAGATAGGCCACCTGCTCGGGTGGAACCTGGGCGATGTCGAGCGCGATGCGGTAGATGTCTTCGTCAGGTTTGCGCACGTGGACAAAGCAGGACGAGACGAAAAAGTCCACGAAGCTGGCGAGGTTGAAAGTCTGAATACGGCGCACGTTGAGCTCTCGCCCTTCGTTGTTGACGGATGCAATTTTAAGTTTGTATTGCGCTTTGAGAGCGCGGACCAGGTCAATCATCTCGGGAAATGGTTTGGACTGGGCAAACATGAAGTCGCGGAACTCTTCTTCGGTGAAGCTTCGCGGCTCGTAAAAGACAACGCGGCTGAGGTACTGATCGAGAGTAAGCTTGCCGACTTCGTAGGTATCAAAGGTCAGGTGATGGCGATTGTCCATCTCCTTGGGATCGAGGTGGAAGGTCTTGGCCGCAAGCTCGCGCGCATTGCGGTCCCAGCCGTTGGTGAGCAGAACCCCGCCGAAATCGAGAAAGAGAGTTGTAATCGCCATGGCTGAAGCCTCCGAAAAGTGAAACCGAATCTGCATGTGGGCGGACTCTATACTTACGCCATCGCCTCGCGCAATTCGGACCGATGCGGCTTCGATGGTGCTCACGGCAGCTCGCGTTGGCCGGGGACGGCGGAAGAGGCAAAAGACGGGAAACGATTGCTCCTCCCGGCAAATAGCCGGATGCCAATGTAACCAAGTAGGCAATTGTACCGAAAGGGATTAATCAAGGTCTCACAGATTAACCATTTGAGTAATCCTGGCTCGTACGGCGCACGCGGGTTCCATTCTCGGCTCACTCGACTCGACTCACTCGACTCGACTCACTCGAAAAATTGATGCGAATTAACTTGCGATCTGCTGCTCGCTGGATTCGCGCACCAGGAGGGCGGTACTAAATGCGTTTTCGAGCAGGTGACGGGCGGCGGCAATTTTTTCCGCCTGCTTGCTGCGTGGTACGTAGCCGTCGGCGATGATGTCGGTGCGGCCTTCGCTCTGGCTGACGGCGATTCCGCGAATGGTCTGGTCGTGGGCGCCGTCGAGACTGTCGGCAAGACGCAGGATTCCGCCGAGGCAATCGACGAGATGCTGGTCCTCGGGGGACAGGGCGGCGTAGCGCTTCTGGGTGGAGGGCAGGGCACCGCGATGATAGCGGGCCGCCAATGCCGCAATCTGCAGGTCGGTGGGCGACCAGCCGGGAGGGACTTCCAAGTTTCGCAGCAGGCGGCTACTGACTTTGTGCTGGGACTTGTTGCCGGGGTCGCGTCCTGCAGCATGGGTGAGCGCGGCAACTTGCAGCAGATCACGCGGGCTGACCGCGCCCTCAGGACGCGCCGACACTAAACCGGAGACCTGGAGAGCATCGTAGATTTCAAGGCTGAACTGGGTGACCGTGTGGGTGTGGGGCGGATCGGGATCGAGGGTCGTCGCCCAGGCTTCAAAGCGCTTGAGTACCGCTTTGTGCAGCGGCTCTCCGGAGGGCAATCCGCTGCGCCACTCCTGCCACAGAGAGCTTCGGCCAACCATTTTTTCGCGGTAGGCCTGGACGCGCTGGGTGCGCTCGCGGGAGACGGCGGCGTACCAGAGCTGACGTTCCTGGAGCGAAGCGAAGGCGTGGATCTGGCGAGCGGTATCCCACAAGACATCGAGGTCATGGACCTCGCCCAGTAGATCCTGGATGTTTTTGAGATCTTTTCCCCAGGCGCGCTCTTGCTCCGGGAGGAAGTTTTCTACGATGTAACGCAGTTTCTTGATGCCGATGCGCAGCTCATGCAGGGCGACTTTACTGCGGTTGCGCAGGGCTTTGGAGTGCAGTTCGCGCGCCGCTTCGTAGCGCTCCAGGGCGAGCACCTGAAAGACTTCAGTGGGATTGCCGATGCTTAGCACCCGCTGCTCCAGCTTTTGCGCCCATTGCAGCCAACGATCCGCATCGAAGCCATCGATCACCTCGGCGGCGGTGGTTTTCAGCTCGGCCTCGCGCTGCAGACAATAGCTGTTGAGGCGCTCGGCTACCGGCGGGCAGGCACTGCGCAGGCGTTCGATCCATTCCAGAAGGACCTGGGTATCGCGCAGATCACCGAGGGCGGAGAAGATGACCTTGCCCGCCTTGCGCATTTTTTTCCAGGTTGGATCGCCGTCCACGCTTTGGAAGCCTTCGGCCATGGAGCGGCAGCGGCGGAGTGCCACGCGAAGATCGTGCACGGCATCGGCGTCAAAGCTCTTGGAGGCTTTGTCGCGTTCGGCGATGACTCGCGCCATCCAGTAGGCGATGCCACGCTCCACGGGTTTTGGCGTTTCGGGCTTCGGTGTTTCGGATTTTGGTGCTGCGGTTTGGGCGCTGCGGGCCTAGCCATAACCGCCTCCGGCAACGCTCATTGTAACCGAGAAACGCAGCCGAGAATCGCAACGCAGAAACGGCTCAGTTGAAGGGAGAGAAGGCGGCCTCGGCGTAGGTGCTTACGCAGAGGACAGCCTGATCGACGACCCGCTCTAATTCCTGGGCGTAACGGGTGGGGCGCGCCTGGCGCAGACGACGCTTGGCTTTCTCGGCCGAGAACCAGCGCGGGGAGCGATAGAGTTCGCGCGGAGTCTCCAGGCGCAGGACCTTGCAGAGGTGAGCATTGACGGTGTGCGCGTCGCTCCGATTCTTATAGTGGAGATAGCGGGTGAAGGCGAGCGGCTCGACGTGTCCGTGGACGCCAGCCTCTTCGTGAGCTTCACGGGCAGCGGCTACGGCAGGGGTGGGATCACCATCGACTCCGCCCTTGGGAAAGGTCCAGCGTCCGGACCGGGTGCGAACCAGGAGGAATTCGACTTTGCCATTGGCCTGGCGGCGATAGCAGACAGCAGCGACCACCCGGCGTTCCACCGGGCGACCCCATGGGAACGCTTGCCCTAACGGTTGCTTGAGTAAGCGAACTCCGGCGAAATCAACTGATCCCAAGGTATTTTCCATCTCCTCCCTATTCTGCCCAGACGGGTGCGCAAAAACTAGAGCACAACTTGATACCTGTAGAAGATTGTGGGCTCAGGTATGTGAATAAACGGCAAACGGAATGTGAATTGTTAGTGAACCGTCATGAATTGAATGTGCTGGTCTCATTATAAATGCGGCGGCACCGGAATGGGGCCGCCGTTTTGCTGGATTTCTTGCCAACTATTTCGATTGCGCGCGAAGTACTACGCATTGGAATAAGTGCTGGTTCCGTCGGCGTGCTTGACGAGTTGGAAACGATCGATCTGCCGTCCTTCCAGTTCGTATGCGCTGTAGGCGAGTTTGCCGCCATCGATTTCGATCACCTGAAAGGCCTGGGTATGGGGCAGCGTTGTGGCGCGAAGGGAGGGAAATGCGTCCTCGATCTCATACATTTTGGGACCGCTTACGGAGATTGCATAGACCGTGCCGGGCTGCGAGGGCGAGACCACCTTGCCGGCAGCGAGTTTGTGGGTTCGCGCGTAAGTATGGTCGTGGCCCTGGAGGACGAGATCGACGCGGTACTTGTCATATAAGGGCAAGAGAGCGTTGCGCATCTCCACGTAATCGCGGCCTTTGGCGATGGGGTAGATGGGCTGATGCTGGACTACGATGGTCCAGCGATTGGGATTGTTTTTCAGTAAACCCTCCAGCCATGTTAACTGGGCCAGGCCGATGCGCTGTTTTGCGCTCTCGGAATACGCTTCATTGGCGTACACGTTGACGTCGAGGGAGATGAAGCGGACGCCCTGGTAATCGAGGTAGTAGGCCTGCTCCTTGAGTTCGTCGACACCCTTGGGGCCGTTTTTGGGTAGGGCGAAATGGGATCTCCACAGGGGCGAAACGCTGAGCACCTCGTGGGAGTCAGCGCTACCGCGAGGGCGATGCAGGTCGTGATTTCCCGGGGTTGCGAGACTTGGCGTGATCGCGCCGATGAAGCCCATGGCATCGGACCACTCGCCCCAGAGGCGGTCATCGTAACCTTCCTCCAGGAGATCTCCGGCATGAACGATGAAACGGGCGTCGGGGGCCTTGCTGTAGGCGGCGCGGATGGCGCGCGACCAGAGAGACCTGATGCTGTTCTGCTCATCGCCAAGGTAGAGGAAGCGGAAGGCGTCAGGCTGGTCGCTGGCGGTGCGGAAGGAGTTCCACTCGCTCCAGGTGGCGCCATCGCCGACGCGATAGCTGTAGTGCGTGTTGGGGACTAAGCCTTCGAATTGGACCGCGTATTCGGCGGGCTTGGTGGCATCGGCCGGCGCGGCGGAGGCGGTTACGGTTACCGCGGCTTTCTCAAAGCTGGGATTGGCGGAGGCGGGCGCGATTTGGGCTTGCGCGGATGAGACGGCCTTGATGGTTCGCCAGGTTACGGCCTGGCTGTGGGATGGGTCGGCGGTGAGGCTGAGAATGACGCGCTGGGGAATGAGTTCGGGTTGCGCGATTGGTTCATGGCGCTCGGCAAGCAGATCCTGGGGGATGAGCACGCTTCCGGCAGTGACGGCAACGCCGGTGAGAAATTGTCTGCGGGAAAAGTCACTAAACTTCATCGAGGCTCCTTCTTGCATCGCGCTCGGCATGGACAGAGCTTGCGGTAACTCCAGACGAGAACTTTAAACGAGACCTCTAGACGAAACCCGGGATGAGTCCGGGGAACTGGTTTAGAGGGTAAGTTTCTGCTCTGGAGACTGTAACAGCGCTGGATGAATGGCGAATGAAATTCAGAGATACTCTTGTGAGAAGAAAGTGGGCTGGCTGCCACGAAACAGAGTGCGTTCGGAGTATCGGTGCAGGAGCACGCAGGGGTTTGCCAGCCAGCAGCGGCGGCTAACTATGCGGTGGTTGGACGCATCGAGGCGCTGCACGGAAGCGTCATTGTATGCGGCTTTGGTGGTCGCGGTTATCGGGCTCGTCGTAATCCGGATCGGGTACGTATCCCCAGACCAGTTCCACCCGCACCTGAGTAATGACCGAAGCGGCAAAGCCTGCGCCCTTGTAGTGGGTGGTTCCACTGGCATCGACCGTGACGGCTGGAACGTGCTGGATCTCGGCGAAGTCCAGATGGCGATTGACCATAAATTCCGCTGCCAGAACTGAGCGTAGTTCGTCTGAGTTGTTCGCTGAGTAATCACGGGCGATCAGAAACCTGCCCCGCAGTTCATCCCTTACCGCATCCGGCGATCCCGCGACCGCGATGTGCCATGACATTCCCGTACTCCTTGATGGTGCCACTCGCCTATTGCTTCCATACCTTGTCTAAGCTCCGGACAAGTTTGGAATCGGCAAGCTGGAACCTTGCGCCACGCAGACCCTGGGGTAACCTGGCCGGGTACAGAGACATTTGTAGCTTGGATGTACGGGCTCGGGGCTAGGATTGCTGGAAGGTGACGTCGGGCACGGGAAAAAAGATAGGAGATCGCTTCGCGGCGGGGTGAAGCGATAAAAGGCGAGCGCGAAATAAAACGACTCGCTGGTGGAAAAACTTGAGACCGCGCGTGATGGTCGGGCAGCGCGGGGGCCTTCGCGTGGCTCAGGATGACTCCGCCATCATGTACAGATAGGATTGTGAACTGCGTGCTACCATGTGGGCCATGTACGGCTCTGCTTGCGTTGCGCTGGTGTTGGTTCTCGTCCCGGTGCTGTTCGCCCAATCCAATGATTTTCGAAAGTAATGCCATGGCATTTCGATGAAAAGCCGGAGGAGCGCGCTGCAGGCAGTCCGCGAAGGGATGTACGACGTGTGCATCATTGGCGGCGGAGCGACGGGGATGGGTTGCGCGCTGGACGCGCAACTGCGCGGGTTGTCCACCGTGCTGGTGGATGCGGGAGACTTTGTCTCGCAGACCTCGACGGCCTCCACCAAGCTGGTGCACGGGGGAGTACGGTACCTGGAGGAGGCGGTAAAGGAGCTTGGATTACTGGCAGTTTGCGATGGTGAAAAAGGCTTTGCATGAGCGCATTCACATGCTGCGCCGCGCGCCTTATCTTGCGCACCCTCTGGAACTGCTGGTTCCGTGCTTCAGTTGGTGGGAGCTGGCGTACTTCACGGCGGGCATGAAGGCCTATGACTGGATTGCGGATGAGGACAGCCTGTTTCCGAGCCGGATGCTCTCGAAGGACGAGGCGCTGGCGCTGATGCCGTGCGTGTTGCGCGGCAAGAAGCTGGTGGGAGCGGTGGCTTATGCCGACGGGCAGTTCGACGATGCCCGGTACGGACTTGCCCTGGCACAGACGTTGGCGCAGCAGGGCGGGGAACTGATCAATTACGCCAAGGCGGTTGGCTTCGGCAAAGATGCGGAAGGGAAGCTGGTCGAGTTGGAGGTCGGAGGACCAGCTTGGCGGGATCGGCGAGCAGGCTGCGGATTCGGGCGAAGGTGTTTGTCAACTGCACGGGGCCGTTCGCCGACCACATCCGAGTGATGGCGAATCCGGCGATGCCGGAGCGCCTGCGTTTGAGTAAAGGCGTTCATCTGCTGCTGCCGGTGGAGGCGATCCAGAGTGAAGCTGCGCTGCTGGTTCCGAAGACGAAGGATGGGCGCGTGATCTTTGCCATTCCGTGGCTGGGACGGCTGCTGGTGGGAACCACGGAGGATGAAGCGCAACCTACCGATGAGATGGTGGTTACCCCGGAGGAGATCGGGTATCTGCTGGGCTATGTGAACCACTACTTGAAGGTGAATCTGACTCCGGACGACGTGCTGGCGGGGTTTGCAGGGTTGCGTCCGCTGGTGAAATCGAAGGCTGGGGTGAAGACCAGGAAGCTGATTCGGGATCACGAAATCGAGGTCGATGAGGTGAGCGGACTGATCAGTGTTCTGGGAGGCAAGTGGACGACCTATCGCGCGATGGCGGAGGACGGCATCGATTGCGCAGAGCGGGCGATGGCGGGCGAGAAGACGGAGTGCAAGACGCTGGAGTTCGCGCTTCGCGGGACGGAAGGGTTCTGGCCGGGGTATTGGAAGCAGTTGGCGGAGAAGTACTGCTTGGCTTGGGGAGCGGCACGGCATCTGGCGGAGAAGTTCGGCACGGATGCGCCGAAGGTGATGGAGCTGGCAGAGCAGGATGCACAGCTCAGGCAGCCGCTCTTCGAGGGCGGGGCGGCCATCCGGGCGGAGGTGGTTTATGTGATCCGCGAGGAGATGGCGCAGACGCATTGAGGATGTGCTGCGGCGAAGGATCGGAGTGCAATTCCATAGCTGGAAGGAAGCGGCAGGGGCCGCACCGGCGGTGTGCCAGTTGCTGGCCGAGGAGTTGGCCTGGAGCGAGGCGCAGAGCAGGGAGGCACTGCGAGGCTTATCTGGCTTCGATACGGCATCTGCTCGACAGCGCGGGATTGGACGAGCATTTCTAAACCCACACCGAGCGGGTAGAAAATCGATTGCTGGTTGAAAAGCTTGGCGCGGCACTGGAGATTAGGGCGGTGTAGGGGGCCTTCGCTGACGCTCAGGATGGCACCTCGTAAAGACATGGACAGCACTGACGCTACCGGAGGGAAGACAGTTGGCAGATTACATTGGGGCGATTGACCAGGGGACAACCAGTTCACGCTTTATCGTCTTCGACCGCAGGGGAAGCGTCGTCTGCGTTGCGCAGAAGGAACATGCGCAGATCTATCCGAAGCCGGGCTGGGTGGAACACGATCCGGCCGAGATCTGGCGTTCGGTGGAAGAGGTGATCCGGGAGGCGATGGATGCCGATGAGCTTGCGGCCCGGGGATCTGGCGGGCATCGGGATCACCAACCAGCGGGAGACCACCGTGGTGTGGAACCGGAAGACAGGCAAGGCGGTTTATAACGCCATCGTCTGGCAGGATACCCGGGTTGCGGATATGGTCGCGGAGTTCTCCGCCGACGGGGGGCAGGATCGCTATCGCGCCAAGACCGGGTTGCCGCTGGCGACGTATTTTAGCGGGCTGAAGGTTCGCTGGATACTGAACAACATCACCGGCGCCAGGGCCGCGGCCGAAGCGGGGGAGTTGCTGTTTGGAAATATCGACAGCTTCCTGATCTGGAATCTGACCGGCGGGGTCAGACGGTGGGGTGCATGTCACCGACGTGAGCAACGCCAGCCGCACGCAGTTGATGGATTTGAAGAGCTTGCACTGGGACAAGGACATTCTGGAAGAGTTCGAGATTCCGGCATCGATGCTGCCGGAGATCCGGTCGAGCGCGGAAGTGTACGGCAAGGCGGTGCTCGGTCCGGTGAAGGACGTGGCGATCGCCGGGGATCTCGGCGACCAGCAGGCGGCGCTGTTTGGACAGGCGTGCTTTAAGCCGGGCGAGGCCAAGAACACTTACGGCACCGGCAGCTTTATGCTGATGAACACCGGGGAGAAGATTGTGCCCTCGCGGCACGGGCTGCTGACGACAGTGGGGTACAAGATCGGCAGCCAGCCGGCCGTGTACGCGCTGGAAGGCAGCATCGCGATTACGGGCGCGCTGGTGCAGTGGCTGCGCGACAACCTGGGGATTATCGAGAAGAGCTCGGAGATCGAGGCGCTGGCCCGCACGGTGGAGGACAATGGCGGGGTTTACTTTGTTCCGGCGTTCTCCGGACTCTATGCTCCGTACTGGAAAGACAGTGCGCGGGGCATCATCGCCGGGCTGACCCGCTATGTGAACAAGGGGCATATTGCCCGGGCCGTACTGGAGGCGACCGCGTTCCAGGTTCGCGAGGTGCTGGAGGCGATGGAGATCGACTCCGGCATTGAGCTGGCCAACCTGCGCACGGACGGCGGCATGGTTCAGAACCAGTTGCTGATGCAGTTTCAGGCCGACATTCTGAATAAGCCGGTGGTGCGTCCGGTGATCCAGGAGACCACGGCGTTGGGGGCGGCATACGCTGCCGGTCTGGCTGTTGGGTACTGGAAAGACACCGGCGAACTGGCCGCCAACTGGGCGGAAGGTCAGCGCTGGAATCCGGCGATGGACGAAGCGAAGAGAGCATCGCTGTATCACTTCTGGAAGAAGGCGGTTACGCGGAGCTTCGACTGGGTGGAGTAGGGGGTACGGGAGGAACTACTTTGCAGGAAGTACGGTGAGAGAAGCAGAATCGAACGCTGGCAGGTAACTTGGGTCCGCGCGGGAGATTTGGGCAGTGCGGGGATTCTTCGCTTCGCTCAGAATGACAACTCTCAAAAAATATCAGGCTCGGGAACCATCAGGCTCGGGAAAATATCAGGCGGTGGGGGTGGAGTTTGCGGCTCCGGGCTTGATGGGGGCGGACGGGGCTGGATGATGGCGCGCCGAACGATCTACGCGATCCCAAAAGGCGATGAAGTAATCGACGCCGGAGAGCAGGGAGACCACCAGCATGAACCAGATCGAGATGCGCGCGATTAGCTGGACTCCGATGATCAAGCCGAAGATGTTCCACTCATACCAGCCGTGGGCGAGGATGGTGGCGACGATGGCCACGATCTGCACGATCATCTTCAGCTTACCCAGTTCGCGCGCCTGGATGGCGAAGCCTTCGGCGGCAGCTACACTTCGGAGTCCGGTGATCAGAAACTCGCGTCCGAGGACCAGGACGACGATCCAGGGCGGCATAAGGTTGGGGGTGTAGCGGACTAAGAGGATGAGCCCGGCGGCGACCAGGAGTTTGTCCGCCATCGGGTCGAGCAGGATTCCCATGCTGCTGATTTGGCCGTGCTTACGCGCCAGGTAGCCGTCGAGCCCGTCGGTAATGGAAGCCAGAATGAAGATTCCGGCGGCCAGCGCCTCCTGCTCACCGGGGTGAAAGAGATTGCTGGACAGAACCCAGATGAAAAAAGGGATGCAGGCAATTCTGCTTAAGGTGATCGAGTTGGGCAGGTTCAACAAATCGAGCCATCCAGAGGGCGGGAGTCAGCCGTCAAATTATGCGGGATCAGTTGGGGAAAAGCAACGCATCCGGGGCGGTACTGGGGTGGCGGCCTCGGGCCCAGACCAGAAATGCACTCGGGAAGGACGGTTGCATTTGTGGCGCCGCACTCTGCTGGTTATACTGCGAGCCAGCAATGGCCAACATTCTCTATGGAGTCAACGGCGAGGGCGCGGGGCACTCCACCCGCTCACGAGAGATCATTCTTCATCTGCAACGGCAGGGACACACGGTGGTTGCCGCATCGTTTGACCGGGGGCTGCGCAACCTTGGGGATATCTGCGAGGTGCTGGAGATTCATGGCTTCCGCTTTACCTATGTGAATAACCAGGTGCGGTACAAACGCACGCTGGCGCGCAACCTGTTCCATGCGGGCAAGGCGGCGCGCGGAATCAGCAAACTTGCCGGGGTGATCGATGAGCGCGGCATTGATTTGGTCATCACGGATTACGAGCCTTTGACCTGCCGGGCAGGGCGACGGCGGAAGCTGCCAGTTCTCTCGATCGACAATCAGCACATCCTCACCGATTACGTGGTGGCTACTCCGCGGCAGTACCGGACCGACGCGACGGCGGCCAAGCTGTTGACGCGGATGATGACGCCGGGAGCAACACACTATCTGGTGACCTCGTTTTTCGAGGCGGCGGGACGGCGGCGCAACTCCGAACTGGTACCGCCCATGTTGCGGCAGCAGATTCAGGACGCGGTGCCGAGCACGGAGGGGCCGATCCTGGTCTATGTGACCTCACCTGCGCCGCGCTGATCAAGGTTCTGGCCTCGGTGCGCGCGGAGTTCATCGCCTACGGCTTTGGACGCGAAGGGCGCGAGGGAAACATTCTGTATAAGAAGCCCGGCTTCGAGACATTTTTCGACGATCTGGTGCGGGCTCAGGCGATTATCGCCAACGCTGGTTTCTCGCTGGTCACCGAGGCACTGCATCTGGGAAAGCCGTACCTGGCGGTGCCGGTGCGCAACCAGTTCGAGCAGATATTCAATGCGTTCTGGCTGGGCCGGACAGGGTACGGCGCTTTTTGGGAGGAGCTGACCAAGGAGCGGGTGGAGTCGTTTCTCTTCAACATTCCGCAATTTCGCGAGAAGCTCGCCGGGTATCCACGGATGTCGAACCAAAAGCTGTTTGCCCGGCTGGATGAGCTGATCGCCTGAATTTGCGACCGTGAGCTGCGTTGCGCGGGGAAGAGCAAAATCGTTCGGTGGTTGAGAAGTTGGGGCCGCACGGGAGATTTCAGCGGGGCGGGATTCTTCGCGCTGCTCAGAATGACAGCTCTCAAAGTGATGTTCAAGGTGGCACTTTCGACGTTCCCGGCATCGTCGAATTAGGCGCGTCGAATTAGGCGCGGCGGTCGCGGAAAAATGCCTGGAGGATTTCCATGCAGCGGCCGGCGAGCACACCTTCGGTGACTTCCATGCGGTGGTTCAGGCGGGGATGGTTGATGACCTGCATGATGCTGCCGCAGGCTCCGGCTTTGGGATCGCGGGCACCAAAGACGAGGCGACTGATGCGGGCATGGACGATGGCTCCGGCGCACATGGCGCAAGGCTCCAGAGTGACGTAGAGCTGGCAGCCGCTGAGGCGATAGTTGCCGAGCTGGCGGGCGGCATCGCGCAGGGCCTGGATTTCGGCGTGAGCGCAGGGATCGTTGAGGGAGACCACCTGATTCCAGCCACGGCCTACGATGCGTCCGTCGCAGACGACGACCGCGCCGACAGGGACCTCGCCGGTGAGCTGAGCAGAGGCCGCCAGACGCAGCGCCTCCGTCATCCAGAGTTCGTCGGCCATCCAGAGTTCGTCGGGAGTGCAGTGTTCGTCAGGCACGGGGGCTCCGTCATTTTCGTTCTTATTTCGCATCGGTCGCCGCAGGTTCCTGCTGGGTCATGCAGTGAATCGCCCCGAGGCCCCAGATGAGATCGCCGCAGTAGATGGGGACGACGCGGTGCCGGGGAAGCGCGCGCTGGATGATGTTCAGGGCCGGGAGATCGTTGGGATCGTCGAAGGTTGGCACCAGAACGGTTTGGTTGGAGATGTAGAAATTGGCGTAGCTGGCGGGGACGCGCTGGCCTTTGAAGATGACGGGCGAGGGCATGGGTAAGGGGATGATCTCCAGAGCTTTTCCCGTGGTATCAGTCATTTGCCGCAAGCGTTTCAAGTTGTTCTTGAGGATCAGGTGATTGCCATCCGCGGGATCGGCTTCGGTGGCGGCGAGCACCGTGCGCGGGCCGACGAAGCGGGCAATGTCATCGACGTGGCCGTGGGTGTCATCGCCCAGGATGCCGCGCTCCAGCCATAGGACTTTCTTTATGCCGAGCATCTGGCTTAGCGCGGCTTCGATCTGCTCGCGGGACATTCCGGGATTGCGCTGCTGGACCGGGCTGAGCAGGCACTCCTCGGTGGTGAGCAGCAGGCCGCGTCCGTTGACGTCGATCGATCCGCCTTCGAGCACCATCTGGCGCGGGAGACCTGCGGCTTCGACAGTGGCGGGGAACTCCGGGCAGCCGCGCAGCCGCAGCGATCTTTTCGGGAAGCTGGTTATCGAGTTGCCAGTTGCGTGTACTTGGCCCAGCCGTTGAACTTCCAGTTGGTGAGCGCGACTTGCCCTGCTTGTCTTTCACGAAGATGGGGCCGGAGTCACGCAGCCATCCGCGATTGGTGGGCCAGCGGTGAAAGGCGATGCGCGGCTCCAGGGCCGGCAAGACGTTGGCGTCGGTCAATAGAGTGCGAACTGCGGCTTCGGCCTGGGCATCGTTGACGATCAGCTCGACGCGGGCGGCGCGCGCCAGGTGGCGCACGATCTCGGCATAAACGAAGGGGATGGGCGCGAACTTTCCCGGCCAATCGGTGCGATTATGCGGCCACGCCAGCCAGGTGGCGCGCTGCGGCTCCCACTCGGCGGGCATGCGGTATCCGGCGGCGGCCGGGGAGGCGGCTCGATTGCTGATCGTCATCTACTTTCCAAACCTCTGGGTGATCGGCGCGTAGGCGTCGATGCGGCGGTCGCGCAGGAAGGGCCAGTTGCGGCGAATCTCCTCTTGCAGTTTCACATCCACGGTGCCAAGCAGAATTTCTTCTTGGTCGTGCGAGGCTTTGGCGATGATGCGGCCGAAAGGATCGGAGAGGAACGAGCCGCCCCAGAAATCCAAGCCCGCACCCGGCACCTGGTTGCCGCGAATGTTGCCGGTCTCGTGGCCGACGCGATTGACGGCGCCGACAAACACGCCGTTGGCAATGGCGTGGGCGCGCTGGATGGTGAACCAGGCTTCGTACTGCGCGGCTCCCCACTCTTCCTTTTCCGCCGGATGCCAGCCGATGGCGGTGGGATAGAAGAGAACGTTGGCGCCCTGCAAGGCAGTCAAGCCGGGCACCCTCGGGATACCACTGGTCCCAGCAGACCAGGGTTCCGACCGAGCCCTCTTCGAGATCGAAGCTGCGGAAGCCGAGGTCGCCGGGGGTGAAGTAATACTTCTCGTAATAGAGGGGATCGTCGGGGATGTGCATCTTGCGGTAGAGGCCGCGGATTTCGCCGTTGCTGCCGATGACGGCGGCGGTGTTGTGATAGAGGCCGGGGGCGCGGCGCTCAAAAAGAGAGACGACGATGGCTACTTTCAACTCGCGGGCGAGGGCACAGAAGCGGGCCGTACTGGGTCCGGGAATCGGCTCGGCGAGGTCGAACAGCGCGGTGTCTTCGCGCTGGCAGAAATACTGGGTGCGGAAGAGCTCGGGCAGGCAGATGACCTGAGCACCGCGGCGGGCCGCCTCGCGCACGTGGGCGACCGCCCGCTCCAGATTTTCGTCCGGCTCCGGGGAACAGGACATCTGTACGAGGCCTACTTCAAATTTGTCGGCCGCCACTTAGGTCCTCCGTCACATTGAATTCAGCACATTGGAAATCAGCACATTGAGAATCAGCATATTGAGAGTCAACACATTGAGAGTGTAGCCCCAAGAATATCAAAGCGGAAAGCGGGTCCAATGGTATGCTTCTTAGATTCATCACTGACTATGATTACGCATCCGAAACACGTTGACGAGAGTCCGGAGCTCTCGCATGAGGCGATCCAGAAAGCCGAGGAGAGTTTCCGTCATCACCTGAAGCGGGTTGGATTGAAGCACACCGGGCAGCGCGACGCCATCCTGCGCGCCTTTCTGGAGGCTCGCGGTCATCTTTCGACCGAGGAGTTGCACCATCTGGTTCAGCGCAGCGATCCCCGGATCGGCTTCACCACGGTCTACCGTACGCTGAAGCTGCTGGCCGAGTGCGGGCTGGCCAGCGAGGTGGCTTTCCAGGACGGAGTGACGCGCTATGAGCACCAGTTTAACCGGCGCAGCCATCATCATATGATTTGCACGGAGTGCGGGACGTCGGTGGAGTTCGATTCGCCGGAGATCGATAAGGTGGAGAAGGAGGTCGGGCGTGCATATTGCTACGTCACCACGCGCCACGACTTTCAGGTTTACGGCATCTGCGAGCAATGCCAGAAGAAGAAATCGGGTTTGCGCGGCGCGGAATAGAGCGCAGGCGTGCGGGTTCCAAAGCTGCACGAGAGTCTCTTTTTACAGCAACCAATAGCATCGGCTCCGCACTCTGAATAGGCTGCGGGAGGCGTTGCCCGCACAAGGGATCGCAATGGCATTTTGTTCCGGATGTGGCGCGGCACTCGACGGTGGTGCCAATTTCTGTCCGCGATGCGGACGTGCGTGCGGGGCTGCGTCTCGGGCGAGTTCGGCGGCGGTTTCCGACAATGTTGCGGGGGCGCTGGCCTACTTCCTGTTCCCGGCAATCATCTTTCTTCTGATCGACCCGTATCGTAATAATCGTTTTGTGCGCTTCCACTGCTTTCAGTCGATCGCGTTCGCTATTGTCTCGATGATTCCGCGGCTCGCCCTGTACCTCCCGGTGGCAGGGCTGTTTCTTTGGCCGATGCTGGAACTGGTGCTGTTCATCGTGTGGCTGGTGCTGCTGGTCAAGGCGTTCCAGGGAGAGAAGTTCAAGCTGCCGCTGGTTGGGGAATGGGCCGAGGATCAGGCCGTCAAAGCCGCTTAGAGCAGAGATTCCAGTGCATACAGAGCAGAGCGCGTCAGCTTGCGCGCTTGACACTCGCTGGGCAAAACGTTTATTTCTAGGGGCTTTGTGTTCGCTGGCGCAGGATAGCCGTGGGCACAACAAGCGACGGAAAGAACGAAGGAAGAAAGAGCCAAAAGCTGAGTCAACAGCCCCACTCAAGCCAAAGGAAGGCTTGAATGGGCCACCCTCGGGCGTTCTTCTAGAAAGGGAATCCTTGATCGTAAAGGTTTTTTATCACGACAAATGTTTTGACGGCGCTTGCTCGGCTTCGCTGTTTACGCGATTTTATCGCGAACGCATCCGGCGCAACGTGGAATTTCAATATCAGGGGCTGCTGCATCGCGCCGGAGCACTGTTTAATCTGGACGATTTCACGGGCGACGAGAACGCTATCGTCGATTTCAAGTATCTGGCCTCGGAGAAGCTGACCTGGTGGTTCGATCATCACGAGAGCGCATTTCTGACCGAAGGCGATGCGGAGTACTTTGAGCAGCAGCAGAGCAACCGGCAATTCTTCGATCCGGATTTCAAGTCGTGCGCAAAGTTTTTGACGACCATCGCGGAGAACCGCTTCGGCTTTGACGCCGCGCCGGTGGAGGAGATGGTGCGGTGGGCCGACATTGTGGACGGAGCTTGCTACGAGAGCGCGGAAATCGCGGTGGGAATGAAGGAACCGGCGATGCGGATCACGATGGCAATCGAGGCGAACCAGGACTCCGGGTTTATTCCGAGACTCATTGAACTGCTGGCCTACCGTCCGCTGGGGGAGATTGTGGCGCTGCCGTTGGTCGCCGAACAGATGCCACCGCTGCTGGAACGGCACCAGCGCTCGATTGAGATTATCCGCAAGCACAGCGAGTGCATCGACCGGACGATCTTTTTCGACGTTACGGACTACGATCTTGAGGGCTATAACAAGTTCATTCCGTACTATTTGCATCCGCAGAGCGTGTACAGCGTGAGTTTGAGCAAGAGCAGCTTTCGGGTGAAGATTTCGGTGGGTTCAAATCCTTGGGCCGATGTGGAGGACCGGATCAACCTGGCGAAGATCTGCGAGCGCTACGGCGGCGGAGGACATGCGCGGGTGGGCGCGATCAGCTTTCCTCCGGGGGAGTTTGCGAAGGCTTCTGAGGCGGCAGAGGTGATTGTCGACGAGTTGCGCGGCCACAGCCGGAAGTATCACGCGCAGTAGGAACGCGATGTGCGCTGGAGTGGTGCGGTGTCCGCGAACAGAATCGATTGCTGGCTGAAATGCTTGGCGCGACACGGAAGGTTAGGGCGGGGTAGGGGGCCTTCGCGGAGAACAGGATGACACCCTTCAAAGCACATTGCGGTGCTCAGGGGAAAGCTTCAAGGTACATTGCGCGCGGCCAGGATATCGCGATCTCAGCGAGCCGTTAGGCCGCCGGACAAGGATTTGGCGCAAGCCTCACGTCGCTGGGGACGGCGCGAGACTTGGGAAGGCTAATTTCGGCGCAGCAGGAAACATCCTCGGCGCAGCGGGTGCTGTTGCCGGACTCAGGCAACTTTGCTGAATCCTGTGACTGGCCCGGCCGCGAGGGGTGCCATCGCTGGCATGGACTCTCGGGGAAGAATCTTCATCTTGTTCCAGTCGTAGGGAAATTCCTTGCCGCAATCCAGGCAGACAACATAGGTTCCCGTGACACTGGCAGCGTGAGAGTGATTGCTGCTCCCTTTTTTCGCGGTGATCGGGAAGCTGTAGTTCTTGTGCGAGCAGCCGAAGAGCATGTCGATGATATCGCTGAACATTGATCTACCTCCTGGTTCCCGGTTCGAATCTACAGGTGCCGTTAACTTCGGCATCATCTACTTTGATTCGCGGCAGGGCAAAAAGGTTCGATATACGTTGAAAATGAATTTGCCGTCGCATATACCAATCTGGCACTAGAGCGGGGATGGTAACAGGTCGGAAAGTGCGGGGTTGCGTAGGGCGGCGCAATGGTTTGCGGTGAGCCGTTGCGCGGCAGGCATGACGTTTTCCTCACCGGCTACTGCTTCCATGGTGGCTGCGGGTTACAATCGGCGATAGCCATGTCTTCCGATTTTGTTCATCTGCATCTTCATACCGACTACTCCATGCTGGACGGCGCATGCGACACCAAACTGCTGTGCAAGCGCGCCAAAGAGCTGGGAATGCCAGCCGTCGCCATGACGGACCATGGCAACATTTTTGGCGCCGTGCATTTTTTCGACGACGCGAAGGCGGCCGGGATCAAGGCGATCCTGGGCTGCGAGTTGTACGTCTGCAAGAAGGATGACCATCGCGCGGAGCCGCAAGGAGATAGCTACAACCATCTGATTGTTCTTGCCGAGAACGAGGCGGGCTACAAGAACCTGACCAAGATCTGTTCGGAGGCATCGCTGCACGGCTTTTACTACAAGCCGCGGATCAGCAAGCGCTATCTGGCGGAGCACGCCGAAGGGTTGATTGGGATGTCGGCTTGCCTGAAGGGCGAGGTCGCCGAACGATTGATGGAAGGCAAGTACGAAGCGGCGCGCTCGGCCGCCAAGACGCTGGAGGATATCTTCGGGCGGGGGAATTTCTTCCTGGAGATACAGGACCAGGGACTGGCCGAGGAGAAGCGGATTCACAAGGACTTGTTCCGGTTGGAGCAGGACCTGGATATTCCCATGGTTGCCACCAACGACAGTCACTATATCTGCGAGGACGATAGTCTGGCGCAGGATGTGATGATCTGCATCCAGACCGGGAAGTCGATTGCGGACCCGAACCGCATGAAGTTCCAGACCAACCAGTTTTTTGTGAAGAGCTACGAGGAGATGGCCAAGGTTTTCCAGGGCTATGAACAGGTGCTGCACCGGACGGTGGGGATCGCCGAGCGCTGCAACCTGAAGCTGGCGAAGATTCAGAATCCGTTCCCGAACTTCGAGGTGCCGCCGGGGGAGAGCATCGACAGCTTCTTTGAACGGGTGGCGCGCGAGGGAATGGCGCAGCGCATGAATTTGCTGCGCGAGCTGAAAGAGCTGGGCAAGTTGCGGCACAGCTTCAGCGACTATGAAGAGCGTTTGAACCGGGAGATCGGCATCATCAAGCAGATGCAGTTTCCGGGATACTTTCTGATTGTGTGGGACTTCATCCGCTATGCCAGGGACCAGGGGATTCCGGTGGGACCGGGGCGCGGGTCGGCCGCCGGATCGCTGGTGGGATACGCCATGGGGATCACCGACGTCGATCCGATCCAGAACGAGTTGCTGTTTGAGCGCTTTCTGAATCCCGAGCGCGTCTCCATGCCCGATATCGACGTGGACTTCTGCATGAACCGGCGCGGCGAGGTCATTAATTATGTGACCGAAAAATACGGACGCGAGCAGGTCGCGCAGATCATCACCTTTGGCACCCTGGCGGCGAAGGCCGCGATCAAGGACACGGGGCGGGTGCTGGACATGCCCTACAACGAGGTGGACCGCATCGCCAAGATGATTCCCGGCACGCCGGGGATGACCATCGACAAGGCGATGGCGGATGTGGCGGCGTTCGCGGATGCGTACACCAACGATCCGGCGATTCGCAACCTGGTGGACACGGCAAAGAAGCTGGAAGGGATGGTGCGCAACTCCGGGGTACACGCCAGCGCGGTGGTCATCGCTCCGGTGCCGCTGGATGAGTTGGTACCGCTTTACAAGACGAAGAACGACGAAATCGTCACCGCCTACGACATGAAGGCGGTGGAGAAGATGGGCCTGCTGAAGATGGACTTCCTCGGGCTCACCACACTCACCATTATCGACGACTGCCTGAAGCTCATAAAGATGACGCGGGGCGAAACCGTGGTGATGGAAAAGATTCCGCTGGAAGACACGGAGACTTACGAGAAGGTGTTTCACAAGGGGCAGACCTCGGGGGTCTTCCAGTTTGAATCCGACGGGATGCGCGACGTGCTGCGGCGCTATCAACCGACGACGGTGGAAGATCTGACGGCTTTGAACGCGCTCTATCGGCCGGGGCCGATTCAGGGCGGGATGATCGACGATTTCATCGAGCGCAAGTGGGGACGCAAGAAGGTTGACTACATGCTGCCGGAGCTGGAACGGCTGCTGAAGGAGACGCTCGGCGTCATCGTGTACCAGGAGCAGGTGATGCAGATCGCCAATGTGCTCGCCGGCTACTCGCTGGGCGAAGCCGATTTGCTGCGCCGCGCCATGGGGAAGAAGAACGAAGAGGAGATGGGCAAGCAGCGGGCGCGCTTTATGCAGGGTGCGGCCGAGCGCAAGTTCTCCACCGAGAAGGCAGGGCACATCTTTGACCTGATGGCACAGTTCGCCGGATACGGATTCAATAAATCGCACGCGGCGGCCTACGCGCTGGTGGCCTATCACACGGCGTATTTGAAGACGCACTATCCGGTGGAGTTCATGGCGGCGCTGCTGACCTCGGTGACGAGCAAGACCGAGGATGTGGTGAAGTACATCGGGGAGTCGCGCGAGATGGGGATCGAGGTTCTGGCGCCGGATGTTCACGAGTCGGCGGCGAACTTCACGCCCATCATCGCGCCGGCGCGGAACGGCTCCGACGCGGGTACAGGCGACCGACGGCCCTCCGTCGCTGACGCTGGGATACAAGATTCGCTTTGGCCTCTCGGCGGTGAAGAACGTGGGAGCGAACGCGATCACCTCGATTGTGGAGGCGCGCAAGGACGGGCACTTCAAGGGAATTTACGATTTTTGCGAGCGGGTGGATTTGCGGCTGCTGAACAAGCGGGTGCTGGAGTCGCTGATCAAGAGCGGGGGGATGGATTCGCTGGGACGCGCGCGCGCAACTGATGGACGTGCTGGACAAGGCCATGGAACAGGCGCAGAAGGCGGCACGGGATCGCGACGCGGGACAGCATGGACTGTTCGGCATCTTTGAAGAAGCCAGCCCGGCGGCGAGTGCGGCGGATCGGCTGCCGAATGTGCCGGACTGGGAGGAGTCGGTACGGCTGGCGAACGAGAAGGAGATTCTCGGCTTCTGGATCAGCGGACATCCGCTGGAAAAATACCAGGAGAAGATCGAGGACCTGCACGCGATCAAGACCAGCGACGTGCTGGCGATGAAGAGTTCGACGGCGAAGAATGAGGACATCTCGGTGGGCGGACTGATCACCGGGGTGCGCATCGCCAAGACGCGCAAGGGCGACCTGATGGCGGGGCTGGTGATCGAAGATATGCACGGGCGGGTGGAGGCGGCGGTTTTTCCGGAGGCCTACAAGCGGTCTGCAGGAGAAGGTGAAGCTGGAGATTCCGGTGCTGGTGAAGGCGGCGGTGCGGGTGGAGGAAGACGCCGCGCCCAAGCTGTTCATCAACGACATCACTCCGCTGGACGAGGCGAAGGTAAGGCTGCCACGCTCGCTGCGGATTTCGATTCAACTGCCGGAGGCACTGCCGGAGACGGTGGACGCGCTGCATGGGCTGTTCACGCCGCTCGAAGGGCGATGCCAAGGTATTGTTCGACCTGGTGCGTCCGGGCGAATACGTCGTGGTGATGGAAGCTGAAGGCTATAATGTGGTTGCAGACCGGGCCTTCATGAAGAGCGTGGAGCAGTTGTGCGGCCCCGACTCAATCAAGGTTATCGACTAGGACGAGAAGGCAAGCATGAAAGCTGGAATCAAGGCAGACCAGGAACTGGAAAACGTCGAGCGCCAGATTGCGCAACTGGAATCGGTTGCCGGGAGCAACAACGGAGGCACAGAAACAGCTCCGGATTCTACACGGCCGGATCGAGGGACTGCGCAGGCAGGTGAACGCAAACTTTGAGGCCTGGCAGCGCACGGAACTGGCGCGCCACCCGCAGCGTCCGTACATGCTGGATTACGTGCAGCACATGTTTACCGATTTCTCCGAGATTCACGGCGACCGCGCCTTTGGCGACGATGCCGCGATGATCTGCGGCATGGCGCGCTTCCACGGCGAGGCAGGTGCTGGTGGTGGGCACGCAAAAAGGACGCGACACCAAGCAGAAGATTTACCGGAACTTCGGGATGCCGAATCCGGAGGGCTACCGCAAGGCGATTCGCGCCATGCAGATCGCCGAGAAGTTTGGACGGCCGATATTTACGTTTGTGGATACGCCGGGAGCCTATCCGGGACTGGGCGCCGAGGAGCGCGGACAGGGCGAGGCGATTGCGTATAACCTGCGCGAGATGTCGCGGCTGAAAGTTCCCATCCTGGTCACCATCACGGGCGAGGGCGGCTCCGGCGGCGCGCTGGCGATGGCGGTGGGCGACCGGGTTTTCATGCTGGAAAACAGCGTCTATTCGGTGATCTCGCCGGAGGGCTGCGCCTCGATCATGTGGCGCGACGCCAGCAAGCGCGAACTGGCCGCGCAGGCCATGCACATCACCGCGCCGGACCTGATCGGCTTCGGCATCATTGACGCGATTGTGCCCGAACCGGAAGGCGGCGCGCACACGGATCATGCGCAAGATGGCGGCGAATCTGGACCAGGTGCTGGCGGAAAATCTGGCGGAGTTGAAGAAGCTGAGCACCGCGAGTTGCTGGATGGGCGGTATGAGAAGTTCAGGAAGATGGCGCAGTTCTTCAAAGAAGAGTAGGGGCGAGAGCACCTGTCCTGAGGACAGGGCGTTTCTTTTTGCGCTCAGGCGTGGATGAGTTCGGAGGCTGCAAGCAGGGCGGGGCTGGCGGGGGAGTTGCCGGGCCGCGAAGCTGTCGCCGCGCCTGGAACGGACTAGAGCTTGTTCCAGAAAGCGAAGGCCACGGCACCGATCAGAAGCAGAAAGGAAACGGCGTGATTCCATTTGATGCTTTCACCGAGATACCACCGGGCGAAGACGACAAAGACGCATAGGGTGACGACCTCCTGGATGACTTTCAGCTGAAATGCGGTGAATTCACCATAGCCGAGCCGGTTGGCGGGAACCTGAAAACAGTATTCGGCGAAGGCAATCAGCCAACTTACGACGATTACGGCGAAGAGCGGAGCTTGGCGATACTTCAAGTGTCCGTACCACGCGATGGTCATGAAGATGTTGGAGCAGATGAGCAGCAGGACGGTTTTCATGGCAGTCGAATTCCTGTTGATGGATGCGTGAAGCAGAGCCGAGGAGGAACCATGCAGCGGGAGCGCGCGGTTTGGCGGGCAAAGTTGACGGCAGCCGTATAATAACCGTGGGTAATAGCACGAGGTAGTAGCACGGGATTAAGTGAATTGAGCGCCTCTCGAAGGATGGCTTCTCCATGGCAAGTACCGGCGTTGGCGCAGGTCAGGGCGCTGACAGCAGCCACGATCGCAAGCCTGTTGTAAACAATTTCAGTATTCAAGTCGCCACGGTTAACGGCTCCGGCTCCCAGTCGGCAAATTCTGTTCTGATGCGCACTGTCTTTCAGATGGGCGTTCCGGTGAGCAGCAAAAATTTGTTCCCGTCCAACATTGCGGGACTTCCGACTTGGTTCACGATTCGCGTCAGCAAGGATGGGTACGTGGCGCGCAAGCTGCGATGCGAGGTGCTGATCGCGATGAATGCGGAGACCGCAGCCGACGATGTGCGCGCACTGAAACCGGGCTCCGTGGTGCTGTTTGACGAACCACTGAAACTGAGTGCTCTGCGCGATGACCTGGCATTTTGCTCGGCTCCGTTTGACAAGCTGGTGGCGCCGGTGAGCTCCGACGCGAAGCTGAAGAAGCTTTTGCGGAACATGGTCTATGTTGGCGCGGTGGCGCACCTGCTCTCGCTGGACTATGCGGAGGTGGAAGAGGCGATTCGCAAGCAGTTCAGCGGCAAGGAGCGGGCCACCGAGGTGAATCTGGCGGCGTCTCGCGCCGGGTACGAGTACGCCGCCGCCAATCTCTGGTCTCACGCTACCAGGTGCAGCGGATGAACGAGAACGCGAACAAGATCATCATCGACGGCAACGAGGCTGGGGCGCTGGGAGCGCTGTTTGCCGGCGTCACGGTGGTGCCCTGGTATCCGATTACGCCCTCGTCCTCGCTGATTGAGAGCCTGAGCGAGTACTTGAAGGATATCGCGTGGACGCCAACGGGAAGGCCACGTTCGCGGTGGTGCAGGCAGAGGACGAGTTGGCCGCCATCGGAATGGTGCTGGGTGCCTCGTGGGCAGGAGCCCGCGCCATGACCGCCAGCTCCGGTCCGGGAATTTCATTGATGGCCGAGTTTACCGGCCTCGGCTACTATGTCGAGATTCCGGCGGTGATCTGGAATGTGCAGAGGGTTGGGCCTTCGACCGGTTTGCCGACGCGTACGGCGCAGGGCGATCTGCTGGCGATGGCTTTTCTTTCGCACGGCGATACTAAGCATCCGCTGCTGCTGCCGGCCTCGGTTTTGGAGTGCTTTGAGTTCGGCGGGGCAGCGTTCGATCTGGCGGAGCGGTTGCAGACTCCGGTGTTTGTGCTCAGCGATCTGGATATCGGCATGAACCACTGGGTGAGCGATCCCTTCCCTTATCCGGAGGCACCGCTGGATCGCGGCAAGGTACTGAGCAAGGAAGATCTCGACCGGCTTGGCGGCTTCGCCCGTTACAAGGATGTGGACGGGGACGGCATTGGATATCGCACGCTGCCGGGAACCGAGCACCCCGACGCGGCATGGTTTGCGCGAGGCAGCGGACACAATGAGAAGGCGCAATATTCCGAACGTCCTGAAGATTACGTCAACAACCTGGACCGCCTGAACCGGAAGTGGGAGACCGCGCGCGGGATCGTTCCAGCGCCGGTTTTGGAACGCAGCACACCGGGCGCGAAGGTTGGCATCATCGCCTACGGATCGTCGCACTGGGCGGTGGTGGAGAGCGTGGACGAACTGCAGAAAGAGCAGGGAATTGCAGCGGATTATCTGCGGGTGCGCGCCTATCCGTTCAACGCCGCGGTAAACGAATTCATCGCCGCGCATGAGCGCGTGTATGTGATTGACCAGAACCGCGACGCGCAGATGCTGCAACTGATCAAGATGGATATTGCGGCGGAAAACATGGTGAGGCTGCGCAGTATTTGCCACTATAGCGGACTTCCGCTGGAAGCCCATTTCGTTACCGACAGCGTGGTGTCGCAGGAGAAGAAGTAATGGCTACGGAGCTGGACGACCAGGATGAGGTGCGACCGACTAACCGCATCGGACTCTCGGTGCTGGATTATCGCGGCGCCAAGACTACGCTTTGCGCGGGATGCGGACATAACGCGATCTCGGAGCGCATTGTCGAAGCGTTTTACGAGATGGGCATCGAGCCGGAGCGGGTTGCGAAACTGAGCGGCATCGGTTGCTCGTCGAAGAGCCCGGCGTACTTTATGAGCCGGGCGCACAGCTTTAACGCCGTACACGGACGCATGCCGGCGATTGCAACCGGGGCGGCGGTGGCCAATCACAAGATGCGCTACCTCGGCGTGAGCGGGGATGGCGACACGGCCTCGATTGGGATGGGGCAGTTCGCGCATTTGATGCGCCGCAATCTTTCGATGATCTACATCATTGAAGACAACGGCGTGTACGGGCTGACCAAAGGGCAGTTCTCGGCAACCGCCGATTTGGGCTCGAAGCTGAAGACCGGCGTGGTCAACGAACTACCGGCAGTGGATACCTGCGCTTTGGCGATTGAGTTGGGCGCGACCTTTGTGGCGCGCGGCTTCTCCGGCGATAAGAAGCAATTGCAGGCGCTGCTGAAGGCGGCAATCGCACACAATGGAACGGTACTGCTGGATGTGATTTCGCCGTGCGTGACCTTCAACGATCACGAGGGTTCGACCAAGAGCTACAAGTTCGTCAAAGACAACGAAGAGCCGCTGCATGACATTAACTTCGTGCCTGCATTCGAAGAGATCGATGTGGAGTACGAAGCCGGAAGCGGGATCGGTATCACGCTGCACGACGGCTCGAAGATGCGACTGACCAAGCTGGAAGAAGACTTCAATCCAACCAACCGGATTCAGGCATTGACGCGGTTGGCCGAGGCTCGGGAGAAGAACGAAGTGCTCACCGGATTGTTCTATTTGAAGGCAGGGCAGCCGAGCTTCACCGATATGCTGAACCTTGTGGACCAGCCGATCGGGACGCTGCCGGCAGAGATCGTACGGCCCTCGAAGAGCGTGTTCGAGGAGATTATGAAAGATTTCCAGTAAGGCGTTCGGTTGGACGGAGTGGGCGCGGAGAGAATCCGCGCCCTTTTTGCGGGACGGCGGGAGAGAGATAGATAGTTAATTGGAACAGAGATAGAGCAAAGTCAACCGCCCCACTCAAGCCAACAGCGGGCTTGAATGGGCCACCCGGCCTTTTTGCCTGCGAGGCTATAATCGTTTTTGCAATTGGCACTCAGCAAGTAAATTAATGGAGTCTTTGTGGCCTATAACGATCTGCGCGAATGGATAACGGCGCTCGATAAAGCGGGCGAACTCAAGCGCATTAGAGCGGAAGTCGATCCTGTACTGGAAGTAACGGAAATTACCGACCGCGTCTCCAAGTGGGGCGCACGCAACGGGCGCGGACCGGGTGGTCCGGCGCTGCTGTTTGAAAATGTGAAGGGACATCCCGGGCACAAGATTTTTATCAACCAGTTTGGCTCCGAGCGGCGCATGAATCTGGCGCTGGGTTCCGACTCGCTCGATGAGATTGCCGAGCGGATTCACCAGATGATGGACGTGAAGACGCCGCAAGGGCTGCTGGAAAAGATCAAGATGCTGCCGAAGCTGGCAGAGTTGGGAAATCTGTTTCCCAAGCGGGTCTCGACCGGGCCGTGCAAGGAAGTGATCAAGCGCGATAATTTTTCCCTGCTCGATTTTCCCATTCTGCAGTGCTGGCCGCAGGATGGCGGGAAATTCATCACCCTGCCTTGCGTGATGACGCGGGACCCGCGGACGGGAAAGCGCAACGTCGGGATGTATCGCATGCACGTTTACGATGCGACCAGCACGGGGATGCACTGGCAGCGGCACAAGAACGCCGCCGAACATCAGCGCGAGTTGATGCGCGCGGCCGTGGCAAATGGGCCGACGCTGGGGCAGAGTTCCTCGGTGGACATCATGGCGCGCAGCGGCGGCGCCAGCATTGCCGTACAGGGCAAGCCGGTGAGCGGGCGAATGGAAGTTGCGGTGGCGATCGGCACCGATCCGGCACTGACGTTTGCGGCCGTTATTCCCGCGCCTCCGGACATTGAGGAGTACATGATCGCCGGTTTCCTGCGCGGGAAACCGATTGAGGTGGTGAAGTGCGAGACGGTCGATCTGGAGGTTCCGGCCAGTGCGGAAATCGTGCTCGAAGGATATATCGACATTGGTGAGATGAAGGTGGAAGGTCCGTTCGGCGATCACACCGGCTTCTATTCGCTGGAGGACGTGTTTCCGGTGTTTCACGTGCAGTGCGTCACGCATCGCAAGAATCCGATTTATGCGGCGACCATTGTGGGTAAGCCTCCGCAAGAGGATGCGTGGATGACACTGGCGATCTCGCGCATCTTCCTGCCCGCGGCCAAGATGATGATTCCGGAGCTGGTGGATTTCCATCTGCCGCCGGAGGGCGTGGCCCATAATTTGATGATTCTCTCGATTCGCAAATCGTACCCGGGACAGGCGCGCAAGGTGATGAATGCGATCTGGTCGATGGGGCAGGCGATGTTCACCAAATGCATTGTGGTGGTGGATGAGGATTGCGACGTCAAGGATCTGCGCGAAGTTACGTTGCGCACGCTGAACAACATTGATCCCGAGCGCGATATTCAGTTCACGCTGGGGCCGGTCGATACGCTGGACCACGCATCGCGGCTGCCGAACTTCGGCAGCAAGATGGGGATTGACGCAACGCGCAAGTGGTCGACCGAAGGCTTCGACCGCCCGTGGCCGGATGCGGTTGAGATGTCGAGCGAGGTCAAGGAGCGCATCACGCGGCGCTGGAAGGAATTTGGATTGGAGTAGAGAAATCGATTGCTGGCTGAAAAGCTTGAGACCGCGCGGGAGAGTTGGACCGGGGTAGGGGTCCTTCGCTGACGCTCAGGATGACACCTCAAACAAAAAACAAAAAACCGCCACTCTCCCAGAGATACAAGGATGACACCACTGCAAGTGCGATGACACCATGCAAATGCGCCAGTGCAAATGCATAGCTGGCGGAACGAAGATTTGGAGAATGTGCGCCTCGCCAAGGGGCGCACTTTTTCAGCGGGCAAGGTCAGGCTTGAGGCAGTTTGTTGCGGAGGATGCGGCGGTAACCGCCGAGTATCCTGGGGAAGCGCATCCATGCCCCCCGATTCAGCCACGAGATACGCATCAGAGAAGGGATGTGCGTCTTGCGCAGATCGTCGAACCATGGTCCAGCGTGCGGCAGCAGCAGACTTCCGCCGATATCCCAAGGCTTCGGGCTGCCGACAAAATGGAGGACTCCGCTTGCCGGAATTGTCTCCGGGGCGGTGGTTCCATGGACCACGACGTTGTAGCAGGGATCGAGGCGAAAGCAATCGTTTGCGAATAGCGCATTCAACGCGGTCTGATCGGCTGCGGCCAACTGTGCGCTGTGCTCGCGGCAGAAGGCGAGAACTCTGGCGGAACAGTCCTGACGCCGCCATTCCGGCAGATTGAACAGCATCGCCCCGGAGTTGAATGCGGGGCCGTCCGGAGCCTTGCCCAGGGAGAGAAAAAACTTCGACTCCAAGCTTGTGGAGACAACTCCACTCACCACGAACCCCATCGCCTTCGATCCCATGTCCATCTCGAACAGTGGGGAAACGTCCACTTTAATCTGCATGTCGGAATCGAAGTAAAGGAGGCGTTGCTCCTCGACCAGCTCAGGCAGGAGCAACCTGTAGTAGGGGGTGTAGTTACCGTGCAGCGGGCGAAATCCACGGAAGATGCCGGTATCGCGCGTCTCCAGTATCTTCATGGTGTAGGCGCGTCCGGTGACATTCAGAGTGCGGCGCAAGCGGGCGATGGCGGCCTCGGAAAAGCCTGTCAAGAGAAAATAGAAGCGCGCCGCATAGTCCTCGCGAAGGTTGCGCAGCAGCGAGGATGCGGCCACGTGCAGGGGCGCTTCCATATTTTGATCGGCGCAAAAGGCAACCGCCGCGATACGCTCTGCTGCGGGTATCCTGGACACGCATTCATCTCCGGAGGTGGGGTTTGTTCTGAGTTCAAGGCTACCATACCGCACCGGGGGGCAGGCGGCTATTCCGGTTGTAGGTGAGGCACCTTCGGCTTATGGATTGGGATGGCCGGTGGCGGAGTCATTCGAGAGGACAAACTGGATTCGTTCGGAAATTGGCGGGTGCGAATAGCTCCAGAAGACGAGCAGGGGCGAAGGGTTCGGATAGGAATAAGACTTCTCGCCGAGCACCTGGAAGGCTTGGGCGGCAACCTGGCCAGCGTCTTTCGTGACCGGGCGCGTCACCGACAATCCGTAGACATCGGCGGCGTGCTCCTCCCATCGGCTGAAGGCGTTGCCCAGCGGTTCACCCAGGAATGAGAGGACCGAGGCCAGCAGCATCAGCAGGGGAAGCGAAGACCAGTCGCCAAGGGAGCGGATTTGCCAAGCGGGGCCGTAGCGGGCGAGCGCGGCTTCGGCGATACGCTGCGTGAGCCAGAGTCCGGCAAACAGCAGCAGGGCTCCGAAGGCAAGACCGAGATAAATGTGATGGAGAACGTAGTGCCCCATCTCATGGCCGAAGACGAACAGGGTTTGCGGAAGAGTAAGGTCGCGGGCGGTGGTGTCCCATACGACGATGCGCTTGGTGGCACCGAAGCCGGTTACGTAAGCGTTGTAGGTGGTCAGTTTATCGCTGGCGTGCATCAGGAAGATGCGCGACTCGGGGATTTGCAACCCTGCGGAATGGGCAAGGCTTTGGAGTTGCGCGGTGAGCTCGGGATTGGACTTCGCCAAGGGTTCGAAGCGGTTAAACAGCGGGTCGATGATGACCGGCGCGGCGAAGACCACGGCCGCCATGATAGGCAAGGTGAGCAGCCACGCGTAGAACCACCAATGCCTGGGAGCACGGCGGATGACAGTGTACAGCCCCCACAGGGTGAGGGTGGCAAAGATCAGGATCAGTAACTCGGCCTTGGCCCAGTCCAATAGCCAGGAGCCCCAGCCTTCGACGCTCAGTCCATAGGCGAGAGAGGTGTGGTGGCCGTAGATATCCAGCGGCAACTCAAAGAACGCGATGGTGAGGAGCAGCACAGGAACAAAGATCAGCGCCTGCACCAATCGTTTGCTGGAAATGGACTCGGCGACGCGCTGCACCTTGGGGCCAAAGCGTACGGCGACCAGCGCCACGAGCACGGCTAAGCCAAAGGCGGTGGAGGCCAGCGAGAGGACCACGTTGGTGCGGTGCAATCCCTCGGACTTGCGAAGCTGCTCGGGAGTGAGCGTGTAGGCGCGGACAGGGCGCTGCGCTACGGCTTCTCCGGGGGAGATTCTGGCGGCGGGGCTGGCGGTGGTCGGCATGGGTCCTCGGGAAAACGAATTGCTCGGGTCGCGTACAGATGCTGGAGGCCGGTTGCGCTCCCGGCTATTTTCTCATTTCACGTTTCTCACTTGGCCTTTTCTCATTTGCCCAAGCGCAGCACACGGGCAATCATGGCCTCGAAGAGTCTCGATGGCAATAGGGCGCGCAGCACGACGGTAGCCCTGGCGTCCGGTCCGATGGGGTAGCGAAGGCGGGGATGGGGAACGTCGGCGAGATGAGCGATCAGGCGGGCGACCTCGACGGCATCGCGGCGTTGCAGCTTCTCTTCGATATACGCACGGAACTTTTTGGTGCGCTCGTAGTTGGGAGAGGCGGGATCGAATGCGGCGGCGGCAGCATTGTCTTTGCGATACCAGATTCCGGTCTCATACGAGCCGGGCTCGATTAGGATGCAGTCGATACCCAGGGGCTTCATCTCCAGACGCAGGGATTCGGTGTAGCCCTCCAGCGCAAATTTAGAGGACGAGTAGGAGCTGAGCACCGGGTTTGCGCTGCGGCCGGAGATGGAGGAGAGCATCAGGATGCGGCCCGCACCCTGGCGGCGCATCACCGGGAGCACGGCCTTGGTGAGCGATACGGTGCCGAAGAAGTTGGTCTCAAACTGGCGGCGCAATTCCTCGAGCGTGACGTCCTCGGCGAAGCCAGCCAGGGCAAAGCCAGCGTTGTTGACTAGCAGATCGATGCGGCCATAGTCGGCGACGGTTTGGGCGACGAAGGGCTGGTGCGATTCCGGGACGGCAACGTCGAGAGTACGGACACTGACCTGCCCGGTGAGGCCGGCGGATGCGAGCGCCTCGTCTAATGGGGCGCGGCGGGCAAGGTCGCGCATGGTGGCAACTACGAAGTAGTCCTTGCGCGCCAGTTCGATGGTGCTGAGCAGTCCAAATCCGCTGGAACAGCCGGTAATTACCGCTAAATGTTGATTCATCACTGTTCCCTGTGCGAAAGCGCATCACAACCCGCAATGCGCGCCATTCGAGTGTCTGGTTGCGCCACATACTACAACAAGTTTGCCAAAGCAGCACTGCAGGGGAGAGCATAAGTTGTTTGGGTTATTGATGTTGACTCTTTAAGGAAGTGATTCATACAGATGGCGACAGGGCAGAAGAGCACTCCAACTGAAATTGCAGCCGCCAAGGGCAAGCTTGGCATATTGATCGTCGGACTAGGGGCGGTGGCAACTACATTTGTGGCCGGCGTAGAGGCCGTACGCAAAGGCATTGCGGCTCCGATCGGTTCGTTGACACAGATGGGGACCATTCGTCTCGGCAAGCGCACAGATGGACGTTCACCCTTGATTAAGGACTTCGTTCCTCTCGCTGATATCAATGACCTGGTGTTTGGCGGCTGGGACATTTTTACCGACAGCGCCTATGATGCGGCGGCCAATGCCAAGGTTCTGGAAAAGGAACTGCTGCTGCAGCTTAAACCGTTTCTGGACACCATCAAGCCGATGCCGGCGGTTTTCGATCACAACTATGTGAAGCTGATCGACGGGCCGAATGTGAAGAAGGGCAAAAACAAGCTGGAACTGGCCGAGCAGCTCCGCGCCGATATTCGCAACTTCAAGAAAGAAAACCAGTGCGATCGCCTAGTCATGATCTGGTGCGCCTCGACCGAAAGCTTCCAGAAGTCGAGCGAGGTTCATGAGTCGGTGGCGGCGTTTGAGAAAGGCCTGGCGGAGAGCGATGCGAACATCTCGCCCTCGCAGATTTATGCCTACGCGGCACTGCAGGAGAGCGTGCCTTTTGCGAACGGGGCCCCGAATCTCTCGGTCGATCTGCCGGTGATGCAGGAGCTTTCGAAGAAGCACAATGCGCCGATTGCGGGCAAGGACTTCAAGACCGGGCAGACCCTGATGAAGACCATTCTGGCTCCCGGCTTCAAGGCTCGTATGCTGGGAGTGAACGGCTGGTTCTCGACCAATATTCTGGGCAATCGCGACGGTGAGGTACTGGAAGATCCAGGCTCATTCAAGACCAAGGAAGAATCCAAGCTCAGCGTGCTCGACGAGATTCTGCAGCCGAAGCTGTATCCGGAGCTCTACGGCAACATCTACCACAAGGTTCGGATCAACTACTATCCGCCGCGCGGGGATAATAAAGAGGGCTGGGACAACATCGACATCTTTGGCTGGCTCGGCTATCCGATGCAGATCAAGGTCGATTTTCTCTGCCGCGACTCGATTCTGGCCGCGCCGCTGGCCCTGGATATCGTCCTGTTCCTCGATATGGCAGCGCGTTCCACGCAGTTGAAGGGGATCGGCATTCAGGAGTGGATGAGCTTCTACTTCAAGTCGCCGATGACCGCTCCGGGACTTTATCCGGAACACGATCTGTTCATCCAGATGATCAAGATGAAGAACACCCTGCGCTACCTTAAGGGAGAAGAGTTGATTACCCACCTCGGACTCGAATACTACGACTGAGTTCTGGACTGAGTTCTGCAGGTTGTTGCAGGAAGGCAGGAGCTTCGGCTCCTGCTTTTTTGTTGTGGCGGGTAAACCATTGCTGCTGTGAATTTTGCCGCACCGGACCTCATCTGACACGCATCGTATAACAGATGAAACGGCTGGGGTTGTATGCGGGGATCGCGGTATTGTTGCTGGCCTCTGGATTGTGGGCCGAAACCCAAGGCACCTTCCGTGGCGAAGTGGTGCGTGCGCCGCGGGGAGAGCGGTCGGCTAACCTGCTCTATCTGATGGGGCGGGATGGCAATGTGCGCCGCGTGATTGTGGCTCAGGCCGCCATCGTTTATGACTCTGCCGTGCCCACCGGAGAACGCGTTCAGCCGGCGCGTCAGGCTTTAGTTCCCGGCACCGAGGTGCGCGTTACCGCCTTGGTGGACGCGGCTAGCGGCGAGTGGACCGCGTCGCGGGTCGAGGTGATAGCACACCACGCCGCCGAGTTCGAGGACGACTATGGCGAGGATGGAAGTGGAAGTGGACCGGACGAAGTCACCTCTCCCAGCGTGACCGCCGTGGCCGCGCGCACGATTTAGCCGCGAGACGATTTAGCCACCGGACGGCTGAGCGCCAGTCCCGGATGCGAGGCGATAGGCGCGGTTCAACACCTCGACGGGGTGAAGCACGGGATAAGGAAGCTCCTGATTGAACTGAATCCGGCAGCTCAGGCAGTCGGTCACCAGCGTCTCAGGGTTTGTGGCTTTGATCTTCTCCATCAAGCGGCTTCCCATCGCCAGGGAGATGGCGTGGAACTCCTTTTTGAAGCCCATAATGCCGGAGATCCCGCAGCAGTCGAAGGTTCCTCCGACATTCTCCATGGAAATCCCCGGCACCAGGCTGAGCAGCTCCGCCCACGGCTGGCCCATGTCCTGCTCTTTCAGATGGCAGGGCGCATAGTACGCCATTCGACCGCTCACTGGGGCTAGAGAGCGGTTGAACTTTCCGCGGCGATCCAGTTCTCTGAGGTACTCTCCGGCGTCATAGCTATGGCTGGCAATCTTGATCCTGGTTCGGCCGTCGATGGCGGCGAAGTAACCCTCGTCGTGCAGCAAGCCACGGATAATCAGCATGACCGGCAGGGGCGGTTTGCTGCGGCGCGGCGAGGCAGGGGTGGCACGGCCCTGCGGATTGGCTTCCTCCTGGAGAATGCGTTCGATCACTTTGTTCTGATCGCCTCCGGCTTCGGCCATCATCGTTTGGAGGACTTCGCGGTATTCCTTTGAAAGATAGGCGCCTTCGCTTAACACTCCCTTCAACATGTAGCCGCAGGTGGGACAGGAACAGACGATGTCGTAACCGTCATCGACCGCGTCTTCGAGCTGCCGCAGATTGTAGTTGGCAAGGTCGAAGGTGAAGGGGCGGTCACCTTCCAACAGACTTGGCATGCCACAGCATTTTTGCTCGGGGAAATAGACGGTAACGCCGTTTCGCTCGAGGACTTCCACCGTGGCCTTGGCGACCTCGGGAAAGAGGTACCGGGCAGTGCATCCTGCAAAGTAAGCGACCTTGGGACCGGTGGTTTCCTGCTTCCGATGAAGATTCCGCTTCCTTGCCCAGGCATCGAAGCTCTGGGGCGGCAACTTCGGGAGCTTCCTGTTGGGATGAATCCCGGTCAGTTGTTTTGCCAGGTTGGCGATAGGCTTGATCTCTGCGAGCAGGTTGGTAAGCCTGGGAAATGCCCCGCAAATTGTTCCGACGCGCGCGACGTCTTCGAGCACGCGAATCTCCGGCTTGAGACCGTCGCGGGCGATAAACGCATCCTTGGCCTCCCGGATATCGGCGCGAACCGTGAAACAAGTACACAATCCGCACATGTTACAGAGATCGATCAATCGTCTCAGTTCGTCGGAGGTGATCTTCTTGTCTTTTTCTTTCTCGCGGTCATAGAGCTGGAACAATCTGGGAAAGAACAGGCACGGGGTGTCCTCCATCGATCTTCTGCATTCGTCACAATTGGTACACAGCTCAATTACTTTTCGGGCGAGGTCTTCCGGTTCACTGCGGGACATATAGATCCTTCTGTTTAACAGTATCCGCCACTTGCCGATTCTCATGAAAGTTCAGGCGTGAGGCGACCTTGCGCATTATCCGCTAGTTGCTTTCTGCAATTTCTGGCCGCGCGCCAACGCCGAGTAGGGTTTCCATTCG
Source organism: uncultured Acidobacteriota bacterium (assembly GCA_963779365.1). Taxonomy (GTDB): domain Bacteria; phylum Acidobacteriota; class Terriglobia; order Terriglobales; family Acidobacteriaceae; genus TOLSYN. The sequence continues at coordinate 109,124 of CAVZYB010000022.1, read as the reverse complement.
CTGATGGTGCAGGATCCGGTTTCGATGGCTTTCTTAAGTTTGCGGGAGTCCGCGATAAGGACTTCGGATCGCAGGAAAACGCTTCGCAGAAGGGCGAATAACAGTTTGTGAACTTCCTCCTCGGGCTGTGCCAGATGGTAATAGATTCGTGTTCCTTCACGCCGGTCGAAGATGAGGCCGGCATTCTTGAGGTAGGTGAGGTGTCGGGAAGTGTTGGGCTGCGAAGTTTCCAGTACGTAATGAATGTCGCAGACGCAGAGTTCGCCATGGAGGAGAAGATTCAGAATGCGTAACCGGCTCTGATCCGCCAGTCCCTTGAAGTAACGTTCCAGTTCTCTCACGTGTGGCCTCCATTCCTTAATTGGGAAACGCATTGGCAGCGCCGGCTGCAAAGCGCTGGCCGAAGCCGACGGCGGATTGGTACGGACGCGTACCCTTTTAGTTATATAGCAGTATGCCACTATACATCCATAAGCATATACGAGTAGTGCAGGGGTTTCGGTGAGATGAATCACATTGCAAGCGCATTATTGACACCGCGGATTTAAGACAGCATTCATCGGGAAGAGGCTGGGAATACAAGGGGTTGAAGGGTGGGAGAGTGCAAATTGAGATGGGTTCGGGAGTGGGTTCGTGTTGCCGTTTAACCGGGCAAGCGGAGTTAGAAAGGTCACGCGACGGCTCTTGGCTGTTATCTGACGCGGAACTCCATGATGCAGGGAAATATATGACCCGTCAAAAAAGATTTGGAAACAGAGCTGCCCGATGTATGATGCCTTGCCCACTCCTGAGGCTCCATGAAGAAAGACTGTAACTAGACGAAAAACTGTGAATTGGATGAAAGGAAACAAAATGAACAAAAATCACCGACGGGCTGCACAGTTAGTGGTACTGGTTCTACTCCTCGCTGCTTTGGCATTTGGACAGACTCCTGCGCCGGCATCTGCCAGCTGGCACCACTGACCTGCTCGAGGTCCTTCGCGCGAAGGGCATTCTCAGTCAGCAAGAATACGATGCGCTGAAGCAGCGCGTTATGGCTCCGACCGCGGCAGCTGAAGCAGCGATGCCGATGCCGGCACCGCAAGCCCACACGCCGTTCGTCACCATGATGGACTACCGGAATCGGAATGCACATCGGAGAAGTCGATCTGAAGTTCTCCGGCGAACTGAACGCATTCTATGTACATGACAGACCCGACAGCAATCCCTTAGCCGGGCCGGGCCTGGGCTTGGCGGCCTCGGGCGCAGTTCCCAATTCGGCCATCCGTGAGGGCTTACTGCCGTCGGACTTCAACGTCACGGTTTCGACCAGGCAGAAGGGCCTCGACATCTTGGTTGACTTTGGCTTCTATCCCGGAATCAACAGCGTTAATACTCCCACCAGCGTCTACCTAACGGGGGGATTTCCGTCTGCTTTTGGCACCAGCGGCATCGATATGCGCCAACAGTATGCCACGATCGGCAACAAACATATCGGCACCTTCAAATTCGGTCGTGACATCGGCTTGTTCGGACAGGAAGCCATTCTGAACGACATGACCATTCTCGCTGTCGGTAGCCCCAATTCCCCCGGTGGCAACCAAGCCCCGAACAGTGTTTCTCTGGGACGCATTGGCGTTGGCTATATCTATACTGACTTCATCCCGCAGATTAGCTATACAACGCCTTCCATGGGTGGGTTGACGGCAAGCTTCGGGATATTCCAACCCCTCACCCCACTAAGTGGTCCTTCGCTTACGGGGCATGGTCAGCCCATGTTCCAGGCCAAGTTAGCGTACGCAGTGCCTGGGAAGGGGCCGGTGAAGACGAGCTTCTGGCTCAACGGGCTGACTCAGAGCCTGGAAGCGAACGAAGGGGAAGCTGTCGGTAGCCTGAAGGTAGGGGATAACATTCGGGAGACTGCCTTCGACGGCGGCGCAAAGGTTTCATTCGGTGGCGCATCGGTTGTGGCTTACGGCTACAACGGACGCGGAATCGGAACGGAAGCTCAGTTGCTCGGTGCGATCGACTCCGTAGGGCATCCGCGCATGTCCCGTGGCGGCTATCTCCAGGGTAATTACACCTTTGCCAAGAAGTTGACCTTGGGTGGAAGCTGGGGTATCAGCCATCTAAGCCAGACTCCCGTCGACGGCCCTCTCCCGACAGCTCTTCTGCGTAGCAATTGGTCGGACGTCGCGCAGGTCCGCTATGCACTGACCGCGTGGGCTACCCCGATTGCAGAGTTTACCCATACCGTTAGCACGGCCCATGACACCGGTAGCCTGTTTGGTACTCCGAGAGCAACCGATGACTCGATTGCAATCGGCACCATTTTCTTCTTCTAAACCGCTCCGAAGTTGATGCATTCCGTGAAGGATCGCCGGCAAGCTAGAGCTGGCTCCTTCACGGGAAGCGTGTTTCAGGCAGGCTGGGCAGAAAAGAATCGAGCTTTTGGAGGGGAATACTCAAAGCAAGGACGCCCTGGCCATGTTGATGCAGGCACAGGGCGCTAGGTCTTTGACAGGGATCTGGGAACCGTACGACGTGCGGGAGCAGATCGTGAAAGTGGTCCGGCGCTGATTAGAGGCGACTCAGATCAGCGCCGGATGCTGCATGGATGAGACTACACAAGAGATACGGCGTAGGGTCTCATGCTAGGCAAGACCGCCCCCGGCGGCAACGGATTGTTCTTCGGCGGCCAAACGGCGAAGCTGTTCGCTCCATTCCTGATTTTTAGCGGGCAATTCCCCGCAGGTCGTGACGTCCAATAGAAAGCCTTTGTAACGCCGCAGGGCGAGCGCGTGGGCTTCCGGATAGTCGGCACAGCAATCAGAGACGATGGCTGCCAGGAAGCCGAGCTGAGCCGCCGAGGTCGCGGTGAAAATCACGCACACCGACGTCACCAATCCAGCGACGAGCAAGAATCGCTTGCCTTTTGAGCGCAGGTACGGGAGTAATTCGAGATGGTGAAAGCCATTCTGCGTCTGCTTCTCGATAACCTTCTCGCCCGCTTGCTCCACGGCGAAATCCAGCACTCCTGCTCCATTGGTGCCCCGGACACAAGGCGACCTTCCACGCAGCAGATAGCGGGGAAGCCAATCGGTCTTATCTGGATTGAATACTTCGCGAAGATGAATGACTTCTATCCCGGACTGGCGGCAGAACTGAAGCAACTCTATGGTGTTTTGTTGAAAATGCGGGAAATCGGTTTGTAGTTGGTCATTCCAGAAGTCCTGTTGCACATCCACGAGTAAGAGTGCGAAGGACTGCCAATTCTGTTCCGGCATGTTGCTGTGCTTTGATCCGCAATCTGGTTCCAAAGCTTCCCCCTTGGTAGCCTACAGGCCTTTTGTTGGTGGCTCCGCCATGCGTTACAGATACGACCGCAATCCTAGAGGAAGCGGCAGGAGCGTCGTCACAAATATAGGTGATGTGGGTCACGGAGTCCATGTCCGTTTGGAGATATAGCTTGTGGATGCGTTGGCCGGGGAGCGTGGGCGAACGGCACAACGGTGTCTTTCAAGCTACTTGAGATCCGCTTCAACCCTTGCTCTCAGCCGAAGACATTGGAGCCTGAGTAATGTCTTCATTCTTTAGTCTGCTCCAGTCTGCTCGACGGCCTAAGGATTACACTGGAAACGCTGCGACCCTCCCGAACTGGAAAGGAGACTTGATGTCGGTGTTACCAGTACAGGCAAATCCCTTGCCTGAATGTCATTCCAGTGAGGCGCGTGATTCTTCGTGCCTGCGGTTGCTTCGCCTTTCAATTACGAATCTATGCAATTTTCGCTGCCGTTACTGTATGCCTTTGAAGGGTGTACCGAAGGTCTCGCACGATGATCTTTTACCGTTGGAAGGATTGGTAGGACTGGTTCGGTGGTTATCTACCAATAGCGGGATCAACCGGGTGAGAATCACCGGCGGAGAACCCCTGGTGCGTCCGGGTATCGAGCATCTGATCGAGGCGTTATCGGCAATCCCGGAGATGGAAGAAGTGTCGTTGACCACGAACGCTTCCTTACTGCCTCAGATGGTTCAGGGACTGAAGAGCGCGGGGCTCAATCGGGTCAATATCTCCATCGACTCGCTGGACGAAGAACGCTTCGCGGACGTAACTCGCGGAGGAAGTCTCAAAAGCACCCTGGATGGGATTGAGGCCGCACAAAAGGCTGGACTGACGCCGATCAAGCTTAACGCCGTGTTGCGGCGCTCCGCATGGAAACAGGATGTTCCGCGCCTGTTGGATTTTGCCGCCAGCGCTGGGTTTGAGATTCGCTTTATCGAATTGATGCGTACCGGAACCGAGCGCGCCTGGTGCGAGTCCGAATATATCTCAGTGGATGAAGTCTGCAATGGGTTGGACGCCGAGGTTCTTCCCGCAGAGCAGCAGACCCGAAGTCCCGCGCGAAGGACATTGGTAAATTGGCGCGGAACTCAACTGACGGTGGGCTGGATTACTCCTCGCTCTCATCCGTTTTGTCAGCATTGCGAGCGCTTGCGGATGGACGCGCGAGGCCTGATTCGCCGCTGTTTGATGGATGCAACGACGCTGGATTTGCCCCGGGTGTTGAAAACGATGGACGATCTGGCCGCCCGGCAGGAGTTCCGGGCCTATATTGCCGGAAAAGTACCGCCGCAAACCATGGATAGCCAGTTTGCGATGAGCCAGATCGGAGGATAAGAATGAGCGAGTTGACACACCTGGACAGCCAGGGTCTGCCTCGCATGGTGGATGTTAGTACAAAGGCAGAAACCATGCGTGAGGCCGAGGCCGAAGCTGTGCTTTGGGTAGGTAAAGAAGTGATGGGTCATATCCGCGACGGACGGACACCGAAGGGCAACATTTTTGAGACCGCGCGGATTGCCGGAGTTATGGGGGCAAAACGCACCTCTGACCTGATTCCACTCTGCCATCCGCTGATGCTCACGCATGCTTCTGTGGATATGGAACTACTGGACGATCGTATCGTGATCCGGAGTACAGTCAGGACCCGGGGCTCGACCGGAGTGGAGATGGAAGCACTGACGGCTGCTTCGGTTACCGGACTGACCCTGTATGACATGCTGAAGGCGCTGTCGAAAGAAATGCGGCTGGATGGACTCCGGCTTCTGGCAAAATCCGGCGGACGCAGCGGTGAGTACCGCGCGGAGCCCTACCGTGGCTGACGGGAAGCTGTTGCATATTTGTGTTTCCGCCACGAAGGGAATTGCCAAGCATGAAGTTCCCGGTGCTCGTATTACGGTTGAGCATGGTCTGGAAGGCGATGCGCACGCTGGAGAATGGCATCGGCAGGTGAGCCTGCTGGCGCATGTGGATATTGAAACGATGCGCGCCAAGGGCTTAGCGCTGGAGCCGGGCGCATTCGGCGAAAACCTTGTTGTTGACGGACTACAGACAGACCAACTTGGTGTCGGTTCGCGCCTTAGGATTGGACCGGTACTGCTGGAGTTAACTCAGATTGGGAAAGTCTGCCACACGCGTTGCGCAATTTATTACTCCACCGGCGACTGCATCATGCCGCGCACTGGACTGTTTGCACGGGTACTGGAAGGCGGCGAACTGATCCCCGGTGCTTCCGTCGAAGTGGTGCACAGAATTGCTCGATCGGTGATTCAGGCCGCGGTCATCACGATCTCGGAAAGTAGCGCGGCAGGTGCGGCATTTTATACGGCTGCGCCCGCGCTTTCCGAACTCCTGCGTGCTGGACTCCAGGCGCGCATCGCGTGGACACAGACGATAGCGTGCGAGATCGAGTTGATTTCAGCGGCGCTGAAGGAGCTCTGCGATCGGCGGGTCGACTTGGTAATAACTATCGGCAGTGCGGGAAAATCCGCGCGGGATGTTGCTCCGGAGGCCACGCGAAACGTGGTCGACCGCGGGTTGGCGGAAATTATTGCGGCGATGCGAACGGTTTCGGCGGAAGAGGATGCGATCGCATTGCTAACCCCAGCAGTGGGCGGAGCGAGGCGCGAGACTTTGATTGTGAACCTGTCTGGAAGTCTGAACAGTGCAATGGAGAGCCTTAATGCGATGTTGCCCGCGCTTCCGGATACGGTGAAGATGTTGCGCGGCGAAACCGCACCCGCGCAGCGTGAGAAAGAACGATTGATCACGCTTTAGAGCGGGGCCGCCTCCGCGTTGCAATTCATGTCCACTAAGCTTCCAAGAGGTTGTTGGTTGTCGAGCGGGTGTATTGCAAACGAGGGAGGGAAAAAAAGCGCGGAAGTGAGGAGTTTTGAGAACGTCGGCAACGCGACTCTCCGCCAATTGGGCTCTCGCGGAAGTCATGCAGAATTGTTTTTTGAGTCTTTGTTACTTTGTGCGCTGAAATCAAAAAAATATTGGGGCACCGTCCGATTTCCATTTACACCGACTGGTTTTTCTGTGCTACACTCCGGGCGTTCTTCGAAAGTAAATCGAGTAAACGCTTTACATCAAGTAGTTCTGTGCTACACTTCCCAGCGTTCCCGAAGAAGCAACGTTTGGTTGTAGCCGCAGAAACCGCACGAAAAATAAAGCTGGATTGAAGTTGTCCTGCGAGTCAGTTTCGTACTACAATCCCGCCGGCGCCAATTGGTGGGCCGAGCTGGAAAAAAAGCGATAACGATCAGCAGTACAGCTTTAAGACTCCGCAAAACGCAACAAACTAAAACAAAGGAGAAACACACCGTGGCATTAGCAGATCAGACTTATGGTTTTTTCATTCCTACCGTTACATTGTTGGGCGTTGGAGCAGCGAAGGACGCAGGGACTCAGGCAAAGGCACTCGGTGCGACCAATCTTCTGATCGTTACGGATGCTGGTCTTGCGAAAATGGGAGTTGCTGACAACATCAAGAAGTTGATCACGGACGCTGGCTTGAAGGCTGTCATCTACTCGGGCGCAGAACCGAACCCGACCGACAAGAACGTCCGCGACGGCGTGAAGGCCTACAAGGACAACAAGTGCGACGGTATCGTCACGCTTGGCGGCGGCAGCTCGCACGACTGCGGCAAGGGCATTGGCCTGATGATCGCCGGCGGCGGCGACATTCGCGATTACGAAGGCGTCAACAAGTCCTCGAAGCCCATGCCTCCGTTCCTGGCGATCAACACGACCGCCGGCACCGCGAGCGAAATGACCCGCTTCTGCATCATCACCAACACCGACACGCACGTGAAGATGGCCATCGTTGACTGGCGCGTAACTCCGAACGTCGCCATCAATGATCCTCTCCTGATGGTCGGCATGCCGCCGGCTCTGACGGCTGCTACCGGTATGGACGCTCTGACCCACGCGGTCGAGGCCTATGTTTCGACGATCGCCAACCCGATCACCGATGCCTGCGCCCTGATGGCGATCAAGTTGATTGCTGACTATCTGCGTCCGGCAGTTGCCAACGGCACCAACCTTGAAGCTCGCGACAAGATGGCCTATGCCGAGTACCTGGCCGGAATGGCGTTCAACAACGCCAGCTTGGGCTATGTACACTCCATGGCGCACCAGCTGGGCGGCTTCTACAACCTGCCCCACGGCGTTTGCAACGCCATTCTGCTGCCGGAAGTTTGCGCCTACAACAAGATCGCATGTCCGCAGCGTTTTGCTGACATCGCGGTTGCGATGGGTGAGACCGTTACTGGTCTGGCTCCGGTTGACGCTGCTGACGTGGCGATCGCCGCGATCCGTAAGCTGTCGAAGGATGTGGGCATCCCTGCCGGCTTGGCCGAGCTGGGCGTGAAGGAAGCCGATTTCGAAGTTATGGCGACCAACGCAAAGAAAGATGCTTGCCAGTTCACCAACCCGCGTCTTGCCACCCTCCAGCAGGTAATGGGCATGTTCGCGGCAGCCATGGGATCGGCCGCCAAAGCCGCCAAGGCATAACTTAAACCTAACAAGATAGTCGCTTTTCAAAAAGCGAAATGCTACAGAGGCGCGGACCATACGGTCCGCGCTTTTTTGCTTCGGCCGACTTGATTCGAAACCAAGTTTGTGAGGTGATATTGTGCTTCGGCCGGGCCCGATAGCATGAGAAGAACCATGCCAAGGCAAGCAGCGCCGGCGATCCTACAAACCTGCATACTAATCTCTCTTTGTGAACTCGGGCACAGAGGAACCGTCGAACTTCTCCAACGAACCGCTCCCGAATGCATCGAGAAAGAAAGACGGAGTTCTCCCACTCAACAACTTTTTACTTCTTTTTACATCGCCTTAGCATATCCAGGTGACCCCAGCAGTAAGCTCCGAATCGAATTACCCAGTACGGAGTCTGGATTATGAAGCCTACTCGCGAAAGGGAGCAACGTGCTCGATTGCTGCTGTTGGAATTTGCCGTGATTCTGCCCGCCTTGGCACTGATCGCGTTCAGCATCGTCCACCTGGAGTCGTTAGGGCACGACAAGGCGGTGGAGGCGGCAATCGAGCGCGATCTCCAGCACATGCTGCTTCTTACCGACAAACAGATGACTTCGAGTGCGTACGATATGGCTGCGGATGTACGGGCGGAGTTCCCCCAGCCCGGCCCCGAGGCGCCCGATGACCTGCACAAAATTCTGGCAGAGCACCCTTACGGTAAGCACCCGGTGAGAGCCATCTGGACAATTGCGGTTGAGCATGAGAGAGCGCGGTAAGTGTCCACTTGCGTCTAAGTGGACACTTGGAGATAGGTGGGTATCGGTGTGGTTGACTGCTGGAAAGCGAATGGAGAAGCTGTCAGCGGCAGCAAGATTATCCGTTAATCTCATCGGTATAGACGTCTTCGTCATTCGCCTTGGCGATTGCTTGGTCGAGACGGGTCAATAACTGGATCAGGCTTTCGCCCCTGCGGCGCCGGAGCATCGCCAGCGTGTTATATCTGTCGTTGGCTACAGCGACACACCCGACCGGTCGCACCACCCCGATCGTGATCTCACCGTCTTCGATCAACTCGGCGATATGAGGCAGGTTGAGCGGTGCATCCACAGAGTTCTTGCTCTTGGCGTCTTTTTTCACTTTACCGGGTGTGTTTCGGGCTGCAGGTTTGCGGTGACCTTCCACGGCAGCAACTCCTCGATTCGATTAATGGGGTGATCGCACGTGGCGCAGGTACCACTCCGGGTTTAGTCCGTTCAGCTTTGCCGTCCCGATCAGACTATAGAAGGTTGCGGCGCGTTCGCCACCGCGATCCGATCCCGCGCATACATCCCTGATTGTCGATACAACGGAAGATGGTCACAGTACTTCGCGGTGAGGATGTGGGCGAGTAATCCTGGGCCAGCGACACCACGCTCGATCGGCCGGCTCGGTGCCGCCGCCTGCACAATCGCGTGGCAGCCTGTGCAACAGAGCTTCGGACGCACGTGGCGGATCACCTTGAAGCTTGCCGGAACATACTCAAGAATCTCGGAGATATCTTCGCCGAGCTTCTTCAGTGCGCCGCCGCACCCAGGACAGGCTTGTTCAGCAGGCTCGTGGGTCTTAGTCTCGCGTGGAAGATGATCGGGAAGCGCACGTCGTGCTGGCTTGGCTGCCTGCGAAGCCGTGCTCGATGTCGTGGGTTGCTGCTCTGTCGTCGGCACACTCTCTGCGCGGTTTGCTTGGCGATCAGCAGCGTCAGATGTTCGATCTCATGGGTCGCGAGAGAGTAACTGCTCATGTGTTTCTAGCAGCAGCGCCCTCAATGTGTCCGCATCCAACGTGCTCAAATCCGGCAGAGTTGAATGCGTGAAAACCATAAGCAGAGTATGCCATGACCTCTGCTCGAATGCGTCCACAGCCGCATAAATAGCTGTGCATATCGCACTCGTGCATTAGATCGCCATCAGTGATTCGGCGGTTCGAACTGGGCGGCGCCAATCAATGCCTTCACACAACATCGACAGCTGCGCACGCGTCAGTGAAACGGTACCGCTCTCGGCCTTCGGCCACACGAAGCGGCCACGCTCCAGGCGCTTGGCAAACAAACAGAGTCCGTCTCCATCCCACCACAAGAGCTTGATCAGATCGCCAGAGCACACGACATTCAACATACCGATCGAAACTTTTAGCCATCGAATATCCATGGCATCCGCTGCATGGGAAGCAGGTGCGATTAGTCCGCCGCAGTGGGCATCACCCGAAACAGGAGTTTTGTGTTGAAATTCGCAAAGGCTTATGCCGAGAGTTACCAGCCTGGATGTTCGACGCCTCGCTATGCGCTACGATGACGCTCGGCCGGCCTCAGGTATCCCTGCAAGCACTGAATGAACTTCGTGCTATTTTGTCGGATCGCCAACCTGATTCGGTTGGATCATGGAACTGTCTGAAGAAAGGAGACCGGTTCCATGACGCGGATGGCGATAGTAGTTCTGAGACAACTGCAGTTACCGTTGGACAACAGGGTGATAAGTCCGCATCCGGCCGAACACGTACGCCGCGAGTTGATAGAGGCGATAGCCGATCTGCTACTGGAAGCGTTGGGCACAGAGCCAAGCGAGTTGTCGGACCAGATGGAGGTGGGCAATGAACCCGAAGATCACGCCTGACCACCTGGGCCGCGGCGCAGTGGTGTATGTTCGCCAATCGACGATGGGACAAGTGGTCGAACACACCGAGAGTCAACGCCGCCAGTATGCGCTTGCCGAGACGGCAAGCATCATGGGATTCGCCTCTGTGGCGACAATCGACGACGATCTTGGCCGTTCCGGCTCTGGAGCCGTGGAGCGGCCGTGGAGTCGCGCTGGAATGCAGCTCTGGAGAGGGTCGCGCAACTGGAACAACGCCTCGCTCGCATGGATAGCGATGCCGCCTCTCGTCCGGAGATCGATCGCGATGGTCTGCTGGCGCTGGCCCACGACCTGCCAGCAGCGTGGAATCTGTCAACTCCGGTTGAAAATTCCCCATTTCGCCGAAGTAAAATTCCCCGCCAAGTGATTAAGAAAGATACTCACTGGCTCCGGACGTAGCAGAGCCCAGCGCCGCTTTGCGGCGCGTTTTGGGCGGAGCGGAGTCTGGAGCCAGTGAGGGCGGGGAGAACAATACCTGTCTGTCTCCGTCGCCCGACTGTTCTCGTCCGCCGATCAGCCCAGCACGCCGCCTCTCCTTCAGCCGATAGCTTTCGCCGCGGATGTTTATGGTTGTCGAGTGGTGTAGTAGGCGATCCAGAATCGCGGTGGCAATGACTGAGTCGCCGAAGATACTGCCCCAATCGGTGTAGCTCTTGTTACTGGTCACGATGATGCTGCCGCGCTCGTAACGCGCGCTGACGAGTTGGAAGAAGATGGTTGCACCCATCTCGTCCAATGGCAGATAACCCATCTCATCAATCACAAGCAGCTTCGGTGCCAGGTACACCCGCAGGCGGCGGTCCAGCCGATTCTCGCGCGTGGCCCGCGACAGATCCGTGACCAAGTCATGGGCGGTGATGAAGTAAGCGCCGAAACCGGCTTGAATCGCCGCTTCTGCAAGGGCCACACTCAAGTGGGTCTTGCCCACTCCAGGCGGCCCAAGAAAAATCGCATTGCTCGCCTCATGCACGAAGCGCAACGTTTGCAGTTCGCGGACCTGGCGCTCGTCGATCGAAGGCTGGAAACTGAAATCAAACTGTTCGAAAGTCTTTAGATACGGCAAGTGCGCCAGTTGCAGCCGCGCCCGCAGATAGCGGCTGCGCCGGGCGTCAGCTTCTGTCTTCAGAGTGTCGAGCAGAAACTCCGCGTAGCCGGGCTCTTTCTGCGAAGCCTGTTCGAGAAGGTTCGGGAGCCGGGCTTGCACGGCCTTGAGGCCCAGCGTTTCAACGAGGCTTTCCAACTGCTCGAACTCGGTCATCGTCCACCTCCTGCTGCCATGCACTCATAAGCAGAGAGCGAACGCACTTCGACCTCCGGTCCTAGTGGACGAATCCGAACCTGTGTCTTCACGATCGAGCGCAGCGAACCGAGTGGAATGCCGGCGTGATGCACGGCTTGCGCCGCGATCCGGTGCTGACCGGCGAGCCCCGCATGGGTCGCAATCAGGACATCGCCGGCAAATACCTCGACCACACCGCTTTGTCCGCGTACCATGACCTGCTGTCCGGCATAGGTCCACGGCACTGAGTAGCGGTTGCCTTGCCACGCCACGTAGGCGTCGCGCGACACTCGCCGCAGCTCCTCTTCTACGTACGGATAAGGCAAGCGTCCGGCCATCGGCTCCAGATGCGCTTGTTCCGCCTGCCAGCGTCTCTGCACAATGCAATGTGTCGTGCCATGCACGCGCTGGTTGGCGACCTCCCAAACCCAGCTGCGTAACCTCGCGTTCAAATCATCCAGGCTGTGCGGCTCGCGCCCTTGCAGGCTACACAGGAAGTTACGCCGCACGTACTTTACTCCCGACTCCACCTTGCCCTTGGTCTGGGCGCGATACGGTCGGCACAGCCGCGGAGTGAATCCCCAGTAGCGTGCGAAGTCAAGAAACTGCGGATGCCATCGCACCTCACCGCGCTCATCTGTGCCCAGCCACACGGTCTTCATGCGGTCGTACAGAATCTCTCGCGGAATCCCGCCCAGCTGCCGGAAAGCTTCCTCATGCAAGCGAAGCAATGTTCCCAACTTCTGATCCAGCGCCCCTTCGGCCATCAGCGCCCGACTGTATCCCAGCGTAAATACGAAACCAGAGACCGCTTGTTCTCCGGCCTCGTCTTCCAAGTAACCGAGATGTCCCCAGTCAACCTGCGCTTGCACCCCGGGTGCCGTCTCAAAACGGCGCACTGCTGTCTGTCGCGCTGCTTCCCGCTGTGGTCGCAGGTAGTCGGTCAGGATCGTATAGCTGCCGCTATAGCCACGTTCACGCAACTCCCGCAGCAACACTACTGCGTTCCAGACTCCCGCCTTGCATCGTTCTTCCAGGTACGGCATAAAAGCGTCCAGCTTGCCCGGACGCGGTGCCCGTGGCCCATACGACGGCCTCGTACCTGGCGCATGCGCCAGGTACTTGCGGATGGTCTTGCGATCGTGCCCGGTTAAGGATCCGATCGCTTGCAAGCTCATCCCAAGTTGCTTCAGCTCATTGATCTCGCTCACCTCTCCACCTCGTAGCAGGTTCCGCACCTCCTCTTCGAAGAGTCGGTGCTGTTGTAACACTCGTTACTAATAGGTGGGGAATTTTACTTCGGCACATCGGGGATTTTAGGACCGGCGCTGACATATCGGTCACACCTGCCGCAATCCAGATGCGCGTGTTTGCCGGAAGTGCGATCATCGGAGCAGACACTCCAGCACCATGCGCAGCGCGGAAGCATCGGCGCAACCTTCTACTCGAACCTGTGCCTTGGGAAACTGAATGTGAATCGAACCTGAAGGCGCGGTGCACTGAACTAGGGTTGATGCCGTCCGGCATCAACCGCAACCCCCAACCGCTGATCCGCGTCGCTGACCGTTACCGGCAGCAACCGAGGCGTCGTCGCCGTAACAGCCTTCAACCGCTTGTCGATGAGCTTGCCTGTGAGATGTAGCTTGCGCCATGCAAACACCTAGTTCGCGTTCACTCCATGCGAACGAGCTACCAACGCAACTGATGCACCTGGTACCGACGCCTCTTCAACAATCCGTAGTCTTTCTTCACTGCTTCGATGCTGGCGCTTCTTGCGCTTTGCCACAACCGTCGTCGTCGCGGCAATCGCCGCCGTGCTCAAACCATCCATCCCCGCCTCCTGAGAACGCGATCACTCTCGCGGCCACAAACCGAGGATGCCTAACTCATCACACACAAGTCCAGACGGCACTCACCGGGTGCTTACCCCTTACGCTGCCCACGTTTTCTTGTTTGATCAAAAGACAGGCACTCTATTCGCCTCACAGCCGGGCAGGATGGGGGAGCCGGATTTTCGGCAAGAGCGCGAGAAGGAGAAGTTGAAACAAAAAGAGTCAGGCGTCAGCCGTGAACCGAACGGGAGCGACGAGGCGGAGGCGTTCTACGCTGGGTCGTCCCGTAGCGTTGCACCGATACTCTCGAAATATTTGACTACCCTGAATTCTGCGCTGCAGGACGCGATATACTCCCCTCAATTACTTACTTAATTTGTAACGCTGACACTCTCGCTCCACCTCCCCTCAGGTTTCAAGTGGTTGGAGTTCAGCATCGAATGTAAGCGAGTATCTCCGTTTGCCAGAACAGGAGCATCTCGACATTCCAAGTATGACGTCAGAGTAGGCGCTAAGCTCGCTGATCCACCTGGTCCGATTGTCCCTCTCTCGCATCGAGGCATCGAGCCACCATCAGAGTGCAATCGTCCTTTCAGCCGCAGAGATGCGAATCGCTCCCCCGATAACAATGAACACAATCGCCCCGCTTTGATGTTGCATGCGAAGCGAGAATCCGAAGCGTTGGCGACCTCCGCCAACTGGGACGGCGGCAAGCCGGATGGACCAGCAAGATGGACGACCATTTATGTTTGACTATTACTGGGTTCCGCGCGGCGACCGGAAGCTGTATCAGGCTGCTATATTATTTCCCATCAAGAACCTGCCCGCCAACCGTGTCGCCCTCGGCGGGATTGCGTTTGACGCTGAGTACCTGAAAGACAGCTTCTTCCCCAGTGCTCTGAATTACATGGCGGACTGTCCCTCACGTGGATGAGTGCCGGCGATGCCGCGCCCACGATAGAAAATAGCTTGGCAAGGGAGTTTTCGGTCTACTCGGCTGATGCACGATACGAGGTTCCATTGTGTGTTCCACCGATATTGCAGAGAAGCTGTGGAAGATGGCTGGGTTCCCCGGCCTCGTTCTGGCAACCAAGTATCACGGTACCAGCGTTCAGGCCTTAAGCAGCCATTTCCTGAAAACCAGTTACTGCGTGGCGCTTGAGCCCGGTGACATTCTGCTCGCATTCTCAGACGGGCTGCCCGAATGCTGGAGTGTTCGCGATGGGCTGATTCCTGATATCAGCCAAGTGGTCTGCAATGTCGGTTAGGAGTTCGAATGACTGCTGGGTCTTGAGAGCAGCCAAGTGATATGCAATATCGGTCAGGAGTTCCAGAAGTCGCGCCAAGGCAATCGCCCCGAACCCGCCGAAAAGCAGCAATAGGTTGACCACCACCGAGCTACGGCCTAATGCAATGCTGACGACGCCCATCAACCCGGACGCGATGCCTACTATGAATAGAGATAGGACGATAACTTTTTTCGCTCGGTAGCTTCGCTCCGTTGAATCCATCATTTGCCCTCCGGGGATTGCTGCCAGCAGCATACGCGCACTCCGGTAGGTTGGCACTTCTAATTATTCGGCTCGGCAACTTAGATCGGTTGCTAAGCTGAAAGGTAACCGGACGACGGTGCACTCGATTCGTCCGGGGCGGAGACCCGAGGGCGGGATGCCGCAGTGAGCGTGTATCAACGCTTACCTCTCTGGGGCGGGAAACTCTGGGGAGCGACAGAATAATGACGGCTGGAGACATCCATATTGCGAGGCAATCCATCTACATTGAACCTACGCTCGTGCTGCAACGGCGAGGTCAACCATCAAGGCACTGAGAACTTCTTCGATCACTAACCGGGAGGAGGGTAACATAGCGACGGCAATAGACGACTTCCAACAGATGCTCAGCCGTGGTGCCGTGCCCTCAGACGGCGCCTGAGTGTTTCCTTATTTCAACCGGGCGTGGTCATCGACTGCGCCCGGTTTCGTGCGTGTTACGGCAGGCTCATTGCTTTTTGCCGGGCGCATACAACCTATCCAGAGCACCTGCACTCTATGTCGAAGACAGCAGGAAATCATGTTGAGGGGATTTGGGCTAATTCGCATTGTTTCGTTCGTGCTGTTCACTCCCTGCATTGCCCCCTGCCAAGCTGTACCCCATCACTTCACTTCGGAGCTACTGCTACGCGACCAGAGTTCGCTTCCAGACGCTCCTTCGCCCGCACCGCCGCAGACTTCTAGAGCCGAGGAATGTCGCAGCTTGGAACAAATCGCACGGGAGCCATTGCGGTGTGCTGGTCTGGGCGCGGGCTTCGCTCGAAATACAGCACAAGCGGTCGTCCCTGCTCCGCTAGCCATAATCAGATCCTCTGCTCCCAAAAAGTCTGAAGCTAGCACCCTTCTTGTGAGGTACTTGTCTCCGCCGTCGCTCAAGCTGGATTCAACTCACTACGTCTCGACCAGCGATAGTTTAATGGGGCGAACTTTGCACGCAGTGTCGCCCATCCTGATTACCCATGACATTAGCGGAAAGGCGAAGCCGAACACTGCTTATTTTTTGCAGGTGTTGACCTCGGCGTTTGTCCAGACCGCCTACCGCCCCGGTAGGGCGCGATCAGCTTCAGCGACGCTCGATGGGTTTCGCTCGGCGGTCAGCGGCGATGCTGGGGGACAGGTGTTCCACGAGTTTCAGCCGGATATTATGCAAGTTGTGAAACACCTCAAAGTTGTATCGAGGATTGAGCAACATGTCTTCGTACACAGCCAATCCCCCGTGAAGTGACCCGACCGAATTCCCGGTAGACGACCTTCGGGTGACCATCGCCTATGTCCGGCATGAGCGGCTGACGTGGAATGCACATTGCGACGGGTATATGCGGATCAGGCGGGGGCGTTCGAGCGGGGATGGCGGGAAGGACATTCAATTTGAATGCGGCAGTGTCCTTGCCCCTAGAATCCGTATTCCATAACCGAATTACTTTGTAGTCGTCATGGCTGTGCGGAAAGCTGGAAAGCGGATTTTGCAACCACAGAGCGAGCTTCTTCCCGGGCGGTATTGCGTCCAGATACATCTGGAGCGGGACGCTCGCTCGGCAAGCTACTCATTTGTAGTCAAGCCACGCCTGCCAGTGCAGCAGGGAGTACCACCTCCGCAACTCGTTTTGAGCTGTTGAGGGCGTACGCAACCAATTCCACACGGCTTGAGATCCCCAGTTTTTCAAAAACTCGGAAGAGATGGTTCTTTACGGTGTGCTCGCTCAGTCCGAGTTTGCATGCGATCTCGCGATTGGACAAGCCTTCGGAGACGAGAACGACAACTTGCTCTTGCCGCTTGCTTAGCAGGTGGATTCCTCTCGCATCCGTCACGCAAAGAGCGGTCGTATTGTAGAAGGCGTCGAGCAGGGCCGTGAGTTCGCTCTTATCGGCCCACACGTGTCCTTGATGAACCGTCAGAATGCATTTGTAGAGCATTTCGAGTCCCCATCGGTCACGGGTCAATACACCGCGCGCTCCAACCCGGAACGCGTTTACCACCAAATCGGGCGCGCCCTCTTCCAGCAGCAGGATGGCCCGGATATTTGGATAACAATGGCGCAACTGCTGCACCAGGCCGAAGCTGCTCAGTGGCCCACCCTGCAATTTGCCACTTATCAACGCTATGTGAACCTCAGCCTGCTTCATCGCCTCCAGGGCATCGCCTGGGCTGGCGACAGAGCTGACCACATCGATTTCCGGATGCTGTTCGAGGGCTTGGACCATCAGCTCGCGTGCCATTCTGTTGGCATCAGCAACCAGAACATTCACTTCGCGTCCCCCTTACTGTGAGTGAGCCCGATACTTTGGCGTTTGAGCCTGCCCATAGCTGTCTAGTTGCATCCTCATGCGGCAATTCTTCAGCTACAAACCATCTTCTTCTCTCGATATGGTATGAAGTTCTTAACCGACGACTGAGTCATTCTTCTCATCCTGGAATCAGCCCGGCTGAGAGAACTGGCGATCCTTCCGCAATGCAATTGAGAAAAAACGCCATAGGCCGTCCACACCCTTGTGGGGTGCCAGCATTGGCACTAACCTCTGCCGTTACGTCACGTTCCCTTGGCGGTGCAGCATAGGACGTTTCGCGGATGTGGAACGGTCGCCCCGGGGCAACGATCAGGGTGGGGAGAAAAGCTTTTGGAGTGCAGGTTCTTAGTGCGATCGCTGGGCCGAGCCTGCCGCGGCGCAGCACCGCTTGCGGTGCTCTTTGGAAGGCTGTTTCTTCCGTGCGTGATGGGCGCACAGCAGAATGATGGGCCTCAAGCCTCGCCCCCGCCGAGTTTGGTGGCCGTAGGCGAAATGGCAACTGTAGCCAATACGGCAGTTGCCAACAATATACAGCCACTTGACCCGGCGCCAGCCGGAGGTGCTCCTGCGGGTCAACCCAAGCCGCCTTTTTCCGGCTCTCTGGAATTCGGTACGGGCTATAGCGCCATGAGTGCCGGTTATAGCCCCGGCGATCAAACCTATCTTCATGCCGATATAGAGCAGACCTCGAACACTGAGTGGAGTGGTGACGTGTTACGCGCGCGGGATTTCGGAGACACCGGGTATTTGTTCGTCGGCGGAGTCATGCACGACTTCGCCGACAGCTTGTACGGGGATCTGCATATGGGCGGCAGCAGCGGTGGATTCTTTCTCCCAGCGTTCACGGTGGAAGGCTCGCTGCACAAGAAATGGCTGAGCCAGAAGCAACTTGTCACCGGCTTCGGTATGGGCTACGACCGCGCCAAAGACGAGCATCGCGACACGCGTTTGCTCGCCAGCGCCAGCTATTACTTCAGTCGCCCCTGGATGCTGGAAAGCGGGGCGACATTTAATTTGAGCGCGCCAGGGACGGTGTTTTCGCACTCCCAATATCTAGCGATCCGGCAAGGACGCAACAACAAATACTTTGTGACTCTGCGGGGAGAATTCGGCAATGAGGCGTATCAGATCACCGGGGTCAACACCAGCATCTCCGACTTCATGAGTCGCTCCGTATCGCTGACGTGGCGGCAATGGGTACATGCAGGCTGGGGCTTCAATCTTGCAGGGCAGTACTACTCGAATCCGTACTTTCAGCGCAAGGGTGGGCAGCTTGGAATATTCAAACATTTCTGAACTCACGGGCGCACTGCCCAGTCGCCACGAACTCAAGTGCCGGAACCCGTGAAGCTAATTGCGTGTCCGGCGTTGTGTAACTCTCGAATGCATTCGCGACGGCCAGGGAAAGCCAAAATGCCATCACGAACCATGCTGCATTCGCAAACCACCACCCACGGAATAGGAGAACTCTATGAAAAAGCTGTTGGCCCGTTTGACAACTCTATCGATGACCGCCGGTCTACTGGTGCTTCCCGCCCTGGCATCGGGGGTGCAGCGCTTAAGTCAATGCATCACCGTCTCCAGCAAGTCGAATAACGTCGGACGACAGAGCGTTAACAATTCCTGCAAGCACGTCTACAAGCCCAAGAAGACTTGTGGTAATACCAGCCTTTCCGCGAGCATCACCCCGACGGCTGCTGCACCGCTCGATTAGCCCTGGCCGCGCGAAAAGTCAGGCGGCGGTTCTCAGTCTTTACCGGCGTCCATACGACTATTGCTCCAGAGTGACTCGGTTGGGCCGGATGTGCGGAGGGAACAGTCTGGCGGCAGCGCCATTCTGTTTCTCCGCAGCCTTTGAATAGATACTTAGCGGCCTGTGGGACGGCAAGATTCCTCCAAACCCGGTGAGGGAATGCAAATACTGAGATATTTGGCCCAGGCCGTTCGGACACGGAAAGCGCAAGAGCCAACTGCGATGCCGAGCATCGTCTTTCACGGCTACGTGCATGAACCGACGGGCTACGGAGCTGCCGCGCGTGCTTACGTCCACGCTCTGCACGCTGCCGGTGTTCCCATGTCCATCCACGACCTTGGCGGCAGAAAAAAGGTTGCCGACCCGCTCATCGAATCGCTCTTGGACCGGCCGATTGCACCCGATTTTCATCTGTGCCATACCGTGCCCACAGAGTTGTCTGAGTTGGATCTGCCGTCGGATGAGATCATCCTGTTGACATCATGGGAGACCGACCGCCTGCCGCACAGTTGGGTCAGCGAAGTGGCTTGTGCGCGCGAGGTATGGGTGCCTTGCCGCCACAACGCAGAGGTGTTCGCGCGAAGTATCGAGACACCAGTCTTCCAACTGCCTCACCCTTACCACCCACATCGCGACCCTGACGCGGATGCATCCGCCATCGACCGCCATTTCGGATTAGAGAAAGACGATTTCGTATTCTTCAGCGTCTTCGAATGGCAAGAGCGGAAATGTCCGCTCGGCATCATTCAGGCCTTTCTGGAGGCGTTTCACGGCGATCCGCGGCCTGTGCTGATCCTGAAAAGCTGGTTCAGAAACGCGGATGAACGCAGGGAGGCGCGCGCCTTGAGCGAGGCGATGATCAGCCTCAGCAGGCGGATGCGCCCCGGTAGCTCGTCCCCGGATCAAACTTGAAACCGAGAGGTGGCCGGAACATCTCGTGCAATCGCTGTTTGATCGCGGAAACTGTTACGTATCGCTGCATCGCGGAGAAGCGTGGGGATACCCACCCTTTGAGGCGGCCTGCGCCGGCCTGCCCGTAATCGCAACCGGATACTCCGGGCCGGCGGACTACCTGGAGGAAGAGTTTCACCACCTGGTCCGGTACAGCCTCACTCCAGTGACCCAAAAGTACGTATTCTTCAGTCCGGAGATGTCGTGGGCCGAGCCGGACATTCCTCACGCGGCGGCCCTCATGCGCCGAGTCTATGACCGTCGAGGGGAAGCGCAGGAGCGAGCCCAAAAAGGGGGCGTCTCGATTGCGCGCAAAAGTATTCGCTTGAGGCCATCGGCAGGATGGCCGCCGACAGATTGCGCGCCTTGAGTGAAGGTGGCGAGCAACAGCCCTCATGCGGGCTGCAACAAAGAGTGGTTTGAATACCGGGCAGTGGCCTGGCTCGCGAGACGCATCGGGCGACTCGCGATGCCGTCCCTTATCGGCGAGAGCTGGAGAAATCTGAATGATTATCAACTCCCCTTTGTCTCAGCGTGAACCGGCGGCAAGTCTAAACCGTGGGAACTCTATCGGAATCCTGATGAGCGAAGCGCTTCGCAGCTACGACGAAGTGCGCAAGCGGCCTCTGGACCTTATTGACCGTCTCCAGGAAGCGATGCTGAACAGGATCTTTCCCGACCGCCAGTTGGGAGTGCGCGGTAACATTGTCGCCGCCGACGTATTATTGGACGCCTTCATCCACTATGGCACGACGTCTCTCGAACTCTTCGTGCATCCGGAGTCGAAGGCCGAGGCGGCCAGGTATCTTGAGGCCGTCTTTGATCCAAGCAAACTGGAAAAGGTTAGCCTTACCTCGATCGACAGCCTGGTTCACGGAAAAATAAACGACAACCTCGCCGCCTGGTTCAATCCCTTGCAAGCTTCTAACTCGATGGGAGGGATGGAGAACTCCTCGCGCATCCGGGCAAGTTGTGGCTCAAGGATGTATCCGATCACCTTTTTGATTCATGGCCTGGGCGTGAACCGGTTGCTTTTCGATCCCTTCTTGCGACTTCTCATGGAGGGAACCTATCCCTGCGATTCGATGATCTGCACCAGCCGTGCCTGCCGGGAAGCGATGCGAAGAATCTTTGATCATCTGGAAGAGAGCTTCGGCAGAGAGTTTGGAGCGCATCTGCGCTATAACGGCCGGCTTGATCTAATCCCTCTCGGCGTTGACACCGACAAGTTGCGGCCGCAGGAGAAGGGAAAGCTTCGCCGTCAATTGAAGCTTCCGAACGATGCTTTTATTCTGTTGTTTCTTGGACGAATCTCTTCCTTCAAAGCTGATTTGTACCCATTCGTTCAGGTGTTCGAAGCATTGCTTCGACGGAATCCCGGCCGCAAGCTGTTGTGGCTGATATCGGGATCGGACGACAAGGACTATACAAAAAGGCTGCTGGAGTACTGCCGGGCGCTCGGCATCGACGAGCATGTCAAGGTGATGTTGAACCTTTCCGACGCCGCCAAGGAAAATCTCATTCCCGCGGCCGACGTCTTTATCTCTCCCACCGATACCCTGCAGGAGAGCTTTGGCCTGACGCCGGTGGAGGCGATGGCCTGCGGCATACCACAGGTCTTGCCCGATTGGAGCGGATACCGGGACACCGTCGCTCACGGCGAGACAGGATTCCTGGTGCCGACCTACTGGACTAACTGCCATCGCGACCTGACCGCGTCCGGTGGTCTCTTGTGGGCACAGGATCTGCTTTCGACGAGCCAGTCCATCGCCATCGACCTGGGCAAATACACGGAATCCATCCAAGCTCTGATCGGCAACGAAGCGCTGAGGCATGAGATGGGACAGCGCTCCCGGCAACGAGCTTTGACGTTCTACAGCCTTCCATCCGTAGTGCGGCAGTACGAAGAGTTATGGGCAGAACTTGCGGAAATCGCGCGCCGTCTTCCAATGCCCCCAGGCAGCGCCAAGTTCGACCGGCCGGCTTACTTCGACCTCTATGGACACTTCGCATCGAACTCGCTGTCAGATGAAACAACTTTGTGCTTGACGGCCATTGGCGAAAAGATGGCCCAGACGGGGGCGTACTGGCCTTCGAATCCGGGAACGCTGTCGGATTTCAGAATTCTCGATGAGTCTTTATTGCGACGCATGTTGGACAAGCTTGCGTCGGACGGCAATGCCGGCGGCTCCGGTGCGCGCGCCCGCGCACACCATTCCGCATGGATAGCTTTGAAGAGTTATTTTCCCAGGAGCGGCCATACCCATCCGATTTCGTCCGGCGTCACTGCATGTGGCTTATTAAGTATGGCTGCCTTGAAGTGGTACATCATCAACCGGAGGGCTCCCCAGGTTTGGCGCAAAAGGTTTAGTGGCGTGAACTGAATACAATATGGCGTCTTTTGAATGGCATTGCCTTCCACGATTGCCTACACTAAGTGAGTATTCAAATCAAGCGCCCTGTCCTCGGGCGGCATGAGTGCCACAGATGAATAAGCATTTCCGGTTATCCGGCAGCACGTTTGAAAAGCTGGGAGAGCTAGGCGTCAGCGCAGAGGCAGTCCTTCGGAAAGCCGGGCTGGCTCAGGGTGTTGTGCGAGAGCCTCGCGTGCTGCTGAAGACCGATGAGTTATTTGCATTCTGGCGAGCCGTGGGCGAGGTCAGTACCAGTCCGGCCATCGGACTGCAGCTAGGCACCGAGTCAAGGATCGAGAAGTTCCATCCTATCGGCATCGCCGCGCTTACGTCGGAGAACTTCGGCGCGGCCATCGACAGAATGGCCCAGTACAAGCAACTCACCTGCCCGGAAGAGATCGTCCAGGAACGCGGCAACGACGAGTGGAGCATTCAGTTCCACTGGTTGCTTGCCGAAGAGGAGCCGCCCGTCTTCATTGAGTGCGCCTTCGCTTGGGTTCTATCAATTGCTCGCGTCGGCACCGGCTCGCGCATCACTCCTCTGCGGGTCGAACTCATCCAGCAACGGCAGCAGAAGCATGAGAAGACGATCGAGCGTTACTTCGGATGTGCCGTCGTGTGCGGCACCCCCCGAAACGCAATCGTGTTTCGCTCCAAAGATGTCGAGCTGCCTTTCGTCACGAGGAATGCCGAATTGCTTGGCCTGATCGCTCCACAATTCGATGAGGAGCTTAAGCAATCGCAGGGCGATGAGGAGTTCGTGGACCGGGTGCGGATTGCCATTCAGGAGAAGTTCGCGGGCCGTCGCCCGACCGTCGAGCAAATCGCTGAAATGCTCCACATGAGTTCCCGTACTTTGCAGCGGCGTCTTCAGGATGAGGGTTCGAGTTTTCAGAAGGTGATAGAGAAAGCTCGTCACCGGCTGGCGCGCCAGTACCTGAACAACTCCTTTCTCGAATTGAATGAGGCTGCATATCTGTTGGGTTTCAATAACGCAAACTCCTTTGTCCGCGCGTTTCGAATCTGGGAAGGTGTTCCTCCCGCGCGCTGGCGGGAAATGCAGCGGGAGAGGGCGGTATCGTGACCGCCAAACAACCGCACATTATCTGCCACATGGCCTGCTCGATTGACGGCAAGATCGATGGCTCGGCGCTGCGGAACGTCATGTGCGCCGGCGAGTACGAGGCACTGCATGACAGGTTAGACGATGTGGCTCGCATCTGACCTTGCGAGTCCAAGCAACAGGATCGCTCATTCCTTCTTTGCCCGTGCATCTCGCACACGAGCGCTCTTCCCAAGAAACGGTGAAGCACCATCCCTTCGAATTGGCGCCTCCTGTATACACAATGGCGCTATATGAATAACGGCCAGCTCCCCAACGTTCTAGGGTAAAAGACAGATCCAAGAGGACGAACGGACGGAGCACGGAAGACGAGTTCACCGAATGAGAGACGGAGCAGTTATGAGGATGCGCAAACTGGAAGCACGGGCCTTGAGGCTTCTGCATTCGGGCTTGGCTGTATGAATTTGAGTTTCGGCATCGGCCCTGCAACGGACAAGCGGCAGGGGATTTCGGTGATTCGCCACGCAGTGGAGCGGGGAATCACATTCTTCCATACCGCCCAGGCTTATGGCCCCTAGATGAGGGGCTGCTCTCCATGTAGGGAGCGAAGGACGAGCCGGTCTCAAACCAAACAATCTTTGAGTCACAGGAGTCACAAATGCAAAAGCGCAAACTCGGGAAAAGCAATCTTGAAGTATCCGCCATCGGGCTGGGCTGCATGGGGCTGAGCTTCGGCCTTGGTCAGCCCGTGGATAAGCAGACCGGGATCAACTTGATTCGTGCGGCGGTTGAACGTGGCGTGACGTTCTTTGATACCGCCGAAATCTACGGCCCTTACACCAATGAGGAACTCGTGAGCGAGGCGTTGGCGCCTTTTCGCGATGATGTTGTCATCGCAACCAAATTCGGCTTCCGTACCTTTGACGGCAAGCAGCAGGGTTTGGACAGCCGCCCGGAGCGCATTAAGCAGGTTGCCGAGGAGTCTCTTAAGCGGCTTAGGACGGATCACATCGACCTGTTCTACCAACATCGCGTCGACGACCAGGTGCCGATTGAGGATGTCGCCGGAGCCGTCAAGGAGCTGATCCAGGAAGGCAAGGTCAAGCACTTCGGTCTGTCAGAAGCCAGCGCAGGCACCATTCGCCGCGCCCACAAGGTGCAGCCGGTTACCGCGCTTCAAAGCGAGTATTCGATGTGGTGGAGAGAGCCCGAAAAAGCGACCTTTCCGACGCTCGAAGAACTCGGCATCGGCTTTGTGCCGTTCAGCCCGTTGGGCAAGGGGTTCCTGACCGGAGCCATCAACAAGGACACGCAGTTCGACAAGAACGACTTCCGCAACATCGTTCCGCGCTTCTCACCGGAGAACCGGGATGCCAATCAGCGGTTAGTCGACTTAATCGGCGAGTTCGCGAAGCAGAAAAACGCTACGCCAGCCCAGATCGCACTCGCATGGATTCTCGCGCAAAAACCGTGGATCGTGCCCATACCAGGCACGACCAAGATCCATCGCCTCGAAGAAAACCTCGGCGGAGCAAACGTCGAATTAACCGCAGAGGATATGCAGCAGCTCAACGAGGCAACTTCGAAGATCGACATAAAGGGCGCACGGTATCCGGAGAATTTGCAGAAGTTGGTGGGCCGTTAAGCTATCGCCATTAAGAGAAATATGCAGAAGAAGATGGAACCTTGCACTTTTCTGGAGCGGGCGCCGTTGTACTCGGTGGCGCAGCGATAGAGTTGGGTGGAGTCCGGGCGGCTATTTCACTGGTCTCAACCTCGTGAAGCGGGCTTTAGCGGGTGTTAGCTGGTAGCGCTACCGGGAATCGAACCCGGGTTTTAAGATTGAGAATCTCACGTCCTAACCCCTAGACGATAGCGCCACGAGAACCAGATTCAATATAACAAAACCAGCGGCTAACACCAAACTATGCCGCCCCATTGTCTTTGCAAATGTAAACGGCCGGAAGGAATTTCTCCCGGCCGCAGTGCTCACTATCGTCTTGTTTTCGAATCTACACTTGTTCGTCGGGATGCAGGCCGATATTGCTCTCTCCAGCCGCCTTCTTTTCACTGTATTTTTTAACCCATGCTTCCCAGCTTTTACCCGCTGCGGTGTCTCGCCCGGTAAACGCCAAGGCGGCGATCTCCGCGTAGGAGATGTCGCGTTTCCGGGAGCTTTCCTGCGGCAGAACGCGCACACAGGATTCAGCCAGTGACTTGCCGAGCCGACGGTCGAAGACGTAGCCGACAACGCTCTCACCGCTCTTCAGTGTCATCGTAACGTCGCCGCGATAGTCGAACGCCTGTTC
This sequence comes from uncultured Acidobacteriota bacterium, assembly GCA_963779365.1. Lineage (GTDB taxonomy): Bacteria > Acidobacteriota > Terriglobia > Terriglobales > Acidobacteriaceae > TOLSYN. The sequence continues at coordinate 83,208 of CAVZYB010000022.1, read as the reverse complement.
CAGTGCCGCGCGCAGTTCCCTCTCCGTAGCCACCGGCGGTACCCATCCTTGCAATGATTCGCGCGTCATGGCTTCCATCTCCTGAGTGTTCATCGGCTCCCCTGCGGTGTGGCTTCGGATTCAATTGGGGATTCAATTTGCGACGCAATCGAGGACCCAATCTGCACCAGCGGCACCTGTGGGTTTGCCTGGTGCGGAGCCTTCAGGGCGGCCAGTGCTTCCGCATCCTCGTAGCTGGAAAGCATTCCTTTAACGGTGGCAATCATGCCGTCCAGCGAACCGAACGTATGATTCACCGCCGAAGGCTCAAAGCCGCAGTGCACCATGCAATTCGCGCAGCGCGGATTGCCGCTCTTTTCGCCGTATTCGTCCCAGTGGGTTTCTTCGATCAGTTCCTTGAATGTGTCCGCGTAGCCGTCCTGCAGCAGGTAGCAGGGCTTCTGCCAGCCGAACATGGTGTAGGTCGGAATGCCCCACGGCGTACATTCGTAGTGGCGCCGGCCCATCAGGAATTCAAAAAATAGCGGCGTGGCGTTGAATTCCAACTCCTCTTCCGGTTGCTCAAAATCTGCCGGAACAACTCGCGGGTTCGCTGCTTGCCGAGGAAGTGTGACTGGTCGGGAGCCTTGTCGTAGCTATAGCCCGGCGAGAGCATCATGCCCTCCACGCCCAGCTCCATCATGTCGTCAAAGAAGCGCCGCACACTGGCCGGGTCCGCGCCGTCAAACAAAGTGGAATTTGTCGTTACCCGAAAACCCTTCGCAATGGCTTCCTTCATCGCATCCACGGCAATGTCGTAGGTCCCCTCGCGGGCGACGGCGAAATCATGATGGTCGCGCTCGCCATCCAGGTGCACCGTGAAGGTGAAGAACTTGCTCGGTTGGAACAGGTGCATCTTCTCTTTCAGCAGCAGCGCGTTGGTGCACAGGTACACATACTTGCCGCGCGCGATCAGCCCTGCGACAATTTCACCAATCTGAGGATGCAGCAGCGGTTCGCCGCCCGGGATATTCACGATCGGAGCGCCCGCCTCTTCCACCGCCCGGAAGCATTCTTCCGGCGTAAGCTGGCTTTTCAGCACGTGTGCCGGATACTGCACCTTGCCGCAACCGGCACAGGCCAGATTGCATCGGAACAGCACTTCCAGCATCACCACCAGCGGGTAGTGTTTGCGCCCCTGGAACCGGTTCTTGAGCACATAGCTGCTCACCGCCCACATTTGAGAGACCGGAACTGCCATTTCGAAACATCCTCCGACTCGTTATCGTATCCGATTCGCAACCCACCGGAACCGGATGCATAGTCCGGCTGGCGAATCTGGGATTAAATGCCCGCAATATCAGTCTGAATGGGCAAAGAGCGCATGCATGTTGTGCCGCAGCATTCTTTCCACAATTCGTGTCTCTTCCTCGCCAATAGACCTTCCACCCCATGGTACGCAGCACTGAGGCGCGATCGATCCGGGTGAACTTGACCATGGAAAGGATAGCCATGAATTGGATGCGGGTTTCCGGCGCCTCCGCTGGCCGACTCGGTCAGCCGGGAAACATATTCGAAGCCCAGCTCCAGCAGCGGCGCAGAACTTCGTATGAAGAATCTCAAACGCCTCGCTCGGGTCAAACTGCTCACGGTAGATGAACTGTCCCCACGAACTCGGAGTATCGGCCCCCAGCATGATGTGCGCGAACTCGACGATGAACTCGGTAAACATCCGCAGCGTCTCACTCGTGCGTCAATCCGGCTTGCAGCAGCCCTTCGCGGGCGCGCTCGCACGCCGGTCGGAAGCGCTCCGCGATGTTGGAACCAATGTACTCGGCGGCCGCATGATACAGCCCCAGTTTGCTGCCAAAGTAGTAGGGAATCGAAACCAAATTGGCGTGCGCCCGTTCCACAATCGTTCGTGTGCTCGCGGCTTCAAAGCCCAGATCGGAAAAAACCTCCACCGCCACCTCGATCAAGCGCTGACGTGTGCGTTCGCTCCGGTCCTGGCAGGCCGAGCGTCCGAGGGCGCATTTGGTTTTTATTTTAGCCATTTCGTCTTTTTATGTTGATGCTCTTCCGTAATTCACGTTGACAAATAAATCAAGCGTATGATTTCTTAGTATAGTAATCGAAGTCGGGTGGAGATTCAATGATGCAGGTTCGGCAAATTTACGGCTGGCTGCTCTGTTCCGTCTTGGCAATGCCAGCCGCGGCGCAGCAACTCAGTGGCGGCGCTGCTCCGTTGGATGTTCCCCAGTCGCTCGACCAGTTGCTCTCCGCCGGGAATCAGAGTCCTTTTTCCGGCAGTGTTCCTTCCGCCAAACTGCAGCCAGGGGTTCTGGAACTCAGCGTCGAGGACGCCATTAACCGTGGTCTCAAGTACAACCTTGGCATCGTCCTCAGCGGACAGGCAACCGCTCAGGCCAAGGCCGCTCGCCTCAAGGAGTTGAGCAACATCCTGCCGCAGATCAACGGCAGCTTGCGCGAGTCCGAGGCCAAAGCCAGCCTTCCCGCCGAAGGTTTCAACTTTAAGATTCCTGGCATGAACCTCGGGAGTGCGTTGCGCTTCAGCAACTCGGATGCCCGCGTTTCCATGACCGAAAACCTGGTCGATCTGCATGACATTGAGAACACCAGGGCCGCTGGTGCCAATGTTCGAGCCGCCGGATTCACCTTCAACTCCGCCAGGGAGACCGTGACTCTGGCGGTTGCCGCCAGCTACCTGCTGGTGATCGCCGCTGAAAGTCAGGTCGATGCCGCCACTGCCGAGTTGAATACCGCCGATGCGCTTCATCAACTGGCCGAGGACCGCGAATCTGCCGGTCTCACTCCGGACGTCGATACCCTCCGCGCTCGTGTTGAATTGCAGGTCCGCCGTCAGAATCTCATCGAGGCCAACAACAATCTCGCCAAGCAGCGCATCACCCTGCTGCGCGTCCTCGGACTTCCCGTGCATCAGCAGTTCAAACTGGTCAGCCGAGTCCCTTACCGGCCCCTGCCTGCCGTCTCCGAAGAGCAAGCTTTGCAGCGTGCCCTGGCGACGCGACCCGACTATCTGGCAGCCGATCAACAGGTCAAGGCCGCAGAGTTGCAGAAGCGCGCGGCTCAGGCCGAGCGCTTGCCATCCCTCGGAATCAGCGGAGATTACGGTGCCATCGGAACCCGCCCCGATAATGCATTTTCCACTTGGACCGTCAATGCCGGGGTACGAATCCCCATCTTCCAGGGCGGAAAAATCGAGGCCGACATCCGTCAGGCCGAAGCGATCCTCGCCGCAGCGCAAGCTCAGCGCGACGATCTCAAAGGCCGCATCGAGCAGGATGTCGCCGACGCCATTCTCGACGTAACCGCCGCCGGTGAGCAGGTAGAAGTAGCCAGGGCCACTCTGGATTACGCCCAGCAGACTCTGACCCAGTCCCAGGATCGGTTCTCCGCCGGAGTTACCAACAACATTGAAGTGATCCAGGCGCAGGAAGCCCTGGCCACGGCAAATCAGCAGTACATCAACAGCCTTTACTCGCACAACATTGCCAAGGTTCTGCTGGCGCGAGCCGTCGGCGCCGCCGAGCAGACCCTGCGCCAGGTCCTCGGCGACGGCAATGCGCTCAGCGTGCCGCAGAATCCCGCACCAGCCAAATAGAAATCGAATTACCGCTGCCCACCGCAGCCACGGAGACGTCTTGGAGAACACGGTAATGGCGAACGAAGAACAGAAGACAGCCGGCCGCGGCCGAGCCCAAGGCTGGACTATTTCAGCGCAAGCCTTGGCTTTCCACCATCTTGCGCCTGCTGCTGGTGCTCGCCGTCATCGGCGCCGCGCTCTTCTGGTGGCAGAGCCGCAAGTATGAGGATACCGACGATGCCCAGGTGGATGGCTACATCTATCCCATCAGCGCCCGTGTCAGCGGACACGTGACCAAGGTCAACGTCGAGGAAGGCCAGTTTGTGAAGGCTGGCGAACGTACTCGTGGAGATCGACGACCGCGATTACCAGGTTGCCGTCGAGCGCGCCAAAGCCGACTACATGGACTCGGTGGCCGGCTCCGAGGCCGCCCAGTTGAATGTGCCGATCTCCCAGGTAGGCTCCAGCAGTCAGATCCTCTCCGCAAAATCCGACGTGATCAACGCCGAAGCCGGTATCTCCGGGGCCACCAAGCAAGTCGAGGAAGCCGAAGCCAGACTGATTCAGGCGCAAGCCAACGCCAGGACCGCCAACGACGATCTCGCCCGTTACGCAACCCTGGTGGGCAAAAAAGAAATCTCGCAGCAACAGTATGACCAGGCGGTCGATGCCGCCACTTCCGCCAATGCCACCGTCGCCGCCCTCCAGGCCAGTGTGCGCTCCGCCCAGGAGGTCGTGAAGCAGGCCAAGGCGCGGCTCGGCCAGTCGATGGCCGCGCTGGCCAACGCCCAGATCACTCCCAAACAGATCTCCGTCACCCAGGCGCGTGCCCGTGCCGGTGAAGCAGAGGCGGCCAAGTCCAAAGCCTCGCTCGATCAGGCGGAACTGAATCTCAGCTACACCAAGATCATCGCTCCCGTCGACGGAGTGGTAGGGAACCGCAACGCCCAGGTCGGCCAAAACGTCCAGGTCGGACAGGAAATGCTCTCCATCGTCCCCCTCAAGGACATCTGGGTCACCGCCAATTTCAAGGAGACGCAGCTAGAGCACATGCGTCCCGGCCAGCCCGTGGAAGTTAAGGTAGACGCACTTGGCGGACATGTCGTTCCGCGGCAAGGTCACCAGCATTGGCGGTGCCACCGGAGCCAAGTTCAGTCTCCTGCCTCCTGAAAACGCCACCGGCAACTACGTCAAAGTAGTGCAGCGCGTCCCTGTCCGCATCGATTTTGACGGCCGCGAGAAGAGCGACTTCAATCAGGACGGCAGATTACGCCCGGGTCTTTCCGTGGTTCCGGACGTGAGGGTTCGATGAGCCAAACGCAGTCCGGCGCCAGCCCCCTGATGGCGCCCCAGTCACAATCCCTGGGCCGTGGCCATGACCGTAACTCTGGCCACGTTCATGGAGATCCTGGACACCTCCATTGCGAACGTGGCCCTGCCCCACATCGCCGGAGCGCTTTCCGCCGGGCAGGATGAATCCACCTGGGTCCTGACCAGCTACCTGGTCTCGAATGCGATCGTGCTGCCGATCTCCGCCTGGGCCAGCGACCGCATTGGCCGCAAGCGCTTCTACATGATCTGCGTGTTTCTGTTCACCCTCAGTTCGCTGTTCTGCGGGCTCTCCACCACCCTGCCCATGCTGATCTTCTTCCGCATTCTGCAAGGCGCGGGCGGCGGCGGATTAGGCCCCAGCGAGCAGGCCATTCTAGCCGATACATTTCTCCCCGAGCAGCGCGGCATGGGCTTTGCCATGTATGGCATGGCCGTGGTTCTAGCTCCCGCCATCGGACCTACCCTCGGCGGCTATCTCACCGACAATTATTCCTGGCATTGGATCTTCTTCATCAATGTGCCCATCGGTATCCTCTCGCTCTATCTCACCTCGCGCATGGTGGAGGACCCGCCTTGGATTGATGACGCTCGCGAGCGGGCCAAACACTCACCGGTCGATTACCTTGGCTTGAGCCTGATCGCCGTGGGTCTCGGAGCCTTGCAGGTCGTGCTCGACAAGGGCCAGCGCGATGACTGGTTCTCCTCCCACTTCATCCAGATCTTTACCGCCATCGCCGTTGCCGGACTGCTCGGTTTCGTTCTCTGGGAGTGGCGTGAGCAGCATCCGATTCTGAACCTGCGCCTGCTGAAGAATCGCAACTTCGCGGTCAGCAATGTGCTCATGTTCACCCTCGGATTCGTGCTCTACGGAACCACCGTATTGATTCCGCAGTATCTGCAAACCGTGATGGGATACACCGCGCAACTTGCCGGCATGGCGCTCTCTCCCGGAGGCCTGGTGGTCATGGCCATGATGCCCATCGTGGGCACCTTGGTCTCCCGCGTCGATCCGCGAAAACTGATCACCTTCGGCTTTATCGCTCTGGCTGCTTCCATGTTCCACATGAGTTCGCTCTATCTCGGCATCGACTTCCACACCGCCATGATGTATCGCGTCTTTCAGTCGATCGGACTGGCTTTCCTCTTCGTTCCCATCAACACGCTCTGCTACGTCGGTGTGCCCCAGGAACAGAACAACCAGATCTCGTCCATGATCAACCTGACCCGTAATCTTGGCGGCAGCTTCGGAATTTCCTTTGTCACCACCATGCTCTCCCGGCGCACGCAGGTGCATCAGGCCAATCTCGCCGCCCACACCGTCAACTCCAACCAGATGCAGAGCCTGCTGCACACCATGAGTTCCGTCTTCGCGACCCGCCTGGGTTCCGGACCGCAAGCCCTGCAACAGGCCTACGGCAGTATCTACGGAACCATGCAGCAGCAGGCCTCCGTGCTCGGCTACAAAGACACCATCGTGGTGATGGCGATCCTGACCGTAGCGGTGATGCCCCTGGTCTTGCTCGCCCGCAAACCCAAGCCGGGCGAAGGCCACATGGGACACTAAAACCACACTTCCTGTGTTCCGATTCTGGAACCCATTCTTTTTCCGACCGCCATGTAAACCCTGTGTAATGTATTCCGTCTCCCATCTAGTCAGCAGTTCCGCCGTTTGTAAATGTTTGTAAAGAAGCGTTTTTCCGGGAACTTTGACAAGGGCTGATGGCAATCCAATGGGTAGAGGCAAATGATCACTAAGCCTGGGAGTCGCAGAATGCTAAATGGACTTGAGATTGAAGCGTTGCAGATGAACGATCTGAGTATGGTGTGTGTCGATGAGCACGAGATGCCAAAAAAGGTTGACCGACCAGACCCTGGTGGGCAAGAATCTTTTTGCCAGCGGCCATCTCCGTCCTGGAACACATCCGTTGGTCAGCCCTCTGTCGCTGCGTTATTCGCTGCAGGATCAGTACAGGATCCGCACCGAGCGCGGCCATTACACAATCTCTCCCACCACCTTTGTCGTGCTCAATGAGGGTCAGCGCGGCGATATTATCGTCGACCCCAATGCCTCCCCGCAGGCCGTCACTCTGGTCTTCGAGCAGAAGTACATGTCGGATGTCGCTCGTAGTTTCGGCGCTCCTCTGACCTCGTCGCTCGATATCGACAGCGATGGCGTCGTGATTCGTTTTCCCGAATGCATTCAGCACGACACTGCCTTTGAAATCGGTCCCAAGCTTCGCGCTCTCAGTGCAGCCTGCCTGCGCGGCGATAGCCCCGAGAGCATCGCCGACAAGTTCCGTGCCGTCACCGAATGTGTCGTGCTGGTCTACAGTGCCGCCAGCCGCCAGATCGAATCCATTGACAGCGTCCGTCCCGGAACCCGCGCCGAACTCTATCGCCGCATCCAGCGCGCCTACGTCTGCATTCAGGATGCTTACAACGAAGAGCTCTGCCTGGAAAAGATCGCCCGCGTCGCCTGCATGTCGCCGCATCACTTCCATCGCGTATTCAGCCAGGTCTACGGAATTACCCCGCTGCGCGCTCTGGCCGACCGCCGCATGCAGATGGCGCACAGACTTCTGGAGACCACCGACACTCCGGTCTCCGCGATCTGCCGCGCCGTGGGATATCACAGTGCTCCCACCTTCTCCAATCTCTTCCGCGCCAAGTTCGGACTGCCGCCATCGCTGTTGCAGCAGCGCAGCCGCCGCGTTCGAATGCAGTAAACCGTATTTCCTCCAATCCCGTTGGCCGGCAGCGATGCCGGCCTTTTTTGACCCTGATTCCTTGAACTTGCGATACCTTGCGCTCTTGCTTCAGATTTCATTTCGCTTAGCCGATAACTCCTAATGAAAGTTATCCGCCACACAAGGCAGGCTTCTCCTCGGAGAACCGTCGGCGGGGCTTAAATAGGATCTGCCATGAACCAGCTTTCTTCGAAGCCGATGCAAGAGGAATCCACACCAATCGAATCCATCATTCTCGACTGCGATCACATTCTGGCTCACGCTGGAGGCGATCCAGAGCTGTTGACGCAGCTCTGCGGCACGTTTCTGGATGAACTCCCAATCCGCATCCAGTCCCTTCGACGAGGCTATCGAGCTTTGCAACCGCCAGAGCACCGGGCGTGCCTTGCAGCAGTTGCGCAACTGCCTCATCGTCTTTGGCTCCGGTCCGGTCTCAACCACGGCGGATATGCTGGACACCGCGTTGCGCAGTGGCCGCTCCCGCCAGCTACAGCGCGAATGGAAGCGTCTGCACCAACAGCTTCAAGTCCTCGTGCCCCAGGTGCAAAAGTTGTTGCTCGAAGTAGCCGTCCCGAAATATGCCGTGCAGTAGAGCTCGTTCCAACCTCGATCTACGCGCTTTGCATTTGATGTCTCGATCCGTGACTTGCTTCGATCTTTGCTCGTTCTTCTGATGTCCGAAGGACCGCCGCACGGTTCAAATCTCCCGTGCGGCTCCAGGCTTTTCCGCCGCCAAGCGATTCTTCCTCACGCTCTCGGCTGTGAGGCAACAGGGTTCTCCCGCACTCAGCGATTGCCATGCAGCCGCATATAGCTCGCCTGGCACACGGCTACGAGCCGCCCTCTCATGTCGTGAATGTTGATCTCGGACAGTACCAGGGTTCGTCCCGCCTTTATGATCCGCGCCGTAGCCCGGGCATCGCGTGCGGCAAGGCGCCAGAAATCGAATGCTCAGGTCGGTGGTTGCCGTCGGAGTCTCTGCTCCGGCCACCGTCAGCACCGCGGCGCCGCCCGTAGAGTCCGCCAGCGTAGCCAGTAGCCCCCCGTGGAAGGACTGGAAGATGCCATCCAGACTCGCATCATAGGGCGCTACGATTACCGCTCGTCCATACTCAGCTCTTCCAGCCGATAGCCAAAAGTCTGCACTGCGGGAATCGTCTGCAACCGCCGCCGAATTGCTGCCTCGCAAAATAGTTCATCAGTCATAGCTCAACTAAAGATGATCGATCTCGCGTCATCCTGCAAGCTGGCCTCCAAATCTACTGTATCCATCTCGTGACTAAGAAGAGTACCTCTCCATTGACTGGCTTAAGAAATCGTAAGTACGATGAACCATCGTAAGTACGATTGTACTTGACGAACAACAATTCAATTTAAACAGGCCTGTTTGCAAATAACGGCGCTGCCCGTCCGCCTGCGTCATTGGGAGAAGAATGCGTCCAAGAACCAAGGAAAGCTCAGCAGCAAATTCACGTCAGTTTTTCATAGTGATTTCTCTGGCAATACTATTTATTTGCGGAAGCTTGGCTTGCGGAACGGGAACCCAGGAAAGCACCCTCTGTGGAACTGCGGCTGCAAAAATCAACCTCCCATCGAAAGGCGTCCCCTTCGACTGGAGCCATAGACACGTGGTGGCGACCGGCGACAGTGCAGCCGGACCGGTTGGCCAGCGCGAGCATCGGCTCATCTATGCCTATCTAAAGCGGATGCAGCAGAGCTGTACCACAACTCCCGTCTCAACTTCCGCAGCTTCACCCCAAATCGATTGGGATGTTCCCCTCGGCGCGCCGATGGCCAATGGCACCTTTCCGGCAAAATACAATTTCAGCCTGCCGGGGGAAGCGCCGACCTGTACGGATTTTGTTGTGTATGGACTGAATACCCCCGGAGTCACCGGTGGACAGCCAAATCTGGTGGCGGAAGCCAACCTTTATAGCGGCACAGCGAATGGGAACGGACTCTGCAATGCCAATACGGGCGTGGCTCAGAAACAATACGGGTGGGGCGGCACGGTCTATGCCGCAACCGTAAAGTTCGCCTTCAACGGGAGCACGATTGGCGGCTCTATCACGAACTCCGTAGTCGTGTCCGAAGATGGTACGAAGGTCGCCTATGTGGAGAGCAACGGAACCGCCAGCGCACTGCACGTGGTGCCTACGACTCCGCCTGCAAGTGGTGCGGGCTCGGTGGCGTGGAACGGAAATGGAGTGGTGGCTGCTGCGGCGGTGGCACCTGCTTCAATCAGCACTGTACCCAGCACGGGCAGTTGGGCAGCCCCGGATTCTTTCTCGTCCGTTTGGGTGGACTACACCAACGATCTCGCCTATGTTGGCACCGACGACGGCTCGCTACACAAAATCCAGAACATCTTCTGCACCACTGCATCCTGCATCGCATCCCCGGTTGCCCCAAGCGAGATCACGACCGGCGGTTGGCCGGTCACTCTAACCGGTGCGGGCGCGCTGACCAGCCCCGTGGAAGACGCCAAAAGTGTGCTTTACGTCGCTGGTGCAAAAAGCGGACTGCTCTACGCTGTCAATTCAGCCGCTTCGGTGGTGGCCACGTCAAACCAGAGCTTCATGCCAAACAGTATTGTCGATGGGGCAATGCTTGATATCGATGGCAACGGGGTGACCCAAGCTCTGTATTGGTTCTCCAACAGCCAATCAGCCGCGTCGAATCCTACTGTCCAGCAGCCGCAAATGGTTCAGACCAACAGTGCCCTGACGAGCATCAACAACTATTCTCTGCTTCTGAACGGTACCTCCGAATGGGGCGGAGCCACAACCATACACATGGGCACCTTCGATAACGCCTTCTACACAAACAGAAACGGCAATATGTGGGCCTGTGGCTGGTGGCAGAATGGCCAATATTCGCGGCAACTATCAGGGCGTTATTCGTTTTGCTATCAGCGGTACCACCGTAACTCCGGATGTATCGAAAACTTATGCCCAGACTCTCAACGACTTGGGTTCCGGCGAATGTTAATACCTGTGCTCCCTTGACCGAAGTTCTGGGCAGTGCGGGAGCCGACCACATATTCGTTAGCAGCTATGACGGCTACCAGATGACGGCCGGAACATGCATCACTGGGCGCCAGTTGCATCGCCGGTTTCACAATAGGCTCAACCGGAAGCCCAGCCACTTACTCGCTTAACTGTAGCTGGGAGCTACGCTTTGAACAGCGTTGGCAATGGTACCGGGGGAGGGTATAACAACTACACCAGCGGCATGGCTGTGGACAATACGGTTGCTCCAACTTCGAACACTTGCGGCCCAAACGGGAATCAAACCTGTGCCCAAGCGGCCAGTATTTATTTCACCTATGGAAACGACGCTATCAAATTAACCCAGGCGCAATTGCAGTAGACGAGTACACGGGACGGTGGACGTCAACAGCCCTCCCGCTATTGGCCTGAATCGGGGATCGCGCTGAGCGCTTATCTGTAATTTGCCTCGCGAACTGTGGTACAACTCTTGCCCATGTACTATCTGCTCAAGACCGAGCCCACCGTCTATTCCTTCCAGCAACTCAAGCAGGATCACGAAACCGTCTGGGATGGCGTCACCAATCCCGCCGCCGTCAAGCATCTGCGCGAGATGCACAAGGGCGACAAACTCGTCATCTACCATACCGGCGATGAGCGCCGTGCCGTCGGAACCGCCCACGTGCTCTCGGTCGATGCCTCCGATCCCAAAGTTCCCCTCGTAAGAATTGCCGCCGGCAAAGCTATCGCGCATCCCGTAGCTCTGGCGGACATCAAACAGAGTGCATTGTTCGCCGATTCACCGCTGCTGCGCCAGGGACGCCTTTCCGTTGTTCCCCTCACCGAGGCGCAATACCAGGCGCTGCTCTCCGGTGAACTCTGAGCTTTCGAATCGAAAGGATCTCCCATGAACAAGACGTCTCTGGATGTATCTCCCCCTCGCCCTCGCATTAATGTGCGCCGGAGCCTGCGCCGCTGACGTACCCTCCAAAGCCGTTGTCCTCAAGAATGCCGCCGGAGCCGTAATCGGAACCGCCACCATCGAGCAGAAAGCAGAACGGTGTCGAAGTTCATCTCGCCCTCAAAAACCTCACGCCCGGAGAGCACGCCATCCACTTTCATCAGACTGCCAAGTGCGATGCCCCGGACTTCAAATCCGCTGGCGGACATTTCAATCCCACCGGCGCTCACCACGGCCTCAAAAATCCCGCGGGTCCCCACGCCGGAGACATGGAAAACATCACCGTAGCCGCCGACGGCACCACCACCGAGACCGTTACCGATGAGCGTGTGACCCTGGAGCCAGGTAAGCCCAACTCACTCTTCGCCAATGGTGGCACCGCGCTCGTCATCCACGCCCAAGCCGATGACATGATGAACGATCCGGCGGGCAATGCCGGAGACCGTGTGGCCTGCGGCGTCATCACCGAATAACCGGAAACCAGCGCCGGAGGATGCCGTCCCGCAAGTCCCGGACCTAACGTAATCGTGCGTTTGCGCAGAAATTCGGTAGTATCAGTCTTCGCGTAGTTCTAACTGCGCACCTATGATGATGACGATAGCTACCAGGGCGGCAAGCAGGATCGGTCGGAAGTCCGTGCTCTTTCTTGGCGTGGCACTCCTGCTCTCGTTCGCTTCGGTTTATGCACAGGAGCCTGCCTGCAAAAGCAAAGGTGATCTCCGGGTCGCCTATCCGGATATCGCCCGGCGTATGAAGATAGCCGGTGTCGTTCGTCTTAAACTTGAGCTCACCTCTTCCGGCAGCGTCCGTGAGAGCACCGTGATCGGTGGCAATCCCGTGCTGGCCTCCGCCGCACAGCAGGCCGTGAAGCAGTCTAAGTTCGAGGGCAGTGAAGCCTGCATTGCGGTCTTCGAATTCAAGGAATCAGCGAATTCATTCTCCTCCTGCGTCTCTCACCCGCAGCCCCGATCGGCTGCGGGCTTTTCATTTCCTGCGGAAAGCCCTCTCGCGGAACTACAATGTTCTGTTCGCCCGAAATCATCGAGGTGCTCATGCCCATTCGCACGATCATTGAGCCTTTCCGCATCAAGAGTGTTGAGCCAATTCATTGGACCAAGCGCGTCGATCGCGAGCGTTTTCTTCAGCTTGCGCACTACAACCTGTTTCTTCTCGCGGCCGATGATGTGCTGATCGATCTGCTGACCGACTCCGGCACCGGGGCCATGTCCACCTACCAGTGGGGAGCCATTCAGGAGGGCGATGAGAGTTATGCGGGCAGCCGCAGCTATCGTCCGCTTTCGCGACTCGGTGCAGAGCATCTTCGGCTACACCCACGTCATCCCCACCCACCAGGGACGCGCCGCCGAGCGCATCCTCTTCTCCGTCATGCTCAAGCGGGGCGATGTGGTTCCCAACAACACCCACTTCGACACCACCCGCGCCAATGTCGAAGCCACCGGCGCCGAGGCCGTCGACCTCGTCATCCCCGAAGGCAAGCCAGCCCGGTCTGATCCATCCCTTCAAGGGCAATATGGATGTTGCCGCCCTGGAGCAGACCATCGCCCGCGTCGGCCGCGAGCGCATTCCGCTCGTCATGCTCACCATCACCAACAACTCCGGCGGCGGGCAGCCGGTCTCCATGGAGAATGCCCGCCAGGTCAGCGCACTCTGCCGCAAGCCACAACATCCCGCTGTACTTTGACGCCTGCCGCTTCGCCGAGAACTCCTACTTCATCAAGCTGCGCGAGCCCGGCTATGAGGACAAAACTCCCAAGCAGATTGCCCAGGAGATGTTCTCCCTCGGCGACGGCTGCACCATGAGCGCCAAGAAAGACGGCATGGCCAACATCGGCGGATTTCTCTGCACCAACAACGATCTGCTGGCGCAGCAGGAAAAGGATCTGCTCATCCTCACCGAGGGCTATCCCACCTATGGCGGCCTTGCCGGACGCGACCTGGAAGCCATTGCCGTCGGCTTGCAGGAGGCCGTCGATGAGGATTACCTGCGCTACCGCATCGCCTCCACCGCTTACCTGGGCAATCACCTCGCCGAGCAGGGCATTCCCATCGTCTTGCCTCCCGGAGGACACGCCGTTTACCTCGATGCCCGCGCCTTCGTCCCTCACATTCCGCTGGAACAGTTTCCCGGCAGTTGCGCTGGCCGCCGAACTCTACCTCGAGGGCGGAATCCGCTCGGTCGAGATCGGCTCCCTGATGTTCGGCAAGGCTGCCAAAATGGATCTCGTCCGCCTCGCCATCCCTCGCCGCACCTACACCCAGAGCCACATCGACTACGTCATCGAGGTCATCACCGAGGTCTGGCATAAGCGCGAGCAGATCCGCGGCCTTCGCTTGACCTACGAGCCGCCGTTTCTGCGCCACTTCACCGCCCAACTGGAACAGGTCTGACGCTCGCAATGGCGAGGAGCGGTTGTTTCACCATGGCGAGAGAAAAATAGGATAGTGCTCAACCAGCAGGTTTTGGGCGTGGCGAAACAGGAGAAAACCGTGCCACGGAACTCATCGAAGATTTCATGATCGCGGCGAATGGGGCAGTCGCCCGTATGTTACTGCGAGTGTCTTCCATCCGGCGTATCGTGAAAAGCCCAGAGCGTTGTAACCGATTCGTGGAGTTTGCAGCCCGGCATGGGGAACAGCTGCCAGCTGGTCACTGCAGGATCAAGAAACCGCATTGGCTAGCAATAAATCAATGATGTCATTACAGAGGTTTGCGGGCAACCAGTGCGGCGATGGGGCCGCGCGGGCTGCTCCCTGTACGGTAATCCACGATTCCAAACCCTGAAAAGATAAGCGGCAACTCGCCGGGATGAAGTAGGTAATCCAGTGTGTCCGGCGCACCCGCATCCGTTGTGGACCGCATGCGCGTCTTGTAAATAATTACGCCTCCGGGGCAAAGACACTGTTGCAGGGAGAGGAAAAGCGAGCGTTGCAGGAAGTTAAACACGGTAATCAGATCAAAGGCGTCCTCAGGCAGCAGATAATCGTCAAGGTCGGCTTCCACAAACTCCAACCGTAGGTGTTCGCCGCTAGACCATTTGCGCGCAGCATCTAGAGCCACTGGAGAAATATCCAACAGGGTTGTATACCAGCCTTGGCGAGCAAGCCAGATTGCGTGGCGCCCCATACCTCCGGCCACATCGAGTGCTCGACCTTGTCGAGGAAACAGTGGCGAAACGAACTTGGTGTAGGCCTCGATCAGGTATGGGTCAGGTTCGGGCCGCTCGTCTTGGCTGTCCTGATACCGGGCATCCCATTTTTTGCGTTCAGATTGCATCGTTATCCCCGCAACTGATCCTAGACTAACTTCACAGCTGTCTATCCAGCTCAGGAAAGACCGATTCCGGTTGGGACTGACCTGATGCCGTAAGGCGCTCGCCAACGTGCGTACTCAATCTCGGCATCAATGAGTGTTTGGATGGAGGAACAATGGCTGGTCTAGCTACAAGAATCTTGAAGCACTTGGGACTGTTTGTGGCAGCGACAATGACGTTCGGCTTTGGGCAAGCCGCAGCGCAGAATGTGGCAGGTGCCACGACCAATTGGCCGACGCCTCACGAGGGTGACTTCGTCATTCACAATTTCCGCTTTCAATCGGGTGAAACCACCCCGGAGGTGCGGATGCACTACACGACACTCGGCGCGCCGGTGAAGAACGCTCACGGGCGCACGACCAATGCGGTTCTGATCCTTCACGGCACCGGTGGTACGGGGCATCAATTCCTTCGTCCCATGTTTGCCGGCGTACTATTTGGACCGGGGCAACTGCTGGACGCAAGCAAGTACTACATTATTCTGCCGGACAATATTGGCCACGGAAAATCCAGCAAGCCGAGCGACGGTATGCACGCGCACTTCCCGCAATATGACTATGCCGACATGGTCTCGCTGCAACATAAGCTGATCGAAAAGGGGCTGGCCGTAAACCACCTCCGCCTGGTGATGGGAACCTCGATGGGCTGCATGCATTCATGGATGTGGGGCGAGGCATATCCCGATGAGATGGACGCGCTGATGCCGTTGGCATGTTTGCCGGTGGAAATTGCCGGGCGAAATCGCCTGTGGCGAAGGATGATTGTCGATGGAATTCGTCAGGACCCAGAATGGAAGAACGGCGAGTACACCAGCGAACCTCGCGCCGCCCTGCAGGTGTCCGCTGATTTCCTGCTGATCGCCGGGAGTGCGCCGCTCCACATGCAGCAAGATATGCCGACGCGCGATGCCGCCGACAAGTACCTTGAGGAATCGGTGAAGCGGATGACGGCAGAGCTGGATGCCAATGACTTTCTCTACGCTGTCAGCGCCTCGCGGGACTATGATCCGTCGTCGAAGCTCGGTTCCATTCGAGCTCCGGTGATGTTCATAAACTCCGCGGACGACTTCATCAATCCCCCTGAATTAGGGATCGCCGAACGCGAGATCAAGAATGTAGCAAATGGCAAGTTTGTGCTTCTGCCTGCTTCCGAGAATACGCATGGTCATGGCACCCACACGTGGGCGTCAGTATGGCAGGCGTATTTGAAGGAATTGCTTGAACAATCGTCGACACCGAATCCGTAAAGACGAGGGCGGAAGGTGAAGGCGCCGTTAAACGCCACTGCGATGGCAATCTAATATAGGGGTCGGCATGAAGCCGCCATTGTGCTTTTGGCCGCGAATGCCTGCGAGCCTGGCCCGCTGGGTGAGATTGAGCCTTAGTCTCTGGATTTTTGCGTACTTCGTCTTAGGTCTTGAGCACCGGATATTCTCCCAATCCAGTGTCAGAACGCGAGTTACGTAAGATGCTCTTCAAAAATATGGTGCGCCCTGAGAGATTCGAACTCCCGGCCTTCTGATTCGTAGTCAGACGCTCTATCCAGCTGAGCTAAGGGCGCACTTCGAAGCGTTGCGCTTCTAATTTATGGGGGACGCTGTGGCCAACGACCAAACTCAATATAACACATACCTTTATGTGCTCTGCAACCCGCAGGGCTGTGGATGTTTTGCAGCGGAACGCCTGTCCTCCGAAGTGGGCGGCTATGTCGTTCTTACGCAGCCGAGCAAAAGTTTCCTGCGCTGGCCCGGATCGATCCCCGCTAACTCATTCATTCTTCGCAGGCGAGGGTTTGGCACGGGGCCTGCATATAAGAACGGCAAGACGAAGTGGCGCATGAAAGGGCTCCAGCCTATGAAAATATTGGCGGGGCCCTTTCTAATTGCAGTAATCAAACCGCGGTGCTGGACTGCTTGTGCCGGTCAGTACGTTACGCGTCAATGCATTACGCGTCAGTACTACATCAGTACATTGGCTTTGCCTGGAGATCCAACCCGGCTTGGCGCAACAGGCTCTCAATGGTGGCCGGATTCAGCCGCGTCGCATCGTACTCGACGGCCAGGCTGCGCAACGTTTCATTGAACTTCAGCCGGCGGATTCCATACACTTCACGAATGTTGTCGATACCCCGCATTACGGCTTCGTCGGGCGACGTCCCATAGGTGTAGCTGATTTCGACGGTGGTCATGGAAGTACCTCGGCCATGCATGCTGAAAATGCCGGTGCATTCGGCGTACTTGGGTTTTACTATATCAGTCACTGAAACGCATCGTGTTCTGATTCAATGACGGATTTCACACGCGTGCTGAAAGGGAATTCATCCTTGCCGGAAACGAAAGCAAAGGATCCCGTCTGCGGAATGACGGTCGATCCGGCCGCCCCCCGCGGCGGTAGCTACGAATACCAGGACGTTGAATATTTTTTCTGCAATCCAAAGTGCAATGAGCGTTTTCGCTCTGAACCGGAGAAATATCTTTCGCCGGATTACCAACCGGGCGGAATGATCCTCGGGCTGTCGCCGGTCATCCCACTTGCGAGCCTGGGTTCGGCGGATCCGGCGAACTCCGCGCTGCAAAGCCCGACCTCTGTGCAGGCAAGTAAGACCAGCAGCATGATGAGCAGCCCAGCATCGCCGACAGCGGCATCCTCTGCCTACGTTTGCCCGATGTGCCCGGAGGTTCGCGCGGCCAAGCCTGGCGCCTGCCCCATCGTGCGGCATGGCCTTGGAGGCAGAGCTCCCACCGCTCTGCGTCGCGCACGGAATACGTCTGTCCCATGCATCCGGAGATCGTCACAGGAGCAGCCCGGTAGCTGCCCGAAGTGCGGCATGAGTCTTGAACCGCGCACGGTTTCCTCCGCGGAAGCGGTCAATCCCGAGCTGATTGACATGATGCGCAGGCTACGGGTGAGCGTTGCCTTTGGCGTGCCGCTGCTGGTGCTCGGTATGCTGCACATGGCCACGCCGCTGCTGCACACCAGCATGAACGACGCGTGGCTCCAACTTCTGCTCGCCTCGCCCGTGGTCCTCTGGGGAGGCTTCCCGTTCTTTGAGCGCGCGGTTGCCTCCATCAAGTTCCGCAGTCCCAATATGTTCACGCTCATCGGGATGGGGGTTGGCGTCAGCTACCTGTACAGTGCACTCGCAACCTTCTTGCCGTCGCTGTTTCCGGACGCTGCCCGGCATGCACGGGCAGCCTGCTTTGTATTTTGAATCCGCTGCGGCGATCGTCATCCTAGTGCTGGTCGGGCAGGTCATGGAACTGCGCGCCCGTGGGCAGACCTCCAGCGCGATTCGCGCGCTGCTTGACTTGTCGCCGAAGATGGCGCGAGTGGTCGGAAGCCGATGGCCGTCGAGCGCGATCTCCCGCTCGATCAGGTTACCGTCGGACAATCGCTGCGTGTCCGGCCCGGAGAGAAGGTTCCGGTGGACGGGCTGGTGCTCGAAGGGCGCACCGTGGTCGATGAATCGCTGATTACCGGCGAATCGATCCCGATTGAAAAGAAGCCGGGCGACCGCGTGATTGGCGCCAGCGTGAACGGCAACGGCTCGATCTTGATGCGCGCCGACCGGGTCGGCAGTGAGACCGTGCTTGCGCAGATCGTCAGATTGGTCGGCGAAGCACAGCGCAGCCGGGCTCCGATTCAGCGCCTTGCCGATAAGGTTTCCGCAATCTTTGTTCCCGCCGTCGTGGCGGCTTCGCTGATCACCTTCATCGCCTGGCTGGCTTTCGGGCCTGCGCCGGCGCTGCCGCACGCGCTGGTGAATGCCGTGGCGGTGCTGATTATCGCCTGCCCTTGCGCACTGGGACTGGCCACGCCGATGGCCATTATGGTGGGCACCGGACGCGGCGCTCGCGCCGGGGTGCTGATCAAAAACGCCGAGGCCCTGGAAGCGATGGAGCGGGTTGACACCGTGGTGATCGACAAGACCGGCACGCTCACCGAAGGCCGCCCCACTCTGGAGATCAGTCGATTCGCTGGCCAACCACAGCGAGGAGGATCTGGTGCAGTGGGCCTCCAGCATTGAGGGCCTGAGCGAGCATCCGCTGGGTGCGGCCATCGTGCAGTGCCGCCGAGTCGGCGCAGCTCCGTCCGCATCGCGTCGAGCGCTTTGAGTCGCGTCCGGGACGCGGCGTGCTGGGCGACGTCGATGCGCGCTACATCGCGGTGGGCAACACGGCTTTGATGGAGGAGCTCAGGGTTGCTATCTCGCCCGATGCTTCAGCGCGCGCGGAAGCCTTGCGACAGGAGGGACATGACCGTCCTCTATCTTGCCGCCGACCGGGTGCTGATCGGACTGTTCGGGGTGGCCGATCCGGTGAAGCCCACCTCGGCCATGGCTCTCGAAGACCTCAGCCGCGAAGGCCTGCACGTCATCATGCTGACCGGCGACAGCCAGACTACCGCCGAGGCGATTGCGCGCAAGCTCGGCATTCGCGACTTTGAGGCCGAGGTTCTTCCCGAGCGCAAGTCCGAGGTGATTCAGCGCCTGCAGCAGCAGGGAAGAATCGTCGCCATGGCCGGAGATGGGGTCAACGATGCACCCGCGCTGGCGCAGGCCCAGGTCGGAATTGCCATGAGTACGGGAACCGACATCGCCATGCACAGCTCGGGAATCACCCTGCTGCGCGGGGATCTTCGCGGCATCCTGCGCGCCCGGCGCCTCAGTCAGGCGACGATGCACAACGTCCGGCAGAATCTCTTTTTTGCATTTATTTACAACGCTCTCGGAGTTCCGCTGGCCGCCGGAATCCTCTATCCCTTCACCGGATGGATGCTGCATCCGGTTTTTGCCGCTGCCGCCATGAGCCTCAGCTCCGTCTCGGTCATCACCAACGCCTTGCGGCTGAGGAATGTGAAGCTATAAGCGAACGAAATGCGACGAGGCACGGATCATCTCCGTGCCTCGCCTTGATTAGACCGCACTCTCTAAAGCTTGTTGAAATATTCGATCATCTCCGGCGAGGTCCACTCCACGGCGCCGATAAACTTGCGCTGAATCTTGCCATCGCGGTCGATCAGGAAGGTCTCGGGATAGGCAAAGGTGCCGTACAGAGAGCTGGATTTGTGATCGGGATCGCGAACCGTCAGCACGCCGGGCATTCTCTTCGAGGTGAAGTCATTGTAGGCGTCCGCGTCCACGTCCATGCTGATGGCGAGAACGGTTACTTTGTCGCCCATCTGCTGCTGCAAAGCCACCAGCGCAGGCACCTCCTGCACGCAGGGAGGACACCAGGTAGCCCAGAAGTTGAGCAGCACCGGCTTGCCGCGGAGCTGGCTCAGTTGCACGGTCTTCTGGCCATCGCTCACCGTAAAGTCAGGGGCGATCTTGCCGATCTCTGCCGGTTCCGAGTTGCGGCAGGAACCGAGCGCAAGCACCAGGGCTGCCAATGCCAGAAGTGTCACGAATCGTTTGCTGATGTTCACGTCCCTTATAATACCGGAAGCAATCAATTATGGACTCCACTATTACGCCTAGTTCCGCTCCTAAGGTATCCGTCATTATCCCGGCCCGCAATGAAGAGGCGAACCTGGAGCGCTGTCTGCGCTCGCTGGTGGTGCAAAAGGGCGTTGCTTTTGAGATTTTGGTGGTCGATGACGGCTCCGCCGACCGTACCCGCGACATTGCGGAGAGCTTCACGCGGGTTCGGAACTGTCCGTTTATTGCCCTCAATCACGACCTTCGTCGATGTTCATGTGCTCGACGCTCCGCAGCCGCTGCCGGAGGGATGGACCGGCAAGGCGAACGCCCTGGTTGCCGGCGAGGCTGCCGCACGCGGCCAGTGGTTGCTGTTCACCGACGCCGATACCGAGCATCTGGAAGGCTCGCTGGCCGCCGCCGTTGCCGAGGCCGAGGAGCATCAGCGCCGACCTGCTCTCCTATTCGCCCGAGCAGATTCTTACGGGAGTTCGCCAGCAATTGCTGATGCCGCTGATCTTCGGCGAACTGGCCCTCAAGTACAGTCCGCGGCGGGTCAGCGATCCCGCGCTGCCGGACGCCGCCGCCAACGGCCAGTACCTGCTCGTCCGGGCCACGGCGCACCGCGCAATCGGTGGCTTCGCGTCGGTCGCCACAGAGTTGCTCGACGACGTGGCCCTGGCTCGGCGTTACAAGCAGCAAGGGCACAAGATTCGCTTCCGCCTGGGCCGCGGGCTGGTGCGCACCCGCATGTACAACAACTGGGACGATCTTCGCGTGGGCTGGACCAAGAATCTCGCGCTGCTGTTTCCCAACGCCCGCGAACTCGCCCGGAAGCGCATGCAGGAGTTTCGCCGCATGCGTGTTTTCCCTTCTGGTGGCGCCACTGTGGACGGGGTTTTACTTTTCGCACGCGGGGCTTGCAGGAGACTGGTTCTGGCCGGTCATGATCGGCTTCTTCTGGTTCTTCACGCTGCTCAATCTGGCATCTTTCTACACTCGCGTCGCGCGCGCTCACTTTCCGTTTGGGACCACGCTGCTGTCCATCGCCGGATTGCCTTTTTTTGCCGCTCTGCTGCGCGAGTCAGCCAAGGCTCACGAGCAGGGAACTGTGACTTGGCGAGGACGTGCCTACAACACCACTGGAGCCGAGGTGCGCGCCTTGGCATCCAACTCCAGCGCATCCAATTCAAAGTAGCCGTACAATAAATATTCTGTCCCGATCGTCAGGGAGCGCTCGCAATGATCTATCTCACCCGTAAGGCCGAGTTCTCCGCCTCGCACTACTACCACAACCCGGAGTGGAGTGCGGAAGAGAACCAGCGTGTCTTCGGCAAGTGCGCCAATCTCAACGGTCACGGACATAACTACACCCTGGAAGTTACGGTGAGCGGGGAAGCCGACGCGATTACCGGCTTTGTCATCGATCTGAAAACGCTGAAGGACATTCTGAACCGCGAGGTCCTCGACGATTTCGACCATCGCCATCTCAATAAGGAAGTCCCGGAGTTTTCCGCGCAGCTTCCCACCACGGAGAACATCGCGGTCGCCATCTGGAAGCGGCTGGAGTCTAAGCTCTCATCCGGCAAGGCTGCATCGAGTTCGCCTCTACGAGATGCCCGATCTGTTTGTGGACTACTACGGAGAGTAGCGATGAAGGTTTATCTGACGCGCCGCTATCTCTTTGCCGCCTCGCACCGCCTGCACAATCCGTTGCTCAGCGACGCAGGCCAACCGGGAAACCTATGGCAAGTGCAACCATCCCTACGGACACGGCCACAATTATTTTCTTGAGGTCACGGTCAGCGGCCCCATCGCGCCGGAAACCGGAATGGTCTGCGATCTGGCCGCGCTGGACGCGGTGGTCACCCGCGAAGTGCTCGACCGCTTCGATCATCAGAATTTGAATCAGCTTCAGGATTTCAGCACCATCATTCCAACCACGGAAAATCTCACGATCCGGGTTCAGCAGATATTGAGCCGGTTGCCATTGCCCGCTCATCTGGAAAGTGTCCGTATCGAAGAGACCGCGAACAACTCCTTCGAGTACGCGGGCGCACAGAGAACCAAGACGCTGAGTCCGGAAGAGAGCGATAATGAAAGCAGTTGCCAGCAAACGAATGAGCCAGCCACAACAACACGAAATCAACAGTCTCCAGCAGGCCAGCTTTGAGGATCTGGTCCGCGAGATGCTCTCCCGCATCGGCGAAGATCCCTCGCGCGAAGGTTTGCTGGAAACGCCCCGGCGAGTCGTAAAGTCGATGGAGTACCTGACTCACGGCTACTCCCAGCAACCCGCCGACGTGCTCAACGGCGCGCTGTTCACCGTCGACTACGATGAGATGGTGATTGTGAAAGACATTGAAATGTTCAGTATGTGCGAACACCACATGCTGCCGTTTTTCGGCAAAGTGCACATCGCCTATATCCCCGATGGCAGGGTCATCGGCCTGAGTAAACTGCCGCGCCTGGTCGAGGTCTTTGCCCGCCGCCTCCAGGTGCAGGAGCGCCTCACGACCCAGTTGGCGGAGGCGATTCAGGAGATCATTCGGCCGCAGGGAGTCGGCGTGGTGATTGAAGCGCGCCACCTGTGCATGATGATGCGCGGGGTGGAGAAACAGCACTCGGCAGCCGTCACCTCAGCCATGCTCGGGGCCTTCCGTCAGCAGGAAACCCGCAACGAATTTCTCTCCTTGCTGCGCCAGAAAGACGCCAGCGGCTTCTAGGGCATTTCACAATTGGTAGCCGGCTAGAGACTCCGGGTTCGCCCGCGCTCGCGGCAGCGATATATTCTGCTACTCTCTACACCATGCCACGCGCCAAGCTTGCTCTCGTCACGGGAGCCTCTCGCGGACTCGGTCTGGCCATCGCCGAGGCGCTCTCCGAACGCGGATTTCATCTGATCCTGACCGCACGCAACCAGCCCGCGCTCGACCGTCTCGCCGCTCGTCTGCCGAACTCCACCGCCATCGCCTGTGACATTCGCGATCCGCAAGCGGTCGCCAACTCGCGGCCGCAGGTAAAGCAACGCAAGCGCCTCGACGTGCTCATCAACAACGCCGGCATTGCCGGTCCCGCGCAACCTATCGCATCGCTCGACTACGCCACCTGGCGCGAGGTGATCGACACCAATCTCCACGGCACATTTCTGGTCACGCAGTCCGTGCTCCCGTTCCTCGGCAAGGGAAGTGTGATCGTGAACAATCTCAGCATCGCGGCGCGGATCGCGTTTCCTGGAATGGCCGCCTACAACACTTCCAAGCGCGGCTTGCTGGCTTTCACCGAAACCCTGCGCGAGGAGCTTCGTCCGCGGAGCATTCGAGTCGTGGCGTTACTGCCCGGGGCCGTGGACACCGGAGATATGGAAGCAGTTCTGGCCTGATGCGCCGCGCCGCCGCATGATGCCGCCGCGAAGCATCGCGCAAGCCGTGGCCGTTGCCGTCTGTCAGCCCGCCAATGTGAACTTCGACGAGTTGGTCATCAACCCGTCGGCCGGGGCGCTTTAAGCTAGCCCAGAAGCAAAAAGCCCCGCGCCCGGAGTTAGTTCCGTGGATCGCGGAGCTTCGACTGGAATCTTGCAGCTTTCGGAACGGAGGCGAGGTTTAGATCATCGTCTTCGTCCAGCTCATCTTCGTCTTCTATATCGTCATCATCACGATCATGCAGGTATGGATCCAACGGCTCTGGCCTCCGATCGTACTCGTCATCCGGTTCGGCACGGGCGTACACGCTGCGGACATCTCTGGGTTCAGACATTGTGGGCACCTCGGGGGAATTGGTTCTTCGGTTGGAATCCCGATGCCTCCCATAGCGATGCCTGACCGCCGGATTTAGTTCCAGCCCTAGTAGCCGTAGCGGTAGCGCCTGGTCTGCAAAGGGAAGATCCGCACCAGCAAGACTCCGGCCAGAAAGCCTCCCACATGCGCCCAGAAAGCAACTCCGCCTGAGCTCCTGTCGGCTAGCAACCAGCGCCGTTCCAACCCCACTCAGGAACTGCAGCACAAACCAGTAGCCGAGCACCACCCATGCGGGCAGCCAAAGAAAAAATATGAAAAGGAAGGGAACCAGCATCAATACCCGCGCCCGCGGATAGAGAACAAAGTAGCCGCCCATCACCCCGGCAATCGCGCCACTGGCCCCCACCATAGGAATCAGAGAGTTCGGGTCCGCCAGCGTCTGCGCCAGGGCCGCGGCAAGGCCACACGTCAGGTAAAAGACAAGATACGGAAAATGTCCCAGTGCATCTTCAACATTTCGTCCGAAGATCCACAAAAACCACATGTTAAAGACAATGTGCAACACACCGCCATGCAGGAACATGCTGGTCAGAACCGGCAGCAGCGCAAATACGGGCGAGACCGCCGATATCCATGGACATGGGCGTGCGGCGCGGTAGTGTGCAGAACCGCCGCCAGTCGCGCCGGCACCAGGCCGAACGCCTGGATGAACACACTTTGCGATCTCCGGTCCAGCGAGCTCTCGAAAGAAAAATACCAGCACGTTGGCTAAGATCAGAAAGTAGTTGACCAGTGGTGTGGAATACCGCGGTGTATCGTCTTTCAGTGGAATCATGGTTTGTCTGTTTGCCTGTCTTGCGTGCCCAGCCCGGAGTTCACATCATACGGCATTTCCCGATAGCGCTATCCTAACTTGCTTCTGCACAGCTCCCATCCATAACTTGTCAGAATACCCATTATCGGACGTTGTGCATTTGTTTTCTGCCACCTTTTCTGTTGCTTCCTGATCCTCCGGACGGCCTTTCTTCCCCGTAGCCCGTAAATCTCCACGCTGCTTGACCGCTTGCCCGCTTTCCATGACCATAGAGTACGAATGATCAACGCAGTTCTAGTTATCGATAAGCCCGCCGCTTTTACCTCTCACGATGTCGTCAACCGCGTTCGCCGCATTATCGGCGAGCGGAGTGTCGGCCACCTCGGAACCCTAGACCCCATGGCCACCGGCGTCCTTCCGCTTGTTCTGGGGCGCTTCACCAGGCTCGCGCAGTTCTTTAACGATTCTTCCAAAGTCTATGAAGGAGAAATACGTTTCGGATTCTGCACCGACACCTACGACGCCGAGGGAGAGCCCGTAGGGCCTGTCGTGAGCGTTCAACCGACCCTGGAGGAGATCCGGCGCCATCTCTCCTCGCCGGACGCATCCTGCAACCCCGCCCGCTTACTCGGCTAAGAAGATCAACGGTGTCGCCGCCTACAAACTCGCCCGCAAGGACAAACCGGTAGAGATGAAAGCCGTCGAGGTGGAAGTCCATCGCTTTGAAATCCAAAGCGTCTGGGGAGATCGCGCCCGCTTCGTCGCCGAGGTCTCCGCCGGAACCTACATCCGCTCGCTCGCCCACGACCTCGGCCAGGCCCTTGGTTGCGGTGCCCATCTCTCGGAATTGCGCCGCACCCGCGCCGGGGAGTTTGAACTTTGCCAGGCCGTGACGCTCGATGAGCTGGCAAACCTTCCGTCCACTGAAGTTCGCAGTGAGAGCCCTGTGTGGGTGCATCCACGCTCGATTCTCCGGGGATTACCTTGCGTGACCGCCTCCCCGGACGTGATCTCGTATTTGGGCAACGGGCGGCCGGTGAATCTGCCGGAGTTCTCAGACGCTCCTCTGGTGAAGGTTTTCGCCAATCAGACCGATCTTTTTGCGATCGTGCAGCGAGTCGCTGGTACGTTATTCCGGCCTAAGGTAGTCATTGGTTAACGGTTTGCCCTCGCCGATGCGGTCTCAGTTTAGTTGGTGGTAACTTCGTTATCAGCCGATGAACCTTTCGCCTCCTTGTGCAATGGAAAGTTCGTTAGTAGTCATGACCATTGGGCACTCCACGCGCCCCATTGATGAGTTCATTCATCTTCTCAGATCGCATGGGGTGCAGAGGTTGGTTGACGTGCGAACGGTGCCTCGTTCACGACACAACCCGCAGTTCAATCGCGAGCAACTGTCCTCCTCGCTTCATTCCGCCCGCATCCACTACCGTTACATGCCCGGCCTAGGCGGCTTCCGGCATGCACGGCCCGACTCTATAAACAATGCTTGGCGCAATGCGAGCTTCCGCGGCTACGCCGATTACATGCAGACGCCCGAGTTCCATCATCATTTGGAGGCATTGATAGTACTTGCGCAGCAGGAGCAGATCGCAATCATGTGCGCGGAGGCCGTACCCTGGCGTTGTCACCGTTCTCTGATTGCCGACGCGCTGTTGCTGCGAGGAATTGAAGTGCGGGAAATCACCAGTGCAACCAGCACGCGACTGCATTCCCTTACACCCTTTGCGCGGGTCGACGGAACTCAGGTCATCTATCCGGCTGAACAATCAGCATAGCTCCGGCGAGATCGCCCGGCCTGGACCCTAGTCCACCTTATCTCAGGTTAGATTCCAGTACTGAGGCAATCTCCGTATTTCGTCCGACTGAAAAAGCGACTCCAGCACTGCATAGTAAGAATGCCACGGTAAAGCCATTGGCCAAGCCCTTACGGCCTTCATTTTCTATGCATTGCACAAGACGTGAATTCTTGCGGTCCTCTTTGATCGGCGCCGCAGCTCTTTCCTTAACTCAAAAACAATTTGCTCGGAACCTGCTTCTTCATCATGAAGATCGTGGTAGCGTAAGCGACACCGGACTGCTCGACGAGATGCAGCGCGCCTCATTCGATTTCTTTTGGAACGAAGCTGATCCGAACACCGGATTGGTTAAGGACCGCGCCCATGCCGATGGCGGCGATACCCGCCGAATGGGTAGCATCGCCGCAACCGGCTTCGGCCTTACCGCATTGTGCATTGCGCATCGGCGCCAGTACCTGCCAGCCAGACGAGATTGTGCAACGCGTACGCCGCACTCTTCGCTTCCTCGCCGGCGATATTCCCCACGTCCACGGTTTCCCCTATCATTTCGTGGATCTGCGCGATGGCACGCGCTTTGCCGGATCGGAGATATCGCCCATCGACATGGCAATTCTGCTCTGCGGCGTGCTGACCTGTCGCCAGTATTTCAACGATGACGCAATTCGCAAGGACGCGACTCAAATCTATGAGCGCGTCGACTGGCCCTGGGCACTGGATGGTGCGAACACCTTCGCCCTCTCATGGACCCCGGAACTTGGCTTCAATCCGCTGCGCTGGAACTCCTTGAGCGAATGCACGATGCTCTATCTGGCGGCGATCGGATCGCCTACCCATCCAATTTCTCCGTTGTGTTGGCACGCGGTAGCGCGTCCCCGGCTCGTGTATCAGAACTATCGATATATCTCCTCCCCCGCGCCTATATTCGTCCACCAATTTCCCCATGCGTGGTTTGATTTCCGGAACAAAAGGGATGAGTACGCCAACTATTTCGAGAATTCGGTGTCGGCGGTCCGGGCGCATCGGCAATTCTGCTTGGACCTGAGTCCGCAGTTCCGTAGCTACTCGGAGAAGCTATGGGGCATCACCGCATCGGATTCCTGCAATGGATATGTCGCTTGGGGTGGCCCGCCGTTACAAGGTCCAGTGGATGGCACCATCGTCCCTGCCGCCGCAGCCGGCTCGTTGCCATTCTTGTTTCAGGAATCCATGGTTGTACTCCGCAACCTGCGTCTCCAATACGGAGACCGTATCTGGAAGCGGTATGGCTTCGTCGATGCGTTCAACCCGATCACCGGATGGTCGGATCGAGACGTTGTCGGAATCGACGTTGGGATCAGCCTTCTCATGGCGGAAAACGCGCAAGATGAATTTGTGTGGAAGACATTCATGCAAAACCGCGAAGCACAGGTCGCCATGCAAAAGTGCGGCTTCCACTCTCGTTTCCGAGTGTAACCGGCAATTTCCGAGCACCTCCCGACCGGGCTGTCATGCTTCTTACTAGTGGAGGGCCGGGAAATGTGCCGCAGTATCAAACCGCTTTTCAACTTCGATCCGCCGGTGAGTGCCGAGGAGATTCGCGCTGCGTCGCTCCAATACGTGCGCAAGATCAGCGGCTTTAACAAACCCTCGAAGGTGAACGAGGACGCTTTCCTGGCTGCCGTGGAGGAAGTAGCCGGTACCTCGACTCGTCTTCTCTGTTCTCTCCAGACAGCCGCGCCGCGCAAGAGTCGAGAAGCAGAGGCCGCCAAAGCAAAGGCTCGCGGGCCGAGGAATTCCGCGACCGCGAAAACCGCAACCTCACGGCCTTCGCGCGTTTAGCCCTGACTATTTTGCTGTTCCGGGCTGACTCAGATCGAGCTCGCGTCCTCGCCGCCGCGCCTCTTCGGCGAGTTGCGTCTGTCCGCCGGCTTGGGCGAGTTCCGATAACCGGCTCCAGCGGATGGCAACTGCAGGAGTAAGTTGAACGGCCTGCTGCTGCCAGCTCAGCGCGTCCTGACGGCGACCCAACTGACGGCAGGCTTCTGCCCGGGCCTCGTCCAACTGCGCAAAAAATTCTGGATTCAGCTTCTCCGAGCCGCCGCGGAATGGGCTTGCCTTCTCCGCTTTTTGGACGCTCTGCAGAGCAAGTTCCGGCTGCTTCAGCTTCAGTCTCACCTGCGCCAGTGCCTTGTAATTGTTCGCCGGAGATGCGGCCAACTCGGCCGAGTTCGCAATCGCCGGCTCAGCCTTCGCATAGCGATGCTCGGCGGCGTACATTCTTCCCAACGCATACCAGGCAACCGCGCTGTCCTTCAGCGCGAGGGCTGTCTTATACTCCTGCTCGGCTTCTTGCATCCGTTGTTGCTGTTGGTAAAGCTGCGCCAGGAACAGATGAACGTTGGGGTCTTTCGGCTCAATCGAGAGCGCCCGGCTCCAGCTCTGCTCGGCTTCGCTATCGCGCGACAGCCCGTACATCACCGCGCCCGTGTTCGAGTAGTACTGGAAGAGTTTTTCCCGGCTCGCCGACAACGGCGGCGGGAACTCCACACTTTTGCAATCGACCTGGAAGCGGTCGATCCATCGCTGATTCTCCGGGCGTTGGCGAAGTAGCACCACCGAAACTTCATCCATGTACACCGGACGCCACTCCGTGCTATTGCAGATGCCCGCAAGATCCACGTTCTCCAGCCCACCCACGCGAGCCAGCGAGAACATCAGCAGATTGATCTTCCGCCGGTCGGCGATCTCGCGCCATAGTGGTGCATCGATTGGCGTCCCAAGCAGCTTCTGCTCCTCGGCGAAAACCTCCGCACTCACCGACCGGCCATCGGTGTAATCCGGGTAATTCGGCCCCAGGCGCAAGGCGGTGAATCCACCCAGATTGAACGGCTGAAAAATGTTCCCCGGTAGCTGCTCCCGCTCAATGAATGCCGCCGCACGCTCCGGGAACCACCACGACTCACCCACGCCAAAATCCACCACATCGTTCGCCGCAATGTAGGAGCGGTCTGAAACCAGATCGCCTATCCTCACCACTGCCAGCACGCAAATTGCCCCCACGGCTATCGCAGGCAAATATTTCATCCCGCGCCGTACCGGCTCGCCCCCGCCGAAACCACTCCAGCTCTCTTCCAGAATCGTGCTGCCCACCACTACCACCACAATCGCAAACAGTCCCTGGAAGCGTATTCCCTGCACCGAAGCCGCCATCGCCGCGACGATAAAAAGCACTACGCCGAATTGACGCCTCCAGCCCGCCAGCAACACCACCGCCGCAGCCACCGCCAGTAGCCACCAGTAACTGCTGTCTGGACTGTGCACCGCAAACGCCTGCATCATCGCGCGCCAGTTCAGCCGGACGCCGGACCATTCGCCGATGAAGCCCCGGAAGTCGAACTGCGCATCATGCCCTGCTCTTGCCGAAAGCGTCAGCGAAGTCCGCAGTAATCCAAAGCCCCATGGGTTCACCAGTATCGCCAGCACCGCCGCCACCAGCCATGGCCCGGCGCGCCGCAGTCGCACGATCGCCGTTGCCCGCCGCCCGGCAAACAGCATCTCGATCAGTTCCAGCGCCGCGTACCCAGCCAGCAGTCCAATTCCGGCAATAAATCCAGGATGCAGATTCACCCAAAGCAACAGGATCACCGGCAGCACCCACAGCCGCCGGACCTTCGCCTCTATTCCCGGATTCCCGAACAATGAAAACGCCAAAGCTCCGTCAGCAGCGCAGCAAACAACAATGTGGTAAACAAGTCAGCCCGCGGCGTCGTCCGATACACCAGCGACGGGACTGCCAGAATCGCCAACAGCGGTGCGGCAATTCCCTTCGCCGGAGCCCGCAGAATAACCAACGCCACCACCGCCGCACAGGCCAGCGCGCAGAACCAGCTCAGCCCGGTATAACTCCAGGCTGAGAAGATCGCATACAGCAGAACTCCCGCCAACGGAGGATAGTGCCAAGGTGCTCCCGGAGAGGTGTAGGAGAGGACGTCGGTGCCAGGAATCGCGCGGTGCGCGAGTACCCACCTCCCGATAGCCATCAGCCACCCGCTATCGAAATCTCCAATTGTGTGCAATCCGCCCAGAAATGCATAAGCGATCGCCAGCAGCACCAGCGCCCAGCGCAAGCCGCGCCGGCTGAATAATCCAGGGGAGGTCATGGTAAGAAGTTCAATAATACGTGAGCACGGCAGAAAAGGGGAGGCTTATCGCCAGCGAAGGATACGCAGAATATCAGCTCGTAAAGAGAGCAAAACGATTTCCGCAGTTATGATTGATTTGACCTTTGGCATGATCGGTCATAGTGGCGGCAAGGCACAATCCTTCCTCTATGGAGTAGTATATTGCGCGTACTGATTGCGACTTCAAACCAAGGGAAGCTGCGCGACTTC
This sequence comes from uncultured Acidobacteriota bacterium, assembly GCA_963779365.1. Taxonomy (GTDB): domain Bacteria; phylum Acidobacteriota; class Terriglobia; order Terriglobales; family Acidobacteriaceae; genus TOLSYN. Next base: position 52,104 of record CAVZYB010000022.1, on the reverse strand, counting down.
GCTGGCGCCGCCGCCGGGCATGGAGTCCTCGTCGAAGGGCTGCCGGATTTCATCAGCCTGCCGGAGGCGGTCGAAGACGGCGCAACCTTCGAGGAGAATGCCCGCAAGAAGGCGGAGCACTACAGTCGTTTTGCTCCCGGCGAAATGGTGCTGGCCGATGATTCCGGCCTCGCCGTCGACGTTCTCGGCAACGCGCCCGGGGTGCACTCCGCCCGTTATGCGGCGCCCGATGGGGCGAGCGGCAACAGCAGCGATGCTGCCAACAACTCTAAACTGCTCAGCGAGTTGGAGCCGTTTGCGGAGGCCGAGCGCAGGGCGCGCTTTGTCTGCGTAATTTCCGCCGCCCGCAACGGGCACGAGGTGGCGAACTTTCGCGGCGAGGCCGAGGGATTGATCCTGCGCGAGCCCTCGCGGAGCCATGGGTTTCGGCTATGACCCGCTGTTCTACTTCCCTCCCCTTGCCAAAAGCTTTGCCGAACTCACGCCGGAGGAAAAGGCCCACGTAAGCCATCGCGGCGAGGCTCTGCGGAAGTTCCTGGAGTGGGCGCAGCAACCGGGCAGTGGCCAATCATCCCAGCAACGGCTAATCAAGACGCCAGCTTGCGCCTCTCGACTGCAAACTCGCGGGCAAACATCTTTTCCGCGTCAATTGCCAGGAACTTTCCCCGGCTGCGGGCGAGGACCTCGCCCTTGGCCCCGCGCAGCTCAGCGCTGTTGTAGAGCGCGCGGCCCCGCACCCTGCTCACCCGGCCCTCCACCACCAGCGGCCGCCCCAGCGGCACCGGACGCAGGTACTCCACCTCCATGCGACGGGTGAGGGCAACTTTGCTCTTCAGTTTGTTGGCCTTGCCCATCGCCTCGTCCAGGATCGTGGCGATGATGCCTCCGTGGGCATGGCCGGGCGGTCCGGAGAAGCTGTATGCCAAGCTCAAATTCGCAGATGTAGCTCTTGCCCTCGGGACTGAGTGCGAAGTTCAGGTGCAGTCCGCTGGGATTTGCCGGACCGCAACCAAAACAGACATCCCGCTGCCAGCTCTGCGAGGGTACATCGTGATCATGCGTGTGCTTCCGATCCATCAATTGCGGCTCCGCAGCTCCAGTTGCAACGGTGGCTTCCATGCCTTCTTCGATTCAGCATAGAACGCTTTCGATTCAGCCCGCACAATCAGATTGCGATTCATCCTTCCATACGGCATTAATAATTTCAGTGCCGGAAGGATTGCTTTTCAGCATCTAGGAGAGGATGGCAGGCATGCTTTCCCACTCCTCCAATCGACCCGTTCCCGGCGGCGGCAACCGAGGTCCTTCCCCACCTGAAGCATTCGGTGGCGGCGGTGGAGGCGGTGGCCGCGGCGACGGCGATGGCGTGCATGGCTTCCGGCAGCAGCTGCAGCGCTACCGGTTGGGCCTGCTGTTCACGATCGCCTCGATCGTGATGCTGTTCATCTCGTTCACCACTCTGTTTGTGGCGCGCCGCGGAGCCGGCAAGTTCGATCCCCTGACCGGCGCCTTCCAGAGCGACTGGACTCCCGTGTCGCTGCCGATGAAGATCCTGCTGATCAACACCGCGGTGCTGGTCGTAAGCTGCCTCCTGGTCGAGATTGCAAGGCGTGCCGCCAGACTCGAAGCCATCCTGGTACCGATGAGCAGAATTCCAGGCGTGCGCGCGATTCGCCAGACCTCGCTGCTGTGGGTGTGGGCGACCGCGCTTTCGGGATTCGGATTTCTCTTCGGACAGTACCGCGTATGGCAGCAGTTACATCTCCAGGGTGCGTTCCTGAACAGCAGTCCGGCCAGTACGTTCTTCTTTCTGCTCACCGGAACCCACGCCCTGCATCTGACCGCGGGCCTGTCGTATTGCTCTATGCCTGCCTGGCGGCGGGGCCCAGGCTCTCGCTGGAGCGGCGTTGCATCACGCTCGAAGTTACCGCCTGGTATTGGCACTTCATGGCCGTGATGTGGGTGTATGTCCTGCTGGTGTTGAAGCTGATGGATTGATTCCCGCACTTGGAGCCGCCCATGGCGCGAATTATGGTGAGACGAACTATAATAGTGAGATTCGGTAACCGGCAGATTGCCGGCCGTAGGGTCGAGCGCCGCAATCGGGTTGGCCGACCGTTCTCACTATGTCCAAGGAAGCAATCGTAGTTCGCGGCGCGCGCGTTCATAATCTGAAGAACATCGATTTCGAAATTCCGCACAATCGCCTGACGGTGGTCACCGGAGTCTCTGGAAGCGGAAAGTCTTCGCTGGCCTTTGACACCATCTATGCCGAGGGGCAGCGCCGCTATGTCGAATCCCTCTCGGCCTATGCGCGGCAATTTCTGGAGCGCATCGAAAAGCCGGATGTTGACCTGATCGACGGCATTGCTCCGGCCGTCGCCATCCGCCAGAAGAACCAGACGCGCAATCCCCGCTCCACCGTGGCCACGGCCACCGAGATCTACGACTACCTGCGCCTGCTCTATGCGCGCATCGGCCGCACCTATTGCCCGCAGTGCGGCGAGCAGGTGAAGAACGACACGGTGGACGAAGTGGCCGAGCGCATCCTCGCCCTGGAAGACGGCACGCGGGTGCAGGCCCTGTTTCCCCTGCTGCATGCCGAAGCCATCGCCTGCCGCCGAAGCCGAGAAGAAGCCTCGCGGACGCAAGAAGAAGCAGCCCGAAGCCGATCCCGGCGCGGCCCTGCAGGAACGCCTCTTCGAACTGCGCAAGCGCGGATTCAACCGCTTGTTCCAGGATGGCGAACTGTTCGAGTTCTCCACCCCGGAGTCGCTGCTGGGAATCGATTTCAGCAAACCCGTGTTCATCCTGCTCGATCGCATTGTGGTGGACGCCGAGTCGCGCTCGCGCATTGTGGATGCCATTGAGAGCGGCTATCGCGAGGCGGGCGAGGTGGTCTTTGAGACCGCGCCGCGTGAGGGCGAACCGCTGCGTCTGCGCTTTTCCCAGCGCTTTGAGTGCAAGCATTGCAATCTGAAATTCGAGCAGCCCGAGCCGCAGGCTCTTCTCCTTCAACAATCCTTATGGCGCCTGCCCGCGCTGCCAGGGCTTCGGCAACACCATCGACTTCGACATGGACCTGGTGATTCCGGACAAGTCGAAGACCCTGGCCGAAGGCGCCGTGGAGCCTTGGACGAAGCCCAAGTACAAGCCGCTGGGCACGGAGATGCGCCGCGTGGCGCGCCTGGCCGGAATTCCCCTGGATGTGCCCTGGGCGAACCTCAAGAAGGAGCAGCAGAGGCTCATTCTGGAAGGCGACGGAAAGTGGTTTGGGGTGCGCGGCTTCTTCGAACATCTGGAGCGCAAGAAGTACAAGCTGCACGTGCGCGTTTTCCTCAGCCGCTATCGCGGCTATTCGCTCTGCGGCGCCTGCGGCGGAGCCAGGCTGCGCAACGAGGCGCGCCAGGTCAAGATCGCAGGGCTGGATATCTGCCAGGTCTGCAGCAAAACCGTCGAGCAGGCCGTGCGCTTCTTCCAGGAGCTGACGCTCACCGGCGAAGAGGCTGGCATTGGCGGCAAGCTGCTGGAGGAGATTCGCGACCGCCTGCGCTTTCTGAATGAAGTCGGACTGGAGTACCTGACGCTCGACCGGCTCTCCTCAACCTTGAGCGGCGGCGAGGCGCAACGCATTCAACTTGCCACCTCGCTCGGCTCGCGGCTGGTCGGAACCTTGTATGTGCTCGACGAGCCTTCGATTGGACTGCACAGCCGCGATACCGCCCGCCTCATTCACATTCTCAAGAGCCTGCGCGATCTGGGCAACACGATTCTGGTGGTGGAGCACGATCCCGAGGTGATGGCCACCGCCGATGAGATTCTCGACCTTGGCCCGGGCGCGGGCGAGCACGGCGGCAAACTGGTGGCCAGCGGCAGCTACGAGGAGATCCGCGCCAATCCACAATCCCTCACCGGCCGCTACCTGAGCGGAGATCTGCAGATTCAGATTCCGCAGCAGCGGCGCGCTCCGGGCAAGCAATTCCTGCGCCTGCGCGATGCTCGCGGACACAATCTGAAGAACGTCGATGTCACCATTCCGCTCGGAATGCTGGTGGCCGTCACCGGCGTCTCCGGCTCGGGCAAAAGCACGCTGGTGCATGATGTGCTCTACCAGCGCCTGGCGGCCATCAAGCGCCAGCCCACCGCGACCGTCAGCGAGGGCGATCTCTGCGAACTCGAAGGCGAGCAGTGGCTCGACGAGGTGCAACTGGTGGATCAGTCGCCCATCGGACGCACTCCGCGCTCCAATCCGGTGACCTACATCAAGGCATTCGATCCGATTCGCGAGCTCTTCGCTTCCCTTCCCGAGTCCAAGAAGCACGGCTACGCCGCCGGACATTTTTCGTTCAACATCCCCGGCGGCCGCTGCGAAACCTGCTCCGGCGACGGCACGGTCACCGTGGAGATGCAGTTCCTGGCCGACGTGGAACTGATCTGCGAGGATTGCAAAGGCACGCGCTACAAGCCGGAGATTCTCGCCGTGCGCTATCACGGAAAGAACATCCATGACGTGCTGAACATGACGGTGAAAGAAGCGCTCGGATTCTTCACCGGCGTTCCCAAGCTGGTGGACAAGCTGCGGGTGCTGGAAGAGGTCGGCCTGGGATATCTGCGGCTCGGCCAGTCGGCCACCACGCTGAGCGGCGGCGAGGCGCAGCGCATGAAGCTGGCGGCGCACCTGCAACCGCATGGACGCGACAGCCTGCGCAAGAATCCCGACGGCACCTCCGTCAAGCGCAAGTCGCACATGCTCTACATCTTCGACGAGCCCACCACGGGGCTGCACTTTGACGATGTGAGCAAGCTGCTGGCGGCCTTCAAGAAGCTGATCGATGCGGGCGGCTCGATCGTGGTGATCGAGCACAATCTGGACGTGATCAAGGTCGCCGACTGGGTCATCGACCTTGGCCCCGAAGGCGGCGAACGCGGCGGAGAAGTTGTAGCCGTCGGCACGCCGGAGGAGATCGCCGCCAATGAGCGCTCCTACACCGGGCAATGGCTGCGCAAGGTGCTGCCGCTGCAAGCGGTGGTCTCGTGAGGTCGGTGGCTCAGCCAGTTGGATGCGCTGGTGAGGCTAACGGCAGCCTGCGGCCTTCGCTCTTTTGCTTCCCTCCACGCTCTTTGCGCAGAAGATGCCGCCCTCAGCGCGCCCGCCAAGGAACCGGCCGCCATCGTTCGCGCCGAGAGTGCCATGGACCAGCAGCAATGGCCCGAGGCGGAGCCGATTCTGCGCAAACTGGTAGCCGCCAACGCGAAAGATGCGCGGGCATGGTTCGACCTTGGCTACGTGATGCACGCCCAGCAGAATTATCCTGAGGCAATTCCCGCCTATCGCGGCGCGGTGGCTGCCCAGCCGGACAGCTTTGAATGTAATTTGAATCTTGGCCTGATGCTCGCGCACGAAAATCATCCGGAGGCATCGAAGTACCTGGAGATGGCTACCCACCTGAAGCCGACCGGCGAACATCCGCAGGAGTCACTGGCTCGCGCCTGGGCCGCGCTGGCCCGGGTGCAGCAGATCCCGCGCTCCCAGCAGCGCGCTGGAGTCCTGGTCGCACGCCGTGGCGCTTGCGCCCGGCAATGCGCGAGCATCGCCTCGCCTTCGGCACAGCGCTGGAGCAATCGGGCGATGCAGCCGGAGCGCGAGCGAGAGTTCCGCAAGGCGAACGAACTGCTTCCCCGACTCGACCGGATGCGCTGGCCGCGCTCGTCCAACCTTTTCATGCGCGCCCAGCGCCTGCCCGAAGCCGAAGAGACCTTGCGGCGGCTGGTCGCCGCAGCCCCGCAGGATGAGAGCGCGCATCTGCAACTTGGGCGCGTGTTGAGCGCCGAGAAGAAAGATGCCGAAGCCTCGGCGGAGCTGCAGAAGGCTCTGGCCTTGCGAGCCGACGACTGGGATGCCTTGCGCGAACTCGCCTTTGTGCAGGAGCGCGGCAAGCAGTATGCCGCGGCGGAAAGCAGCTATCGCACCCTGTTGACGCACTTCCCGCAACGACGCGGAGCTGCACAACGGACTGGCTTCGGTGCTGCTCGCGCAGCTCAAATACGCCGGAAGCGCAGAGTGAGTTCACCATCTGCCTTCGCCTGAAGCCGGATTGGGGCGAGGCCTACGGTCAATTGGCGCTGGCCGCCTCGGGCAACAAAGATTACGCACTTGCCATCAAGGCATTGGATGCGCGAAAGAAGCTGCTTGCCCGAACTCCCGAGCAGCTACTTTCTGCGTGCGACTTGCTACGATCACCTGCGCCAGTTTGCCGAAGCCGTGGAGAACTACAAGGCTTTTCTGGCGGCGTCCAACGGGCAGTTTCCCGATGACGAGTGGAAGGCGCGACACCGCTTGATTGCGATTGAGCCCGAGGCCAATAGAAAGAAATGAAAGCGCTTCATGCTTTGCTGATCGCTTTGTTGCTGGCAACTTCCTTCGCCATAGCCCAGGAGAGTCCTGCGGCGGCAGTCTGCAACAGCGGGCCGACAAGGCGAGCGGCACGGACTGTGTCCGCCTCAGTATGCAGGCGGCGCGGCAGGATCTGGAAGATGCAGACCACTACTTCGGAGCCGGCGACGTGAAGGCAGCCCATGCGGCAATCGACCTCTCTCTGCACTATGCCCGGCGATCGGTGGATTGCTCCTTGCAGTTCCACAAAGGCGAAAAGCACGCCGAGATCGATCTTCGCACCCTCATCCGCCGGACGAAGGATGTTATGCAAACGCTTGATTCCGAAGATCGTGCACATCTGAGCAGTCTGTGGCCGAGTTGGAAAAGCAGCGCGACAGGCTGCTGCGCGGAATCTTTGGCCCCGCCGCCGGCGGCACTCCGGAGAAGAAGCCGTGAAGATTCTTGGCAACCATCCTTCTCGCCCTCTTCTGTGCCGCCGCCCAGGCACAGACCCATCATGACCCGCTCAACGCGCGCGAAATCGACCAGATGCGGGACAGCGCCCAGGACCCGAAAAAGCGCATCGATCTGATCCTCGACTTTGCCCGCGAGCGGGTGCTGGCCATCGAACGCCTGCATGGCGCAACCAAGCCAGCTCTCACCGATGCCGACAAAATCGCCGATTTGCTCGGCGATCTGGCCGTCCTGATCGACGAACTGGACGATAACCTCGCAATGTACAACGGACACAGCGAGGACCTGCGCCGTCCGCTGCATCATGTGCTGGACGCCGAAGAGGAGTTCCAGAAGAAAATCGACGCGCTCAACGATAGCGCAACCCCGCTCCAGAAGCGGCGTTTTTCGGCAGCCCTGGAGGATGCCTCGGATTCCCTGCGGAGCAGCACCGAAACCGCACGCGCCATGCTCGCCGATCAGATTGAAAAGAAAGGCGAGGAGAAGAGCAAGGGAAAGCCGGACCACCAGGACGCTGAGCCCATGCGCGTCCCTCCCCTGCGCGAGCCCACCCCAGCGCCGGGCGATACCGGCACGGGCGAGGCGGGACACACCGCTCCATTCTACTTGAGCCCTACGCCCAGCGCCGAACTCGACCCACGGCGCCCAGCTTCTGATAATCTGGAATTACCTTGAAGGATTCGTTGCTGCCACTGCTGCATGAGATGTACCGGGAACTTCGGCCCCGCGCGCCGATTCCCGGAGTTCGATCTGCAGTTCTATCCCTTCGCCAACATCAATAACACCATTCGCCTCGCCGAAGGCCGGATGAAAGCTGCGCCTCTCCGACCTTCTGGAGGGTGCGCCCGAACCGGTCTTGAAGGCCATCGTGCACATTCTGCTGGCCAAGATTTACCGCAAGCCCATCGACGCCCGCGCACACCTCGCGCTACCGCCGCTACGTGGCCTCCCGCGACATGATGGAAAAGGCGCAGCAAGTGCGGCAGATACGCGGACGCAAGCGCCTGGAATCCGCCCAGGGCATCTACTACGACCTCGACGAAGTGTTTGACACCCTGAATGTCCGCTTCTTTCACGGACTTCTGGGGCGGCCGCAGATGAGTTGGAGCGCCGAGCGCGCCCGCCATCTGCTGGGCCACTACGATCCCGCGCACAACGCCATCATCATCAGCAAGGTGTTTGACCAGGCGCGCGTGCCCCGCCTCGCCATGGAGTACATCGTCTATCACGAGATGCTCCACCTGAAGCATCCGGTGAAAATGCGCGGCAGCCGCCGCTGGGTCCACGGCAAGGAATTCCACGAAGATGAAAACGCCTTCCCTCAAATCGAAGAGGCAAGGCTGTTTCTGAAAACTCTATAAAGGCCACAGGTGGCCCATCAGTCCGTGAGTGGGGACGTTGCTCGCGTTGTTTCTAATTTCAGTCCGGGAATTCACGGGTGGCAACGCCCGCCGTTGGCGAATGTGGGAGCGCTAAGTCCGATACCTTCCCAGATCGTCGTCGCTCAATCCTTCCAACCAACGCCGCAGGTCGTCTCCCGTAATCCGTCCCGTGGTGCCGGTTGCAATGCGCGAGCTTTTCAGCACTTCCTCATCCACAAAGATCGGGCAGTCGGTACGCATCGCCAGCGCAATCGCATCCGAGGGCCGCGAGTCAATCACGATGGGCTCGCCATTGCGCGTCGCCCAGATCGCCGCATAAAACGTGTCATTGCGCAACTCGGTGACCACCACGCGCTCCACCGTAGCGCCCAGTCCAACGATTGCATTCTTCAGCAGGTCATGCGTCATGGGGCGCGGCGGCGAAACCTTTTCGATCTCCAGCGCAATCGCGTTGGCCTCGAAGACGCCAACCCAGATCGGCAGTACCGAATCGCTGTTCGACTTCCTTCAGAACGATGATCGGCATGTTGGTAGTCGGGTCTAACATCAGTCCGCGAATTCGCATTTCGACTTCCACGCTATCCTCCCTCGACCGGCAGTCACAGAATACAGAAGACTGCTTGCTTCCCCACCACTTCGCTTGACCGATACCATCTCTCCCACCAGGCTGTTTGGATGCGCAAATACCACCCGAACCTGCGCATAGCCTCCAACCTTCGGCGCCGTCATCCCTGCGGGAACCGTGAAGTTCAGCGTCTTGTTCTGCGAGGTACGCCCGGTCACCTGCTCGCGAGCCGGCTGATAGCCTTCGACCATCACCTCCAGCACCTGCCCCACGTGGCGCGCATAGTTCGCTCGCTGAATCTCGCGCTGCCGCCCGTTCAGCATCGCCAGACGTTCTGTCTTCTCCTCTTCGGTGATCGCATTCTCCATGGCGATGGCCGGAGTGTTGGGGCGCGGCGAATACTTGAAGCTGAACACGGCGTCGAATTGCACTTCCTCCAGCAGCGTCATCGTCTCGTCAAACTCCGCACTGCTCTCGCCCGGAAAGCCAACGATGATATCGGTGGTCATCGAGATCGACCGGTTCTTTGCCGCGCGAATCCATGCTACTCGTTCCAAATACTGCTCGCGGGTGTATTCGCGAGCCATCGCCGAGAGCACCCGCGACGAACCGCTCTGCACCGGAAGATGCACGTGGTCGCAAAGCGTTGGCACCGAATCGATCGCCTGCACGATTTCCCGCGTGAAGTGCCGGGGATGCGAGGTCATGAACCGTACCCGCCGAACTCCCGGCACCTGCCCAACCTCGGCCAGCAACTCGGCAAACGTCCGCCTGCCCAGCGGGTCGCAATACGAATTCACATTCTGCCCAAGCAGTTGAATTTCCGTCAGCCCGCTATCCACAATGCGGCGCGCCTCTTCCAGCACTGATTCCGAAGTCCGGCTGCGCTCGCGTCCCCGCGTGTAGGGCACCACGCAGTAGGCGCAAAACTTATCGCACCCTTCGATGATCGTGATATATCCGCGATGTGGGTTGGTGCGCGCCGTGAACTCGGTCTCGAAAGTCTCTTCCGTGTTGCGGTCGTCCAGTCCGGTAGCGCGCTCTCCGCGCTCAATCTGCACCAGCATCTCCGGCAGATTCCGATAGCTCGCCGACCCCGCCACCAGCGAAACGTGGGGCGCGCGCTCGAAGATCCGTCTCGCCCTCCTGCTGCGCCACGCAGCCGATCACCGCGAACTTCTTCCCCTGCTTCTGCAGCCGCTTGAACTCCGCCAGCCGATGGAAGACCTTCTGCTCGGCTTTGTCCCGGATCGAGCAGGTGTTGTAGAAAATCAGGTCGGCTTCCTCTTCCGACTCCACCTGCCGATAGCCCTGCGCGATCAGCGAACCAGCGACTTTCTCCGAGTCGTGGAAGTTCATCTGGCAACCAAAGGTTTCGATAAAGAATGTTTTTTGCTGCTCGGAACTCACTCCCCAAATCCTTGCAGGCCGGCTTCGACAAACCCGCCCGAGCCGCAGTCGCGCCGGAGAAGAAATCCGGAGCCCGCGCTCGCTCTTTCCGTCATTATCGCAGATTCCAGCGGCCAGCGCAGCCAGCCGGCAAATCTCCCCTGCTCCAGCCCTGGAGGGCGGCCAATTGTGGATAACCCAAGTTGACGAAACCCCATCAAGCACTTATGATCAAACCGTTGCACTTAGCATAAACAGCAGCACTGCACTGCCCCCTCGTTCAACGGTAGGACACCTGCCTCTGGAGCAGGGTATCGGGGTTCGAATCCCTGGGGGGCAGCCAATTTGCACAGGATTCTCTAATTCTTGGGGTAATGTGTTCAGAGTGCCTGGTCGTGGCGCTACGGGCCATCTACTGGGCCTTGAAGGAGAAGAATGGCAACGGCAGCAGCCCCCTCACATCTGAATAATCCGTTTGCAAACTACATCTCTCAAATAGATGCACTCTCGATTGAGGAACTGATCGGGGAAACGAAGCTCGGGGCTGCATACAACTTTCGCGATTTAAAGCCGGTACTTGAGGAGATCAAAGACTTCGCAGACCAGCTTCGCTTCGTCGATGCCTCCGGGATGGCAGGCCGGACAGTGGGGAAGGTCAGTGTCTGTTTTCAACAGCTATTCAATAACATTCAACAGATTAGGTCATTCAATCCCGCCACTTTGGCGGCGGTAGTTACCATAACATAATAGCGACTTACAATCAACAAGTAAGAGACTGTTATGACAACCTGTTTATGCCGCTCTTCCTGTTCTGCTGTACAGCAATCTACGCGCATCGGGGATGAAGAACGCAGAGGCAAGAGCGGCGGAGCTCCTTGCAGCAGCCGAAAAGCATAACGCGGAGCTTCTTGCAGCCTCCGAAAGACAGAACAGTGAGCAATCCGCGATCCTGACTGAATCACAAGCCATGCTCGCGAAGCAGAAGAAATTTGCCCAAGAAGTTGCCGTCACCGGATACGGAACCTTATTTGCCAGGGAGGCCCGCGATCATGATGCCGCTGCTCGAAAATGGTTAGGGGCTGCCGGATTCTTCGCGGGCATCGTGGTCATATTCGGAGGCATAAATTACTGGAACACAGTCAAAGCGTTGGACGAGTTCTCTAAAGTGGCCGGGTCGGGCGCTATACAGCCAAACATTCCATCATCCCTAACTATTCAGTTTGCATTGGCGAAAATAGTTCTATTCACCATCGGGCTTTCTGCCGCGTACTGGTCTGTTCGTGTTTATCGTAGCCATCGGCACAATTCGGTGGTGAACCAGCACCGCGCGAATGCGCTAACTTCATTTGAAACATTCGTCTCGTCAACATCAGTCCCCGAAGTGAAGAATGCTGTCCTGCTTCAAACTACTTCGTGCATCTATGCCCCGCAGCCTACGGGATTCACAAGTAGTACGGAGGGAGACGGGGAATCACCTCTGAAGGTGTTGGAGATTGTGCGGAATCTTCAAAAGTAAGCTCAGTGTTAAATTCGGTGGACCAACCTACTCCCCGATATTCAGCGCCCGCTTAAACGATCCCTGCTCGTTCTTGATCTTCTCCTGCAGCAGAGTAATGGCGTAGATGAGTTGTTCCGGACGCGGTGGGCATCCCGGCACATACACATCGACCGGTATCCACTGATTGACCCCCTGCACGATGGCGTAGTTGTTGAAGACTCCGCCAGAAGTAGCGCAGGCGCCCATGGAGATCACCCACTTGGGCTCGGGCATCTGCATGATAGAGCTGGCGAATCACCGGGGCCATCTTCTGCGAGACCCGCCCCGCGATGATCATCAGATCGGACTGCCGCGGCGAGGGCCGAAACACCTCCGCGCCGAAGCGCGCAATGTCAAAGCGCGATGCTCCCATGGCCATCATCTCTATGGCGCAGCACGCCAGCCCAAACGTCATCGGCCAGATGGAATTCTTGCGCACCCAGTTTACGGCTGAGTCCAGCGAGGTCAGCAGCACGCCTTCCCGGTCGTGGCTGCCGCCGTAGGTGACCTGGGCAATGCGGGCCGGGCTTTGCGGATCGCCGGCAAGGGCTTCGAATCGCTCGGTTCCAGTCTCGTCGTTTTTCATAGTGTCCCCGGTAACCGGCTATTGTACTGCCCCGTGGCCCGGGTTTCCACTCCCCATCGCAAGGAACTCTCTGGCTACGAAGCCCGGCTCCTGCTACCTTTAGCGTATGCATAGTCCAGGCGTTTGCGGAGTAATCTTGGTGGGCGGCTCCCAAGTCGCAGCCCCGGCTGGGACCCCGTTTGGAGAGCAGGCGCAACTGCAGGCCAGGATCGAAACTCTCCGCCGTCTGGTGGACGCCCTGAATACCGATACCGACATGGTGCTCGTCGGTGTCGGCGCCGATGCCGAAGCGCTGACTCCCGTGGTCTGGGCGAAAGGCGCCTACATCGTGCAACTCGCCCCCGCTAGCGATGCCGAAGCCTTGCGCACAATGCTGCAGGAGGTGCTGAACCGCGGGCGGGATGCGGCCTTGGTAGCCTCGCTCGAAGACCTGTCGCTGACGGCCGAGACCGTACACCGCATGGTAGCCGCCTTCTGTGCGGCGGGCGACGAGGTCTGGGCCGTGGTTCCGGAGGCCGGAACGCAGGGCCATCCCGTACTGATGGGCCGCCGCATGATCGAGTTATTTCTGCGCGGGCAGAAGTGGAGTTCGGCCGATGAGATCGTCTCCGGCAACCTCGACCATGTGTGTACGGTGAGCCCTGCCGATTCCGCAGCCCGCCAGGCTGCCTCCGGCACCGCCTGGAAAGCGCCCTGGGACTAACTGAGGTTGAACTCGCCGCCGTGATGCGGTCATTCTAATATCCCTATACAGGAGCACTTGTTTTGAGCCATTCTTCTCCCAGCCTTAGTGCGGTTCAGTTTATTCAACAAGTCCTAGCCGCCCGTCCGGCGATTGCCGTCTTTGATTGCGACGGCACATTATGGTCGGGCGATGCAGGGGCTGATTTCTTTCTACTGGGAGATCGCCAATGGATTCATTGCCCCCGAGATCATCCCCGCCATCACCCAGCGCTACAACGAATACCTAGCGGGGCGAGTGGACGAACTGGCAATCTGCGGCGAGATGATCCAGATCAACAAGGGCGTACCCTTGGAGCGCCTGCTCACCGGCGCACGCGAGTTCTTCCGCGAGGTGGTGAAGCCCCGGATTTTTCCGGAGTTGCAGGAGTTGGCGCATCAATTGGCGGCGCAAGGCTGCGAGCTATGGGCGGTCTCCAGCACCAACAACTGGGTTGTCGAGGAAGGTGCCGCGGCTTTCGGAATCCCCGTCGAGCGCGTACTGGCTGCGACGCTGGCGGTAGAAGATGGGCTCATCACCGACCGCCTTCTTGCGCGTGCCCACCGATGAGCTGAAACAATTGGCCATCGAAGAGGTGATCCAGCGCCCGGCCGATGCCGTCTTCGGAAACTCCATGCATGACTTTGCCATGATGGAGAAGGCCGGCATCGCCTACGCGGTCAACCCCAATCCGGACCTGGAAGCCAGGGCGAAGCTCCTGGGCTGGAGTATGTATTGGCCGCAGGCAACCTAGGGTTTCCGGCAGCCCTACCAATACCCGTCGTGCAGCGTGAGGTTCACTATCTGCTCCCTGGGCGAAGCTGACACAATGTTTTCGTTCTTCGCGCTCGGACGGAAGCCATCCGCCTTCGCCTCGATCAAATAATCGCCTGGCTTTAAGTGGGCGAAATTGAAGTGGCCTGTGTCATCGGTTTTGGTGCTCTGCTGCGCGCCGGTCTCTTGATTCGTCATCGTAACGCTCGCCTCCGGAATGCCGTTGCCCGTCCTATCGGCCACCGTGCCGACGATGCCGCTGGCGCGGCTGGTTTGCTCTTGAGCCAAAGCCCGCGCTACGAAAATAGAGGCGGCGCTCATCAGCATAACGAGCGTCACGCACCGCAATAAGAACAGGAGCCGTTCTGTCATCATGATCGATCCCCGATGCCAGCGCACCGTGCACTCACCTCTGTAACTGGTATCCCATTAAGACGTTCCACTATAGTCAACTGGTTGCGGTCAGAAGGCCGCTGAGGCTTTCCCTATGCGCATTGTTTCATTGCAACCAAGCATTACGGTAACTCTGGCGGCCCTCGGAGCCCTCGACCAGGTGGTTGCCTGCACCCGTTATTGCAAGGATCTTTGTCCCGAGGTCGCCTCCGGGCCGCAGCTCATCATCGAGGATTCCTGGACGGCTAACAGCGCGCAGATTCTCGCGGCGCGTCCGGAACTGGTGATCGCCTCCGTGCCCTACCGCATGGAGTCCCTCGCCGAAATTCTGCGCGCCGGAATCCGCGTGCTGGCCTTTGCTCCGAAGTCCCTAGACGACGTCTATGGCGATATTCGCACCCTGGCGGCGCTGGTCGACCGTTACGTGACCGGAGAAAATCTGGTGCGCGAGCTGCAGGACGAAATCGCGCAGACGCGCCAGGCGACCCAGGGCCGTCCGCTGCAGCGGGTCTACTGCGAGGAGTGGGGCAAACCGCTGATCGCCTCACAGCCTTGGATGGCGGAGCTGGTGGAAGCCGCTGGCGGGGTTCCCGTGGGCGCGCCGGGCCAGCAAACTACCGCCGCCGAAGTCGCCGCCTTGGACCCGGAAGTTATCCTGGCGGCGTGGTGTGGCGCGGGAGATCGCGTGCCCCTGCACAAGCTGATCCAGCGCGAGGGATGGGCCGCAACTTCCGCGGTGAGGGAACGCCGGGTCTACTGTGTGGCCGACGAACTTTTCAATACTCCTGCCCACACCCTGGCAGGCGGCCTGCGCGCGATTCGCTGGGCCTTGCATCCCACTCTGTTCTGGCAACCCAAGGGAGTTCGCGGCCTGGACGACGCGGAGAATCGCGGGGAAGACATTGCCTGACGTCCGCCCGAAGCAAGTGGTCGCCGCCGTGATCGTGCGCGAGCAGCGGGTGCTGATCTGCCAGCGCACCGCCGAGCAAGCCTTCGCCCTGCAATGGGAGTTTCCGGGAGGCAAGGTGGAGTCCGGAGAGGAGTTGCCGGCGGCTCTGGTGCGCGAACTGCGCGAAGAGCTGGGAATTACTCCGGCGATAGAGCGAGAAATTGCCACCGTCCGCCATCGCTATGCGGAAGGACTGGCCGTGGAGTTGCACTTCTTCCTCGTGCGGAATTTTACCGGAACCATCGAGAACAAGATTTTCCGCGAAGTGCGATGGGAGGAGCGCGATGCTCTGGACGCAGAGAGCTTTCTTGAGGCGGATCGCGAAGTGGTCAGAATGATCGGCCGTGGAGACTTAGCCCCGCCCGCATTTTAATTTTGAAGCCGCTCTAGTTCGGACCGCTGCTCGGTGGCGGTGTCGAGGTGTCGGGTGCAGGATTCGGATGCGGGTCGCGCGTACCCTCTCCCGCGGTGGCTGATTTTTCACCCGGACGAAGCAAAGTAGGCGCACTCCGGCGTTCGTCCTCCGTAGGCCCGGCGATCGCACCCGGCCGACGTCTGTTTCTGCTTCGAGCCGTCTCCGTCGATGCTTCGAGAGTGCCCACTTCATTCTGGGTGCGCACCACTTTTTCTCCGGTCACCTTCATCTCTTCAATGCGAATTACCTTATCGCCGACGAAGCGGATAAACTCCACATCCTGCGGCGGAGCACCGTAGATCCACTCCTCGTAATCCTGCCCTTCCGCGCTTTCGCGCAACCGGCGTGGCGGACGCCCCATCGCGTAAGTCACCATGTCCTTGTCCATGCCGACCAGCGCGTGGTGGTTCTTGATCGCCGTAGCCAGCACCGGCGGCAGGCTTTTCTGCTGGGCCTCAGCCACATTCGTGGATTTGAAGTCGAGTATGGGCGAGAGCAGATCCTTGATCTGGTCCGCGGTCAGCGAGCCCACATCGTCCTTCAGGTCAAGCAGGATGAGGAGCCGCCGGAATTGTTGTAAACGCCGTCATCCGTAGCCTGCGGCTGCCCGCGCGGGATCAATACCGCCGACTCCTACGTTGACGCGATCCGACCACTTCTTGCGCTTCACCGGCCCGCCGTTTATATCAAACACAATCCCCCGATGCACAAAGTGGACACTCGTGATCAATGCGCCGCTCGCCGACCTTGGCGGCAGGACCCGACTGGGCGATCATTTGGTTCAGCTCAGCATCCGAGGGCGTAATCTTGCCATCCTCCGCGATGTGTACTCCGGCTTTGCCACGCGGCAAAGCGCGGTGCACAAAGGGATGTTCCGCTAGAAAGGCGCGAATGATCTCCTGGCGCTGCGCCCCGGAGAGCTTGTCTTCGGCGGCCGCGAGCCCGGAAACCGTCAGCAGCAACAGAAACATTCGCAGCGCGCAGCCAAGCTGACGGCTGGCTGGTCGGATAGCTTGAAAGAGATTTGCCGCCTGATAACTCATTGAGGTCCGCCGTGCGTCGGAGCGATTCCAGTCACGCTCCGTTCCGCTCAACTTAGATGCCGGATGTGCCGGACAGACCAAGCGGTCGGTGCTGTATATTTGGCGAGGAAGTCAGCCCCACGAGTAGCGGCAAAGCAATCACCAGGACGATGGTGCAGGTAGCGCTGGCCTCCGGCCCGTAGGCTCCGCCCGTCAGCGCCTCGGAGCCGTGAACGGTCGCGCTGACCAGCGGTAGAAAAGTCGTGCAACCCGCTGACCGGAAGGCCGAACACCGCGCCCTGAAACAGGTTCCACCCGAAATGAAGCCCCACGGAAAACCACAGTGACCCGGTGCGAATCCGGGCCAGCGCAAACAACAGTCCAACCGCCAGAGTATTGAAGAATCCCCAGCTCAGGAAGCCCTGCGCATCGGGATTCCCAAGGTGGACCGCTCCGAACAGAGCGGAGAGAAAGACTACAGCCCAAAACGCACCGAACGCTTCCGTGAGTTTCTGAAACGGATAACCGCGGAAGGATAGCTCCTCCAGCAAGGCTCCGAAAAACAGCAGCACGGTTACGGCCACGGCGCGCAGCAGCATGTGCCGTCCGAGGTGGAGATGGAAGCGCAGCGATCCGAAGCCGGCGATGAATGCCACGTCGGCGGCGATCAGCACACCTCCGAGCATCAAGCCGACGATGAACTGGCGGCTTGCAACGCAGTCGAATGGCAGGCCGAGAGCCTCAGGCAGCGGCGCAATGATTGTAGTCGAGGACGCGCAGGAAAAACGCGAAACCCGCCGCGGTAAGCACGCAGGCGATCAGCCGGAAGAGCAGTCCCGGTACCAGATTTCGCTCCGGAAAAATCGCGTAGACGAAGCCGCTGCCCCAGAAAACCCCAGCCGTCCACAGGGCTGCGATCAGGAAGCGCACCAACGGCGGCAGCCGCGTGGGCGTCTCGTACGGCTTCCCTGCCCCGAATGGCTCGAATGGCCGACCTTCGCTCACAGAATTTCGCTCAACGACCTTCGCTCGTGAACTTCGCTCAAAGCTGTCGTGCGGGCCTCGCCGCCGCTCTTTCCCGCCCCACCAGACTTGATTGCGCCTACCGCGACTCCTTGCCGGGCGACGGCAAACGGCAGAATCTGGGCTCCGGCTGCGGCCAGCTTTTCCTCCACGCGCTGCCGCGCCTCCGCTTCGATCATGAACAACACGCAGCCCCCACCACCAGCCCCGCAGACCTTGGCGCCGACGGCTCCGTTCTTGCGCGAGATGCTGATGAGTTCATCGATAAGCGGCGTGGCGATGGCCGGGGCATTACTCCGGCGCAGCTTCCACTCCTCGCGCAGCAGCCGTGCGCTCTCCGCCCAGTCGGCCCGTGCGATGGCCGTGCGCATCGCGCGGGCAATTTCGCCGATTCGCTCAAAGTTGCGGAAGACCTTGCGGTCGCCGTCGATATGGCGCTTGAATACCTCCCAGTTGTTGATCCCGCTCTTTCGCGGTGCCCCCGTGTAGGCGAGCACAAAGCGCCGGTCGAGTTCATCCGCATCGCACGCAATGGCCTCGCGATGAATCCCATCGGCATCCAGATGCACTGCGCTGACGCCGCCGTAGAGCGCCGGATAATAGTCCTGGCATCCGGTAGGCACGCCGATAAGCTGCGCTTCCACGTTCTGGGCAATTTCGCGAATCTGCTCCGGCGAAAGCTTGCGCTTGGTGAAGCGCGCCAGCGCCGCTGCCGAGGCGATCATCAGTGCCGAGGAGCCCGAAATTCCTGCCCCTGCGGGCGATTCAGAATGAGTCTCCAGCCGGAATCCGCAACCGGGCTCGCCAGTCGGCATAGAAGAATCGCAGCAGATGAACCGCGAGTTTGTGCCGGTACTTTGCCGCCTCGCACAGCGCCTGCATGTTCGGAAAACGGTCGGCCAGCCCAGTGTCGAGCGAAACCAGTTCGATGCCACCATCGGCAATTGGGATGATCCGGCAGGTGGTCATCACCCGGATCGCAATATTGACGACGACCGCCCCTGGATGAAACAGATACAGCGGCCACATGTCCATGGTGCCGCCCGCAAGATCCACACGGCAGGCCGCACGCGCCACCACGCCGCTGGCCTGCTTGGAAGAGTTTTCAGACATGATGGTATTTGTATCACGATGAAAGCGAGCGAGGAACTAGCCAGATGATGACCGCAAACTCCGGGCAGCGCTCTAATCCAGGCGCACCAGGAAAACGCCGCCTTCGCTCACCTTGATGTTGCTGGCGAGTTTCTGCGCCAGAACACGGTCGTCGTTCTGCACGCGCATGCGCACCCAATAACCGGTGGCCCCGATGAAGTCCAGCAGGCGCGCCTGACGATAGCGGGCGCCCAGCGATCTCTTCAGGTCGAGAGCGATATTGCGCTGGCGGAAGGCACCGATCTGCACGCACCATTTTCCGCCGCATGTGATGGCCGCCGGAGTGTGCAGCACTTCCAGTTTGACCGTGGCTAACCCCGGGAGCCACATGTCCAGTGCCTTGGCCGCCGCCAGCGAGAGGTCGATGACGCGCCCGTCCACGAATGGTCCGCGATCGTTGATGCGGACGATGACCTGACTGTTTGTTTTCAGGTTCGTTACCCGCACTACCGATTGGAACGGCAAGGTACGATGCGCCGCCGTCAGCGCCATGCCGTTGTACGGCTCCCCGCTGGCCGTTTTTTGCCCGCCAGGCTCCGCCACGTACCAGCTGGCGATTCCGGTCTGCGTCCATGGTTCCGGCTTCGGAGGTCTTGGCAGAGGAACCGATGGAGCAGATGCGAACTCGGTTCGGCGGAGCTTGGGGTCGGTGGGCACGGCAATCGGAGGTGGCGGGGGCAGCTTGGCTTGCGACTTTTTCTTTCGTCCGCAGCCCGTGGACGCCAGGGAAACCGCCAGCAATAACGCCATGCCAGGCGATCCAGCACTCTGGCTCGCGTCGGGGCATTACCGGGCGAAATTGCGTTTGGTCCTGAAGGATCACGATAAGCAGTCGCTTTCCGGCTCTCCCAGCCCACAGGCGTTCGTCTGCCGGCGAGGATGATCAAACCCCAGTAAGGCTGGCTGCATTATGCAGAGCTGGCCGAAGCGGGTCAATTGCCGGAAGGTCAATGTCCTTTGTGAAACAGCGGCGGGCAGAGCACATAGTTCCTTCCGTACGGCGTTTCGCTGATGGACTGATCTTCTCGCCCGGATTATCTTCCCGTTGATGAAACGCCGATTCTGGTTTGGGTGCCCGCACGAATTCTCGTTCCCGATCAAGTCATCCGACGGGAGCTACTATCAGGTCTGCACCCGCTGCGGCGCGGAATACGGCTACGACTGGAAACGGATGAAGCGGACAAAGCCGCTGCGCTCGTCGATCCAACAGACATCCCTGTGACTGATACCGCCCGCTACTTGCGGGCAAGCGTCTTCCGCAATCGCGCTGGCGAGCCGTCACGCCAAGCGTCCGCCGAATCCGTGATGTGGTCAGGCTAATTGCAAGCCCGATCGAAAGCCGGGTCGCGGCAGCCAGGCGTGTGGGACTTCTCAAGCACCCGGCGAGCAAACTCGGCTTGCGGGACCTCGCGCTCAAGCTGCGGCGAATTCGTGTTGCTTCCGTCGTTGCCCTCATGTTGTTACTCGCCGCTACGTATGTGTCGTTTCACCAGCTCTGGACGCGCTTTCCCCAACAGAAGAGTCCCGAGGTCGCCGCGCCGATGGGGGTGGCAGCCACACTTCCCGCACATCACGATCGAGACGGCGGTCAGCAACGAACCTGCCCAAGGCGCCACCCACCCCGGGCGCGATCCACCACCATGGCGATGCAGGAAGTTGAAACGCATTTTCGGTGCGCCGCGTGTTCAAACGCCGGTTTTGGTCGTGGGTGAAGCGCTGGTGAGCTCCCAACCGGATGGCGCGCAAGTCCGGTTCGATGGCAGTAGTGACCCTGTCTTTGTCACTCCTGCCGTCGTCGGATCGATTCCGCCCGGTCACCACAGCGTTGTATTCTCCAAACCCGGATTCGTCTCGCAAACCGTGAAGCTGGAGGTCGTGGCCGGGGTCCGTTCCACGGTGGCCGCCCGCTTGGTGCCGAAAGGATCGGTCTTCAAAATCTCCAGCAATCCAGCCGGGGCGGCGATTCTTCTGGACGGCAAGAGTACCTCCCTGACTTCTCCGGCTGAGCTGCGCGTCGATGCCAGCCGGAACACACACCATCACGCTCGTCCAGTCCGGCTTTCTAACGGCACAATCCCAAGTCAGCATCAGGAATGGAGAGAATCTCTCCGTCGCCTTCACCCTGATACCGGCGGGGAACGCAGCCAACAGCAAGCTGGTCGGCGGGATTAAGCGGTTACTCCCGCACAGCTCTTCCAAGGAAATGGCCGAAGTGCAGTTCAAAACCAATCCCAAGGGCGCGCGCTTGACCCTGAATGGCTGGTCTGCGCCAAAGACCACGCCGATGGAACTCCGGCTGCCTCCCGGCGGATATGACGTCGTAATCCAGGCCGATGGATGCAAGAGATTTTCGAAACAGATCGTCCTGGAGGCAGGCCAAAAAGTGGTATTGCAAGAGTCCTTGGAGCGTTTTAGCCGGGCCGTCCGCCCGGCCAGCCTGCAAGCTCCCGCACGAGCAACCGGGTCTGATTCGCTATTGCGCTAGCCAGCGTTTTATCGCTTCAGAAAGATGCGGAGCTGACGCCAATGTCTGCTCCGCCGGCATATTCCCAGCGTCGGTCTATCGAGGGTCGAACACGATTTCTTCTTTCGGTATCGCCTCCAGCATCGCCGTTCCCACCCCGATATGCTGCGTCACCAGCTTCTGCGGAGTGTGCGCCAGCCACTCGGCCAGTGAGATGTCCTCATAGTGATCACTTTTGAACATCTCCGCGGTGCCATTCCGAGCCACGCGAGGAATCCCTGCTCCGCGCAAATCTCCCGCGCGGCCCCGAACTTTTTCGCCAGCGATTCTTCTCTCGTGGCCGACACCCCCGCGGAAGCCCGTTGTGTTGAGTCGTGGGCGTCCCGTTATTTCGGCAGCAAGCGTTTGAGGATAAGAAGCTTCGACCGCCCTTCGTGTCCTCCCGGCAGATACAGGTATCCGGTGGCGGAATCGTAGGCGAAGGTGTGCCCTTTCACCTCGACCGGCAGCTCGCTGGCCAGCCCCAGGCTAGCATTGGCGGAGAGCACAAAGACCGAGCCGCTGGAGACTCCCATCAGTGAGCTGGTAGGCTCATCGAGATCCAACTGGTCGATGCCTCCGGCGACCGCCGAGCGCGAAAGCTCCTGACCGCTCGCGGGGTCCAGTGCCAGCACCGCATAGCGTACCGCGACGTATAGCCGGTCGTGCCGTGGGCTGAACGCAATCCCGGTTGGCTCGGAGGCATTGAGTTGGAAGCTTGCCAGCGTTTTCAGCGCCGGACTCAGAACCAGCACGCTGCGCCGGTCCTGCAAGGTCAGGTAGAGTTGATGCCGCGAAGGATCGTAGGCGAAAGCGTATGGGCGTCCATCCAGGCTCAGCCGGGAAACTGCCTGACCATCGGCGGCGAGATCCAGCATGGCGACCGCTTGCGAGTGCGGAAACGTCACGCAGAGAAGGTGTTCCTTGGCCAGCAGGTAGAGCGCGTCCGGAGCCCCATCCACGGGAATCGTGCGCTGCACCTGCCAGTCGGTGGTGGAGACCACAATAATATTGCCTGCTCCGGAGTTGGCGATGTACACCAGATGCGCGCCCTCATCAACGGCGACCCCGCGCGGCGAGGACATGTCGACAATGTGCCCCACGATCCGCCGCTTGTGCGGATCGAACAGGTCGACCGACCCCGCGCCCGGATGCGAGACCAGGATCATGCCATGCGCAAGGGCAATCTCATCGAAGCCCGGGCGTCCTGGAAGATCCAGAACCGCAACCTGCTTCAGTACCGGAGCCGTGGCGGCGGCCACCAGCAGCGGCGCAGCCAGCAGCAGAGCGGCTCGATGCACGAGGCTGCGGGCCAGGAAGCGACGAACTCGGGAGACGAAACAGGACAGACTCACATCGTATGGGATGCAGCCCCGATGAGAACCGCCGCCCCGGCAAAAACATCGATCGGAGCTGGCAGAGAGGCGAGCGGTGGCGTAGGCTGTAGGCTACTTCAGATGACTCAGCGCAGGAAGTTAGTACCGGAATTCATCCCACCCACAAGGAGTTTGCCATGAATCCATCTTCCCTGCCCGGACTGGCTGGACTGGCGGGCGAACCCGCCGCGCGGCGGAGCCTGGATGCCACTCTCTGTACCTTGGTGGTCATCGATATCCAGGAGAAACTGCTGCCTGCGGTACTGAACCCCGAGCTCCTGGTGCGAAATTCGCGCCTGCTCATCCGGCTAGCCAACATCCTTGAAATTCCCGTGCTGCTGACCACCCAGTACGCCCGCGGCCTCGGAGCCACGGTTCCTGAGATTGCGGAGCTGCTGCC
Source organism: uncultured Acidobacteriota bacterium (assembly GCA_963779365.1). Classification (GTDB taxonomy): domain Bacteria; phylum Acidobacteriota; class Terriglobia; order Terriglobales; family Acidobacteriaceae; genus TOLSYN. Next base: position 29,067 of record CAVZYB010000022.1, on the reverse strand, counting down.
CACCGTGCGCCCCATCGACAAAATGGAGTTCGGCTGCTTCGGCCGCGAGGAGTTTCGCAATGCCTTGCGCGAGTTGCCCGGTCCAAGAACCACGGTTTTGCTCTGCGGCATGGAGAGCCACGTCTGCGTCATGCAAACCGCACTCGGAGCCCTGGAGAACGGCTATATGGTCCACGTAGCCTCTGATGCCGTCAGCTCGCGCTCCGATCTAAACTGGCGGCTCGGCCTCGAGCGCATGGAGTCCGCTGGCTGCGTCATCTCCTCCACCGAGATGATGATGTATGAGCTGCTACGCCGCAGCGGAACCGCACAGTTTAAGGAGATCCTGCCATACATCAAGTAAGCACCAGAAGCCGGTCTGGTGGACGCAACCGCCGCCCAGGAGCAACGCTTTGCCCCAGCCTTCGGATTGCTCGGCGAAGCGATCCAGCGCCGGGTCTTTCCCGGAGCCGCGCTGGCCGTCGTCTTGCGCGGAGAGCTGCTGGCATTTCGCGCCTTCGGACGCTTCACCTATGCATCGGACTCGCCCCCGAATTCGCACCAAGATTCACCACTGAATCCCGAAATCACGCGCGAAACCATCTGGGATCTGGCGTCGCTGACCAAGCCCATCGCCACCACCTCGATGGCCATGCTGCTCTACGAGCGCGGACGCCTCCCGCTCGACGCCAAAGTTGCCGAGTTGCTGCCGGAGTTCGCCGACGGCGCAACTCCTCAGCGTGCGTGGCGCGAGGCCGTGACCGTCCGCATGTTGCTCGCCCATTCCTCAGGCCTGCCCGCCCATCGCAAGCTCTACCTGGAGGCATCCGGACGCGAAGCCGTGACCGCAGCGGCCATGCGTGTTCCCTTGGAGACCGCTCCCATGCAGCGGGCCGAATACAGCGATATCGGTTTCATCCTGCTCGGCGAACTACTGCAACGGATTGCCGGCGAGCCGCTCGACATCTTTTGTCAGCGCGAGGTTTTCAATCCTTTAAAGTGTACCTTCATCTTTAATCCGCAACCACCCATACCGTATGACGTTCCTCCGACGGTCTATGACGTATCTTATCGCCGCCGCGTCATGCAGGGCGAGGTAAACGACGAGAACGCCAGCGCCATGGGCGGCATCGCCGGTCATGCCGGACTCTTTGGCGATGCGCTTTCGGTGGCGCGCTTTGCCCAGTGCCTGTTGCGCTGCGGCCCGCCGCTCTTCCAGCCGGAAACCGTAGAGCTGTTTACCCGCCGCCAGAGTGAGCCCCGCGGAACTTCGCGAGCCTTGGGATGGGACACGCCATCGGCTCCATCGCAGTCAGGAACCAGCTTTTCGGCGCGCTCCTTCGGACACCTGGGCTACACCGGCACTTCGTTGTGGTGCGATCCTGAGCGCGCCCTTTCCGTAACCCTGCTGACCAACCGCACGTGGCCGGACGCCCGCAATCAGGCGATCAAGGAACTCCGCCCCCTGCTCCACGATGCGATTGTGAATGCGCTGCGAGCCGATTGACCGGCGCGCGCCTGCGAAGACTCCGAGTGTGTAAAATCTTAGAAGGAACCAGTTTTCACAACTTTCATACTTCATTAGCTTTCTTCCGGGACGTATCTCATGGACAAATTTGTAATTCGCGGCGGTACCCCGCTGCTCGGTACGGTTCGAATCAGCGGCGCGAAAAATGCCGCTCTCCCTGCCATGGCGGCGGCCCTGCTCACCGATGAGCCGGTGATTCTCGAAAACATCCCACAGGTTCGCGACATCGAAACCGAGCGCCGCCTTCTGGCAGCCATGGGCGCCGAGGTCGAACTAGGCTACGGACGCGCCCAGCACCGCACCACCATCTGCGCCGCCAACCTCAGCGCCAATCCAGAAGCCAGCTACGATCTGGTAAAGACCATGCGCGCCTCATCGTTGGTCCTGGGGCCGCTGGTGGCGCGCGTGGGCTTCGCCCGGGTTTCGATTCCCGGCGGCTGCGCCATCGGAGCCCGCCCCATCGATCTGCACATCAAGGGCTTGGAAAAACTCGGCGCCAAAATCGTCACCGAACACGGCTACATCGAGGCCCGCGCCAAGAAACTGAAGGGCGCGCACTACTCGTTCGACAAGATTACCGTCACCGGTACCGAAGATATCCTGATGGCGGCCGTGCTGGCCGAGGGCGAGACCGTGCTGGAGAACTGCGCCCGCGAGCCCGAGGTGGTCGACCTGGCGGCCCTGCTGACGAAGATGGGCGCGCAGATCGAGGGCGCGGGCACCTCCACCATACGAATCAAGGGCGTCGAGCAACTCCATGGCGCGCGCCACCGCATCATTCCCGACCGCATCGAGGCCGCAACCTACATCCTCGCCGGAGCCCTGACCGGCGGCGACCTCATGCTCACTGACTGCGATCCCAGCCATCTCACTTCCCTGCTCAACAAGTTGGAAGAAGTTGGCGTGAAGGTAAAGGTGGGCGAAGACTGCGTGCGGGTCATGGGCGACGCCGGCCCCCTCACCGCCGCCGACATCACCACCGAGGAGTATCCCGGCTTTCCCACCGATGTGCAGGCGCAGTACATGGCGCTGGTCACGCAGGCGGCGGGCACCTCCATCATCACCGAAAACATCTTTGAGAACCGCTTCATGCACGCCCAGGAACTTTGCCGCATGGGTGCAAACATCAAGATCGAGGGACGCCGCGCGATCGTGCGCGGCAAGAGCACCCTGAGCGGCGCCGCCGTGCTCGCCAGCGATCTGCGCGCCTCGGCCTCCCTGGTGCTCGCGGCCTTGGTGGCGCAGGACGAAACCATCATCGACCGCGTCTATCACATCGACCGCGGCTATGAGCGGATCGAAGAGAAACTGCGCGGCGTCGGCGCGCAGATGAAACGCATCGGCGAAATCCTGCCGCGCCGTGTAGGAGTGTAGAGACAGGTGGCCCACATCCGCCCTGAGTTGGCGAATGTGGGACCGCCGAAATGACAGCGGCCAAATTTCCCCGAGCCTTGCTGGAGTAGGCGAATATCCCCACACCATTACCTAACAAGTAATCCGGACACTCCCGCGATTACTCAACGAGTTAATCCTGCTGCACCAAGACCTGTGCAAACATCAAAAACTTCCTTTTTTCTGCCTTCCACGCTGCTTCAGAGCACCACACACGCCTCATCGAAATCCAGACGCGGGTTGCGCGGATACAACTTGCCATGGTCTCCGTAGCCGAGGTTGCAGAGAAAGTTCACCTTCCATTTGCCGTCGGGGAAGAATTCCGCGTTGACCTTCGCGGCGTCGAAGCCCGACATCGGACCGCAATCGAGCCCCAAGCCTCGGGCCGCCAGAATGAAATAGCCGCCTTCGAGCGAACCGTTGCGAGCCCCAGTCTCCTCGATGAGCGCAGGATTCCCGGCGAAGTAGGAGCGCATATCATTCTGCGGAAACAGCCTCGGCAACTTCTCGTAAAATTCCGTATCCCAAGCGACAATCGTGGTGACCGGAGCCGACCGCGTCTTCTCCACGTTTAACGGAGCCAGTGCCGGGAGCAGACGGTTCTTGCCCTCCGGGGTGGTAAGAAAGACGAAGCGGGCGGGCGAGGCGTTCGCGCTGGTGGGCCCCATTCTCGCCAGATCGTAGATTTCCTTCAGGAGTGCCAGCGGCACCGCGCGCGGCTGCCAAGCCGTATGGGTTCGCGCCCCGCGAAATAGCTGATCCAGTGTTTCCTCGGAAATCCTGTCGGTACGCGCCACCGCATCTCTTGCTTCCATCATGGTCCTCATGTTCTAAAAGTTGGGTTCTCTGTTGTAGATGCTTACCAACTCAAGTGCGATTCGCCGAGTGCGAATGGCAGTGTGCCGCAAGGTTCGGATTGGGAATCTGGGATGCGAATTACGCCCGCGAATTATGTGCGCAGATTACGGATGCAGATTACGGACGCGAGCCTCGATAGATGGTGACGCCGGGCTTGCCGAAAGTGTGGATGATTTCAATCTTGGTGAGACCGCGTGGATTGATGCGAACGGCTTCGGCCACCGGATCGGAGTCGATGGCGACGATGTAGTCGGCTCCGGCGAAAGGCGCGCTGCGGGCCGCGTCCCAGGCGATGAAGGTTGACTCCGAGATGACGTGGTCGAAGTGGATACCCGCCTTCTGAATCGCTCCCACGTAGTCGCTCGTGTACATCAGTACGGTTGAGTTGTCCGGAAGGCCCGAGAGGGCTTGGGCGACTTGCGACTCCAGCATCAGGCGTCCACGGCTATTGACCCAGGCTTCGCGATAGCAGATGGGAATCATCAATTTGCGTCCCCACTCGCCGGGCGAGCGCGGCGAGAAGCACCAGGCGGACGAGCTATAGGCGAGCAACATGATGACCCACAGAGCGCAGGTCGCAGCGATGGCCAGGCTGCGGCGATGCAGGCGCGCAATCGCCCAGGGAATCAAGCCCGCGAATACCGCGATGGCGGGCAGCAGTTCGAGTCCGTAGCGCACGTTGTAGTAGGAGAACGGCCACCACTCGGGAACGAAGATCGGCACGCTGCCGTAGGCAACCGAATAGGCGTAGAACGGCAGCGGTATCCAGAGCAGGAGCAAGGGCGCGAAGCGCCGCAGGTGGAAGGCGGAGATGAGCACTCCGGCAACAGCCAGCAGGATGAGCCAGTTCTGCCGCGAGCCTTCGCCGGTATTCATGCGCGCGGCCTTCAGGAAGTATTGCGCGGCCACCATCGGATGATCCTTGCCGGGATAAGGAGGATCGGTGGCGCGCGACGAGCGCTTCTCGATGGCTTTGGCGGAGTAAGGACCATTCAGCCAATCGAGGGGATGACCGGTGGTTTTGTAGTTGTGCGCGAGCCACAGTGTGGGGCACAACGCCAGCAGCAGGAGGAAGCAGATCAAGGAGCGCGCCACGCGCCTCGCCAGCACCGCCGGTGGTTTGCGGACGTACCAGCACAGTGCCACAACCACCGCGCCGATGCCAAGGACGAAGGCGATGATCCAGCCGTCGTAGCGGGTGAAGATTGCGGCTGCCAGACAGATGCCGCAGCGCTCAATAGACTTCCACGCCGGGACGGGCGAGATTGAAACGGCCGGGACTTCGCCGGGGCCAGCCGGGGAAAGCCCGCGGAGAAAATCGTCGAAGTACACCAGCGCCCAGATGATGGCCGCGAGGAAGATGGACTCGGTCATGGCCGTCGATTGCATATAGAGCATCGACGGATTGACGGCGTAAATGGCGGCGGCCAGCGAGGCAGCAGCCAGCGAAGCGCGGGCCCGCACCAGGCGGTAGATTCCCACCACCCCGAGAACGTAGGCGATCATGGATGGAATGGAGCCGCCGACGCCGGTGCGCCAGAGCCAGTCATTGGCAACGAAAGGCGCGACCAGCAGATGCGGCAGCGGGAGCCACACGGTTCCGATCTGATCCCAACCCGGATTGCGCGCGTCGGTGAGGCGGCGGGCAATGTTGAGGTGAGCGACGGCATCCCCATAGAGGAGAATGTCTCCGTGATAGTAGAACCAGGCGAAGGCCACCACCGAGAGCAAGAGCGCCAGCGCGGAGACCACGACGATTTCGCCATGGTCTCCAAGCTGTTCGCTGCTTTTGTCGTCGCGAACCTTCTGCACTTCAGCGCCGCCCGTTAGTCAAGATGGGTGAGGCTGCGGAAGAGTTGGAAGCGTTCTTCGATCTCGTCGCGGGTCAGCGAGAGCAGGCGCTCGGGGCCGAAGCGTTCGACCGTAAACGAGCCCATCACCCCGCCGTAGAACATGGCGTGCTTGAGGACGGTTGGAGTTAGTTCGGGCTGCGACGCGATGTAGCCCATGAAGCCTCCGGCAAAGGTGTCGCCTGCGCCGGTGGGGTCCAGAACCTCGGCGATGGGCAGGGCCGGAGCACGGAATGGGTGCGAGCCGTTGGCGAAAAAGATGGTCGCACCGTACTCGCCGTGCTTGATGACCAGCGACTTGGGGCCGAGGGTAAGAATCTTCTGGGAGGCGAGAACCAGGCTGTTCTCGCCGCTGAGGAGTTTGGCTTCTCCGTCGTTGATGAGAAGAATGTCCACCTCCTTCAAGGTTTCGAGAAGCTCGGCGCGCTTGATGTTGATCCAGAGATTCATGGTGTCGCCGCCGACCAGCGCTACGCGCGGCATCTTGCGGCGCACGTCGAGTTGCAGCTCCGGCATGATATTGGCCAGGAAGAGAATCTCGGAGTCTTCGTAGGCAGCGGGAATTTTGGGCGCGAAGTTTTCAAAGACGTTGAGGTCGGTGAAGTTCGTCTTGGCCTCGTTGACGTTTTCGCCGTATTCGCCGCCCCAGTGGAAGGTCTTGCCGGAGGCGTGCTCGATGCCACGGGTGTCAATGCCGCGCTCGGTGAGGACGGCCTCATGCTCGGGGGTGAAATCGTCACCGACGATGCCGACCACGCGGACCTGGGTGAAGAAGCTGGCGGAGAGCGAGAAGTAAGTTGCAGCGCCGCCGAGAATCTTCTGGCGCTCGCCGAAAGGGGTTTTCAGGGTATCGAAGGCAACGGAGCCAACTACGAGGATGGGCACGTTATGCACCTGCCTTTGCGTTCAGGTATTTGCCGACGAGCAACTCTAACTTGGCGCGGGTCGCGGGAGGAATCGCCTCGGGGGCGGTCATGATGGCCATGGCGAGGGCCTGTCCACACTTGCAGCCACGCTGGGCAGGAAGCGCCGTGATGGCTTCGCGAACCACGTTGGCGGCGTTCTCCGCGTTGCGGGTGAGCACGGCGACGATCTGATCGACGGTGACGCTGTCGTGGTTGGGATGCCAGCAATCGTAATCGGTGACCATGGCGATGGTGACGTAGCAGATCTCAGCCTCGCGCGCGAGTTTGGCTTCCTGGAGATTGGTCATGCCGACAAGGTCGAAGCCCATGGCGCGATACGCGTTGCTCTCGGCCTTGGTGGAAAACTGCGGGCCTTCCATGCAGACGTAGGTGCCGCCGCTCTTGGTGACGACACCGGCGGAGGCTCCGGCCTTGACGGCGATGGCGGCTAGCTCCGGGCAGACGGGGTCGGCAAAGGCGATGTGGGCCACGATGCCTTCGCCGAAGAAGGTGGAGACACGCTGCCTGGTGCGATCGTAAAACTGATCGGGGATGACGAAATCAGTGGGCTTGTGCTCTTCCTTGAGCGAGCCGACGGCGGAGACGGAGAGAATGCGCTCGACGCCAAGCTGCTTGAAGCCGTGAATGTTGGCGCGGAAATTCAACTCGGTGGGCAGGATGCGATGGCCGCGTCCATGGCGGGCGAGGAAAGCTACTTTGCGTCCGGCGAGCGTGCCGAGGACGTAAGGGTCGGAGGGCGCTCCGAACGGAGTTTCGAGTTGAACTTCGTGAACGTCAGTGAGGCCCTTCATGGAATAAAGGCCGCTGCCACCGATGATGCCAATTTCTGCCTGTGCCAATGCAATCTCCTGCGGGTGCGAAAAAGAAGTGAGCGGAAAAGCTGATTATACCGGAGGCGCTGGAGCTGATGTCGCGGGTGAAATCTCGAAAGGTTTCTTTACCGCCGGGACGAGAGCGTCATGGATTCTGGCGGCATCGCCCGAGGTGAAGGACTCGAGCGCGATGACGGTTGCGCCATCGACGTAGAGGCGCACGTCGCCTTCCTCGGTGGTCCACTGACGCGGGGCTGGCGCGGGCTGGACTGACTTATAACGCTGGGCGAGCCCGCCCTGATAGACAGAGGCGAACTGATTGGCCGCCGTGGGGGTAGTGAAGTTCAGGACGAGTGCCAGCGAGAGGGGCGCATCCTTGGCCGACTTTTTGTTGGTGAGAGCCATATAGTAGCCGCCTGCCCAAGCCGGTGAGAGCTTCGCGGCGATCTCTTCTCCACCCCACTGACGGAGGATGACGCGGAGGTCGATTTCGCCAAGGCCGGAGAAATCCTCGCGTTGCCAATCGGCGCCGAGAACTTTTTCCAGAGGCACAACTTTGATCTCGGTCTCCGGTTGCGCGGCCAGGTAGGCGGCGGGCTGCATGATCTGGTGAGTGTCGAGCGGAGGGTTGTCGAGGACTCCGGCGAAGGCGGCCTGCTTGCCGCGCTTGACCAGAACGTCGCGGACGAACTCCATGCCGTAGGTGTATGGGAAGAGCATGGCCTCGCGCAGGTAGATGGGCGCTTTGGCGTACATGGGCGTGGCCGGCTCGTCCAGCATGGAGGATTTCATGGAATCGAAGAGGGCAGGCGCGCTCTCGACGCTCTGGCGGGCGGGCGCGAGCTGGTAGTCAAAGAGCACGATCATGGCTTGCCCTTCGACGATGGACTGCCGGGCGGTGCGCTGCTCATCGAGAAGCATTTGCGCGGTATCGTCCTTGGAATCCTTGTGGATGTTGAGCCACTTATCGAGATCGTAGCTCTGGTCCTGCAAGGCGTGGACGAGTTCGTGCGCCATCACCGGCTTCTGAACGTCGGGGTCAACCCAGTCGAGCAGATAGACGGTTTTTTTGTGCGCGTCATACCATCCCTCGACCTGCTCCTTGTAGAGCCCGAGCATGTACTCGCGGAGATTGAAGTCGCGAGGAAGCAATCCGAGTTTTTTCAGCGAGAGGGCGGAGCGGTCGAAGCGCTCGCCGTTTCCCTGCTCTTCCAGGCGCGCCTCGATATACTTGGCGACCTCCTCGCGGGTCGCGAGTTTCTTTTTGACGGAGTGCAGGATGGGAAGGCCGGTGTGATCGCTGGCAAACTGCAGAATGTCATCGACGGAGCGGAAAAGTTCCTTGGCCTCAGCCTTGGAGACATGGTGCTCCGGGGCCGGGGCTTCCTGCGCGGGAGTCAGGATGACGAGCGAGAGGGTGAGCGGAAGCAGGCAGAGCAGTTTGCGGAAGAGTCTCATCCACGTCCTTTGCGGCGGAAGCTATGGTGAAAAGATAACACCTTCAAAAGCAAGGGCGAGATCAGAGTTGAAGATTCACCGGCGGCTAACTCCACGCAAGTCAAACAATCCGCTACCCGGATTCAGCACGGGAAGCGCGAACCGGGGTGGGTCCGCTATAATCGGATGTTCGATGAGCGATCCTATTATGGCTACTACTCCTCTTGTACAGAAGTTCGGATTGCAGGCAGTTTCCGGGGAATACGCCGGGGCAGAGACAGTGTTGCACTTTCAATCGGCGGCCGAAGAGCTGAACGCGCTGCGGCACGGGTGCGGAGTCTTCGACCTGGGCTGGCGTGGGAAGCTGGTGGTGAGCGGGGAAGACCGGGTGCGGTGGCTGAATGGAATGGTCACCAACAATACGCGCGACCTGCGGCAGGATTTTGGCAACTACAGCTTTGTGCTGAACGCGCAGGGACATATTCAGGGCGATCTGCTGGCCTTTCAGCGCGGAGAGTTTTTCGTACTGGAGACAGAAGTTGGGCAGATTGCGACCATCCGCGAGTTCTTCGAGCGATTCATCATCATGGATGACGTGGAGATTGGGGACATCAGCTCGGGACTTACCTCGCTTGGCGTAGCTGGACCAGAGGCGGTGGAAGTGCTGAGCCGGGCAGGGCTGCTGCCCGGAGAGGCCAAGCCGGGGCAGGTGCTGGACGGAAGCTGGAAAGGCATCAGCTTTTCGCTGGTGCGCGATCCCATTGAGGTGAGGGACTGGTACGAACTATGGCTGGCGGCCGAGAACGTCGAGGCGTTCTGGAGCGCGCTGGTGGCCGCCGGGTGCGACTCCGGTGGGCGCGGAGGCGCTGGAGTGGCAGCGGATTCTGCTGGGATTGCCGCGCGTGGGGCTGGATACCGGGGCCCGTGAACTGCCGCAGGAGACAGGACAGGAGTATGCGCTGCATCACACCAAGGGCTGCTATATCGGGCAGGAAATTGTGGAGCGCATCCATGCGCGAGGAGTGCAGGTGCCCAGGCGCTTGACAGGATTAATCGTGGAAGGCGGCGCTCCGGCGCGGGGAAGCAAGGTGCTGGCCGGGAACGTCGAGCTCGGCGAGATCTACCAGCAGCGCGGAGATGGTGGTGGACGGAGTGGCGCGGACCGTGGCGCTGGCGTATGTCCGGCGCAAGGCCGTAGCGAAAAACGCAAGCCAAGGCGAAGCGCAGGAGAGCGAAAAACTGTACGTGGGTGGAAGCACAGCCACAATTGCGGCACTCCCGATTCAGTTTTAGGACGATTCAGTTTGAGAATTTATTCAGAAGTTTATTCCTGGTGAGAAGAGAAAATGGAAAAAGAAAAGAAGCCAGATTTCGTAGTTACCGATCGCCGGAAGTTCAACGTGGATGGAGAACCAAGGCCGGATGCGCCGGTTGACAGTCCAGCACCAGCAGCGTCCTCCGGCCGCCAGCACGAGTGCGGCTCCTCCGGCAGCGCCGGTGACTCCGAAGGCGGAGGCAGCCGCCAAAGGCAGCAGCGAGCGGTACGTTCCGGAGCCGGTTACCGAGACCGGATACAACGGCGAGAAGGAGCGCACATCGTTCGGCGGACAGAAGATGGAGTTCGTCCATCTGCTGGACATGCTGGTGCAGACCGCGATGATGTACGCCGGAGCGATGGAGACCGGGACGGAACGACGGGTCGATATTGTGGGGCTTCGCCAGATGATTGACCTGATTGCGCGTGCTGGAAGCCAAGACCAAGGGCAACCTGACAGAGCAGGAACAGGCGATCCTGACGAACACGATGTTTCAGCTTCGGATGACGTATATGGAAATCGTGAACATGATCGATCGCGAGGCAATGCAGAAGGCCACCAGGAGCACCGCGCAAGTGAAGAAAGGGACAGTGACAGTGCTGGGCAGCGCTACTTCGATGGGCGTGCCCACGCTTGGGTGCGACTGCGAGGTCTGCCGCTCGAACGATCCGCGAGATCAGCGCACGCGGCCCTCGGCGATGATCGAGTGGGAGGGACATCGCGTTGTCATCGACACTGGGCCGGACTTCCGCATGCAGGCGGTGAGGGAAGGCATTAACCGGCTGGACGCAGTGCTGTACACCCACGGACACGCGGATCACATCCTCGGCCTGGACGATTTGCGGCCGCTGAGTTTTCCGCGAATTACCGGCGGAGGACGGGTTCCGCTCTATGCGACACCCGAGACCGCGCGCACGCTGCAGACGGTATTCAAGTATGTTTTCGACGACAATTACAAGTACGGAAACATGGCAAAGGTGGAACTGCGCGAGATCAACGGACCGTTTGAGCTGCTGGGGTTGAAGGTGATTCCGGTGCCGGTGATGCACGGCGATGACAACCAGATTATTGGCTACCGGATTGGACGGTTCGCGTATCTGACGGACTTCAGCGCACTGCCGGAGAGCTCGATCGAAATGCTCGGGGGCATCGATTTGGTGTTCCTGGATGCGCTGCGCCACGACCCGCATCCGACGCACTCGACGGTGGCGAATTCGCTGAAGCTGGCGGCCCGCATTGGAGCGGCACAGACATACTTCACCCATATCTGCCACGAACTGGCGCACGAGGCGACGAACCAGACGCTTCCGCCGGGAGTGCGGATGGCCTACGACGGCTTGCGCGTCGAGATCGACCTGGAGAGCTGAGCTTTGCAGGTATTCGATTCGCTGGAAGAGATACCCAGGGACTTTGGGCCAACCGTGGTCAGCGTGGGCAACTACGATGGCATTCACTGCGCGCACCAGAAGCTGATTCAGTCGGTATGCGCGAGCGCCAAGGAGTTGAACGCGCGCGCGGTGGTGGCGACCTTCGATCCGCATCCGTCACGGGTTTTGCGGCCGCACGGCGGGCCTCCGCTGATTACTCCCATGGAACGCAAGATGGAGTTGCTGGGCGAGACAGGGTTGGACGCAGTAGTTGTCATTCCCTTCACCCGTGACCTCTCCCTGATGCCGCCCTTCGAATTCGCCGAAGAGGTGCTATACAACCGGCTGCACGCGATTGAAGTACACGAGGGATTTAACTTCCGCTTTGGGCACAAGGCGGAAGGCAACATGGAGAGGCTGTGCGAGTTCGGGCAGCGGCTGGGCTTTACCGTGGTGACGCATACGCCGATACTGCGCGGCGAGTTGGTGATCTCCAGCAGCAACGTGCGCGCGGTGGTGTTGGGAGGCAAGGTCGCGCTAGCGCGGCATTTGCTGGGGCGCGCGTTCAGCATCGATTCCACGCCGGGACGCGGCCGGGGATATGGCACGAAGTACACGGTTCCGACGGTGAACCTGGCGCGCTATGAAGAACTGACCCCCGCGATTGGCGTGTACGTGACCGAGATGCAGATCAATGGCGAACTCTTTCAGTCGGTCACGAACGTAGGCAACCGTCCCACGTTCGGAGCTGACTCGTTTGCCATTGAAAGCTACATTCTGAATTTTCATCCCATCGATTTGTCCAGCGATACGCCGGTCCGGCTGAGCTTTCTGCATCGGCTGCGCGCGGAGAAGAAGTTTCCCAGCCCGGAGGCACTCAAAGAGCAGATTGGCAAGGACGTGGTGCGTGCGCAGAGATATTTCCGGCTGCGTGACGAGTTGCGAAGAGCGCAGAAAGTCTAAAGGCGAGCACTGAAAAATCAGTGCTATTCCGTGGGCTCAGAGGGCGGCGAACAAGTTAGCGCTGGTTGTCAGTTTGCGGCTCGGGATGAATCATCACGCGAAACAGTTGCGGCGCCTCCAGTTTGAACTGAACCTCCAGCGCGGTGGTGACGTCATGCACTTGCGAGAGCGGAAGATTGTCTTGCATGGTGACGTGGCAGGAGAGAAAAATATGGTCGCCCATGCGCTTGCAGATGATCTCGTGAACGTCCACCACATCGGGAAATGTTTCACCGATGGCCTTGAGCTTCGCCTCAAGTGCGGGGTCCTCGACAATTGCGTCACTGGTTTCGATGGTGGCAAGCTCACACTCAATCTGGGTCAGGATGGAATCGATCTCAGGGACGTGCGCGCGGATATCGGCCTCGAGGGTGGTGACCCGGTCATGGGCGGCGAACAGCGTCATATTCTCAGGAAGTTCAATGTCTAACTCGACGTGAATGTCGCCATCGAGATCCTGCACGCTGATGTCATGCACCGCGAGGTTATTGCGCAAAGCGGCGGCGCGGATACGGTCGAAGATGCTCTCGGTTTTTAGCTCGCGCGGGACGGCGCTGACCAGCACGTCAGCATCGCCGAGCAGGTTGTTGATGCGCTGGCGGACCTTGGAAACCACGACGTTGGAGGTCTGAAACGTTACGTTGCGGCCCAAGCCCACGGCGACATCGACAAAGTAGCGGCTGCCGGCCTTGCGAATGCGGACACGCTCGACGCTGAGCACGCGGGGAACGCTGCCCACCTGGGCAATAATTTTATTGCGCATGCCCGCCGGCGCGGCATCGAGCAACGAATCCATGGTTTCACGCGCGAGCCGCCAACTGACCCACACAACGACGCCGGCGACACAGAGGGCGGAGATGGGATCGGCCTTGGCAAGCCACGGCACACGGTAGAAGCGGCCAGCCCAGACGAAGCCCAGGCCGATGATTACCACCGCGCTGGACCAGATATCAGTGCGGAAGTGCAGCGCATCGGCTTGCAATGCCTGGCTGTCATACTTATCGGCGACGCGCTTCAGCGAACCTGAGCGCCAGTAATCGAGGACGATGGAAAGGCTCATGACAAACACGGCCCAGAAGTTCGGCTCGATCTCCACGCTGCGAAAAAAGAGGCGGTGGATGGCCTCCCAGACGATCCAGCCGCAGGTGACGAGAAGGAGTCCGGTCTCAATGAAGGCGGAGACATTTTCAATCTTGCCGTGTCCAAACTGATGATCGGCGTCGGCAGGCTTGTCACTGACGCGCACGGAAAACAGGGTCACCACGGCAGCCACGAGATCGAACGAGGAGTGCAATGCCTCGGAAATAATGCCGAGGCTGCCGCTTAGAATGCCGACAATGAACTTCAAAACAGTGATGACGACGGCAGCCAAAACACTGTTGCGCGCGACCCGCTGCTTCTCCGCGCGCATCAGTGCAGGATTGATCGTGATACTGGCCATAGTATGAGCTTATAGTTTGCCAACAACGATGCCAAGGGCGAGAGCCGCTTTTCAGTTCTGACTATAGGCGGTTGTGCTACGATTCGGGAACACCTGCGCCCATAGTAGGACACGCGCAGGCGATCATACAACTTACTTCTTACCCCAGTACACGCCAGCGACGCCGAAAGTGTACGGCGTGTAATTGACCTCGCGGAAGCCCGCGGCTTTCATGCGGGAGAGCATCTCCGGCGGCTGCGGGAAACGGGCCACGCTGGCGGGCAGATAGGCGTAAGGGCCCTTGGTTCCCGAGAGCATCGTGCCGATGGCGGGCAGAACGCGGCGGAAATAGAAACGATAGAGTTTGCCGAGCAAGCCCCTGGGCTCGCCAAAATCGAGAATCGCCACTTCGCCATCGCAGGCGAGGACGCGATGAATTTCACGCAGGCCGGCGTCGTAGTTGGCGAGATTGCGAAAGCCAAAGGCCGAAGTGACGAGGTTGAAACGGGCGTCGGCAAAGGGCATTTGCAGAGCATCGGCCTCAACCCATTGCAGCGGGAGACCCGCAGCTTTCTGGGTAGCGCGGCAGAGCATGGGGTGGGCGAAATCAGCGCCTACAATGGCGGCTCCACCGACGCCCGCCTGACGATAGAGGGCAAACGTCATGTCGCCGGTTCCGCAGCAGAGGTCCAACACGGAGGCATCGGCGCGGCGCACGATGTGGCGGAAGCGGCGGGCGGTACGCCACCACCAATACCGATCGACGTTGAGCGAAAGCACGTGATTGAGCAGATCATAGCGCGGCGCGATGCTGGAAAACATCTGGCGCACGGCATTGGCAGCGGCTTTCTGATCCTGGGCGGGCTCGACACGAGCGCCGGGGGTGGCTGGAGTGGCTGCGCTTGCCGGCGCCTGATTTACTTCATCCATCTTGTTCATTCCGTTCTGAAGATTTGCACGCGGTCACGCCTGAGAAAGATTGCGCAGTTCCTCTACCACCTGAAGCACGGCACGTTCGGGAACATCGGTCACGACATCGACCTGGCCGATATCACGCGGCAGGACGAAGTGCACCTGACCGTCCAAAGTTTTCTTGTCATTGGCGAGACGGCGGAAGATAGACTTGGGACGCACATCGACCTTCGGCAGCGCAGCATAGGCCAGCACCAGGCTTATGATGCGTTGCGCGGTGGCAGGCGAGGCCTTTTGCATTCCGACGGAAAGCATGGCCGACGCCACCATTCCCCAAGCTACGGCCTCTCCGTGGAGAAAAACTTTGTAGCTGGTCTCGGCTTCGAGAGCGTGGCCGATGGTGTGGCCCAAGTTGAGAATTTTGCGCAGGCCGTGCTCTTGCTCATCTTGCCCGACTACGTTGGCCTTGATGCGCACCGATTCGGCGATCAACCACTCCAGCGACCCTGGATGCTTGGCCAGAACCTGTTCGCGATTCTGTTCCATGAACTCGAAGATGGGTGGGCTGAGGATGATGCCAGCCTTCAGCGACTCGTAGAGGCCGGAGCGATATTCGCGATCAGGCAGGGTGGAGAGCACTTGCGGGTCCACCAGGACGAGTTCGGGCTGATTGAATGTGCCGACGAGATTCTTGCCCACCGCCAGGTTGACCCCGGTCTTGCCGCCAACCGAGGAGTCCACCTGCGAGAGGAACGTGGTGGGAATCTGCACAAAGCGGATGCCGCGCATGTAGATGCTGGCGAGGAATCCGGTCACGTCTCCGACCACGCCACCGCCGAGGGCGATCAGTACGGTATTGCGATCGGCCTTGAGCTTGACGAGATGGCTGGAGAGAGTCTCGATCGTCGAGAGAGTTTTGCGGCGCTCACCATCGAGCATTTCGATGAAGTCCAACCTCGCGCCATCGGCGGCGAAGGAATCCAGCAGGAGCTTGCCCCAGTGTTTGCGAATGGGCGCCGAGGTGACCACGACGAAGTGCCGGGCATTCGGCAGAGTTTCACGGATATAGGTGGCGGCAGAGCGCAGCAGCGCCTGCTCGATGAGCACCTCGTAGGACTTCGTCCGGGTCTGTATTTGAATGCGAATCAAGTCATTCCTATCTTAACAGTTGCGAAGCACTGGACCCATAGAAGCGGGAAAGTTTCCGAGTGTCGCGTTCTCCAGGTGTAGCATGAATCTACGTCATGAACTCTTCTTTTGATTTCATTGTTGTAGGGGCCGGCATTGCCGGATTACGGGCCGCGATTGAGCTGAATCAGTACGGAACAGTGCTCTGCCTGGCCAAACGCGAACTTACCGAATCCAATACACAATATGCCCAGGGCGGCATCGCGGTTGCACTGGGACCAGATGACTCCCCCGAGATCCACCTGCGCGATACGCTGGCCGCAGGCGCGGGGTTGGTGGACGAAAACGCGGCGCGCACGCTGGTGACAGAAGGACCAGCGCGGGTTCTGGAGTTGCTCGATTGGGGCGTACGCTTCGATCGCAACGGCGCGGGAAAGCTGGCCTTCACGCGAGAGGGCGCGCACTCGCGCAACCGGGTGCTTCATGCCGACGGCGACTCGACCGGACGCGAGATTGGACGGACCCTCTATCAACACGCCAGAACACTGAGCAATATTCATTTTGGCGAATTTGGATTTGCCCGCGACCTCCTGCTGCAGGACGGCCGCGTGGTGGGCGTGGAGATTCTTGCGCGAGGACGGACGCAGCGAAGCGGTAACCGCGCGCGCCGTGCTGCTGGCAACCGGCGGTGTGGGGATGGTCTTCGCCAATACGACGAATCCCGATGTGGCCACCGGGGACGGTGCGGCGATGGCCTTGCGCGCCGGGGCGGAACTGAGCGACATGGAGTTCCTGCAGTTTCATCCCACGGCTCTCTACATCACTGGCGCGCCACGATTCCTGCTCTCCGAGGCATTGCGCGGCGAGGGTGCTTATCTGCGCAATCAGGCGGGTGAGCGGTTTATGCCGCGCTACCACGAACTGGCCGAACTGGCACCCAGAGACGTGGTGGCCAGGGCTATCCATCACGAGTTGGAGACTTGCAAATGCGCCGAGCCGATGGTCTATCTTGACGTTACCCATTTCGACGGCGAGAAGCTGAAACTGCGCTTCCCTCGGATTTACGAGACCTGCCGGAAATACGGGCTGGACATGACGCATGATCTGATTCCAACTCGCCCGGCGGCCCATTATGCGATGGGCGGCGTGCGCACCGACCTGAATGCGCGAGCTTCGCTGCCCGGCCTCTATGCCGCAGGGGAAGCCGCCTGCACTGGAGTGCACGGAGGCAATCGCCTGGCGAGCAATTCCCTGCTGGAAGGTTTGGTTTTTGGAGCCCGCGCAGGCCGCGGCATGGCCGAAGAAATTGCGCCTGGAAACTTAGACAGAGCGAGAACGAATGCCGCCCACTACGCATCCGGCGAAGGTGATGTGGAAGCCCTGCGAATTGAAACGCAGCAATTGATGTGGAGCAACGTAGGAATTGTGCGCGACGCCGAACGTCTCAGCGAAGCCGTAAGGAGATTGCGGAACATTCTGGCTACGCTACCGGCGCCGAACAATCGGCCACGGGTCGAGGCACGCAACATTGCCGAGAGTGGTCTGGCAATCGCGTGCTCGGCACTGGCGCGACTGGAGAGCCGCGGCGGCCATTATCGCAGCGACTATCCGGCGAGAGACGACGCAAATTTCCGCAAACATTCGGTGATGACGGGCGAAGAGGTGCACTTCAGTCAAGACTCCTCCAATTGAAATTCACTTTTGCGCGACAAGGCGAAAAGCGCTCTTGGCGAATCCGCAAGTCGCTGTTATGATTGCTGAGTACAGAAATGTGTACGACCCAGGATTGTGGGGCTATAGCTCAGCTGGGAGAGCGCATCGTTCGCAATGATGAGGTCGTCAGTTCGATCCTGACTAGCTCCACCAAAGAATCAACAATTTCTGAATATCCCATCTTCCTGTTCATTCTGCGTCCCAGCTTTACGCCAGTCTTGTTCCAAGCTATTGGAGGAACCGGGTGGCCGTCGACGGCCCAAATCCGTGTGCCCGTCTTGCGACGATTCTGGTGCCAGCGCCACTATCCGAGATGCACTTAGGACGGTGGCTATGCCTTGCAAGCTGCCGCCCCGCCGTGGGTTGCGCTGGGCGCACGCTCCGCACAGCGGCGGCCATGATGCAGTTGGTTAGGCCGATCAGTGCGACTGTACGCTCGCGGGCGCTGTCTGGTTATCCGGCCCATATTCCGGCATTAGTTACCAAAGGTTAGTGGATTTTTTCCGAAATCCAGCAACAAAGGTGTACTCTGGTTCAGTCCCGGGCCTACCGTCAGGAAATCATCACTATAGATTCCATTGCGGATCCCAGGGTATGGAAAACCTCTTGATTAACTGAGCTTGCGCCAAGCGCAAGCTCAGTTTGCGCCCATCACTCCAGCAACTCCCGCACCATGCGAGGAATTGGTTTCCAGTGGCGCAAGACCCCGCCCGAGGTGTGTGACAATTGGACTCACATGCCCGCCGCATCTCGGAGATGACCAAAGGGGTAGCGGAGAACCCAGAGCTTCGCCAGTGTCCATTATTGTGCTCTTAACCTACTCACAACTTTTTGGCGAGCTAATCGCAGATCACCGGAACAACTCACCGGCCCGGCCGCGAAATTGCCTAGGCCGCTGCCAGGCGGGAAACCACCAGCGGCGCACCTGCCGCCAACATGCTTGAGCTTAGGGGGAGAGTTACGGTACCATGCGCCATTGCCTCATATCTGGCGAAGGCTAACTGGCGAAGGCTAAGCGGTGACGAGCATAGATGGGCGCTTCTGCCATGTCTCTGATGACGGACTTCTACGGACTGCGGGACCAGCCCTTTGGGGTGTCCCCGAATCCTCGTTTTCTTTTCCACAGCGTTCAACATCGCGAGGCATTGGATTCGCTGATCCAGGGGATTGAGGCTCAAGCCGGGTTTGCGGCATTGATCGCAGAACCCGGAACCGGCAAGACAACCCTTTTGTTCGATATCCTTCAGCGCTATCGCGAGCGGGCAAGCATCGCGTTCGTTTACAACACGCAATGCAGTGGGCCAGAACTACTTCGCTATATTGCAATGGAATTACAGATTCCGGGCGGTGATTCCGAGCAGGACCCCGTGCGGTGGCATGGCATTTTCACCTCGTTCGTCGCCGACCATGCGCGTACCAAGCCGGTGGTGATCATCATCGATGAGGCTCAAAACCTTGGCAGCTCCGCCCTGGAAGAGCTTCGTCTCCTTTCGAATTTTGAAGCTGCCGACCATAAGCTGATGCATATCATTATTGCCGGTCAGCCGCAGTTGGAAGAAAACCTGCGGAGCCGTCCAGAATTGCTGCAGCGGATTACCACCATCAGCCGCCTGGGCAGGTTCTCGCCGAAGCAGATTGAGGACTTCATTGAGCACCGTCTGCAGATTGCCGGTTACTCCGGTTCGCCGCTCTTCACCAGCGAGGCAACGGCAAAGATTGCGGCGGCGAGCGCCGGTGTGCCGCGCGAGATCAATCGTATTTGCATGAATGCCTTGCAACAGGGTTTTACGCTACAGCAAAATGAAATCGGCGTTGGGGTTATCGACTCAGTCTTGTCAGAACTGAACCTGGGGGTTGATTCCCCGACAGAGGTTTCGGGTGGAACGCAATTCGAAGCCGCGCCGCGAGTTACTCAGATCGAGCCCGGACCTTTTGCAATACCTGCCGGCGCGGGAGGTTTCGAAATGCCGGCTGAACCATGGACGGTCGATGCTTCCGTCGATCTTGGTTTCGGGGATGAAGTCATCGACTCAGTCATGTCGGAGATGAGCCTGAATGCTGATTTCCGGTCCGCGTCATCCAAACCCGCGGGAGCGCAATTCGAAGCGGAGCTGCGGCTGGATCCGGAGAGTTTAAGAACTTCCAGCAAACCGGCAGTTTTCTACCCTCGCGTCGATCTCGGTTTAGATGAGAGCATCGAGGATTTCCTGTCGGGGCTGAAAACTGAGGCTGAGCCACCCGCGGAAATCGAACCAAGGACTCCCGTTGCTCCCGTCGAATCAAAAGTTACCACGACGCCAGCCGACAGGGTTCTCAAGGTATTCGCCGCGTCCAAGGGTTACAGGGTTCCCAGCGAACCCGCGCCAATCGAAGCTTCCGCTACGCCCGTCGTACAATGCGATGAACCGTGGGCCACGCACGTTAAAATCGAGCAGTGGGCACAAGGCTCTTTGGGTACGGCTGAGCCCACAGTTGCGCTTGAATTGGAGACAACAAAGGAGAGCGCACCGCAGTCGCAGGAAAGCAAACCGCAAGAGATGCAGTCCGGACTCGACGCCAGAACTGCCGTCTGGCTGGGCGTCGCCTTCGTGGCCGCATTGCTTCTGCTTGCGCTGATCATCATCTACTGGCCCACCACGGTTGGTCCCCGCTAGCCGTTGTACACGCTTGATGAGGCTTGTCGCCGCCTACTTTTTCTCCGCCATCAGCGCGTTCACCTTTGCCATCACTTTGAAAGCGTCGGCAATATACAGCACATCGGCCTTGCCACGCGCCCATCCGCAGTTTGCATCCAGGTTAATCGCCCGCCGGTCACTGATAAAGCGCCAGCCCACCACGTGAGGCTCTTCGCCATGGCAGCAGGTGGAGAGTCCCTTGGCATGGCGTGGCGTCGCGCCCGTCTGTCCTATCTGGTTCATGTGGGTCATGAATTTGAGTACCGCCTGGTTTTCGCCGCTCTGGTCCACCAGTGATTTGCTGCTGCCCAGCGATGCGTCGGCAGAGCGCAGGAAGCCCAGGATCAATGTCTCTGCGTCGCCGGAATGAACCTGTCCGTCGGCTTGCTTCTTCGTCCATCCCGCACCGGCCACAAACAAAATCTTCGCCTCCGGACGAATCGTCTGCTCGTCCTGCTTCGGCGCGCGCACCCCGGTCACGGTGGTGCGCAATTCCGGCAGTGTTACGGCGACGGCCTCGGCCTGTACGTCTCCGGTGGCAGCGGCCCATGGCTCGCGCGTTCCGGCCTCCAGCAGCAAAAACCACGGACGCGTCTCGCGCCGCACCACTGCCTCCACCCGCTGCCGGTAGAACCAGCGCGTGGCCTCCAGGGTTTCGCCTTTCGAGAGCGCGGTGATGTGCGTATCTGCGAACCCTCCGAGCCGGTAAGCCACGCCGGGCATGACCCGGGCAAAGCGCGAACTTGCGGGGCGAACACCAGCGTCGCCTCCGCTGCGCGGCAAAGTGCTTCGCAGGCGGCGGCATCGCTGGCATAGCGGGGCTGGGCAAACGCCTCGCCGCTCACGGTGAGCACGCGGCAGCCTGCGCCTGCAACCGAATTCGCCGCCGCTTGCGTCTGCGCTCCGACAATGCCGATGACCAGCGTTGCGCCCAGTGCGCCCGCCAATTCCACGCCCGCAGCAACGGATTCCAGCGAAGCCTTGGTCAGCGCCGCTCCGGATTCATCTACATGTGTCAATACAAGAAGTTTTTCCATGGCTACTCCGCTATCCATTGCACGATTTCGCGCGCGATCTCGTCTTCCGGCATATCCTTCACCAGGCGCGTCTCGCGCCGCTGCTTGGGCAGGCTCACCGAAACGTAGCTCAGCCCGTTGGCGTCCAGCTTCGTGCTCTTGGCTTTCTGCAACGCGGGCATGATGCCGCGCATATTCGCCATCCCAACCTGCGGGCGGTTGGGCGGTTCCGGCAAACTGCCTGTCGCCCAGCCCAACACGGCCGGTGCGCCAGCGCAGACGGAAACCTGCTGCTTGCCGCCTTCCAACCGCTCCAACACCTCGAACGATCCGTCGTCGCCGACCGTGATCTGGTCCACGCCCTGAAACTGATCGGTGATTCCCAAGCGTTCGCCCGTCACCTGCATGGTCACGCCAGCGCCGCGCGATGCCGACTCCCATCCGCCGAACAGCAGCAGGCGTCCGCGGTCGAGTCCGGGGATCGCGGCAATCGCTTCGGCCAGGGCCGCGGCGGTGGCCGAAGCATCGGTAAAGCCGCCGAGCGGTCCATCGATCGCCACCAACTCAAACGGAACCTTCTGCGCAATCGTCATCATCACTTGCTGCAGCTTTGCCTTGGGTGCCAGGCTTACCAGCCACACCTTGCTTCCCGGATGCTTCGCCGCGAGGTCAGCCGCCTCGTAGAGCGCGCAAGCCGCCCACGGATCGAGCACCGCGGGCAGAATCATCTCGTTCTTCAGTCCTGAACCGGCCGCCCCGGCGGCTGGCTCCAGTGTCTGCAAGGGATCAGGCACAATGCTGGAACAGACCACGATGTGAAAGCTATTTGCCATAAGTTTCAAGTCCTATCGGTTGCTAACCAGACGCCACCAGAATCAGATTTGTTAGTTTTCCGCCGAGTGCAACCCACCCGCACCAGCCCGGAAGTCGATATTCGAGTTCTTGCCCTCGGGCGATTGCGTGCAATTCCACAGGCACGCGCCGCAGTGAATACATTTTTCGCGGTCGAAGGCCGGCACCGCGCCCGCACCCTGCGTAATTGCCTGCCCCGAGCACATTGCAATGCAGGTTCTCTCCTCGCACGCGGCTGCACAGTTGCGGATCGCGAAAGATCACGTGATCGGCAAAGCCCGCCGCGGCTTGCACCTTTCCGCCCATCAGCAGCGCATCCTGCTGCGAGACCAGCAGTTTGCCGTCATAGGCGATCTCCGGCCAGCCGCAGGCGTCCATCATCGCGTCATGCAGGCAACGGCCACCGGCTGCGGCCTCACGCTTTGCTATCTCTAACTGCTCCGGTCGCAGGCGGCGCGCGTAAAACTTTTTCAGCGTCTCGATCTGTTTGTGCGCCGGACGAATTTTTGCTCCCAGCGAGAGCCTGCCGCTGGTCAATCCCGCCAGCCCCATCCCGATCAATCCGCGCACCACTCCCTGGTGGAAACCGTTGCGTGCTTCTTTTGCCGCCTGCGCGCCGCGCTCCACAAAGCTCGCCCGGCGGCGGCGAACGTAGGTTGCCTCAAGATTCTCGCCGGTAAACGGCTTCCCTGCCCGCAGCAACTCGGCCACGGCTTCCGCCAGTTGCACGCCGGTCGCCCACGCTTCATCCACTCCCGAGCCGGTCAGCATGTTGGTGCTGCCCGAACCTTCGCCGATGCGTGCATAGCCGTCTCCGGCCAGGAACGGCTCGCCGTTTGCCCCCGATTCCTGCAGCGATTTCGCGCCCCACGAGCGCATGGTGCCGCCGTTCAGGTAGCGCCACAGATACGGATGCTGCATGAAATGCTGCAAGTACCGGTACGAGCTGCGCGCCGGATTCCCCAGCCACGACGGCACGAAGACTCCCACCGAGGCCAGCCGCTCCGGATGCACATAGAGAAAGCCGAAGATCTCAGGCTCGGGATAGCCGAAGGTATGCCACACCGTCCCAGCTTCCAGCGGCGTGTCCTCCGGCAGTTCCACCACCATCTTCATGCCCACGGCCCACTCGTGCTGGCCGTGACCAACCGGCATCCCAAACTTTTCGTTGATGCTCCGCCCTACGGCTCCTACCGGTCCGTCGCCCACCACGGTCAGTTGCGCGCGCACGTCCATGCCGGCCATAAAACCCGCATCCGGAGCCCCGGCGCGATCCACTCCCTGATCGGCCAGCCGCACTCCGGTCACGGCCTTGCCATCGAAGAGCGCCGTACTCACCGGTGTTCCCGGCCACACCTGCGCCAGTCCGGTGGACATGACTTGTCCGCCCACCCATTGATTGAACTGGCCGATCGACATCACCAGCCCATTGTGTTTTTGCAGAAATTCCGGAGTGTATGGAAGCTCCAGCGCGTCGTGCTCCACCGGCAGCAAACTCCGCAGCGCACGAATCGCCGCATCCCCGGCGCGCAAGGTCAGCGAACGGCGGCTTGCCCCGATGGGATCGAGCAGATAGAGAATCTTCTCCTGCTTCACCGGAACCGCCATCGGAATCTCTGACGGATCGAGCTCCGGAAAGCTGGCGCGGATCGCATGGCCGCGCGTCACCACTCCGCTGACACCCGCCGCGATATCGTCGGCGCGTTCGTAGCAGAGTACCTGCAACGGCATTCCCGGAGCCGCCTTGCTCTCCATCGCGGCTTCGCCCGGTTTGGCCGACATCTCGCGCGTCAAGGTTGTCAGGAAGCCGCCCATCGCCGGACCAAAGCCCACGCAGGCGATGTCCACTTCCATCGCCTGCCGCTCGATCTCCGGCGCAGCTTCCGGCTGCCCGCTCACCTCACTCATGCCGGATAGTCCAGTGCCTCGGGAATCATCACCTTCGACACGGTCTCTGCCGCGCGATCCTTAGCCAGGCGCGAGCCGGTAAGGCAGGTTGCCAGCTTATTTTGCAGCCGCATGAAATCGGCCGATCCCTCGCAACCCGCGCACGGACCAGCCTTCATCGGGTGAATTCCATCGGTAATGACATCGGTGGCCCAGGCGGAAATTCCCGGCATCACACCCTCGTACTCATCCAGTTCATGGCGATGGAAGCAGCCCTTGTATCCTTTCTGTGTCCCACGCCGGATGCCGGTTGTATCCGTAAACCAGCTCGGCGCAGATGCGCGAAACCTCGCCGGAGGCACGCGCCGCCTGCACATGGCAAAGGTCGGAGAAGAATTGCACGGTCGCCGGCAGCCCTTCGGCCACCACCGGATCATCCCCGCCGCGGGCTTCCAGCTCGAGCACGTCCAGAATCTGGCAGCGCGCCGCCAGCAGCCAGCACAGCGCATCGGCCAGCGCAAAGGTTACGCCCTGGCGCTGGGGATGGTAAATTTTGCTGCCGTCGGCATCCTTTGCCAGCAGCGTGTAGCTCAACGTCCACAGCCACATGGTCATGGCCGTGGCCAAGGTGCATGCGCCCGTGCCGGGGCGTTCGGAGGCAATGCCGCGCATCTCCTTAATCCAGCAGCGATATTGCGCCAGGAATAATTCCGTGGTCATGGTAAGCGTCAACTGGCGGCGCTGCACCGCCTCCGGACCTTCGTAGGTCGCCTCCAACTGGGCGTCCATCCACTTGTTGGCCAGATACCCGGGGCAGTCCTCGGTGATGCCGTAGCCGCCCATCAGGCTTACCGCCTCGCGCATCATCGTGGTGCCTTGTCCGGTGTTCCAAAGCTTGGTCGCCGGACAGAGCACATTGGCCTCGGCATCTTTCAGCATGAAGTTCACCAGTGTGTCCGCTTCCAGTTCGGCGCGCCGCTGCTCGGTCAGATTTCCTCCCAGCAACTCCAGCGCCGCAAATTCACTCTCGCGCAGCGCCTTCATCTCCGCCCTGCCGCCTCGAACCCCGCGCTCCTGCATCAGCGCTTCCTTCTGCTTTTCCAGCGGGTCCAGTTCGTCGAAGAGCCGCGCCGCCGCAAATCCAAGTGACGCGCTGGCCTCGCCCGAGGCCCATACGTCCACCAGCCGCTGCAGTGCATCCTCGCGCTGCTGAATTCCCAGTTCGTAGCGCAGGCTGCCTTCCTTGATCGACTCTGCCCCGCGGAATCGGCCGCGCTGATATCGGATCACCGGCTCAATCGCCGAGAGCAGCTTCGCCGAGGTCATCAGCCCCACCGTAACTCTGGTCCGGCGAAACACCGCTTCGATCACTTCGCTGTGGGTGAAGTTAGGAACGATCTTGCCGCCCTTCACCGTGTAGCCTCCCACAATGCGGCTGGCCGGAACCTTCAGACTGAAGATCGGATCGCCCGTCGAAGAGAGCTGATGGACCAGCTTCTTCGTCGGCGTGCCGCGATCAAACGTCCCTTCGTCGCTCTCTTCCAGAATCACAACGCAGCTTCCCTTGATGCGCTCATCGCCCGAATCCACGGCTGCGGTGACGAAGTTCGCGCAGGCAATATTGGTGATAAAGCGTCCGCGCTTCTCCACCTGCAGAATCGGCTCTTCGCCTGGATTCCACTGCGCAATTCGCATCCGCCCGCTCAATATGCCGGTGTCCACGCCAACGTAAGGAATCGGCTCGGTCAGCGCGAAAGCTCCACGCATCGGTTGCCGCTCTTCTCCCGCTTGCGGCGGTGCCGCCAGAGCCATGTAGTGCCGCGACTGCTCGGCGGTGCCGCGCTCGTGGATCGGCGCCAGCGCCAAAAAGCCCGCCAGGCTTGCCGTGGCCGCGCCGCCATCCACCCAGGCCAATTCGAACGCCGCCAGTGCCAGCGCAAGATTCTTCGGCCCAGTGATGAATCCGCCCTCTTCCGGTTCCATAAACGCAGCCGTGATCCCGGCGCGATCGAACGCCAGCATCATCTCGTTCTTCGCCGGAGTCCACTCGTGAGTATTGCGCTCTCCGGCGGCGACCATGCGCGCCACCGGACCGCGCGCCACGGCGCGGGCCGACTGTACCAGCATCTGTAAATCGAACCGGCCGGCAAATCGCCATTGAATCTGGCGCACAGCATCTCCCGGAAGAGTGAGCATAGTGCCCACCGGAGGAACCGTAGTTGAGCCCATGAATGAGTCCTTTCGAAGCGTAGCCATTTTCATTTATGGCGATCATTCAGGCAGTGACGTGGATCATCCGCGAACGTGACTTTGCCCGGGCCCGGACTCCGCAAGGTATCAGCACGGCTGAATTACAAAGTCACAAAGGGAAACACATTTGTTTACTCTGGATTTCGCCCGACGCCGGGGGGCGTTGGCTGCAAGGAGCTGTGGAGGATGCCGGGGATGGCACCCTCCACCGAAAGCGATGTTACTCGTCCAGTTTTCCGGAGAGGTATGCGTCGTAGGCGGTCAGATCCAGCAGACCGTGCCCGCTGAGATTGAAGAGTATGACCTTCTTACGGCCTTCCTCGCGAGCCTTGATCGCCTCATCGACCACCGCGCGGATGGCGTGCGACGACTCCGGCGCGGGCACCAGTCCCTCGCTGCGGGCAAACAGCACCGCGGCCTCAAAGACCGCGGCCTGCGGATAGGCGACCGCTTCCGTCAGTCCGAGTTTGTGGGCGTGGCTCACCGCGGGCGACATGCCGTGATAACGCAGCCCTCCGGCATGAATCGACGGCGGCATGAAGTCGTGACCAAGCGTGTACATGGCCATCAGCGGCGTCATCCCGGCGGTGTCGCCGAAGTCGTAACGCAGCTCGCCCTGGGTGAGCGATGGGCAGGACAGCGGGCTCGACCGCAATAATGCGATAGCCTTTGCCCTCGGTAATCTTCTTCCGCAGGAACGGGAAGGTAATGCCCGCAAAGTTGCTGCCGCCGCCCGCGCAACCGATCACAATGTCGGGCTCCTCGCCAGCCTGCTCCATCTGCTGAATCGCTTCCTCGCCGATCACCGTCTGGTGCAGGCAGACATGGTTGAGCACGCTGCCCAGCGAATACTTCGTTCCAGGATGGGTGACCGTGTTCTCGATCGCCTCGCTGATCGCAATCCCAAGGCTGCCGGCGCAGTTCGGATCCTCGGCCAGCCGCTTGCGTCCGAACTCGGTCTGATCACTGGGGCTGGGGTGGACCGTGGCCCCGTAGGTCTGCATCAGCAGACGGCGATAGGGCTTCTGGTCGTAGCTGACGCGCACCATCCAGACGGTGCACTCAAGTCCGAAGAGTTGGCAGGCCAATGCCAGCGAGGTACCCCATTGCCCCGCGCCGGTCTCGGTAGCAAGACGCCGAGTGCCCGCGAGTTTGTTGTAGTAGGCCTGCGGAACCGCGGTGTTCGGCTTGTGGCTGCCCACCGGACTGGAGCCTTCGTACTTGTAATAAATGTGCGCGGGCGTGTTCAGCGCCTTCTCCAGGCGAACCGCGCGCAACAGCGGCGTGGGCCGCCAGAGCGCGTAAACGTCGCGTACTTCCTCGGGAATCTCGATCCAGCGTTCGGGACTCATCTCCTGCGCCACGATGTTCTCTGGAAAAATCGCGTACATGTCGGCCGCGCTGATGGGCTGGCGCGTGCCGGGATGCAGCGGCGGCGGTACGGGTTCGGGGAAATCCGCAAGCAAGTTGTACCAATGACTAGGAATCGAAGATTGGGGCAAAGTAAAGCGAGTCTGCATGATCTGCCTAACCGTGCAATCTGGATTGGAATCACTTGAGAGTAATTTAGCAACTCTGGCAGGTCAACATTTCAGAGCGACAGGCGGAGGACCAAAGAAAACCCAATCGTGGAGGGTGGCCTCTTCAATCCACTCTCTTGCGAATTAAGTGGGCGACGTTGACTCAGTTCTTATGACTTCGCGCTCAGGATGCAATCTTCACCAGCACCTTGCCCATCGGTCCTTGATTCAGGCGCGCAAAAGCTGCTTTCACTTCGCCAAACGGAAACACCCGATCCACCACCGGACGCTTGCCCAGCGCGTCGAGCCGCGCCACGATCTCGTTCCAACTGGCTCTTGCTTCTTCCGCGGAGTAGTCGGCAACGGTGACTCCGCCAATCCGATTCCTGCGGAAGAAAAGGGTTGCGGTATTGAACTCCGGCACCGTACCACCACTCCTGCCGACAACACTGATGCGCCCCGCATAGCCCAGCATCGCGATAATCTCGTTGAAGAGCGCGCCGCCGACCATGTCTATGGCGATGTCCACTCTCTTCGGAGCAAGGGCCGAGAGCACAAGTTTGCGCAGTTCCTTACTGGATGGATCGAAGACAAAATCCGCGCCAAGCTGTTTGAGTTGCTCACCCTTCTCTGCACTGCGCGACAATGCCACCACGGTCAGCCCCATCGATTTGCCGAGCAGAACCGATGCGGAACCCACGCCCCCGGACGCGCCGGTGATCAGCAGTACGGAGCCTGCCTTCGGCGGCGCAGCGGGATCGCTCCACTGCGTCAGCGCCTGCCATGCCGTGAGATAGACCAGCGGAGCGCCCGCAACCTCTTCCAGAGACCAGCCGCGCGGAACAGGAATAATCTGGGAGGCATCGACTACCGTCTTTTCCGCCAGCGTCCCCCACGTCTCCACCCCGGCGTTGCCGCGGAGAATGCCGACGGTATCGCCCGGCTTCACGCTTTCAACTCCCGCGGCGACGGCCACGACTTCGCCGACCCCATCGCGCCCGAGCACGTGCGGCAATTTGGGCTTGGCAGGATACTGCGCCAGCGCGAGAAAAGCGTCCGCCGGATTCAGCGCCGCGTAGATCATCTTGAGCACTACCTGTCCGGGACCAGGCTGTGGATCCGGGACCTCATCCAATCGCAGCTTCTCAACGCCCTCGTAGGAGTCCATCAACCATGCACGCATCGCGTCTTCCCTTTCTCGGCAGCATGTCTATGATGCATCTTACG
>CAVZYB010000021.1:0-88755 GCA_963779365.1 uncultured Acidobacteriota bacterium | reverse complement strand
CTGAATTAAGCACAATTACCTGCATGGTAAAACTCTTGCGATGGGCGGGGCCGGCCTCGCCGATACATATCATAACGCGGCTCGGGGCGTCCGCTGGCCCCGCAACAACTCCTGCAATCGGGATTTGTGGTCAGCTACGAGGGCACCTCGCCGCCGCGCACGGAGAGGCGATCAGACTCCGGTTCCAGAATATGGGAAAGCACAAAGGCGCGCGCCGCGAAAATCCGCCATCCAGATAGACGGCGGCGAGAAGGGCTTCGACGGCGTCGGCCAGCAGCGCGGTTTTGCGGCGGCCTCCGGTCTTCTCCTCGCCTCGCCAAGCCGGAGATAGCTGCCGAGTTGCAGCTTCTGGGCGCAGTGCACGAGATGATTGGCATTGACCAGGTGAGCGCGGAGCTTGGAAAGTTCACCCTCCTGATATGCGGGGAAGCGCTGAAACAGTTCCTGGCTGGCCACCAGTTGGAGGACGGCATCGCCAAGAAATTCCAGTTGTTCGTTGTCCTCGGCGGCCTCCGCACTCTCGCGCGCGAAGGAGCTGTGCGTCAGCGCCTGTTGCAGCAATCCGCGATTTGCGAATTGGTGGCCGAGCGCGCTTTCGAGATTTCCAGAGGAAGATGCTTCATAGAAAAACTTCGAAAAAAAGACGATTGGATATGGATTGCGAGATCTCCGGGATTACTTGCTGGCGGGCTTGGCCGCGGCGGGAGCAAGTTTCTCCAGCCGCGACTTTTCCTGCTCGGCCAATTGACGAATCTGATCGCCGGGTTGCGAGGCGGCGATGGCCTTCTGCACGGCGTCCATGGCGGCGTTGTAGTCGCCGTTCTTGTCATAGGCGACGGAGAGGCGCAGCCAGACGATTGGGTCGGTGTGCTCCTTCTCTTCGGCGGCGGCGGCGTTGAATTCCTTGATCGCGGTATTGTAATCGAGCTCCTTGAAGGCCACGGTGGCGAAGACTTCGTGGGCGGTTCCGCGGATTTGGGCGAGGGCGGCGGCGAACTGCTCCGGAGTGAGATTGGCTGGAGGCGCGATATCACCAGCATGCTGGAGAGCGCTCTGGGCGTCGGAGTTGGCTTCGGCCAGCCGGTCCTTGCGGTCGAGATCGTTGTCGTGGGTGCGCTCGGCCAGCATCTGCGCCGCGGTCAGCAGGGCCACGGGGTTGTTGGGATCATACTTGAGAACCGTACGCGCCATCTCCAGGGTTTTGTCAGGATTATTGGCCTGCTGGTAGAGTCCCATGGCTTGCTGGAAGAGAAATGCGCGCAGTTCGCTGTCGGGAAATTTCTGGGCAAAATCAGTGGCCGCCGCCTCCAGCTTGGCAGGGTCGGTCTGGGCCGACGCCGCTTTGTAGGCATCGTATTCGGCCTGGGTCTTGGGTGCCGGAGCCTTCTTGGCGGCGGCCGGCGCGGCCGGTGGGTGCGGCTGCGTTCTGGTTGTTGGCCGGCGGGACAGACTGCGGCAGTGCCATGACCGGCAGTGCCATCATGGGCAGTGCCATGGCAGCCGACAACATCAACGCAGCGGTGGTGAAGGTGGCTATCTTCAAGGTCGTTCTCCGTTCTAGAGCACTCGCAAAATTGATGTCGGCTATTCCGGTCTAATCGTTGGGATGCTTGACCGGTGGTTGATATGCCTGTTGCAATCCTTTTTCCGCCGCGGCCTTCAACTCGGGCGATCCCCCGGCGTTCAACGCGGCACGATAATGTTCGACCGCTTCCTGGCGATGCTCCTGCATGTCAAGGATGCGTCCGAGATAGAGGTGCGACCAGCCGCGAATCTTGCTATCGCTGGAGGCGGCGGCGGCGCGCTCGAAGAAGCCTTGGGCGTCATCCAGTTTGCCGGCGGCAATGGCGACGCGCGCCAGCACGAAGAGCGCTCTTCCCGGATCTTCCTGGTTGCGGAGGGCCTGCTGCGCGTAGTTTTCGGCGCCATCCAGGTTGCCACTGGCCAGCGCGCGCTCGGCGAGATCGACCAGCATCTGCTTGCGCTGGCTCTTGCGAACCAGCTCCGGCGTACCGCTCTGGAGGAAGGGAATGGTGGCGGCGATTTTCTGCTGCTTTTCGACATCGATATCGTGCAGCCAGTCGGCATAGGACTGGTCGAAGCCGACTTCGTCGCCTTCAAACGCTACCAGCTTGTCATAAAAATACCGGGTCAGGATAAAGCCTTGCCGGGTGGAATCCCAGGCGAGTTGCTCCTTGGGCTTGCTCCGGACCCTTGAGCCCGCCGAGCAAGCGTGCCTCGATGGCCTTGATCAGCGACTCGGTCAGCAGCAATCCCATATCAAAGCGGTAGCTGTCTTCTAGCGGTGCGCGCTTCACCGAGTCCAGTAGTGGCGACAGCCGCTCCAGGGTTGTGCCACGGGAGAGCACCTTGGCGTCCAGAATGTAATGCAGGTAGGTATGGCGAAGCTGATCGAGACGAATGGCGCCGGTAGCGGTGGGAGAGATCACCATGTAGTAGTCGTCGGCATAGTTGCGCGAGTTGACTTCGCCGGGGGCGGCCAAGGGTTCGACGTAAACCACAAACTCATGCTTGAGGTAGCCGCTCAAGTTGCGCTTGAGATAGATGTCGGTGGACAGCAGGGTGTCGCTGACTGGCTTATGCAGGTCGCGGATCAGTTGATCGTAGTCGGGGCGATGGCGGAGCCAGATGGCATTCAGATTCGCCGCCTCATTGAAGCGCTGCAACAGCGGCAGAAATCCCAGCACGAAGATGGCGTCCGGCGGAAGATCGCTTTCCTTGGTGCGCAACTGCAAGCTGGGGCCATCCGCCATGTTCAGCCCGAGGGAGACGTAATTGGAGAGAGTATGCGAGGCGTTGTCCTGCCGGTGATCCTCGTAAAAGGCGCACAGGTTGCGCAATGCCAACTGGGCCTCGCGCGATTGCGCCGCCTGCAATACCTCGGCGCGGATCTGCCGGCGCAAGGGAATCGATTGCGCCAGATCGGCGTCATACCCGCAGGCGTTGATGGAGGCCATCACGGAAAACAGCGGTTGGCTGGTTTCCACGCTCATGCGGGGCGAGGGCTGGGCCATGGCCGGAAGGGTGAGCATGGCGCAAAGCGCAAACACCATCGAAAGTCTGATTCTCAGGAATGCCTCCTGGCGTGAATCCGGGATCGTCTCGTCTGCGGAGCCAGTGTAAGAGCTGCGGCCGGAGGAAGCAAATACCCGGCTGGCTCGGGAAGAGAGAAGAGCGGAATTCCTTCGTCTTCGATAAGGGCGGTTCGTGGCGGTCCCCACGATTCGTCCAACTATGGGGCGGATGTGCGGCCACCTGAATGGGGCATCAGCCGCCGACGCTGATATCGGAAAAGGAGATCACGACCCGTCCGCTAGTTGGCACTCCGAAGCTGGTGGCGGGACGGAACTGGGTAAAGATCAGGGCGTTCTTCATCTCCGGACTCAACTCCTTGGGGCCGGAGGCATTCAGCACGCGGTAATCCTCTACCCGGCCGTGGGTATCGATGACGGCCTCGACGACGATGGCGTCGCCATTGGCGTTGCCGCCCTCCAGACCAAAAGGCGCCGAGGTCATCTCCGGCGGAGTGTAGAGCATGGTCGGCACGTCATTGCCGGCCGTCAGGTGGACCGGCACCATGACGCCGATCAGCAGGCCGAAGAACAAGTGGTGATCCTCGTAAAAAGCGCACATGTTGCGCAACGCCAACTGGGCATCGCGCGATTGCGCCGCCTGCAATACTTCTCCGCGGATTTGCTGACGCAAGGGAATCGATTGCGCCAGATCAGCGTCATAACCGCAGACGTTGATGGCCGCCATCACGGAAAACAGCGACTGGCTGGTCTCCACGCTCATGCGGGGCGACGGTTGGGCCATGGCCGGCAGGGTGAGCATGGCGCAAAGCGCAAACACCATCGAAAGGCTGATTTTCAGGAATGCCTCCTGGCTTGAATCCTTGGATCGTCTCGTCTGTGAGCCAGTGTAAGAGCTGCGGCCGGGGGAAGCAAATACCCGGCTGGCTCGGGAAGAGAGAAGACCGGAATTCTTTCGTCTTCGATAAGGCGGCTCGTGGCGGTCCCCACATTCGCCCAACTACGGGGCGGATGTGCCAAGCAGCCGCTGGCGCAGGGCGGCATCAGCCGCCGACGTTGATATTGGAAAAGGAGATCACGACCCGTCCGCTGGTTGGCACGCCGAAGCTGGTTGCGGGACGGAACTGGGTAAAGATCAGTGCGTTCTTCATCTCCGGACTCAACTCCTTCGGGCCGGATGCATT
Source organism: uncultured Acidobacteriota bacterium (assembly GCA_963779365.1). Lineage (GTDB taxonomy): Bacteria > Acidobacteriota > Terriglobia > Terriglobales > Acidobacteriaceae > TOLSYN. The sequence goes on along the minus strand of CAVZYB010000021.1, from coordinate 84,518 downwards.
GAGCACGCGGTAATCCTCCACCCGGCCGTGGGTATCGATGACGGCCTCGACCAGGATGGCGTCGCCATTGGCGTTGCCGCTCTCCAGACCGAAGGGCGCCGAGCGTCATCTCCGGCGGAGTGTAGAGCATGGTCGGCACGTCATTGCCGGCAGACAGATGGACCGGCACCAGAACGCCGATCAGCAAGCCGAAGAACAAAACCGCGGAAAGCAGGCCTCCGGCGGCGGGAAACATAAACGCGTTGAGCGCATTTTCGAAGCGAACCTGGAGGCTCTCCCAGCGATGGTGCCGCTGGGCCGCCAACTGCTGCGAGATCGCGACCTTGAGACGCAGGGCGAGCTCGGGCGGAGCCGGATGGGGCGCCATGGTGGCCATCAGCCACTTGGTCCGGCGCAGGGCGGCGAACTCAGTGCGAGCAGCTTTGGCAGGCCGACAAGTGCTCGTTGAGCGTCTGCCTCTGCTCGCCGTCCAGCATGGCATCCAGCATTGGAGAAAACAAACCTTTTGCTTCGGCGCACTTCATGGTGTGACCTCAATCTCCCGATTTCCCGGCGCGAGCTTGGCAGCGCGATTGCTTCCGTCAGCCTTCGGGGACGTTACGGTTTCCGGGGCGAACTCGTGAGCATAGCGCTCCAGGCGTTTTCGCAACGCCTGGCGTCCGCGAACCAGCCTGGACTTGACGGTTCCCAACGAAGTCTCCGTTATCTCTGCAATTTCTTCATAAGAGAGATCTTCAATGTCGCGCAGAACCACCGCCGTGCGATAGTTCTCAGGAAGCTCCTGCAACACCTGTTCGACCCGCGCCCGCACCTGGCTGCGCGCCAGGGTTTCATAGGGCGACTCGGTGCGATCCACAAGGCTGTCGCGCAGGTTCGACGCGCGGCCTTCGCAGTCATCGGGGACAGGCTCAAAGGAAAGCTCCTGCACCTTGTGGCGGAAGAACCAGCGGCGGCGGTTGCTGGCCTCATGAATGGCGATGCGGTAAATCCAGGTCTTCAGGCTGCTTTCGCAGTTGAACTTCGACATCCCGCGAAAGACCTTGATAAAAACTTCCTGCGTGGTGTCGGGCGCGTCGGTGGGATCGTCCAGGATTCGGTAGATGAGGTTGTAGATGGTCTGGTGGTACTGCGCGATCAGTCGGGTGTAGGCATCTTCGTTCCCCGCCTTCAGCTCGGCGACGATCGAAGCATCTTCCGGGCGCATTTCCCATGCGCTGGCCAGCTCGCCCACGGTCGTGACTCCTACGGCACTCACCGTACCCCTCCATGTTAATCCTCGAAGCTCCCTGCCAACAAGCCTAATTAGCGCGCAAGTCCCTGAAATTGCGAAACTTTGGCTTGCGGGGCCACTCGTACTTGGCCGATCATCCGCCGGAAAAGCCTTAACCCTCGGCCCGAAAGGTGAGTCGTCTGTGGCAATAGACTCCGGCAGGAGCGGAAATGTTCCCGAAATTCGGTACCGCACGCACAAGATTGCTCGGCACAAGCCTATTGTTGGCTGGGCGCGGGCTTGGGTTTCTTTTTGGCGGTTGGGCTGATTGTCATCCACCACGACCTTGTTGCTGGCGGGTTTTGCGCCGCTGGCGGTGCTGGCAACCCGGCTCCGGAGGCGGGCCAACTCGGCATCGTTTGCCCCGGCCAGCATGTCCACGTGCTCGGCGACCTGACGGCGAATCTGGTCGAGTTGATTGATGTCCGAGGAGAGCGTTTGGTATTGATCAGTGGGGCCGAAGGCTCCGGCGGACTCGGTCAAGGCGGAAAACGTGTCGTACAGAGCATTCAGGTTACGGTAGAGGCGGAAATTCGCGTTCAGAGAGCCGGGCGAAGCCTCGTATCCGCTGCAGAAGATCCGGGACCGCATTGGTCAGATTGCGGCGGATGGAGACGGCGCTGGCCTGGGCCTGCTGCTTGCTGACGGCGTCGGCTTTCCACTTATCGATGCGCAAGCGGGCCACATCTTCGTCCGATTTCTGGGAGATAGCCTGGACCTGGATCAGCAATTCTCTCAGGGCCAGATCGGGGGTGGCGCTGACGGAGGTTGCGGTGCCTTGGGGAGCCGGGGTGTGGCTGGTCTGACCGGATAGCGGGGTCAGGGCCACGGAGGAGACGAGCAGGAGGCAGAGTGCGATCTTCATAAGATAAGTGTACCGGAGGGCTCGCTCAGACGGCTTGCCGGCATCGAAAACCGGAAACTCTGAAGAGCCTGAGACTTAGGATGCAGGGCAGAGGAGGAAAGCTGCCGTTCAGGGAATCAGCTGCGACAAGGTGGGAGTTTGCCTGGGCTCGCCGGGATAACGGGGCAGGGGTGACATCCAGTGATAAAACATGAGCCCTACAAAAAGCGCAAACGATAGCAGCCCGGCGCTGGCGCCCAGTATCTCCATGGATAGATTTGGGGGCGGAACGACAAACTTCGGGTTGGGCGGCTGATAGTCGAGAGCTGGATCATGCGGCGGAGTGTCAAATGCCTTGCGCACAGCATCTCGTGCCGGGTCCGACGGCAGGGGAATGATAGGATCTTCGCGTCGGGCGCTCGGGAAAGCGCAGCAGCGCTTTGGTGAAATCCTTGGTGAAAGGCTGCCGGTCGTTTCCCAGAAAGGGATGGTCGCCGTACGGGCTTCGCCCGGGGTCAGGAGTGTCCTGGCGCGCTGGGTCGGAGTCCTCTGTTTTTCGCTGCCGATTATCCTGGGCCATGAGTGGATTTAGATGCATCCCGGAAGGGATCGGGTGATGCCAAAGGGGAGCTGGCGTGCAGCGCACCGGTGCCAGGGCCGAGGGTCTAGATTGCGCAACGTACAGCAGGCTTGCGCATCACACCAGAAGGAAAAATTTCGCAGGAGGTCTGCCATGAGCCGCAGAGCGAATGAACGTAGAGACCGCGAAGCAGAGATGGACGAGCTTGGTACCGATCCGGGGCAGGTGGGTCCGGGGAGCGCTGGGCAATCCGGAGACACGCAGGGGCTGGCGGAAGGCAGTGAGGCCGGGTCGGAGAGCGTGGAGGAACTCGCCGAAGACGAACAGGCATTTGAAGCCGAGGTAGTGGAGGGAGTGGAGGATGCGGGAGATCATCCGGAGCGTCCGGTGCGCAGCCACGAGGATCCGAGACCGGTGAACGAAAACGAACTTCCGCCCGACCCCGACTGGAAATGATCCCGGCGGTGATCAGCGCGTCCGGGTATGCATGCGCCAGCGATATTGATGGTGAACAATTCTGCAGGTGGATGATTTTGAACTGCAATAAGCAGTAAGCGCTTGCGGAAAATTAATGACTGATCTGCGGTGACATCGCCAGGCTGCACAACAAGTCATCCCACTGCGAGGCGATGTGCTCGGGACGAAAATCGCGCCCCCGTTCGCGGGAAAGCTTGGTGGTGCGCATGGGTTCCGGCATCGGCGAGCAGTGCATACAGCGCATCGCTTAGGGCTACCGTATCTTCGGGCGGTACCGTGATGCCGTATTTGCCATGATCGAGGATCTCGGCGGGGCCGGATGCGGTCGAGCCGATTATGGGCAGCCCCAGTGCCATGGCCTCCAAGAAAATGCGGCCGAAACTATCCAGGCGCGAGGGCGCAGCCAAGGCGACTGCGGCCCGGAAGAATGGAAAGGGATTGCGCTGGAAGCCCGGCATGAAAACGGAAGCCTCCACGCCGAGCGAAGCCGCCAACTGTTGCAGAAGCGCGCGGTCCTCTCCTTCGCCAAGGATAACCAGGTTGTGATCGAATCCACGGCGGCGCACGGCGGCATGGGCGCGCATCAGAAGATCGAATCCCTTATGAGCATTCCTCAACCAGCCGGCTCCGATGATGAAAAGCTGTCCGCAGCATCTCCATGCCGGAAGGCAGAGGCTCTGCTGCCATCGACTTAACCTCCTCCGGATTCACCGGATTGTGAATCACGTGCAGGGCCGCGCGCGGCGCAACCCGTTGCAAGGAACGCCCGCTACCATGGGAAGGCGCCACCACCGCCTCGCACCGCGGATACATCCGTTGTGCCACCCATCGATGCCATCGCGGCTGAACCGCCAGGTACTCATCGAGATCCATGCGGACCCAGCCGAGGAGCGGCTTTTTCAGGACACTGGCGGCAAACCACGCAACGTACGTTGCGGTGGTCTCCATCGCCCCGACGATCACATCTGCGCGTGCGCCCTGAATCAACGCCCCGCGCAGAACCGAGGGCATGTGATTCCGCAATCTGCTGCCGGTTGGGCACACCCAAGAGAAGCCAAGGTCGGGAGGCACGCGATCCAGATGAACTCCCTCGTGCTTGAGGAGAAACAGGCTCGGCTCGATGCGCCGCCGGTCCAGCCGGCCAATCAGTTCAAGTAAAGAGCGCTCAGCCCCACCGCCGTTCAGGTCCGGCATCACAAACAGGGCACGGATCACGCGCCTTCCACCCGCGCTGCGGAGCATCGTTCGGGCTGGGAGGACTTGGCACTCTCCACTGATTCAGCAAGGTGATCGTGAGGTCGAGGCTTTCCGGCTACGAAGGTTATGGGGATGGCGGCATCGCGGCGGGAATCCACAAACCATCCCTGCAACCGGCCTCGAAGCAGGGCCCAATAGTATTGCGCTCGCTCCCGGTTTCCGCAGAGGTGCGCCTGCATCGCCCCACCGAAGGCTCGAACCCAGGTAGCGATGGCGAACACCATGGGGTAGCGGTACTTTCGCAAGACATAGCCGAATGATCGTCCTTCGCCTAAAGCGCGGGCGATTCTCGGCTCATCATAAGGCAGCGCAAGGTGGTTCAAAATAACGTCCGCGCGGTAATGCAAGTGGAAGCCTTGCTGCAAGACGCGGATCATGTACTCGGACTCTTCCGCGGCGAGCATGCCGGTCGGCGTGCCGAGCCCTAGATTCTCGTCGAATGCTCCGACCGTCTCCACAATCTCCCGGCGCAAGAAGATGGCGATACTGATGGAGCGCCGCCACACCGTTCTCAGATCCACTGACCCGCTGGTACGGTGATACCAGGAAAAGCCGTTCGGGTTTTCCGGATCGGCGGACGTCCGGAAAGTCCGTCCCACTCCGGATGCGTGGTGAGCAGGTCTTCTATGCGCTGCAGGGTTTCAGGAGGATACCAGCAGTCATCGTCTGGGAAGGCCACGACTTGCCCCGAGATGCGGTTCAGTCCGACATTGCGGGCAAGCGAGAGGCCAAGATCCGATCGCAGATGCAGGAGGGGGAAGCAAGCTCGAAATGGAGCAACGACATCGGTGAGAAAACCAGGAGGATTTTGGTCCACAATGATGACTTCAAAATTTTGGTAGGTCTGCGCCCTGAGGGATGCAAGCAACCGGGTTAGCTGATGCGACCGGTTGACCGTGGCAACGATCAGTGAAAATCTGATTGCCGATGCACTCGATCCGATCTAACCGATCCCCTACATGTACATACTGCTCCCGACCGCTGCATGAAGAAATACAGTTGCCGCGCATTCTCGGACCTGCTGGCGTTCATAGGATTTTAGCAAACCAAACTTAGCATGCGCCGACTTTTAAGCGGAGAGAAATCATTGATGCGGCTGGAACGCCGATTCGAAGGTGCCGGACCGGAGGGTTGTCCAATAGATTCCGGCCGATTAGTTGCGTCGAAAACCTCATGGTACTGGCAGAATGGGGTGGAGTAGGATGGTGGCAGGCCATCGTGCAACCAACGTAAATAATGAATAATCCCGCAGAAACGCCGGACGCCGCACCACTGGCGCGCTCGATCCGCCGACGTCTAGCTCGCGCGGTCGAGCGTCTATGGGCTCACGACCTTTGGGCTCAGAGCCTTGGGCTTCGCTCTACTGGGCGTGTACTCGCGGTACTTCTCGCCGCGCGACTATGGCATCGTCAGCCTCTCCGAGTGCATTGGGATTGTGGTCGGCGTGATCGCGGGACTCGGGCTTGAAAGCGGAAGCCGCCGCCTCTATTTTCAGTTTGCCGGAGACGCGGCGCGTCTGCGCAGTTATCTCAGCAGCGTGCTTCGCCTGGCCGCTGCAGCCTCCGCCCTTGGGCTCGCCATTGCTTTTCTGTGTGGACCTCTCGATCGCGTCCCATGTGGCGCCTAAGTGGGACGTGGGTTTCTTTCCCTACCTTGCGTTGCCGATCTTCACCGCCATTGCTTCGCAGTTGCTGCGTGCCCGCTGGCCGTCTACCAATGCGAGGAGAGGTTGTTTGCGTTTACGGCTTTCGTCACGCTGCAATCGTTGGCCACTACGTTGTTTACCTTCGGACTGGTGGTGTGAACGCGGCACGGCGCTGCCGGTTTGCTGGCCGCGACGGCGTGTTAATCTGGGTAGGTTCTCGGGAGGACTGCCGTAGGCTGATTAAAACGTGGGCGCCGGTCCAACGGCAAGGCCTGGAGCGTATTTCGTCCAGCAGACTTCAATTCCTGAGCCATCCCTGTCCATAGTTCCTTTATCTCATAGTACGTGGTTTGGTCAGCTTGTAATGGCAGCCGCCGAATAGCTCCACCAGCCGGAAATGCAATTTACTGTCAATGACTTGCAACGCAAATACATCACAAAAGGAGCCAGTGTTGCAGAATTCAGGGGTTGGGTGCGGGGAGCGAAAATGGGAGGTGCCTGTTATGCTACACTGCTTCGGAGCACCAGTCGCGTGTAGCCGCTCGGTCAATGGTGAGAGCCAGGCTAACCGGCGAGAGAATGCATGAAAAATGTTCTCTGGAACAGAGTCAATTTAGAATCCCTCGGGTTTATGCAGGAAGCACATCCGTTGCTAAGAGCTGCTGGTATTTCTTGTGGATAGGAGAATATGCAAGATTTGCGGCTTACACTGCGATTCATGCAATCTTTGCGGAAGTGAAATCGTGTAGTCCGGAATTGTCAGCGCTGACGTTTGGTTTTGCGTCGCGGAGCGAGAAGCTGTGTTTCGGCCCTGTACTCAAGGTGAGGGGAAATGATTCGGCGTCTTAGCTTGTACGAATTCTTCTTTCGGATCTGTTGCTTTTTATTACCAGTTCTAGCATTTCTGATCGCGGGTACGGGATTGCGTAGTCTTAGTTTGATCAATCCACTGACCCACGACTATCTATATCTATGTGTGACGCTTTCCCTGGTGTGGATCGTCTGCACGGTGCATTTCGACGTCACCAGTATTGAAGCGTTGTTTCTGGAATCGGGCGGCGTCCGGAACTGCCTGAAGGCGGTTGCCTGGACGTATATGTCTGGGTTCAGTGCGCTGTTCTTCTACCGCAGGCTTCCTTCTCCAGGCTGATGCTGGGCACCAGCGGGTTGCTTCTGCTGGGCGGCATATTACTGTTGCGCCTGATTTTCCGGCACATCGTGACGCACTCCAGCACGCAGGCGGACCCCCTCCGAATCATCATTATTGGGGCGGATGCATTCGCCCAGCAGACCTCGAACCGGCTGAAGTGCAGTATTGTGGCTCCCTGTGAGACCGTGGCATTTGTGCGCTTGCCCGGGCAGAAGGTGAATGTGGACGCCGGGGTTCCAGTGTTTGAACTGGAACAGTTAATGAGCCAGAACATCCGGCATTTCGCCAATGACATGGTGATGGCGGCTTCTCCGGAGATGCTTCCGATTCTTTCCAAACTGATCAGCCAATTGAAGGGCTTGGCGATTCCGATTCGCTTTTGTCTGGATTTTGGCGAGGACGTCAGGGTGAGGGACCGGTTTTTCCGGATTGGCGGCACGCATATTCTCGATGTGCAGATTGCCCCTTCCGAGACCATCAGTTACGTCATATTGAAACGCTGCTTCGATGTTGTCTTCTCGCTGATGGCGCTGACCCTGGCCGCCATTCCGATGGTCCTGATCGCCATTGCCGTGAAACTGACGTCGTCGGGTCCGGTCTTCTTCTCACAGGAGCGGGTTGGCATTAATGGACAGGCCTTCCAGATGCTGAAGTTCCGCACCATGAACGTGACTCCATTGGAAGAAAGCGATACCCGCTGGACGACTCCCGGCGATCCGCGGCGGACATCCCTGGGAGCATTCCTGCGCAATAGCAGCCTGGACGAATTGCCGCAGTTTTTCAATGTGCTGCGGGGCGACATGAGCGTGGTGGGGCCGCGTCCTGAGCGCCCGTACTTTGTGGAAAAATTCAACGACGAGATCGATGCGTACAACACCCGGCATCACCTGAAGTCGGGAATCACGGGTTGGGCGCAGGTGAACGGATTGCGCGGCGATACCGACATCGCCAAGCGGGTTGAACTGGATATCTACTACATACAGAACTGGAGCTTTGTCTTCGATCTCCAGATCATTCTGATGACGGTATTTTCCGGATTTTTTGCCGAGAATGCCTACTGACCGGGTCAGGTTTCCGATTGTGCATATAACTTAATTCACGCCGTAAGTTTCTGTTGTAATCTGGAAGCTTGCAGGCTCAGGGAGCACTGGGTTCTGAGTCTCAATTCGCTTCCAGGGGACGCAGAGTGCGGAGCTGGATTTCGGTTGCGTTGTTCATCGGAATTGCCTTGTCCTCGCCGGCACAATCGGCACCATCGGCTCCCGCCGAGCGCGGGCGCGCCTCCCTTGCCCAAGGTGGAGGATGACGCGAATGATCGCGGGATACGCCTCAAATCATTTCCACTGAATATTCTGCAGGATCAAAAAGCGCTGCTGACCATCGCCATTCCGGATGAGCGAGCGGCAGTGGACGCTGGCGGTGCCGCTCAGCATCCTGGCGGTTGGACTGGTGGCATCCGACACCGCGGTGGAGGCACACGTGACCAAGACTGCCTCCACGGTGTCTACCGCCTCCAACTTCTCGAATGCCGGGCTGGCGGCGCTGGCTGGAGTGGGCGGCGGCATGTATCTGTGGGGTACGTTCGCCAAGAACGAACACCAGCGCGAGACCGGATTTCTTAAGCGGGGAAGCGGCCGTCGACGCCTATCTTGATACCACCGCGATTAAGTATGTTGCGGGCCGCGACCGCCCCTTCACCGCCAACGGACGAGGTAATTTTTTCGATGGCGGCAGTTCGTTTCCTTCGCAGCACTCGGCGGTGAGCTGGGCGATAGCCAGCGTGATCGCCCATGAATATCCGGGGCCGGTGACCCAGGTGTTGAGCTATGGCCTGGCCGGTGCGGTGAGCGTGGCGCGCGTGGAAGCGCACCAACATTTCATGAGCGACGCGGTGATCGGAAGCGCCCTCGGCTGGTATCTTGGGCGGCAGGTTTACCGCGCCCGGTCCGGCGACGCGGATATCGATATTCACAAGTGGGGACGGTTTGAGCAGGGACGCCGAAAGCGAGCAAGCCAGCGTGACCAGCCAGATGGGCTCCAGCTACGTTCCGCTGGATAGTTGGGTGTACGACGCGTTCGACCGGCTGGCGGCGATGGGATATGGGTGGAGCGGCTCGGCGGCAATTCGTCCGTGGACGAGGCTGGAGTGTGCGCGGGTGTTGCAGGAGGCCCATGAGCGCTGCAGAAGTAGAGGACCCGATCGCCGCACCGTTGCTCGACGCACTGGACGAGGAATTTGCGTACGAGGAGAAGTTGCGGGAGGGCGGTAGGAATCAGGACGCGCAGGTGGAGGACGTGTATGCGCGCTTCACCGGGATTTCCGGCACCCCGCTGCGCGATTCGTTTCACTTTGCGCAGACGCTGGTGGATGACTATGGGCGTCCCTACGGCCAGGGCGCGAACGGGATTGCCGGCTTCTCCAGCCACGCGGAGGCGGGACCGCTGGCGTTTTACGTGCGCGGCGAGTATCAGTATGCGTCGGCGATTCCGGCCTACAACGTAGCGGCACAGCAGGCCATTGCGGCCTCGGATGGGCTGCCGTACGGGTGGACTACAAGGTTCGGCACAACCAGTCGAGTGCGCCCGGTGGAAGCCTACGCGGCGTTGAATGTCTCCGATTGGCAGTTCAGCTTTGGGCAGCAGAGCCTGTGGTGGGGACCGGACAGGAGCACGTCCATGATTCTGTCCAACAATGCAGAAGCGATGCCGATGCTGCGCCTGGCCAGGGCGACAGCCGCTGAAACTGCCAGGTTCTTGGGACCGACTGCATATGCGACTTGTTCTTCGCGCGCGAGGGCGGAATCCATTATGTGCGGTCTCGGGCCCACGCTTTGCCTGTATCGGTAGCGCCAGCCAGCCGCTGACTCCGCCGCCCTACATATGGGGCGTGACCTTCTCCATCAAGCCGACGGAGAATTTCGAGCTTGGATTTGGCCATGACGACAATCTTTGCCGGCTATGGCCGTCCGTTGAATCTCAAAACATTCGTTCACACCTTTTCGATTGACGGGCAATGGCCAGGCGGTTGATCCTGGAAAGCGGACGACGGAGTTCAACTTCTCCTACCGCGTTCCGGGATTGCGAAAATGGCTGGTTGTTTACAGCGAGGCATTTGCCTATGACAATCCGCTGGACGGGAATTTCGTGTGAGCGTTTTGCGGTTGCCCCTGGCATCTACCTGCCACAGCTTCCGGGATTGCGAAGGCTGGATCTGCGCGTAGAGGGTGTGAATACGAATCTGCCCGGACTGACGGATCAGGCCTACTTTTACGCGAACGCGCACTATCCTCAGGGATACACGAACTACGGACAGATCTTTGGCAGTTGGGTTGGGCGGCAGGGTAGCGGCGAAACGGCGACCAGTACGTACTGGTTCTACGGCGCGCAACAAGGCTACCGTGAGCTATCGCAAGATGGCCGCGGACAAGATCATTTCTGCAAGGTGGAAATCTGGAAGATTTTTCGGGGAGCATCACTTGGATGGTCCGGCCACGAATTGAGCTCTCCGCGAGCAGCCAATACGAAAGCTGGAAGTTTCCATTGCTGGCGGCGGGACACGATCCGACGTGTCCACATCGTTTGGAGTCCGCCTGTTTCCGAAGGTGCGATACGGAAGCAATTGAGACTACCAGCCATGAATACCAAGGAAGAAATGAAAATAAAAAAAACGAAGATTCCGGAAGTACTTGTGCTTGAGCCGAAGGTGTTTGGCGACGATCGCGGATTCTTCCTGGAGAGCTATAACCAGAAGAGCTTTGCAGAGATTGGACTGGGACGGAATTTCGTTCAGGACAATCACTCGCGCTCGGCACGGAATGTGCTTCGGGGACTGCATTATCAACTCGGGCAGCCTCAGGGAAAACTGGTTCGGGTGGTTGCGGGTTCGATCTGGGATGTTGCGGTCGATGTCCGCCGCAGCTCTCCAACCTTTGGGCAATGGGTCGGCGAGGAGCTGTCAGCGGAAAATAAACGGATGTTCTGGATTCCGGAAGGATTTGCTCACGGCTTCGTGGTGACGTCCGACTCGGCCGACGTGCTGTATAAGGCGACGGATTTCTATGCGCCAGCCTGCGAGCGCTCGTTGCTTGTGGAATGATCCGCAACTGGGGATCACCTGGCCGCTGAGTGGTGAGCCGTTGCTCTCTCAAAAAGATCGAGCTGGGCTTCCGCTCAGCCTGGCGGAAGTATTCGAATAGGATTTCATTTTGCGAATCTTACTGACGGGCGTGCAATGGACAGCTAGGAAAGGACCTGCTTCCACTGTTGCGGGAGCAGGGAGAGGTTGTCGCCGTGAGCCGCGCCGAGTGCGATTTGTCCTCGGCGGATGCGATCCGAAAACTGGTGGCGGAGGTGCGGCCGCGGTGATCGTGAACCCGGCCGCCTATACCGCGGTGAATGAAGCCGAAGCGCACGCGCGACCTTGCTTACGCGGTGAACTGCGCAGCCGCTGGAACCCTGGCGGAAGAGGCGCGAAAGTCGGGGGCGATGTTCGTGCATTACTCCACCGACTATGTGTTCGACGGCAGCAAGCCGGGGGCTTACACGGAAAGCGACGAACCGGCGCCGTTGAATGTTTACGGTGCCAGCAAACTGGCGGGAGAACGCGCGGTGGCCGCCGCCGGAGGACGCTTCCTGGTGCTGCGCACAAGCTGGGTCTATGGGGCGAATGGAAACAACTTTCTGCTGACGATCCGGCGACTTGGCGCGGGAGAGGGAAGAGCTGAAGATTGTGGACGACCAAGTGGGCGGACCCACCAGTTCGATGCAGATTGCGCGGGCTACAGCTAGAGCTGGTGGCGGCATACGCGACGGTTGCGGAAGACGCCTTTCCGTCAGGCGTGTATCACATGACCGCGGCAGGCAGCGTCTCCTGGTGTGGATTTGCGAGCGCCATTGTCGCGGCGCTGAGCGAAACGTGAGAATTTCAAATTGCAGCGGATTCTGGCCATCCCTTCCAGCGAATTTCCCACACCGGCGCGACGTCCGCTGAATTCGGTCCTATGCAACGACAAATTTGAGCGGACGTTCGGATTCAGGTTGGAGGGCTGGCAGTTGGGGCCTGGCGAAGTGGTTCGCGAAATCCGTTTGCGCGAATCGCAAAATCGCTCGCATGAAATTGCGCTCATCAGCGCAAAGTGAGGATTGGGTAATAGAAAGCAAGCATCACTGTTTGGTGAGACAATGATAGAAAATCATAATGAATTCGGACTCGAACGGACTGCCATGTACGTGTGCAAATTTGTGAGGCGAATTTTTCTTCGCTGCCGATCATCGCAGCTCTGGCGGGCCTCTCCTTTGCGCAGGACTTACGACAGCATCCGATAGCCGCGCCCTACGCACAGGCGGACTTTCACTGGCAGCCGCCAGTAGCGGCGGCAGCCATCCGCGCACGCGCAGGTTGCACCCAGGAAGACAGACGCTGCGGCGGGGCGTCGATGCGTCAGCAACAGAATCTGGACGAGTACTCCGCCGACATTGGTCCAGTCGCCTCAGTTGACGCCGGGGCGTCCTGAGGCTCCGGAGCGGGAGACGTGGGCTCCGCGTGAATCCGTCGCAGCGCAAGAAAGTCGAATTGCCATTGCAGCCGCACACCGAGTTCGAGCAGATTGTGGCGGACACGATTGGACGCACGCTTCCGCTTTTCGGCCAGTCGCTTTTTGCCCAACCGCCAAGCACATTTGCTCACTACTGACCGCGTACAGGTTCCGGGCAGATTACGTGATCGGCCCGGATGATGAGTTGCAAATCCGACATCTGGGGCCAGATCAATGCGGACCTGCGCGTGGTTGTGGATCGTTCCGGGCAAATTTACATTCCGCGCGTGGGTCAGATTTCGGTTGCTGGGGTTCACTACAGCGATCTCGATCAGCACCTGAAGAACGAGATTCTCAAAGTTTTCCACAATTTCACTCTCACCGTGAGCATCGGACGGATTCGCTCGATCCAGGTTTTTGTGGTGGGCCAGGCGCGCTATCCCGGCACCTACACCATCAGTTCGCTGAGCACGCTGGTCAATGCGATTTTTGCCTCCGGCGGCCCTACCCCGCAGGGCTCGTTGCGCGATGTGCAGGTACAGCGCGACGGCAAGACAATCGCTCACATGGATTTTTATGAGCTTCTGGTCAAAGGCGACAAATCGAAGGATGTTCGCCTGCAATCCGGCGATGTGATGTATTTCCCTCCGGTGGGCCCGCTGGTCGCCGTGGCGGGTTCGGTGAACACGCCCGCCATCTATGAAGTGAAGCATGGTTCGTCGCTTGGCAGACGCTATCGAAATTGCAGGCGGCCTGAGCACAGTGGCTGATTCGAACAAGATCACGCTCGAGCGCATGGGCGATCATGACTCGCGTACAGTGCTGGAGTTTCCGCTGGATGCGCAGTCCCGCGCCATGCTGCTGAAAGATGGCGATATCGTGCGCGTGTTATCCATTGTTCCGCGCTTCAGCAACGCTGTTACGTTGCGCGGCAACGTCGTCAACCCGGGACGCTATCCGTGGACGCCCGGGATGAGAGTGCGGGATCTGATTCCGAATGCGCAGGCGTTGCTGACGCGCTCCTATTGGCTGGGCCGCGCCAGCATGACCGAGGGCCGGAGCACGGAGTATCCCATCCGAGCCGTCCCCACCAAGGCCAAGACGGACAATTCCACCGCTACAGAGTCTCCCAATGCTCGGCCTGATGGGAGTGTACCAAACTGAAAATAACCCGCAGGCACCCGCTGGCCGATCAATCGCAGGGCAGCGCGGTCCCCGTCCAGCTTGGACCCAAAAAGCCGAACAGCGAAACCCTCACGGCGGATCTGCATCGGGCCTCTCCGGAGATCAACTGGAGCTATGCGATTATTCAGCGGGTTAACCCCGAGGACCTTTCGACGAAGCTGCTCTCCTTTGATTTGGGGAAGGCCGTGCTTGAGGGCGATCCGGCCAATAATCTTGAACTCAAGCCGGACGACATTATCACCATCTTTTCGCAAGCCGATGTTTCGGTTCCGCAGAGTCTGCGCGCCCGCTACATCCGTCTGGAAGGCGAAGTGGTCAGGGCCGGAGTCTACAAAGTGGAGGAGGGCGAACTGCTTCGCGACGCGATGAGGCGCGCGGGCGGCGTCACCCCCGATGCCTATATTTACGGCACCAAAATGACGCGCGAATCCGCGCGGGTGGAGCAGCAGCAGAGTATCGACGAACTGGCGAGCACGCTGGAGACAGAGATTCGCCAGGCACAGGCTGCCGGGGCCGCCTCGCAGGAGGCCTGATCGCGCGCCTGAGAACCGCCAAGGCGACCGGGCGCGTCGTACTCACAATGAAGCCCAACGCAAGCTCGATCGACGCCTATCCGCCGATCATGGTAGAGGACAACGACCGCATTGTGATCCCACATCGTCCCTCGACGGTATCGGTGGTAGGCATGGTCTATAATCCTGGTTCGTTTGTCTTCGACCCGCGCCGAAAGGTTGGCGACTACTTGAGGATGGCCGGCAAGGGAAGGCCGCACGCGGATATGCGCCACGCCTTTGTGCTTCGTGCCGACGGTACCGTTGTACCAAGCCGGTCGGTAAACGGCTTATTTGCAGGCGACAGGTTTGCGTCATTGAACCTGTATCCTGGGGATCGAATTGTGGTGCCGAACAAGATTCCAACCGGAGCCTTCGTGCGCGGGCTTGCGTGATTGGACCCAGATCTCCTCGCAGTTTGCCATTACGGGCGCCGTGTTGGCAGTGATTCAGTAGGTTGTGATCGCACCTTTGGGCGGTGCCGGCAAGCAGGGTGAAGCAAGGCATTGTTAGAATGGGAGTTAAGTATGGGAGAAGGGCCAGCATGAAGTCGGAAGCGATCAGCGAGCAACTCAGGGAAATAGAGACGCCAGGCGCGCACGGATCCCATGCCAACCTGCTGGACCTGTTGATCGTCTCTCGAAGCGCCGGAAATTCATTCTCGGCTTCACGGCCGCTGTCGCGATTCTTACGGTGATTGTGGCGCTGCTGATTCCGAACAAGTACACGGCGTCTACGGTTGTGTTGCCACCGGCACAGCCGTCCTCCATGGGCTCGGCCCTGCTGAGCCAGCTTGGCGGAAGCGCCGGTTCTGGTGCTCTGGCTTCGCTGGCAGGCGGGAGCCTTGGCATCAAGAATCCCGGGGAAATGTACGTCTCTTTCTTTCGTGGCCGGACGGTTGAAGATGCCGTGATCCAGCGCTTCGGACTGCGAGACCGGTATAAGACCAAGACGATGTACGATACGCGCGAGGCGTTTGAGAAGCATTCCACGGTGGTCCTGGGAGCTAAGGACGGACTCATCCGCATCAGCGTAGAGGATCGCGATCCGAAAGTGGCCTCAGAAATTGCCAACGGCTACGTCGACGAGTTCAAGAAACTTTCCGCCACCCTGGCCATCACCGAGGCAGCGCAGCGCCGCTTGTTCTTCCAGCAACAGTTGACGGAGGCGAAGGATAACCTGACGACGGCGGAAGAAGCGATGAAGCGCACCGAGATCTCCACCGGCGTTCTCCAAATCGACAGCCAGGCGAAGGCTTTATTGGAATCCGCGGCATTACTTCGCGGTCAAGCGGTGGCGAAAGAAGTTCAGATTCAGTCCATGCGCGCCTTTGCCACTGAGGACAATCCGGAGCTGATCGTTGCCAAGCGGCAACTTGCCGAACTGCAGGCCCAAATAAGCAAGCTGGCCGGACAAGACCCAGACGAGTTCATCGTGTCGAAAGGAAGGGCTCCCGAGGCCTCGATGGAGTATCTTCGCAAATTGCGTGACTTGAAGTACAACGAGACCGTCTTTGAACTGATCGCCAAACAGTTTGAACTGGCCAAACTGGATGAGGCACGCCAAGGCTCGATCGTTCAGGTGGCCGACGTGGCCGTGCCGCCGGATAAGAAGTCGTCCCCTAACGCACGCTTATCGTCCTCCTTGACGCTACTAGGTTTTCTTGCGGCCTGCGGCTGGTGCATCTTTGCTGAGCATTCCAGTGCATGAAAAGAACCCAGCCAACCGCGAGCGCCTCGACGCTCTGCGCGCGACTTTCCGCTGATTGAGCCCTGAGCGCATCACCCCATCTGTGCGCTGCGCTCGATTGCGGCACGCTGAAAAGCGCGAAGTGGTGAAAGGTCGAACCCGGGTTGCGCGGCCCGCGGTTTGAGCGCGGGAAATGAGCAGTTCCTTCACTTTGGCGGTGGTGCTTTCCCAGGAAAATTTAGCTGACTGCGCCAGCCCTTTTTCGCGAAGCTGCCGGCGTAGCTCAGTATTGCTTGTGATCGACACCATTGCCGCAGCGATATCGTCCACCGCAGTCGGGTTCACGAGCAGAGCGGCATCTCCGGCGACTTGGCAGGGCGCTGGTGTTTGCGGTGATGGCCGGCGTGCCGGAAGCCATTGCTTCCAGTAGCGGGGGGCCAAATCCCTCGTACAGAGAGACAAATACCAGCGCCTGGGCGCCGCGATACAGAGAGGGCAATTTTACCTCCGGGACGAACCCCAGAAAGTGTACCCGCGCGGTCAGATTACGCCGTTCAATATACTCCGCGAGTTCAGCGGTGGGGTTGCCGGTAACACGAGGCGTAATTCGCCTGCGAGCCTGCCTGCGTAAATGCGTCTACGGTACGAAATTCGTTTTTGTGCGGCTTTCGGTTTTCACGCACAGAAGATAAGGGAAAGGAAGTCCGTAGACCTCGCCTCCGGGATGATATGCGGGATCGACTCCGCAGCGTACATTGAAAACCTTCTCCCCGGTTACTCCAGACCACCCGATAATCTGCGTACGGGTAAATTCCGATACCGTGAAGATGATGGCGGCGCGATGACAAGCTCGCCTCAAAACCGTTCGTAATACGGCCGCTTGAGCGTACTGGTACTCTGTGGAGCGTGGATGTGATTCAGGTCGTGTACGGTAAACGCGAAGGGGCAGGGGCAAAAAAGCGGAGAGTTATATCCCGCGAAAAAACAGTCATTTGCGAGTCAGCGGAGCCGGCACGCGGGTGAGTTTTCCAGGTGTCAAACGCCGCCGCGGCGGCGATGCAAGCGGAAGCGGACGATAATCGAGACTGCCTAGCACATGCCGCGCAAAGCGGCCTATCCCGTGGTCCCCAATCCATCTCTGATAAGCGTAGATCATCAGTAGACCTGGCAAGGCTGGAACTAGAGCACTTTCAAAATCAGTGTGTCAGTAGTTATCATCGCCGAGTAGAGCGTCCGGCTGCTACCGAATGCATGCCTTCCGCGATTCCGGTTTAACACTTCGTTTACGGAAATACCACAGTTGCTAGGGCGCAAGCGCCTGGGCCGGGATCTCTACACCGGGAGGTTCATAGTCATGCGAATCATTCGCCTTGCAAAAGATGCAATGGCAAATACCCCGCCGAGTTGGATCAAAACAATATTAAAGATTCCAGCACAGGCGAGGGTCGCCCATAGACTTGCGGCAGCAATCATAAAAGGTTGCTGAGTAATCAATGCCTCGCGACGCAGGTCGAGCCACATCTTGCACCAACGGGAAGCCTAAGACAACAAGGCCGACCAATGCTACGTGCAATAACATGCGATAGACCTTTCGATGGGTATCATATTGGTCTTATTCAGCTTTACCCGCTCCCAAACAATTTATCGATCAATTTGGAACGAGGGAAAATGCCTAGATCATATGCCCACGCGTCAAGCCACATAGGGAGCGACCTGAGTCTTGTAGACTACTTGCGCCTTAGGTGTACAGTAGCGCGCAGTCCGGCAGGATGGTCGCGACGGCGAGAACGAAGAATAAGAAGGGCGGCCAAAAAACTCGCGAAGCCGCTTTCCGAAGGCGAGCACCGGGCATGAGCACTGGGGCATAAGAACACAGTGACAGAGCCTGGTCAGGGTGGAGAAACATGCCAGGGCTGCGAGCACAAACAGGACGTTCCTCTTAGAGGCGATTTGGAAACAGCGCTATGCCAAGGGCGCCGCGCAAGGAGCAGAATAACCAGAATCGAGACCTGACGTAAAGAAGCTGAAGGCTCGAACATCGTGAAAGAAATTCCAACTGAATACTTCGATTTTCCCATCGACGCTTTCCGTATAAGAAGGGGCTGACCAGTAGGAGTCTTGAGCGATTCTCCGACGATGACCCAGGCCACGAGGAGAACACCCGTGCATCAAATAAATAACTTCGAACCGAAATCCCACCTACTGAACACGAGCACAGAGCAGGACCACTGGAAATTAAACAGATGATGGCCAACGTCAGAGAACTTAAGGACATCGAGTAGACGACATATCATAAACAAAAATCAGATACGGCATGTGAAGAAGCGGAAACATCGATACATCATGACCACATGAACATTGGAAGTATGGTGAATTCAATGCTTCGGTGGATCAACAACCAGGCATCGCGCGGCCAGAATCAGGAAACCCAAGACAGTATTGGTCACCAGAATATCACGGCGAAAACCCGCATCTCCATATGAGGAATAGGCCATCCACAAGGGCCAGCAGGAAAGACAAAGGCAGAAACGCCACCGCGATAGCCGGGATAAGTGAGGGGTGATCCGCTTGCGTACTCATGCCCTGGTGGACCTCGGGATATACACGCTTTCCCCCCTATCCCATGCTACATCATGGATTTTGACGGTTACAGGGTGATCCGACGATAATCCTTTACCCCCGCCCATGTGCCCTTCCAATGCGAAAGCGAAGTTTCAACAGCCATTTGACTATACGGCACGTCAAGAACATGAACATGGCAAGACGCGGCGGGCGGAATGAAGCCGCAGCAGGCGCAAGCCGGAAGCGGTGGATCGGCGAATGAGGACAAGGCTGTCTCCTCCGGTGCTTGCATTTACCTTGTGCAGCACGCGCGATCAGGGGCGGCGGCAAGCCGCCATCCCTTTTTACGCAGCCGCAGACAGATCAGTTTCCTCCCAGTAGAGGAAGAATCCCGCGTCCAGAAGGCCGGCATCTTTTATCGCGATGCGCGATACGAGCATACTGGTCCCGTTAAGAGAGTGAAACCAATCATCAACGCGCGGTTTCGTGCTGTTGACCGCGTGTCCGATCCATAGGTTTACCCGGCTGCCCGCCCAGGCTTGACGGTGGACGGCGCGTTTGCATAGTAGCAGATCGAGGCCACCGCTCCGATGCGATCGTTGGTGAGGGCCTTGCTTACCAGCGCGGGGAGCGCGTCCGGAGCCGGTTCAGTGTCGTTATTGAGCAGCCAGACGTAGTCGGCATGGTGGGCCAGCGCATAGCGAATCCCAATGTTATTGCCGCCCGCAAAGCCCAGATTTATTTTGCTCTCCAGCAGGGGAACATCGGGATGAGCCGCCCGTATTCTAACCACCGAATCGTTGCTGGAGCCGTTGTCGACGACGATAACGGTCAGATCCGGAAACGTACATTGTTTCAGCGCATCGAGGCACGCGAGCGTGTCCTGCCAACCATTCCAATTCAGCAGAATGCAGGTAACTCGCGTATTGGCAGCCATTCTCATAGACCCATGTCAGGCAAGATTCGGGCAATCCAGTCAAATCCTGAAGTTCCCGGCCCGCTGTTCGACTTTTCATAGCCCGTCTCGTTTTCCCATTCTTCCGGTCAGTCCATCCCAGGTTCCCAGCAGGAAATTGCGGAACTTGCGCGCACGATTTTGCTCGGCGATGAAGCACTTGGTGGTCTCGCGCAGGGATTGATACATGGAACCCAAAATCCAGCGAGGAAATACGAAGAGATATCTTGATACACGACAACCCGATTGCGCGAAATGTAATAGCGCCGGATCGCATTGTGATGACTGGGTTGAAAGCTGAAGCCCAGGAAAGTAGATTTCTCGGGTTTTCCGGCCTCATGCAGCAATACCGCGGTTCGCGAGTCGGCAATCGAATAGCCCGCGGCGCGGATGCGCAGACTGTACTCGCAATCTACTAGATCGATAAAAAAGTCGGACTCGAAGTATCCGATCTTTTCGAATATCCAGAGGGAATCAGCGAACCCGATGTCATGGATGTCACCGGGCCGCCACTGGGGCGCGAAGCACTTGGCTCAAGGCCCAGATCCGGTTGCACATAGCGAGGTTGAATCGAACCGACACGTTCCCGGTCAGGATGGGATTCCCATGCCGTGAAACATCTGAGCGAACAAAGTTTTCGGTAATCTTGCTGTCCTGGTCGAAGAGAATCACCCACGGATAGCCTTTGCTTTTGGCCCAGAGACTCCTTGATTCAGGGCCTCTGCAATACCGAGGTTATCTCCATTTTCGATCAGGCGGAAGCCGCCAGGCCTTGCTTGCCTCACGCAACGGCGCGAGTTCCTCGGCAGTAGAGCCGTTATCGACGACCACCAAATCCTGCACCTGGGTGAGGACCTTGGCCATGTTTTCCAGCATGCCCGCATTCGGGTGATAGGTCACGATTACAGCGCACACGCTGAGTTCAAGAGATAACGATGGTTTCATGCGGCAAAGGTCGCGCGAGTTATGATCAGCATGAGGGATCAAATCAAGATCCCCAAGCCATAGCATTCTTTAAAGTTGTAAAACTTTTTATTTGTGGCGCGAGCGATGTCGATTACCGCCCGCTTCACCGTCGGGAAGCTCTCCGTATCGTGGAAAATTACACACCTGGAATGGTTGGCGCTCCACAGTCCGCAGGCAAACGTATCGGCGTAGGTATGCACGATATCGACGTGGATCAGGTCATAGAAGCTATTGTCTTTTGCAATCCAGTCGCGGTAGTCGCTTCGAACCAGTCGGATGTTTTCAAAAGCGGAAAGGCGGCTCGTGGTCTCCTCGTAAATATCTCGATGATCGGCGGTGTGGATATCGCCGACAAAGGTATCCACGCCTGTAACGCTGTCAAAGAAGCACGAGAGGGCAGCGGTCGAGTAGCCTAGCTCAACCCCGAATTCCAAGCAGCGCCCGCTGCCGATTCCAAATTTTGCAATCAGGTCAGCGAGCACACTTTCGATGCCTTTCCACGCCGAGGTTACCGGCACCAATCTCGACGGCATCTGACGGCGCTCCGGCACATAAGGACGAACGGGAACTCGTGGCTTAAATGTGCTGCTGAAGAGCGATTTCCAGTATCCGCTTTCGCTTTCCACTTGTGAATCCTCGCTTAACGTTCGACGGGCTACTCTCAAGCTTGGTGTAAGTATATCAACCGGAAGAAAATTTGTTTAAATTCGAGTTTTTCTGCCGCCGTCAGCCCGACGAGCCAAGCGATGGCCAAGGTAGCGAAGGCCCAGACCCCCATTAATGATGGGTTTACCGGAAGCATTACCGATCTTCTCCAGAAAGGGAGAAGAAGCACGGCTGGGATTACGCACAACAGAGGCCGCAAAAGCCCTGGAACACGAAGGCGCGACGCGACATCGTAATGGTGGCGCAAGTGAGTTTCATGCTGAGCGCGATATGCAGTCCTACGCTGACAAATGCTCCCACCAGGGTTCCGATCGCAACGCCGACCGCCCCGATTCTATGAACCAGGTAAATGCTGACCGTGACGTTGACGGCGGCTTCGGCAATTCCTGCAATCGTCGCCAGATGTTGTTTTCCGGTTGCAACCACGATGAGTGAATATGGATATCCGCACATGCGGACGACGTTGCCTAGCACGAGAACTTGCAAAAAGAGTGCGCTGCGGATGGCGTAGTCGTGCCCTACCCAGAGTTTCAGCAGGGGATATGATCCGAAGAACAGCGGCAGCCCGATCAGGCAAATCAGCAGTACGCAATATCGGGTCACCCTGATGGTCATCTCTCCGATTCTGTCCGGCGTGCTCCCGGATTGCAAAGAGGAGATAGCCGGCAGCAGCGGGCTGAAAAGACTACTGATCACCAGCAGCATGAAATTCGTGGCCGCGGTGGCAATCGCATAGTATCCAGTGTTTTTGTAGTCGTAGTGGCCGACGATGATCATATCCAGACCGCTGATGAAGAGACTTGCCACGGTCCAGACGGAAAGCACCCCGCTATACTTCGCCAGACGCAAGGCGGCTATGCGATCGATCAAACGGAACGAGAAATTCACGCGGTCTCTGGCGTATTTACTCCATCCGAAGAACTGGCCCGCCGCGGTAGCTACATTGAAAGCGGCCATCGCCCACGCCAGTTGGAGGATTTTGCCGTGCATCAAGAGGATCGCCACCAGCGTGGCTGAGGTGAGTATTTTGCTGGTCATGGCCAGGGCCGTGGGAAACCAATACTTTTGCAGGCCAATGAATGTGGCCAGGAAGGCGGTAAAAGGCAGAGCCAATACGGCAGACGTCCCGACTATCAAAATGCCAAGGCGCAAATCGCCGGTGAGAGAAGCCGGCACTTGGTGAAAAATCTGCGGCACCCGCCAACTGATAATGCAGATTGCCGTGGCTCCAAAGAACGCGCTGACGCAGAGAATTGCGAAGGAACTGCTGAGGATCCGGCTGCTGGCGGTGCGATCGCCGACCGCGTCGTACTCTGCCACGAACTTGCCGATTGCGGTTTGCAAACTGAGATCCAGCAGGCTTACGTAAGCGCTGCATTGCAGGATCAGCACCCATGCTCCGTACTCGGCAGGCGACATCCGATGCACCAGCAAAGGCGGAAGCACCAGCGCCACAAGCATCGAGAGTGCAACTCTCAGGATGTTGGAGGCGAGCCCTGCAGGATCTTTAGCCTATGCGACATTTCTTCTCGGATGAAACAGAAGTAACCTTCCGTTGTTTCAAAGCTGCAACGTCATCGCGCCCGGTGAATAACCTCCGGTACCTGCGTTGGAGGCTCCGGGATGGGCCTCTACATAATATAGGAGGGAATGTTCGACAGAGTGAATCCTTATGTCATGCGGCAGTGGGTCAGAGCTTCGCCTTGTGACCCCGGGGAGCGGGTGGCGAGGCTGCCGCCGGCTTCGCGCCCGTAGCGCTGCCCGGTCTGGTTTGGCGCTTGCTATGATGGATGCCGAGGGAAGTGGCCGGTTGATGCAAAGTTCAGGTCTGGCGGATCCGCAACTGTCGAAGCTTCGCGTCGCCATCGTGCATTACTGGTTTGTGGGGCGCGCCGGAGGCGAGCGAGTCGTGGAGGCTCTGGCGGAGCTGTTTCCCCAGGCCGATCTTTTTTCGCTGGTCGCCGACCGGTCAACCCTGGCGCCGATTTTGCAGGAGAGGAAGTTGCAGACTTCGTTTCTGCAGCGAGTCCCTGGGGCCACCAAATTTCATCGTCATTTTCTCTTCCTTCAGCCTTTGGCTCTGGAGCAGTTTGATCTCAGTGGGTACGACCTGGTGATCAGCTCCGAGTCTGGGCCCGCAAAGGGAGTGATTACCTCCTCGAAGAGCTGCCACATATGTTATTGCCATTCGCCGATGCGATATATCTGGGATATGTATCCCGAATACCGTCGCGGCATGGGGCGGCTGGTTGGACCCGTTTTTTCGCTGGCCGCGCATTACATGCGGCTGTGGGATTATGCGAGCGCCGGACGGGTTGATTATTTTGTGGCCAATTCACACTTTATTGCTTCACGCATACGGAAATACTACCGGCGCGAGAGTACGGTAATTCATCCCCCGGTCGATGCGGCCGCGGCCATGGTCAGCGGCAAGCCAGGCGAATACTACCTTGCAATCGGGCGCATGGTTGATTACAAGCGCTTTGACCTCGCGGTGGACGCCTGCACGAAGCTGGGGCGGCAGCTGAAGGTGATCGGGGGCGGGCCGCAGGAGAAAGCCCTGCGGCGAATGGCCGGGCCGACCGTGGAGTTTCTGGGCGCGGTGAGCGACGGCGAACTACGCGAAAACCTGGCAGGTTGCCGGGCGCTGCTGTTTCCGGGAGAAGAGGATTTCGGCATCGTTCCGGTCGAAGCGCAAAGCTTCGGACGTCCGGTGATTGCCTATGCCTCCGGCGGTGCGCTGGAGACGGTGCGGGTGTTTTACCGGACGAGCCGGAGATGGAAAATCCCACAGGAGTATTCTTCACCGAGCAATCATCCGCCGCGCTGGTGGAGGCAATTCTGCGCTTTGAGGCGATGGAGGATGAGTTTTTTCCGCGGGCGATTCGCGAACATTCGCTGCAATTCGACCGCGAAATCTTTATGAACAAGATGGCGGACTTCGTTCGTTTCGCCATCGCAGAGTTCAGGGAAGGCCGCCGCGTGGACAATTTCGCCGGGCCGGCCAAAAAGATAAGGAATCCGAACCGCTCCCTCGCATCCCTCGTAAATCGCCACGTCGGTCGGCGGCGATCGCGCGGTAAAAGACAGCCGGGTTTTCATTTTGGCTACAGAATAACCTTCCTTCATAAGCTGTGACCGCCGGTCTCGACGGATAGTGTCAGTCCCGCCTTACTCCCCTTTTTTATAGTTGAGAGCACTGTTCGCGGGAAAACCCGGGCTCAAATTTGCGGCGTCTTAAAGCCAAGCTAAACATGTCTCGTAAGCGTTACCTGTTTCAGTTCACGTGTGTAGGAGGATCGACCCCTATGTTCAACGCTTGGCGCGCTACCCGAACCACGCCGATTTTTATCGTTCCCACGCTCCCGACTTCCAAACAATATTGCCCGATGGCCAGGCGGTTCGGATTCCCAGCCCTTGTCCTCGGAATGCTGCTATGGACGCTTTCCTCATTGGCGCAGACCGCCTGGGGCACCGGTCAAATTTCCGGCATAGTAAACGACCCCAATCAGGCAGCACTTGCCGGCGCACAGGTGATTCTGACCAATTCGGAGACCCAGGATAAGGTAGCGGCGGTCAGCGATGGCCAGGGCACTTATTTGTTTTCCTCTCTGCAGCCGGGCAACTATGTGGTGGAGGCCGATGCCAATGGCTTTAAGCCGAGCGCGAGCTCCGCACTCACGTGGCGGCGGGCCAGAGCGTCAACGCCGATTTGGCGCTGACCGGCCCGGAAACGAGTCGGTCAATGTTTCGGCCGGCAGAGAATGCCTACCGCGTGGATAACGTGGCGCCGGGCGGACCGCTGGGAACGACCCGATCGTGAACCTTCCCTACTCGGTGTACGTGATTCCGCGTCAGTTGATCGACGACACCCAGTCGAGGAACTTCAAGGAAATCGCCAAGTACATGCCCCTGATCTCGTTCCGCGAGCAGCAGGGACCGGAGATTCTGCGTCCGAAAGCCGCGGCATGCAGGGAACCAACATGCAGAACGACCGCAAGGACGGATGGGATTTGCGGTCACCACGCCCTCGGCTCTGGAAGAATACGAGCAACTGAAATCTTCACCGGCCTGGGCGGCGATTTGTATGGACCGACCCAGCCTTCGGGCCTGTTCAACTTCGTGACCAAGCGCCCCACCGAGAACAGTTTCGCGAACTCGAACTGGACTATGAGAGTGCCAGCATTAGGACGGCTCATGCCGACCTGGGCGGCCGTTTTGGTCCGAACATCGGGAGAAGATGTTCGGCTATCGCACGAACCTGCTGATCGCCGATGGCGACGGCTATGTCTCCGGCAGCCAGCTGCGCCGCCAGCTGGCCGCCGTGGCGCTGGATGTGCATCCCTTTGCCCATACCACCATCGAAGGGAACTTCAGCTACTACAACTTGTATCCAGTTCGGGTACCCCGGCTGGTTTATCTACACGCCGATATCACTCCCATCCGTGTGAAATCGCCCTATACCATCATGCCGTCGAATGCACCCGATCCGACCGCCAAGGTTATGGGCAGGGATTTGCGGGTGTGGATATGGACAATCAGATCGGCGAAGTCCGGGTGAAGCAGGACTTCAGCTCCAACTGGCATCTTAACGTCGGAGTGCTGAACCAGATTGCCAACCGCAACATCAGCCGGTCAACGTGCTGACCAACACCAGTCCACTGGAAGCGAGGCTGGATACCTCGCCAAGCCGGGATTCTACGAGCCGTACCTCGAAAACGCCTTCCAGAATAACCTTGTCTCCGCGCTTCCAGGTTAAGAGCGATTTGGCTTACCTGACCGGTAATTTTAAGACCTGGGGCCTTCGCCACGATGTGGTGATTGGCAGCACCGGCTACCGGTTTGCGACCTGGAATGCCGTCCCTAGCGGCACACTTCCGGTACCATCCCTCGCAAAACGCCTCCTTTGCCCGGGTGAGGACGGTTTTGCACCTTCACCGGCACCGGCCGCCTCCCGCCGGTAAATTCGACTCCGCCAGCATCGCCAATCCTCTGATCGATGTGCCGCCTTTGGCCGGCCTTCCCTCGTTCACCAAGACGAACGATCGAATGGCATCTACGTTACAGCATTCTCCATCAGCAGGGATTCAGCCTGGGCGATACCATTACGCTTACCCCGCATTGGCTGTTGAGAGGCGCGGCCAGCGAGGATTGGACCTGGACGAGACAACTACTTGCTCCCGACTACCTGTACGGCGACTAGCTGTTCGGTGCTCGCAAACGCCAAGGGGCTCAATTTCGAAGCCCACGGCATCAGCTCCTCCGGAAGCATCATCTACAAGCCCCGCGCGAACATGACCATCTACGGGACCTTTGCCGACAGCCTGCAGGCGCCCGATACGCCTTTAATAAGCGCCGTGCCCAATTATGTGGTTAACTCCACCAGGCTCTCGCGCCGTATCGCGACCGGAAGAAGAGGTCGGCTACAAGGCGGTGTTGCCCAGGATCAACTTCTCACCGCCCTGTTCCGCATTGAGAGGCCGTTCGAAAATACTTAACCCGGCCCCTCCCCAGCGCCTGCGGACCCTTCCGGCCGGATTACAAACTGCGTGATCAACGAGATCGTAGGCAATCAGATCAACTACGGCGCGGAAGCCCATGCTCTCAGGGAAGGGTCCTCGATAGCCTGATGGTTGTGGCCGGCATCAACGTGCTCAACCCGAAGCTCACGGACACGGGTGTCGCGCGACCAACGACAAGAGGTTTGTGGGGATTCCCGACTACCAGTCCAACATTCTTGCCGAGTATCGCATTCCCCGGTTGACCGGCTTGTACTTCAACTTCGACTGGCAGCACGTCGGACGCCGCCCGATGACGACGTTAACAGCGCTATGGCCCCAGTACAACAACTTTGACGTTGGCTTGCGCTACGCCACCAAGATCTATCGCAAAAGTGACCAACTTGCGGGTCAGGGTCAACAACGTCACGGATGCGCACTACTGGTCCACGATGAACCCGGGCAGTCTGGCGGGAATGAGCACCGGCAGCTATCTTGGACACCTGGGAGAGCCGCGCCTGGTCTTGGCGTCCGTGCGCTTCGACTTCTAAGTAAGGCAGGCGACGGGCATTGAACTCACCGAAGCCAATGCCGCGCTCGTCGCTCTGATCGGAGTTTCAGGATTCCTGCATTTCCAACTGGTTGGAGAGTACGTGGACATCGACCGGGTCTCCGAAGGATAGCAAGGTTCGGTCTGCCGGAATCATGGCAAGGCCGTCGGCATTCAACATCGCCTTTAACATTCCCGTGTTTCTGGTCGCCCGCGCTAGAGGCAAAAATCTTGCCTTCGCGATGTTCGAGGTGAACTCGCACAAAAACTAAATTTGGCCAGTTTCGAGTATTTCACCTTGAAAGACAGCCGAAACGAACTTCCTGAAGACGCGCTTGCGTCCCAGCATTTTTAGCAGCGCCGGGCGAACGCAACTCCTAGAAGGTAATCATGTTCCCACGGGATTTCCCGGCACGCAGAACGCCGGCTTACGATTCTTGAGGCGAAACGCCATGGGGCCGCCGGGTTTCCGTCCGCCTTTCAGAAACCTCCGCGGCCCCGGGCTCGGAGAGCACCTGGCGAACAAGATGCCGGTACCAGTCGATACGCCCGCAGAGGTCATGAGGGCATCGGCGCGAAGTCCTTCCGTCATCTTTTCGCGGTGACTTTCGCGATTGTCCCGGGCGATCCCGAGAAACACCGGGATGGCGCAATTTCCTTGAATGGAAGCCGCAAGTCGTAGGCATTGCTGTTGATCACCTTACCGGCAGCGAACGCGCCACCGAGTTCGATCAGTTCATCTCCGGTGGATAGGATCGCCACTTTCGGGCTGCGATAGACGCGGATGGAACTCTCGGTTCAGGTCGCCAGCGTGCTGATTTCGGGAGGCCGGACGATGGCTCGGAGGGGATGACGACCTCACCGGCCTTCACGTCCTCTCCGGTGGAACGCATCTGCTGGTGTGGCTTCACCCTTGCCTTGATGACCACGTCACCGTCGGCCTCCGCAGTCTCCTCAATGGGTACGCGCGTCGCAGAGGGCGGGGATAGGTCGCCGGTCATGATCTTGATCGCGCATCCAGGCTCGACCGGCGTGGTGGCCTCTCCGCCGGCAGGGACATAGCCGGTGAGCCGCAGCCTGGCCGGTCCCGCAATCGCTTTGCGCACGGCGTAGCCATCCATGGCGGAGCTATCGTAGGACGGCATGTTCTGTGGCGCACACATCTTCGGCAATCACCCGATCCAGAGCTTCCAGGATCGCGACACTTTCTGCCCCTAAAACGCATACGTTTTTCAGAATCAGAGTGCGTGCTTCGGCAAAGGTTGGCATGAGGGTACCTCATTTCCGCGGTTTCCATGGAATGCCCGGTGGGTAACCGGTCCAGCTTATTCTCTGCAAGCCGAATGGTGTCGCCACCCAGTCGCCCGGCCTGTTGTGGATCATGGGTTGCCACAACCACCGTAGTGCCCTGGCCGGGAAGCGTGGTGATAATTTCGTCCACCACCTCGGCACTGATCCGGTCGAGGTTTGCCAAAGGTTCGTCGAAGAGGAGAACCACCGGCTGCAAGGCCAAAGCGCGCGCCAGGGCAACCCGGCGGGCCTCACCGCCCGAGAGCTGCCGGACATTCCTCGGTTTCAAATCCCGCAAGGCGGACCAAAGCCAGGGCTTCCGCAACGTGTTGTTTCAGCGCATCGTCCTTCTGGCCCCGGAGCTTCAAGCCATAAGCAATGTTGCCGAATACCGTGCCGGTGAACAAATAGGGGGACTGGTGCAGGAGGGTCACCTGTCGGCGCAAAAGCTGCAACTCCGCGTTTTTCCATTCGACCAGTTTGCCGTCAAACTCGACCTCGCCCCGTTCGGGCCTGAAGAGCAACGCCAGGATGCTCAACAGGGTGCTTTTCCCTGAGCCATTGTCTCCGGTGAGGACATAGATGCGCCCGGGCAGGATGGTAAGCTCTCCACTTCGAGCGCGATCTTATCGCCGTATACTTCGCGACGCCGGTCAGTCGATAGCGAGGAGTCATTGTCGGATCAGCTCTTCTGTACCAGGTTCAAGCGAAGTTGATCACGAGCGAGACCGCCATCAAAATGATGCCGAGCGCGATTCCAAAGGCGAATTCGCCTTTGCTGGTTTCGAGCGCAATCGCGGTAGTCATCGTCCGGGTGAATCCCCTGACGTTTCCGCCCAGCATCATGGCGACGCCCACCTCGGAGATGACCCGGCCGAAGCCGGCGATCACGGCGGCCATGATGCCGAAGCGAACTTCGCGGGTGAGTTGCACCAGCCGTTGCGAACCGGCTCGCGCCCCAGCGTGAACGCGGTGGGAATAATCCGGACATCCGCTCCTTTTATGGCGCTCAGCGTGTAGTCGGTGACGATCGGAACCGCCAGCACCGTTTGTCCGATGATCATTGCGCTGGCGTGAACAACAAGTCCATGCCGCCGAACGGTCCCTGTCTGCTCACGAGGCCGTAGATGACAAGGCCGATCACCACCGTGGGAACCGCCGTCAAGGTGTTCAGCAGGGTGATGACGACACGCTTTAGGGAAAATTGGCTGAGCCGACCCGCATCCCAATGGGAACGCCCATCAGAGCCGCAAAGATGGCCGACCAGCTTGCGACGCTGATGGAAGTCCAGACCGCCTCAAAGACATCGCGGTCTCCAGAAAGGATCAGCGAAATCGCTGTCCGCAGTATTTCTCCGAAAGAAGTTCACTCCGCCCGTTCTCGATCGAGTTGCGACAATTTACTTGTAAATGAAAAAGATCGGATCGCCTTCCACCTTGTACTCCGCGATAATCTTCTGGCCTTCCGGGCCGGTGACAAAATCGATGAACTTCATCGCCAAGTCGTACTTCACGTGTGGGAAATTTTTTCGGATTCACCGCGATTACGCCATAAGGGTTGAATAAGCCCTTCTCTTTTTCGAAGACGACCGCCAAGTCGGTCTTGCCATGGCGAAAGGCGTTGTAGGTCCCCGGTCCGCCAAGGTGTAGCCGCGTAGCTCGGTCGCCATCATAATGACCTCACCCATTCCCTGACCAGCGGAGCGATACCAATTCCCGGCTGGTTGAATGCCGGCCGCCGCCCATATTTCCTTTTCTTTCACGTGGGTGCCAGATTCATCTCCGCGGGAGATGAACGTCGCCTGATGCTCAGCGATTTTCCGGAAAGCCTCGGCGGAAGTCTTCGCACTCCTGACGCCAGCCGGATCGTTCGCCGGACCAAGGATCACAAAATCGTTGTACATGACGTCGCGGCGATTGACCCCGAAACCGTCGGCGACAAATTTATCTTCCAGCTTGCGCGCATGGACAAGCACCACGTCCACATCGCCGGCTTCCGCGCATTTTCACCGCTTTGCCGGTGCCTACCGCAATGACCTCAACTCGGCAATTGCATCGCTTTTCGAAGGGCGGAAGCAGAACCTTCAGGAGGCCTGAATTCTCGGTGGAGGTGGTAGTGGACATCTTCAGCCGTTCCTGGGCTGATGCGACCGAGCAGAGGGCAACGGACAGAACTAAAAGCAGGAACGTGGCAGAAATTCGCTTCATAAGCTTCATAGGGAGATCCTTTCGCTGGTACGAATTCGAGTTCACAATAGACCAAGCCGGTAGAAAATGCACCCGCGAAACCGTCGCAAAAGACTGCTGGACACCGCAGCGGCTCCTCTAAAATGCAATCTCCTGGAAGCTCATATCCAGCAGATTGATGATGAGCTCCCGGTTCCGTAGAACTTCGCCCTTTTGCAGGAGAATCTTGCAAGTCTCGGCGACCTCAAGGCTGGCGACCACGGCAGGGGTAAAGGATGGATTGCCAAGCTCTTTCTCCGCACCCTTGCTCTGCGCGCGTGGTCCATAGATCTTCTGAAGGGTGTTCTCGCCCGGGAACTGCGTCGTGACCTGGCCATACCAGCCTGCGATGGCTCCGTGCACCAAAGGCACCTGCAACTCCAAACACGTCTGGCACAAGGCTATCCGGGTGGGGATGGAGTCGAGCGCATCGACCACAACTTGTGCTCCCTGAAGCAGTTCGATTCCGTTTTCAGGAGCATAGGCAACCTGTCTCGCGGTCACGGTGACTGCGGGATTGATTTCCGACACGCGCTCTTGCGCAGCTTGAGCCTTCGATCTCCCTAACCATGCAATCGACGAGAGGAGTTGCCGATTCAGGTTGTGCTCCTCAAATACATCGGGATCGATGGCGACGATATTGCCCACTCCCAGGCGCGCCAATTGTTCCACAACATAGCCGCCCAGACCACCACAGCCCAACACGGCGACGCGGCTGCGGAAAAGCTTGAGCTGGTTATCCGTAGAGATTGTCTGGCGGTTACGCTGGTAGCGGGCGGGCAGGATGCCTACGGCCAGCGCGGCATCTTCCACCAGTGCTACGGAAACTCCAAACTGTTTTGATGCCTTCACCTGCGAGGACCAGGAGAGAAGCTCTCCGGCCGCTTCTGCCTGCACAAACAGGTCTAGCTCTTTCACCATTACCCCCCACCGAGAAGGGGAAAGAGTGCCAGGTTCGCGCCGTCCTTCAGTTCCTGCTCCGGCTCCGCGTGCTTATTTTCAAGCAGGATAATGCCGATCTCTTCAGGCTCGATCCCAAGTTTCTTTACGATATCGGCAATGCAAGTTCCGGGCGGATATTCCTGATCCTCTACCACGAACCGGCCATCACGAAAATTCGCGAACAACTTTACCTTGATCCGCACAAAGCTCTCCTATCGTAAATTGCGCGGACACTTTCGTGTCCGCGCAATTTTAACACTTCGTTTTGGCTACCGCTCGTTTAGAAATCCCAGAAGGCGTCGATCTCTTCGCCCGTGAAATCCCAAGTTGCATTGTGCGGCAGAACCGGCTGCTCGAAGAACTCAGGCAGACGATCGTCCTTGTTCGTCATACCAGCGTCAAGGTTGAACTTGTGTTCGAGTTTCAGAACATACTTGCCAAGGCCCACAACGTCGTCACCGGTCAGAGCAATGCCGAAACGAGCATTGATCATATCGATCAACGCCGGCAAACATTCGGGGATGTCCAGCGCAGGGAAGGCGACGAAGATGCACATACCGGTGGAATCCACGGCGGCAGTGGCGATCTGCAGGTTGCGGGAAAGATCAACCTGGCCATCCTTCTTGAGCGGATCCACGTGGCCGCCAACGCCCAGAATGTTGGTGGCAATCGTGTAACCGGAGGTGTGATCGGCGCCCATGGTGCTGGTGGCATAGGTGATGCCGATGCCCTTGACCGAACGAGGATCATAGGCCGGAATGCCCTGGTGCTTGACAACCGGAATGCGCGTCTGCCGTAGGTGATGCCGACGTGCTCGGTGCCGCCGCCGAGGATACGGCCAAGCGGAGTTCCCTTGCCAATTTCCTCTTTGAGCAAGCGGACAACGCCTCTGCCATCGCCCCAAGGAAGAATGCCGGCTTCCATCGCCACGGCAAACATAACGGAGGTCTCGATGGAATCCATTCCGAGATCGTCCATGATGTTGTCGGCTTCGGCGATATCGTCCAGTTCCTGGCACATTGCGTTCGCACCCAGGGCCCAGACCGTCTCATACTCAAAGCCGGAGGTAAGATACTTTCCGTCCTTGTCGTTGTAAATCTGCGAGCACTGAATCAGGCAACCAGCGTGGCATCCGTGCTTCGGCTTGCCGCCGCGCTCAACAATTCTGTCGTGCATGAATTCGCCGGAGACTTTGTCATGGAACTCATACTGGCCGTAGGTGAAGTTACGAGTCGGCAGACCGCCCGCTTCGTTCAGGATGTTGACCAGGACGTTGGTTCCGTAGGTCGGCAAACCCTGGCCGCTGACTGGGTGATCGACCAGAGCCTTGGAGAAGGCCTTGGATGCAGTCTTGAATTTCTCCGGATCGGCGATCTTGCAGCCGGGAGCGCCTTTGTCGTCGATCGAGATGAACTTCAGCTTCTTGGAGCCCATCACGGCGCCGACGCCGCCGCGGCCATGGCTACGGAGATGGCTTTCGGGATCCTTGACGGAGATGTTGGCGGTCAACATCTTCATTTCGCCAGCCGGGCCTAAGGTGATGACGCCGATCTTCTTGCCCAGGCGCGCCTGCAAGGCTTCGACCACGGCAAAGTTGCCCTTACCGATCAGTTCCGTCTCCTCGCTGATGGTAACGCCATCCACGGTGACGGCGAGGCTGTACCACTTGTCCAGATCTTTCGGCATACCTTCGATGATCAGCGCCTTGATGCCCATCTTTGCGAACATCTGCGCAGATGTTCCACCGGCATTGCTTTCCTTGATGCCGAAGGTCAGCGGGCTCTTGGTGCCAAATGACATGCGTCCAGAGTTCGAGGCGGGCAGTCCCTGACAGCAGTCCAGGAGCAAAGACCATCTTGTTGTAGGGTCCAAGCGGGTGGCAGGTGGGAGGAACCTCTGCTGCCACAACGTAGACGTTAGGGCGCGACCACCGAGACCGGCCCATGCGGCGGGCACTTCCTCGGTCTTTGACGCTAAGATCCGACATATTCACGCGCAAAATCTTGTCCATGTGTTGCTCCTCAATTCTGCTGCTCTAGGTTCGCGGACAGAAACTTTTATGAGATACAAAATACCATTTTTCCCTTAGGCAAGAGGTCTTCCCACCTTAGAAAAAGATTCGGTGGGAAGACGAGCTGAGGAATCATGCGAAAGGGATCATCCAAGTCTCCGTCCCAAGCTCATATTCATCCACGGGGGATGGAGTTGGCTGGAAGACTTTCCGACTCTAGTTCGGCAAGCACATTCTAGGGATAGTGGCGACTAACGGGGGTGATTCAAGGCAGTCTTCTAGGTGACGGGCGTACTTGTTTCAGAAAGGAAAATATGCATACAGACGCGACAAGCCTGGAGTTCTGAGGAACTCCACGTAAGGCGCTCATCCCCCGGGCCACACGGCCGGAACGGAAGGTGCAGCATCGAAAAGCGCCCGAAAGGCACGAGATGCGCAGTCACAACGTAACATGGTTTGCCGTGTCTCGACAACAGAAAAATACGATGTAACGTATGCGAGACAATTTGCCCTGTTTTCAGCCTCCCGGTATCTGTTTCTGAAATGAAATTCCGCCGAATTGGCACCGGTTTTTCAACGGTTCCAGGGCAAAGCCGGTTTCTTGTATCCCTGAGATGGACGTGCTATTACATTTCCTATAGGGCCTACGCCACCTCTGTTGCAAAAAGGACGCAGCTTTCGCATGAAAGTGCAGAATAATCTGGCTCAGATTCGAGCGAAGCGCGGTACATCCGCCGCCCAGTTGGCCGCCGCCATTGGCTGCAGCCGGCAGGCTATCTATGCCATCGAGTCGGGTAGCTACATGCCCAATGCATTGATTGCGCTCAGGTTAGCAGACGTGCTCGGCGTTAAGATGGAAGAGCTCTTCAGTCTCGAAAAAGAGTCACCGGAAGGTGTGCGGACCGAAGAAGTCGAATTGCTCTCGGAGGATTGGAATCCGCGGAGCGGCCAACCGGTGCAGCTATGCCGCGTCGACCGCCGGCTGATTGCGACTCCCCCGGAACCGGGCCAGTGGAGCCTTCCGGACACCGACGCGGTGATCGTGGAAGCGGGAAAGAACCTGCGAGTTCCTTCCAAGCGCCGAGTGGAGGTGCTGGAGAAGAGCTGGAGATTCGATGATCGGGTTCTGATGGCGGGCTGCGATCCCGGCGCTTCTCTGCTCTCGCGCCATCTCCTGGGGCAAGGCGTGGAACTGGTGGTTGCCTTTCAGAACAGCTCGCGTGCGCTCGAGCTGCTGAAAAAAGGCGTGATCCACATTGCGGGTACGCACATTCAGGACGAGGCCACAGGGGAGTCCAATTTACCCCAGATCAAGAAGCTATTCGGCAAGGAGGCGATCACGGTCATCTCCTTTGCGCAACTGGAGGAAGGGATTGTCGTAGCCCCGGGCAATCCGAAGGGAATACGGGGAATTGAAGATCTTGTCCGCCCCGATGTATCCATTTCAAACCGCGAAGTAGGTGCGGGAAGCCGGCTGTTGCTGGATTCCGCCTTGTCGCGCCTCGGTCTCGATAGCCAGTCCGTGCGCGGCTACAACAAGATTGCGCTCGGCCATCTGCCTTCCGCCCGCCAGGTGCAAATGGGCAAGGCCGATTGCTGCGTCAACACCAGTGCGGCGGCGCGAGTCTTTGGACTGGACATGGTTCCGCTGGTGAGCAAGCGCTACGATTTGGTGGTCCACAAGAAGCACCTGAAACTCCCGCAAGTACAGGCCGTCTTTGACGTTCTTGCGCGCGCCACCTTCCGCCACGAATTGGAAGGCATTGGCGGTTATGACACCAAGGTCTCAGGCACGCAACGGTTGTAACTCGCCGGAACGCGAAGCGCTATCGAAGCGGCTGGCCGCGAAGATCGGTGGTGCGCAACTTTTCGCCCCGCAGAACCAGCGCGTTGCCGAGCAGTTCGTGAACTCCGGCGACCGCCACGTCGCCCACCCAGTAGTCGAGCAGCACCGGCAGCGAAACTTTGTCGGTTGCGCAGATGCACGCCAGCAGGTTGACTCCGCTCTCTTCCTTGACGGTCTTGACGGCCATCGCACGCGGGTATCCGCAACGCATCCTGTATTCGAAATTCTCCTCTGCGTCGAGCCCTCCGCCCGCCCCGCAGCAGAGCGTTTTTTCGCGAATCGTGTTCTCCGGCATCTCGACGAAACGCTCGACCGCGTGGCGCAGAATGGTGCGCGGTTCCTCCAGCATCCCCATGGAACGGGCCGGATGGCAGGAGTCATGATAGGTCACGGTCCAACGGTTGTTGCGCGAAGCATCGAGTGGCAGTTTGCCATGGTGCAGCAGATCGGCGCTGAATTCGCAGATGTGCAATGCGCCAGCGGCGGAGGCGTGCTCAAAACGCGTACCGGTGAGAACGGACTCGGGAGTCCGGAGAAATCCTGCTGGGCCGTTCATGGTGAGCAGGTACTGGTGAATCGTGCGCCACATGTGGCCGCCCTCGCGCCCAGAATCCATTTGACGCCCAACCGCCGCGCCTCTTCGTAAATTGGCGCGCCCAGGCGTTTCGTCAGTTCATGGGAGCTGTATGGCCCTGGGTTGCTGCCCTCGGCTGCAATTGTGCTGAAGGTGTAGTCGAGTCCGATCTGGTGAAAGAGCGCCAGGTAGCCGAGCAGGGTGTAACGGTGGGGCGTGCAAAACAGGTCAGCCGACGGAGTCAGGAAGAGCATCTCCGCGCCTTTCCGGTTGACGGGCACCTCGACGCGGACCCGGTGATCTGCTCCAACTCGTCTGCCGCGGAATCCAGCGCTTGCCGGATCTTGTCCGGGTTCTTGCCCAGGTTGTTTCCGGTTCGCCAGGAGTTCGCCGCCGGTTTCATGACGCTGCCGGCATGGATGCCGACCAGGCCCAGCAGTTCGCGGCCGATCATGGTGATCTCGGCGGTGTCAATTCCTACCGGGCAGTAGACCGCGCAGCGGCGGCACTCGGTGCATTGATAGAAGTAATAGAACCACTGTCGCAGGGTCTCTTTGCGGAGCGGTTTGCCGCGCGTGATCCGCGGAAAATGTCTGCCTCCGGGAGCGAAGTAATAGCGATACACCGCGCGCATTAATTCGCCGCGCAATACCGGGGTGTTCTTGGATTGCTGCTCCCGATGTAGATGGGACACTTGTCCATGCAGACGCCGCAGCGTACGCAGGAGTCCATGAACAGCCGGAACGAGCGGTATTTCTCCAGCTGCTCCATCACCCCGGAGAATAATCTCTTCCCAGTCAGGCGGCAGCTCCCAGTCGAAATCAGGGGAGCGAGTCGCTGGCGAATAGGGCAAGCCGAGCGGTTGCACGTCCGCCGCCGAGGCGGGATGGTATAACGTGCCCTCGTGGTAGTTGATGTTCTTGCCCTGGCAACCACCGCGGGGTGATGACAACGGCTCGATCTGGATCAGCGGTTCGGACATTTGCTTCCGGCCTCGATGGGCGGCTCCCCCGTCGGAGTGCGGCGCGACGCAACCGGGTAATCCCAGGGGTTGAGGTGCATGCGCGCGCGGCTGTTGTTGGCCAGGTTGTAGACGGGGTTGGCGACGATGCCGCCAATGTGCATCAGTTTGCTGAAAGGGAAGTAGATGAGCAGCGCGCCCACGAGCAGGCGATGGACCAGAAACAGCGGAGGAATTGCCGCGTTCATCGCCGGATGGAAGGCTGAAAGACTATGCGCAAAGTGCTTGATTACTTCCAGCTCCTTCTGGCAGGAGGAGTGCAGCAGCTCTCCGCTGACGCTGATGGCAAAGAGCAGGAGCAAGGCAAAATGGTCGGTAAACAACGATATGAAACGAACCCGCGCATTCCACAGCCGCCGAAAAGCAACGCGCACAACGAGACCAGCAACAACAGTCCGCTGAGGCTGAGCCGCGCGCCGAAGAGCGAAAAATGGTCGATCCTTCCCAAGCCCATGAGCAAGGAGGAACGGGCTCGAACAGCAGCGGCAGGTGGCGCAGCATGACTACCAGCAGCGCGTAATGGAAGGTGATGGAAACCAGCCAGAGACGGCGGTCGCTGGGGTAAACGAGCACTCCGTTCCGGGTCTCCGGGCGATGTTCGCGCAACAGTGAGCGGAAGAACAAGCCTCCATGGCCACCCGCAGCGCGGCGCCGGACGGGGTGTTTGGATTGTCGAGCCGATCGTGCCTTAATCCAGGCAATGACGCCTGTTGCCCGCAAGTGACCGGAATACAGAATGGCACGGAGGATTTTGCCCAGAGCGCAAAGCGATAGCCGATTCCCGCGACGAAGACGCCCACCGAGACATAGGAGACGGCTACCGCAGCCGGGTGCGCAGCCAAGGCACGCTGGCGGCGATGATCCCGGCCAGCAGGATCAAGGCGACGGCGGCGATGGCCTGGAAAAATTTCACGGGCGCGGCGGTTCCTTTCCTTCCACTCTTCACGGTAGAACCGTCGGACACACGATGCTGTGACGCGACTCACTAGCACCAGTGACGAATTGGGTCGCCTTGCGTGTCCCGGGCGCTCTGCGCCTGCCGGAACCGGCTCAGCCGCGCTCCGGAACCGCTGCGCCACGGCCGTTTCCACCCACATTTCAACAGAATCCCATATCCCCTCGTGAATCCCTTGCTGCTCAATCAGAATCTCACCTCTAAGTGAGCGCATCTGTTCATTGGAGATCAAAATGAAACGCGTTTATATTGCTGCTTGTCACCAGTCCAAGTTCGGCAAACTGTTAGGGATGACGGTTCCCGAGATCGCAAAGAACGCCATCGAAGGCGTCTGCCAGGAAATCAACGCAGATCCCTCGTTGCTGGATGTGGGTGCGGTAGGGGCAGCATGCAATATTTCCCTCAATGAACAGGGATTGGTCTCCGGTTTGGTTGCAGCGGTTCCGGGGATGGCCGGCAAGCCGATTGAGAGCGTGGAGAACGCCTGCGCCTCCGGCGGTCAAGCCGTGCTCTCCACGATTCTTAAACTGCAGGCCGGATGGGGCGAAACCGGCTTTGCCTTGGGCTACGAGAAGATGCGCGACGCCGAGGGTAAGGCGGATGGCAAACTGATCGGCAAGGCGTTGGGAATGTACTCGCATCCCGACGAGCGCCCCGGCAAAACCTACGTCTTCCCCCACCTGTTTGCCGAAATCATGGCCTGCTACATGAAGCGTTACAAGGTGACCGAAGCCGATCTCGGGACCATTGCCGTGGAGGAGTATGCCAACGGTAACAAGAGTCCGATCGCGCAGATGAACAAAGTGAAGGTCACTCTCGACGACGTACTGAAAATCGAAGGCATGAATCGCTACATCGTCGATGGGCTTCCGCTGAAGACCTACGACTGCTCGCAGGTCACCGATGGCTACGCGGCGATGATTCTGGCGACGGAAGAAGGACTGAAGAAGTTGGGTGTCAGCAAAGCCGATGCGGTCGAGATCGCCGGATACGCGCAGGCCACCGACCCGCTGCTCAGGGAAGGACGCGACGTTCTGCGCCCCGCGGAGCCTACCACGCCATGCAGAAGGCCTATGAGATGGCCGGAGTCACGCCGCAGGATGTGAACGTGGCCGAGGTGCATGACTGCTTTACCGTCATGGGAGCGATTGCCACCGAAGTGATCGGCAAGGCCAAGCCGGGCGAAGGCGCAAAGTACTGGGTGGAAGGCAATGCCCGCCCGGACGGCGAGTGCGGTATCAACCTTTCCGGCGGATTGATCGCCAAGGGCCATCCCATCGGAGCGACCGGCATCGCCATGCTGGGACCTGCTTCACCCAACTGATGGGGCGCGGACCGGAGCTTGCAGAAGAAGAACGCGAATGTAGCGGCGACGTTCAACATCGGCGGCGCGGTCTGCGCTTCGGTTTGCACGGTCCTGAAGCGCTAACTGGGCTTGATCGTCGTTCGGCGACAGGCCGGCAGACTATTCCTTCTCCCGCGATGGCACGATCTGTCCTTCGCCGGGAATAAAATCGTCGGTCGAGTAATCCTGAAACTCATGGCAGTGGGGACACTCGAAGCGTCCCACCGCGGTGTGGCGGACCAGCCCGTCCGTGCTCTTCCCGCTCACCGCCTCACGCGGCAGCAAAGGGAAGCGCTGGGCGCAGATTTTGCATTCAACCAGCCAGACCAGAGCCATATAGGAATATTAAAGTTACCGCGAAAGCGCGCTGGCCAAAGCGGCGATGCGGAGAGTTGCCGCGCAGCCTACTGAATGCGCTCGAACTGATATCCTGCCGCGGCCAGCGCGGCCAGCAGATTCTCGACGTGCTCGTTGCCGCGCGTCTCCATCGTCATATCGATGGCGGAGTAGCCGAGATCGACGCCGAACTTGCGGTCATACGAGGTCTCCACGATGTTGGCGCGGTGCTCGGCCAGCACTCCGGTCAGGGTGTGCAGAGCGCCGGGGTAGTCCGGCAGGTGGATGCGCAGCCGGATGAGGCGTCCGTCCTTGGCCAGGCCGCGCTCGATGATGCGCGAGAGAATGCCGACGTCGATGTTGCCGCCGCTGATGATGGCGGCGATGCGCTTGCCCGTGCAATTGATCTTGCGATGCAGAATGGCGGCGACGGCGGCCGCGCCCGCCCCTCGGCGACGGTCTTTTCCCGCTCCAGCAGCAGCAGAATGGCGCTGGCGATCTCTTCCTCTTCCACGGTGACGATTTCATCCACGTACTTGCGCACCATGGGCAGGGTGCGTTCGCCGGCGCGGCGCACGGCAATGCCGTCGGCCAGGGTCGAGGCCACCGGCAGCGTGACCAGATGTCCGGCATCGATGGCGGCCTTCATCGAAGGCAGGCGCGAGGTTTGCACGCCGATCACCTGGATGCGCGGATTGATCTCCTTGAGCGCGCAGGCCATGCCGCTGATCAGGCCGCCTCCACCGATGGCGGTCGATGACCACATCGATATCCGGGGTCTGGCCGAGCAGTTCCAGGCCGAGCGTGCCCTGTCCGGCGATTACCGCATCATCGTCGAAGGCGTGGATGAAGGTGAGGCCGGATTCGGCGGCGCGGCGCTTGGCTTCCTCGCAGGCTTCGTCGTAATTAGCCCCGTGCAGCACCACCTCTCCGCCGAAGCGGCGGGTGGCCATCACCTTGTTCAGCGGCGTGGCGATCGGCATCACGATCTGCGCCGCGATGCCGCGCTTGCTGGCGTGGTAGGAGACAGCCTGCGCGTGATTGCCCGCCGAGGCCGCAATCAATCCGCGGTCCCGCTCCTCCGGGGTCAGTTCCAGAATTTTGTTGAGCGCGCCGCGCTCCTTGTAAGCGCCGGTCATCTGCAGGTTTTCCAGCTTCAGAAATACCTGGTTGCCGGAGAGCTGCGAAAAGGTCTCCGAATGCGAGCAGGGCGAAAGGAAGAGCGACTCGCGGATTCGCGCATAAGCCCTTCGCACGTCGTCGATTGTCACCATTGCTGCTGCCGCACCTGAGCGGATGGAATTTTTCCTGCATGCGATGCGCTTAGTCCGAGTGGCTTAAGCAGCTCGCGGGAAGGTTGCATCCAGTATAAGCGATTCCATCCTTGCACCCCTTATGCGCGTGAAATACGTTTCTGGGTCAACGCGTACACGTTCATCGCATCTACTTACCACAGGCCAATTCTGGAAGAGACTCCGCTCCGGAGACTGCCGGAGGCGAATAGAGGAATATAAATGGGAATGACAAAGTCAGAGTTTCGGTCCATCGTTATCTTTGGAGGAGCCGGATTCATTGGCTCCAACTGGACCGAGCGGCTGCTGAAAACCACCGATGCCAAGGTACATGTCTTCGATAATCTTTCCCGGCAGGGCGCACGCCATAATCTGGAGTACCTCCAGAAAGCTCGCAGGCCGTAACGGACGGTTGCAGATCACGGTGGGAGACGTGCGGGACGCCGCCATGGTAAGCCGGGCGGTAAAGTACGCAACTGAAATCTACAACTTCGCGGCGCAGGTCGCGGTCACCACCTCATTGGTCGATCCCAGGCTGGACTTCGAGGTGAACCTCGGCGGCACCTTCAACATTCTGGAAGCGGCCCGGCAGCACGGCCATAACCCTTTTCTCCTGTTCACTTCCACCAACAAGGTCTACGGCAACTCCGGCTACGGCGAGGTGCGCGTCGAGGGCGATCGCTATGTTGCGGTCGGACGCGCCGGAACCGACGAATCGCAACCGCTGGACTTCCATTCCCCCTACGGTTGCTCCAAGGGCGCCGCCGACCAGTACGTGCGTGATTACGCGCGCATCTATGGCCTGCGTTCGGTGGTCTTCCGCATGTCCTGCATTGCCGGGCCGCGCCAGTTCGGCAGCGAAGACCAGGGCTGGGTTGCGCATTTTCTCTACTCCGCGCTGGAGGGCAAGCCGGTCACAATCTACGGCGATGGCCGCCAGGTGCGCGACATCCTCTATGTCGAGGATCTGCTTTGCGCCTTCGAGGCAGCTTACGCGAACGCGAACACACCGCGGGGCAAATCTATAACATTGGCGGCGGAGAGGAGAACACGATCTCCCTGCTGGAGCTGATGGACCGCATGGAGAAACTCACCGGAGCCGCGTGCAGGCTATAACTTTGGCGATCAGCGCGCCGGCGACCAGCTTATCTACGTCACCGATCACGGCAAATTCTCCAGCCATACCGGATGGCGGCCAAAGGTGAATCTGGATGGCATTGTGATGGGAATCTGCAACTGGTATCGCGGCCATCACCAACTGTTCGCGCCCTCGCGCGCCGAGCGCCGCGCATTGGCAGCAGTTACTGATTCCCGCGCGGAGGACGGCGTAGTGAGCGCGCTACGCTCTGGTCAATCCCAACTGGGACTTCACCGGCTCCACCTACTTTGGCTGCCGCGACCCCCACATCCCGCTGGAACTGCTCTTTGCAGCGCAGAAGATTCACGCCAAAGGCAACTCAGGCGCTGGTGATCGATGCCCAGACCGACGATCTCACGCTGGCCGAGACGCGCGAACAGGTGCAACGCTTCGATCCCGACTTCCTCGTGATCCCCTCCGCGCCCTCCTACCTGTTCTGGCGCTGCCCACCGCCCGAACTTCGGGTTCCCCGCGAGTGGATGGCCGGAATCGGAGGTCGTGCGGCAAAAGTGTTGATCGGCCCGCACGGCTCGGCCACGCCGCGCGCGGCCCTGCACAAGAGCGGCGCCGACATGGTCATCAGAGGCGAGAGCGAAGACGCACTCGCCGCACTCGCCTCCGATCCCTGGGAGCTGATCGACGGCCTCTGCTTCCGCGACCGCGCCGGGCGCGAGCACTACAGCCCCGGCCTTGCCGTGGTGGACATGAAGACCCTGGGCGCCCTCGACTTCGCCAGCTACAACGTGGAGAAACACTGGCACCGCCATCATGTCTTCAACCAGGGCAGCGGACGCGGCGCCGAGATTGAGTTTGCCCGCGGCTGCCCGTGGAACTGCACCTTCTGCAACAAGCAGCTCTTCCGCAACAAATTCCGCGAGCGCGACGTGGACGCGGTGCTGCTGGAGATCGATCGCCTGATCGCGCGCGGCGTCGATTACATCTACTTCATCGACGAGATCTTCGGCGTCGGCAAGAACGTGCTGCGCCTGCTGGAAGAGATTGCCAAGACGCCCGGTCCGCATCGGCTTCCAGACCCGCATCGATCTCTGGGACGAAGCGAAGCTCGACCTGCTGGGACGCGCCCACACCATCTCCATCGAGTGCGGCGTTGAATCCATCACCGACGCCGGACGCGACGAACTGAACAAGAACTGCCGCATGAGCACCGCGCGCATCGGCGAACTGCTGATCTACGCCCGCCAGCGCATTCCCTGGGTCCAGGCCAACCTCATCCTCACCGAGCACGATGACCGCGACCAGATTCGCCGCTGGCAGGAGCAGATGAAGGCCGAAGGCGTCTGGGTCAGCGAGCCGGTGCCGATGTATCCCTTTCCCGGTTCGCCGCTCTACCTGCAAACCTTCGGAGCCGCCGCCCGACGACCAGGCCTGGGAGCGCGCCCATCAGTACTACACCAGCCATCTTCGACTCCAAGGGCTACAGCGACATCCAGGAACAACGGCCCGCGGCGCTGGAAGAGCTGGAAAGACAATCCGCGCTCTAAAGCCCGGCACTCTCTCGGGCCGATAAGAGCGCTCGCTGTACATTTGATTTCCTGCCGTTGCAACAGGAGTCGTATGCCCTTACTGAGCGTGGCAATGACAGAATTTTCAGTCGAAGTTCAATGCCTTTCCCGACGCGGCCATACCCAATCTCAAACTGTTCCAGATGCTGAATCGAACTTCACGATTCCATGAAAGTGGGAAACGGCTCTCAGTCTCGCCCTCATGGCGATTCTGACTCCATCGTCGCCTACGGCCCGCGAGCACTTTGCCTATCGCGGAAGCCTTGATGAAGCTATGCCGGCTATCCCGACTTCGCTACCGATCCGGGCACGACCAGCTCATTCTTATAGGTTGCAAGGATGGACGAAGGACTGCGGACGGAAACGCCGCAACCACGACGAGTCTCCGGGAGTTTATCCTCTCAACTGGCTGCAATGCGCACATCCTCACCTGCGG
This sequence comes from uncultured Acidobacteriota bacterium, assembly GCA_963779365.1. Taxonomy (GTDB): domain Bacteria; phylum Acidobacteriota; class Terriglobia; order Terriglobales; family Acidobacteriaceae; genus TOLSYN. The sequence goes on along the minus strand of CAVZYB010000021.1, from coordinate 40,205 downwards.
TAAGAGCTAGCGCCGCCCATTCGATCCTGACTTGCAGCTCCGGCGGCATGATGCGCGGAAATTCGCCGGATCGCAGAAAAAGGCTAAGACTTAGGCCGCGCCAGCGGAACGCCATTGAATCCGCCTCAAAGTAGCTGCATTTTGCGTCTCATCCGCGAGTGGTAGCGCTTCCCCTGTCTGATGGCCGATCCCGAGAACGAAACTCAAAAAAAGTTCACAAATGGCCCAATTAAACAATTTCGTCCTTGACAGACAAGGGAATGAGGGTAAAGTAGAGCTGAAGTGGATCAAAAAGGACCGTAGTGGACTAATTTTACCTCCGAGCTGGCTTCTAGGACGACCTTAACCTCCTTGCTGGATCGGCCAGCTTGTGAGCAAGCCCACGAGAGGGCTTGCAAAATGTTTCGCGGCAGCTCTCCAACCCGACTGGATGAAAAGGGCCGCCTCAAGATGCCTGCCGATTTCAAGCATGAAATCGACAGCAAGCTATGACGGCCAATTCTATCATCACCAGCCTGGATGGCACTGTTATCAAGTTGTATCCCCTCAAGGAGTGGGAAGCTGATTGAAGAGCAGGGCTGCGAGCCAGCCGATCTCGAACCGGGCGGTGCAGAAGTTTCTGGATGTCACCAGCTACTACGGGCAGGTCGTGAACGATGGACGCCCAGGGCCGGCTGACGATCGCCGAGTGGCTTCGCAATAAGTTCGGGCTGAAGGGCGAGATTGAGCTCGCGGTCGTCGGCAAGGCGAACCACATGGAGATTCGCATCGAGGAGGAGTTCAGCAAGACGCGTGGAGGACGAATCCGCTCACGGCGGAAGACCTGGACGCAGTTGCAGCAGGCAGGGAATTTAGCTGGTGGACGGCGGTAAGGAGTCCGAAGGCATCGAAGGCGCTCTGACGGGCGCGCATGGCGGAAGACGATTCAGCCATGCACCAGTTCTTTTACAAGAGGCAATCGATTTTCTGGCGATCAAGCGCGGCGGAACCTACATCGATGCCACTCTCGGGTTGGGCGGACACAGTTCTGGCCATTGCAGCTCTGCTCGGTCCCGAGGGCAAGCTGATCGGCTTCGATAAAGACACCAACGCGCTGGAGATGGCACGCAAACGGTTGACGGCCCCCGAGGGGCGTCGAGCAGGACTGGCCCGAGATCACGCTGCACCACGCGTCCTATGCCGAGATGGCCGAAGCGCGTGGCCCCCGGCAGCGCAGACGGCGTACTCGCCGATCTTGGGCGTCAGTTCGATGCAGTTTGACGATGCCAGCCGAGGATTCAGTTTTCAGGCGGACGGTCCGCTCGATATGCGCATGAACCCGCATGCCGAGCTATCCGCCGATCAAGTGGTAAACCAGTTCGACGAGAGCAATCTCGCTGATCTGATTTACGAATTCGGTGAGGAAAGGAGGTCACGGAGAATTGCCAGAGCCATTGTACGGGCGCGGCCGATAAAATCGACCGCTCATCTAGCACAAGTTGTATCGGCCGCGGCCCGGCCAATGAATCAGCCGAGAGGCAAAGGCATTCATCCCGCGACCCTGACTTTCCAGGCGATCCGGATTTACGTAAATCGCGAACTGGAGGACTTACGGGCGCTGCTCAAAGGCGCGCCTCAGGTAGTAAAGCCGGGTGGAAGGCTGGTGGTCATCAGCTTTCACTCGCTGGAAGACCGCATGGTGAAAGATGCCATGCGCGACGGAGCCCGCGATGGAGTGTGGGAGCCGTTGACCAAGAAGCCGGTGATTGCCTCCGACGAAGAGATTGCGGAAAACGCGCGGGCGCGTTCGGCGAAGTTGCGGGCGGCGATCCGGATGGAACTCCGCGGGCGCGGGTTCGGTAAAAGATAGATTTTTTGGAATAGTTCTGAACATCATGTGGAAAAACCTGTGCATGCTGTGGAGAACTTTGGAAAAGCAGGGAGAGGGCATATGGCGATCTGGGCAGCGGCACTGCCGCAAAGAATGAGCGCAACATCGCAGAACACGGCTCCGGCCGCCCCGCGCCGGTACATGCCCGGGGCGCCGGAGATTTACTTTCACAAGGCGATCGATAACTCCCGCCTGGTGCGCTCGGCCGATCCGGTGCGCAAGCGCGAGATGCGCGTCTTCACCGCGACCGTGGTGGTTTTTTTCCTGATGGTCGCTGGTCTATCTGTGCCAGCACTGCAGCTCGATTGAGTACGGCTACAAGATCGAGGATCTGCGCGCCAAGCGGGACCAGATGGCGGAGGTGAATCGCACGCTGAAGCTGGAAGAAGCCACGCTGAAGGATCCGGAGCGGATCAGTGGTCTGGCGAAGGATCAGATGGGATGGCGCTGCCCGCGGTGGGACAGGTGCAGCGGATGGACGAAGCAGGTGCGCGTTCGATAGCGGCGCTCCGGTGATGGCGCGCGCCAACAATATTTCAGTGATTTCAGTTCCGAACTAAGTACGAATCCGAATCTGGGTTCAGGCGAATGACGGCTCTGGCGCAGGTTTTGCACAACCATCGCCTGTACGGGCCGTCATCGCTGTATTACCTTGGAAAGGTGCAGTTTTCCGGCCTTCTTCCAGTGATTCCGGCGCGTTCAGCGCCCTTCTCCAGCTTGCCTGGAGTTTTCTCCGTAGTTCCGGTTGGCCGGCATTTCCAGTTTTTGCGCAGGGGATTTTCCAGGCTCCCCGGCGGTGCAGGTGTAAGCGATGGCGGCAGGCGGCAAGGCTCCAATCAACGTGAAGTCTCGCCTGCTTAAGTTTGGCGTATTTCTTCTTGTCTGGGCTGTGCTCATTGTCGTGCGGCTGATCGTCCTGCAGGTGCTGCACTACGGCGAATGGGTGCAGCGGGCGCAGCGCCAGCAGCAGCGCACCGTGGAAATCTCTCCGCAGCGCGGCATCATCTACGACCGCAACGGCCAGGAATTGGCGATGACCGTGCAGGTCGATTCGGTCTTTGCCGTGCCCAGCGAAATCCCCGATCAGAAGAACACCGCGACGATTGCTGGCAAGGTGATCGGCGAGGATCCCGACAGCGTGCTGGAGCGCATGCAGTCGCAGAAAAATTTTGCCTGGATCGCGCGCAAAGTGGATGGCGATACCGCCGAGCGCATCAAGTCGCTCGGACCTTCGCGGCATCTATTTTCAGAAGGAGCTGAAGCGTTTCTATCCCAAGCGTGCGCTGGCCGCGCAGGTGCTCGGCTACGTAGGCATGGAAGACACCGGGCTGGCCGGCATCGAGCACCTCTACCAGAGCCAGTTGAACGGCGTGAAGGGCCGCGTGGTGATCACCATGGACGCGCGCCGCAAATGGTTCGGACACCTGGAGCATCCGCCCGAGCCGGGCTCAAACGTGGTGCTCACCATCGACGAAAAAATTCAGTTCATCGCCGAAAAGGAACTGGAGCAGGCGATGCAGGAGACGCAAGCGCGTCAGCGGCACCGTGGTGGTGCAGAATCCGCGCACCGGCGAGATTCTTGCCCTGGCCAACGCGCCCTCGTTCAATCCGAATCTCTCGCGCGAGATCACGCCGGAAAAGTTGAAGAACCACGCGGTCAGCGATGTCTATGAGCCGGGCTCGGTCTTCAAGACGGTCACCTATTCTTCGGTCTTCGAAGAAAAGCTGGCCCGCCCGGAAGAGGTCATCAACTGCGATCCCGGCTACATCATGGTCGGCGGAATTCGCATTCGCGATTCGCACCACATCGGCACCGTCACGCTGGAGAGAGCCTATGCGGAGTCCAGCGACGTGGGCGCGGTGAAGATGGCGCTGCGCCTCGGTCCCGAGCGCTTCTACAAGCACATGCAGGAGTATGGCTTCGGGCAGCTTACCAACGTGGAACTGCCGGGCGAGACCCGCGGGCTGGTGCGCAATCCCAATCGCTGGGCGGCCTCTTCGATCGGCTCCATGGCGATCGGGCAGGAGGTTGGCGTAACCCCGCTGCAGGTGGTTTCGATGATGTCGTCGATTGCCAACGACGGCCTCTATTCGCTTGCCGCGCATCGTGGCCGGGGTCACTCCGCCCAACGAGGGATACCAGCGCATCGAGTTTCATCCTCAGGCGCAGCGCCGCGTCATCTCCTCCTACACCGCCGCCATCATGCGCCGGCTTGACCGAGGAGGTGGTGCTGGAGGGCACGGCGCGCCGCGCCATTCTGGATGGCTACACCTCGGCGGGAAAGACGGGCACCGCGCAGAAGATCGATCCGCGCACCCATGCCTATTCGAAGACCGATTACGTTGCCAGCTTTGTAGGCTTTGCCCCGGTCAACAATCCCGCGCATCACGATTGCGGTGATTCTGGATTCGCCGCGCGGGCTGCACCAGGGCGGCCAGGTCTCGGCGCCGGTCTTCAAGCGCGTTGCCGAGCAGGTGCTGGCCTACTACGGCGTGCCGCATGACGTGGAGCCGAAGAACAATCCGGCGCGCCGCCTGCTGGCGGCGCGCGCCGCCGAAGGCGACACCGAAGATGCGCAGCCGCATGCTCCCGGCGGCATGCTCGATTTGGAAAGCGCCACGGCCCAGACGCCGCTTCCAACCGAGGCGCAGTCTGCGCCCCTGCGCCGCAGCCCGCAGCCCGCCGCGCCGGTGCTGCGCGCTCCGCCGGTCGGCGCAAATCGATGCGCGGGGCGGAACCGTGGTACTCGATGTGGGAGGCGGTTCCACGGTACCATCGTTGCTGGGCCTCTCCATGCGCGAGGCGATTGAGTCCGCGCACAAAGCTGGATTTGAGTTGCAGGTTGTGGGCAGCGGAACGGCACGCGAACAGCAGCCTCCGCCGGGCTGCTTATCTGCCGCCGATGAGTGCTTCGGTTAAGAATCGCAGTTCGCGCTTTTCGCGTTAAGAGAATCTGAGTGCCTGCGCTGCGGCAGGCTTCGGACAAATTGACGTGATGAACTTTCTGGAAATTCTCGACGGCGCAGAGGTGCTCTCGCAGAGCGGCGATTGCGCCGTGAAGGGGCTCGACTACGACTCGCGCCGGGTGCGGCCCGCGTGGGTGTTTGTCGCCATGCGCGGCGAAAGCACCGACGGCAATCGCTACATCGACGCGGCCATTGCCGCCGGAGCCGTTGCGGTGGTCACCGATTCCGCCGGACGAGACTCCGCGCGATGGCGTGGCCTGGGCGCTGGTGCCGCACGGACGGCGCGCGCTGGCGCGTCTGAGCGCAAATTTCTACAAGCGTCCCGCCGAGCGTCTGCGCGTTACCGGCATCACCGGAACCAACGGCAAGACCACCACCGCCTTTATCGTCGAGGCGATTCTGCAGGCCGCCGGACGCAAGAACGCGCTGGTCGGCACGGTCGAGTATCACCTGCCGGGAGAGATTCTTGCCGCGCCTCACACCACGCCCGAGTCACTGGAACTGAATCAGATGTTCGCCCGCGCGCTGGCCCGCGGAGCCACCGAAGCGGTGATGGAAGTCTCCTCGCACGCGCTGCAGCAGGCGCGCGTCTTCGGCATCCCGTTCGACGTGGCGATCTTCAGCAACCTCACCCAGGACCACCTCGACTATCACGGCACCATGGAGGAGTACTTCGCCGCCAAGCGCATTCTCTTCGAGGGCTGCGGCACCGAGCCTCCGCGCTGTGCGATTGTGAACCTGGATGATGAGTACGGGCGCAAACTGGCGGAGTTTTCGCGCCGCCGCTCGCAGGTTTTCACCTATGGCATCGAGCAGGGCGACTTCCATGCCGGAGCATCTGGAGATGACGCCGCAGGGAAACAATTTCGCGCTCACCACGCCCGATGGCCCCATCGAGTTGCGCTCGCCGCTGATTGGCCGGGTGAATGTGTACAACGTGCTTGCGGCCTGTGCCGCGGCCTACGCGCGCGGCTGCACGCCGGAGCAGATTGCCCGGGGCATCGCGGGAATCAGCCGCGTCCCCGGACGCTTTGAGCGCGTGGACGAAGGCGCAGCCCTTTGCGGTGGTGGTGGACTACGCGCACACCGACGATGCGCTGAAGAACCTGACGCGGCTGGCGCGCGACTTTGCCTCAGCGCAGCAACGGCCGGGTGATTACCGTCTTCGGCTGCGGCGGAGATCGCGACCGCACCAAGCGGCCAAAGATGGGACGCGCCGCCGGGGAGGGAAGCGACTTTGTGGTCGTCACCTCGGACAATCCGCGCAGCGAAGATCCCGCTGGCGATCATCGAGGATTCCATGCCGGGCCTGCGCGAAACAGAAAACGCGCTTCGTCACCGAGCCCGACCGCCGCAAGGCCATTGCGCTGGCGCTGGCCGAAGCGCAGGCCGGGAGACATTGTTCTGATCGCGGGCAAGGGACACGAGCGCACGCAGATCACGCGCGAAGGCGTCTTTCCCTTCGACGATCATCAGGTGGCGAGCGAGGAACTCAACCGCATCGGATACAAACGAGGAGGCGCACACGCATGAAGCTCCCGTTGAGCAGGGTCGCGGAATTCATCCAGGGCAGCGGCAATTTCGATCATGCCGCGATTGCCGAGGGCTACTCCATCGACACGCGCACCCTGCGCCCGGGCGAGCTGTTCTTTGCCATCAAGGGCGAGCGGCTGGATGGCCATGACTACGTGGAAGCCGCTCTGCAAGCGGGTGCCGTGGCTGCCGTGGTCGAGAGCGGATCAGCTTGCCCGCTATCGCCGATCACGTCGAAGTTGATCGCCGTTGCCGACAGCACCGCTGGCGCTGCAACAACTGGGCGCGGCGGCGCGGCGGCTGTGGGGCAAGAAGCTGATTGCAGTGACCGGCTCGGCCGGCAAGACCACCACCAAGGAATGCATTGCGCATGTGCTGGGCGCGCAGTTTCATGTCCTGAAGTCGCTGGGAAATCTGAACAATCATTTCGGACTTCCGATGCAGTTGTTGCGGCTGGAGCCCCAGCACGAGATTGCGGTGATCGAAATGGGCATGTCGCACCCAGGCGAGATCACCACCCTGGCGCAGATCGCGGCGCCGGATGAAGGCGTGGTGACCAACGTCGGACTGGCGCATCTGGAGAGCTTCGGCACGCAGGCCGGCATCGCGCGCGCCAAGTATGAGTTGATCGAATCGCTGCCCGCCGGAGGCCACGCCTTTCTCAACGCCGACGATCCCTACGTCTCGCAGTTCGGCCGCGATTTTCACGGCAAAGTCACGCTCTACGGCATCGAGCATCCGTGCGACTATCGCGCCGAGAATCTTGCGTTGCGCGGCGTGCTGGGCTCGGAGTTTGACATCGTTGGTCCCGGCTTCCGGGAACGTGCGATGCTGCCGCTGATCGGACGCCACAACGTGCTGAATGCGCTGGTAGCCGTTGCCGTGGCCGCCGAGCACGGCGTCAGTCCCTCCGATGCGGTGGCGCGGCTGGCTTCGCTCAGCGCCGGCGACAAGCGCGGCGAAGTGCGCGAAGTCCTCGGCGCAATCCTCATCAACGATTGCTACAATTCCAATCCGCAGGCTCTGGACAGCATGGTTGCAGCCCTGGCGCAGACTCCGGCCAGAGCGGCGCATCGTCATCGCCGGTGAGATGCTGGAGCTGGGCCCGAGCGCGCCGGAGTTGCATCGCGAGTGCGGCCGCAACATGGCCTTGAACAAGGCGGATTACGTGGTCGGCGTGCGCGGCAACGGCGAGTTGATCGCCGAAGGCGCAGCCTCGTCCGGAGTGGCCGCCGAGTTTGTGGAAACTCCCGAACAGGCGGGCGAGTGGCTGGCGCGAAACCTGCGCGCAGGGAGATGCGGTGTTGCTGAAGGCTTCGCGCGGTGTGGGCCTGGAGCGTGCGCTGGCGGTGTTTGAAGCGCAACGAACAAAATAGTTCAACGGCGGCTACAAGCCTGCCCAAAAGATTGAGGACCCATTGCTCTATTGGCTTTTATACGAATATATTTTTCGCCACTTCAATGTGGGGCCGTTCCGGATCTTTCGCTACCTGACCTTCCGCACGGCTTTTGCCAGCCTGACCGCGCTGTTCATGGCGCTCATCATCGGACCGGCGGTGATCCGCCGCCTGCGCGAATTCCAGATCGGCCAGTACATCCGCGAAGAGGGACCGCGCTCCCATCAGAAGAAAGCCGGCACGCCGACCATGGGCGGCCTGCTGATCGTGGTCTCCATCGTGCTGCCCACGCTGCTCTGGTCGGATCTTTCGAACAAGTTCGTCTGGCTGGTGGTGTTCTCCACCCTATCGTTCGGCGCCATTGGCTTTGCCGACGACTATCTGAAGGTTGTGCGCAAACAGAACCTGGGACTCAACGGACGCAGCAAACTGCTGCTGCAAACCCTGGTGGCTTTCGTGATCGCCGTGGCGCTGATTCTGATGCAGGCAGAGGGCGCAGTACTCCACGCACCTGATGGTGCCGTTCTTCAAGCGATTCCGTCCGGACCTGGTGGTCAGTTCGCTGGTCCGCCAATCCGCACCTGTGGCCCATCGCGTTTCTGCCGTTCATCATCTTTGTCATCTTCGTGCTCGTGGGCTCCACCAACGCGGTCAACCTGACGGACGGCCTCGACGGACTCGCCATCGGATGCACGCTGATTGCCGCCGGTGCGCTGACCGTGCTTACCTACGTCAGCGGCCATGCGGTATTCTCCGACTATCTTGAGCTGCAGAAGATGCCGATGGTCGGCGAGTTGACGATCTTCTGCGGCGCCATGGTGGGTGCCTCGATCGGCTTTCTCTGGTACAACACGCATCCGGCGGAGGTCTTCATGGGAGACGTGGGCTCGCTTGCCCTGGGCGGAGCCATCGGCACCGTTGCGGTCATCATCAAGCAGGAGCTGCTGCTGCCCTTTATCGGCGGAATCTTTGTGCTGGAGGCGCTCTCGGTCATTCTGCAGGTGGGCTCGTTCAAACTGCGCGGCAAACGCATCTTTCTCATGGCGCCGCTGCATCATCATTTTGAGCAGCTTGGCTGGTCGGAGTCGAAGGTGATTGTGCGATTCTGGATCGGCTCGCTGATCTTCGCTTTGTTCGCCCTCACCACGCTGAAATTGCGGTAAGTTAAGAAGGCAAGCTGCTCGAAGGCAGGAAAGAATTTATGGATGTCAAAGGCAAACGGGTTCTGGTGGTTGGACTGGGCAAGTCGGGCGTGGCCTCGGCGCTCTTTCTGGAGTCGCGCGGCGCGCGCGTCACCGTCAGCGATGCCAAGAGCGAGGATCAGCTCACGACTGAAATTCCTGCGCTGCTCGACCGCGGCATTACGGTGGAAACCGGCAAGCACGGCGAGCGCACCTTCCGCGATCAGGATCTGATTGTGGTCAGCCCCGGAGTCCCCGGCGACGTCGGCCCGCTGCAGCACGCGCGCCGCCTCGGCATTCCGGTCATCGGCGAAATCGAGTTGACGGCGCGCTTCCTCGCAAGGCAAGATCGTGGCCATCACCGGCTCCAACGGCAAGACCACCACCACCACGCTGACCGGCGAAATCATCGCCTCGGGCGGACGCAAGACGCTGGTCGGGGGAAACATCGGCACGCCGGCGATCACCTTTGTCGAGCAGTCCTCGCCGGACACCTGGGTGGTGCTGGAGATTTCCAGCTTTCAACTGGAGTCGATCGAGACCTTCCGTCCGCATATCTCGGCGATTCTCAACGTCACGCCCGATCACCTCGACCGTCACGGTTCCATGGAGAACTACATCGCGGCCAAAGCCCGCATCTTCGAAAACCAAACGGCGGAGGACTACGCGGTTCTCAACGCCGATAACGACATCAGCCGCCGCCTTGCCGACGGGATTGAAGCCACAGGTGCTGTGGTTCAGCCGCCAGCATGCGGTGGAGCGCGGCGCCTATGTGCGGGGCGACACCATTGTGTATCGCGACGGTGACGCGATGGCGAGGCAGTGGAAATCATGCCGGTCTCGGAGATTGCGCTGAAGGGCGCGCACAACGTGGAGAACGTGCTGGCCGCCGTCGCCATCGGCATGGCCGCCGGAGTGGAGCCTGCGGCAATCCGCCGCGCCGTCAAGGATTTCCGCGCCGTGGAGCATCGCCTGGAGTACGTTGCCACCTTGCGCGGCGTGCAGTACTACAACGATTCCAAGGCCACCAACGTGGATGCCACGATCAAGGCGCTGCAATCGTTTCCGGCAAACATTCACCTCATCCTCGGCGGCAAGGACAAGGGCAGCGACTACAGCGAACTGAATGCGCTGCTCGCCGAGCGCGTGAAGCGCGTGTACACCATCGGCGCGGCTGCGCCAGAAAATCGAATCGCAGATCGGCAACACGGTTCCGGTCATCAGCGCGCAGACCCTGGAGTCGGCCGTGCGCAAGGCCGCTGACCTGGCGGTCGAAGGCGACATCGTGCTGCTGGCGCCGGCCTGCGCCAGCTTCGATCAGTTCTCCAGCTACGAGCATCGCGGACGGGTCTTCAAAGAGCTGGTGCAATCCCTGGCAGCCTTGCAGTCGGCCTCGCCCACGGGAGGACGCTAGTGGGCAAGCGGGTCAGCGTCGATCGATGGCTGTTTGGCGTGACCATGTTGATGGTCTTCGCCGGACTGGTCATGGTCTTCAGCGCGTCGGCCATCGTCGCCAAGGAGCAATTCGGCTCCGAGACCGCATTTCTGCGCAAGCAGGTGGTTTACGCCCTCATCGGCCTCGGCGCCATGTTCGGCTTCATGAAGCTGGACTACCGCAAGCTCAACCAGCCAGCGCTGGTCTTCACCACCCTGGGCATCACGTCGCTATTTCTGGTGGCGGTTTTTTTCCTCGACCGCTCCCACAACACGCACCGCTGGATCAAGCTCGGCTTCTTCTCCTTTCAACCCTCCGAACTCGCCAAGCCCGCAATCATTCTCTTCCTGGCGCATTTCCTGGAGAGCCGTCTGCGCTCCATTACCGACCTGCGCCATACCCTGTTGCCGGCGATTGCGCCCACCGCTCGTCTTCTGCCTCCTGATCGTCGCGCAACCCGACCTGGGCACGGCCATGACCTGCGCCTTCATCACCGCGGCCATCCTGTTCATCTCCGGAATGGAATTGAAGTACTACGGCTGGGCGACGCTCATTGCGATACCGCCGATGTACTTCCTGCTCTTCCGCACCGCCTGGCGGGCGCGCCGCATGGTCGCCTTCATCAATCCCTATGCCGACCCGCAGGGCGCCGGATTCCACATCATTCAATCGCTCATCGCCGTGGGCACCGGCGGAGCCATGCCGGGCTGGGCCTGATGGAGGGCAAGCAGAAGCTCTTCTATCTGCCCGAGCCGCAGACCGACTTCATCTTTGCCGTGGTTTCCGAAGAGCTGGGACTGATCGGCGCGGTGTGCTTTGTCGCGGCCTTTGCCTTCTTCTGCTTCCGCGGATTGCGCGCCGCATGGAATACGCGCGACAATTTTGCCCGCCTGCTTGCCGTCGGCATCACGGCCATGATCGGCATTCAGGCCTTCTTCAACATCAGCGTGGTGCTCGGACTGCTGCCCACCAAGGGAATCCCGCTGCCGTTCATCTCCTACGGCGGCTCGTCGCTCATCGTTACGCTGGCCAGCGTCGGAGTGCTGCTCAACATTACGCAGCAGACGGACTGAGATGAATATCATTCTCGCCGGCGGCGGTACCGGAGGCCATGTGATTCCAGCCCTTGCCATCGCCGAAGAACTCCGCCGAGCGCGGACACCACGCTGCTTTTGTCGGCACCGCGCGCGGCATTGAAACCCGCCTGGTTCCCAAGGCGGGCTTCCCGTTATACCTGGTCAAGGTCGGAGCGCTCAATCGCGTAAGCCTCGCCACCCGCCTGCGCACCCTGATAGATTTACCATTGTCGATCTTTGCCGCGATGCGCATTTTGCGCCGCTTTCAGGCGCAGGCGGTCATCGGGGTAGGCGGATACGCGGCCGGTCCGGCAACCATTGCGGCGGTCCTGTTGCGTATCCCGGTGGTGCTGTTTGAACCCAACGTGGTTCCCGGCTACGCCAATCGCGCCGTGGCCCGCTTTGCCGCCAAAGCCGCGGTTCATTTCGCGCAGACCGGCCGCTGGTTCCGCCGCTTTGAAGTAACCGGAGTTCCGGTGCGCCCCGCGTTTTTCGCGCTTGCCCGCCCGCCGCAGCCAGCGGCCTACGCTGCTGGTCTTCGGAGGCAGCCAGGGAGCGCGCGCCTTGAACCGCATCGTGCGTGAATCCGCCGCGGAGTTGTTCGAGCGCATTCCGAATCTGAGCATCGTGCACCAGACCGGCAACCGCGAGTTCGAAGCCATCCGCGACTTCTACGCGGAGCACCAGATCCCCGTGGAAGTCAGCGCATTCATCGACGACATGCCGCAGCGCTTTGCCGATGCCGATCTGATCGTCTGCCGCTCCGGAGCCTCCACGGTTGCCGAGATCGCAGCGGCGGGCAAGTGCGCCTTGTTCGTGCCGTTTCCCGGTGCGGCCGACGATCATCAACTGCGCAATGCCGAACTGCTCGCCGAGGCCGATGCCGCGCTGCTGATTCCAGAGAGCGAACTGAGCACGGAGCGATTTGTGCAGGAAGTGACGGCACTGCTGGGCAACGCGGAAAGACTGGCGACGATGGCCGCCAAAGCCCGCACCCTGGCGCATCCCGATGCCGCCGCCCACATCGCAGAGATGGCCCTCAGCGCGGCAAAGCGATAACCATAACTATGCCGTCATGTATTCGCGGATGTAGGGGTCTATCGGAATTCGCGATTGCAGCCGCGCTGCCCTCGAATATCTTCTTGCCGTCCTTCAATACCAGAAAGCTGGTCTTCGAATCCCAGTTCGGTGCCGGGAGGCACCAGGACCATCTTGTTCTGCTCGGGGCTGAAGCGGTGCGTCGCCATGGTGAACGCATCCTGCAGACGGTGGGTCACCAGCAGCGCGCTGGTCTTGTATACGTCGCGCTGTTTTACCAGCAGTTCGACGATGGTGGTCGAAGTCACCGGGTCGAGTCCCGCGGTGGGAGAATCGTAGAGCAGCACTTCGGGGTTGGAAATAATGGCGCGGGCGATTGCCACCCGCCTTCTCATGCCGCCGGAGAGTTCGGACGGAAACAGCGTCGATCGTGTGCTCCAACTCCACAAAGCGCAACGCCTCCAGGACGCGGCGATGAATCTCTTCTTCCGCAACCTTTTCCTCGAGCAGCCGGAAAGCGACATTGCTTTCCACCGAGAGCGAGTCGAAGAGCGCAGACTCCTGGAAGACCATCCCGATGCGGCGGCGCAGCTCGAACAATTCCGTTTCGCGCATCGCCGTCACTTCCTGCCCCAGCACAAAAATGCGGCCGCTGTCGGGACGCAGCAATCCGAGCGTGAGCTTGAGGATGGTGGTTTTTCCGGAGCCGGCGACTCCCAGCAGCACCTTGGTCGCGCCGTGCTCCAGTTCAAAGGAGAGGCCGTCGAGGACCACCAGCTCATCAAAGCGCAGGCTGACGTTTTCAAAGACTACAGCCTTGCCCGTCCCGTTGTGAATCGTGCCTGTGTGCTCCGTCCCTGGCGTTCGTCCATTGTGGCTGGCCTGGTTCATCGTCTACAAAGGCCCCAGCAGCACCATCAGCAGGCGGGTTACGAACAGATCGACGGCCAGGATGAGCACGCTGGCGACCACCACGGCCTGGGTGGTGGCGCGGCCCACGCCCTGCGTGCCGCCCTTGGCGCTCAGTCCGTAGTAGCAGCCGACGGTGGCGATGATGAAGCCAAAGAGCACCGGCTTGATCAGGCCCATGAAGACATCGGCATAGCGCAGCGTCTGCCAGGCTGAGGTCCAGTACTCGTTCAAATCCAGGCGCAGCAGCAGCAGCGCAATCACCGAGCCGCCGGCCAGCCCCACCAGGTCGGAAAGAATGGTGAGGAAGAACAACATGAACATGGTGGCCGTCAGCCGCGGCGTCACCAGTTTGCGGCTGGGATCGGTGCCGAGGGCGCGCATCGCGTCGATCTGCTCGGTCACCTGCATGGAGCCCAGTTCGCTGGCCATGCCGCTGGCGTTGCGTCCGGCCACCATCAGGCTGGTGAGCACGGGTCCCAACTCGCGCACCATCGACATGGAAACCAATTGCCCGGTGAAGGAAAGCGCGCCGAAGCGCGCCAGCGAATTCGCGCTCTGCAAGGCCAGCACGGCGCCGGTAAAGAATCCGGTGAGCACGACGATCTGCAGCGAGCCCACGCCGATGATGTCCATCTGCTGCAGGATGTCGCCGAGATAGCGGGGCTGGCTGAAAAGATTGGCGAGGCCGCGCCAGGAGAGCGTGGAATACTCCTGCACCGCCAGCACATTGCCCTTCGCGTATTCAGTAAGAGAGAATGCCATTCGGTACGGGAGGCCGCTGATCCGGTCTGTGGCGTGGTGCGCGGCTCCTAGCGACTATATCAAAACCCAAGGCAAACACCTATCGAATGGGCGCCGGGCTAATCTCTTTGTCCGCGCCGCTTGATCTCGATGTTGAGCCGCTTGATCTTCTGGTTCAGGGTGGAGAGCGGCACGTGGAAACGCTCCGCGGCCTCCGTCTGGTTCCATCCGCAGCGCTCCAGCATTGCGGTAATCACCCGCCGCTCGCAGTCTTCCACAATCTCAAACAGCGAGGCATCGGGCTGGCTGGCGATCAGCGGCAGGGTATCTCCGCGGCTCACAATGTCTTCGGGAAACAGGTCGGCGGTGATCACCGGATGGGCGGAGAGCACGACGGCGCGCTCGATCGCATTTTCCAGCTCGCGCACGTTGCCCGGCCAGGCATAGTCCATCAAGGCGCGCAGCGCGTCCGGCCCCAGGGTTCGTGCGGGCTTCTCGTTCTCCGCGCAATACTTGAGCAGGAAGTGTTGCGCCAGCATCGGAATGTCTTCCTTGCGATTGCGCAGCGGAGGCAGTTCGATGGTGATGACGTTGAGGCGGTAGTAAAGATCTTCGCGGAACCTGCCGTCTTTCACCGCCTGCCGCAGTTCGCTGTTGGTGGCCGCGATGACCCGCACGTCCACCTGAATTTCCTGCACTCCGCCCAGATGCATGAAGCGCTTGTCCTGCAGCACGCGCAGCAGCTTGGCCTGGGTCTCCATCGACATGTTGCCGATCTCGTCGAGGAAGATGGTGCCGCGGTCGGCCATCTCGAACAGCCCCTTCTTGCTGCTGACCGCAGAGGTGAATGCACCCTTGACGTGGCCGAAGAGCGTGGACTCCAGCAGGTCGCTCGGCATGGAGCCGGTGTTGACCGGCACAAAGGGACGGTCCTTGCGCGGCGAGTTGGCGTGAATCGCCTTGGCGATCAGCTCTTTTCCGGTGCCGCTCTCGCCCTGCAGCAAAATCGTGGAGCGCGAGGGCGCGACCTGCGCCACCAGGTCGAAGGTCCGCAGCATCAGGTCGCTTTTGCCGATGATGTTTTCGAAATTGTAGCGCTGCTTGAGCTGGCGCTTGAGCTGGATGTTCTCCTCTTGCACCCGCTTGCGTCCGATGGCGGCGCGCACGTCGGCTTGCAACTTTTCGTTGGTCCACGGCTTGGCGATGAAGTTCGCCGCGCCTCCCTGGATCGCGGCCACCGCGTTTTCCGGGGTGCCGTAGGCGGTGATCATGATGACCGCCATCTCCGGATCGCGCTCGCGAATGTCCTTCAGAATCTCCAGACCATTGCGGTCGGGAAGCTGGAAATCCAGCAGCACAAGATCAAACGCCTGCGTGTCCAGCAGGCTCAAGCCCTCTTCGCCGTCCTGGGCGTTGCCCACTTCGTAGCCTTCGTCTTCCAGCAACATCTGCAGCGATTCGCGGATAGCCGCTTCGTCGTCGATGATCAGCACCCTGCCCGCGCTGGGCTTCTCCTGCGGCGTGGACATGCGCTTCGCTCCTGCTATGTCAGACATGAATTGCCTTTCTCGACATCGGGAACTCCATTAAGAAACTGGTGCCTTCGCCGGGGCTGCTCTCCACCCGAATCTTGCCGGCGTGCTCCTGAATAATTCCGTAGGTGACCGCCAGTCCCAGCCCGGTGCCGCCGCTGCCGCCCTGCTTGGGCCGCGTCTTGGTGGTAAAGAACGGATCGTAAATGCGATGAATATGCTCGGGAGCGATGCCGGTGCCGGTGTCGATCACCTGCACGCGCACGCCGTGATCGTGCACCGTGCGCACGGTCAGGGTTCCGCCCTGCGGCATCGCATCCTTGGCATTCAAAAACAGATTCAGAAACACCTGCTGCAACTTTCCCTGGTTGCCGTGAATCTGCGGCAGCGCGGGTTGCAGCTCGCCCACCACGCGGATGCGCGCCGTCTTGAACTGGTGCTCCAGCAGAGCCAGCGTGTCATGAATAATGCGGTTCAGGTCAACGCTGCCGAATTCGGCGCCGCTGGTGCGCGAAAAGTTCAGCAGGTTGTTCACGATTTCAGAGGCGCGGAAGGTCTGCTTGGTAATCTTGTCCAGCAATTCCGAGCGCTTCTCGTCGCCCTGCAACTGCTTGGCCAGCAACTGCGCGTAGGAGCTGATCACGGCCAGCGGGGTGTTCACCTCGTGCGCCACGCCGGCGGCCAGCAGTCCAATCGAGGACATTTTGTCGGCCTGCGCCAGTTGCGCCTCCAGGTCAATGCGCTCGGTGATGTCATCGACGATCACCAGCCGTCCGACCACTTTGAAGTCCTTGCTGATCAGCGGAGCAATCGCCACATTGACCACGCGCATATCTCCTGCCGTGGTTCCCAGCCGGAACTTGTACAGATTGTGGATGCCGGGATTGTCGCGCACGCGGAAGAACTCGTCGCAAAAGGCGGAGGGCAGAACGTCGAGAATGGACTTGCCGATCGCACTGGCGCGCGGCAGTCCGTACATCACTTCCATCTGCGAGTTCCAGGACTCAATCTTGTCCTGCAGATCGACGGCGAAGACGCCCACGTTGATCGACTCGACGATGTTCTCGTTGAATTCCTTGAGGCGCTCATATTCCTGCGCCTTCTGTTCCAGCGATGCGTAGAGCCGCGCGTTCTGCAGCGCGATGCCGATGTATCCCGCCAAGGTTTCCAGCAGTTCCACGTCTTCGCTGGAGAGGAAGTCGCCCTCGCTCGTCTTGCCCAGCCCGAGCATGGCAATCGTGCGGTTCATCACCGTGCAGGGAATGTAGTAGTTCAGATCGAGGGCGGCAATCGTCTCCTGCGCCAGCGGTTCCTCGCGCACCGCCTGGTGCGTGTTGTCGAAGAACAGATGGCCTTCGGCGAACTCCGGCCGCTGGCTGCTCAGGAAGCTCAGATCCAGCCAGCCGGTCTGCGCAATCCCGCTGGACTTCACCAGCACAAATGCCGGGCTGTCCACATCGGCTAGAAACACCGCCATGCGATCGACCAGCAGGGTGCGCTGAATGCGGTCCAGAATCGCCTCCAGCATCTTGCCCAGGTCGCGCTCCGAGTTCAGCTCGCGGCCAAACTCGATCAGCGTTTTCCGGTAGTCGTAGCGCTTGCGGTAGAAGAACTTGTCGATCCGCTCCTGGGTCCAGTTCTTGATCGGATCGAACAGCACGGCGGTGACCACGATGGCCGCCACCAGACCGCCGGGGCCAATGCTCGGAAAGTTCTTATGGAACAGCTCGGCGGTAGCGCCGACGGCGGCAAAGTACACCGCGGCGATGGTGCCGGCGGCGATGGTGTAGGCCATGCCGCGCTTGAAGATCAGGTCCACGTCCATCAGGCGGTAGCGCACAATGGCGTAGCCGAAGGTGAGCGGCAGGAAGATCAGCGAGAGCACGCTGATCTTCATCGCCGCCGACGGCCCCTGCCCGTTGAGAAATGGGATAACGTAGAAAACCGTGAAGGGAACGACCGCCAGGAAAGTGCCCCGCGTAACCCACTTCATCTGCTGGCGCAGGATGGGCGTGCGGGCGTGCTGGTAGGTGTGCCAGAGTACGAACGTCGCGGTCAGGAAGAGCGCCGCCACGTAGCCCATCTGCATCCGGTCCAGGTTCCAGAGCAGCAGCCCGCTGGGCTCGGCTGCCGTCACCAGCAGCACCCAGACGCTCAGCAGCAGCAATCCCGGCAGATAGACCAGCAGCAGAATCCAGCTCCGCTTCTGCACGAAGGACTTGCGCTCCGGAAAGCTCAGCGCGAAGTGCAGAAACATCGCCGGCTGCAACATTCCCGCAACCACGTTGGACCAGTAGATCGTCCAGTCAAACTGGTTCAGCTTGCCGGTGAACTTGAAGGAATAGAAGATGAAGGAAACCAGGCAGAACAGGTAGAAGTGGCCGGCCTTCGGCGCCGTCCAGCGGCGCAGCAGCACGTACATCCCAATGCCCAGGTACACCAGTGCAATCAGCCGCAATCCCTGGTTCAGGCTCTTGTCCACCGGCTGCAGAATCACCGGGACATCCAGGCTGACGTCGCCTCGCTCCAGGGTGTAGGAGAGCTTGGTCCAGACCCCCGAACGGTACATCTGGCGTGCCACATCGCGCGGTGTTGTGCACCGGGTTGCCGCCAACGGATACCAAGCGCATCGTCCGCCTTGATGCCGCCACGGTCGCCCGGGCCCAGCGGATCGACCCGTTGCGCCACCAGCAGCCCGTGCGACTCCACCCACCAGACCCCATCCGTGGGGGTGGAATACCCATGCTCCTTCTGGAAGTTGATCCACGCGAAAACCACCGCGGTCACGGTCAGCAGACCGAAGACAACCGCGGCAAAGCGTATTTGAGTTTCCTTGGTCATGGGCGATCGCGGCGCTGGCCGCGCGTCTTCTGACCCTCTGCGCGGAGGTGTGCCACTGCTTACCTAGCAAGTCAGTTGCCACCTTCCCATTCATCATAGGTCGCCCAAATGTTGGTAATACAAGGCCGTACCGCCGATTATACAGTCGCGCGGCCGCATTGATAATTCTGAAACAGGAACACGTCTATGATTTATGGGATGCGCGGCGAGGCAAAAATGGGGGAGTCCATCTGAACTCCCCGAGGGAGGCGACAGAGGCAAAAACAATTACTTGGATTCTCCTGTGTACAATACGGTTGCATCAGGCGGAGTAACCAACCATGCGCGAGGAAGCGATGCTGCCACCATCCAGGCGATTTTTGCAGGAACGAGAAGCCTGGTTTCCGTGCGGGCAGTATCGTATGCGTTATCTCCACCTGCCTTCCGCCGATCCGGCATCGCGCTCCCGGCCTGCCGTAGTCTTCGTCCATGGACTGATGGGCTACAGCTTCAGTTGGCGGCACAATCTTGATTTTTTTGCCCAGCACCGGGACGTCTATGCGGTCGATCTGCTCGGCGTCGGATGCTCCGACCGCCCGGAGCCGGGCGCGGCGGATTTCAGTCTCGCTGCCTGCCGCCTCCCGGTTGCTGGATTTCTTGCGCTCACTGGGCCATTCCCAGATTGATCTAGTGGCCACCTCGCATGGCGGAGCCGTCGCCATGTTGGCCGCCGCGCAGGACCGCTCCTCCCTAACCGCTCATCCGCCGCCTGGTGCTGGTTGCGCCCGCCCATCCCTTTATGACCAATGCCCGGCTGCGCCTGGCATTTTTCCGTACCCGCTTCGGGCGGGCGGTGGCGCGCAGTCTGTGCGTGCACAGCGCGCTGCTGCGGAGCAAGGCACTCGGCCGGGTGTATGCCGACGAGTCGCGGATTACCCCCGAAACCCGCGCCGGATATGCCGTCAATCTGGATGATGCGCGCTCCTACGATTACGCCCTGGAAGTAGTCCGGAGCTGGCGTCCGGATATGCAGCAACTCCAGTGGACGCTGCCCTCCATCGCCGTCGCTTCCCGTGCTTCTGCTCTGGGGCGCGCAGGATCAAGTCGTCTCCCCGCGCTCCGGGCTGCTGTTGCGCGAGTGCTTTCGCGACGCCGAGTATGTCGTGCTACCCAGCGTCGGCCATCTGCCCTACGAGGAAGCGCCCGACGAGTTCAACGCCTGCGTGTGGCGCTTCCTGGAGTCCTGAGCGGCCCGCGCAGATTCCGGCGCCGCGGCCCGAGCGATGTCATAATGTCCTCATGAGCTTGCGCCGGCAGTTCGTGGAATCGCTTCGCAGCATTGATCGCGGCGCCTGGGTTCGATTCCTGATCGCCATCTTCGGACTGGCGCTGGCGTTCGCATCCGCATTGCTCTCCACTGTCTCGCGAGAAGCTGGCGACGTGCTTGCCACGGCGGTCTTCGCCTCCTCCGCGCTGCTGCTGGCGGGGGTGGTTGCCGTCTCCACCGTTCCTTATCTGGCGCGCCGCGTGGTGGCCCGCCAGGTTCGTGATGCGCTGAGCTACAAGGTGACTCGCGAAGGCTTCGTCTACCTGGTCCTCACCCTGCTGATTGGCATTGCCGCGCTGAACACCGGAAACAATTTGCTGTTCATCGTGGTCGCCGCCATGCTGGGCGCGGTTCTGGTCAGCGGCATCGCTTCGGCCGTCATGATCAGCGGACTGGAAATCGGGCTGCATCTTCCGCATCACGTCTTCGCCGGGCAGAGCTATGCCGGAGCGGTGCTGCTGCACAACCGCCGCTTCCTTCCCGCATTCTCCATCTCCGTGGTGCCGCCCGTGCAGAAAGCGGAACCCACCGCCTGGCGCTGGCAGCGCACCCAATTCGTTTATCCTCCGGCGCGCACCGGACGCAAGGCGATCCTCCGCTGGCCAGACTTCTCCCTTGCCAGAATCGCTCCGCCGCCCCCGTCGCCGCGCGTCTTTGAGCAGAGCGTGTATTTCCCCTATCTTCCCGGCGGCCATCGTCAGAGCGTCGAACTGAATCTCAACTTTCCGCGGCGCGGACTCTACGCCCAGCGCGGCATCGGAATCTCCACCCGCTTTCCGTTTTCCTTCCTTATAAAAACGCGCACCGTCGCGCTCGATCAGGAAGTGCTGGTCTATCCATCGGTCGAGGCCACCGACGAAATGTACGAGGTGCTGCCGATCATCACCGGCGAGTTGGAGACCAACCAGCGCGGACGCGGCTCCGATCTCTACCGCATCCGCGACTACGAACCGGAGGACAGCGCCCGCCACGTGGACTGGAAAGCCACCGCCAAATCCGGTGAACTCAAAGTGCGCGAATACACCCGTGAGGATGAGCGCCGCCTCTGCATCGTCTTTGATAACCCTGCTCCCGGAGTGCTCGATAGCCTGCATTACGAGCGCGCGATCCGTCTGGCGGCTTCCATCGCGTGGCATTTCTATCAGGAAAATACTGAACTAACCTTTGCCGCTCCATCGCTTCACGGAAATGCGGATGTCTATCGCTTTCTCGAATACCTTGCGCTTGCCGAGCCCAGTGCGAGCCCGGATTTTCTCTCGACCATCGGTGAATCGGGACAGTACCACATCATCATCACGGCTTGTCCGCGGGGCGGAATTCCCACCGAACTCTGGCAATCGTCCTACGTGCTGTTCGCCCAGGACTAGCCGAATCTCTTTAGGAGTGTCGTCCGAGCGTCAGCGAAGATCCCTACTATCTCAAATCTCCTGACCGTCCCAGGCTTTTCAGCCCGCAATCGACTCTCTGCTTCGCGTGGATCCCTCCGAGCCGCCGCTCTGGTTCAAAACTTGCGTTCGGCGTGACCTTCCTCCTTGAAAGCGGAAAGCCGTAGCGAGTACCTTGCATGTAGCACACCGAAAATGCAGCGATCCAAAGGGGAGCCCAGGCCAATCATGCAGCCCGAGCAGAAATCTAACGCCCTGTGGATTGCTCTCTTCATTTTTCTCACCGCATCGCTGACCCTGCCGTTTCTCTTCGTCCATGAGCCTCCTCTGCTGGACTACGCGAACCACCTTGCGCGCACTTTCGTTCTCAATCATCTGCACGATTCCGCGTTCCACTTTGCCGAGTATTACCGCGCTGATTGGAAGCCCTATCCCTACATTCTCTGGGATCTGCTGCTGCTCGCGTTGCAACAGTTTTTGCCGGTGGAGACCGCCGGCAAACTGCTGCTCATGCTGACTACCGTGCTGCTGCCGGTCGCGGTTGCGTGGTTTCTCTGGCAGGCCAATCGCACGGCCATCAAGCTCTCCCTGCTGGCCTGTGCCATGTCCTACTACGTGCTGTTTCTGTGGGGTTTCACCGCCTACCATCTCAGCGTGGGCTTCTGTTTCCTGATGGTGGGGACGTGGCTGTGGTATCGCCGTGAGCCTTCGGTGATGCGCGCGGCGCTGTTCGTCATCGTCAGCTTCCTCACCTACTTCGCCCACCTGCTGGGCTTTGCTTCGGCGGCCTTCATCCTCGTGCTGTATGAACTGACCGCCTTCAACTGGCGCGAGTGGCTGCGGCTCGCCTGCTTCCTCGCGCCACCGTCGCTGCTATTTCTGTGGGCGCGTCCCGGACTCTCTCAGCAGAGCCGGCTGGAGTGGCGTCCCCTCATCGCAAAGTGGCAAACGCTTGCGCAACATCCCCATTCAGGGGTATGACGAGCGCCTCGATCAGATTTTTCTCGGCGGCCTTGTGCTCTGCCTGCTGGTGGCCGTGGTGCGCAATCGCGAACTGCGCGTGAACTGGCGATGGCTGGCGGTAACGATTGGCTTCTTCGGAGTTTTTTTGCTGCTCCCGTATGGATGGGGAGAGAGTTTCGACCTTGACGTGCGCCTGGTGCCGCCGCTCTGCCTGTTGCCGCTCGCCGTCTTTCGCGTGGGCCGGCGCGCCAACTGGATTGCCGTGCTGGCCGTGGCCTTGACCGCGCTGCGCGTATTCAACATCACCACCGGATTCCAGGATGAGACGCAGAAGAGCGCGGCCATGAATCACGGTATCGAACAGATCGCCCGCAACGCCCGGGTCTTTCCCGTGGTGGATACCTGCAAGGACGACGATCCGCTCGACTACTACTACGTGCACTACTGGGCCTACGCCGTGATCCGCCGTGGCGCAGTCTCACCCTACCTGTTTGACATTCCCGGTCAGACCCCGATGCGCATCACCTGGGAGCCGTACATCTCCGACGGCTACTGGGGCCACTGCTATGACGTCGAGCCCGACTGGGACCAGGTCGCTGCCGATTACGATTACATCTGGAGCTATGGCGATCAGCGCTTCACGCGCGGCATCAGCGAAATCGCGGACAAAGTCTTCGAGGAAAGTCCGCTGATCGTCTATCGGTGCGAAAGCAGTAGCTGCAGAAGGCCAGCCACTCCAAGTCCGCGTGGGGCCTCAAGTTTCCGGCCAGCGATCGATTCTCGCGGCCCGCGGATACACTTAGCCTGGAACCGCCCTCATCATTCGCCTTTGCCCAGCGCCTTTTGCTTGGGGGCTTCGGATTTGCCGGCCAGATAAACGGTCTGCGACGGGAAGGCCAGCGAAGTTCCGCAGCCTTCCACGATGTCCATCACCCGCAGCAGCAGATTTTCGCGCACGGCGGTGTAGTCGTCATAATCGCGAGTCAGCACGTAAGCCTGCATCTCCAGTTCCAGCGCGCTGTCGGCAAGCCTCGCCAGGCGAATCCACGCGGTTGAGCTTTCCACCCGGGGATGCTCGCGCAGCATGGCGGATACCTGGGTCAGCACCTGCTCCAGTTGCGCGCGGCTGGTCTCATAGCGCAGGCCAACCTTGCAGAAGACGCGCATCTTGTCGCGCGCACTGAGGTTCTCCACGTTGGCCGTGGCGAGCGATCCGTTGGGAACCGAGATGAGTCCGCGTTCGCCGGTGCGGATGCGGGTGGAGCGCAGGCCGATGTCTTCCACCATGCCGACGCTGTCCCCTACCCGGCAGAGATCGCCGACCTGCATCACCCGGTCGGTGAGGATGCTGATGCCGCCGAAGAGATTCTCGATGGTCTTCTGCGCGGCCAAGGCGACCGCGATGCCGCCGATGCCGAGTCCGGCGAGCGCGGCGGAGAGGTCGAGTCCGGCAAGATACAAAATGCTGAGCAGCGCCGCGGTGGCGATGACGACCTTCAACATGCGATGCAGCAGCAGCGTCAGCGAGAGCATGCCGCGCTCTTCGGGGGTGGCCACGCTGACGGCGCATGCGGCGCGTCCACACGGTAACAAAATCCCACAGCAACCACGCCACCGCAAACAACAACGCCGTGCCCTGCACTTTGAGGTAGTACTCGCGGAAGAGCAACGGCACGGTAATCATGCGCATGCCGATGGCGTGCGCGGCGGCCGTGGCGAACAGCAGCACGGGGCCGCGAATGTTGGTCCATATCTCCGACTGCGCCGCGCGATGATTGATTCGGGCCAGCAACCATGCGGGTGCGCGCACCAGAGCCGACGGCGGCAACTCCGGCCAGCAGCGCAATCGGAATCAGCAACAGGAAGGCCAGCCACACCCAGAGCGGAATCGACAGAATACTAACCCGCACGAGAATGTGCGGCAGGTGTTGCTCCACCTCATGGGCGCGCACGTCGTTGGCGAGGTCTGCGGTCTTGCTGAGCGTGCCCCAGGCGATGAGCCAGAGATGCCCGCTGTTGCCGTCCGGCACGCGCACCACGAGCAGCGGCAACTCCTTGCCGTTGACGGTGAACTCGCCGACGCGCTCATGATTGGGCTCAAGCTGCGGATCGAAGGCGAGGTCGGGATTGGCGGTGATGCTGGCGAGGCGGCCCACGTAGGCGTGGTCGAGCAAGGCCTTCAGATCCTGCACAACGCGGTTGGAGTCGATCTCATTTTCTTGATGGGGGAGTTGCAGATACTCGGCGGCGCGCTCGTTATCGCCTTTCTGCGCGGCCTCCATGAAGCCGGTGAGGGTGCCGCGCGGCGTGTCGCGGCCCAGCGGGTCCGTGTTCCTGATCGCGGCCTGCGCGCTGGAAGCACCGGTGGAGAGCGCCTTCAGAACAGACTGGGCGAAGAGCGGAGCGCACATCAGGCTCAGCAGGAACAGGAGGCGGAAGCTGGCTTTTACCACTCGCATACTCTCAGGTTACCTCTTTGCGCACCGGCACGGCTAGCGCAGCGAGAGCGTGGAATGCGGCAACGATGTACCGATCAGGCAATTGTTTTGGCCCGAGAGTGGCGAGAATGGCAATCGTTGCAAAGGATTGGCGACTTAGGCACTGGGCGCGGGTAAGTGGTTTACCGAAGAGTGAATCGTCAGGTGCGGGGGTTCTGGCGCTCGGAGATAAGGCGAACGACTAAGAACGGCTCCGCTCAAGCAAAAGCAGCTTGCGCGGGAGCCGTTCTTTTTATCGGCGCGGTTTTCACGTGAGCGAATATTTCGTCTCCGGCCTGCCAGCGCAGGATTGGTTTTCGCGCGGCGGCGGTTTCGTCGAGGCGCGAGAGGCGAGTCGAGTACGGAGCGTTCTTGATCAGCTCCGGCGACTCGACGGCCTCCTGCGCAATGGACTTCATGGCATCGACGAAGAGGTCGAGCTCTTCGAGCGGCTCGCTCTCGGTGGGCTCGATCATCAGCGCGCCGTGCACCACCAGGGGGAAGCTGACGGTGTAGGGATGGAAGCCGTAGTCGATGAGGCGCTTGGCGATGTCTCCGGTCTTGATGCCGAGTTTGGATTGCAGTTTGTCGCTGAAGACGACCTCGTGCATGGTGGGAGTCGCGTAGGGGAGATCGAAGGTGCCTTCGAGTTTCTTGCGCAGGTAGTTGGCGTTGAGCACGGCGTCCTCGGTGGTCTGGCGCAGGCCGTCGGGTCCGTTGGCCATGATGTAGGCGAGGGCGCGGACGTGCATTCCAAAGTTGCCGAAGAAGGCGCGCACGCGTCCGATGGATTGCGGACGATCGTAGTCCAGGCGCAGGGTGCCATCGGCGGTTTCCACCACGATGGGCTTGGGCAGGAACGGCTCAAGCGCTTTCTTGCAGGCGACCGGACCGCAGCCGGGACCGCCTCCGCCGTGCGGCGTGGAGAAGGTCTTGTGCAGGTTGAGGTGCATCATGTCCACGCCGAAGTCGCCGGGACGCGCCTTGGCGACGAGCGCGTTCATGTTGGCTCCGTCCATGTAAAGCAGGCCGCCCTTGCGATGCAGGATCTCGGCGATGCTGCGCGATCTGATCGTCGAAGATTCCGAGGGTGTTGGGATTGGTGAGCATGAGGCCCGCGACATCCTCGTTCATCTGCGCTTCCAGGGCGGCGAGATCGACCATGCCGCGCTCGTCGCTGCGCAGGTTTTCGACCTCATAGCCGACCATGGCGGCGGTGGCGGGATTGGTGCCGTGGGCGGAGTCGGGGATCAGCACCTTTTTGCGCGGATTGCCCTGCGACTCCAGATAGGCGCGCATGAGCAGGATGCCGGTGAGCTCGCCGTGAGCTCCGGCGGCGGGCTGGAGGGTGATGGCATCCATGCCGGTGATTTCGATGAGCTGATCGGCCAGCGCCTTCATGATGCGGAGCGCGCCCTGCGAGTTCTGCTCGGGCTGATAGGGATGGGCTTCGGCGATCGCGTCGAGGCGGGCGACGACCTCGTTGACCCGCGGGTTGTACTTCATGGTGCAGGAGCCGAGCGGATACATGCCGTGATCGACCGCGTAATTCCAGGTGGAGAGGCGGGTGAAGTGGCGGATGATTTCGACCTCGCTGACCTCCGGAAGCGCGGCGGATTCGGTGCGCAGAGCGTCGCCGAGTTCGGCGGCGGCATCGACTTCGGGCACGTCGAGCGAGCGCAGGCGATAGGCTTTTTTGCCCGGCGAGGAGTGCTCGAAGATCAGGCCTTCGTTCTGCGAGATGTGCGTGGTGACCTTGCGAATGTCCTGGTTGCTCATCGGTTCACTCCTGTGTTCGAGACGCTACCTTAGCCGCGAGGCGCGGTGGGCATCGTCTATCGCTCATTCTAGGTTCACCTCGCGGCTGCGGTGTCAATGGCGGCGCGGGAGGTGAGTTCGGTGGCGCACCAGACGGCGGCGTTGCCGAGTTCGGGATAGAACTTGCGCAGGGGAAAGCCGCCGATGATTTTGTTTTTGGCGGCGAGGCGGTGCGAGATTTCGTAGGCGTCCTCGCTGGTCTGGAGAACGAATTCGTTGAAGCGCGGCGCGCCGTCGAAGAGAATCTTGGCTTTCGCGCCCAGCGCCTTGCGGGCGTAGGCGGCCTTGGCGAGATTCTGTTCGGCCAGCTCGCGGATGCCGAGGCGGCCATAGACATCCATGTAGATGTTGACCATGAGCGCGATGAGCGCCTGGTTGGTGCAGATGTTGGAGGTCGCCTTCTCGCGGCGGATATGCTGCTCGCGGGTGGAAAGCGTGAGCACGAAGCCGCGCTTGCCGTTGCGGTCGGTGGTTTGTCCGACGAGGCGTCCGGGAATCTGGCGGACGAACTTTTCGCGGGTGGCGATGACTCCGGCATAAGGGCCGCCATAGCTGAGCGGGACGCCGAAGGATTGCGCTTCCAGCGAGACGATATCGGCCTCGGCGGGCGGGCGTCACGATGCCGAGCGAGAGCGCTTCGGCAATGGAGACCACCAGCAGCGCGCCCTTGGCGTGCACCACCTCGGCGATGGCGGCAACGTCTTCGATGGTGCCGAAGAAGTTGGGCGACTGGATGAGCACGCAGGCGGTCTCCGGGGTGATGGCGGCATCGAGGGCGGCGAGATCGACGCGTCCGTTGTCGGTGAAGGCCACTTCGGTAAGCGGCAGGCCCTGGTACTTGGCGTAGGTGGCGATGACCTCGCGATACTCGGGATGGACGCTGCGGGCGAGGATGGCGGAGCTGCGTCCGGTGATGCGCATGGCCATCATGACGGCTTCGGCCGCGCCGGTCGAGCCGTCATACATGGAGGCGTTGGCGACCTCCATGCCGGTCAGCTCGCAGATCATGGTCTGGAATTCGAAGATCGCCTGCAGGGTGCCCTGGGCGATCTCCGGCTGATAGGGCGTGTAGGCGGTGAACCACTCGCCGCGCGAGATCAGCGAATCGATGACCAGCGGGCGGTAGTGGTTGATAGGCTCCGGCGCCGAGCAGCATGTCATAGCCGGTGGCGTTCTCAGCGGCGCGGGCGCGGAACCAGTCGACGATTTCGCTCTCGGCCATCTGCGGCGGAATCGCCAGATCGCGGGTGAGGCGGAACTCGGCCGGGATGGGCGCAAAGAGTTCGTCGATGGAGTTGACGCCGATCGCGCTCAGCATCTGGGCGCGTTCGGCGGGAGACTTGGGAAGATAACGCATGATGGACTACTGCTCCTCGGCGATGAACTTCTCGTAGTCTTCGACGGAGAGCAGCGCGCCGTTTCGGCGGGATTGGCGAGGGTGATCTTCACCATCCAGGCAGCGTGGGGGTCGCTGTTGACCTTCTCGGGCGAGGTGGCCAGCTCGCTCGTTGATGGCGTCGACCGTGCCGGATACCGGGGCGTAAAGGTCGCTGACCGCCTTGACCGACTCGACGGTGCCGAATGTTTTGCCGGCGGTCAGTTCGGTCGCCGACCTTGGGCAACTCGACAAACACGATGTCGCCGAGTGAGTTCTGCGCGTGATCGGTGATGCCGATGGTTCCGGTGGTGCCTTCAACGGCGAGCCACTCGTGCTCTTTGGTGTACTTGAATTCCGGGGGATAGGCCATTGTGATCTCCAGAGATTGATTGCACGCCGGACGTATGCGGCGATGGAAACGCGCTGAGACGCGAATTCAGTCCAACATGGAAATTGTAGCAACACTTGAAATTCCGGTAAGCTCCAGTCGTCGCCGAATTCTGGGTCGGATACTGCGCCGTTGCTGCCGCCCGGCGCTGGGCGCTGGACGTTTGTAAAACGGCGTGGGCACCACCTTGCACTTCACATGCTGGCTGCGGCACCTCCACCCCCAGCTCGGTGCCTTCGGCGGAATGCGCGACCGGCACATAGGCCAGCGCGATGTTCTTCTTCAGAAAAGGCGCGGGCGATCCGCTGGTGACGCAGCCGATATGGCGGCCTTCGCGGTCCCGTCACCTTGTAGCCATCGCGGGGAATGCCGCGCTCGATCGCCTCCAGTCCGACCAGAATCCGGTTCAGGCCGCGCTGCTTTCTGCTTGGCCAGCGCGCGCGTGCCCGTGAATTCGCCCTTTGTCCATCTTGACGAAAGCGGTCCAGCCGCGCCTCCCAGGGCGTGATGGTGTCTGAGATTTCGTGCCCGTAGAGCGAGAGCGCGCCCTCCAGCCGCAGCGTGTTGCGCGCGCCCGAGGCCGCAGGGCAGGATGCCGAACTCCTCGCCGGCGCCGAGCAGCTCGTTCCAGACGCGGACGCTGGTCGCCTCGTCGCTGGGGATGTAAATCTCAAATCCGTCTTCGGCGGTGTAGCCGGTGCGGGCAATCAGCGTGTTGGGCAATCCGCAGACGGTGCCATGAGTAAACCAGTAAAACTTCACCTGGGTGAGATCCGCGTCGGTCAGCTTCTGCAGGGTGCGCCAGCCGTTCGGACCCTGGATGGCGATCTGGGTGTAATCGTCGCTGAGGTTCTCGACCGCGCAGTCGAAACTCCTGGCGGCGTCGCGCACCCAGTTGAAATCCTTCTCGCGGGTTCCGGCATTGATGACCAGCAGATAGTCGTCGTTCGCCCAGGCGGTGGACGATCACGTCGTCGACGAAGGTTCCGGTGGGATAGAGCAGGGCGGAGTACTGCGCCTGGCCGACGGCCAGCCGCGCGGCGTCATTGATGGTCATCTTCTGCACGGCTTCGAGCGCCTGCGGGCCGTGCAGGCGGATGTCTCCCATGTGGCTGACGTCGAAGAGTCCGACGGAGTTGCGGACGGCCAGGTGCTCGGCGATCAGTCCGCCGGCTTTGCGGCTGCGTTGGCCGGATACTCGACCGGCATATCCCATCCGTTGAAGTCCACCATGCGAGCGCCAAGCTCGCGGTGCGCGGAGTTGAGAGCGGTTTTGCGGACAACGGCGGATTCGGCGTTCGACGACAAGGTCAGAACCTCTCGCAGGGAGAATCATGCGGCCACGGGCAGGCCAATGGAACCTTAAAAGTTATCACGCGGCAAGCGCGCCAGGCAACGGCGGACAGTCGCTCGAAACTACAGGGTTGAAAGACCGGGGACGAAAGAGAGTTGCGCGAGGAGAAAATGCGCGTTACAGTGCGCCCATGGCCCAACGATTCCTGTGCACCGTCTGCGAGCGAAGTGGAAGAAAAGTGCACGTGCGACAATTATTGCTACTTCTGCATGGGCGAACACGATGTGCGCCTGGTGGAGGACGGCTGTTACTACTGCCTGGAGTGCCGCGAGGCCTGCGACTATCTGCCCGAGCACAAGGACGCGGCGCAGTAGGGCGGGCTTAGCAGGAAGCGATACGGCAGAAGCGCTGGGGCAGGGCTCGCCACCTTATCAACGCGCAAAACAGCTGGTGTACTGCGGCACAAGTTCTCGACAGCTACATTTGTCATCCGAGCGGAGCAAGGGGCGGTTTAGCGGCCTTCGCTGACGTCAGGAGACACTCAAAATTGGCGCAGTTAGAAGTTGAAGGTGAGCCCGGCGCGGATGCAGCGGGTGCCCTGGACCAGGTACACGGTGCTGCCATCGGCGCTGAGCACGGGACGGTATCCCTGGGCCAGCAGGTTGCGCACATCGATGCAGCGCCTCCAATCCGTTGGGCAAGATATGCATGGTGGGGATGGGCTGGCGGATGAAGAAGCTCAGGTACGGGTCGGTCTCCCCGGCCGAGGCGTTGAACATATCCACCGGAGTGAGTGCGCTGCCGCTGAGCCATCGATAGCTGGCAATCACCTTGGTCTTGGAGCCGGGCGTGGTTCCGGAGAGCTTGGCGGCGGCGGAGTGGCGCTTGGCGGTGACCAGCGCGGTCGAGGTCTGGCTGACCTGCACGAGGTTCTCCGGAGCCGTCAGCACGCCGCCGTAGGCGTAATCGAGGGTTGCGTCAAAGCCGCGGGCCAGGGGATGGGAGTAGACGGCGCGCACGCCCTGGGTGTGGAGATTGCCGCCATCGTAGTAAAAATTTCCCGAGTAGGGATCGCCGATGAGGGCGTCGGTATCCTGCGTGAAGCGGGCTCCGGTCCCGGTAAGGGCGGCGTTGTGGATGGAATCGGCGAAGACGGCGAGCTGAAGCTTGTTGCGGCCGAGACGCTGAGAGACCGAGAGTTCGTGGTGGTTGGCACGCTCGATGCGCTGGCCCAGCGCGGTCATGGTGAGGTGCGGACTGCTCTCGCTGAGATCGGCGGGAGCCGTGTCAAAGCCCTTGGCGCGCGCAGATCTGGGTTCGCTGGTGGCGTAGCGGTATTGCAGAATCGTGTTCTTGCCGGGATGAACGCTGACCGTGGCAAAGGGATGGTAGCTGGTGGCGCGCTCCTTGTACTGAACCATCTGGGTTTCGCCGCCGTAGCCCAGTTCCAGAGACTCGCCGAAGGTCATGGAGTTGGCGATGGAGAGGGCCAGGGCCTGGATGGCGGGCTGATTCGGGTTGAGCGAGGCGAAGTGCTTGGCGGAGAGCGCGATCTCCGGGTAGGAGCCGTCGGGCATCTCACGCGAGTAGGCGGCGCGGATGACGGCGTTGGGATTGGCGGCAGTGCTGCCGAGTTCGCCGTTGAGCGACCACCGGGCGGGCGTGCTCGTTTGCCGAAGATGGACTGCTCGACATGGAAGTTGGCGTCCGACGCCGGAGCCGCTGAGCGAATCGCCATCGAGCTGGCAGATGAAGGAAACCCGCGCCTTGAGCTGGCCTTCGGAGCCATCCTCGCTCCTCTGGACCACCACCAGCGGATTGTCGTCGGCCAGGCGCAGGATGGGACGGTTGGCCATGGAGCGCAGCGCCCAGCGCCAATCGTCATCATCGTCCGCAGTGGACTTGTGACGCGGCACGAGCTGAATGGCTTCAAACAGGGTGTTGAGGGTGACATTGAGCAGCAGACTGGCGCCGGATTGCAGGTGAACGCGCTCGCGGATGGTGGGCAAAAAGCTGGGAGCGGTGACCTTGACGGTGTAGAGGCCGGGGAGCAGGCCGGCGATGGTGAATGCGCCTCTGGTGTCGGTGAGTACGGTCTGGGCGCGGGCAGCGGAGCTGGCGAGGATTTCCACCACGGCTCCCATCTGCGGCACTCCGGCGGAATCGTGCACGGTTCCGGTGATGATACCGGGATTGACCGCCGCAGAGGCGCCAAGGCAGCAAACCAATGCCAGCGCCAAGATTCCGAGCTTACGCATCATTGAGCCCCCTTATGTCCTCTACGGGCCGCTATGCAGGCGATGCGCGCCTGACCAGACCACGATATTGCGTGATCCTGAAAATTCTATCCTATTCGACCTGAAAACGGGCGGAAGGATTGATCGTTTGTTTGGTTACCTCGTCATTTACGGTGACCTTGAGATTGTATAAACCCGGCTCCAGGTTGGCCAACTGCATCGACTTTTCGATGGTGATCTGGTCGCCGGTGTTGCCGTATGCAGCCGCGGACTCGTCGGCGTGCAGCACGGACTTGTTGGTCTGCATGTTGACGATGTCATAGCTGATGGTGGCCCGGGTCTTTTTGCTCTGCTGGTCCTGCTGCAGGTTGTAGACCTGAAGCCAGATGTTGAGGCGCTGGTCGCGCTTGAAGCTGGCGGGCTTGCCGTCGGCGGCATCGAGCCGGGGACGGACCTTGGTGTCGCCAATGATGAAGCTGCCGGCGCCGATGCTCTTGGCCGGGACGTGCTCCATGATGTCGGCGAGGATGAGCGAGGAGGCGGCGAGCTTCTCGTCGTCGAACTCGGGCACGCGGATGGAGCGGACGAGGGTTCCGACGCGGTCGCCGTTGACGTCCTTTACGGCGACATCAATCTTGTACATTCCCGGCTTGAGCGGAACGGCCTTCCAGTAGATCTGGCGTGGTGAGCAGGGCCTTTTCCAGCAGTTCGTTGGGTTCGTCGACGCCGACGGTGTCCTCAAAGGTCGAGGCGACGCGTCCGGAGAGGGTGGAGATGCGTCCGAAGATATTGACGGCGGCGCGCTGAATGCCTTCCTTCTGGACGAAGGTCATGTCCTTGGTCTTGATCTGGATCGTGATCGGAACCAGGACGGTATCCGAGGTGATCTTCACAAAGTCCGAGCGCATGTCGAAGGGCATGAGGTTGTAGCGGATCTTGGTGTTGACCTTCTCTTCCAGATCCTTGAACTTGATGGGCGGAGGCGTGGTGAGCTTGGCATAGCGCTCGATGGCGTCAAACTGCTTTGCCGCCGTTCATGCCGACGGTGCCGCCGGGAACGCCCATCATGCGGTCTGCAGCGGTTGCCCGTGCCCATCTGCTCATTGAGGGTGGCGCCGCCGCCGGGGGTATGGAGCAGGGCGTCCTTCTCGTTGGGATCGGTGGAGATGTGGTAGTCGTTGCACATGCAGGTGTCCACGAACTCGATGATGACCTCGTTGCCGATGCCTTCGAGGTAGCGATAGCGCCAGCGCTCAAAGGGATAGGTGGAGGTGGAGCCGCCGCCCTCGGACTGGTCGCGCTGATACTGACCGCCGGAGGGATGGGACTCGATTTCGTCGGGCGCACCCCAGACGATGTAAATGCGTCCGCGGTCGGTTCTCCAGCCGGGAATGCCGGCGGCGAAGTGCTCGTTGGCATACTGAATGCGGCGGTAGTGCTCTTCGCGGAATTCGTTTTCCTCGGTGTCGGGAGTGGGATCGCGGCGGAGCCAGAACTGCTCGATGAACTGCGTCACGCTCTTCATCGGTGCCGAGAAGTTTGAATGCCTGCTCTTCTTCCGGAGAGATGATGTAGCGCACGTCCTGGTCGAGCCAGGTCTGGTAGGTCTTGCCGACTTCTTTCTTGAAAGCTGCGGAGACGTTCCTTGCGCTCCTCGGGCGGTAAGCTCCTTCTTGCTCGGGAGCGTCCTTCTTGGATTTCTTGAGATCCTTGAGGGAAGTACCGGCGTCCTGGTCGTTGCCGGGGGAATCCTGCGCGAGGACGGGCGCAAGCAACATGGCGGCTGCCATCATGACGAAGGAAAAATGACGTATGGAAAAGAACCGCATGGACAGTCTCGCTCCTGAGGACATTAGGGCTGGACAGATTGTAAGTATTCGCCGTAGGCAAGGCAAGGCGGGGAGAAGCAGGGCGAAAAAGCTGAGACGGGCGAAGAACATCATGGCAAGCCGGAATATGGGACAGAGCAGGGCGGCTCGGCTGCGACGGATGATCGAGCGAGGATGGAAAATGGAGGCGACAGTTTACAATGATCTTGGGCTGGATGGCTGATCTGAATGGCTGATCTAAGGTGTAGTTGAGCTATTTTGGTGGGGAACTTTTGAGTTACTCTGCTCGTATCAGAAAACAGGCGTGAGCAAAGGACCGCACAGCGTCCCAGGCCGCCGGATGCCAGTGCTCTGTCTGCGGTTGAAAGCGGGCGATTAACGAGGACCGATGAAAACCTGGAAAAAAGTTTGGCTTGCACTTGGTGGATTGGCCCTGGCCGGAGGAATTATCTTCTTCACCATCCAGCAGAGCCGTAAGGGTGTGGTTGAGGTGCAGACCGGCAGAGTTTCGCGTCAGGATCTGGCCTCGCAGGTTACGGCCTCCGGCGAGATCCGGCCCAAGACGTTTGTGAACGTGGGCGCCAACGCCATGGGCAAGATCGTGCGCCTGTATGTGAAAGAAGGCGATCGGGTGATCAAGGGGCAGATGCTGGCGCAGTTGGAAAACGTGCAGCCCGCCGCCGACGTGAACGCCAGCCAGGCATCGTTGACGGCGGCCGAGGCCGACTATACCGCCGGCGTGGAGACCCTGAACACCAACATTGCCGACCTCGACCGGGCCAAGGCGGAGCTGGAGCAGAAGCTCTACGACTGGAAGCGCTCCGAGGGTCTCTACAAGGATCAGCTGATCGCCAAGAAAGATTACGACGCGGCCAAGAACGCCTATGAGTCGGCGGTCTCCGGATTGGGCCAGGCGAAGGCACGCATTGCCCAGGCCAAGGCCGCAGGCGGAAGCCTACAAGCGCCGCATCGCGGTGCAGAAGGCGAACCTGGTTCACAACGCCGACGTGCTGAGCAAGACCGAGTATCGCGCGCCGTTTGACGGCGTGGTGACCAACCTGCCGGTGCGCGAGGGCGAGACGGTGGTGATGGGAATCCAGAACGCGCCGGGTTCGACCCTGATGACGCTGGCCGATGTTTCGGTGATCACCGCCGAAGTCAAGGTGGATGAGACCGACATCGTCAACGTGAAGCTGGGGCAACCGGCGGAGGTGAGCATCGACGCCATTCCGAAGAAGAAGTTCAAGGGCAGTAGTGACCGAGATCGGCAACAACGCCCTGCTGCGCTCGACCGGCGTGTCGACCTCGCAATCGACCGGCAGCAGCCAGGAGGCGAAGGACTTCAAGGTGGTGGTCACGCTCACCGACGTGCCGGATAATCTGCGTCCGGGACTGTCTTCGACGGCGAAGATCATGACCGCGAGCAAAGCCGCGCGTGCTGTCGATTCCGATCCAGGCGCTGACCATCCGGCAAAAGGGCGACCTGGTGCCGAAGAAGAAGGGCGCGGTGCAGGCAGCAGAAAAGCCCGAGGACATGAAGGCGGCCAAGGAAGAAATCCAGGGCGTATTCGTGATCCGCAACGGCAAGGCTCAGTTTGTGCCGGTGCAGACGGGCATCACCGGAACCACCGACATCGAAGTACTGGACGGGCTGAGGGAAGGCGACGAGATCGTGACCGGCAGCTACAAGGTGCTGCGCACCATGAAGCCGGATGTCAAGGTTAAGATCGACAACAGCACGCCGAAGAAAGAAGAAGACGAGAAGCTGTAAGCGCAGAGCTTCGGAAGCAAGCTTTGGGAGAACAAACGGGATGGCAACACAAACCGCAAGCGTTGGCCAGGAACTGAAAGCACCGCCGCCGGAGTGCATCATCTGTACGCAGGAGCTGTGGAAGACCTACGACATGGGCAGCGAGCAGGCGGTGGACGCGCTGTGCGGCGTGAATATCGCGATCCATCGCAATGAGTATGTTGCGATCATGGGGCCGTCGGGTTCGGGGAAATCGACGCTGATGAACCTGATCGGCTGCCTGGACACTCCGACCAGCGGCGTGTACTGGCTGAACGGGCAACTGGTCAGCGAACTGGACGACGACGAACTGGCGCGCATCCGCAATAAGGAGATCGGCTTCGTCTTCCAGACCTTCAATCTGCTGGCCCGGGCTTCGGCGCTGCACAACGTGGAGTTGCCGCTGATCTATGCGGGCGTTCCTTCCGCCGAGCGGCTGGAGCGCGCCCGGCAGACGCTGACGAGCGTAGGCATGGGCGAACGGATGAATCACAAGCCCAACGAACTCTCCGGCGGACAGAGGCAGCGGGTGGCGATTGCGCGCGCCCTGGTGAACCGGCCTTCGATCATTCTGGCCGACGAGCCGACCGGCAATCTGGACTCGAAGACCGGAAACGAAATCATGGCGCTGTTCGACGACCTGCAGGCGCAGGGAAACACCATCGTGCTGGTGACCCACGAACACGACGTCGCAGAGTACGCGCATCGCATCATCCATATCCGCGACGGCAAGGTTGCCAGCGACGAGAAGACGGCGAAGGCAAAGGAGCTTAGGTTTCAAGGTTTCGAAGGTTTCAAGGTTTCAAGGTTAATGGACCCTCGGCTACGGCCGGGGGTATTGTTTTGTGGGCCGGGCTTGCTCGAGATGCTTGCATCTGCGAAACCTTGCTTTTGAATTTGCTCGAACTTTGAAACCTTGAAACTTGTGAAACCTTGCCTTCAGTGTTAGGCTTGCGGTACGCGATGAATCTTGTTTTCCAATCCGATTGATGAAGCCTCGCGACCGCACGCGGCCGCTGGCGGACCGGATGCGTCCGCGCGACCTGGATGAGTTTGTGGGGCAGGAGCATCTGCTGGCGCCGGGCAAGCCGCTGCGGGTGCAGATTGAGCGCGATGACATCGGCTCGATTCTGTTCTGGGGACCGCCGGGAGTGGGGAAGACGACGCTGGCGAAGATCATTGCGCGCCGGACCAAGGCGGAGTTCGTCGAGTATTCGGCGGTGATGGCCGGGATCAAAGAGATCAAGCAGGTGATGGTGGAGGCCGAGCGGGCGCGGCAATATGGCACGCGCACCATTGTCTTCATCGACGAGATTCACCGCTTCAATCGCGCGCAGCAGGATGCGTTTCTGCCGCACGTGGAGCGGGGAAATATCCGGCTGATTGGGGCGACGACGGAGAATCCTTCGTTCGAGGTGAACTCGGCGCTGCTGTCGCGCTCGCGGGTGTACACGCTGAATCCGCTGACCGAGGAGCAGATTGTTACTGCTGCTGGAGCGCGCCCTGGCCGACGAAGAGCGCGGGCTGGGCGCGCTGAAGCTGACGGCGCAAGCCCGAGGCGCTGGCGCGGATTGCGGCGTATTCGAGCGGCGATGCGCGCTCGGCGTACAACGTGCTGGAGATTGCCGCGACGCTGGCGATGGAAGCCGCGCACCGGCCGGAGCGTCGGACGCTGGCGCGACGGCGACCCACGCTGCCGGCAGCTGGCGCGGAGTCATCGACCAGGCGCAGGTGGAGGATGCGCTGCAGCGGCGCGTGCTGCGCTATGACAAGGCGGGCGAAGAGCATTACAACCTGATTTCGGCGCTGCACAAGTCGGTGCGCAACAGCGATCCGGATGCGACGCTGTACTGGCTGGTGCGGATGCTGGAGAGCGGCGAAGACCCGATGTATCTGGCGCGGCGCATTGTGCGCATGGCGGTGGAAGACATTTCGCTGGCCGATCCGCACGCGCTGGAGATTTGCATTGCGGCGCGCGATGCGCTGGACTTTATGGGACTGCCCGAGGGCGGACTGGCGCTGGCGCACGCGGCGGTGTATCTGGCGATTGCGCCGAAGTCGAATGCGCTGTACAAGGCCTACGGCGCGGTGAAGCGCGACGTGGAAGAGACGGCGGCAGACCCGGTGCCGCTGCATCTGCGCAACGCTCCGACGCGGCTGATGAAAGAGCTTGGCTACGGCGAGGGCTACAAGTACGCGCACGACTTCGAGGAAAAGGTTACGGACATGGAGTGTCTGCCGGAAAACCTCAAGGGCCGGCAGTGGTACTTCCCGACCGAAGAGGGCGTGGAGAAGCGGATTCGCGAGCGGCTGGCGGCAGTTGAAGGCGAAGAAGGAACGGATGCGGGAGTAGAGACGGGCTACTGCACCTTAAACGAACTGATCTGGCAGGTGTTTGGCGTAGCCGTCGAATCATTATCGAGTGTAAATATGGACGACTCGCGGCGCAGATGCGGCGCAGATCAGGCCGTCGAGCCGCTCCCTGCGACGCCTATTGGCTCGTCAGAGATTGCTCATCTGGGCGGCTTCTTCGTAATCTTCCGTTGCGAGTGTGGCGTCCAGGTAGGCTCGATACGCAGCTTCTTCGCACGCGCTCAACATTGCGAAGCGTCTCGCGGCATTCTGCGAAGGAGTTCCTGACGCACAAGACGAGTGCAATCGGTACTTCGCGAGTAAAGCTCATCGGACTTTAAGGTGGTTGTTTGTGCTCGAAGACCCGGCGATCGACGGCTATTCGTCATGCCGGTGTAGAGCGTACCGCTTTTGCTGCGACATGCACGTTACACGCGCAGAAGCGTTTTTCGCATCGCTTGGAATCGTAGAGCATGGAGGCGAAGTCGAGGCGGCGAACAGATAAATAATCGGCTGCAGCCTGTGGCGAACGGAATGTCTCGTCGAGCGCGGCGATGCGGCGGCACTTCGTGGTCTGATGGCCAGCGCAAGTTAACGGGCAAGTTCCTATCAGCTTCGTCTCGAGAGATCGAGGTCACAAACCATCAAGATCAATCACTTGAGCAAGAATCAAAAACAAAGCGACAGCTATTTGCTCCTCTGCCGTTGCGCCTCGTAGAGCAGGATGCTGGCGGCGATGGCGGCGTTGAGGCTTTCGACCTTGGGGGAGTGGGGGATGAGGATGGCTTCGTCGGCGGCGTCGAGCAGGGCGCGGGGGACTCCGTGGCCTTCGCTGCCGATGAAGATGGCGGTGCGCAGGGTGAGGTCGACCTCGTGCACGGGACGGCCTTGGTGAGAGCTGGTTACGGCGAGCCGGATGCTGTTCTCTTCCAGGGCGGCGAGGGCCTGGGCGAGGGTAGAGTTTGACGACCGGGAGGCGGAAGACCGATCCGGCAGAGGCGCGGGCGACCTTGGGATTGGCCGATGAGACGGTGCCCTCGGTGGTGAGCACGCCGCTGGCGCCAAAGGCTTCGGCGCTGCGGAGGATGGTGCCGAGATTGCCAGGGTCCTGCAATCCGGCACAGCCCAGGATTAGCGGATTGGCGCCGAGCGGGGCGGCCAGTGAGTCGCAACGTCCCCACATTTGCGTCCAACTGCACGGACGCGGATGTGGGCTACCTCGAGCTGGTCGTGAGCGCTGGCGGGGCGGAAGAGGTCTTCGAGGGTGGAGGCGAGGGGATGGACGAGGGCGGCGACGCCTTGCGGGGTTTCCGTGGCGACCGCGCTCTGAAAGATGTCGTCGGGGAGCAGAATGGTTTCGGTGGCGTGGCTGAGCTGGGGGAGCAGGCGGTTGGCGCGCTCGCGGGCGGACTCCGAGAAGAAGACGGCGCGCAGGCGCAGGCCGCTGCGGATGGCCTCCTCGACCAGTTTGACGCCCTCGATGGCGACCGAGCCGTCGTCGGCGGGAGCGGCCTGGGCGAAGGCTTTGCGGAGATCCTTGACGAGTGAATTCTGGCGGCTGGCGATGGGGCGGAGGCGTTCGTGCGGCGGGTTGGAAAAAGCCTGGGACATGTTCCTCCGGTGAGGCGGGCTCAAGCATTGTAGAATGTTCGAGTACCAGCATGGACATGATAACTCTCCCGCAAGTCGTGAGGTTCTGAGTTAACCTTGTCCGTCGATTTCAACTTGGGTGAAGGTTCGCGGGTTTTGAGCCTGGAGAAGAGGTAGAACGGGTGCGCCCGGAAATTATTCGAATACATGCAGCTGAGCCTGAGCCGTCACTGGTGAACTATGTGGCGGACAGGATTCGCCAAGGCAGTGTGGTCGGAATGCCGACCGATACGTTTTATGGCCTGGCGGTCGATCCCTACAATCTGCACGCCGTGGAGCGCGTTTACGAAATCAAGGAGCGCGGGCGCAACAAGCCGCTCTCGCTGCTGATTGAGAGCGTGGAGCAGGCCGAGGAACTGGCCAACGTGCTGCCCGATGAGTTCCATCTGCTGGCGGAAAAGTTCTGGCCCGGCCCGCTGACGATCATTGTGCGCGCGGCTCCGCGGCTGCCGCTGAAGGTGACCGCGAACTCAGGCAACATCGCGGTGCGCATGCCGGATTCGCCGGTGGCGCTGGCGGTGGTTCGCGCCTTGAAGTGTCCGATCACGGCGACCTCGGCAAACCTGGCGGGAGAGGTGGAGTGCACGACCGCCGTCGCCGTGGTGGAGCAGATGGGAGAACGCGTGCAATTGGTGGTGGACGGCGGCACGACGCCGCGCACGGTGCCGACTACCATCATAAATCTTACGGAAGACGGACGATGGTCACTGCTGCGCGAGGGAGCGATTACGCTGGCGGAGATCGAGGACCTGCTGGGCGATCAATGACCGCTGGTTCGCGCCGGGGATGGCTGAGGCCGGGCAGAATTGCCGCCGT
>CAVZYB010000020.1:0-24628 GCA_963779365.1 uncultured Acidobacteriota bacterium | reverse complement strand
AATTGTGGCGGCCTACGCTTGCTATTTCGCATGGACGTGCACGCGGATCGTGGCGCAATCCGGGCAGGATGAAGCGCGGCACGGCGGATGCGATTGTGGTCTTCGGCGCGGCGGAGTATTTCGGCAAGCCTTCGCCGGTGTATCGGGCGCGGCTGGATCACGCCTTCGACCTCTACGAACGCAAGCTGGCGCCGGTGGTTATCACCACGGGCGGCAGCGGCGGCGAGCAGCAGTTTACCGAAGGCTCGGTGGGGCGCGACTATCTGATTGAGCGCGGCATCGGCGACCGGCACCTGATCGCCGAGACCCAGAGCGACAACAGCGCCGAGAGCGCCGAGCGCATTGCCACCATTATGGATGCGAACGGGATGCACTCCTGCATCGCGGTCAGCGATCCTTATCATGTTTTCCGCATCAAGCAGTTGCTGGAGGCGCAGGGACGGGTGGTGTATGTCTCGCCGCGCAAGCCGGAGATTCCGGCGGGAATCGGGGCGCGGGCGCTGAATGTGGCGCGGGAGGCGTTGAGCTACACGCTTTGGCGGATGCACGTATTCCGCTGGTAAGATAAAGCAATCAACCACGGAGGATTCTGGAATGGCGTATGAACCGGGGAGCGAAGCTCCACAGACGGGCATTTACTGGTGCAGCGTGTGCAAGCTGCCGGTGCAGTTCAAGGCAGGCGAGACCTTGCCGATGTGCAAGAATCTTTGCGGTCGAGGCAAGTGGGAGTTCATCAGGGCAGAAAAGTAAATTCATCACAAGTTGGTGCGGGCCGGAGCCGAGAGCTCCGGCTTTTGCTCGGAAATCAAGGCATCGTGCTCGGACTTGGAGCTGACTCAGCGCCAGCGTTGCAGGAATAGGACGCCGATGGCGAGGGCGGCGGCGAAGGCAGTGCTGGAGAAGTTCACGGAGTTGTTGCCAAGGCGGCCGGGCGCTCCAGGGTTGCTCCCAGCAGGCTATCGACGATGGTTCCGAAGAAGGCGGCGCTCAGCACGGTCCAGTAGAAGCGCGGGACGCAGGAGATTGGCCCACTCGCAGGCGACGCAGACCAGGATGATGGCGGCGAGCGCAAAGATGGTGCCGGTCGACGGTGACTCCGCCGTCCTGGCCGGGCGCGACGCTTGCGCCAGGTGGTGATGAGCCGCGGGTCTGCCGCCGAAGGCTTGGCCGAGCTCACTGCTGACGGTGTCTCCGGCAGCTTCGGCCAGAGCCGCTGAGGCTCCGGCGAGGAGAATGTAGCGGGCGTGGGCGACGAAGATCGAGCGGCGCGGCGCAGATGGCCGCGACGCCGACGTTGGCGAGGATCTGCCGGGCACCGCGTCCGTGGCGGCGCTCGGCCGTACCGAGGCGCTCCTTCTTGCGGCGGCCGATGCGAGTGGTGATCAGCGTGAGCAGGAAGACGATTACGATGGGAATCAGCGCGGCGGGTCCGGCGGCCAGGCAGAGGACGAGGGTGAGCACCACTCCGGTGAGCGCGGCGCCGGTGGTTACGGCGCGCAAGCCCCAGGCAAGCAGAGCAAAAACCATAGAGAGGCCGATGGCGGAGATCAATTGAGGGATGGCGAACTGCCAGCTCTGGAAGAGAATCATGCCCAAACTCATCGTACTCCGAAATGACCCGCTTCCGGCAGGCGTAACTCGTGGCAGCGGTGCCTCCCGCAGAGCGCATCCTAACAGATTCGATTCCGCAAAGAGTGCTCTGGACGGATCGGCAGTGGAGGGAAATTGATGGCGGCATCGGTCTGGTCCGGGTATTTGACGTTTGGTTTGATCTCGCTGCCGGTGCGGCTCTACAGCGGAGCGCGTGGCAGCCGCATCTCCTTTCACATGCTGCACAAGCCGGACCTGTCGAGGGTGAAGCAGCAGCTCTGGTGTCCGCAGGACGAACAGGTGGTGGAGCGCAACGAGATCGTCAAGGGCTACGAGTATCGCAAGGGCGAGTACGTGGTGATGGAGCCGGAGGAGTTGAAGCGGATTGAGCCGAAGACGGCCAAGGCGATGGAAATCGTGCAATTCGTGAAGGCCGAAGAGGTCGATCCGATCTACTTCGAGTCGAGCTACTACGTGGCCGCCGAGGATGCGGGCAAGCGTCCCTATGCGCTGCTGGCGCGGGCGATGCGCGAGAGCGGCTACATGGCGCTGGCGCAACTGACGATGCACAATCGCGAGTACACGGTATTTCTGCGGCCATTCAAGGATGGGCTGGCGCTGCACACGATGTACTACGCCGACGAGGTGCGGGCGATGGAACACTTTGGCGCCGAAGCCGTCGAGGTGAAGGATACCGAACTGAAAGTGGCGCATCAGTTGATCGAGGCGCTGGCGGACAAGTTCGAGCCGGAGCGCTTCCATGACACCTATGAGGAAAACCTCCGCAAACTGATCGACGCGCGGCTGGAGGGCAAGGAGGTTTCCGCCGTGGAGCGGCCGGGAAAGATGGCTCCGGTGGTGGACCTGATGGATGCGCTGCGGCAGAGCCTGGCGAAGATGGAAGGAAAGAAAGCCTCGGAGGTGGCCAGCGAGTCACGCAAGGCATCGCGAGGTGCAGCCGATTTCCGGCGGGGCCGCCAAAAAAGCGCCGGGGCGAGCCAAGCCGAAGCGCGGCCGCGCCGCGTGAGGCAGTATTCCGTTCTTGCGCGGAGCAAGAAGACATTGGCCCGGACGCACTCGCTTCCTTTACAATGATCGCACCCGAACAGAGCAGATGAAATTGCGTCGGAAGGCCGGAGTGCGAATGAAAGTCATGTGGAAAGCCGCGTGTGCGGCCGCCCTTTTAATTGCGGCAACTTCTTTCGAAATTGGATGCGGCAACACCTATCGCCCGGTTGCGACCCCGCTTCCGGTGACGACCGGCAATCCGTCTGGTGCGGAGACCGAAGTGGTTCTGATCAGTGCCCGCCCGCATCAGCGGCTCTGACCCCGCCGTGCGTCAGCAGCGTACTCACCACGATTGACGTCAGCGGCGACACCAACGCGGGCAACAAAGTGCTGGATAACGTGGTGGGAAGCGCGGTGGAAGGAAGCGTACCGGGGAGTTCGGGAACTCCGGTAAACATACCGGCGACCCCGCTGGCATTTGATTTCAACCGCACCTCGGTGTTCACGGCGAATACCTCAACCGACTACGGTGACGCAGGCTGCTCTGAGCACTCGACGGCTGGCTTTTCGGCCAGCACTACAACGCATCTCGCTGGAGCCGGGCTCGGCGCCGATCGGCATGAGCTTTCAGTACTTCGGCGCCACCTACACGCAGGATTACGTGGTGAACTCGGGAACCACAACCGCGACCTGTCCGGGAACGGGATCGGTAACGGCGCATTGCTCAGCCATCGTCGACGGTGCTAGGCAACGATCTGCATCGGGTACGGCCACGACCCCGGCGAATCCGGTGTTTGCCTGGATTTACAGAGACCAGAGCAAAGTCTTTGTGCTGGAAATCAGCAATGGAATTGTTTACGTGGTTAGCGCCAGCAAATACAAAGTGACGAATACGATTGCGGTCGGCGGGAATCCGATCAAGGCAGCCCAGAGCACCGACGGCCAGTACATTTACGTGCTCAACACCAACGGCTACGA
This sequence comes from uncultured Acidobacteriota bacterium, assembly GCA_963779365.1. Taxonomy (GTDB): domain Bacteria; phylum Acidobacteriota; class Terriglobia; order Terriglobales; family Acidobacteriaceae; genus TOLSYN. The sequence goes on along the minus strand of CAVZYB010000020.1, from coordinate 21,052 downwards.
TCTCGATCATCGACGGACAGGCGGAGACAGTGGTGGGCACGGCCATTGCCACCGCTGGCCCGACGACCCCCGTCGCCGCCGATCGATATCGCACAGGACACGAATTTCAACGACACCATCGCGAACTCGCAGATACAACCATATCTGGGTTCTGCAGGCCGACGGCACGGTGAGCGTGTACGGACGGGACGACTCCGGGACAGTTGACTTTGATCACTCGCTGTCAACGATCACGCCGGCGCAGTTGACCGCCGGCGTGTATCCGACGAACCTGGCGCTGATGCGGGATGGAACCGAGGCCTACGTGGGTTTGGGGAATACCGACCAGATTGTCGGCATCAACACCAGCATGCTGGCCACCGGAGGCGCGATTACGAGCGGTGCGACAACCGCAATCACCTTGGAGTGTTCGCCGGCGGAATCAGTCGCCGGAACGTCACCAGACGCTGACGGACACGGCCGGCAACCCACATGTGGTGCCGGTGGAATCCACGGTGCCAACGGTGAGCAGTATTGCGGTCTCCCGTGGAGGCAACTCGGCGGATTTGTCGAAGGTGTATGCGGCCACCACCACGAGCACGACCTACTACTACTACGACAGCGATGTAAATCCAACGACCGCGGCAATGCAGATCCGTGGGACGGCACCAGTTCTTTCATCGTTTCCGGATGCACCGACTTGGCTGGACAATTCGCCTAGCTCCCAACCTGTACAACGGCACCGCGGTGGTGACGGCGGCGAGCAATGGGTCCGACGCCGATCAATACGTTTGTGACGACGATCTGTCACCCTGGGTTGGAACCTTTGCCGGGCCGGTGGTGACCTATTGCTTTGCGGGCAATCCGGAGACCGGGGATTATGACGGACAGAAGAATTGTCCGGCGATGGTTCCGGTGCTGGTTCTGGGCCGCAGCTAGCGCAGTTCAAAAGCTCCATCCGCCGTTGCGGTGAGGCGGCAAAAATTCAGGGCGAGTCCGATTAGGGACTCGCCCTTCGCTTTGCGCAGTGTATCGGTCTAGCTGGCGCTCTGGTCGGCGCGGCGGCGGCGATTGTAGCGCATGGCGACATTCATGAAGACATTCCCGGCGGGGGAGGCGAAATCCATCACCAGCGCTTCCATGTCCTCAGAGCCGCTGAAGCCCTGCTGGCTGGGATGATCGACGGGGGGATGGACTTTGAAGCGGAATCCCTGATCGTTGAGGGTGGTGACGGCGTTGCCGATGACGAGATTGGCCAGCTCGGCGACGGTCTCGCGGATAATCTGCGGGTCGGACTCCATCTCGGTGCCGGCGATGGTGCAGGCGACCTGCATGGCGGTGCTGTCCTCAACGTCGAAGATCACCCGGCCCTCGATGTCGCCGCTGATTTCAATCAGGGAGGCGGTGGCGTGGCGCTGGTAGGCTTCCTCGTTCATGGAGATATCGGAAACCGTGACCGGGCAGGCGAGGGTCTCGGAGAGCACCGCGTCGGCTGCATTGATGAATGGCTGAATCAGCTCCATCCTCATGAGAACTACTCCCCCGCGCCGGCGACTGACGGCGGTAACGGCGGCTTCGCCCAGCACGTATTTCATGACTTCGTAGAGCAGTTCCGGCTTGACTGGCTTCTGCACGAAGTGGCGCGCGCCCTTCTGCAAGGCGGCGACGATGTTCTCCTGGTAGCCGACGCTGGAGACCATGATGACGCGGGCCTCGGGATGCTGGCGCACGATGCGCTCGGCGGCTTCAATGCCTTCCATCTGGGGCATGGTGATGTCCATGAGCACGATATCGGCGCGGGTACGGTCGTACTCGGTGATGGCCGTGCATCCGTCACCGGCCTCGCCGGCCAGCAGGCCGCCATAGGACTCGATGATGCGCGTCAGGTTCTTGCGCGCAAAGACCGAGTCATCTACCACGAGGTAGCGGACGGGTTGGTGATCGGTGGCACGCAGCAGAGCGGCAAATTGCTCCATAGAATTCCTCACATCTGTCCGGTTGAGCGGACTGAATACGGTTCCTTGATCGTCACTGCGCGTGGCGTGCCGCAATGTACGATCAGAGTGTTCGCCAAAGCTTCCAAGGAAACCACTCGATCGGCATAGCCACGCTCAATGGCGGCGCGTGGCATACCGAACACAATGGACGAAGCCTCATCCTGGGCGATGGTCAGCGCACCGGCCTGCTTCAGACATCCCAGCCCCTCGGCTCCATCGTCACCCATGCCGGTCATCAGCAGGCCCACGGCATCGGCGCCGAACTCCAGCGGCAACCGAGCGGAACAGGACATCGACCGAGGGGCGATGGCCGTTGACCTTGGCATCATCGGAGAGCACAACCACATCTCCCAGGGGCATGCGCCGGACTCTCATATGGCGGTCACCGGGGCAGACTAGCACACGTCCGGGGCAGAGCAGATCTCCCGATTGCGCCTCCTTGACCTCCAGGCTGCAGGCTTCGTTCAAGCGCCGGGCGAAGGTCTCGGTGAATCCCGCGGGCATATGCTGCACCACCAGGATGGCCGCGGGAAAATCGGCGGGAAGGTGGCTGAGCATGTACTCCACCGAATTGCGGGCCGCCGGTGGAGACGCCAATGGCAATCACCTTGGAGGCGGGACCAAGAACGCTCGGGCGCTTGGGCTTGGGCTGCGCAACCGCGTCCGGACGAAAGCAGGGGGCGGCGCAGGAATGGGCTCTTGACCGCGGCTTTGATCTTGGCGATCAACTCGGCGGCGATCTCGTTCATCCTGTCGGCCAGCACGTTCTCCGGCTTGGCGACAAAGTCGAAGGCTCCCATGTGCAGAGCCTTGAACGTGGTGCTGGCGCCCTCGCGGGTATGAGCGCTGACGACCACGACCGGGATCTGCTGCTGCCGCATGATCTGGCGCAGCGTCTCGATGCCATCCATGCGCGGCATTTCCAGATCCAGGGTGATGGCGTCCGGCTTGAGCTCTTCGATCTTCTTGAGGGCAAACGCGCCATCCATCGCCGTGCCGACCACGTGAATGGAATTATCACGTTCGAGCAGTTGCGGAATGAGTTTGCGCATCAGGGCCGAGTCGTCCACGACCAGAACCCGAATCATGGGATTCGTCGGAGTCACTGGCGCGCCCTCAATTTCTCGGCATCCACGGTGCTCCGGTTATAGCCGCCGCCCAGCTTTTCCACCACGTCGGAGATGCTGAGGATCAACACCACCCGGCCATCGCCAAGGATGCTGGCGCCGCTGACGAGTTGCGAGCTGATCAGGGATTCGTCCAGCGCCTTGATGACCAGCTCCTGTTCGCCGATCAGGCGATCGACCACCAGGCCGATCTTGCGGTCGCCGAGGCTGACCACGATCACAAACAGCTTGAGCTTGGCATTCGCCGGCGGGCGTGCATCCGGCTGAGCCGAATCAGCGGCACCACCTCTTCGCGAATTTCGCAGAACTTCCTGCCCATCGACGACGTGGACTTCGCTTTCGCGCGAGCGCAGGATCTCCAGCACATTGCCCAGGGGCACGGCGTAGAGGCGCTCCGAGACGCGGAAGAGCAGGGCCTTGATGATGGCCAGGGTGAGCGGCACCTTGAGCAGGAAGGTGGTGCCCTCGCCGGGAATGCTGCGCACGCTGACGGTGCCCTTGAGGCGGTCCATGACGGCCTTGACGACATCCATGCCGACGCCGCGCCCGCTGATTTCGGTGACCTCGCTGGAGGTGCTCAGGCCGGCCTGGAAGATGAGATCGAGGGCTTCGCTGTCGCTGATGCGGGCGGCCTGCTCGGGGCTGATGATGGCTTGCGGCGACCGCCTTCTGCGACGACCATCGGGAGATCGATGCCGTGGCCGTCATCGCTGATCTCGATGACCACCTGGTTGCCCTGGTGATAGGCATTGAGGCGGATGGTTCCTTCGGGCGGTTTGCCGGCGGCAGCGCGCTCCAGCGGCGGCTCGATGCCGTGATCGACGGCGTTGCGCAGCAGGTGCATCATGGGCTCGGCCAGCGCGTCCAGAATGCTCTTGTCGAGATCGGTATTCTCGCCTTCGATGACGATGTTGACCTCGCGGCCGGTCTGTTTGGCGGTGTCACGCACGACCCGGGGCAGACGGCGGAACATCTGCTCGACGGGCACCATGCGAATCTTCATTACGGCGCGCTGAAGTTTTCTGAGAATCTGCGACTGGAAGGCGAGAACGTCGGCGGTCCTGGCGCGCAGCGGACTGTTGGCGAAGCTGCGATTCATCTCCGCGAAAAGTTCCTGCATCATGCTTTTGGCGATGATGAGTTCGCCCACCAGATCGAGCACCACGTCGATGCGCTCGGCCTCGACCCGGATTACGTTTTCGGTGGCGGAGGGAAGGCGTTCTTCGCGGACCTTGGGACGCTCCTGCGCCTCACGCACGGTCTGCGCGGCGCGAGCCTTGTCCTTCTCCCGTTGCGAGATGCGGGGCTGGAGCTGTCCGGCGCGGGTTCCGGGGTCTCGGCGCGAAGCCGCCGGCATGGCCTCTGGAGCCGCGGCGGGCTGCTCCGAGAGCGGTCCGTGCTCCGACGCATGGATGAAGTCCGCCGTGGTGCTCTGCACCGGCAGGGCGTAGACCTTGGAGACCACGGTCGGAATCTTGCTCTTGCGCTCGACCCAGTCGAGTTCGTGATGGCTGGCGAGAACCACCTCGATGATGTCAGGAATCTCGCTGGTGGTTTCATCGGGACGCATCACCAGGATGGTGCCGGTCTCCTGCAAGACGTTGCGCACCAACTGCACGGCGGCGGCGCGCATGGGGCAGGCGGGATCGATGGCGAGCGCGAGATTGTAAACGTGTTGGCCGCGCACCGCGTTCTTGGCAATCAGCAACTGCTCGTATTCGGTCCAGGAGAACTGCGGCGCAAAGTCGGTTTCCGGGTGCGGATTGCGGATCGCCTCGATGAGCTGGTGTACGGCTTCGGTCGAGGGCGGCGGAAGCTCATTGCGATAGGCGGAGAGCAGATTGTCAAAGAAATCGGCGGACACCATGACGAGTTCGGCGAGGGCTTCGCCGTCGCGGGCGGCGACCTCCGGGGTGAGCACGTCCTCGACCGCGTGCGCCAGTTCGCTGAGTTCCTTGTAGCCGCAGGCCGCCGAGTCTCCCTTGAGCGTGTGCACACTGCGCCGCAGGTTGCGAATGATTTCGGCATCGCGCGGAGATTTCTCCAGCAGCAGGGCATCCTCATTGAGGGCCTGGAGAATCTCCTGCGAACTATCGAAAAAAATATTACGAAGTTCGTTGGCGCGATCGTCGGAAAAAATGCCCACGGTTATGCCTCAATCCTGCTGTACGCGGTGCCGTTGTTCTGGTGAATCATGCGGAACTGGTCGGTCAGTCCGAACAGGCTTTCGGCGTGCCCGACGAAAAGATATCCATCGGGATTCAGGCAGCGCCAGAACTTTTGAATCAGCCGCTTCTGCTCGGCTTCGTCAAAGTAGATCATGACGTTGCGGCAGAAGATGAAGTCATTGCGCTGCGGCAAGAATTCCGTTTTCAGATTGTGGAAGTCGAAGTGAACCAGCTCCTTGACCGCCGGCTTGATGGCGTAACGCTCCGGACCGACCTTGTCGAAATAGCGGAGGCGGTAGGCGTAGTCCACGCACTCCATGTGATGCTCGAGGTAAATGCCTTCCTGCCCGGCGCGCAGCACGGAGTAGTTGATATCCGAGGCCAGGATCTCCACCTTCCACGGCGGCGGAATCAGCGGCTTGGGCGACGGCATGGCAAACGGCAGCGGATTGCGCAGATAGTAGTAGGCAAGCGCGTCGGCGACCATCATCGCCAGGGTGAACGGCTCCTGCCCGGTGGAGCAGCCGGCGCTCCAGATGCGCAGAGTCCAATCGCGGCGCTCCTGCTTGCGGCGCAGCATCTCCTCCAGCACGGTTTTCTGGAAGAGCTCCAACTGCGGGCGGTTGCGGAAGAAGCTGGTCTCATTGACGGTGAGATTCTCCAGCAGCGCCGACAGCTCAACCCTGCCCTCGCGGCTGGTGAGCAGGCGGTAGTAATCGTAAAACGTGTCGATGTTGCAGGCACGCAGGCGCCGCTGCAGCCGGTCCTGCAGGAAATGGGCGCGGCGATCGTCGAAAAACATGCCGCATTCCTGATAGATCAGGGTCTGCAGCAGCTTGAGTTCGGGTTCGCTGAAACCAATGGGTACCGATGGAGACGACATTGTTGATTGCCCGTCCTACTGTGCCGGCGGAATCGCGCCCGCGGTTTCGGCCAAGTCAGAGATGCGGCGCAGCTCGCCCCGCTGCATGATCTTTGCCAGGTCAATCAAAATAACCAGTTTGCCGCCAAGCTTGCCGACACCGGTCACATAATTCAGTTCACCCTGCTCGAAGATGTTCGGGGGTGGCTCGATGAGTTCAGGATTCACCTTCATGACTTCATTGGCGGCATCGACCACCAATCCAACCTGGTGGCCATCGAGTTCGGCAACCATAATCCGGTTGCGGCGATGGGGTTGCAACCTCTTCGGCGAAGCGTTTTCGCAGATCCACGACGGGAATGATCTTGCCGCGCAGGTTGATGACACCCTCGATGTAGGAGGGTGCATCGGGAACCACGGTGATCTCCATCATGCGCACGATCTCATGCACGATCGCGATGGGCACGCCGAAGTTCTCCTTGCCGATGCGGAAGCCGACGATCTGTTGAAGCTTTGCCATTTGATCTCCAGTCCTCTAGCGATTGCTTCCTGCCAGCGCGTACTTGGAGCCGCTCAGTCGGCGGGATTCCTCTTGATGGTCTTCGAGGATGAAGCGGTCCATGGATTCCAGCAGGGAGCGCGCCATCTTGGACATTTGCTCGGCGGAGGCCGCCAGTTCGGTGGAACTGGAGGTGGACTGCTGCACCATCTCGCGCATCCGCTCCATGGCGCGGACGACCGCCTGCGCGCCGCCCGCCTGCTCTTCCACGGAGGAGGTAATCTCATGGGTGATTTCGTTGAGGCGCGTGGTGGCCTTGGCAATCTGCGAGGAGCCGTGCGACTGCTCGTTGGTGGCCGCGCCGATCTCCTGCGCGAACTTGAAGACCTCGGTGACCACGTTGGAAATCTTGCGCAGGGCGAGCGCTGAGATCGTTGCCCAGCACCAGTCCCTCGTTGACGATCGACCGTGCTCTTCTCCATGTTGTCCACGGCCTTGCGGGCTTCGCTCTGAATGCTGCTGATCAGTTCGCTGATCTCCTTGGTGGAGGTGGCGGACTTTTCCGCCAGCTTGCGGACTTCATCGGCGACGACCGCGAAGCCGAGGCCGTGTTCGCCGGCGCGGGCCGCTTCAATGGCGGCGTTGAGCGCCAGCAGATTGGTCTGCTCGGAGATGTCGTCGATGACCTCGATGATCTTGCCGATGTTATCGACGCGCTCGCCGAGGCTGCTGATGATGGTGGCCGAGGAGCCGATGGAGCCGTTGATGCGGTTGAGCCCTTCGGTGGTCTTCTGCATGGTGCCGATGCCGCTCTGCACTTCGTCGCGCGAGCGGCTGGAGATATCCAGCAGCACCTTGGCGGTATCGGCGACGCGCTGAATGCTGGCCACCATCTCATCGATGGAGGCCGAAGTTTCGCTGACGCTGGAGGCCTGCATCTGGGTGTTCTTCACCATGTTCTGCACGTTGATGCTCATCTCGTGCATGGTGCTGGTGACTTCGTCGATGGCCGAGGCGGACTGCACGTTGATCTTGGCGGAATCCTCCGAGGCGTCGGCGACCTGGTTGGAGCCGGCGGCCACCTGGGCGGCGGCGTCACGCACGGAGCGCACCAGGGTGCGCAGCCCGTTGGTCATCTGGGAGAAGGCCGAGGCCAGGGTATCGCGAGTGGAGCGGGGCGAGACTTCGACGGAGAGATCGCCGCCGGCGATGGCCTCGGAAACCGTGGCCATCTCCTTGAAGTAGATGACCATGTTGCGGAGGGTCTGGGCCAGGGTTCCGATCTCGTCCTTGGCTCTCGATGTCGATTTCCTGATCGAGGTCGCCCTTGTCGCCCACCTCGCGAGCCACGGTGATGAGATGCTCCAGCGGGTCGGTGATGGAGTGCGCGGTGCGAAAGGCGATGAGGATGCCCATGGCCAGGCCGAGCAGTGCGCCAAAGATGCTGACCAGAACGATGAGCCGCGACGCATCTTCGTCCGAGGTCGCGGCTGTTTTCGAGCAGGCGGCGATTCTCGTTCTGCACTTCATTGATGACTTCATTGGAGCGCTTGAGCTGCTCGGTCGGCTCGGAGTTGGTGTACTGCTCCAGCAGATCGTTGGCGCTGATCTTGCCTTCGTCAACTTGCTTGTGTTCCTGAATGAATCTATCGGCGAAGTTGGCGTACCAGTCGTGCTCGATGGCTTCGATGCGGTTCAATCCCGCGCGCTGGCTGGCGTCGGTTGTCTTGGCCTGCGGCCTCGCGCAGAAGATCGTAGGTGCGGTTCGTGCCTTCATGCAGGCGGTCCAGCTCGGTACCGGCGCCGGTGAGCAGATAGTTGCTGAGCGCCAGGCGATTCTCCATCATCTGGTGGCGGACGTTTTCGGTTGCCAGGGAAAGCTCAAGCGCGTTGCCGAAAGCGGTCTTGGCCTCATGCCCGCGGTACATCGCATAAATACTGAAGACGAAGCCCAGCCCCAAAGCTCCAAGCAACAGTGCAAAATTCAGCAGCAACTTATTACGGATATTCATTCCCCGCCTCCGGAGCCCGTGAAACCAGTTCCCGTGCCTTGCCAATCCGGTCTCGTCAGCTTGAACCATTCTTTCATCCTCTGGTCCAGTCAGCCGTCCACCGGTTCAGGCCTGTAGGAAAAGATGACTTCCCAGCCAGCCGTACGCAAGTAACTACTTGAACCCTCTAGCCGGACAAGCCCCGCGAACTCCATGAATCCACGGGGAAATAAGTACGACGCACTCTGCGCAAGCGATCGACAGCCTGCGCACATTCAGGCGCGAATCCAGAAGAGTTCTGCCTTCATTGATAGCAATCTTTCGTCGAATCCGAAAGGGGCAAAAGGCTTAGTACTAAAGTTTTGACTAGATTTGTTTTCATTTGCTTAGAAGAAAGGCAGGGGCGAGGCGGAAAGAGCGGCGTAGGTGCGTCGTCTGAGGATTGAGAAAACCGTTACGGGTGGAGCGAGATTCCCGTAATCGCACTTGACTCACATTGAGACAGGGCCTACTCTGGATTCAATCTCCCCCAAGAGAAAATGCGTAGCCTTCGGGTAGCAAAATGCACGCCGAACCCTTGTTGCTGGCGCGGTTTCCGCCGTTTACAGGATCGTGTTCCTGGTCTCCGGCGATGCGACAAGAGTGAGAAGTGAGATGAGTGAATTGCTGCCGGTACTGGTCGTGGAAGACGAAGAGCTTCTGCTCTGTTTTCTGCAGACAGCACTGGCGCGCGGCGGGGTGAAGGTGGTTGGCGCATCGTCGGGAGCCGAGGCCCTGAGCCTGCTGGAGCGGGGAGACGTTTGCCGGCGTGGTCTCCGACCTGAGAATGCCAGGGGGAATTGGCGGCGCGGAGATCTTCGACTGGGTTCGGCAGAATCGTCCGGAGCTGGCCGCACGCTTCCTGTTCATTACCGGCAATGTCAATGATCCGTATGCCATGGAAGTTCAAGAGCGCACCGGCGCACTGTTTATTGAAAAGCCATTCCGGATCGCCTTGTTGATCGAATTGATCAACCAGATTACGGCACGAGAGCGGTCGAGGCTGATCGGTCCATGTCTGATCAACGTCCCATGCGCCTGCTGATCGTGGATGAGCAGCAGAGCGTGCGCGCTCTGTGCGCGGCCATCGGAGACGCGATGGGCTTGGTGTGCTCGCAGGCAGAGAGTGCCGATGAAGTGCTTGAGCGGGTGGAGAGCGATGCCCCCGAACTGATGCTGGCCGATCTGGTCCCCGGCAAAAGCTCCGGCCTGGAGTTGCTGGCCGAGGTGAAAAAGCGCTCTCCGCAGACCGAGGTTGCGCTGATGAGCGCCTACGGCACGATTGAGAGCGCGGTGCAGGCGATGCGTCTGGGCGCCTACGATTTTGTCGTCAAGCCCTTCCGCGCGGAGGAGTTCAGGCTGGTGCTGGAGGGTATGGCAGAGAAGGTCCGGCTGGCGCGGGACAACGAAGGCTGCACGCGGTCCGCCGGGCGGAGCGCAATTGGCCTCCGCGCCGCCGGTTCTCAGCACCGATCTGGGAGAGCTGGAGCGCTTGACCGTGCAGCGAGTGTTTGAGCAGGTGGACGGAGACAAAGAAAAGGCGCAGAAGCTGCTGGGAATTTCCCGGGCGACCATGTATCGCAAACTCAAGCGCTATGGGATACAGACGCGGCCGCTCCGGCAACCACCGGTAGATACGGAACAGAAGACTGATGCGGCGGCGGAGCGGATGATACTCTTGTCTCAAAGTTGAGACTTGGCGGAGTGGGCTGCTGGATCGAGGGTTACACCGTAGCCAAAAGGTGGCGGGAACGACAGGCAGAACGGGAAGCGCTACCCGGGGCAGCGGCGCGACAGGGAAAGATTTGAGGTGCATCTCTTGCTAAAGAAGATTCTGATCGTTGACGATTCGCAAGCGGAAAGCCGGCTGATGCAGTCTTTGCTGCAGTGCGCGGGATACTCCGCGGTGGCATTGAGCGACCCTCTGCGCATCGAGCAGATGATTGCCTCGGAACATCCGAACCTGATTCTTCTGGATGTGGTGATGCCCGGACGAAACGGCTTCCAGGCTTGCCGCGAACTGAAGAACAGCCAGGAATTCGGCGGCATTCCGATTGTGCTGGTGAGTTCGAAAAACGGCGAGAGCGATAAGTTCTGGGGTTTGCAGCAGGGCGCCGACGGTTATGTGATCAAGCCCTTCACCGGTGAGCAACTGGTGGGCGAAGTGCAGCGGGTGATCGGGTAACCATGGCCGAGCCGCCCAACAAGGCGCCGCTCCCTGAGCCGGTTCCGCTCGATCCCGAGTTCGAGATCGAGGAAGAGGAATTTGCGGCCGAGCCCGCGCTGCCGGAGGAGCAGTACTGCATCTTCCGCGCGGGCCGCGAACGCTATTGCCTGCACGTGCTGGATGTGGATGAGGTGGTGGAGTGGCCGCGGTTGACGTATCTGCCGCTGTCGCCGCCGTTTCTGCTGGGCGTGTTCAATCTGCGGGGAACCATCGTGCCGGTGGTGGACATTGCATTTACCGAGGTGCGGCGGGCGGATATGCCTCCGAAGCAAGTGGTGGTGGCCTGCCTGCGGGGCCGCGAAGGCGCGCCCGATGTGCGCTTGGGAATCGCGGTGGACGAGGTGATCGGCACCTATAGCACCAGTGAGCCTTTGCTGAAAGACGAGGCGCCGCGCGAGGTTCCGCACTGCGCCGGGATGCTGCGCCACGGAGACCGGCTGGCGCTGGTGCTGGATTTGAAGCGCGTGTTGGAGTCGTTTCCGGTGGGCGTGATTTGAAGGCTGGAACGGTGGCGGCTTCCAGCCATACGGTTTTTGGAGCGCCATGGCGCTCGAGTGTAAGGCGACGCGTGCGTGTACGTCGCGTGGTTCCGGAGGTTTTATGAAAGGTCGTCTGAATTCGACAATCATCGCGCTGGTGGTGATCAATGCGCTCGCCACTTTCGTGGTCGTTGTGCTGGCGTATGGGGCTGGTGCCAGGTCCGGCGGAAGAGGGCTTTTTGAACTTGGCGCGCTGCCTTCGGATACGCTGTACCGGTTGCTCGGCGCGATCGGCGTCCTGGTGATCGCTTCGCTGCTGGTGCTCTTCCGCCTCTCCAACCAGGTTTCCGAGCCGGTAAAAGCCCTGGCGGAGTTTGCCGACGAGGTCGCCGCCGGAGACTTCGGGGCGCGTCTGGCGGAGGCTGGCAACGACGACTTCAGCTACATCGCGCTGCGCTTGAACCAGGCCGCGGCGAAGGCCGCCAAGGCGATGCAGGACGAAGAGGCACAGCGCAATCTGCAGCGCTCGGTGACCGAGTTCCTGACCATCGTCAGCCAGATCGCGCGCGGCGACCTGACGCTGCGCGGCAACGTCACCACCGATGCGCTCGGCAATGTGGTGGACTCGGTCAACTACATGCTCGACAACTTTACCTCGGTGCTGCGCCGGGTGCGCGATGCCGCCAATGACGTATCCACCAGCGCCAATGAGATTCTCAATGCCTCCGAGACCATGGCGACCGGCGCCACCCAGCAGGATCACGAGATCACCAATACCTCATCGGCCGTGGAGGAGTTGACGGTTTCGATGAAGCAGGTGAGCAACAACGCCGAAGCCAGCGCCGAGGCCGCCCGCCGCGCTCTGGACGCCGCCGAGCAGGGCAACCGCTCGGTGCGCGACACGCTGGAGGGCATGCAGCGCATTCGCTCGAGCGTGCAGGCCACGGCGAAGAAGATTAAGTCGCTGGGCGACCGTTCGCTGGAGATCAGCGAAATCATCAACGTGATTAATGACATCACCGAGCAGACCAACCTGCTGGCGCTCAATGCGGCGATTGAAGCGGCGCGCGCCGGCGAGGCGGGCCGCGGATTTGCCGTGGTTGCCGACGAGGTTCGCAAACTGGCCGAGCACTCCCGCACCGCGACCAAGGATATCGCCGCGTTGATCAAGGCGATTCAGGCCGAGACCAACGAGGCGGTGGTGGTGATGGAAGAGGGCACGCGCGAGGTGGAAGTGGGCGCGCGGCTGGCCGATCAGGCGGGCAAGGCGCTGGAGGCCATCTCCGCCGTGGTGCGGCAGTCGGCAGAGCTGGTGCAGGAGATTTCACTCGCCAGCAAGCAGCAGGTGCGCGGCACCGAGGGTGTGGCCAACGCCATGCAGATCATCTCCAACATTACCCGCCAGACTTCGCAGGGCGCGCGCCAGACCGCTCGCAGCATGGAGCAGATGGTGAAGATGAGCGAACAGTTGAATGAGGCGCTATCGCAGTTCCGCGTGCAGGCAGCCGCCACCCAGCAGTTGCCGCCACGGAAAGAGTTGCAGACCGGCGCGGCGCGTGAGCTGAAGATCCGGAAAGCGAGAGATTCGAATAGCAATCAGGCAGTAGCAGGCGGCGATGAACGAAACGGGCGTCAATCCGGTGCTGACCGAGCACGAAGTGCGGGAGCTGCAACTGCTCATCGAGCAGCGCTCCGGCATCGTGTTCGATGAATCGCGCGAACGTTTCCTGACCTCGCGCGTGGTCGAGCACATGCAGCGCAAGCGCCTGACCTACGGCGTGGAATTGCTGCGCCTGGTGCGCGCGCTCCAACGTGGAATACGACACCATGCTGGAGCGGCTGCTGACCCAGGAAACGCGCTTTCTGCGCTATCCGGGACTGTTCTCCGCCTTTGAGCAGCACGTGCTGCCGGAGATGCAGGAGCGTAATTCCGGACCGCGGGTTGCGCATCTGGAGCGCGGGCTGTGCCACCGGCGAGGAGCCGTACTCGATTGCCCTGAGCGTCTGCGAGGCCGCCGCCTGCCTCCGCGGCGGACTGGAAGCCAGCATCATGGCCACCGACATCAGCCGCGAGGCGCTGGAGCGCGCCGGCCGCGCCGTCTACAGCCCGCGCGTGCTGGAGAATCTTTCCGGCCCGCAGATCGCCAACTATTTCACCCAGCAGGGTGACGCCTACCAGGTGAAGCCGGTGCTGCGCGAGATGGTGAAGTTTGCGCCCATGAACCTGGCGCAACCGCTCTACCTGGGACGCTTCGACTGCATCTTCTGCATGAACGTGCTGATTTATTTCGGCGCGGAATTGCGCTCCAAGCTGATTCAGCGCTTTTTCGAATACCTGGAGCCGGGCGGCTATCTGTTTCTGGGCCATGCCGAATCCGTGGCCAACGTTCCGGTGAAATTCCATCAGACGTTCATGAATGGAGCCCGGCTGCTGCAAAAGCCGCTGGACCATCCAGCCAGCCTGGCACGGGCCGTGGGGGACGAAGCATGAACGGTCCCAGTCCGGAAATGATCGAACTCTTCCTCCAGGAAGCCAGCGAGCACCTGCAGTTCCTGCGCGAGTACTCGGGCATTCTGCAGGACCCCTATCCGCTCTACGAGGATATCGAGCGGCTGTACATCTCCGCTCACGGGCGTTGCCGGAACCGGCGGAACCTATGGCTACGAGCTGTTCAACGAGGTTGCCAGCAAGCTGGCGCACATCTTCCAGTATGCGATGAACGCGACCATCAGCCCGGAGGCCACGGCCCCGCTGGTGGAGTTCATCTACGAAGCGATCGCGGTGCTGGAAAGCGACCTGATCATGATCAGCGCGAACGGCGTGGAGTCGGTCGAAGACATCAGCGCCTTCAAGCTGCGCTATCCCTTCGCCTTCCAGGGGCCGCCGCCGGCCGCGGACTCGCCGACCGAACAGCCGCAGGACCCGCAGCGGAGCCTGCGGCGAAGCGGCAGCGGCTCCGGCAGCAGGCCAGTACGGCCCCGGCTCCGGCGCCGATGCCGCAGCGTCCGAGCTCGCCAGTAGCCGAATGTGCAGCCGGTGCAGCCCGTGCCTAGCGGCGTCCTCTCCGGCGTTCCCGCCGAGCAGGCTACAGCCCGGCCGTCCGCGAGAACAGGATTTCCGTCGAGAGCGTGCCCGAACTGGAGCCCGATGGCGAGATTCCGGCGGAGGTGCTGGAGTTCTTCATCCCCGAGGTCGAGGAGCACCTGCAGACCATTACCGACTGTCTGCTGGCCTTGGAGGCGAACCCGAACGAAGAGGACATCCACCGCCTTTTCCGTTCCATGCACACCATCAAGGGATCGGCCGCGCAGGTGGGCTGGCAGCGCATCGCCAGCATCGCGCACCGCGCCGAAGACCTGGTGGGACGGCTGCGCGATGGCGAACTGAAGCCGAGCGCCACCATCATCGACCTCTGTCTGGAATCGGTCGATGTGCTGAAGAAACTGATCTACCGGCAGTGGGAGGACGAGGCCAGCTTCCAGCTTGCGGCGCGCACCCTGATCGCCCGGCTGGACCAGATTGCGCCCGCCGAGGTGGAAGCGTCCGCCGAGATCGGGCTGCCGTCCGTGCCCGCTGCGCAATCGAGCCGGTGTCGCTATCCGCAACTCCATCCGCAGCTCCACCCGCAACTCCACCCGCGACGCTGCTCTCGCCCGCGTCATTCGCGTCCTCTCACGCGGCATTACTCTCGGCGTCACTCCCGGCGTCATCCTCTCCCCAGCCCGCCGAGGTTGGCACTCCGGTCAAGGCCGCCGATGAGGTCGGCGGAGAAGCGAAAATCGAGCTCCCTGAGCCGGTGGCTGCGCCGCGACCGCCGGTTGGCATGGCGCAATCCAAATCGGTGCGCATTGCGCTGGAGCGCCTGGACCGCATGATGAACGCGGTCGGCGAGCTGGTCATCAATCGCACCCGTATGCTGGGCCGCCTGGCGGAGTTGGAGAAGCTGGCCGAGGTGCTGAACTTCTCCAAGGGCCGCATGAGCGACAAGGTTACGGAGTTCCAGGACAAGTACGAGTTCAGCCGCATCAACTCCGCGCCTCTGCTGTCAGCGACCCAGTGGCCGGGCTCAGCCCTGGAGCATCACGCGGGCGGCTACGGCTTCGGCAGTCCCTTATCCGGCGGCTCGGGCTTCCACCATGCCGTATGGAAATCAGGGCGGCATGGCGACCTCGGCTACGGCAGTTCGTTCGACGCGAGCCCCTCGGAGTTCAGCGAGCTGGAGATGGATCGCTACGACGATTTCGGCATCCTCTCGCGCTCGCTCACCGAAATTTCCGCCGACATCACCGAAGTGCTCACCCAGTTGGACGGCTTTGTGCGCCGCGTCGACGGCGACATTGACGAGTTCACCAAGCTGGCGCACCGGCTGCAGGATGAGATCACGCAAGCGCGCATGGTGCCCATCGGCAACCTGTTCACCCGCATCGGACGCACGGTTCGCGACGCCGCCAAGGCCAGCAACAAGCAGGTTGAGCTGACCCTGGCGGGAGCCGAGACCGAGCTCGACAACAACATCATTCAGCAGATTGCCGACCCTTTGCTGCACCTGGTGCGCAACGCCGTGGCGCACGGCATCGAGCGGGCCGACGAGCGCTACGAGGCGGGCAAGCCCGATCAGGGCAACATCGCGGTCCGCGCCTACCACAAGGGAAATCACATTTACATCGAGGTGGAAGACGATGGCCGCGGCGTCGACTTCGAGCGGGTGAAGGCCACGGCGGTGGAGAGCGGATTCCTCTCCGCCGACGATGCCGAGCGCCTGGGCCGCCGCGAGCTGGTGGACCTGCTCTTCCGCCCGGGCTTCTCGACCGCGCCGCGCCGCACCGAGCTGGCGGGCCGGGGCGTGGGACTCGACGTGGTGCGCTCGAACGTGAACAATCTCAACGGCGAAATCGAGGTCGAGACCGAGAAGGGAATCGGCTCGCGCTTTACCCTGAAGGTTCCGCTTACGCTGATCATTTCGCAGGCGCTGTTCGTGCAGTGCGGACGAGCAGACCTTTGCCTTCCCGCTGGGCTTTGTCGAGGAGATTCGCCGCATTCGCGCCAGCGAGATCGAAGAGGTTGGCGGCAAGCTCATCACCAAGGTGCGCGACGTGCTGACCGAGGTGGTGCGCTTCGATGAGGCCCTGCAACTGCCGCGCCTCTCACCGGTCAACGGATATTTCCGCCTGGTGCTGGTCAATGTCGGAGGCCGGCAGGTCGGCGTGGTGGTGGAGGAAGTTCTGCGCAAGGATGAAATCGTCATCAAGAATCTGGGCGAGTATCTGCGCAACGTAAAGCTGTTTCCCGGAGCCACCATCGCGCCCGATGGCAGCCTGATTCTGCTGGTCGATGTCAACCGCCTGATCATGGGCGAATCCATCGAGCGCCGTCCGCTGACCACCATGATGAACGCGGCGCGATTGTTCCTGCCGGGTGCAACCGCCGTGGCGCGCGGTGAGATTCCCGCCGCTGCCGTCGATGCCGTGGGCAAGGAAAAGCTGGTGGTGCTGGCCGACGATTCGATCAGCGTACGCAAGTTTGTGGGACGCATGCTGGAGAAGGCCGGATACCGCGTCAAACTCGCCTCCGACGGCCTGGAGGCGCTGGAGATTGCGACCTCGAACGAGTGCGATCTGGTGATTACCGATCTGGAGATGCCGCGCACCAACGGCTACGAATTGATGCTGCATCTGCGGCAGACGCCTGCGACCAGCAAGCTTCCGGTGATGGTGGTGACCTCGCGCGCCGGCAGCCAAGCATCGCGAGCGCGCGCTGAAGGAAGGCGCTGCGGCGTTCATGGTCAAGCCGGTGCAGGAAGAATCCTTTATCGCGCAGGTGGTGGAGTTGATCGGGACTTCGGGACAGGTGGCTGCCGCTCCGCCGGTGGTTCACTGAGAGATAGACAATGACGATGGGTGAAAAAATCCGGGTGCTGGTGGCCGACGATTCGGCATTCATGCGAAAGGTGCTGCTCAGCATCCTCGACTCCGATGGCGCATTTGAGGTGGTGGGCGAGGCGCGGGATGGGCGCGAGACGGTGGAGAAAGTCCGCCAAGCTCAAGCCCCACGTCATCACCATGGATATCAACATGCCGCACCTGGATGGGCTGCAGGCGACCGAGATCATCATGGCCACCGATCCGCGGCCGATCCTGATCGTCAGTTCGGAATCCAAGGACGGAGCCACGGCCACGTTGCGCGCGCTGGAGCTGGGAGCCATAGATTTTGTCGCCAAGCCCAGCAGCGGCGTCGACCTCGACATGTCGAGCGTGCGCGAGGAGCTGGTGCGCAAGCTGCGCATTGCCTCCAAGGTTCGCGTCGTCCGCAACCTGCGCGCGCTCCGCGCCGGCCAAGGTCGCGCGGGTTGAGGAGCCTGCGCAGGACTTTACCGCGCCCCTGGTGACCAATGGGCGCAGCTCATCCACCACGAGGCAGCGGCTCGCATGGAGAATGTCGCTCGCATGCCGCTGGCGGTGCTCGCGGCCTCCACCGGTGGTCCGGCGACGCTGATGAAGTTGGTGGCGGAATTCGCGGCGGACTTTCCCGGAGCGGTGCTGGTGGTGCAGCACATGCCCGGAAGCTTTACCCCCCAGTTTGCCGAGCAGCTTGCGGCGGTCTCGCAGCTTCCGGTGAAGCACGCGGAGAGCGGCGAAACCCTGCGTGCCGGACAGGTGTACGTCTGCCCCGGAGACTGCCATCTGCGGGTCGCCCCGCCGGGGCGCATTGTGCTCGACGACGGCCCCCGCATTGCCGGCTACCGCCCCAGCATCGATGTGACTCTGGAATCCGTGGCCGCGCTGGCCGGGGGCAACGCCGTGGCCGTGATCCTCACCGGAATGGGCAACGATGGCGCGCGCGGGGCGATGGCAATTCAGGAAAACGGCGGACTGGTGATCGCCCAGGATGAAGCGACCTCGGTAATTTTCGGGATGCCCGCCGAGGCCATCAAGACCGGCGCCGTGGGCCACGTCCTGCCGCTGGAGCAGATTGCGGCGGCGATCACCCGGCGCTTGACGTTTTATCCGAGGACGGCGCGGGTGGTAGGAGTATGACAGTGGCTGAGTTTGGTGGCGCTTTCTTTTCGGCGCAGCGCTGGCGGAAGCCGTGAAAGAGTACGAGCGGCGTCCCTTGTTTGTCGCGCGTCCGGCCAAAGCCGCGGCGGTCACGCCCGGCCCCGTGATTCTGTTTACCGCGGGCGGAAGGCGATTTGCCGTGGCGGCCAGCGAGGTCAAGGAGATTCGCGATGGTGACGATCGTACCTCGATTCGAAAACTAAAGGGTCCGGAGCCGATCGATTTCGCTTTGCAGATCGGGCTCGGAGCCGGAATACTTGATCATTTCGTGGTGCTGAAGCCGGGCGAGTGCTCGCTAGGTGTGACCGAGGTCGAGCGCATGACGAGTCTGCCCAAAGTGGTGCCGCTGCCGGGATTATTCCGGGGAGCGGAACGCCAGTGGTATCGCGGTCTGCTGTTGCTGGAGAACGATGTGGTTCCGCTCGTAAGAACAGAGTATTGGACTGCCACGGTTCCGGCCAAAGGGAGTGGGCATGAATGACACAACCCGATTCGTGACCTTTCCCCTGGGAGAGGAGCGCTATGCGCTGGACTCCAACCAGGTGAAGGAACTGGTGATGCCGAGCCGGGTCTACTCATTTCCGCACACCATGCAGTCTCTGGAAGGTGTACTGGTACGGCGCGGGGCGGTGATTCCGGTCTGCGATCTGCGTAGCGCCTTTGGGCAGGGCCCCGAACGCAACCTCTACGTGGTGGCGCGATGCAACTACGCGGGACGTGCTTCCACCGTGGCCATCCCGGTGAGCGGCGACTGCGAACTGGTACAGGGCGAGCGGGACGAGACGCCCGATGCAACGCCCCGGCAAGCGGTGACCTTCGTCGCTGGCCTCTTGCGTACCGGCGGCAGGACAGTTCCTCTGCTGGACCTGGACCAGGTTGTGGCACACTGCATTCAGCCTGCCATGGCGGGGAGGCGAAGCGATGAGCAGTAAAACCGACGCTCTGAATCAGCGCATTCTGGTGATTGACAGCAATGTGTTTTTTGCGCGACGCCTCACCGAGGCGCTCAAAGCGCATGGATTCGACGTCATCCACAGTACCCAGGCGACCTATGCGCTCACCATGCTGGAGTGGGACGCGCCCACGGCCATCCTGTGCGCCACCAATTTGCGCGAGATCAGCGTCTTCGACCTGCCGAAAATCCTGCACAGCGATGCGGTCACCGCGAATATTCCGATCGTTGCCATGGGCGACGGTGGGCAGCAGGCCCTGATGGAAGCATTCCGCTCCGGTTGCGACGATTACATCGACCGCCGCCGCGGCCCGGAAAACATTGCCGCGCAAGTGCGCACATTTCTGCTCAGCCGCCTCGAAGGCTTCCATCCTACCCAGATGCTGGAGTCGGAACAGACCGTGCTGGAGGGCAGCCTGTCGCACCTCGATCTGCCCGGCGTGATTCAGATGCTGGCTCATTCGCGGCAGTCGGGCGTGCTCTACATCAATGCGGAAACCCTGGATGGAACCGTTTTCTTCAACCGCGGGGCCGTACTGCACGCCGAGGTGGGCGAGACCATCGGCGATGAAGCGGTGATTTTCATTATCAAGAATTGCAATGGCGTCGAGCGTGGCGTGTACAAGTTCGTACCCGGCTCGCTGGCGGCCACCAGGACCGTCTTCCGTTCGGTGACGGAGTTGATGATGGAGGCACTGCGCGAAATCGATGAAGAGCGTGCAGCCAGCGAGGGAGGGCACAAATGAGCGCAAAGCCGGTGGTCTATTTTATTGACGACAGTGCGACGATGCGCGAGGTGATTAAAATCGCCTTCCGCCGCGAAGAGCTTGAGGTCATCACCTGCCACGATGCCAGCAGCGCCATGGACCTGATGGATCATAGCGCACCGGACGTGGTCATCACCGACGTCATCATGCCGGGGCGCGACGGCTACGATGTCTGCCAGTACATCAAGCAGCATCCCCGTTTTGGCCAAACCCCGGTGATTCTGATGTCCGGCGTGGTCAATAAGGGAGTGGCGGAGCGCGCCTTCGCCGTCCATGCCAATGAGCTGATCCGCAAACCCTTCCAGCCGCAAGACCTGATTGCCCGCGTGCGCCATCTGCTGGCCGCCCCGGTGGAAGCCGAGGCCGCCGGCGATGATCAAGCCTTCCAGGATGCCAGCGCCGTGCTCAACAGCATTTTCAGCGGTCCCATGCCTGCGCGCAACGGTCACGGTCCGTCGCGCATCACCGGACCGGTGCCGGTGCCTGCGCGTGCGCTCCGCGCATCCCCAGTACGTCCATTGCAGCCGGTACGCCGATTACCCCCGCCACCTCGATTGCCGCCACGGTTGCGGCTGCGATGACTCCGCCGGTTGTGGCGCCCCCGGTTTCCATTCCCGGCGCGCAGATCACCGGTTCGGCGCAAATGCCCGTGCCGCCGCCTCAGCCCGGACGAGTTCCTCCTCCGCCCATCCCCGGCATCAGTTCAGACGCGGGAAGAATGCGGCTGGAAATCCTGCGGCTGCACAGCCAGATCAAGAAACTTGAGGCGGAGCTGGTCGCCGAACGCGAATACTCGAAAGCCCTGGAACAGCACGTCACATCCTTGCAGGAAGCCGATTAGCACCATTCTCGATACAGCGAAAAGCCCGGATCTCCTCCGGGCTTTTCTTGTGCCGCAACTTCCGCTAG